>JAHZJK010000004.1 GCA_022600955.1 Gammaproteobacteria bacterium
GCTTCCGCTCCGCCGGTTTGCGTTTCAGCATAAGGTCTTAGCCGCGATCCGAGCATAAGTCAACGGTATGCTAAGCCCCGCTTTTGGGTAGACTTGTGCCGCATGAACATCGCAGGTTTCATATTTCGCCCGCTCTATTGGTTGGCCGGAAAGGTGTTCTCAAGTTGGGCGCGCCCTGCAATCCAGCCTGAGGCTCCCAGCGAGTACATTACCGACAGCGATGCCGCTGTTTGCTACGTGCTCGAAACCGGCGGGCTGGCGGATGTACTGGCGCTCGAAAAGGCCTGCGCAAAGCACGGCATGCCGTCGCCGACTGAATCATTCGAATTTTGCGGCAAGCGTGAGAATCGGCGCTACATCATAATGCGCCGCTCGAACGGCTGGTTTGGGCGCCGCCCGGCTATTGGCGGTTCCCGCCGATTGCGTCGCTTGATCGAGCAGGCCGAACATTGCGACCAGGAACTGTTGCTGATCCCTGTCGCAATCTATTGGGGTCGCTCACCGGAAAAAGAACGCTCGTTTTTTAAACTGTTGTTGTCCGAGAACTGGGACATCATCGGTCGTACCCGCAAGTTCTTCGTAACTCTGATGCATGGCCGCAATACGCTTCTGCGTTATAGCCATGCTTTACCGATTCGCAGTATCTGCACAGGCGAAGTCGATGCGAGTATCGCCTATCGCAAGGCGTACAGAATTCTGCGCGTGCATTTCCGCCAAAGGCGAACAGCGACCGTAGGTCCTGACCTTTCGCATCGCCGTACCCTGGTAAAGCAGGTGCTGCGGGCGCCTGCGGTGCGACGCATCATTGATGCGGAAGCGGGCGATGACCTTCGCAAGCAGGAGCTGGCGCGGCGCAAGGCGGAAAAGTATGCATTGGAAATCGCCGCGGATATTTCCTACCCGACCATCCGTATTGCCGTGCGTTTTCTGCGCTGGGTATGGAATCGAATTTACGATGGCGTCGAACTCAATCACATGGAGCGTCTGCACGAGGTGGCCAAGGACAAGGAGATCATTTACGTCCCCTGTCACCGCAGCCACATTGACTACCTGTTGCTGGGCTATGTGACTTACGAGGCCGGCTTGCATCTGCCACATGTGGCCGCGGGTATTAACCTGAACATGCCGGTTATCGGCGGAATATTGCGGCGCGGAGGCGCTTTTTTCCTGAGGCGCACATTCAAGGGCAACCGCTTGTATGCCGCGGTGTTTGATTCCTACATTCACGAGATTCTGACCAAGGGTTACTCAATGGAGTATTTCATTGAGGGCGGCCGAAGTCGCACCGGTCGCCTGTTGTCGCCAAAGGGTGGCATGCTGGTCATGACGGTCAATTCATACATCAAGAATCCACAGCGCCCGATCGTGTTCGTGCCGTTCTATTTCGGTTACGAAAAACTCATCGAGGGCGATTCCTTTATCGGCGAGCTGGGTGGTGCCGAAAAACAAAAGGAATCACTGGGTGGCCTGATTCGTTCGATAAAATCTTTGCGCGAACACTTCGGCAAGGTCTACGTGAACGTAGCCGAGCCGATCGAGCTTGAACCGATGCTTGATCGACTGCACGCTGACTGGCGTGCGACTGATACCGAGAATGGTGAGCGGCCACCGTGGCTTGCCGATGTGGTCGATGAACTCGGCACCGAAATCATGCAGGGCATCAATTCTGCTGCCGCCGTTACACCAATCAGTCTGCTTGCATACGTATTGCTTGCGACACCGAAGCAAACGATTGGCCTGGCCGAGCTCAGGCGGCAAATCGAACTCAGCCTGAAGTTGCTCGAACGATTCAGGTACTCCGATTCAGTCACCATTCCAGACTGGGATGCGGACAAGATTATCGAGCATGGTGAGAAGTTGCAGGTCATCACGCGCTCGAATCACCCGATGGGCCAGGTCATCCATATGAGTGAGCGCACCGCAGTCTTGATGACCTATTTTCGCAACAATATTCTGCACCTGTTGGCGATACCCGCGGCGGTGGCCTGCTGTTTTATCCAGGGACGGGAGCTCGAACATTCTGAACTACAGCGCCTGATACGACTGATCTATCCGTTCATGAAAAAAGAGTTGTGCCTGAAATGGGAGTTCGCCGATGCTGACGACGTCACGTCCGAGGCCATAAGCGCGTTGATTGATCTGGATATTCTGTCCTATGGCAGAAACAGGAAAACGCTTGTGCGGCCACCTTCAGGGTCGGAGAAAGCCTTCCAGCTGCTAATGCTGGGACAGTCCATGGTGCCGATGTTGCAACGCTTTTATCTGGTCATAGCGATCCTGGTGCGAAACGGCACGGGTACGCTGAGCAGGCGCAAGCTGGAGAGTATGTGCCAGCAAAGTGCCGAACGGCTGACCATGATTTATGGCCTGCACTCACCTGACTTCTTCAATAAAACGCTGTTTCATGATTTTATACGAACCTTGCAGGATTTCGATGTGCTGCGCCGCAACGCCGACGGTATGATCGAGTTTGATGATGATCTGACTCGTATAGGCGCAGACGCCCGGCTCGTGCTTGGCGAAGAGATTCGCCACAGCATTCTTTCACTCACTGTCGATGAGAATGGTGAAAGCACCACTTAGAACTGTATGAAAGTCGTTTCACTCTACCGGTTTTTTGATCTCGCAAACCCGCCGCAATTTCGCGACGAGTTGCAGGCACTGTGTGATGCTGAAGGTCTGCGCGGCACCATGCTGATCGCGGCAGAGGGCTTCAACGGATCGCTTTCCGGCAGTGAGGCGGCGCTACGCCCGGTTCTGGAATGGCTGCGGGTCAAGGCGGGCTCGACGGAGCCACTTGACGCTCGTTGGAACGATGTTTCCGAAGCTCCATTTCGAAAGATGCGGGTGAAGCTCAAGAAGGAGATAGTGGCGTTAGGACGGCCCGATATCTTGCCTCACCAAAGCACGGGGGAACACGTCGACGCAGAGCGCTGGAATGAATTGATCGAGGACCCGAACGTTCTGGTCATCGATACCCGAAATCATTACGAAGTCGAGGTCGGTACGTTTCCGGGCGCGCTGGACCCTGGCAATGACAGCTTTCGGGAGTTTCCGGATTTCGCCAGGGAACTCGCTGCGGAGTCTACCAATCGCCCGTTGGCGATGTTCTGTACCGGCGGCATTCGTTGCGAAAAGGCTACCGCGCTAATGCAGGAACTGGGATTCGACGAGGTGTATCACCTGCAAGGTGGCATTCTCAACTACCTTGACGAAATCCCCAAAGAAGAAAATCGCTGGCAGGGTGAATGTTTTGTTTTCGATACCCGCGTTGCGGTAGATCAGGATCAGGCAGAAGGTGGCTATGTTCAGTGCCATGCCTGTCGCCGGCCGCTAAACAAGAACGAGCTGGACTCGCCCGACTATCGCGAGGGTGTCTCATGCCCGAAATGTATCAACGAGGCTGATGAGGACCGTCTCGCTCGCCTCGAGGAGCGCCGCAAGCAGGTTGCTCTGGCTGCCGAACGCGGCGAGTCGCACATAGGGCCTAAATCCTGACGGGTGTCCTTGCACCGACCGCGAGAAAGGTCTAAAAAGACCAGATGATTCGCCATTTTCACAGATCGAGGACTGCTACCGGCTCACGCCGCTGGCTCGTTCTGCTGAGCCTGTTGTGGCTGAATCTGGCTATTCTGCCGTGTGCTATGGCGCTCGAGACGGCGCCCGAATCCGATCCCGGACACGACTGTTGCCCGCCTGTGCTTGAGCTGGCTGCGGCAGCTGAGTGTTGCGAGCTCGACCCTGCGAATGTCGAAAAGCGCGGATTTGAGCCGTCAAAAGACACCGTGGCAATCTTTTGCACTGTGCCGCACAGCCTTCAGGCTGTGTTCACAACACTACAGAGTCAGCCATCTCCGCCGGACCCTGAAAGTCCGCTTCCTCCCTTACATTTGCTGAACTGCGTTTTTCTGAAATAGCCCGCCTGTCTTTGTAACCCGAGGTTTTTGGATTACCTGGCAGGAGCTGGAGCATGTTTCGTATTAACGGGCGATCGCCCGAAAAATTTGTTGGCCGCGCATTACCGTTCTGGTTTGCGCTCGTGTTTGTAAGTTCGCCACAGCAGGCCTTAGCCGACAGTCGCTTGCCATTGACGCTGGCCGAGGCCGAGGATCTCGCTTTGTTCGACGAACCTGGCGAGAAAATGTTGCGCGCTGATGCAGCGGCGAAGCGCGATCAGTCTGTTGTAGCCGGCCAGCTACCTGATCCGACACTCAAGCTGGGGCTTGCGAATTTTCCGCTCAGTAGCGGCAGTTTCTCCACCGAGGGAATGACGCAGGCACAAATCGGTGTTCGTCAGGCATTTCCACGGGCGAAGTCCAGAGCATCCGACGCGTCGCGCTTCAGGGCGCTATCTGAAGCCAGCGAACAGGCGGCGGACGGACGCATCCGTGATGTCCTCGAACGGACGCGCCAGAGCTGGCTGGAGTTGTACTACTGGCAACGCGCGCGACAATTGTTGCAAGACTCACGGCCTTATTTCGAAGATTTGCTGTCGGTCTCACGGTCTATGTACACGGTCGGGCAGAAGACGCAATACGATGTCTTGCGCGCCGAGCTGGAACTGAGCCGGTTGGACGCACGCATCATCGATGCAGAGCACTCCTACTCGGCTGCAGTGGCAATACTGTCGCAATGGATAGGTACGCATGCTTCTCGTCCCGTGGCAGGGAAGCTGCCCGACTGGAGTACCGTATTGGTGCTGGCTGAATTGCAGGAGGGATTACGACACTATCCTGACGTCAACGCAGCAGAGCTTCGAGTGACAGCGCAGCAAGCGGGTGTAGCGTATGCGCAGGAAAGTAAAAAGCCAGGCTGGGCACTGGACCTTGGCTACGGCTACCGAGATGGCGACCTTCCAAGCGGCAAACCCCGATCAGATTTCATTAGCGTCGCCGTTGTTGTGGATCTGCCGTTGTTCGGTGCCAAGCGACAGGACCGTGCAATATCCGCCGCGCTGCATGCACGCAGCGCCGCCATCGCAGACAAGCGGCGCATCGAGGCCGAACTTCTAAGCCAGTTGCAGCGCGAGTTCGTACGCTGGCAAGAGCTGGGCCGCCGCATTGAATTGTATGAAAAACAGATTCTCGGGCGAACGGACGATCAGGTAGAGGCAGCGCTGCTCGCGTATCGCAGCGACGCCGGCAGTTTCTCGGATTTGATGCTGGCAATGATCGATCGTCTGGATACGAGACTGGAGCATCTGCGTCAGCAGGTCGATCGTGCCCAAAGCTACGCCAGCATGGCGAATCTCGGAGGATTGCCACGATGAATATTCGAAGTGTTTCGACACTACTCATGGTAGCTGCCGGCAGCGTTGCCGCAGGATTTTTTCTCGCTAATTCAGGGAGCGAAAACGCGACGACAGACTCTCCGTCCGATGTTCTGTACTGGGTTGCGCCGATGGACCCAAATTATCGCCGGGACAAACCCGGTAAGTCGCCAATGGGAATGGATCTTGTTCCCGTGTATGTCGAAGACGAGGCTTCGCGGCCGGGTGTGGTGCAAATTAGCCCCGCTGTCGCCAACAATCTTGGTGTGCGTACTGAAGTTGTGAAATTCAGCCCCCTGTCACGGCGCATCGACACAGTTGGATACGTGGCCTATGACGAGGACACCTTGCAGCACGTTCATACACGCGTCGAAGGTTGGATTGAGAAGCTTGTCACGAAATCTACTGGCGACCGTGTTGAGAAAGGACAGTTATTGTTTGAATTGTATTCGCCAGCGCTTGTAAGTGCGCAGGAAGAATATCTTGCGGCACTTCGTAGCGGCAGCGCTACGCTGCAAAGCGCATCGCGACATCGCATGACTGCCCTGGGTATCGCGGATTCGGAAATAGCGAGGTTGGCCGAACAACGCCAGGTCCAGCAGAGGGTCAAGGTGCTGGCAGATCGTGACGGTGTGATTGCTCACCTGGGCGTGCGCGAAGGAATATACGTCACACCATCTACTGAAGTAATGTCGGTCGCACAGCTCGATAGCGTTTGGGTCATTGCCGAAGTGCTCGAACGGCAAGCGAGCTGGGTTGAACCGGGACAGTCGGTTACTGTGCAGTTCGAGTATCTGCCTGACACACGGCTCAATGGCACAGTCGACTACATTTATCCCGAACTTGATCCGGTTACTCGTACCCTGAAAGCACGCGTGCGATTTGACAATCCCGGCGAGGGACTGCGTCCGAATATGTTCGCTCGCGTCTTGATTGACGGTCGCGGTACTGGCGACATTGTCAATGTACCGAAGTCCGCGGTAATACGTAGCGGTGATTCGAACCGGGTCGTAATTGACCTCGGGGATGGACGTTATCAGTCGAAGTCAGTTTTGCTGGGGATTGAGTCGGGTGATCGGATCGCAATTCGCGACGGGCTGGTGATCGGCCAACGCGTGGTCACCTCGGCCCAATTCCTGATCGACTCTGAGTCCAACGTTGACAGCGCATTGGGTCGCTATGAGCCGGGTCCGGGAGCGATGACAGAATGACTGCGATTCTCATACGCTGGTCTATAGAGAACCGCGTCTTGATCTTGATCATGGCCGTGCTCGTTGCAGCATGGGGTTTCTACTCGGCACGCCAGACGCCGGTAGATGCGTTGCCCGACTTGTCCGATGTTCAAGTCATTATCAAAACGAGCTATCCGGGACAGGCGCCACAGGTCGTCGAAGATCAGGTTACCTATCCGCTTACGACGGCCATGCTCTCGGTGCCGCATGCGCTAACCGTACGTGGATATTCGTTCTATGGAGATTCCTACGTATACGTCATCTTCGAAGACGGTACGGACCTGTATTGGGCTCGCTCCCGGGTTCTTGAATACCTGAACCAAGTGTCCGCAACGTTGCCGGACTCCGCAAAGCCGGCGTTGGGACCTGACGCGACTGGCGTTGGCTGGGTCTTCCAATACGCTCTCGCTGACCGCAGCGGCACGCATGATTTGGCAAAGTTACGTAGTTTGCAGGACTGGTTTCTAAAGTATGAGCTGCAAACCGTACCGGGTGTTGCGGAGGTCGCGACGATTGGTGGCATGGTGCGCCAGTACCAGGTTGTGATCGACCCAGACAGGCTACGTGCTTTCGATCTATCGCTGGCGAAGATCAAGTCGGCCATTCTTGCGGGAAATCAGGAGAGCGGCGGATCCGTCGTCGAGATGGGCGAAGCAGAGTATATGATTCGCGCAAGCGGTTACCTTAAGAGCGTTGGTGATCTCGCTGCTATTCCACTGGGCGTGAATCAACACGGTTCACCGCTGCAGCTTGCGGACGTTGCGGATATCCGTATTGGCCCACAGATGCGACGCGGAGTTGCTGATCTTGATGGCGAAGGTGAAGTCGTCGGCGGAGTCGTCGTTATGCGCTGGGGCGAAAATGCATCACGGACGATCGAAGCCGTGAAACAACGCCTGACCGAGCTGCAGCGCAGCCTCCCTGAAGGTGTGGAAATAATTACTACCTATGATCGATCTGACCTGATCGATCGATCAGTTAGTACGTTGACTCACAAGCTCATCGAAGAGTTCGCAGTTGTTGCCCTTATATGTGCACTGTTTCTTTTCCATCTGCGCTCTTCCGCGGTCATTATTCTTAGCCTGCCGCTCGGTATTCTTATTGCGATTATTGTCATGCGCCTGCAGGGGATCAATGCAAACATCATGTCGCTCGGCGGTATCGCTATTGCAATCGGAGCGATGGTCGATTCGGCGATTGTTATGACCGAAAACGTACACAAACATATTGAACGACAACCGCTGACACCCGATAACCGCTGGCGAATTATTGGTGATGCAGCGACAGAGGTTGGCAGGCCGCTGTTCTTTTCGCTACTCATTATTACGCTCAGCTTTCTACCGGTTTTTACTCTGGAAGCGCAGGAGGGACGCATGTTTGCGCCGCTGGCTTTCACAAAGACATACGCGATGGCGGCTGCAGCGATTCTCTCAGTAACTCTCGTTCCGGTCCTAATGGGATATTTCATTCGTGGCAATGTTCGCTCGGAAAAACACAATCCTGTTAATGCCGCATTAATCCGTCTATATCGACCGGTTATCGACACGGTGATTTCAAATCCCAAAGGCACGCTCGTGATAGCGTCTGCGGTGCTAGTGGTCGGACTCTGGCCTGCAACGCAGCTGGGGTCAGAATTCATGCCGCCGCTGGATGAAGGTGACCTGATGTATATGCCAACGACTTACCCCGGCGTATCTGTGGACAAGGCGCGCGAGATCCTGCAGCACACGGACAGACTCATCAAATCAGTTCCGGAAGTGAAGCGGGTGTTCGGTAAAGTAGGTCGCGCGGAAACTGCAACAGACCCAGCGCCGATGACCATGATTGAGACCGTAATTCAGCTGAAGTCACGTGACGAATGGCGCGCTGGCATGACGCCCGAAAGCCTGCGTGCAGAACTCGATCGAGTGGTGCAGTACACAGGTTTGACCAATGCGTGGGTCATGCCGATCAAGACCCGTATCGACATGTTAGCAACTGGAATCAAGACGCCTGTTGGTGCGAAAGTCTCCGGACCGGATCTGTCTGTGATCGAAGCGATAGGGCGGCAGCTCGAAAAGGTGCTACCTGCTGTGCAGGGAACGGCATCGGTTTATTCCGAGCGTGTTGTTGGTGGTCGCTACGTTGACATCGACATCGATCGTGACAAAGCAGCTCGGTTCGGCCTGAATATCCAGGATGTTCAGGATGTCGTGCGTGTTGCAGTCGGTGGCATGAACGTCACGCAAACCGTAGAAGGTCTTGAGCGCTATCCGGTAAACGTCAGATACCCTCAGCGAGTCCGGGATTCAGTGCAGCAGCTGCGTCTGTTGCCGATTGTCACAGAGAGTGGCGCGCGTATTGCTCTGGGCGACGTAGCCAACGTGGTGGTTGCCGATGGACCGCCAGTTATCAAGAGCGAGAACGCGCGTCTGAACGGTTGGACCTATATCGATATTGCGGGAAGAGATCTTGGTTCATATGTAGCCGAGGCGCAGCGCCTGGTTGCTGACAAGATCGACCTTCCGGCAGGGTACTCGCTGACATGGTCCGGACAATACGAATACATGGTGCGCGCGAAGCAACGGTTGACTATTGTCGGTCCGGTCACCCTCGCAATCATCGTTTTGTTGCTCTATATCAATTTTCGGCGTTTTGCCGAGGTGGCAATAATTCTCGGTACGTTGCCTATGGCGTTGGTAGGCGGGTTGTGGCTTCTGTATCTCCTCGGCTACGAAATGTCGGTGGCAGTCGGCGTTGGATTCATTGCCCTGGCTGGAGTGGCTGTCGAGATTGGGGTTCTGATGCTGGTATACCTCAATCAGGCGATTCAGCGGCGCACGGATGGGGGAGCTGATCTCACCAATCAGGATATTGAGGAAGCCGTTGTCGAAGGAGCCGTAATGCGTGTTCGTCCAATTATAATGACTGTCGCCGCGACAACTGGTGGCCTGATTCCGATCATGTGGGGAAGTGGCGCTGGCTCGGAAGTAATGCGGAGAATTGCAGCCCCTATGATTGGTGGCATGTTTAGTGCGACGTTACTGACGCTGGTCGTGATTCCCGCATTTTTCTTACTTTGGCGCCGAAGCCATAAATAAACAGTTCAGCGTTGACCGGCTACGCTACGCATCAAGATCTGGGATCAACTCGCTCTCGAGCGTCATGATCATGTCCTTCAAAAGCAACTTGCGTTTTTTAAGGCGGCGAACACGGAGCTGATCGACCATTGGATCGTCATGAAGTCGATCGATAAGGTAGTCGAGATCCCTGTGACTGACACGCAGTTCTCTTAATCGCTCGAGTTGCTTAAACGATTCGGTGTCAATCTTCTCTGTCATACGGGCATGCTACTCGCTGTCAGGCAGCAGTGCCAACCAGTCTTTGTCTTTCGCGCCGATGACAAAAAAATGCGGGTTCAGGATGTCTTCTTTTGCATTATATTTCATGGGTTTGCCGTCAAGTGTAACGACCTGGCCGCCCGCCTGTTCAACGACCGCCTGGGCAGCGGCAGTGTCCCATTCTGAGGTCAGACCAAGGCGTGGGTAGAGATCCGCTCCACCTTCCGCGATGACACAAAACTTCAGCGAGCTACCCATTGGAATCATGTCGTAGTCGTCGAGCTTGTCGAGATAGGCATCCAGGCTTGCGCCACGGTGCGAACGACTGCCAACCACACGGACGGGCTTGCCGCTTCTTGCAGTGACATTGATGTTTTGGGGCGCTCCGCCCGCGTAACGTACGTCCGCGCCATGCCCTTCGCAGCCCACATACGTCTTGTCCTGCACCGGAACGTGGACTACGCCGAACACCGGCCGGTGGTTCTCGATCAGCGCGATGTTGACTGTGAACTCGCCGTTTCGATTGACGAACTCCTTGGTACCGTCCAGGGGGTCGATCAACCAGTACTTTTCCCATTTGCCGCGGATATCGAAGTCCGGCAGGCCGTCTTCCTCCGAGATTATTGGTAGCTCCGGTGTCAATGCTTTCAGTCCCGCGATAATGCAGTTGTGCGACGCAAGGTCAGCCTGCGTCAGAGGCGATTCATCAGCCTTGCTTTGCACTTCAAAATCGGTCGAGTAGACTTCGAGGATCGCCTGGCCAGCAGCTTCGGCCAGGGCGACGATAGGATCGATTAACGACTTCATTCTTTTTCCTGTTGGGAACCGGGCGCGCAGTATAACAATGAATATGAATGCGAAAACCGCGCTGCTGCGCGCAGAGACCCTCATGCTCGATATGGATGGGACTCTGCTCGACCTCGCGTACGACAACTACATGTGGAAAGAGCACCTGCCACAGCAGTATGCACTTGCAAATGATCTTACAATTGACGCTGCCCGTGAGCAGCTAATGGCCAAATATGCCGCCGTTCAGGGTGGTCTCGAGTGGTATTGCCTGGATCACTGGCGCGAGCGACTGGACCTCGACGTTGTGCAGCTACATCACGACATGAGCCACCGCATCAATTACCTGCCCGGTGCCCTGGAGTTTCTGCGTCGGGTGCATGTCGGGAATATCCGCGTTTTGCTTGTCACCAATGCGCACCCGGACACGCTGGCACTAAAAGACGAAATGACGGGACTGGGCGACTATTTTGACGGCATGTACAGCTCGCACGAATACGGTCACGCCAAGGAAAGCCAGGAATTTTGGAGCGCACTGCAGCAGGATGTCGGCTTCGAGCCCTATACGACGCTGTTCGTTGACGACAGTCAGCCGGTTTTGCACAGCGCACGACAATTCGGCATTGAAATGCTGGTAACCGTCACTCGACCGGACTCCGGCGAGCCGGTCAACAAAGGCGCCGATTTCGTCGGCGTGGAGAAAGTCGCCGATATGCTCTAGCCGCGTTTTCTCTGCGGTGGCCTGCGACTTCCGCCGGGTTTGCCGCCGCCACGGCGACCTTGTGCTGGTTTGCGCTTGCGCGGCTTCGGCCTGACCAGCTCTGGCAGATCATCCGGGTTGTAGTTTGCGAATGGAATCTTGTCGCCGATATACGTCTCGATATCCGGCAGCGACATTGCATAGGTCTCACACGCCATGCTCAGTGCATTGCCGGATGCGCCGGCCCTTGCGGTTCGACCAATGCGGTGCACATAGTCTTCGGGATCGTGTG
The DNA here is from genome assembly GCA_022600955.1 of Gammaproteobacteria bacterium. Classification (GTDB taxonomy): domain Bacteria; phylum Pseudomonadota; class Gammaproteobacteria; order Steroidobacterales; family Woeseiaceae; genus UBA1847. Next base: position 11,600 of record JAHZJK010000004.1, read on the forward strand.
GCAGGTCGTAATTGATTACGTATTCAACGTCAGGAATATGCAGGCCGCGTGAAGCGACATCTGTGCCGATCAAGACACGAAGTTTGCCCTGCTGGAATTCCGCCAGCATGCGTTGACGCTTATTCTGCGGTACGTCGCCGGAGATAGCAGCTGCATGAATGCCATTTGCTTCAAGGTAGTCCTGAACGCGTTCAGCTTCACGTTTCATGTTGACGAAGATCATGATCCGAACGTCACCGATCTCGCGCACCAGTCCCACCAGCAAAGGCATCTTGTCCTCGTTGGCAGGATAGAAGATCGCCTGCCGTACCTTGTCAGCGGTTACCTGTTCCGGTTCGATACGGACCAGCTCCGGCTCGTTCATGTGCTCATAAGCCAGCTCCAGAACGCGTTGTGACAGTGTGGCTGAGAACAGCATGTTCAGGCGCTTGTCGGGCGGCGGAAGGCGACGCAGCAAGTACCGAATGTCCTTGATAAAACCAAGGTCAAACATGCGGTCGGCCTCGTCCAGAATAGCGACTTGTACCTGGTCGAGTTTAAAGACGCCCTGTTTGAAGAAGTCGATAATACGTCCTGGTGTACCAATAAGGAGGTCGACTCCATCCTGCAGCGTCTTGCGTTGTTTTTCGTAATCGGTGCCGCCGTAGGCCAGACCGACTTTCAATCCGGTGTGTTTGCCGAGAACCTCAGCGTCCTTTGCGATCTGCAGTGCCAGTTCGCGAGTAGGCGCCAGCGCAAACAGTCGAGGCTGTTTCTGCCCGGCTGGCGGCTCGCCCTGATTGGTCATCAGTCGCTGATAGGCGGCGATCAGAAAAGCAGCGGTCTTGCCGGTACCCGTCTGGGCCTGCCCCGCAACATCCTTGGGTTGCAAGGCAATCGGCAGCGTGTTGGCCTGGATAGGCGTACAAAACTCGAAACCGGCATCGCGGATGCCAGCTTGAATGGTCTCGTGCAATTCGAGCGAGTCGAATCTGAGGTCGCTCAGGTGGTTTTCGGACATAACATTAGAACCAGAAAATATGCGTCAAAAGCTTGCAATATGTCTCGCGAAGCGGTCAAATTGGCCTAATTCGACGCGACACCCGTCGCACCCGCCAGTTTCGCTACTCATCGATCCAGAAAGAAGTCGGCAATAAAGCTGCGACATAGTGCCTGATAGTTTGGGCAGCGTCATCCGTTTTATCAATGTTCGTACGTCACAGGGGATGACGACGAGCGAATCCATGTTAATTATTCCAACTGGAGGACCAACCCGGTGAGCGACAAAATTACGCACACTTCGGACGGCAGTTTCGATGCCGATGTTTTACAAAATGACAAGGCAGTGCTGCTCGACTTTTGGGCTGAGTGGTGCGGGCCCTGCAAGATGATCGCGCCGTTGCTGGACGACATCGCCGACGACTACGCGGACAAACTCGCGATCGTCAAGCTAAACGTGGACGAGAATCCGAATATCGCCCAGAAGTTCGGTATTCGCAGCATTCCGACACTAATGGTTTTTAAAGACGGTGCCGTTCAGGCACAGAAACTGGGCGCTCTGTCCAAGTCGCAACTGACAGAGTTCCTCGACTCCAACATCTGAGAGACAGTATTTGAGCAATTCAAACAATAGCCGTTCGAACAATCGTTCCGGCAATAAAGGTAAGGGAAATCCGAACAGGCGCCGCCGGCGTCGTCCACAGCAGTCGTCAGAGTATCCTGATGATGAGGGTTCCCTTGAGGTAATTACGCCGGAGCAGCTGGAGGCGAGCAAGAACGTGATGAACCTGACGGAGCTAAAAACCCGTCCGGTCGCGGCGCTTGTTGAACTTGGCGAATCGCTGGGCGTAGAAAACCTCGCAAGGTCACGTAAACAGGACATTATATTCTCGATTCTCAAGGCGCACGCCAAGAATGGTGAAGATATTTATGGTGATGGCGTTCTTGAGATTTTGCAGGATGGCTTCGGCTTTTTGCGTTCTGCCGATAGCTCCTATCTCGCGGGCCCGGACGATATCTACGTCAGCCCAAGCCAGATCCGGCGCTTCAATCTGCGTACCGGTGATACAGTCTCGGGATTGATTCGTCCGCCGAAAGAAGGCGAGCGCTATTTCGCTCTGCTAAAAGTCGGCCAGATCAATCACGATGCACCTGAGAACACGCGCAACAAGGTGCTGTTTGAGAATCTTACGCCGCTGTTTCCGAACGCTCGTCTGACCCTGGAGCAAGGCAACGGCAGCACCGAGGATTTGACTGCGCGTATCATCGACATGGTCGCGCCGATCGGAAAGGGCCAGCGCGGTTTGATTGTATCGCCACCGAAGGCCGGTAAGACGATGCTGCTGCAGAATATTGCGTCGGCCATCGTTGCGAATAACCCGGAAGTTGACCTCATGGTGTTGCTCATCGACGAGCGCCCGGAGGAAGTCACCGAGATGGAGCGGACAGTTCGTGGTGAAGTGGTTTCATCGACCTTTGATGAGCCCGCGAGTCGCCACGTACAAGTTGCGGATATGGTTATCGAAAAGGCGAAACGCCTCGTGGAGCACAAACGCGACGTCGTTATCCTGTTGGACTCAATTACGCGTCTGGCGCGCGCCTACAATACTGTAGTGCCGTCCTCAGGTAAGGTCCTGACGGGTGGCGTTGATGCGAACGCATTGCATAGGCCGAAACGGTTCTTTGGTGCTGCGCGAAATATCGAAGAGGGCGGCAGCCTGACGATTCTTGCAACAGCACTCGTCGACACAGGTTCCAAAATGGACGAAGTGATCTACGAAGAATTCAAGGGCACGGGCAACATGGAAATCCACCTCGACCGCCGTATCTCCGAAAAACGTACCTACCCGGCGATCAACATCAATCGCTCTGGCACGCGTAAGGAGGAGCTGCTGACTAAGCCTGATGAGCTGCAGAAGATGTGGATACTGCGAAAAGTACTGCATCCGATGGACGAGTTGGCAGCGATCGAGTTCCTGCTCAACAAGCTGCAGGATACGAAGACCAATACACAGTTCTTCGAAGCGATGAAGCGGTAGCCGTTCTCTACTGAGTCATGAATAAAACGCGGCCCATGTGGCCGCGTTTTTCGTTGGGATCCGGCGTTCGCGGCGGGCATACCGTCGCGGCTATGGTCAAATAGTAAGTGCTGGCACCCCGGCAGGGGTAAAATCAGGAAATACCGCGACCGATTTTGCCGGCCGCGACCGTCTAATGAACGAGTACCCAGAGGGGCGCGCAGTGACGGTTCACCTTGGCGATAAAAGGCTTGTAAAACAGTTGCTTGCTGGAAATGAGCGAGCCTTTGAGCAGTTTTTCGAAGAAAATTTCTCGCGCCTGTACCGATTTGCTCTGGTGAGGTTGTCCGATGACCCGGATGCGGCTAAAGAGCTTGCCCAGATAACGCTGACGAGAGCGATTCAAAGACTCCATACATTCCGAGCCGAGTCAGCACTGTTTACCTGGTTGTGCTCGATCTGTCGCAATGAAACAAGTGACTGGTTGCGCAAGCAGGGGCGCTATCGTGAGCACATTGTTCTGGTCGAGGACTTTCCGGAAATTCAGGCCGCAGTGGAGAGCCTTCAAATGCCCCGGCAGACGAATCCTGAGCACCAATATCGCCGCGCAGAGTTGTTGCGACTAATCCAGGTGGCGCTGGATAAGCTGCCACCTAAGTACGGTGACGTTCTTGAATGGAAATACATCGAAGGCCATTCGATCAGGGAAATATCGGAACGCCTGAAAATCGGAAGTGAGGCTACCCAATCATTGATCGCTCGCGCGAAGCGGGCATTTGCGGATGTGTATGCGACTTTAAGCGATGGCCTGGATCAATATCAAAGCGAGTTATCGGAATCATGAGCGACATCGACGAACCTTTGGAGCAACTGCTGCGGCATGCTGATCCGCGGCCGACACCCGGTATGGCTGATGCAGCTGCGGCGCAGAAAGCCGTGCATGCTGAGTGGCGCAAGGTGACGACAAGGCGTCAGGCGAAAAAGCGGCTCGCAGGATTCGCGATTGCCGCAACGGTACTGCTTGTCGTGTTTTCTGCATTCAATACATTTCGCATTGCAGCACCTGGCCCGGTTGAAGTCGCGGTTATCCAGAAGAGTTTTGGCAGCATCTCTTTCGTTGGCGATCGATCGATACTGACGCCGGCGGATGCGCTCACGCGGGTATTGTCCGGACAGACTATCGTTACCGGTCAGGACGCAGGTATCGCGCTTGCATGGGGAGATGGTGGCTCATTGCGCATTGATCGGGGCACAGAGATCCAGTTCATAAGCAATGATCACATCTATCTGCACATCGGGCAGGTGTACTTCGATTCACAACCTTCGTCTCTGGCGGCTGGCTATAACGCGACCGATTCGTCACCACTGATGATTGAGACGCGTCAGGGCAGCGTCTCGCATGTGGGAACGCAGTACATGACATCGATAAAGGGCAGAACGCTGGCGGTGAGTGTCAGGGAAGGGCAGGTAACTGTCGAGGACCGCAGACGGCGGCACAGTGCCGCTAGCGGGCAGCAATTGTTGTTCGAGGGCGGCAGGCAGCCGTTGCGACTGAGTATCAACGCGTACGGTGACGCATGGGATTGGGTAGCCGACACAGCGCCGCCATTCGACTTTGACGGCAGAACGATCGACGAGTTTTTGCAATGGGTCGGTCGTGAGCTGGGTTACGACGTTGTATACAGTTCGGATAGGATCGAACATACCGCCCGGCGGGACCAGCTGATGGGAATGGAGAGAGTGAGTGACAGCCCGGCAGCGGCTCTGCGCGCTGGTATGTCATTGACAGGTCTCAAGTGGCGAATTGACGAAGGAGAGCTCCACGTCGGCGATAGCAACTAAGCCGCGGTATTTGTTACTGATACTGCTCCTCTATTCGGTGCCGCTCGTCGCCGAAGATCTCGCTGTGCCTTTGCGTGGCCAGTCCGTTATCGACATTGTTGAAGCCTACCGTGTTGCCGGCGAGCCATTCGCGTACAGCACCAACTTACTCAACCCAGAGTACATTGTAGTTGACGAGCCGTTGCCTGGAGCCCCGTTTGATATCGTCTCGCAAATACTGGCTCCGTATGGACTGACGCTTAAGACTGAAGCCGGTGTGTATCTCGTCATCCGGCAAGCGGCAACACGCGCTGGGAGGCCCGCTGTCCCGCGTGATTCGACGCAAACAAGAACCGAGGATCCGCTCGAGACGGTCATTGTCTCTGCGAGTCGCTATGCGGTTTCCAGAGACATATCCGGATCGCGCGTCTCGATCGACCGGCGCAGTATTCAAAACCTGCCGGATATCGGCGAGGATCCTATTCGGGTAACTCAGAGGCTGCCGGGAGCTGCGGCCAGTGGGGCATCAGCAATCGCTCACTTTCGTGGCGGTGAGAAAAACGAAATCGGGATCATGCTCAACGGCCAGTGGTTGTTTGATCCATTCCATATTCGTGATTATCAGAGTATTTTCAGCGCGATCGACGCACGTGCCATCGAGGGTGTCGAAATATACACGGGTGGATTTCCAGTGCGTTTCGGTGATCGCATGAGTGGCCTTGTCCTGATGGACTCTCTGGAAACGGAACAAACGACGCATCATGAGATTGGCGTAAGCGTTTTCAATACCTCCATGTTAACCACCGGCAAGACTGGCAACCGTAGCTGGTTAGTATCGGCGCGGCGTGGCAACCTGGACCTCGTCATCGACCCCAAATTTGGACGACCGTCGTACTTCGATGTGTTCGCGGAATTCACTCTTGCCGTTTCGCCGCGGGCGCGTTTCTCTGTCAACGCTTTGTATGCCGAAGATGCCGTGGATGTTGTGCTTGAAACCGAGCCTGCCGAGCGTGACCAGATCAGTAGTGATACGCGCAACGCGCAAATCTGGATCCGATTGCAGAACCGCTGGTCTGACACTTTGTCGAGTAGCACCGTCTTGTCGCTGGTCGACTACGATAACCTCCGTCTCGGCCTTGCGAACGACACAGAAAAGATGGTCGCTGCTGTAGATGACTATCGCGAAGTACAGCAGTTCGGTTTTCGCCAGGAGTGGTTGTGGTCACCGTCTGATGTGCACTCGATGCAGTGGGGTTTTGATATTGCGAATGGCGATGCTCACTACAGGTACGAAGGCGCAGCTGAATACTTTGGCTTGCAGGCGCGTTACCTGAATCAGCCACTAACCCGGACTCGTTTATCGGCGGCGCACCCCAAGGGAGGCAGCTACGCAATGTTCGTTTCCGACCGGTGGCGGATTTCTGACAACACGACTCTTGAATGGGGATTGCGCTGGGATGACCAGACCTACACTGGCCTCGGTTCTGACTCGCAACTAAGTCCACGCCTGAGCATCTTGTATCGACCCGGCACGGAAACGGAGCTTCGTGCAAGCGTCGGTCGCTATTTTCAGTCACAGCCTATTCAGTCATTGCAAATTGAAGACGACATTACATCGTTCTGGCCAGCGCAGCGTGCGGATCACGTAATCCTGGGATTGCGGCGGCAGCTGCAGAATGACTCGTCAATCCGTGTCGAAGTTTTTCACAAGGACATCGGCAGAGTACGCCCCAGATTCGAGAACCTGTTCGACCCGCTGGGCTTGATGCCTGAGTTGCAGCAAGACCGGGTGCGTCTTGATCCTGATAGTGCGCGCGCCTGGGGGGCAGAAATTTCTGCAGACCGTCGCGTCGGTAATATCAACTGGTGGGGGTCATACACGTGGTCGGAGGTGACCGACAGTATCAACGGCAAGAACGTTCCGAGGAGCTGGGATCAACGACACTCTGTACATGGCGGGTTCGACTGGCGATCAGAAGCCTGGTCATTCGCGGTGGCTACGAGCATACACTCCGGGTGGCCGACAACCGTACTGGATGTGGACGATCTTGGGTTTGTCGCGCCGGCCGAGAGGAACGCAGAGCAACACGGACTGTACGCGAGTCTTGATTTGCGCCTGAGCCGCGAGTTCAAAGTGCCGCGTGGCTCGCTATTGGCGTTTGTGGAAATTTCAAATGCCCTGAATCGCCGCAATGAGTGCTGCCTGGACTGGGACTTCGAGGAAAATGCTGCAGGTGGCGAGTTACTTGAACGCGGGCAGGACTACTGGATGCCGTTGTTGCCGGCCATCGGCGTTTTGTGGGAGTTTTAGTCTTACAACATAAGCGTCGGTACGCGCAGTGAGTCGACTGCCTGACGGTACGATTTTATCAGTTCGATACCGCTCATAGTATCCGTCTCCACGAAACCGCTTGCGCGCTTTTCGACGGCTTGTCTAATCGGATTTTTCTTTGCGCCGCTGATGTCATGATCACTCAAGACGAACGGTACTGATCGTGTCAGGGCCATGAGAAGCCCTGCCGACGCGCTGGAACTGTCATGGACGTGCACGACATCAACGCCCGGCATCAGGCAGAAAGCCGTGATTGCTGAGCGAACAACTGGACCGACCGTAACGCCGTCGACAATATCCAGTCGCTTTGCCAGCGCGACGTTTCTCACCACGACGTATTGTTCGATATTGTGCTGGCACAGTTCTTTGACGAGGTTGACGAAGTGCTCTCCCGCGCCATTGAACGTTGTTGCAAGATTGATGTGGCCAACATGCATACTAGATACCGTCTGCATCTTCCAGCAGCGCTACGGTCGCCCGTCGGACGCGCGCGGATACGTCCTCGCTGCCGAGCGTGATGATGAATTGCCTATCGGCCCTGGGGTGCTCAAACAGAACTTGGAGCGCTTCTTCCCGAACACGGCTGTTCTGGTCGGTCATCAATACCAGTGCGGTCTCAAGCGCCGCAAAGCTGTCATTTCCTGCCAGCAATGTAAGCCCGCGCACACGCTCCTTCGAATTCACACTTGTCGCCATAACGACAGCACGTTGTTCATCGTCAACTAACAGATCGGCTGGCTGGCTGGGCGGCAGATGCTCATCGTCGTTGTCGTGCATAACGAGCAGTCGAGACGTTTCAGGGTGTTGTTTATCTTCAATTAGCACGTAGTTCGACTCCGGCAACAAGAACTCGCCTTGAGCGGTCAGTGAAAAAAGCAGTGCGAGACCCACCGAAGTCCCGCACTGTCTGCCATTGGCAAATTTACTCATCGTCTTGTAACAGAAAACAACTTTCGATTGCCGTCTGGTTCCAGCTCACTTCGCGGGCAAGTACCTCGTACTTGAACGTGTCGCTTTGCGTGAGGAACTCCTCTGGAACCGTCATCGCCGTGACACCCGGAGGCAGGATGACACTCAGGACACTCGCAAACTCTTCGCCATTGGGAGTCTCGAGTTCAGCCTCAACAACGAGTTGGTAGTTGAATATGGAAATGTCTGGCGAATCCTGCGGGTTGCCGAGCGATGCGTGGGTCCGGGCTACCGGGTCCCAAGCGATCACCACGTCACCTTCCACGGTTGGGGCGTCGTATCCAGGTTCCTCGTCGTCGCACTGCATTGCAACTGCAGTCCCGTTCACCGTTGGATTTGGCGGTGCCGGCATCGCATGGGTTAGCTCGGTTTCGCTTTCCAGTTCTTCACCGTCCAATGTAATTCCTTCCACCTCGTAAGTGCCTGCCGGGAAGCGTCGGAAAAAGGTTGCCGGTGCCAGATCATCAAATTGCGGCTCAGCACTTTCGAAAAATATCTCTGTAAGGCCTTGTCGCCGCAGTCGGCCTTTTACTCTTGCGTTGAGCAGAGTTCTTTCGTTCTTGTCTTCTATTGTGAGCCGTTTCCACGGTTCGCCATCAATGAGTGAATGGATGCCCAGGTCGCCGTCTGTGTTATTGAGCTCGAAGAAAATCTCGGCCACTGCGAATGGTGTTTCCTCGTCGTCGGCTACTAGGAGGGCGGGCGACGCTGTGACTGCTACGATCGCAGCGGACGTACAAAATTTTCTGGATTTCATTGCGATTTCTCCTGGCGCGGTTTGCTCTGGTACCTGTTAGACGGCACACGGTCAGGAAATCGGTTGCGTGAGTGCTAATCGCCTACTGGCTATTGCGCGTGAATACCGGCAAATCGTCGCAGATAACAGTCCAGGGCTGCTTGTCTTCTGTCCAGATATGGGCGCGCAGAACCGGCGCCGCAGGGTCATCGAGTGCGTTCAGTGAGAGGTCGATTTCGCCCGGGCGTTCTTCATTTTCGTAGCTGATGCAGGTGCCACAGGCGCTGCACAGACCGCGGCTTACGCCCGGCGAAGAGCGGTGCGAGTGCACGACGCCTTGTACAATCTTGAGCGTGTCCTTCTCGTAAGTCGCCCAGGCGACGCATGGCGCACCGGCAGATCGCTGGCAACTATGGCAATAGCAGATACAGGCGTGCGACTCCGGTGCGTCGATACTGAATCGTATCGCGCCACAGAAACAGCCACCCTGGATCAGCGGCACCTACAACGCCTCGAAAAACTCGACATTACCCGTTTCCATCGAATACTCGGCACCAATAACCTGCAGGTCGCCGCCGGCTATCAGCGATTCGATAATCAATGAACCGTGCGACAGGCGCTCAACCGAGGCACGCACGTTGGCCCGGACGGAGTCTCCTACGACGTCATGAGTCTCGTCCTGGCCGTGTTGCGCCAGGACGGGTTCAACTGCGGGTTTGACCCGGTCGACGATCGCGCGCAGGTTTGGCGAACGCAGGTCGACTTTCTTCGCCAGCTCGTCCAACGTTGCGACTATCGCACCACAATTGCTATGCCCGAGCACTACGACCAGGCGAGTACCAAATTGTTTTGCGGCAAATTCGATACTGCCTATCTGAGACGGCGCGACAATGTTGCCAGCGACACGAATGACAAACAGATCTCCGAAACCCTGGTCGAAAATCAGCTCTGTCGGTACACGCGAATCAGAACACGCCAGCACTATGGCAAATGGGGTCTGTGCTTTGGCCAGCTCTGGCTGGTGGCCGCGGTTGACGGTAGAGTTGGTAACGGCGTCGCCGGATACGAAACGTTGGTTACCATCGCGAAGGCGTTGCAGGGCATCAGCAGGACTTATCATCCGGCAACAGTAACCTGAAAAACGATCAGGCGGCAATCCAGCGATGCAAAAAAACGGTCGTGCCCGCGTCGAAGTGCGTTTGCTCCCGCGGTAGTTCTACATAGCCATCGGTTGCCGATAGCGACGCGAAATCACCCGACGTGTTGGTCTTTACGGGTACGGCAATAACCTGGCCTGAAGTGTTTGAAGTCAATTTTACCGGTTGAAAACAGGTCAGGTCGGGTTTGAATGAGACGTTGGAAACAAGTACCGCAAACTCGGGTGGGGCTGGCTTGACACCAGCTGCCCGCAGCAGCGCGGGCACAACGTACTGCCGGCAGCACACCAGCGCCGATACCGGATTGCCGGGCAGCGCGAACACCAGCTGTCCGGCGGGCCCTTTACCAAACCACATCGGTTTTCCAGGCCGCTGGCTGACCTTGTGAAAAATGACTTCAACATCAAGATCCTTAAGGACATGCGGTACGTAGTCAGCCTTGCCCATGGATACGCCACCACTGAGGATCAGAACCTCCGAATTGCTGAGGTGGTCAGCAAGCCGTTCGCGCAATGTATCCACATCGTCCTCGATGTGATCGTGGCTGCAACGCTTGTAGCCGTGTGAGCCGAGCAGAGAGATCACAGCGGGGCCATTGGACATTCGTATCTGATGATCTGCTATCGATTGCCCTGCCGCGACCAGTTCGTTACCCGTTGAGATGACCCGAATCACTGGGTCGCGCGACACGGACACCTCGGTCAAGCCACAGGACTCGATTATCGCAATATCCATAGGCGAGATGCGTTTCCCTGCTTGCAGCAAGGCTGCACCGACTTTGAAATCCGAGCCACGGGGATGCACGAAGCGCCTTGCTTTCACTTCGTAGTCCGCCTCAATCGTCGCGGCACCGTCCGTCGCTGTGGTGCGTTCCACAGGGACTATGCAGTCTGCGCCAATTGGTAACGCTGCCCCCGTCATGATCTCTATGCAGTGGCCGGCCTGCAATGAGAGCATTGGATCGCCTGCGGCCTGCATGGCCTGTATAGGAAACTCACGTTGCCCGGACTCATAGTCAGTTGAGGCGAACGCGATGCCGTCCATCATGACGCGGTCGAACGGCGGCTGATCGCGCTCGGCGACAACTGATTGCGCGAGAATGCGCCCAGTTGAATCTGAAACCGCAACCACCTCAACAGTGAATTCTGGCGTGGCTGCCAGTACGGCTTGCAGTGCTGCGCCCGTCGTTAGCATCTGCTGCTCATTTTTTTTCTCGGGCGATCGCACGGTGGCCAATGTCACGCCGACAATAGACGTCCTGCCAGCTGATCTTGTCGACCGCATCGTAGGCGCTTTCAGCCGCTGCGGCGACGGTATCGCCGAGGCCGACGACGCACAGCACGCGTCCGCCACTCGTAACGATTTTGTCGCCGTTCAGCGCGGTACCGGCATGAAACACTTTCTGATCATCGCTCTCGACCGCGTCCAGTCCTGTGATCGGCATACCTTTCGCGTAGCCAGACGGGTAGCCACCCGCTGCCAGCACAACGCCAAGCGCTGCACGGCTATCCCACGCCACCTGCTGGCCGCCCAGGCTACCATTCAGCGTCGCAATACAAACGTCGTTCAGGCTTGAGCGCAGTCGTGACATGATCGGCTGCGTCTCGGGGTCACCCATGCGGCAATTGAACTCGATCACCTTCGGTGTGCCATCTGCCATGATCATCAGTCCGGCATACAGGAAGCCGAGGTACGGGTAGCCATCTTCACGCATGCCGTGCAGGGTAGGCTCGATGACTTCCTGCATGATGCGCTGTTCAATTTCCGGCGTGACGACGGGCGCGGGCGAGTATGCGCCCATGCCGCCGGTGTTGGGTCCGACATCGCCTTCGTCGCGGGCTTTGTGGTCCTGCGATGTCGCCAGCGGAATCACTGATTCTCCGTCCGTGATGACGATAAAGCTGGCTTCCTCACCCGCGAGATACTCCTCGACTACGATTCGTGCGCCGGCATCGCCAAAGGCTCCACCATCGAGCATATCGGTCGCCGCTGCCTCAGCTTCTGCAAGTGTCATAGCGACGATGACACCCTTGCCGGCTGCAAGGCCGTCGGCCTTGATTACGATTGGAGCACCGCAACTGCGGATGTAGTCGAGTGCCGGGGCCAGGTCGGTGAAATTCTGATACGCCGCAGTAGGAATGTCGTGTCGAGCGAGAAAATCCTTGGTGAATGCCTTGGAGCCTTCCAGTTGTGCTGCTGCAGCGGTCGGTCCGAAGCACGGCAAGCCGAGCTCGTTAAAGCGGTCAACGAGACCTGCCACCAACGGTGCCTCGGGCCCAACAATCGTTAAGCTTACTTGCTCGTCCCGTGCGAGTTGCGCGAGCGCTTCGATGTCATCGGGTGACACGGCAACATTGCGTACCCCTGATTCGGTTGCCGTTCCGGCGTTGCCCGGCGCAACCAGTACTTCATCGGCGTCCTGCGCACATTTCCACGCGAGGGCATGTTCGCGACCACCGCTGCCGATAATGAGTACCTTCATATACTAGTGCCTGAAATGCCGCATGCCGGTGAACACCATTGCCAGACCGTGCTCGTTCGCAGCCTGGATAACCTCGTCGTCTCGCATCGAGCCGCCTGGCTGGATGATAGCCGATATTCCGGTTGCCGCCGCAGCATCAATGCCATCGCGGAACGGGAAGAAGGCATCCGATGCCATCACAGACCCGGCAATCTCAAGTTCCTCATCTGCAGCCTTGATGGCCGCAATCCTGGTGCTGTAAACGCGACTCATCTGCCCTGCGCCAACGCCAATCGTCATGTTGTCTTTGCAGAAAATGATGGCGTTGGACTTGACGTACTTGACGACGGTCCACGCGAACAGCATGTCCTGTATCTGTTGCGGCGTCGGAGCCAGCTCGCTCACTACTTTGAGGTCGCCTGCTGTGATCAAGCCCATGTCGCTGCTCTGCACTAACAGGCCACCTGAAACCTTCTTGAAATCGAAACCGCCGGCGGTGCTTTCGGGCCAGGCGCCGGTTTCCAGGATACGTATGTTTTTCTTGGCGGCACAGGCCTCAGCCGCTGCCGCATCAATCGACGGAGCGATAATTACTTCGACGAATTGACGGTCAACAATTGCTGCGGCGGTTTTTTCATCCAGCGGTCGGTTGAATGCAATTATGCCGCCGAATGCAGACGTCGGGTCAGTCTTGAAAGCTTTTTCATAGGCTTCGAAAATATCGTTGGCGACCGCGACACCACAGGGATTAGCGTGCTTGACGATCACGCAGGCCGGATGCTCGAACTGTTTGACGCATTCCAAAGCTGCGTCGCTGTCAGCGATGTTGTTGTAGGAGAGGGCTTTGCCTTGCAGTTGCCGGGCTGTCGCAAGCGATCCCGGCACGGCCTGCTGGTCGACATAGAATGCCGCTTCCTGGTGCGGGTTCTCGCCGTAACGCAGTTTTTCCGACAACGTGCCCGAATACAGGAAGCGGTTTCCCAGTACATCATCTTGCAATGACGACGAGAGATAGCGGCTGATCGCAGTGTCGTAACTCGCGGTGTGCGCATAGGCCTTGGCTGCAAGTCGACGCCGGGTGTCGATACCGAGGTCATCATTCTGCAATGCATGCAGTACGTTCTCGTAGTCGCCTGGCTCGACGATTACAGCGACTCCATCGTGGTTTTTTGATGCGGCCCGAATCATGGCGGGTCCACCTATATCTATATTCTCAATTGCATCTTCTATGGTCGCATCATCGCGCGCGATAGTCTGTTCGAACGGATACAGGTTAACGACGAGAAGGTCGATCGGCTCAATACCGTGTTCGTCCATCGTTGCTTCGTCTGTACCTCGACGCCCGAGCAATCCTCCGTGAATGACGGGATGCAATGTCTTGACGCGTCCATCCATGATTTCCGGAAAACCGGTTTTCTCGGACACTTCGATGACGTCCAGGCCGGCTTCGCGTAATTGCCTGCAGGTTCCGCCCGTGGAGAGTACTTCGATGCCGAGCTCGGCGAGGCCTGAAACAAAAGGAATTAGTCCACGCTTGTCAGAAACACTGACCAGCGCGCGTCGTACGTTAAACATTAAATCACCTGGAAAATAGGGGAGGGGGAGTCTTACCGCAGAAGCGAGTAGGTTCTGAGCTTCTTGCGTAGTGTGCCGCGATTCAGACCGAGAATGCCTGCTGCCTGGCTCTGGTTGCCCTGAGTGTAGTCCATAACAGCCTTGAACAACGGTCGCTCTACTTCGCTGATGACGAGGTCATACAGGTCACCGGGACGATCACCGTTCATTGTTGTGAAGTATTGATCCAGAGCATCTTCTGTGTGTTTACAGAGTGGTTTCTTGCTGGCTTTCGACTGGAGCGTGTTGCTGTTTTTGTTTTTATTGCCCAAGGTGGTCAAATCCTGAAATACATGCCCGTTGCTACGGGTCTAAACTCCCCACTTCAGAATTTACGCCGCCAAAGATTCGCCTCCGTCCTCTCTTTCGAAGTAGTTCTTTGTCAGGCTAATCTGTTCTGAAGCACTATCGACGCGCACCACCTGGTGACGAAATTCGTCGGCATTTGCCAGGCTGTTGCAATACCAGGTCAGGTGCTTGCGAGCCACTCGAACCCCGGTTATATCCCCATAGAACCGGTGTAGTTCTCTCAAGTGGTCGAGCATAGTATCACGCAATTCGTTTTTATCCAGTTGCGGTTTTTCACTACCTGGACTGATGATCTGATTCAGTTCTCGGAAAATCCACGGGCGTCCCTGCGCACCACGGCCGATCATCAAGCCATCGCAGTTCGTTAGGCGCAACACTTCAAGCGACTTCTCGGCTGTCGTCACGTCTCCATTGGCAATGACTGGAATGCTAACCCCCTGTTTTACGCGCGCGATCGTGTCGAATTCTGCAGAACCCTTGTATCGGCACGCGCGAGTGCGGCCATGAATGGCGAGAGACTGAATGCCACAATCCTCGGCGATACGTGCGATAACATCGGCATTCCTGTGCTCCGTGTCCCAGCCAGTCCGTATCTTGAGTGTAACGGGTACCGCAACCGCAGTGACAACGCTCGTCAGAATCCTGGCCACGAGCTTCTCGTCTTTGAGGAGTGCCGATCCGGCGAGTTTCTTGCAAACTTTCTTGGCGGGACAGCCCATATTGATGTCTACGATCTGTGCGCCACGTTGCACACAGGCGCGTGCGGCGCCAGCCAGTTGGTCAGGTTCCGAGCCGGCGATCTGCACAACTACAGGCTCCGCATCGAGATCAAGATCCAGGCGGTGCCGGGACTTTGTTGTTTGCCAGAGACTGGTATCGGCCGTGGTCATTTCCGAGGTGGTCATTCCCGCCCCGTAATTCCGGCAGATGCGCCGAAACGGTGCGTCAGTAACGCCGGCCATCGGCGCGAGTACAAACGGTGACGACAGAAGGTATGGGCCGATCTTTAGCGCTGGAATCTCCATTAGGAGATATTACTTGAAATCGTCGATCGCGCAGCTAAGTCGTTCGCCCTCGAGACGGTAGCAGACATTCAGTTTGAAGCCGGTGACATTCTCAGCTGGCGAGTTGATCGACATGACTGCATTGAATGTGTTGCCAGGCCTGACATGTTTGCGGGGGTCTACGTTCTCGGGCAAATATTCCGCCGGATCCAGCACGTGGCTGCCAATCGTCTCTTCAAATCGGTCTGTCAGCGAAATTGCGATTAGTGGGTAGGGCAACGGTTTGTCCGATTGATTGCCGAGGCGTGAGTAGATCGTCAGTTCGTCGGCACCGTCATCGGCATCCGTGTTCCCCTGGCTTACTTCGAAACGCCAGCCGGCGACATCCCAGGCCGGCTGCAGAGGCTGCCCGATCGCACGGTAGATGGGCCCAACAGTCTGATTGAATGCAGGGATAGTCGCGAGCGCCTCGCGCGACTGGTGGATGACCTGTGCGACTAGCAGGACTGCGAGTACGCTGATGCCAGCGACCAGACGCGTACGGTTTCCGCCGGACTCAACTGCGACCGCGGCTTCCGCCGCTTTCGCGATTTCATTGAGTTCTGCCGCTGCCGCCTTGTCAGCAGCAATCTTTTCGTTATCGAGTGCACTCCTGACGATTTCGCCTTCCATGATGATCGATTCGAAACCGCTATCGTCTTCGTTCTCGGTGAAAGCATCGCTGACTGCGTTGCCACCTGGTTCGTCCGCCGGCGTATGCGAATTTTCGCCTGCGGCATCTTCAGCCCGTTCCTCCGGAATAACCATCGTGGATGCGAAGCCGTCTTCGTCCTCGACGGCAAGCGCCATAAGTTCCTGATCGATCAACCTGTTGACCGTCTGTTCGGCCTCGCTCAGTGGCGCGACGAAGTGCTCGTCCTGCGAGTCAGTCGCGGCTTCATCCCGCGGGTCGTTGATTTCCAGGGCAGCGAGCTCATCCTCGATCGAGGGGCTCGCCGAGTCAGGCTCTTCCTGCTCCGCAGCAAAATCGAATTGCGTAGTTTCGCCTGCGACTACTTCCAGATCGTCGACCGCTTCGTCAATGTCGTCGCCGATGTCTTCTGACTCGCTAGCCGCCTCGGGGACGCTGGCTTCTTGTAGTTCGTCGATCTGCAGTTCGTCAATTTCATCAAGTTTTTCAAGTTCTTCGTCATCTTCGACGGCCTCGATAAGTTCTTCAGTGGCGCTGTCCGTGTAGTCCGGGCCGTCCTTATCAAACTCGAGCTCTTCCAGTTCGTGCATACCGCTCAGGTCAATGCCCATCGCCTCAGCCTGCAGGGCGAACTGCGTGTCGACATCCAGCGGCTCATCGGAGTTGTCGTCGGCAATTGGTTCGGGTTGCTTTTCAAGTTCGGGTTCGTCATCCGGGACGTCACTCTTTTCTGGCTCGACGACCGGGCTCGAGATCTCTTCCGACTCGACAGCCGGGCTCGCGACTTCTTCGGCAAGATCCTGAAACTCACCGAGTATGTCATTCCATTCTTCCGGGTCGCTCAGTGTGATTTCGGGGAGTGGTTCCTCGCGCATGGGTTCGGGCGTGTTGTCCTGCACCTGCTCGCTCGACGCAACAGGGGGTGCCACGTAAGAAGACTCCCGATCAAGATCAAAGTCGTCCGGCAATGGGGTGTTGTCGTCAAAGCGAATTTCGTCAACGGAGGTTGAGCCGAACTGATTCGCCGATTCGTCAAAAATTTCCGGCGAATCGACAACTTCAGGCGTCTTGGTCAGAAACTCGTCGACTGGCGTAGGCGATTCGTCAAGAAATTCATCCAGTTCGTCCAGAGCTGAAGCGCCAACAACATCGTCCGAGCCATCCACAATATTGGCATTGTCATCGTCGGCGGCAGGCTCAGCGGCCTCGTCTTCATCGAGGACGCGCCACTCAACCCCGGTATCTTCTATCTTGATATCCGAACCAGCCAGTTCATCAAGCGTTTTCAGAAGCGCGGCACTCTGTTCGGCAGAAATCGACCTCGGCAACGTCTCACCGTGTTCCGGGGGCTCGGGCGTCAATTCCGGCAATGCCGGCTCATGCGTCACTGGCGCTGCCTGAGCGGGCATATCTTCAGACAGATACGCCAACGCGTTGAATGCGTTTCCACATCCACCACAGCGCACCTTGCCGGCAGCCTGTTTCAGGACTTCAGCTGTGACTTTAAATGCTGTATCGCAATCGGGGCATTGGGTATACATCGCCTAGCCCGGTCTCCGTTTTCCCGTCAATCTCGACCAAGTCTGGCCGTCCTGCTCCTTGAACGCTGGATCATCAAAATCAATCCAGGGCTCGTAAGCTCGCATAACTGTGTCAGCTTGTTCACATAATACGCCTGACAGTGCAAGCATACCTTCGTCACAAAGCGTTAATGTGATCGATTCGGCAAACTGGACAAGTGGTCCGGCGAGAATATTTGCGACTACGACGTCGTATTTGCCGGAAATTTCGTCAGCCGCGCCTAAAATCTCCATTTTGGACGCAACATCGTTGAATTCGGCGTTCTGCCGGGTCGCGATAACGGCCTGTGGATCGATATCCATGCCTGTGGCCGCAGCAGCGCCCAGTTTCAGTGCGGCTATTGCGAGTACGCCAGAGCCACAGCCGTAATCGAGCATCGTTTTTCCGCGCAGCGACAGGCCGTCCAGCCATTCCAGGCACATGGCCGTGGTGGGGTGCGTGCCCGTGCCGAACGCGAGGCCTGGGTCCAGATCGACCACAACTGCATCATCTTCGGAAACTCGTCCGCCGGTAGGGCAAATCCAGAGCCGGCGTCCAAATAACATAGGACCGAAATCTTTCAGCCACTCGCGTTCCCACACCCGGTCTCGCAGGGTTTCGATGTGATGCCGGGGCAGTTGCTGAACGGGAAGCCTCGTCAGCAGGTTGTCACGCAGCTGCTGCAGGTCTGCGTCGGCAGCGAACAGTCCGATGATCCGGGTATCTGTCCACAACGGCGTCTCTCCGACGCCAGGTTCGAGCACAGGGTCATCCCCTGCGTCGGTCAGAGTGACCGAACTGGCACCTGATTCAAAGAGTATCGTCTCGACCTGTTCAGCGTCGAGATTGCCGAGATGCATTACGAACTGGCGCCAGGCCATGGCCGTGGAACTCCGTGTCAGGTCAGGCCGAGCCGCTTTTCAAGATAGTGGATGTCTGTACCGCCAGCCTGAAATGCAGCATGCTGTAAGATCTCCTGGTGCAGCGGGATGTTTGTCTTGATCCCTTCTATCACGACCTCGCTAAGCGCGTTGCGCATGCGGGCCAACGCGGCTTCACGGCTTTCGCCATGCGCGATTATCTTGCCAATCATCGAGTCGTAATAAGGCGGCACCTTGTAGCCGCTGTAAATGTGGCTCTCAACCCGAATGCCCGGGCCACCCGGCGGATGCCAGAGCGTGACCATGCCGGGCGATGGCATAAAGTTGTTTGGATCTTCGGCATTGACGCGGCATTCAATAGCATGGCCCTGAATCTGGACATCGTCCTGTTCAATATTCAGTGCTTCACCATTTGCGATACGCAGCTGTTCACGAACAATGTCGACGCCTGTAATCATTTCCGTCACGGGGTGTTCGACCTGCAGCCGGGTATTCATTTCGATAAAATAGAACTCGCCGTTTTCGTACAGGAACTCGAAAGTACCGGCACTGCGGTAGCCAATCTTTTTGCACGCCTCAACGCAGCGCTCACCGATACGGTTGCGCACCTCTTCCGAAATCCCCGGAGCCGGCGCTTCCTCGATAACTTTTTGGTGGCGCCGCTGCATGGAACAGTCGCGCTCACCAAGGTGAATGGCGTTGCCATGGGTGTCGGCCAGTACCTGGAATTCGACGTGCCGCGGTTGCTCGAGGAATTTCTCCATGTACACCACGTCGTTATTGAACGCCGCGCGTGCTTCTGCCTTGGTAACAGTAATTGCCGCGATCAGAGACGCTTCCGTGTGCACAACGCGCATGCCCCGGCCGCCTCCGCCGCCAGATGCCTTGATAATGATCGGGTAACCGATCTCGCGCGCAATGCGGATGTTTTCATCCGGGTCTTCACTGAGTGGTCCGTCGGAGCCCGGCACACACGGCACGCCGGCAGCTTTCATGGCGGCGATTGCTGAAACCTTGTCGCCCATGAGACGTATCGCGTCGGCTTTCGGACCAATAAACGTGAATCCGCTGGATTCAACGCGCTCGGCGAAATCCGCGTTCTCGGACAAGAAGCCGTAGCCCGGGTGAATGCCGGTTGCGTCGGTCACCTCAGCGGCACTGATAATCGCCGGCATGTTCAGGTAACTGTCCGTAGACTGCGGTGGGCCGATACAAACGGTCTCGTCCGCTAGCAATACGTGTTTCAGATTGTTGTCGGCCGTCGAATGCACAGCGACAGTTTTGATGCCCATTTCGCGACACGCACGCAGAACGCGAAGTGCGATTTCGCCGCGATTGGCAATAACGATTTTTTCAAGCATGTCTCTGTAGCTCGATCAGTCGCCCTGACGTTGATCGATAACGATCAGCGTCTGGCCGAATTCAACTGGTTCACCGTTCTGAATACGGATCGACTTCACGACGCCCGATACGTCCGCCTCGATCTGGTTCATCATTTTCATTGCTTCGATGATGCAGAGCGTATCGCCCTCGTTCACGCGATCACCGACCTGGACGTAGGGTGCGGCGCCCGGAGATGATGATGAGTAAAATGTACCAACCATCGGTGCGGCGACTTCGTAGCCGTCCTCCTCGGGGTCGGCCATTGGTGCTGCGGCTGCTGCCGCAACGGGAGCGGCGGCCGCGACTGGTGCTGCTGCGACCGCTGGTGCCGCGACCACGGGCTGCACGGCAGCAGGCGCGCTTTGAGAGTAGCGACTGATTCTCACCGACTCTTCACCCTCGGTGATCTCGATCTCGGCGATGCCGGACTCGTCCAGCAATTCGATGAGTTTCTTTACTTTTCTTATATCCATCTTCTTAGTCCTCGGCGTTCGCAACGTATTCGCTGGCGGCATGCAACGCCAGCTCATAGCCATAAGCCCCAAATCCGAACAGGCAACTACTTGCTATGTCACTGAAATAACTTTTGTGCCGAAACTCCTCCCGCGCAAACGTATTGCTCAGGTGAATTTCGATAAACGGGATCTGAACTGCCAGAAAGGCATCGCGCAAAGCGACGCTGGTATGCGTGAAGCCACCGGGGTTCAGAACGATAAAATCGATGCCATCTGCAGCGGCCTGCTGCACACGGTCAATCAGGTCATGTTCGGCATTACTCTGAAAGCAATCCAGCGAATGTCCCAATTGCCCGGTGACCTCGATGCAGCGCTTTTCGATATCTTCCAGGCGCGTTGCACCGTAGACATCGGGTTCACGAGAACCCAGCAGATTGAGGTTTGGGCCGTTTAACAGCAGAAAAGAGGACATCGTGCGGGTTTGGCAGCCAGTTAGCCGAAGATGGCCGCAATTCTAACCCTTTTTAACGACTTTAGTGCAACTAATATTCGCGAGCTAGAGCGCGTCCAGTTCGGCGCGTGCTCCGTCCTTGTCAATTTCCGCTCGATCGAGGCGTGTCATGACATCGACGATCTTGTCCAGGTGCTCCTGGTGCAATTCGCCAAGGTATGCGCTGAGGTATTCGCCGTCGGTTGCGACGAACATCGTAAAGGGCAGCGCCATAAACTGAATTCCTGACGACTCGGCCACTGCCATGGCCTGTTCCTGACCGACCAGAATCGGGTAATTGAACTCAGCCGACTCAGCGTAGCGGCTGACTTCTTCGGGGAAGTCGACCGCAATGCCAATGACCTGGAAGCCGTTGCCGGACTGCTCTTCCTGAAACGCTTTCAGGATCGGGATTTCTCGTCGGCACGGTGCACACCAGGTCGCCCAGAAATTCAGGATTCGGTTCTTGCCCTGCCACTCCGAAAAGTCGTGTACGACACCGTTTTCATCCGGTAGTGAAAACGTTGGATGAGATTCGACCGGCATGGCCGCAGGGGTAATCGTTTGCGACGTAGCCGGTGGCGTGTTTTGCACTGGAATTCGCGCAGCATAAAACAGCGCGCCCGCCATCAACGCCAGAAGCGCACATGAAAAAATCAGAAATGCTTTGGACAAAGTGCTTCGCTCTTGTAACGGGATTACTGAATTGACGCGGACAGGTTTAAACCTGTCGCAGCTAATGCCAGGCGTACATGCTCCGCGAATTCGGCTGCTTTCATGTAGCCGACAACTTCATAACCATGACGTTGCTGGCCGTCAGTGTCAAAGAAGATAATCGTCGGTGGTCCGAATACACCGAATCGTTCAAGTAGTACCTTGTCGGCGTCGTCATTCGCGGTTACGTCGGCTTGCAACCAGACCGTGTTGCTCAATGCGGCCTGAACGTCGTTATCAGTAAAAGTGAAGGCTTCCATTTCCAGACAGGTGGTGCACCAGTCAGCATAGAAGTCGAGCAGCACGGTCTTACCGGCTGCTGAAGCACTGGCAATTTCACGGTCGAGGTCATCGACAGTCTTGATGCGCTGAAACGGCAACTCCTCGTGCGCTGCTGCAGATGTCGCGCCGCCGCCGAGGTTCACGCTGGCGAGTGGTTTCAGTGGATTCGTGCCACCGGTTGCTGCGCCAATTACGAGAAGAACGCCGTATATGATCGCCAGGCCACCGAAGCCCTTGCCCAGTTTTTGCGCGATACTGGACTCGGCCGTCAGCGTTGTCAGACCACCCATGAATACGCCGGTGATGAATACAAGCACAGCCCACATCGCCATGATGACACCGCCCGGCATGAATCTGGCGAGCATCCAGATCGCCAGGCCAAGCAGCATGAAGCCAAATGCACCCTTGACTGCGACCATCCAGGAGCCTGCCTGTGGCAGGAACTTGCCCTGAGCGGCGCCGACGGCCAGCAGCGGCGCGCCCATGCCAAGACTCATGGCAAACAGCGCGAGACCGCCACGGAAGTAGTCACCCGACTGCGACATAACCGCAAGTGCTGCGACCAAAGCCGGCGCCACGCAGGCCGTAACGATTAATGAGGACAGCGCGCCCATAACAAATGCGCCAACCATGGTGCCGCTTTTCTGATTGTTGCTGATCGTTGCAAGCCGGCTCTGGATCGAACTCGGCATCTGCAAATCAAATGCGCCAAACATTGCGATAGCCAGAACGACAAACAATCCGGCAAAAATACTCAGAACCCACGGCTGGTTAAATGCCGCCTGTACCTGGGCGCCCGCAGCGACAGCGAAGACGCCCGCGGCGGTGTAGATCAATGCCATTCCCATTACGTAGCTGAATGCGAGTGTGAAACCGCGGACCGGTGTGACATTGTCACCTTCGCCCGCGATGATGGACGTCAGGATCGGGATCATCGGAAGAACACACGGCGTAAGCGCGAGAAGCAGGCCGAAGCCGAACATGGCCAGCACCACATACCATAATGGCGAGCCACTAATAATCTCCGCTATGCGCCCCTGTTCCGAAACCGGTACGTCGGCTGCAGGCAGGGCGGCCAGGTCTGTAACGGCGGCCGCTTCCGGCAAGCTGACGTCGAGTAGTACAGTCTGCGGCAGATAACAAATGCCGTCTTCCTTGCATCCCTGGTATGACAGTTCGAGCTGCAGGTCCATCGCGTCTGGAGTCGCTCGCGCAATTGCGACGTTGCCTGAGACTGCGTCGAAATAGACCTCCTGTTCACCCAGCCATTCATCTGTCTTCTTTTTGCCTTTGGGAAGGTCGAACTGGCCTGCACGGGCATCGTCGCTGACAGCGCGAATCGAAATCTTGCTTTTGTACAGATAGTAGCCGGGCAGTATGCGGATTCCGAGCTCGACGTTGTTGCCGTCGACTGCAAAGGCGGACGGAATAAAAACCTCGTCGGCCGGCAATGGTGCATCTTCGGAGTTGCCTGCAATGCTGCCAAAGCTCAGCTTCCTGGCGTCGGCTGTCGCCTGTTTCAGTTTGACAGTCTCCGTCCACGATTGCGGCATGTAGCAAAAACCGCTGTCCAGGCAACCGCGACTTTCAATTACGAGTTCGACGGTTTCAGGGCGCTCGCCGGAAACGGTGTAAGGAATGCTGATGAAAATGTTGTCGCGATAGATGACCTGCTCGCCGAGAAACTCATCAACGTAAACTTTTCCTTCCGGGTAATCAGGCGCGCCAAGGCTGACGGAGCCGGAGGCCACGGAGAATCCGAATGAGTCCCTATACATGTAAGCCGCATCGTCGATTGCCCAATCGATTTCGATGGCGTCACCAGCGTCGAATACCGCATAACGAAAAACGTCTTGCGGCGGCGGCGGTGGCTCATTAGCGATGCCAGCCTGGATTCCGGCGAGCAGTAGCGTGCACGCAAAAATAGTCTTTTTGATCAGGGTCATAAGTGCGTTTCTATCGTTTATTGCTGCGAGTCCCGCTATTAGGACCGTGCGAAGAGGCCGATTGTTACCTGTCGATTACGCAAAGTCATCGAACCAAGTCCACTTTTTGGCTTGAAATCTTCGGACCGATGCCTATTATTAGCACTCCTTGCGGCCGAGTGCTAACAGCACCGGTCGTGGAAGCCGCCTTAAGTCGGTTAAAAATCAATAGTTTATAGGAGATAAGCACCATGAAGATGCGTCCGCTTCATGATCGGGTCATTGTTAAGCGCATGGAAGAAGAGCGCACATCGCCCGGCGGAATCGTCATTCCTGATGCTGCGACTGAGAAGCCCATTAAGGGTGAAGTCGTTGCTGCAGGTAACGGAAGAATCCTTGATAACGGCGAAGTCCGTGGTCTCGACGTCAAGGTTGGAGACACGGTCCTGTTCGGCAAGTACGCCGGCACCGAGGTCAAGGTTGAAGGCGAAGAACTGCTCGTGATGAAGGAAGACGACATCATGGCAGTGATTGAAGGTTAAAGAGGAAATAGATAATGGCTGCTAAAGAAGTACGATTTGGGGATGAAGCACGGCAAAAGATGTTCGCCGGCGTAAACGTCCTCGCGAATGCGGTAAAAGTGACCCTGGGTCCTAAAGGCCGTAACGTCGTGCTCGATAAGAGCTTTGGCGCGCCGACCGTCACGAAAGACGGTGTATCGGTTGCTAAAGAAATCGAGCTTGATGACAAGTTTGAAAACATGGGCGCACAGATGGTGAAGGAAGTTGCTTCACAGACATCTGACATCGCGGGCGACGGCACAACAACGGCAACGGTTCTGGCACAGGCTATCCTGCGCGAAGGCCTGAAGTCAGTTGCTGCTGGAATGAACCCGATGGACCTGAAGCGTGGCATCGACAAAGCATCTGCGGCAATGGTTGAGGAGCTGAAGAAGCTTTCCAAGCCTTGCGAAGATGAAAACGCGATCGCCCAGGTTGGTAGCATCTCAGCAAACTCTGATCCGGAAATTGGAGACATCATCTCCAACGCAATGGACAAGGTTGGCAAGGAAGGTGTGATCACTGTTGAAGAGGGTTCCGGTCTGGCGAACGAGCTTGATGTCGTTGAAGGCATGCAGTTCGATCGTGGTTACCTGTCTCCTTACTTCATCAATGACGCTAACAGTCAGCAAGTAGAGCATGACAACCCGCTCATCCTGTTGTTTGACAAAAAGATCTCTAACATCCGCGATCTGCTGCCGGTTCTCGAAGGCGTTGCCAAGGCAGGCCGCCCGCTTCTGATTATCTCGGAAGACGTGGAAGGTGAAGCGCTCGCAACTCTCGTTGTAAACAACATTCGCGGTATCGTGAAAGTTGCAGCAGTGAAAGCACCGGGTTTCGGCGATCGTCGCAAAGCCATGCTGCAGGACATCGCAGTTCTGACAGGTGGGCAGGTCATCTCCGAAGAAGTTGGCTTGTCGCTGGAAAAGACCACGATCGAAGATCTTGGTGAGGCGAAGAAAGTCCAGATCACCAAGGAAGCAACGACGATTATTGATGGCGCTGGCAAGGCTGCCGACATCAAGGGCCGCGTTGAGCAGATTAACGCTGAGATCGCAGACTCTTCGTCAGACTACGACAAAGAGAAGCTGCAGGAGCGCGTTGCCAAGCTGTCTGGCGGTGTTGCCGTCATCAAGGTTGGTGCTGCTACAGAAGTTGAGATGAAAGAAAAGAAAGCTCGTGTTGAAGATGCTCTCCACGCTACTCGTGCTGCCGTCGAAGAAGGCGTTGTACCGGGCGGTGGTGTTGCGCTGATTCGCGCGGTCGGCAAGATCGCGAAACTGGTTGGCGACAACGACGATCAGAATGTTGGTATCAACATCCTGAAACGGGCTGTAGAAGAACCACTGCGTCAGATCGTTCGTAACGCCGGTGGCGATGCCAGTGTCGTGCTGAATGCGGTTGCGGAAGGCAAGGGCAACTACGGCTACAACGCCGCAAGCGGCGAGTACGGTGACATGATTGATGCCGGTATTCTTGATCCGACTAAAGTGACGCGCTTTGCTCTGCAGAACGCTGCCTCCGTATCAGGCCTGCTGCTCACAACCGAAGCGATGGTTGCTGACGCGCCGCAGGACGATGCCGGTGCCCCGCCAATGCCAGACATGGGCGGAATGGGCGGAATGGGAGGCATGGGCGGCATGATGTAACGGCCAGGACGGCGTAATGTCGCGCAGCACATGGATGTGCGAGAGCGACGAAGCCCTGCATTCCATGCAAGACCAGAAAAGCCCGGCATTAGCCGGGCTTTTTTTTATTAGTTGTTAGTCGTCCGACTCAATACTGTCTCTACATTCGCCGCTGTCATAGTTGTAGCTCCCGCCACGGTCCAGGCATCGGTCGACCTGAAACCATTGCATGGAGAGTATGACCGCCCAAACCATGAACATCAGCAGTGTTGCAGCGAACAGAGACGCAATAAGAAGAACCAGTTTCCGTTGCCAGGGCGGGGCGCCCTGCTTTTGGTATTTGCTGAACATTGAGCTCTGCAGCGTATAGACAGTAGGCAGTCTAGCACTCGTCGTGGCGAGATTCTTTTTTGTTACGCCGGGCTACGCTTGCGACGCCCCATGCTCAGCTGTCGCCAGACCACTCGAGCCAGTAACAATGCGCCAAGGATTACAGCGTAGATTAGCGGTTCTGTTACATCATTCTTGACCTGCCACCAATAATGCCAGACGCCCAAAGCGCCTATCACATAGGCCATATTGTGCAGCTTCTGCCAGCGACGCCCCATGCGACGGCGAATTGCGGTAAACGAAGTGATCGCCAGAGCAAGAAGCAGGACGACTGCGACAAAGCCGACCGTGATGAAGGGGCGTTCGGTGAGGTCCTCAAGAATGTCATCGACACGCAGTTCGCGATCGAGCACAAGCCATACTGTGAAGTGCAACGAGGCGTAAAAGAATGCGAACAGGCCGAGCATGCGCCTGAAGCGTGACAGCCAATTCCAGTCTGTCAGGCGTCGCACGGGCGTAACCGCAAGTGCTATCAATATGAAGCGCAGAGCCCAGTTACCAAAACGGTCCAGCAAGTCTTCGATCGGGTTCGCGCTTAACGAGCCTGTTACGCCAAACGCGTCGCCTGCAGCGACCGCGACCGGCAGGAGACAAAGCAGGAAGACCAGCGGTTTCCATACAAACCGAATTTGTGTAAGTGCTTTCAAGGCTCGTCAGAAATTGCGGCGCAGGTCCAGGTTCTTATAGAGATGTGCAACGTGTTCGCCGTAACCGTTAAACATGAGTGTGTTCTGCTTGCTCGCGAAAACGCTCGCACCGATACGGCGTTCTCGCGCCTGGCTCCAGCGCGGGTGCGCGACCTCCGGATTGACGTTCGCGTAGAAGCCGTATTCTCGAGCTTGCGCCATGTTCCAGCTTGTTTCTGGTCGCGTTGACATGAAGCGAATCTTGACGATGCTCTTGATGCCCTTGAACCCGTACTTCCAGGGTACGACGAGGCGAATCGGCGCGCCGTTCTGATTCGGAATTGCGTTGCCGTAAATTCCGACCGCAAGGATTGGGAGTGGGTTTGTGGCTTCCGCAATAGTGAGCCCTTCCCGGTATGGCCAGTCCAGTGAGCGTCGCCGTTGCCCCGGCATCTGCTCGCGGTCCTCTAGAGTCTCGAACGCTACGTATTGCGCCTTGGAGGTCGGCTGAAAGTGCTTCACGACATCGGCCAGCGAGATGCCTGCCCATGGAATAACCATGGACCATGCCTCTACGCAGCGCATACGGTAAATACGCTCTTCGAGATCGAACGGCTTCATGAAGTCATCAAACTCAAATACGCCGGTCTTTTCAGCATGTCCCTCAACTTCGATTGTCCACGGTCGCGGCTTGAAGTCCTGTGCGTTTCGATATGGATCATCCTTGCCCAGTCCGAATTCGTAGAAGTTGTTGTACGTTGAGATGTCCTCAAAACTATTGGGTGTCTCGCTGGTGCTGAACGCGCTCTTGGCGACGTCAGGCAGAGTGGCGCCTGTCGCAACAGGTACGACAGCGCTCATCGCCGCGGGTGCCAGCAACGAGCCGCCTGCGATAGCGCCGGCGCGAATAAAATCACGCCGATTAACATAATTGGTTTCGCTGGTAATCTCGGACGGCCGTATATCAGCCGGTTTTCGTATGAGCACAATGCCTCTCCGTGTTGGCGTCTATGCAAGTAGACCAGTATCTGCGGTCAAATATTGCAACAGTTTGTAAACCAGTTGATGCTGACGCGATGAATCGACCATTGACGATCTACTATGCGGCCACTGCGCTATTCCTGTTATTCGACTATCTGTTCGGAATCAATGTGCGTGTGGCGTTTCTGGAAACGTTGCCGGCCGTGCGTGCGGGCTACTACCTGCTGTGTTTTGTATGCCTGGGGCTGATGCTGTGGCGGCCGGGCTGGGCGGTGTTTATCGGCGCATTTGAGTCGCTGATCGTTGTGCTGGCGCTAACATTCGGGATGGCGATGCGCGTGATGATTCCGACTGCTCAAATGCTCGAACCTGGCATGGACGTGGTTACGCTCGAGGAGGTTCTTAATTACATTATCTCAGGTGGGATCGCTTACCTTGCCTGGATTCGCGGTCTAAACGCGGTAAAGGCTGCTAAAAGTCGTTAAAATCGAGAAAAAAGATTCTGAGAAACTGCGTGCCAGGCTGGATAGCGATTTGCGGGCGATATATGCAAATTTCTGAGATGAAGTTCAGTAAAAAGTGTATAAAATAGTCTAAAAAAGAGCATAAAAGACCCTAATTTCATCAAAAATTTCGATACTGAGAGCGCTCCGGAGGAGACCGCAATCTGTATCAAGTAGCGATTCAGGAGATACTTTTAGGCGGAGTTCATGAGTGTTAGCGTCAAATAAGACGTTTTTTGCGCTTCAATGAGAACATTTCTCTCCATCTACCGTCCAATCAGACAGGCAAACGTGGTTCAGCCGCGGTTCAACCCGCAGGTTGCAGGCTTGAAACCATGGGCATGGACCCAATGACTGGGCATAAGAGGAGCATCGAGCAATGAGCGAGACACTGTCTGAAATCGTTCGGCTAAATGACCGGACCAAACCGACCGCTTCACTTCACGTCGAAGTGATCGCGGATCTTGTGTGCCCGTTTTCTTTCGTCGGCAAGCGTCGATTCGACGCCGCGCTACACGCCGTACAAGGGCCCAGCGAAGTGACCTGGTACCCGTATCAGCTCAACCCGGATATTCCGGCGGAGGGTTTGCCCTTCGACGTCTATCTGAGTCAGCGCTTTTCGACGCCAGCCAATGTCGATCCTGTGCTTGAATTTCTCAAAGTCGAAGGTGAGTCGGTCGGTATCGAGTTTCGTTTTGACCTTATTCAGCATGTACCCAACAGCCTGCCTGTACATCAGATCATGCAGTTGGCAGAAACGCGCGGCAAGGATCCGACGGCGTTGGCAGAAGATCTGTTTTCCGCATTCTTTGAGCAAGGTCGTAACATCGGTGAGCGCGAAGTTCTGGTCGATATCGCGGCTGCGTATGGCATCGGCGAAGCCGAAGCAAACCGAGCCGTCGATAGCGACAAGCTCAAGCAGCTCGTGCTGACGCGCGAGGCACAGGTTCGCAGCAGTGGCATCGCCGGGATTCCAGGTTTCTTGATCAACCGTCGTCTCCTGGTAGTTGGCGCCCAGGAAACCGACAATATCGTCAATGCATTCGATCGAGCGATGTTTGGTGAGGGTGACGACGAACTCGGTTTGCCAGTGCTGCACTGACGAGCACGCAGCGACGCCAGGGCGAAGTGCGCTAAGTGGCCGTCAACCAGTCAACAATGACGCGATTCACGTCGCCCGGTTTTTCCTGCTGACTCCAGTGGCCGCAGTCTTCAAGTCGGTGAATGTCGAGGTTGGTGACGAGGTCTCGCATGGACTCGACGTGTTGCGGCATGATGATCACGTCGTCGACAGCTTCGAAGAACAAGGTCGGAATGTTGATGACAGGGTCAACACCTTCAAGCGCCTGCCAGTTTCGCGTCCAGTTGCGGTACCAGTTAATCGGCTTTGTAAAGCCCGAACGTTCATATGCGGCGACAAAGTAGTCGCGTTCGACATCGCTTAACAACGCGTCGCCACTCGATTCGGTTCGCGCCATGGTCTTTAACAGGCTCAAGACTTTCATCTGTCGCGGCAAGGTGTCGAAACGCGCGCGACTGATCTGGTTCTTGCGCATCACGACATTGAAGAAGTGCACCGGGTCGGCAGCGAAAGCCATATCCGCTTCGTCAGAGTCCTGAAAGTTAACAATATAGAAATCATCTCCCAGGCGTTGTCGCGCATGTTCAACAGGGTCGATCGGCGTCCGGGGGTAGTGTGGAATGTTAAGGACAATGATTTTTTCGATACGCTCAGGCGCGATCATCGCCATCTGCCACAGCAGTATCGCGCCCCAATCGTGACCGACGAATACCGCACGCTCGAGACCCTCTGCATCGAGCAGACCATGAATGTCGCGAATTAACTCCGCTACACAGTAACTCTCAACGTCTTGCGGGCCGCCGGTCTGACCGTAGCCCCGCAAATCCGGCGCAATTGCGCGGAAGCCAGCTGCAGCGAGGGCCGGCAGCTGAAATCGCCAGGAGAATGCGAGCTCAGGAAAGCCATGCAGGAATACGATAGCCGGGCCGCTGCCCTGCTCATAGACGGCCATGCGCAGGCCATTGGTGTCGACAAAGCGGGCGTCTGGGAACATGCGTGCATTTGACAGCAAAGTGCCGCTGATCGCAAAGTGCTGCGCTGGAGCACAACAAGCTGAAACACTTCAAACGGGGTTGGCGAGATTGAGTCGGCCACGTGTCATGTTTACTACAGGGTGAAGAAGACTATGCAATCTACATTGATTTTTCCGATGGCAGCGATGGTGTCGCTCACGGTAGTGGTAATGATCGGCATGGTGCGTAGCCGGATTCGTGCGGTGAAGCATGGCGAGGTTAAAAGCACCTATTACAAGACCCACCAGGGAGACACCGAGCCTCGCGAAGTGGCGCAGTTCACTCGTCATGTTGCGAATCTGTTCGAGACTCCTGTGTTGTTCTACGTCGCATGCCTTGCGGCAATGATCACCCGGCAGGGAGGCACTCTGTTGATGGCTCTGGCCTGGACATTTGTTGCTCTGCGCGTCGTGCATGCCATCGTGCATTTGCGGAGCAACAAGATTCCATTGCGAATGAACGTTTTCGGCACCTCATGCATTGTGTTGATCGCCATGTGGGTAACGTTGACTCTCGGGGTTGCAGCGGCACAATGAGCACAGATTGGCGTGACAGGCTGCTGCAGCTCCGTGAAAAACTCGAAGCCGTCGCCGCAACCGGAGAAGAGTCGGCAGCTGTTGTGGAGCTGGATCAGTCCAAAGTTGGCCGACTTTCGCGAATGGATGCGCTGCAGGCACAGGCCATGTCGCAAGCCTCGGGCCAGAGGCGCGAGGAAACCTTGCGTGGCATAACGGCAGCCCTGCAGCGAATTGAAGACGACGAGTTCGGCATTTGTCGCAAATGCGACGAGCCGATCAATCCCCGACGGCTGGATTTTGATCCAACCGTATTGCTCTGCATCAACTGCGCCAGCCTGTCTGAGGGCCCCTGACTATTTTTTGTAGCGCTCGAACCAGGCGAGAATATTATCGATCTTCGCAATGAGATGTGATGGTCGTGCGGCGATGCCGTGTGACGCCTCCGGCACCCGAATCAGCGCCGTATCAATTTTCCGCAGCTTCAAGGCCTGGTAGTACTGTTCGGACTCCGGAATGGGTGTGCGGTGATCCTGCTCACCGGTTAGCAGCGCCGTTGGCGTTGTCACATTGCCAACCAGTGACAGCGGTGAGCGGACCCAGTAAGCATTCGGGTCTTCCCATGGCATGTCGGCAAACCAGTACTCTGGCATGAAGGTCGCAATGTCTGTGGTGAGCACTGTACTCGTCCAGTTGATGACGGGCTTTGCGACCACGGCAGCCGCAAAACGGTCGGTCTTGCCAACGATCCAGGCACTCAATACACCACCACCCGAGCCGCCGGTTACAAACAGCTGTTCCTCATCAATGTAGCCAAGCGCGACAACGGCATCGACGCCAGACATAAGGTCGTCGTAGTCCTGTCCTGGGTAGTTGTGGTGAATTTCATTTGCGAAGTCGAAGCCGTAGCTCGTCGATCCGCGCGGATTGGTGTAAAGGACGACATACCCTGCCGCTGCATAGAGTTGTACTTCTGAAGAAAAATGTGGGCCGTAGGTTGCGAACGGGCCGCCATGTATTTCCAGGATCAGTGGGTACTTCTGTGTCGCATCGAAGCCAGGCGGCGTGACAATCCAGCCCTGGATTTGCAGGTCACCTGCGGAGGACTTCCACGAAATCTCCTCTACAGCACCCAGCTGTTTGCGGCCAAACAGGTCGTCGTTGAGTGACGTCAGGCGGCGTGTTGCACGCGTTCCGCGCCCGCTCGCGACGTCGGCCGGTCGATGCACGGTGCCGGCGGTATATGCAAATGCTCCGTTATTCGCGGTAGAGAACCCACCACTGGTATACGGTCTGCCAAGCGTCGTTCCACCGACGTCGTTGGCAACGACCTTTACCTCGCCTCCCAGTGACAGGCTTGCGAGCAGTTTGCGGCCGAAGTCATCGTAGCTGACGTAAAGACGACTCGAGCTACCAGCCCATTGCACATCATCAACTTCCCGGTCGAGTTCAGTTGTCAGTGCACTGACGGTGTTGCTTTCCCGGTCCAGAATGTAAACGTCGACATTGTGATAGCCCATTTTTCGATCGTCGAAACCCAGATACGCAATTTTCCTGCCGTCTGGTGAAACTGCCGGTGCGAAGTCCGGCCCATTACGATCGGTCAATGGCGAAAGCTCTGCGCTCTCAACATCGAGTGCCCAGATTTCAGACTCCACCGGGTCGTACTCATAGTCGACCTGCAAGTTAGCTGCGAAAATTATTTCATCACCGTCAGGCGTCCAGGAAAGCCGACCGCCATGGTTAAACTCACCGTTCGTCATCTGACGCGGTGTACCGCCCTCAGCCGATATGACGAAAATATGGCTCTCACCGGTACTGAGGTAGCCGGCGCCGTCGCCGCGGTACTGAATAGCATCAATGACCTTGACGGGTGGTGCCCATTCGGCGCCTTCAGGCTTTGCCGGAGGTTTAGCCAGCGAGGTCGCCTCGCGCGGCACAAACATTGTGAACGCAATCTGCTTGCCGTCTGGTGACCAGGATAATGATGAAGGGGTGTGTCGCAGGTTTGAGATTACCGCTGTCTGACCACTGTCCATCCAGCGCACGTGGATCTGCGCACCGCGATTGCCGTCACCGCTTACGTAAGCAAGTCGGTCGCCGCCCGGCGACCAGCGAGGGCTGGAGTAACTTGTCGAGCCTGACAGGAGCGGACGGTGTTTGCCGCCATCAGCATCAATGATCCAGATATTGGACACTGCGCGGTCGCTCATGATGTCCATAGACTTGCGCGCATAGGCAACACGCGATCCGTCGGGTGAAATCTGCGGGCTTGCTGCATATTCGAGTTGAAATATGTCCGTATTAACGAGCGTGTTTTCGCCCGCGAATACGAGGCTCGGAATAACGGCTGCAGCAAGGCAAGCGATCAGGATTTTTCTCACGGGAAACCTCTTTGTTTGCGTTCTGGTTATGGAGGGTATTGCGGTCATTGTGGCATGTTAGGCTGCAACAAAGCATATCAGGGGATAAACATGGGTCTTGAGCGGGTTGCGTGCTTAGCAGGTGTATTGGCGATCATGCTGATGACAACTGCTAGGGCGGACGATGATGAGACGATCGTGCCGACTAGCATTGACGAGCTGCGCGAAGCAATTTCAGGTGTGCTTGAAGAGCACGAGGTGCCGGCGGTTGGCATTGCCATCGTCGATGAGACCGGGCCGGTCTGGATTGATGCGATCGGCAAAGCAAGTCTCGAAAATGACGTTGCTGCTGACGAGAACTCGATGTTCCGTATTGGCTCGACATCGAAGATGTTTGTGGCGTTGTCAGTCCTGAAACTTGTAGAAGAGGGCAGGCTGTCGCTCGACGACCGCATTGCTGATCTTGTGCCTGATATCGAGTTCAATAATGAATGGGAAGACAGTGATCCGGTCCGTGTTGTGCACTTGCTGGAACACACCACGGGATGGGATGATATTCATCTCCTTGAGTACGCTCACAACGATCCCACGCCCGCAACGCTAAAGGCCGGGCTTGATCTGCATCCTCATTCGAGAGTTTCTCGCTGGACGCCAGGCACGCGCAGCTCGTATTGCAACTCAGGACCGCCAGTCGCCGCCTACATCGTGCAGATAATCACGGGTCAGGACTTCGAAGAGTACGTACAGGAAAACTTCCTGGATCCAATGGGGATGGACACGATGACTTACCGCCTGTCTGCGGACGTGGAGCAACGCGGTGTCACTCTGTACGACCACGAGCATACGCCGCAGGATTACTGGCACATCATCATGCGCCCGTCCGGTTCGATTAACGCATCTGCGTCTGATATGGCGAAGATGGTTTACTTTTTCGTTAACCGCGGTGCTGTTGACGGTCAGCAGCTGGTTTCGACTGACTCGATCAAGCGCATGGAAACTGTCGCGTCTACGTCTGCTGCATCGACCGGGCAACAAACCGGCTATGCATTGCACAACTATTCGTCCACTCATAAGCAATGGATATTTCGGTCACACAATGGTGGGGTCAACGGTGGGTTGACCGAACTCTCGTACCTGCCCGAAGCCAGTCTCGGTTACGCATTCATGATCAATTCCGGGAATGGGGCGGCCTTCGGTGACATTTCGGATCTCGTCCGAAATTACCTGACTCGAAACCTCGACACGCCGTCGAGCGCGACAGCAATCGAAGTGACACCTGCGCATGAGTCACTTGCGGGCATGTACAAGCCGATCAACCCGCGCCAGGAGATCGGCCGCTTCATGGAGACTGTCTTCGGCGTGCAGCGGTTCTGGTTTGAGGACGGCAAGCTGCGTCACAAGGGCCTGTTCGACGACGAGACCAAAGCTTACGTGCCTATCGCGGCGAATCTGTTCAAAGATGAAGAATCCGGGATCGCCGTGCTCTCGGCTGTTGACGACCCGCTCGCAGGACCGGTCCTGCACCTGGGTACGTTGGTATTGCAACCTGTCTCAGCCGTGGTTGCGTATGGTCAGCTCGTGATCGGCGCGCTCTGGGGCCTGTGTATCGCAATTTCACTGCCATACCTGCTGATCTGGGGTGTGCGGCGATGGCGCGGCAAAATAACGCCAGGTGCAGCCATTCGCATTCGTGTCTGGCCGCTGCTGGCCGGTATCAGTGCGCTTGTGTTTGTGTGGATGTTCAGCCTCGGGTTTGCTGACCCGTTCGAGTTGCTTGGCAAGCCGACTCTGGTCTCAGTGTCGATCATGCTTGCGACACTGGCATTTGCCGTATTTGCAGTACTGGGTGTCATGACGGCCTGGCGCGAGCGTCACACAGAGATGAATCGCGTCAACTACTGGTATTCAACGGTCGCCTCGTCACTGCATTTTCTGGTCGCTCTGTTCCTGCTGTCGTTCGGCATTATCGGACTGATGACCTGGGCCTAGCGAGACAAGTGCGTCGAAAACCCTTGTGTTTTTGGGGTTTCGGCGCTAGTTTGCCGCCTAAGACGCTGATGGGGACAAGTACGTGGTCCACTCAGGCCAAAGCGACCGGAGGAGAGTGCGAGCTCCGGGCCTGAAACCGCCGAATATCACCCCGGAGTCGCCAGCCAAAAAGTGCTACGGCCTCGCCGTGTTCTGAGTAGATCTGGCCGGATGATCCACGAGACGGATGTCAGGTTCGCGCTAAGCGGCGAATCGTTGAGGTGGCCAGTCGTCCATTGGACAAGCGGTCGCGAAACCGGGTGGTACCGCGAAGAATTCTCGCCCCGGGTGCAGTTAATGCGCCCGGGGCGTTTTTTGTCTGGAGTTGAGATTTTGAGTTTCAAAGAAGTACAAGGCCGATATAACGGACCAGCACTCGAGAGTGAGGTGCTGGATTTCTGGCGTGAGCATGATGTTTTCCAGAAGACCCTCGATCAAACCGAGGGCAATCCACAATTCAGCTTCAACGAAGGCCCACCCACCGCGAACGGCAAACCGGGCATTCACCATGTACTTGCACGCAGTTTCAAGGACATCTTTCCGCGCTATAAGACGATGCAGGGCTATCACGTGCCACGCAAGGCAGGCTGGGATACGCATGGGCTGCCTGTTGAACACGAGGTCGAAAAGCTGCTGAAAAAGCAGGGCAAGATTGAGAGTTACGACAAGGCTGAGATCGAGGCGACGGTAGGCATCGCCGAATTCACACGCCTGTGCCGCGAGTCCGTCATGACCTACATCTCGGACTGGGAGAAAATGACAGAGCGTATGGGCTTCTGGGTCAACCTGGACGAGGCTTACTACACGCTCAACAACTCTTACATCGAGTCGGTCTGGAACCTACTGCAAAAGATTTGGGACAAGGACCTGATCTACCGTGGCTATAAGGTGGTGCCCTACGATCCGCGTATCGGTGCGACGCTTTCGTCGCATGAACTCGCGCTTGGCTATAAAGAGGTCGATGACCCGTCGATCACAGTTCGCTTCAAGGTCGCCGATGCGCAGGAAACCTATTTTCTTGTCTGGACAACGACTCCCTGGACGTTGCCGTCGAACCTGGCGTTGGCAGTTGGCAATGATATTGATTACAGCTATTGCGAGTCGGATGGGCAAACATTAATCGTCGCTGAGGCGCTGCGCGAAGC
Organism: Gammaproteobacteria bacterium; assembly: GCA_022600955.1. GTDB lineage: Bacteria > Pseudomonadota > Gammaproteobacteria > Steroidobacterales > Woeseiaceae > UBA1847. The sequence continues at coordinate 48,213 of JAHZJK010000004.1, forward strand.
CGTCTTCCGTGACATAGAGCACGACGTCGTCAGGACCGTTAAGGGTGCGGAGCTTGTCGGAACCCAATACGAGCAGTTGTTTAATTACATTGACGTTGATGCCGCAAACGTTTTCCAGGTGTTCGCCGCCGATTTCGTGAGTACCGAAGACGGCACGGGAATTGTGCATACGGCACCGGCTTACGGCGTTGATGATTTAGCGCTGGGACAGGCGAACGACCTGCCTGTGGTTCACGGTGTCGGGCTGGACGGAAATTTTATCGACGATGTAGAACCCGTGAAAGGCCTGTTTTTCAAGGATGGCGACAAGCCGTTGATCCGTATCCTCAAGGAGCGGGGCATGATGTTCCGCTCCGAGCGCTATCTGCATAACTATCCGTTTGGCTGGCGCACCGGAGATCCAATTCTCTATTACGCCAAGAATGCCTGGTACATCCGTACATCGAAGTTTCGTGAGCGGATGGCGGAACTGAACCAGACCATCAACTGGGTGCCCGAACACATCAAGGATGGGCGCTTCGGTAACTGGCTCGAGAACAATGTCGACTGGGCTTTGTCGCGTGAGCGATTCTGGGGTACGCCGCTGCCTGTCTGGACGGATGGTGAGGGCGAGTACCATTGCATAGGTTCGATCGGCGAACTTGCGGAGCTGACGGGCCGCGACCTGACTGAAGTCGACCTGCACCGGCCGTCTGTTGACGACATCACGTTCGAAAAAGATGGCAAAACCTGGCAACGCGTTCCGGAAGTCATCGATTGCTGGTTCGATTCCGGCGCGATGTCCTATGCGCAATGGCATTACCCGTTCGAGAACGAAGACAAGTTCGAAAAGCATTTCCCGGCAGATTATATTTGTGAAGCGATCGACCAGACGCGCGGCTGGTTTTATACCTTGCACGCGATCTCTACGCTCGTTTCGGACAGCGTTGCCTACAAGAATTGCATTTGCCTGAACCTGATTGTCGACAAAGACGGCAAAAAGATGTCGAAGTCGGTGGGCAATATCATCAACCCATACGATGTGTTCGACACTGTCGGTGCTGATGCATTGCGCTGGTACTTCCTGGCCCGGCTTTCGCCTGATGTGCCTAAGCGTGTGTCGGTGGAAATCGTGGCGGATGTCGCAAGTTCGTTTATCAATACGTTCTGGAATACGTACAGCTTCTTTGTATTGTATGCGCGTCTCGACAAAGTCGATCTGTCCAGAAATATTGCTGCGGAAAAGCGTCCGGAGATTGACCGCTGGGCACTGGCACTAACCCACAAAACGATCAGTTCGGTAACCGAAGCGCTGGACCGCTACGACGCTAAAGCAGCCGGCGAGGCCATCGAGTCGTTCGTTGACCAGCTTAGCAATTGGTATGTGCGTCGGAACCGTCGCCGTTTCTGGAAGTCGACGGACCCGGATGACAAGCAGGCGGCATACCTGACTTTGTATGAGTGCCTCACAGCGGCACACAAGCTAATGGCACCCTTTGTGCCATTCCTGGCGGAAAACGTCTATCAGAACCTTGTTCGCGCGATCAACTCTGAAGCGCCGCCATCGATTCACATGACCGAGTGGCCTGAGGCTGATCCGGCATGGCAAAACGATGCGTTGTTGTTCGATATCGATGTTGTGCAAAAGGTCGTAGGTCTGGCTCGTGCTGCGCGTGGCCAGTCCGGCGTGCGGACGCGCCAGCCACTCGGCAGGCTCTTGTTGCGTGCGCCTAGCGACGCTGCCGCAAAGGCGCTGGACAGCCACCAGGAGCAGATTCTCGAAGAACTGAACGTCAAGACGATCGAGTTCATTGCCCGTGATGCCGGACTAGTCAGCTACAACGTCAAACCTAACTTGCCGAAACTTGGCAAGCTTTACGGAAAGCTGGTCCCTGACATTCGCAAGACGCTGGCGTCGGCCGATGGTGCGGCGATCGCCAGCGCGGCTGCCAGTGGCGAGGCTTTCGAGATCGAGGTGGCTGGCCAGACGATCGCGCTGCAAGGCGACGACGTGTTGATTGAGACGCATTCAGCGGAGGGCTATTCGTGCGAATCAGATGCAGGCTATTTGACTGCATTAGATACGACGCTTACCGAAGACCTGATCAATGAGGGATTTGCCCGTGAGATTGTGCGTTCTGTGCAGGATGCTCGCAAGCAGGCCGGTCTTGAGGTGTCGGACCGGATTACGCTCGGCGTTTCCGGGTCAGCGGCAGTAGAGGCAGCTCTTGAAAATCACCGCGACTACCTGATGTCCGAGACGCTTGCGACGGATTGGGCTATCGGCCAGTCCGATCCCAGGTTCGTTAGCGATCGTGAGCTTGGCGAGGAATTCTGGAAGATCGAGATTTCACTCTAGAAACTGCGTTTGGACTCAAGCAATACTTGCACATCGTCAATCGTTGGATCACCACCGAGCGGGAAAGCGATATCGAGATGAATCATCTTGCCGGATGAGCTGCGCGTTGGCGCGAAGCGTAATCCAATGCCGATGTCGGTGAGCCATTTGTAACGCTGTTCGCCGACCGGGTTATCCCCCCAGACGCGGCCACTATCCAGAAAAACGGCGCCCCCGATACGGGCGAGCCGAAACGGATACCAATCTGTAAAATAGCGTTGCTCGAGTGAAACGATCACTCTCGAATCACCGTTCTGGTAACGCAGCGGATAGCCGCGCAGACCCGTCGAACCACCCAGCTGTACGAGATTGTCCAGGTCCAGCGCTTGCCCGGCCGTAAGACTGACAGTGGCGAAGAACAGACGTTTTTCCGATTGCGTACGGTAATAACGCGCCCGCAGTGTTGCGAGGGCGTTTGCCGTTCGCCCTGACTCCAGCCGGCCACTCGCTGAACCAGACAACAGTAGTGCTATCTTGTCCAGCGCGCCGAAACTCGTATTGGCGCTGGCTGAGTACATCAGGGCGTCACGATCCGACGAAAAACGCTCACTGGCGTAGCCGAGGCTGGCGGTCAGTCGGGTGCCCAGGTAGAAATCTTCGGTCTTGCCAATCTGGTCGCGGTTCTGCGATGTCTCATAGCGGTCTTCCAGGAGCTCGACGCCAAAAAATGGATAAATGAGTTTTCGATCTACCGGGACAGAATCAGGAAGCACGGTAGACGCTGCACTCGTGAACTGGTTTTGATCGTGGATGATTCCGGCTGTCCAACGTCGCACCCAGCCATTTTGAACGCCTTTTGACCAACCGCCGAAAGCGCTGAAATAGTCTTGCTCGCGATTGTAGTCAGCCGCTTCCTCACCGAGCGAATAGATCGTATCGCGGCGTTCATTTTTTAATCCGTACACACCAGCAGACCAGCGTGTATCGAGTGCGAAGAAGGGCCGCGTTAACGACACCTGCTGCGTGTCGCCATCAGAGCTGTCCGCAAGCCGCACAAACAGGCTCAGCCAGTTGCTGCCGAGGTGTCGGTCTGAAAACTCGAGACTGTTCGATCGACGATCGACGTTCTCTTCATGCGAGAGTCGAATTCTCTGACCCCGACCCAGGAGATTCTGCTCTTCAATGCCGATGCGACTCGTGTTTTCGCCGCCCTTGCGCGATGCGGACACGTCAGGACCCAGTGTCCAGACGTCACGGGTTTTGACAGCAAGGTCGACGACGCCATTTTCGTAGCGCAATGGCTGGATGTCCGCATCAAAAAAGTAGTTGTTCTGGCGCAATACGCGTCCGGACTCCGCCACGAGCCGCGGTGAGTAAGGCGAACCACTCCGGATCAGTAATTGTTTTCGAATGACCCTGTCTTTGGTGACGATATGCCAGCGATTCGCGAGGCGATAGAGCCAGTTGTTCTCCTCTGGATTACTGAGGTCGAAAACATTCGATTTCTGCAGCACGATTTCCCCAATGATCGCATTTTGCTGCTGCAACAATTGCGCATCCGGCGTTTCTCCCGCATTGCAAAGGGCGGGCGAAAGCAGCATGAGGATGGCCGATCTGGGGATAAACGTGGCGTGCATAGTCGCGAATCATACTCGGAAACTGGCGTCGCTTTTCGGTGACAGTCTCGACACTTGCGTGACCTTTGGCAAACCTGCTATAAAAACAGCGCGCAACAGTTTGATAAGAAGAGTAGTAGAAGGACCTCGGGCTCTGCAGGGAGCCAGGCTACAGGAGGTAGCCGACTCCAAAAAATAAGAGCGTACAAGCCGCCCAGAGGGTCCGAGCGGCACTACAAAAAATACAAGAACGCTGGAGTGGCAATGACAAACCAGGTCGATCGCTTCTACGCCGCACTCACTGTGCTGGCAGGACATGGTCATATAAAACAAAGACTTATCAAGGCTTACGAAGACAACCTCGCTGAGATTCAGGACGATGAACTGCCGGTTACGTTGAAGCAGTCCTTTGCCGACTTCAGGCTACAAATGCAACAGGTCACGCCGCTCAATGGCGAAAGCGCCGTCTGTGCTTCCGTGCGCAAGATGTCACTGGATGAAGCCAGCGCATGCGCTGCGTCTGTCGTTGCCTTGTACGGAGAATCCATAAGGTCTCAGGATACTGTCCAGGCGAAGCCGCCTATGGCGGAGATTGACGAGACCCGAGTGCCGCCGTTCCTGGTGAAATCGGTCTAGTCGACCTTAATCGGGTAGTAGACGTAGGTGACGAGGTCCTTTTCTGCGACCTGTCCTGGGTCGCTCAGATATGACTCCCATGCCGCACCGGCGCGCTCAATTCCTGTCGCCGCCAGATAGGCTGCGATCTTCCTGTGTGTTGTCGTTAGTCGACGATACGAGCCTGTGTGTTTCACTCGCACGACGGGGCCTGCCCAGGTCGCACCAATTCTGACGCTCTTGCCGTCCCTGGCTACGGTGTCGGTAAGCCCGCGAACCGGTATGCCGGCATCAAAAGAGAGCGCAGAGCCGGCATAATTGCGCGTAATGGACAATGGCGCGCCCGCGATCTGCAGCCCCTGCTCTTCGATAAAACTGAGAACCTGGAAATAGGCTTTGCCCATCGCATCCGAAATCGCATCCGGTTGTGGTTGCGAGGACGTCGACAGGTAGGCGATGTCCGTAGCTTCGACCACGATGTGCTCAAAGTCGATATCACTAAAATCGGCACCAGGCAGGCTCTCAGCGAGTTCCTTGAGCCGTGACAGTCCGTCCTGATAGTCGCGCGCGACAACGCTTCCCAGCATTGATGCGAAGTAACGACCGACAATATTAATGCCGTAGTCAGCCTCAAAACCCCAGCTCACGAGCGTGGTGCCAACGCCTGGGACGAGGTTGAACCAGCTCCTGGCTTCTCCCGCTTCTCCGGGGCTCAATACAATACCGACATGCTCGTACGGACGACTCTCGGTGATCATCTGGGTGCCGCTGCCGATAATCGCGCCATCCCACGTCATGATAGCGCCCTCACCGCGCCGGGCACCCGAATACAGGAAGCGCGCATTGGGGTCAGTGTTGGTCCATGGCGCCCAGTGTGAAAAGCGTCGAAAATCGTTCACAAGCGCGAATACTGTTGCTGGCTGAGCGTCGATCTCGATATTGACTTCAATGCGGTGCTTTTGCGGCAAGGCGAAACCGACAATGACTAGTAGCACCAGCAGCGCCCCGATTCCGTATAGTAGTTTCTGCACTCGCAATATTCCGTAGAACTCCGATCGGCGGGAATTATTCCACAGAACCGCGCGATTGGGCACAATGCACGTTATGACGACCACGACTCATACGTCACTGCCCATCGGCGTGTTCGATTCCGGGGTAGGCGGCCTGACAGTTCTCAAGGCAGTGCGCGACAAACTGCCGCATGAGGACTTCATCTACCTTGGCGACACAGCGCGGCTTCCTTATGGCACCAAGAGCCCTGTCTCGATTGCGCGCTATGCAACGCAGGCGACCGAAAAACTGCAAAAGCAGGGTATCAAAATGCTGGTCGTTGCCTGCAACACGGCCTCAGCCGTTGCGCTGGATGCTTTGCGCAAGCAATTCCACCCGTTGCCCGTTGTCGGTGTTGTCGAGCCAGGCGCAACGGCGGCCATTGCCGCAAAGCCCGGTGGGTCGCATCTGGTCCTCGCGACCGAAGCGACGGTGCGCCTGCACGCCTACAGCGAGGCGATTGCGGAGCGCGACGAAAATGCAACGATACGGGAGCAGGCTTGCGAAATGCTGGTATCGCTGGCGGAGGAAGGCTGGACGGATGGCGACATTGCGACGGCAATTGTCGAGCGCTATTTGAACGACGCCGCGGCCGAAGGTTTTGCGTTCACCAGCATTATTCTGGGATGCACGCATTTTCCGCTGCTGCGCGACCTGATCGCCGCCGTCGCCGGCTCCAGTGTTGTCGTCGTAGATTCCGCGAGCACGACTGCGGACGTCGTGCAGCAGCGGCTCGAAAAAGACAGTGCGCTTGCTACACGAACGAGGGCCGGTTCGCTGAAACTGTTTGCGACCGATGGGGTAACCCGTTTTGCCCGGGTTGGCGGGCAATTTCTTGGCACGCCACTGTCCGCAAATGACGTGCAGCTGGTCGATCTTTGATACTGTTCAATTACTACTGTTTTCGGGGTTTAACTGTGAGTCTTATTCAATCCTATCGTCACCTTGGCGCGTTGCTGCTGTCTTTTTTGTTGGCCTCCTGCGGCACCGAGACGCAACCCGAGAGTTCCTTCCAGCCGTTGCAAACCGTCACGGCCAGGCCCGATATTTATGCCGATTTCACGCTAACCGCAGACCTTAGCGAGTTGTCGGATGATCAGCGCGAAATGATCAAGTACCTGATAGATGCCGCGCAAATCATGGATGACCTGTTTTGGCGTCAGGCCTATGGCGATGACTACGAGACCTGGCTTGAGTCAATTGCGGACATAGATACCCGTCGTTTCGCTGAACTGAACTACGGGCCATGGGATCGTCTCGACGGCGACAAGCCGTTCATGGAGGGCGTGCGGGCCAAGCCGCCGGGCGCAAACATGTATCCGGCGGATATGAGCAAGGAAGAATTCGAACAGGCTTATTTGCCAGGCAAGGCTGGATTGTATTCGCTGGTCCGGCGTGACGCCGAAGGTAAGCTGATGCTGGTTCCCTACCATGTTGAGTATGCCGATGAGCTCAAACAGGCGGCGGATTTGCTGAAAGAGGCAGCAAAACTTGCCGAAAGCACGGATTTTGCAAACTATCTCAAGCTGCGCGCCGCGGCCCTGATCAGCGACGAGTACCAGGTCAGCGACATGTACTGGATGGATGTGCGTGACAATGAAATCGACGTCGTTATCGGTGCCATCGAAACCTACGAAGACGCGCTGTTCGGTTATCGCGCAGGTTACGAGGCCTACGTTCTTATCAAGGACCTTGAGTGGAGCGATCGACTCAGTCGTTTCGCACAATTCTTACCGGCGTTGCAAAAAGGGCTTCCGGTTGCCGACGAATACAAGTGGGAAATGCCCGGCACGGACTCTGACCTGAATGCCTACGATGTTGTCTATTATGCCGGACACAGCAACGCGGGCGGCAAGACGATCGCGATCAACTTGCCGAATGATGAGGAGGTACAGCTATCAAGAGGCACCCGACGCCTGCAGCTCAAGAACGCCATGCAGGCCAAGTTCGACAAGATCCTGGAGCCGATTGCTGACGAACTGGTGGATGAGTCGCAACGGGAACATGTATCGTTCGACGCTTTTTTCGCGAATACGATGTTTCACGAGGTCGCTCACGGTCTGGGTATCAAGAACACCATAACTGGCAGCGGTACTGTGCGCGAAGCACTGCTCGACCTGTCTTCGAGTATGGAGGAGGGCAAGGCCGACGTCCTTGGTCTCTACATGATTACTGAGTTGCACAAGGCCGGCGAGCTTGGCGAAGTTGATTTGCGTGATTATTACGTGACTTTCATGACCAGCATATTCCGCTCTATTCGCTTCGGTGCATCGAGCGCACATGGCAAAGCCAACATGGTGCGATTCAACTTTTTCCTCGAAAGCGGTGCGTTTTCTCGCGATACGGAAACAGGCCGCTATAGCGTCGACTTCGAAAAGATGGAAGCAGCGATGACTGACTTGTCTCGCTTGCTATTGACCCTACAGGGTGACGGCGACTATGACGGAGCGAAAAAGCTCACCGAGTCAAAAGGCGTAATCGGAGCGGACCTGCAGTCTGATCTGGACAGGCTTACGCAGGCAGAAATACCTGTGGACATTACTTTTCAACAGGGTGTGGCAGAACTCGGTATCGACTGACGCTGGCAACTCAGTTGCCAAGATCGCCTTTCGCAATGCGGGCCAGCTGATGTCCGAATAGTGTGGTCAGAAACAAGGAGTTGCGAGTTTCAACCACGCCCGTCATCGTCGCAAAACGGGCGCGTGGATCATGCATATTCATGAGTACCTCGCCGTTGCCGTTAATCGCGATGACATGTGACGACTCTTTTGCTTTCGGCCGCATGAAAGACGGTAGTCGCTGCACTATCTTGCGCAATAATGGCTTATCGGACATCGCATCGAGCATTGCGTCGCGGGGCGCGGCTATTCCGATCCAGAATCGTCCGTTGAGACCGCTCTTGATATTGTCCGGAAAGCCGGGAAGATTCTGCAGCAGTACTTCATGCGTGCCTGCTTTTTCGCCGTTGAGCCAGTATTTGAGAATCCGGTAGGAGCCAGTTTCGGCAACGATAAGGAAATCCCCGGCGGTGCTGACAGCAACACCGTTCGCGAAATTCAAACCACTCAACAGCGTCCTGACGTCGCCGCTTAACGGGTCAAACTCGAGCACTCGGCCGTGCCCGCCGTGTTCGAGAATATCGAGCAAGCTGGCCTCATAGGTGCCGCGATACGATTCGGCACCAAACTTGGTGCTGGACTGGCTGAAGTAGATCTTGCCGTCTGGCCCTATGCCAAGATTGTTGGCATAAACCAGTGGTTCTCCATCAACCGTATCGAGAAGGGTCGTGACTGTGCCGTCCATCGAGATTCGTTGCAGGCCACTGTACGAGTTAGCCACGATCAGGCTTCCATCGGCGGCTGTTTCGATTCCCAGTGGTCGCCCGCCCGGGTTGGCAAGTTCGGTGACTGCACGGCCTCGCAAGCGGATGATGGTGCCGTCGGCGGTCGTGATGTAGAGGCGATTGTCTTTGCCGACCGTCGCATCTTCCGGCCCTTCGTATTCGCCAATATCTATGCCAGTTGCTGTACGCAGTAACTCATTGCGAGCGAAAGGGTCTATGTAGCCGCGGTCGACGGGCGCTTGCCATGCAACTGGCTCGATAGGCACAGGCCACAAAAGCAGATAGGCCGCGAGTACCGCAAAGACTATTGCTGCAGTGGCCAGGGTCTTTTTCATGGGTGCTAGCGGTTCGCGTCTATCATGCGCAGGAACTCAACGCGGGTGCGCGCATCTTTGCGAAAGGTGCCTACCATCTGGCTCGTCACCATTGATACATCCGACTTGTGAATGCCGCGGGTCGTCATGCATTGGTGCTTCGCTTCAACGACGACACCGACGCCTTTTGGCTGCAGCACATCCTGAATGCAATTCGCGATCTGAGCCGTCATTTTTTCCTGCACCTGAAAGCGCCGCGCGAACGCTTCGACCACACGTGCAAGTTTGCTGATACCAACAACCTTGTTGTTCGGTAAGTAACCAACATGCGCTTTGCCAATTATCGGCGCCATGTGGTGCTCGCAGTGGGATTCGAACGCGATGTCACGTAGTACGATCATCTCGTCGTAGCCTTCAACCTCTTCGAACGTGCGCTGCAGATACTCAACAGGATTGCTCTTATAGCCGCTAAACCAGTCCTCGTATGCTCGTGCAACCCGCTTTGGTGTGTCGAGCAGTCCCTCGCGGCGCGTGTCTTCACCGGCCCACAACAAAAGAGTCTCAACGGCTTCTTCTGCTTGCCGGCGGCTGGGTTTGCGAGGTTTCGGTTGTTTCTTCTTGGCGGGCACAGTCGTTCCTGATTCGAGGGTTGGCTGATCGATACTACATATCGATCGGGGTCTTTGACCAGCGATGGTTGTTTTTAGCCGCAGCTCACGCCGGTGCCGCCCAGACCGCAGTAGCCACCGGGGTTTTTTGCAAGGTATTGCTGGTGGTATTCCTCAGCAAAAGAGAACTCGTCCAGCGGTGTTACTTCCGTCGTGATAGCGGGTAGCCCCGCAGAGAGCAGTTTCGCCTGGTAAGACTGAAGAGAGTCTCTTGCAATTGTGGCTTGCTCATCAGTGAGCGTGAATATTGCTGAGCGATACTGGGTACCTATGTCATTGCCTTGCCGCATGCCTTGCGTAGGGTCGTGGTTCTCCCAGAAAACACTGAGAAGTTCGCGATAGCTCACGTGGCTCGGGTCGAAAGTAACCAGTACGACCTCAGCATGTCCCGTGTCACCACTGCATACCTGTTGGTAGTTTGCGTGCGCGACCGCGCCGCCGGTGTAGCCGACGGCGGTTGAATGTACACCCTCAGTTTCCCAGAAGCGGCGCTCGGCGCCCCAGAAACAACCCATGGCGAATACCGCCTGTTGTAAATGATCGTCGAAGGGACCGCTCAACGAGTTGCCGTTAACGAAGTGCTGCTCTGGCACCTGTACAGGGGAGTTGGTCATGGAATTGTCTCTCTATTGTGCCTGGTAACGTCCGCCGCGCCGCGGCCGCTCAATAATACCGTCAGCGCTCTGGAATCGCACTGCGATAGACTGGGTTCGCCCCCATTCGACGGCGCGATAAACCGCGAAGTGCAGGTGCGGCATTGTTGTGTGCCCTGTATTGCCGGAGAGGCCGATGCGTTGGCCACGCGCCACGCTGTCACCAACTTCGACAAGCGCACCTGCTTTTTTCAGATGGTAATACTCTCCGGTCGTACCGTCGGTGTGAAGTATGACAATAAAATTGGCGTATTTGCCACAGCCGTCCGACCAGCAGCCGCGGTCGTTAGACTCCTCGACCCGCGCCACGACGCCAGAGCGGGCAGCGTGCACGGCGGTTCCCTCGCGCATATCAAAGTCGATCGCGAATTCTTCAATGCCCTTGTGACTGAAGTTTGAACCATAGCCTTGCAACACGCGGTACGAATGGTCGCTGGCATAGGGCAATGCATACAGATGGTCATCGTCGTGATCAGCATCGATACGTCCGACTGTCCAGTCATATCTGTAGCGGTAATAGCCCTTGTTGCCACCTTCGTGATGGTCAAGCAACATGACGCGCTCGGATTCTCCGGGGCCAAGGGTGCTGGTAACGACATCGGGACCTGCAACAGAAAAGTTACGAGTACGAACAGAGAGTGTGTAGGTGATCGGGAAGTCGCCGAGGTTACGAGCTCTTAGTTCAACGTCTGAGCCGGTCTTGACCTCGTCAACGCAGATCCAGTCATCGCGGCACTCCGCACTGGCGGCGCTTGCGACACAGCACATCACTGCTGCCGTCAGCGCGATAGTTCGATGCCTGGGAATCAACGCTTGCCGGCTTTTGTTGCGGTACTCGCCTTCGCCCTGGACTCGCGCAGGGACTCGAGGTCTGCCTGCAAGTAAGAGAAACTGTGTGTGAACGTTCTTTCAGTTGCCTCTACGATCTTTCCGTTAACGATTTGCGGACGAAAGACGCGACGGCGAAATTCACGATGCACGACCGTCTGCATATCGGTGAACTCCGGTGGATTCGCACGCGTTTCTAAGTCACGAACGTGGCCGCGTGTCGTTACTGTGTATGTGACTTCGATCTTACCGGTATGCAAGTCGCTTCGGTCACCGCCGGACTCTGCTACACCACCTGCGTAGGAGGGCAGCGGTCTTACGCTGATTGCAAGCGGTTGCGAGAATTCCTGGTCACGCAGCAGAAGTCGTTCGTCGTCAGCGGAAAGAGACTTCCACACTTCTGCATAAATTCGGCGCGACCTGTTCTGCGATTCGATGTAGGTATAGTAGTCCGCGAGTGCAAGCTTTGTCTTGGCAACTTCGCGCCAGTCGAGACCTTCAGTCTTTTCCGCAATTCGCGCCGCGCGTTTAAAATACATTTCGCCGGTCGAAACGAGTCCGCGCTGCTCATTCATGGCCGACGTCATGTCCGAGAAATAGAAGGACTCGCCCAATCGCCGCAGCGGTTCAATGAGCATTGGATCGTCTTTGCCGCCGCCCGACTCAACGATACGGATTGCACGCCGATAGGATGCGCGTTCTTCATTGTAGTACCCGGCCCTGTGTTGCCAGGAAGCTCGATTCATCAATGAAGGAATCAGGCCGAGCGGGTTTTTCTCGAAGTGCTTGACGTTAATGATATGGATGCGGTCTAGCGTATTGCGGGCTTGCTTGGTGTCACCCATGCGAATAAAAGACTCGGCCATCGACTCCAGGATTTCTACCTGGTCAAGGTTGTGCGGGCCTTCGTTAACCTGCGTGATGTGAGCAGCACGGTTGTAAGTTCTATTGGCGATGTCTGGCCGGCCGTTGGCCATTTGCGCCGAACCGAGACCTTTTAGAGGATTGACGAGCGCGTTGTGCAGGCGATCTTCAACCGTTTCAATTATTTCTATCGATGATGAAAAGTTTTGAATAGCGGCATCGTACTGTCCGCTGCTGTGTTGCACGATGCCGAGATTGTTCAGCGCGCTTGCTGTCTCGCGGGACATCGGGCCATAGACCCTGATGGCTAACTCAACGATTCGTTTCGCGGCGACGTCGGCCTCATCCAGCGAGCCCTCCTGTATGTACTCCCGGTAGCGCGTGAATTCGTTGAGCAAGCGTTCTTCGGACACGATTTCTTCAGCGGGGGATGGTGTTTCTTCCTCAGCGACAGGCACCGTCTGGTCGAGCGGTCCCACCATGACGGCGTCCGCGACGTCGCTATCCTGAGCAATAGCGGCTGTGGTGCCAATCAAGAGTGCGAGTAGGGCGGAGTACGTTATATTTGTTGTCATACTTGTGCTGTTGATATTCCAGACGAAATTTGAGTATCCGAACAAGTCTCCCTAGTGACTTTAGGACCAAATTACGCGCATTAAGTTCGTGGCAAAACGCGCGTCCTGCTTACGCTCCACTATAACCGACAGGAGCTGATGCGCGATAGCACACGGTGCTATTAGCGTTCAGAAATCGAGCCCAAGCTGTCTCTGCGCAGGATGTAAAAAGTGAGTGCAATCAAGGGATTGCTGGTAGGAAGCGGAGTCCAGACCCAGTTGATTGCTGGATTTTCGGAATCGTGATGCAAGCATGTCAGCGTACGGACCCTGGCCAGTCTGTCTTATGCCAAATCGCTGGTCGTAGCTGGCACCCCCACTCGCCTGGCGAATCAGGCTGAAAACACGCTCGGCACGATCCGGGAAATGCGTTCGCAGCCAGTCCGAAAACAGTTCTTTCAGCTCATGTGGCAGGCGCAGGAATATGTAGCGAGCCTGCCTCGCGCCCGCAGCAGCGGCGGCCTCGAGGATGGTCTCTATCTCGTGGTCATTGATCGCCGGTATGACCGGCGCGACCAAAACGCTTACGGGAACGCCGTGACCGGTGAGTTGTTCGAGAGCTTTGAGGCGCGATGCGGCAGACGGAATACGCGGCTCCATCAGACGTTTGAGTTTCGAGTCGAGCGTTGGAATGCTCATCGCCACAGAGCAAAGTCCGTCTTCCGCGAGATCACTGAGGAGATCAAGGTCCCGGCTGACCAGGTGACTCTTGGTAATTATATTGACCGGGTGTCTGTAGCGGGCGAACAGGACCAGCAACTGACGTGTAATTTGTAGCGATTTTTCGGCCGGTTGATATGGGTCGGTATTGGCGCCGATTGTGATCGGTTTGCATTCATAGCCCGGCTTCTCCCACTCGTCGAGCAGGCGTGCAGCGGCATTCGGTTTGTAAAAAATTTTCGTTTCAAAATCGAGCCCGGGTGACAAGTCCAGGTAGGCATGGCTGGGTCTTGCGTAACAGTAAATGCAGCCGTGTTCACATCCCTGGTAGGGATTGATGGAGCGGTCAAAGGGCACGTCGGGGGAGCTGTTACTGCTGATAATTTTGCCGGCCTGTATGGACGTCAACACGGTCTCGGGCGCATGCCTCTCCCGCGCATGCTGTTCAGCTGCGTCGAATTCGGTCTGCCGTTTGGCGAAGCGGCCGTCGGGCGACGAAACCGCGCCGCGGCCTTTGTGAGCGTGGTGGGCCATAGGTTGTACCAGTACTGTATATAAACACAGTACTGGTACAACCGTTTTGGGTCAAGGCCGCAGTCGAGCCTGGTGTTGCAGACTGACTAGTCGCTTTTTACCGTGTGAAGGTGCACGTCCTGCTGCGGGAACGGAAACGAAATACCTTCCTGGTCGAAGCGCTTTTTGATGGTCTCAGTAAGGTCAAACATCACGCCCCAGTAGTCCGAGGTTTTGGCCCATGGGCGCACGACAAAATTGACGCTGGAATCGGCTAGCGCAGAGACTGCGATAGTCGTTGCTGGCTCGGCGAGAACGCGGTCTTCTGCAGCGATGATTTCTTCGAGCGTTTTTCTGACCTTGTCGAGATCGTCGTCGTAGCTGACACCGATGACCATGTCGACGCGACGTGTATCGTTGGCCGAGTAGTTGGTGATAATGCTGTCCATGATCTGGCTGTTCGGCACGATGATCTGCTTGTTGTCTCCAGTCTTAAGGACAGTGGTCAGGATTTGCACCTGCTCAACAACACCAGCGATGCCTGCGGCCTCGATGAAATCACCGACACGGTAGGGGCGAAACAGTACGATAAGAACGCCCGAGGCGAAATTGGAAAGCGAGCCTTGTAAGGCGAGTCCGACAGCCAGGCCGGCCGCACCGAAAATTGCAATGAATGATGTCGTCTGGATGCCGAGCGCGCCGATCGCGGCAATGATGACGACGACGAGCAGTACCATGCGTACGAGATTGCAGATAAACGTTTCGAGGGTCTTGTCGACCTCTTGCTTGCGCATAAGTTTGCGGATCGCACCGACAACGAGGCGGATGACAAACTTACCAATGAAGAAGATCGCCAGTGCAGTAATGAGCTTGAGGCCGAGATCCATGCCAATGTCGAGCCCTTTTTCCTGCAGCAATTGCGGCAGTGATGCCCAGTCAATTGAGGTGATCGAGTCTGTAGATGCTTCTTCGTTCATGTTTTGTATCCTGCTTATTGTCCGGGCGTCCCGACAGTGCCCGGCTGAAAGCGGAACACGCGGTAAGGCCCATTGGATTGAATGTGTTGGTCAGATTTCAGAATCAGGTCAGGCAGTGCGCTGTCGGCGACATACAGGTAACCATCAGGGCCGAACGACAAGGCGTCCGGCCAGCGAATCTTACGCGATTGAATCAGCGTGGCAATCTCGCCGTCCGGCCGCGCCCTGAAGATCGCATTGTGTTCGACGTCGGTAATGTAAATGTTACCGTCCAGATCGATGCTGAAACCATCGCTGAGTGGTTTGTCAGAGAACCGCTCCACCATACTGCCGAGCTGGCTGTCGGGAAGTTTTTCGTTGCGCAGATCCTTGAGTCTGACGCGGTACAATCCCGATCCGCTCAGCGCCCCGTAGTAGAGCCAGTCCGGGCCTAGCGCGATGCCATCGACTCCGCCCCGCAATACCGCCATGCCGCCGAGAAACTCCATGCGGCGATCCTGGGTATTGATGACGTAGTTTTCCGCCGAAACCGACGGATGCTTCTCAAGGACACGGCGCGCCTCACCGGATTCGACGTCGTAAACGATGATCGCCGGACTCTTGCGCCAAAAACTAGCGTCCGCAATAACGACTGTTTTTCCATCGTGGCTAACCTGCAGGTCCTGCAGGAATGAACCGGCTGGCGCGATGGATTTGTCGAGAACCTGATTGCGCAATACTTCAGCGGTCCAAAGATCGATAGCAACGATTCGCGCTTTGCGCATGCCATGGTTGCCATGGTCGATTACCCACAGGCGATCAAAGCGATCGATTGCAACGCCCAGCGGCGTATCGAAGAGCTCTTTTTGTTGTTGTAAAGAAGGATACGGTACCGACGCCCCGTCGATGTATTCGAGTAGCTTGTTGCCCTTGGGTCGAGCTTCCGGGTGCACTGTGAAAAAAATGCGCGCGTCCTGATTGACCGCAACGTTGCCGAGCGGCTCGGGGTAACTCAGAACCTCGTGCAGCTCGTCGGAACTGAGTTGCGGTGTTGCGGTAATGTCAGGGTAGGGGTTACCGCCACCATGCCTTACCCAAAGCACAGTCGAGGCGATAATAATCAGTATTAGTAAAAACAGCAGAATGTTCTTCATTTTGGCTGCTGTGTTCCCCGGAGCTCCCTTGCGGCAAATTTTACACGAAAGTGAGACAAATTCAGACCAGCAATGCGACGCCCCAGCTGAAAACGACAATACTGATTGCTGCGGTGCCAGCGAGCGTCTGGGAATGGCGGTCGCGTGGCAGCTCGCCAAAATTCGTCATGACCATTCCGGTGCCGAAACCGCATACAAATCCCAGCAAATGCGCTCCAACATCGGTGTTCGGGCCACCGGTGCCGGTGTACATCAGTAACGCGAGACCGCCGACAATGGGGCCATAGCGATTGGACCAGCGGTTCTGACTCTGAGACATGAGCTTGCCACGCCAGACATAGCCGGCAACCAGGCCAAGCGCCGCAAACACTGCGGTAGATGCACCGATCGAGCGGTGCGTGGCTTCGAGCAGCAAAGTGTTTACGCCATTTCCGGCGGCGGCCGCCAGTATTATGGCCAGCCATGCGATCCCGGACCCTAGCAGTCGACCGGCGAACAGACCGAATAACACGCCGAAGACGATATTGCCGAGCAGGTGCTTGATTCCGGAATGCAGCGTCAGCGCCGTGAAGAGTCGCCAGATTTCGCCGTCGCGGATGAGTTCACCATCCACGCGTCCGGCACTGAACCAGTTCGATTGAAAGAACGAAAAACCAGCGAAGCCCGCAACCAGGCAGATGACAAGCACGTAGCCCACGACACCGGGTAGCGGATCCTGGTAGTCGATCTTGCGAACAGGCTCCGGCGGTGCAGGCGGGTTTTCTTCATCGTAGGCCTGCAATTCGCGCATCGCCGCCACTGAAAAGTCGGCGGGTACGACAAGGGCACATGATGCGCCATCATCCACAAACTGGCTCGGAATTTTTGCGGCCGTCAATACGAGCGCGCGATCTGCGCAGCTCTGGCGATTCCGACTCTCAAATACAACTCTGAGGTTTTCGTTCATAAATTCAACAACTTATTGGCCTTCAGGTCGCGTTCATCGTGGTGGAGAGAAAATACACTTCAACCTATTTATGCACGTTGTAAGGGCTATTCAATGTCATTCTGGAAAAAACTCTATTTTTCGACCGCTTTCTGTAGCGCCGTCTTTCTGTTTGTTTCGCTTTCCTGAGGGAACTGCGCCCGGCAGAGTCTTGTCTTCAGATTGCGGTAAGCTAGCTGCAACCTGGGAGACAAGATGAAGAAGCTGATATCGGTGTCGCTGCTGGCGTTGACTGGCGCAACCGCAAGTGCCGAGGTACTGAATTCCGCCAGAAACGGATTTTCTACGTCTCACGAAGTTGTCATCGACGCGGATCGGCGCACAGTATGGGCGGTTGCTACCGGGCAGGTCGGCGCATGGTGGAATTCCGATCACACTGTTTCAGGCGACGCGAGTCGCCTCAGCATTGCCGCTAAACCACAAGGCTGTTTTTGTGAATCGCTGGGCGCAGATGCGGGCGTCGTGCATCTCACGGTCACAATGGTTAGCCCGCAAACCATGCTACGAATGACCGGCGGCCTCGGGCCGCTTGGACTCATGGGCGTCAACGGCAACATGACCTGGGAATTTGCGGATACCGAGAATGGCACCAGCGTCAGATTTACCTACATGGTGGGTGGCTATAGCCCCGATGGCCTGGATACTCTTGCAGAACCCGTTGATTACGTTGTCGGGGAGGCACTCGCGCGCTTGCAGGCCTTTGTTGAGATGGGTAATCCCGGACGGACGAGCATTGACTGAAGTACCCGTTGCCCGGCCATCATCAACCGTTCTCCTGGTTCGAAACACGGCCGGCGTCGCTGAGATCTTCATGGTCCGACGGCATGAGAATTCTTCGTTTGGTGCCGCGTACGCGTTCCCTGGTGGTGTCATAGACCCCGAAGATTCGCAGGTGCGGGACAACTGCGTCGGCGTTAGCGAGCAACAAGCAAACATGCGTCTTGGCGTTGAATCGGGCGGTCTCGACTACTATGTTGCGGCGATCAGAGAACTCTTCGAAGAGACTGGAGTATTGTTGGCCGACCTGCACGCTATCGACGAGAATTTGCAGGCGGTGCGTGATGGCCTGAACAATCGCAGTGTTAACTGGGATGACTTCGTGACAAGAAACGAATTGCAGCTGCACTGCAACAAGCTCCATTACGTCAGTCACTGGATAACGCCGGAGCAAAGGCCCAAACGCTATTCCACCCGTTTTTTCGTCACTGAATTGCCTGCGGGACAAAGCGCTCTGCATTGCGGTGGCGAGCTAACAGAGTCGTGCTGGAGCACGGCGAGAGATACCCTGGCCGCCGGCAGGCGCGGTGACGCAGAGTTGCACTTTCCTACAGTGAAGACGCTGGAGAGCGTCGCCAGACACGAGACCTTTGAAGCAGTCATGGAATGGGCGGCTTCGAGTGTGAACTGGGGTATCACAAGCATGGTTCCCGCGCTAATTATGCGCCACGGCAAGCAAGAAATCGTGTTGCCCGGCGACAAAGACTACCCGGGCGCAAAGTCGTGAGTGGATTCGGTCCGGACATGCCGGCATTTTGCCAGCTGGCGCCCGATGTGCGGCGGCTGGTTGCACCCAACCCGTCGATGATGACCGGACCGGGCACGAATACTTACCTTTTCGGCGTCAATGAGGTTGCAGTACTCGACCCGGGCCCTGTAATTGATAGTCACCTGCAGAATATTCAGACGACAGCCGCAGCGCCGGTGCGTTGGATCCTCGTCACGCACACGCATCCGGATCACTCTCCCGGTGCAGCCAGGCTGGCGGAAATGACGGGAGCAGAACTGCTTGGCATTGAGGCGCCTGACGCGTTTCACCAGGACCAGACATTCAAGCCCGACAGGGTCATCAGCGATGGTGAGCGCATTGCGATTGATGGCAAAGTGCTTGAGGCTATCCACACACCAGGACATGCATCCAATCACCTGTGCTACCGCCACACGGAACTCAACTGGGTGTTTACGGGCGACCACGTAATTGACGGCTCGACGGTTGTCATCAACCCGCCAGACGGCAACATGAAGCACTACATTGAGTCGCTGCAAAAACTGAATGCACTGCATTGCACTGCGCTCGCGCCGGGTCACGGCGATATCATCGACGATCCGGAGCGTGTCATTACCTGGATTATCGAGCACCGGCTGGAGCGCGAGGCGAAAGTGCTGCTGGCGCTGCAAGAGCATCCTCGTCTGACGGCGTTAGAGCTCGTTCCGCACGTCTACAAGGATGTTGATCAGAAACTCTACGGATGGGCAGAGCGTTCCCTGCTTGCGCACCTTCTGAAACTCGAGGGCGATGGCGAGGCTGCGGCGACGGACGAACGCTGGACAGCGCAGTAGATGCATTCCGCGTGGGTCGGTGCTGGTTTGCTCGTTTCAAGCGAAAAGGCCAGGCCCTCAGAGCAATAGCTCTTTGCTAGATCTGTTCGCTGCTGACTATCTGGTCCGTTGCGGAAAGCACTTTGGTTTGGCCGTCTACGATGCCAAATGTAGTTTCGCTAATGGACACGTTGCGGATGGTCGTACCCATCATATCCATAGTTACTGTGTTTCTTTCCCTGATTGTGGACTGGTTGCTGCGCTCGTCGACTGACACCGAAATGACCTCGATGTGAAACACCGCACCCTGCATCATCGGCAAGGTCATCTCCAACAGCCTGATGTAGTCGCTGTAACTGACGGGCGTCTCGCCGACACCCGCCGCCGGGTCCAGATCAACAACAATCTCGCTACCTGGGAACAGGTATTTCTTGAAGGTTGCAAGGTCACCGTTCTTCACGGCTTGCTGGAGCTCCTCGCTGATTGCCATCGTTGTGCTTTTGTCGAGCACCGTGTCGGCAGCCGCCGTTGCGGGGACCAGGAGGCTGAAAACCAGGATTGCTATTAGCTTATTCATAGACCGTCTCCGTGAACGAATCAGACAACGCTATTTTTACTGTAATGGCCTTCAGTCGACATTTCTGTGACAAAAGTAGGGTTTGCAGGCCTTAGTGAAACCATTTGTGGCGTTAGAACCAAGGCCCCGAGATCGACACCCGACCGCTTATGTGTATAAATCACACCTTGATTCATGCGCTGACTTCCCTTAGCTTACGCGCTCCGATTCTTGAGGTAACCCGCATGACATTTGTCGTCACCGAAGCCTGCATCAAATGCAAACTCACAGACTGCGTGGAAGTGTGCCCGGTGGATTGTTTTCACGAGGGCCCGAACTTTCTCGTAATCGATCCGGATGAATGTATTGATTGCACGTTATGCGAGCCGGAGTGTCCGGTAGAGGCCATTTATTCGGAAGATGAGCTGCCAGCCGGTCAGGAGCAGTTTTTGAAAATCAACGCGGATCTGTCGCTCGACTGGCCGGTCATTACCGAGATGAAAGATGCGCCTGAAGATGCAGACGAGTGGCGCGAAGTGACAGACAAGCTGCAATACCTCGAACGCTAGGCAACTGGCGAGGATTCCTGCATAAAGCGAATAATTGCGGCCGCCAGTTCCGGCCCCTTGTCCTCTTGCAGGAAGTGTCCTGCATTCTTGATCGAGACGTGAGTTTGTCCCTGTGCTCCGGGCACTACCTTCTGAAATACTCTTTCGCCACCGCGCGTGATCGGGTCGCGATTGCTGAACGTCGTCAGGAACGGTTTTCGCCATTGCCCAAGCGCTTCCCATGCTGAACGATTTGCCATGCTGGCGGGGTCTTTGGGGGTAGTCGGGACCAGTGACGGAAATGCCCTTGCGCCCGCTTTGAAGCGGGGCGTTGGGAAGGGTGCGTCGTAAGCCGCCACGACGCTGTCTGACAAGTCCGTAACCGTGCCCTTCTGGATTATCTTGCCGATCGGAAACCACGGGCTATAACGCGCGAAGCGCTGCCAGATCCTGAAAGCCTGTGGCATCTGCTGATCGCCTGTGGGTAGCCCACCGTTGCCGAGGACGATGCGCGAAAACTGGTGGGCGTTCTCGGCTGCTACCCTGAGCCCGATCAGGGAACCCCAATCCTGGCAAAACAGCGTTATCTTCCTGAGGTCGAGTGTGTCGATGAAGCGGCTCATCCAGTCGACGTGGCCAGCGTAACTATAGGCCGTCTTGTCATCCGGTTTGTCGGATTTGCCAAATCCAATCAGGTCCGGCGCTATCACCCGGTATCCGGCGTCGCGCAATGGTGGAATCATGAAGCGATAGAGATACGACCAGCTCGGCTCACCGTGCAGCAATAGCACGACTTCGCCGTCGCGCGGCCCTGCGTCGACGTAGTGCATTCGCATGTCGAAAACGTGAACGTAATTTGGTTCGAAGTCGTAGTCGGGCAAATCGACAAATCGTGAGTCGGGAGTACGCAGTATGTTCATAAGCCGTGTATTCTTGTCGCTGGTTCTTTCGGTTGCAACAGTTGAT
Source organism: Gammaproteobacteria bacterium (assembly GCA_022600955.1). GTDB lineage: Bacteria > Pseudomonadota > Gammaproteobacteria > Steroidobacterales > Woeseiaceae > UBA1847. The sequence continues at coordinate 69,749 of JAHZJK010000004.1, forward strand.
GAGCAGTAAAACTTCCAAATTGGTCCGATCTGTCACTAGCGCATACGTGCGGCGCATAGACGTCGCCAATGTCGATGTCGCGAAGGTGCGGCATTTGTGGGACCGGCTTGGCAAATTTCTCATGACAGCGATCGGCGTAAAGATAAGGAAAGACCGTATTAACGGTCTCTATGCCGAGTGGTTCGACCCCAAACAGTACACCAAGGGAAAGCTGATTTTGTATTTGCACGGTGGTGCCTACATAGTGGGTGGATGTGATATGCATCGTCAGATGGTGAGCCATCTGGCACGTGCCGCGAATGTCCAGGTGCTCCTGCCAGAGTACCGCCTCGCACCTGAACACAAATATCCTGCCGGGCTTGAGGATGCTATCGGTATATACCGAAGCCTGCTTAACGATGGTTGGCAGGCGTCGGACATCATGCTGGCAGGCGACTCCGCTGGCGGTGGGTTGTCGGTTGCCACGTTGCTGGCGCTGCGAGATGCCGGTGATGAGCTACCGGCTGGCGCAGTATTGATGTCGCCGTTTCTCGATGTAACGGCCAGCGGTGAAACGATGCAGACCCGTGCCGCGCAGGATCCGTGGTTTCATCCCGAGCACGTTCCGGTCATTGCCGAGTACTATTGCGAAGAACATCAGCGGCGTGATGCCTACGTCTCGCCAGTATTCGCGAATGCAGAAGGTCTGCCACCCATTTATATCCAGGTTGGCAATGATGAGATATTGCTAAGTGACTCGACCCGCTTTGCGGAGAACGTGCGACAGGCAGGCGGCGATGTCGAACTCGATATCTGGCCGGATATGTGGCACGTGTTTCAGTTTTTTGTCAACAAGATGCCCGAATCGGGCCGCGCGATCGCAAAGATCGGCGCGTATGTTCAGAGCCGGCTTGCCTAAAAACCGGACTGCTTCTGAGCGTCATCGTACATCTTGGTCATGAAGGAGCGGACTGCGGCTTCAGCCTCATCTCTTGTCATGAGCTTTTGGCTTTCGAGCACCGCGGCCATGTCCTTGATAGACCGCTTGCCGTCGATCAGAGACATGATGAACGAGTAGATCTGTGTCGTCATTGCCTGCTGGCGAAATGACTGCGTCAGGGGAACCGGCTCCTTGCCGGTAACAATCCAGTCCGGCAGTGCCTTGTATCGTTGCGGCTTTTCGACAGCACGTTCTTTGTAAGCCGAGAATGAAAACACTCGCTCCTGACGGCCGTGACGGCTCGCGGGCGAACACATGTAGGGAATGGTTGCCTGCGATACATACGGATCAGAAAAACCGCTTTCGGCAACGATTGCCTTAGTTTCCTCCGGGCTGTAGCAGCGCGTGCGCTTCGGGTCGCTAAACGCGAGTGACCCGAAGTTGATCCAGCGACCGTTCTGCACGAGCAGGCTGTTGATACGGGCGGCGAGCACCGGGAGGTCTTCCGTGATGATGTCGATCAGCCACGGCGTAATCACCGTATCAAATGATTCGTCCGGAAATGGCGGACGCAATGCGTCGGCAAACACCAGGTGGAAATTTTCATCGGTTGGTTCGGGGGCGGCCAGTTTCCGCAATACTGCGTCATCCTCCAGCGCCAGTGGCGCAATCGGAAATTCGTACAGGTTTAACTGCTTGCCACTGCTTACTGCTCGAGCGACCAGCATCAGTAGCGGGTTGAAGTCTGATGCGATCGTCGTTTCGCAATTCAGCTCAGAGTGCACGTCATAAGCAAGCCTGCCAGCACCAGCACCGAGGACCAGCACTTTCCCCAACTCCGCGTGATCGTGCAGAACAGCACGAATCTGCTTTAGAGATGCCTCGTTTTCAGCGTCACCCCAGGCCCAGTCGCGGTGAACATTCGCGTAGTAGGTGTTCAGGCCCTGGTCTGTCGGCAACCGCGTCCTGAGCGCCAGGTAAGACTCCACATTGCCTTGCAGACCGGACACATCAATGGGCCGAAGTAACGTTTGCAGCGAGCGCTTGTGCGAGTCAAGACACTTCTTGTACCGCTCGACCCGACGCTTCGCGAGTGCGCCAATATTCTTCGCCTTGAGTTCTGCTTCCAGCCCGTCGATTTCGTGGCCGATTTTTTGCAATGCAAACTGCAACCGGCCGCGCCACTCGCCGAGCGTTGCCTGCGGCTCGGCAAACAGCCACGGCATTCCTTCGAGCAGGGGGAAGTCGACTTTGCAGGCTTTGCAGTGCAAAACCTCGTCCGATGATTCAAGCGGCGTTTTGTCGCAGCGCGGGCATGCGAGCAGGTCGGTGAGTTCCGTCATAGGGGAATTATGCATGAAGCAGAATAAGAAAGGGGACAGTGACCATGCAGTCACTGTCCCCTTCTTGTAGAGCTTCTACTGTCGGTGCCTAGACCGGATTAGCGATAACACCGTTACAGATTGGCGTCATGGCAGTGTAAGCATCCAGACCGGTTCCCAGACCATGCCATCCCTGACCATACAGTGTGTCGAATGCACTGGTCTCACCGTGCAACGCCATGTAGTTCAATATGACACTGTTGACGAGCAGGTTGACGTTATTGGCCATCGGTGTCGCGGCACGCATGACTGAGCCGCCGGCATCCATTGCGCCGATCTGCTGATGCACTGCGATCTCCTCCGGAGTAGCGCCGATAATTGTTGGGCGCCGTCCAGGGTTGTACACCAGGAAGAATGATCCTGCCGTTGACGAGTTGTCACTTGCCCATTCACCTTTACCGCGACCTTCGACAGAGTTGTCGATAGCACCATTCGATGACAATGAGCCGTCACTGAATACGTACATCATCAATGGCTTGCCGAGGCGTGCCGCGTATTCGAGGCAGGCGCCCATGCAACGTCCGGCACGGAAGTCTTTGACCTCGCCCTCTGCACGTGCACCACCGTGATAGTCGTAACCACCCATCTCGACACAGCCAGCTCCCGCGAAACCGTTCATGACCAGCTTCATGACAGAGGCTGTTTTCTGGAATTCGCGCGCGTCACGGCTGCCGTCTGTAAATTCGGCAGTTGTGAAGATTCCCGTACCGTCGTCAGCAACAATATCTGTATCGAGCAATGGATCAATCGGCGTACCACCAAAGCGTTCGGCGATGTCAGCTGCTTTAAGGTATCCACATTTGACGGCCTGCTTGATCGCAGCATCGGCCGCAATCTGGGTTTGCACGTTCGGATTGCTCATCTTCGCGTCAGACAGGCGGTAGATAGACTCCATAACAGCAGTCGCATCTGCTTTCGACAGAATACCGACGAGATCGCCAGTATCGACGAGGTTTACGACGTCACTCGGACGGTCAACCTTGGTCGGCCGCTGTTCAGGATCGAACAGCATCGCTGGCAACATGGAGTTACCACCGGAGTCGGTGTTCTCCGAACCCGCCAGTCCCAGGATCGAACCCTTGGCACCGGCTTTCGCGATTCCGTACATTGGATTGTGCGGATTGTTGCCAGTGTCGTTATCCGAACGTGCCGGAATAACCGCTCCGTTGATGTTGGCTTCGGTTCCAGGTGTCAGGCTCTGCATGATGCCGCGACGGAAAGCGCTGTCGAGGTGAAATCCCAGGCCCAGATCGAAGTTTGCATACGGGTCGCCATTTGGATCGTTGAGTCCTGGCACCATGTCGCCGGGCAGTCCCATCTTTTCGTAGCCCTGTGTGCTTACGAAATCCTGTTGTCCGCCGGACTGGCCGACCAACACATTGGACCCGGAGATGTTGGCACCACCCGCAAGATCAAAGCAGATGAACGGAATTTTTCCGGCACCATCCGTGATCTGGCAAGGGCTTGCCAACAAACTGTCGAGATCGGGCGAAAGCTGTCCCATGGCGCTTGCCGGGAACATGCTCAAGGCGCCACCGCCAACTGTATAAGCAGCGCCAGTCATAAAGCCCTGCGATACAAACTGACGACGCGTGACAGGACGCGGATGATCTCCATGAAGCTGCGGCGCATCCCAGTGCCGTGCATTTCGTTTCTTAGTCATCGTTTTTTCCTTTAGTCCTGTCGTTACTGTACGAGGGTGGCGGCGCTACCGAGTACGGAAGCACATACACCCTTGGCGATCGCGCGCGTGTCACTAGGACCTGCAAGCAGTCGATCAATGAGGTTATCCGGACGTCCACCACTCGCCGAGAATGAAGCCACTTCCGTGTGCACCTCGGTGTAGCTTGGCTGCGTCACGATCTGCGGTCCGCCAGAGGTCTGGCCGACAGCGCGAGCGATTAGCGGATCTACAAAGGCGTCGCGATTGACAGCATTGAATGCAGTGCCAGCGGCAGCGTCGAAGTTGAAGCCGGGCCAGACGGTCGCAGCGTTCGGGTTCGGACTTGCGTTCGAACCAATGGCGGCGTCGCAGTACTGGATCGCGAGCTGCGCAATGGCAACCTGGTGCGAAGACAGGAATGCATTAATGTCTTCAACGGCAGGTAGCGACTGGCGCAATTCCTGATAGGTCTCATCGACCGGGAACGAACCATCCGGGTACTGAATCAGACGATTGACGCCCAGGATCGCAGAATAGGAAGCGTCGATCTCATCGAACGTACGCGTACCAATCTGTGATGCAGGCGGCAGATCTGTTGGCGTGATCACCAGCATCGGGTCCTCAGGACGGTTGTAGGTAGCGCCGGCGATATTGTCGAAAGTCAGGAAGAACTGATCGTCCTCCGGTCCTTTCTCCAATGGCACAACGGCTCCCAACAACAAATCATTGGTCAGCAGAGGCTGTCCCAGCTCTTCATTCAGCGACGGATCCGTCGACTGCAACATTGTCGCGTATGTCTGACCAACCGGAACTTCCTGGCCATTCATAGCAATGTGCATGCCCTCGATCGTCACTCCGGTCGGCGTTGAGCCGTCCAGCGTTATGAAGTGAGGCCGGTCGAACAGGTACGCATAAGAATCGTACTGTTGGGCTTCAAACAAGACGTAGGACGATTCGGGTGCTGCACTAATGCGGGCCGATACGTCAAACAGCATGTAGAATTTCTCACCGACTCCGGCATCGAAGTTCTGGTTGATCTGCTCTGCGGTCAGGGCGCGGCGATGAACTGCGGCGAGGCGGAACGTGCCCTCGAAGGTTGCATCACTTGACGCTTCGTTACCGAGCACGATAGCGAACGTATCCTGCCAGTCAATCAGCGTACCACCCGGGATCGGATCGGCATTGGTGACCAATGCGCCGTTCACATAGATTCTGCGACCGTCAATCGGGCTATAGGTCGCCACGACGTGCTGCAGAGTTGCCTGCAGGACTTCGTCGGCAGATGGTGTAGATAACTGCGGGTCACCGTTAAGGCTGAGCAGCGGATTGCCATCTGCATCCTCTGCGTTGGTGCGCAGTCGGAAGTCATAGTCGTACAGCGTTTGCTGCAATGCGAAGTTACGCGTCATGTCACCGGCGGAGTAGGTCACGATACGTGACATTTCCTGCGTGACATTGGCCGGGACGACCCACGCCTCGATCGAGAATTCGCCAGCTTCTTTGACGACGTCATGAATCTTCTTACTGGCTGTCGTAGAGCCCTGGGCTTTACCCGGACCCTGTGCTGCATCGGTACCGATCGTGATACCCCAGCCACCGAACCAGGTAACGTCACCTGAGAAATTCAGGTCGATCGCCGGATCAACACCACTGGTGTCATAGGCGACCAGACCACTGCCGGTCTTGAACTCCCACAATGCGATCTGGGCGTCTTCGTAGCGATTGCCACCCGAGGCCAGCGTGCCATCGATCAGGCGGATGGCCATACTTGTCTGTAGTGCGGGATCAACCGTCGTTGCAGTAATACCGTTGGCAAACGCAGTAATTGCGGCCTCCATTTCTGTAGACGATGACCCACAATTACCGTTGTTCCAGCAGTTATGAGACTCGCCCACCGGTGCCGGGCTGACTTTCAATACGAAGCGCGAATTTGATGGCGTATCGAGATTGATTTTCGCCTTTGCCGCTTCATACGCTGTAACGATATCCGGGTCTGCGAAGTACGGTTGCTGCGCCGTCGCAGATTCAGAACTGTGACAGCCTGAACAGTACTGCGACAGAATCGGGCCGTGTATCAATTGCTGGAACGAGGCTGGATCAGCAGGGAAGTTCTTGCTGTCAGCCGGGTCCTGCGAGTTGGGCGGTGTCAGGACGATCTGGCGTCCGCCGCCGGATGTCGCACCCACCCAGTTCTCGATCCACGTCGTCATGATCGTGCCGCAAACGCCCGGATCTTCGACCCAGCAGTTGTGGCGTTCTGTTGTAGAGCTGACCTTCTCGACGACGCGCGACAGGGTCGGTTGACCTGTGTCTACGACTGTAAGCGCAGCATCATAGGCCATATTCACGTCGTCGTTGCGGACGAACATGGGCAGCTGGCCGACACTTTCATTGTGGCAGTTGCCGCAACGATCGGTCGTCTTCGCGTTGCCCCAGAATTCCTGCTGGAACTTGAGCACGTCTGCGTCGCGCGCGGCCGGGCCGGCGTACGTGGAGTTATTGTTGTTGTTCGGTGCCTGCGCCTGCGGGTTGTCCGTAGTCGCAGCGCCACCGCCACAAGCCGTTACCACGATGCTCATGCAAAGCGCGGCAGCGAGGCTGCGCAGCTTGCTGATCTGCATGGCGTGGGTAGCAATTCCGATTGCCTTAGTCATTGTCATGTCTCCCTACTGTCCCATGCAGTATGTAGCGGTATCCGCAAACACCTGCTTCATCTGGTAGCCGGTACCGCGGAATGTTCCAATAATATTGTCGACTTCTGCGCGGTCGTTGCCGTCTTCAGGCTCACGCAGGCAAACGCTGCGGAACACTTTCTTCACCTGACAGGCAGCAAAGGCATAGCTATTGCCGAGTTCTTCGCCCAGGGACTTCGCGCCCTGGCCGCTGCCCGGCAACGCGGCATCAAAACCGAGGTAGCGGTTTTGGCCAACGCGCCAGTAGTTTTCCCAGCTGTCATCCGGTGTGCGGAAGCCCTGCGGGAAATTAAGGTCGTTATTGAAGTACTTGGCTTGTACGGTGCCCGGCGTGTACTGCAGCGAGCCCGCGGCCTCATCGTAGTTGTAGTACGCGAATGCCTGTGCCATCGGGTCCATACCCGTGTGACAACCAACACAGTTATTGAGGAACAAGCGGCTGTCGCCACCTGGACTGCGACTCACGTCCTGTCGAATGCGATCAGGCGGCAGAGCCGGATCATGCATCTGCTCCATGTCATTGCAGAGATGGTTCAACAACGTGAAGCGGAACATTGCGCGGTTGGTGCCGGCGACAAAGAACGCTTCAGAGGCGGCACGCGACGTCATGACACCTGCGGTTGCTCCAGCTGGGAGTCCGTTTACAGACGACTGCTGCGCGAACTCAAGATCATCCCGCAGATTCGCGTTGCTGGCTTCCAGCTGCGCATAGTGGTCATTGTTGTTGCCCGACGGTGCGGCCGAAACGACGCCGGCGCGGCCAACATAGGTTCTGTTGCCGGAAAGCAGCTCGTTGAATGGGTCGTCATTGCGAACCATGCCTATAACGGTGGCGATGTAATCGTTCAACGGTACAAATACCGATTGATCGCGATTCGTCCACGGCGCGGCGAAGTTTTTCAATGTGACGTTGTAGAAGTTAACGTCATTCATCGCGATATAAGCTGCGCAGTCTGCACCGCTTACACCGGCTGGACACAGCGGATCTGTGCCACCGCTCTGGATGACACCTTCCATCTGTGCCAAAACGGCATCAGATGGCGGTACGCCCGCCAGTCGATCATGTATGCGCTTTGCCTGTTCTTTCGGGCCGGCTAATGCAGGCATAGAAAGAACCGCACCCAAGAGTGCTGTAATCGCAATGCGAGAAACTTTAATCCACATCCTGTTATTCATATCGTTTCTGCTCGTGAGTCGTTATTTGTTTTAGTCTGGCCGCAAAATGTTGCCAGAACCTGAACCTAATCTCCGTGAAAGCATTCACAATCCTGATGCTGCCTGGCTGCTGACGCTCCGGTTTCAGGAGATGTGTAATCATTAAAGCAAGTGCTGTGCCAGTCTTTTGAAAAGCGCTAAAAAAAGTCGTTTTTATTATGAAAAACAAGTACTTGTGAGCCAGACGTAGGTACTTCCCGAAGCAAAGATATGTCAAGTCACTGTCGTCAGTACCACACAAGTTTTATGACCGGGCGGCATAAGCTACTGATTATGAAGGAGTCTGCAACTGTCGCCGAAGGGAGACAGCACGGCAGCAGCTGACACTGCCAGACAACAATCGGAAACAACACAAACCTAATGTGGTTTCTCAACGTTGCGCCAATCCGACAAAAAACGCCGCGCAAAAAATAAATGAGGGAACCGTTCGCCGTTTACGTTCGTGCTCATAGAGGAGGGCGTGTCTCAAATGCTCGCAGAACCGGTTTGTCGTACTTTTGAGACATTACATCATTGCACGCAGCTCTCTTATAATTAGACGTGCAGTACTGATTATTGATGTAGCAGAGCGACGGTTGTTTACGCGGTTTGTGATCGCGTTAACGGTATGTCCGTCTATACCCGTCGTACCCTGCCACGATGACTCGAGGTGAGAGCTATGAATAAGCTATCGCAACAACATGAAAACGGAATAGCCCGAAAAGTGACCAGGATGGTCGCGTTGTCGATGGTTAGCATCGTAATTGCTGCTTGCAGCAAGGGCGAGGGCGTGCAGTTGGGTAACGGCCAGACGCCGGACCCGGTCGTGATTGATTTTCCGATCGCTTATATTAAGTCTCCATTGCCGACAGACGACAACGGCATTTTCCAGCAGCAGGATCTGCGGGAACAGATTACGTTCGAGTTCGGCGCGGATCTATTCTATCGTGATCGTGCCGCAGTCGGCGCAGAGCCTGTCAATATTACCGGCGACGTTTCGCAGGGGCTGGCAGGAATTCGCGACGTCGAGATTGACTATGACGGCAGCCGTTTGTTGTTTTCCATGCGCATGCCGTTTGAGATGGGCGTTGATATAGAAGACCAGGTCGCCACCTGGAACGTCTGGCAATACACTTTCGAGACGGCTGTACTTGAACGCGTGATCCCGACCAATCTCACGGCTGAGATTGGCCACGACATCATGCCGAAGTACCTGCCTGACGGCCGCATCATATTCGCGTCAACACGCCAGACCCAGTCACAGGCATTGCTTCTGGATGAAGGCAAGGGCGCCTTTCCTGCAATGGACGAAGACGAAAATGAGTTTGCGTTCAATTTGCATGTCATGAATGACGACGGCAGTGGCATCAAACAGGTGTCGTTCAACCAGAGTCATGATCTTGATCCTTCCGTGATGGCGAATGGCCAGATTGTATTCAGCCGCTGGGACCACAATCAGTCGAACGATGCCGTCAACCTGTACCGCATGAATCCGGATGGTTCGAATATCGAGTTGCTCTATGGACAACAGAGTCATGACACGGGTCCAAACGGTGAAACGATTCAGTTCATGCAACCGCGCCAGGTTGAAGATGGTCGCATCATGGTATTGGCACGGCCGTTTACCGATACGGAAGGCGGCGGCGAGCTGTTGTTCGTTGATACTCCACAGTACGTAGAGAATACGCAGCCGACGAGAGACAATATTGGCGTTCTGAATGGCCCCGCTCAGGCAGATGCTACGGTCAACCAGGTTTCAACGGTACCGGGCGCACCGTCTACAGGCGGCCGATACTTCTCGGTCTACCCGATTCAGGATGGCACCAATCGCCTTATGGTGAGCTGGACCCAGTGCCGCCTGCGCGAGATTTTGCCGGACGATGGCGATCCGATGACGCTCGACGAGCAAATCGTTGCCTGTACCGAAGATAATCTGCTGAATGTTCTGATCGTCGATCCGAATGATCAGAACCCACCAACACCTGCACCGGGCGACTTTCTGGTTGCGCAGCCGCTTTACGGCATCTGGATATACGACCCTCGGGACGATACTCAGTTACCTATCGTGCCTGGTGAGGAGGGATTCATGTTCACTGAGGTTGTGTCAGCAGATCCGCGTCCGACGCCACCTGTTGTTGTTGATGGTCTGAACAGTTTTGTGGGTGATTCAGCGCTTGCCGATGTTGGCGAGGCGGTACTGAACATCCGCAATGTCTATGACTTCGACGGCGCCATGCAGGCGGGTATCGATCCCGCAGTCCTGGCTGATCCTCTGCAAACGCCGGCGGCAAACCGCCCTGGTCGATTCCTGCGTATCGAGAAAGCCGTGTCGCAGCCCGACGAGGATCTTCGTGATATCGACAATACCGCGTTCGGCGTGACGACATTGTTCGGTATGAAAGAAATTGTTGGCTACGCGATGATCGAACCGGACGGTTCAGTCATGACAAAAGTGCCTGCAAATGCTGCGCTGATGATTAGTATCGTGGACGAAAACGCTATGCGTGTTTCGCAGCGCCATCAAAACTGGATTTCGCTGGCAGCTGGGCAAGAGCTCAAGTGCCAGGGTTGCCACGATGCGAATAGCGGACTGTCGCACGGTCGCTTCGAGGCGTTCGACAGCGCTTATGCAGGCGCCCCGACGGCAGGTGTGGCATTCCCGAATACTGACCCGATGTGGTTTGTTGGCGAAGTTGGTGAAACTATGGCGGAAGTGCGTGCGCGCATTACCTGTGCCACGCCTGACGCCGTAACCGGACAGTTGTGCTCATCGATTGAGCCTTCCATGGACGTCGTGTATCGCGACGTCTGGACGCTGGATCCGGTGGTCGCCGCGAATAACGTTGATATCGACTACCTGTACCGCGACCTGACAACGACGGCTCCAACGAGCCTGTCCTGCCAGACCGACTGGGCCTGGAACTGCCGCAGCATTATCAATTATGAGTCGGTTATTCACCCGATGTGGAATGACCCACGCATCGTGATGACCGATGATGACAATGATCCGGCAACGCCGGATGTGCCGTTGCTCGATGCCAATGGCGAAATTGTGAACAACAATTGTCTGAATTGTCATACGCCGATTGACCCTGTACTGGCGGTGCCGCGAGTACCGGCTGGCCAGCTGGAGCTTCAGGACGGACTGTCCGTAGATGAGCCAGATCACTTTAATGCCTATCGCGAGCTGTTAGTTACTGATAACCTTCAGATATTACAAGGTGGCATGGTGGTGGATGCGACTGTGGTCGTTGGACAGGATGCGGACGGAAACGACATTCTGGACAACATCCCGTATGCCTCACCAGCCTCAGTTGGCAATGCACGGGTCTCGAGCGATTTCTTTGACCGGTTTAACGATCCAAACGATCTTATTCACTTCAATATTTTGTCCAAAGCGGAGCAGCGCCTCATCGCGGAATGGTTGGATGTCGGAGCACAGTATTACAACAATCCCTTCGACGCCCCAGCTAACTAAGTCCGCGTGGCTTATATGTCTGGTTGCGGTCGTTCTGCAGATTTTTCTGACAGCGCCAGTCGAGGCCGCCGATGATTATCGCACCGTAATCGTAGCCGACCCGTATCTTGAAATGCATACGGGACCCGGCCGCGGCTATCCGAAATTCCACGTCGTAGATCGTGGCGACTCGGTCGACATTCTGATGCAGCGCACCGAGTGGTACCTGGTGCGAACAGATGCCGGTAAAGAAGGCTGGGTAGATCGCGAGCAGATGGAATTGACCTTGCAGCCGGATGGTCAGGAGGTCGACTTCGGTGACATCGGTCTCGAGGACTTCACCAATTCAAAATGGGAACTGGGTGTACTGGCCGGTGATTTCGGCGGTGCCAACATTGTCTCTCTTTATGGTGGTTACTCGCTGAACCCCAACGTCTCGGTCGAACTGTGGGGTTCGCAGATTCTCGGCAATTTCTCGAATGGCTGGATGGGCAGCGTAAATATTGTTCATGAGGCATTTCCTGATTGGCGCGTTTCGCCATTTTTTACCCTGGGCGCCGGTGCGATCTACACCGAACCGAAGTCAACAATTATTCAGGGCGAGGACCGCACCGACCAGATTGGACATGTTGGCGGTGGATTTCGAATTTATGCAACGCGGCGCTTCTTGCTACGCGCTGAATACAAGAGCTACGTGGTTTTCACGAGCCGTGACGAAAATGAGGAAGTGGAAGAATGGAAAGTCGGTTTCGCGTTCTTTTTCTGATAGTCGCAATCATCAGCCTGCCAGGCTGTGCCGCTACCAAGAACCTGTTTGGCTTCGGTCAGGAAGAGGCGCCGCCTCCATCCGCTGAACCGCCAGGTCAGGTTGTTGACCCGCAAGTCGAGCGTCGCGAGATTAAAGAGCCCGCGATCGATCGTGAAGACTTCGAGGTCGGTGGTTATGTCGGTGTCATGGGCATTGAGGATTTCGGTTCCAACGTGGTCTATGGCGCACGGCTTGCGTACCACGTGACTGAAGGCTTTTTCGTCGAAGGTACTGCTGGCACATCGGAAGGCGGCCTGACCAGCTTCGAGGTGCTTTCCGGCGGCGCGCGTCTCATCACGGACAGTCAGCGACAGCTCACCTATTTCAACCTGAACCTCGGTTACAACATTTTGCCGGGCGAAGCGTTTATCGGTGAGGGACGAGCTTATAACCAGAATCTATATCTGATTGCAGGGCTCGGCTCGACGCGATTCGCGGGCGACGATCGATTTACTGTGAATTTCGGTGTTGGCTATCGCTTTTTGCTAACGGATTCCGTTGCGTTGCATCTGGATTTTCGCGACCACCTGTTTGACATCGACCTGTTGGGTGAGGAAAAAACCGCCCACAACCTGGAAGGCCATCTCGGCTTCACTGTGTTCTTCTGAGGCAGAGTTCACATAACGAAGGCCGCTGCGACGCTACAGTAGAGGTTATGACTATGAAAAAGACACGATTCTTACAGCTACTATTGCCGGTCCTGTTGTTGGCAGGCCTGACGGGCTGTGGCCCTATTGAGCCGTGGGTGAAGCCGTACGAGCGTGACCGCTTGGCTGATCCAATCATGGCGCTGGACGGTGACCCCGTGTCAACCGCGTATATTCAGCACGTTTACGAAGCACGTGAAGGTGCGCGTGGTGGCGAAGGTGCTGCTGGCGGCGGTTGCGGCTGTAACTAGGCGAAGCTCATGCTCATGCGCGTAACATTAGTAAGCATATTGCTGGCCCTGGCCGGCAACGCGTTTGCGGGCGTCTTGCCTGACGATCGCACTGACGTCCTGTACCACCTGTATGACGGTGGCGGCGTAACGATTGATGGCCCTTCCGTTCTTATCCGCAAGAAAGTTGGCAAGAGTGTTTCGCTTGTCGGCAACTATTACGTCGACATGGTGAGTTCCGCGTCAATTGATGTCATTACGACAGCCAGTCCCTACACGGAAGAGCGCAAACAGTGGTCTATGGGCGCCGACTATCTGCGCGGCAATACAACGATGACCGTCGGCTATACCAGCAGTGTCGAGTCTGACTACGATGCCAGTACCTACAATTTTTCGGTCAGTCAGGACATGTTCGGTGACCTGACAACCCTGACCCTCAGCTATGCACTGGGCGATGACCTGGTGCGTCGTTCCGACGATCCTGCGTTCGAACGCAAGCTGGACAAACAGATTTACGGCGTCGGCGTGACGCAGATTCTGACCAAGAACCTGATCTCGACTTTGAATGTGGAAACGCTGACTGAAGAAGGGTACTTGAACAATCCGTACCGGTCGGTGCGATACCTCGATGCTGGCAGTGCTCTGGGTTACAGCTTTGAGCCAGAGCTTTACCCCAATACACGCACCAGTAACGCTGTCGGCATCCGCATGCGCTATTTCTTACCGTATCGGGCGGCGATCGAAGGTGAGTATCGCTTTTTTACCGATACCTGGGATATTCAGGGACATACCGGCTCGATAACTTACATCCAGCCATGGGGCGACTTTACGTTCACGGGTAAGTTTCGTTATCACGAACAAACCGGTGCGCACTTTTACCGGGACGTGTTCTCAGGTCCCCAGGCGACCAACTTCCGGGGGCGTGATAAAGAGATCAGCCCGCTGCAAAGCTATACGTTCCAGCTCAAAGCTTCGTATGAGTTCCTGAGCGATGACGGGACCAAGTGGGGTTTTCTCAAGAAGGGCAAGTTGACTGGGTCTATCGACCATCTGCTGATCGACTACGACGATTTTTCAGACCTCACGGCGCTCGCCCCGGTCGGAGATGAGCCGCTCTACAGTCTTGACGCGAACATCTTCCAGGTTTTCGTCTCGTTCTGGTACTAGCCTGTTGTAGCCGGCGACCCGGCGCCCAAACGCTGTATCATAGCCGCAACTGTTTTCTTGCGGCGATTCCATGAAGACCATGTTTTTTGCAGTGCTAGTGTTGATTCTTGTTGCCGGTGTGGCTATCTACAACCGGCTCATTCGTGGGCGCAACCGTGCCACCACGGCCTGGAGCGACATTGATGTCCAGCTGCAACGCCGCCATGATCTGATTCCACGCCTGGTGGCTGCAGTAGACCAATACGCAAAATACGAGAAAGCCACGCTTGAGGCCGTAACTGAAATGCGTAACGAGGCAATGCATGTCGCCGCTGTTGGCGCTCGTGGCAAGGCCGAAGAAAAGCTCAGTGCCGGTCTTCAACGAATAATCGCACTCGCTGAGGACTATCCGGATCTCAAAGCAAACGAAAACTTTCTGAACCTCCAGAACGAACTTGTAGAAACTGAAAACTACCTGCAGTTCGCGCGCCGTTATTACAACGGTTCCGTACGCGACTACAATACACTGACCGAAACGGTGCCCAACAACTTCATCGCCGGCTGGTTCAAGTTTGGTGCGAAGGAGTTCTTTCAAAAGTCATCCGATGATGCAGCCAACGTCCCGCTTGTGAAACTGGGTTCCGTAGAATGAGGTGGCTTGCAGCATCATTGCTGCTCATCTGGGCGCCCTGGACAAATGCCGATGAGCGTATCCTGAGTTTCCACAGCGATGTGCACGTGTTTACAAACGGCATGATCGAAGTGATAGAAACAGTTCGTGTTCGGTCTGAAGGCAAACAAATACGACGCGGTATTTATCGCGATATTCCGGTCGAGTATGAAGATCGGCTTGGCAACAATTACAATATCACGGTAGAGGTCTTGTCGGCCTTGCGCAATGACCGGCCGGAGGCGTTTCGCACGGTTCGCAGTGGCCGTGATGTGCGAGTTTACTTCGGTCGTTCGGACCATTTCATCGAGAAATCCGAGCACACTTATGTATACCGTTACCGGGTCAACCGCATGCTTGGTTTCTTCGACGAAAACGACGAGCTCTACTGGAATGTCACCGGCAATCGCTGGGCGTTTCCCGTCGACAAGGCAAGCGCGACCGTAACCTTGTTCTTCGATGCGCCACGAGATGCCATCCTGGTTGATGGCTATACCGGTCGATATGGATCGAGTGCGCAAGACTACAGCGTGCGGCTGGATGAAGCAGGGGCGGTACACTTTCAGGCGAACCAGTCATTGCCAGCCGCCCATGGGCTGACAGTTGTCGTCGGCTGGCCAAAAGGACTCGTCGACGAACCGACTCGCGCACAGCGCATTGGCTGGTTACTTAAGGACAATCGAAATTTGTTGATAGCCGTAGTCGGGCTGTTGCTATTGCTCGCTTACTATATCCCGGTGTGGAGAAAGTTCGGCAAAGACCCCGATGAGGGTGTTGTCATGACGCGCTACATTCCGCCGCGCGACTTTTCACCTGCGTCGTTGCGCTACATTCGCCAGATGTACTATGACGATAAAGTTATGACGGCCGCTGTCGTCAATCTTGCCGTCAAGGGTTTTCTCGAGATCAGCGACAATGAAGATACGCATGTACTCAAAAAACTCGATGCAGATGGCGCGCGTCCGGAATTGGCGGCCGGGGAACGCGAGCTGTACGAGGCCTTGTTCAGCGAAGGCAGTAGCGTGACTCTCGAGGACTCCAATCACGCCTTGCTGGGCGGTGCACGGGGCGCGCATAAGGAGTCGCTCAAAGATGATTACAAGCAGAAATACTTTCGTACCAACGGTGCGATGAATATTCCGGCGGTCGCGATTGTCTTGCTATCGACAGTGATGGCGCTTAGCGCGGGTAATGGGCCAACAGCGTTGGTTATCGCAACGGTGGTAATGATGTTCGTGACGATGATATTTTTCGCGATTGTCATGAAGCGACCAACGATGCGTGGTCGCCAGGTGCTCGATGAGATGCTGGGGTTCAAGGACTATCTTGAAATCGCCGAGAAGGAAGAGCTGAATCTGCGTAACCCGCCTGACAAGACGCCGCAATTGTTTGAAGCCTATTTACCGTTTGCTCTTGCACTCGGTGTCGACCAGCAATGGTCAGAGAAGTTTGCGAGCGTATTGGCTGCGATTCGTGGTCCTGACGGCGATGCGTATAGTCCGTCCTGGTACAACGGTAACTGGAATTCTTCCAACCTGACGAAGGCGACGAGCGGCTTGTCGAACGGACTTGGCAACGCGATCAGTACATCAGTAACGCCACCCGGGTCGTCATCTGGCGGCGGCGGTGGTGGTTTCTCCGGTGGTGGAGGGGGCGGCGGCGGAGGAGGCGGCTGGTGATGACAACAGTAAGAATATTCGGGTTTGCATCGTTGCTGCTGTGTATTGGCTCGTGTGGCAAGGCACCAATACCGAGTGTCGCGGAAGCGGCGGATCGTGTGTTCGTGAATGGAGCCGTGTACACCGTCGACGAACAGCGCAGCTGGGCAACGGCCGTCGCTGTGAGCGGCGGACGTATTGTGTTTGTCGGCAATGACGAGAACGCGGTAGCCTATGTCGGCGACGGTACAGAGCTTGTCGATCTGGACGGGCAAATGGTTCTGCCAGGGTTCCATGATTCTCACGTTCACATACTGACCGAAGTCATGACGGACGATGAATGCGACCTGCTCAGGATTCCAACAGAGAAAGAAGTTGCCAAGAAGCTGCAGGCTTGCACGCAGGCTGCCGGCCACGGTGATGAACTGTGGATTACCGGCGGTGGGTGGGGTGAGTGGCTTTGGCCTGACGCTAATCCTCAAAAGGGTCTTCTGGATCTCTTGTACCCGGAGCGGCCCGTGTACCTGGTGTCGAGTTTTGGCCACGCCGCGTGGGTCAACAGTAAAGCGCTTGAGATCGCTGGCATCGATGCAAATACCGAAGATCCGGAGGCGGGTATCATCGAGCGCGACCCGGAAACCGGCGAACCGAGCGGCACATTGCGGGAAACTGCCATGGCAATGGTCAGTGCCAGGATTCCGCCTATGACGCTCGAACAACGCAAGAAAAGAGTGCACGCGGGAATCGCTCTGTCGCACGCAGTCGGCATTACAGCAGTGATTGAGCCCGGGGTCGGCCCGGAGCATATCGACCAGATGCTTGCGGTTTCGGATGACGGCGACTTCAATATCCGGGCACTGGCGTCACTCTCGCCGATCGGTTGGCACGCAGGTGTCTTTGGCGATGAGGTTTTTGAGTTTATTGCGGGCCGGGAACAATGGCGCCGGCCAAATCTCGACGTCGATTCTGTGAAAATCTACATGGACGGTGTTATCGAATACGGTACCAGCCCGTTGCTGGAGCCTTACGAGGATAGCCAGTACGGCAGCGGTGAATACTTCTACGAACAGGAAGCGGTCAATGAGTACTTCACCAAGCTGGATAAACTGGGCGTGCAGGTTCATGTGCATGCGATCGGCGACGCAGCAATCCGACGCGCGCTCGATGGATTTGCGGCGATGCGCGAGGCTAACGGCATGTCTGACAATCGGCATCAGATTGTGCATCTGCAATTGATACATCCCGATGATCGCCCACGGTTCGGCGAACTGGGGGTCGCTGCCGTTTTCCAGTCGTTGTGGGCTTACCCGGATCCGGCAGCCATGGAACTGGACATCCCTATGCTTGGAGAAGAACGCACCTACCAGATGTATCCGATCCGTTCAGTGCAGCAGGCAGGCGGACGCATTGTCGGCGGCAGCGACTATTTCGTGACTGACCTCAATCCACTGCTCGCCATCGAAACAGCGATTACCCGGCAAAATCCGTGGAGCAATGACGGCGGCATCTTAAATGCGGAAGAGGCAGTAGACCTTGAAACTATGATTGCTGCCTACACGATCAATGGTGCCTACCAGATGGGCCTGGAGAATGAGCAGGGTTCGATCGAAGTTGGAAAACGCGCTGATCTCGTTGTGCTCGACCGGAATCTGTTCGAGATTCCGTCGTCTGAGATAAGCGACGCCAATGTAATCGCAACTATTTTCGATGGAAAGACGGTCTACGAATGACACAACAAATCTATAGCCGCAGGCCGGTCAACAACACCGGCATACCTACCGCTGTCTTCGCGTTGTTGGTCGCAAATGGCCTGGTGTTTGCGTTGCAGCAGTTCAGTCCGCGATTCATGTTCATCAATTTTGCGCTCTGGCCGGCAACTGTCCCGCAGTCACCTTTTGAAGTCTGGCAACTGCTCACGTATGCCTTCATGCATGGTGACCTGACGCATATCGCGTTCAACATGTTCGGTTTGTGGATGTTCGGACAGGACCTGGAGCGATTGTGGGGCACGCAGCGATTTCTGACCTACTTTATTGTTTGCGCGGTCGGGGCGGGCATTATTCAGCTGCTCGTTGCTGCCTGGCAGGGCGGGTTGTATCCGACCGTTGGTGCGTCAGGTGGCCTGTTCGGTATTCTCCTTGCCTACGGTCTGACGTTCCCGAATCGAACGGTAATGCTGATGTTCCCGCCGATCCCGATGAAGGCGAAGACCTTTGTCGTGGTGTTCGGTGTGTTTGAGCTATTCATGGGATTGAGTGGCGCTGCGCCGGGCGTCGCCAACTTCGCGCATCTCGGTGGTATGCTCTTCGGCTTCCTGATGTTGCAATACTGGGGCCGAAGACGCCGCTAAGCTATGACGAACGTCGCTGCACTGATTATCGCTACTACTCTGTTGGTGCTGATACCAGGGCCGAATGTGGCGCTAATTGTAGCGAACTCCTTAAAGCATGGACTGAGGGAGGGCGTGGTGACGGTCCTCGGCACCACTCTTGGAGTGGGGCTGCAGCTTTTGCTGGTGGTTGCCGGGCTAAGCGCGATCATCGAACAGCTTGGCGAGGCGTTGACCTGGATTCGCTGGGCCGGGGTGGCCTATCTTATCTTTCTTGGGATTCGTAGCTGGCGCGAGCCGGTGGCTGACCTGAGCCGGATCGAGGCAACGCCCGCCGTGTTTTGGCGCGGCTTCATACTGGCTGCGGTCAATCCCAAAACCCTGTTGTTTAACGCGGCATTTTTGCCGCAATTTGTGAGCAACGGCACGGTAACGCAGATTTCACTGGTCGCGGCCGTTTTCCTGGGCGTGATTCTGGCTGGCGACACACTATGGGCGTTGTTCGCATCGTCAGCCAGTCGATTCTTGAGGCGCTACAACAGCTGGCGTAACAAAATTACGGGCGTGTTTCTCGGAGCCGCCGGAGTTGGCCTTGCGCTCGCACGACGATAACGGAGTCTCATGTGCCGAATGCAACGAATTCGCGCCGCGGGGCATCTAAGAACAAACTATAAGGGGAACCTAATGACCATTAAACGCAGAGATTTTTTGGGCAGTGTTGCCGCAGGCAGCGCGATAGTTACCATGCCGGGCTTTTTATCGGGCTGTGGCGTGCAAACGGCGACAGCAATATCGAGCAACACGCCGGAGAACCCGTTCATGGACTGGTTCGGCGTAGACCAGGGCACGGTCGCCCGCGTCATGTCAGAACTGACAGCACGCGGTGCCGATACCGCTGATTTGTATTTTCAGCATTCGCGCAGCAACTCGCTAACGCTCGAAGATGGCATCGTGAGCAGTGCGAATTCGGGTATCGAGCAGGGTGTCGGCCTGCGCGTCGTGATCGGCGAGCAAACCGGGTACGCCTTTACTGAAGACTTGACGCTGCCGTCCATGCTTGCCGCAGCACGAACCGCATCCGCAATTGCAACTGGTTCGCAAACCGTCGCGCCGCAGTCATTCAATCCTCTCGCCACCGGCGACCTGTACACCACGACGGTGCCGTGGGCTGATGTCGGCGTTGATCAAAAGCTGCCGGTGATGAAATACATTGAGGCCACTGCCAAAACGAAAGACACGGCTATTGAAAAGGTCGCCGTTTACTGGGGCGACGCTGACGAACGCGTCATGATTGCGACGCTCGACGGCAAGCTCGTTACCGATCACAGACCCATGGCTCGAGTGACCGTCGTGGTCACCGCGAAGAAGGGTGAGGAAACGCAAACCGGCTATTCAAATATCGCCGCGCGTGAAGAATTCTCCTGGTTCTCGGAGGCGCGCCTGGAAAAGATGATCGACGAGGCGGTTGATCGAACGATGATTCAGTTTGAGGCGATTCGCCCGCCCGCTGGCGAGATGCCAGTGATCCTGGCATCAGGTGCCAGCGGAATCCTACTGCACGAGGCGATAGGCCATGGCATGGAAGCGGATTTCAACCGCAAAGGCACGAGCATCTACTCCGACATGATCGGCAAGAAGGTGGCAGAGCCGTTTGTCACTGTGGTTGACCAGGCTGACATTCCTCGCGAACGTGGCGCATTGAACTACGACGATGAAGGCAACAAGGCAGGTCGTACAGTGATGGTGGAGAACGGTGTCCTGAAGTCGTATCTGCATGACCAGATTAGCGCGAAGCAATACGGCATCAGTCCGACAGGCTCCGGGCGTCGCGAGTCTTACCAGTACTCGCCAATGCCACGCATGAGCTGTACGTTTATGGAGGACGGCCCGCACACCAAAGACGAAATCGTTGCAGCCGTCGACCACGGCATTATTTGCGAGACCTACACCAACGGCCAGGTTCAAATCGGTGCCGGTGACTACACCTTCTATGTAAAGAATGGCTGGCTGGTCGAAAACGGCAAAGTAACGGCACCGATAAAAGATGTGAACATTATCGGCAATGGACCCGAGTCTTTAAAACGCATCACTATGGTAGCGAACGACGCACGCCTCGATACGGGCGGCTGGACTTGTGGCAAGAACGGCCAAAGCGTGCCGGTGTCGCAGGGTATTCCCACGGTGTTGGTCTCAAAAATGACCGTAGGAGGCGAAAATGCCAGCTGATCTCACAAGCAAAGCACAGCAGGCAGTAGAGCTTGCTAAAGGTGCGGGCGCGGCTGAAGCGTCGGCGAGCATCACGCAGAGTCGTGACGTAACGTTCGAATATCGTGATGGCGCACTGGAAAAGGTCAAAGATACCAAGTCGCAAGGTCTCGGTATTCGCATCTATGCCGACGGTCGGTATTCAAGTCATCAGACGACGGACCTTAGCGCGTCGCGGTTAAAGAGCTTTATCGCAGAAGCCGTTGCGATTACAAAGGCGCTGGAGCCCGATGAGTTTCGGCGCATAACGCCAGCAGAGTTATTCGCGAACCAGCCCGGCGACGATCTCGACCTGGTTGATGCGAGTATTGCTGCATTGAATCGAGACCGCAGGCTTCAATGGTGTGAAGCAATCGACGCAGTAGCGACGGATCATGAGCGCGTTATTTCCGCAACGGCGGGAGTGTACGACGGTAGCAGCCAGTCTGCATCGGTTAGTAGTAACGGGTTCTCCGGCAGCAGTGAGTCAACATACTGCTGGTACGGTTCGAACATTACGCTGCGAGACCAGGGCGACAAACGTGCTTCGGATGGTTACTACGTTGGCGGACAACACGTCGCCGATTTGCCGGATGCTGCAAACGTTGCTGCGACCGGGCTGGAGCGCGCCTTGTCGCGATTGAATTCCGAGAAGGGTCCAACGGTCAAGACCACGATGCTGGTCGACTCACGTGTCGCCGGGTCATTGATCAGGCGCCTGCTGGGTCCCGCGAACGCACGGCGTGTGCAGCAGGGTCAGTCTTATTGGGCAGATCTGGTAGGCGAGCAGGCGTTTTCAGACAAGCTCACTATTATCGACAATCCATTGATCAAGCGCGGTTTCGGTTCGCGACATTTCGACAGCGAGGGAATCTCCGCCAAGGTAATTCCGATCGTAGAGAACGGAGTCGTTAAGAACCTCTACGTTGACACGTATTACGGTCGCAAGGCTGATATGCAGCCTACGACGGGTTCAGCGTCGAATCGAGTGATCGGTACTGGCGAGAAATCCCTGCAGGAACTGATGGCGGATGTCGGCGACGGCGTCTACGTCACTTCATGGCTCGGCGGGAACGCCGACAATACGACCGGTGATTTTTCACTTGGTATTCGCGGTCACATGATCGAGAACGGCGAAATAGGCCGCCCGGTCGGCGAAATGAACGTGACGGGCAACCTGCGCGATCTGTTTTCGCGACTCGATGCGACCGGCAACGACGTATACCCGTACTCGTCGACCTTGTCGCCGTCGCTGGTGTTCTCGGACGTTGATTTTTCCGGGGCCTAGCGACCTCTAAGCAGACAGGCCACCGTCAATCGGGATGGTGGCGCCGGTGATCTGAGTCGCGGCATCGCTGGCCAGGAACAATGCCAGGGCGGCAACATCTTCGGGTGCCGAAATCTTGCCGTTTGGACTGTCGACGGCGACCATGTCAAGAAACTCATCGACCTCCTGGCCGGTTGTTTCGGCGCCCGCTGCGAGCATTGGCGTATCGACACCGCCCGGGCAGATTGCATTGATACGTACTCCATCGGACGCCGCGTCACGCGCCATGGCCTTGGTGAGCATATTGAGCGCGGCCTTACTGACACAATAGGCAACGACGGCTTCGCCTGCCTGCAGGCCCCAGAACGAGGATATATTCACGATGCTGCCTTCCGCCTTAACGAGATGCGGCAATGCGGCACGACTGAGGAAGAACGGCACGTCCAGGTTGATTGTCAGGGTGTTGCGCCAATCCTCGTCGCTGCTGTCCGCAGCATCCGCATGCAGCAGAATACCCGCCGAGTTGACGAGACAGTCGAGATCGCCGAATTCGTCGATCGTATCCGCAATAAGCTCGTCACAATCTTCCGATTCTGCGAGCTCGCCAACCCAGGTCGAAATGCGTTCTGAAACGTCCGCGACCTCTTCGAGGCGACCTTCGTCACGGCCTGCAGCCATTACGTCCCAACCTGCTTCTGCAAAAGCAATCGCAATCGCCGCTCCAATTCCGGAGCTGGCGCCTGTCACCAGTGCAACGCTCATGTTCTTCCCCAACGGTCAATATCGTGTTATCCAGTGTATCTCATGACGACGTTGGAAATACTACAAAGCCTCGGTTGGCGGGGACATTTTGAGAGTCAGCTCGACGCCGACTACGACTTGACGCCTGTGCGTGTTACGAACGTGCATCGCGACCGGATCGATGTGTTGAGTCCAGACGGTGCCGCGAGCGTAGATCTGTCTGCGACGAGCGCGGCATTCGGTATTACCGTAGGCGACTGGCTGCTGACCGACGCCGACGTGCAGGCGGTGCAGGTGCGGCTGGAGCCGTTCACATTGTTCAAGCGTCGTGCGGCTGGCACAGAGGGTCGGGTGCAGAATATCGCTTCGAACGTCGATACCCTGTTTATCGTGACGTCTGCGAATCGTGATTTCAATGTTGCGCGGCTGGAACGCTATCTCGCGATCGCGCACGACGCAGGTGTGTTCCCGCTCATAGTTGTTACGAAAGCGGACCTGGTTGACGATACCGATGAGTATATTGCAGCTGCGCGGGGACTCTCGCCGGGACTCCTGGTTGAAGCACTGGATGCCCGACAGGACGAGCAAGTCGATGTTCTGCGTGGCTGGTGTTCGCCTGGCCAGACGGTCGCATTGCTGGGCTCATCAGGTGTCGGCAAATCCACAATCATCAATACGCTAACGCAGGCCGGTCAGCAGACTATAGCCGCTCGCGAAGACGATCAGCGTGGTCGGCACACGACAACTTCGCGATCAATGCACAAACTTGCCGACGGCGGCTGGTTGATCGATACGCCGGGTATGCGCGAATTGCAGCTTGTCGATATTGGTGACGCACTCAACGACGTGTTCGCCGATGTTGCGAGCCTTGCAGAGCAATGCCGGTTCACCGACTGCAGTCATGAATCCGAACCGGGATGCGCCGTGTTGCAAGCGATTGATGACGGGCACCTCGATGCTGATCGATTGCGGCGCTTCCGCAAGTTGCAATCGGAGGACAGGCGGAATACGGAGTCGCTGGCGGAACGCCGCTCGCGCGACAAGAGTCTGGGCAAGTTTTACAAATCGGTGCTATCCGGGAAACGCAAAGAAAAAGGTGGTGGCTGATGCCAACGATCGATTTGAACGCAGACCTGGGCGAAGGTGACGCGTTTGACAGTGAGCTGCTGGAGATTGTCACGAGCTGCAATATCGCGTGTGGCGGACACGCTGGCGATGCGGCATCGATGGCTCAGACGCTGCACGCGGCGATCGCGAACAACGTAGCGGCCGGCGCCCACCCGGCATATCCCGACCGCGAGGGGTTTGGGCGCGTTAGCGGCTTCCTGTCCGGTAGCGCGTTGTATGAGTCGCTTACCCGACAGGTTACTGCGCTTGCGGATACGGCAGCGCAGATAGGAACGCGGCTAACGCACGTGAAGCCTCACGGGGCGCTTTACAATGACGCAGTGCACAACAAAGAGCTGGCCGAAATCGTCGCCAGGATTACATCCGAGTGCCCGGGGAGTCTTGCGCTGGTTGGTATGGCGGGTACACAGCTCGAGTCGGCGGCGGATCGTCATGGCTTGCAGTTCATCGCGGAAGCATTTGTCGATCGTGCTTATGAAGCGGACGGCACTTTGGTGCCCAGGGCCGAGCCCGGCGCGGTGCACAGCGACTTGTCAGTTGCGACAACGCAGGCTACTCGCCTGGCAATTGACGGTGAAGTCACCGCGCGTAACGGCGAGGTCATCAGTGTGGCAGCCGATTCACTTTGTATTCACGGTGACACACCAGGCGCCGCCGACTCGGCGAGGGCGGTGCGAGATGTCCTGCAGAGCAACGGAGTTGAGATTCGTGCTGTCCAGAAGCGCTGACGACAAGTTTTCCGTAAGTGTAGGGACGACAGCAGAGGCGCAGGCTCTCGCGGAACAATTGCGTATTTCAGGTGCATGGATCGATGTTGTCGCCGGCATCAACTCGGTGGGCGTGCAATTTGATCCTCTCCGGATTGACGCGACTACGGCGCGCGAACGTATACAGGCTGTAATCGCAGAGGGTGTCGTGACAGAGCCGCTGGCCGGTGCCTGTGTTGAAGTGCCGGTAATTTATGGCGGCGATGCAGGGCCCGATCTCGACGATGTTGCGAGGCGTACGAGCATGTCGCCTGAAGAGTTGGTCGCACTGCATACAGGCCGAGAGTATGTCGTCGAGATGGTCGGCTTCACGCCGGGCTTCGCGTTTGTCGGTGGGCTTGATAGCCGACTAAGAATTCCACGCAGAAGCGAACCCCGTCAACGCGTACCGGCCGGTTCAGTTGCTATCGCGGACGGGCGTACAGGTTTATATGCGGTGGCGAGTCCTGGTGGCTGGAATCTCGTCGGGCGCACGCCAATTACGTTGTTTGATCCAACTGCAGACGAGCCATTCTTACTGCGGGCGGGCATGCGCGTTCGTTTCAAGGCCATAGACGCATGACACTTACCATCGTCAAGCCTGGCTTACAGACCAGCATACAGGCGGGCCCACGCAGAGGGCTTCGGCATCAGGGAATACCCGCGAACGGTGCGGCGGATCCCCTGTCACTGGCGTTGGCGAACCGATTGGTCGGGAACGCCTGGAATGCGGCTGCGATTGAGGCGACCTTGTTGGGCCCGACATTACGTTTCTCGGAATTGTGCACGTTCGCGATGGTGGGTGCGCCACTGCGTGCGACTCTGGATGGTGCTGCGGTCGCGCTGCACGAGACTGTGACCGCCATTCCTGGCGAGGTTCTCGAAATGGACAGCATGGAAGCAGGAGCACGAACGTATCTTGCCGTTGCGGGCGGCTTAGATATTACTGAGGTGCTTGGCTCGGCATCGACCAATCTGCAGGCAGGTTTCGGCGGATACAATGGTCGGCAATTACTCGCCGGGGATGAGCTTGGATTCTGCGGCCGCTCCGTCGAGCATTGCAGCACGCCGGAGGAGTTTCGGGCGCCGATGTCGTCGAGCTGGGGGCTGCGAACCTGCGAGTCTTCGGAGACTGGATTGCTAAGTGACGAAGCGCGCGAGCTGCTGTTCTCATCGAACTGGTGTGTTGATCGTCGGGCCGATCGTATGGGTCTCAGGCTGGACGGCGTTACTCTGGAGATTCAGTCTGACGGTCGCATGCCAAGTGCCGCGGTTTTTCCAGGCACGATTCAATGCCCGGAAGACGGGGCGCCCTACATTCTTTCTGTAGATGCAGGGACTGTCGGTGGCTATCCGCGCGTTGCGGAAGTGGCGCGTCTCGATCGACATCTGCTCGGCCAGTTGCGCCCGGGCGACCGCGCCCGGCTATTGTCGCGAGACCCAGACGACGCACTTGAAGAGCTGCGCGCTAAACATGAGTACTGGCGACCGTGGCTCGAGGACATCGAGGGAATCATTTAGGTGTCGAACACCGCTTCAATCAATGTCCGCAATAAGCCAGAAGCGGAACTTGAAATGCTAGTATTGAGCGCATAACGAATGGCTGCTCTTGACCCAAAGCGGACGGTCACTCAAAGCTGTTGATCCAGCAACTTCAGGGCAATTTTGGATATGGCAACGGATGCAATCGAGTTCTCAAGCGATGGCGGCAAAGTCCGAATCAGTTGGAACTTTGATGGCGATTATCTCGTCGCCATAGAATCAAAGGCATACGGTTTTCGTGGTCACGCGGATGGTCACGTGGTGCTTGATGAGTTCAAGAAATTCGCGGTAGACGTAGTGGCTCTCGCCAAGTCTCGGAAAGGTCAGGCGAATTTTTCGTCGGCGTTCGCCGGTTTTTTCGACGTAACTGTGCGATCAACCGATAATGTTGGTCATCTTGGCGTGTTCGGATCGCTAATCGGTAAATCTGGCACCAACTTGGACGAAGACCAAATGTTGCAATTTTCCCTGCATTTCGAGCCATCACAGATCGAAGATGCAGCCCGTGCATTGAGTCGTCTTGCCAGTTGATTTAGCGATGCTATGACCGACCGCTTGTGGCCGGAAGCCGCCCCTGGGCTGTTAGAATAGAGAACGACTGCTGTTGTTCCAGAGCGGACAGTGGGTGGCGTTTCTTCACTGGCGAGGAAACGCAGGAGTATATTGACGACCTGAACAACACCGGTATCTATGAGGTAAACACGATCGCGAATTACGATCCCGATATCATTCCTTACCTGGATGCACCGCCGGGCAGCAAGTTTGGCCGAATTGGCGGCAAGTTCGTTCACGAGTGACCATGTCTGACTGATGCGTGAGATACCCAACTTTAATCTGCAGGCGAGGCCGGGTTATTTGCGGTTTGATTACGCGGATGCGAATCCGACGTTGACGTCTGGCATACCGATTTTTTCGGCGATTGCGGAAGATTGCAAATTGATTGATCAAGACAAGGTGCTTGTTGTCGCAAGGCTGGCCAAAGCACCATCGATTGTTGATACGTATCACCTGGCGGAAATGATTGCTGAGCTTTTTCAAGGCTTAAAGATCGCCTATGTCCTGGTCTACGATGGGACAGACTCGACTCAGGAAAAGAGCTTCTCCGCCATTAAGTTTGGCGAGGACGTTGCGTTCAATCGAGGCGGTATTGCCAAGGTTTTTCAGAACGAATCAGAGGCGGAGAAGTGGTTGATGTCGTCCTGATTCGAGATGGCGATGGAAAGTTTTCTTAGCGAGGTGATGCAGCAATGATAAAAGCACGCGGTATTCTTACAGCCATCGTATGCGTTGCGCTGGTATCTACAATTGGGATCGGCGTGTCGGCGCAGACCAAGGCGCCCTTCGGCCTCTGGGTCTGGAGCGCCGAGGCAGAAGCAACGTCTCACCGTGTATCCGTCGAGCTGTCGGACGGGAAATGGCGGGGCAGCGTAGACGAAAAGCCGACCTCCGTTAGCGTCGCCGATCGCACGGTTACTGTGGAAGCACCTGGCGGGCAGAGCTTTCTTGGCCGACTCGCCGATGATGATTTCAGTATCCAGGGTCACTGGACCCAGCCTTCCTCGCAATGGGGCTATGGCGAAATGGTCACTCCAACGGTGCTTTCGGCGCAGGATGAAAATCGATGGGGAGCGCGTGTCGACTTGCAGCCTCGTCCCTTTCGCGTTTTCCTCGATATTTTTTCAGACGAAGACGGCAACATCGGCGCGGTCGTGCGCAATCCCGAGCGCAACGAGATCATGAGAGCGAGACGTTTCCGGGTTGAGCCGGATGGCGAGCGTCGCTGGTCTCTGGTGGCGGGTTCCGGGGATCGTGAGATCCGACAGTCGTTGAAAGAAACAGATGACGGCCTTGAGCTCGACCACAGCTGGTTTGATAGTCCACTGATCCTCCGCCGCGCCACTGCAGAGAACAACGAAGGCTATTTCCCGAGGGACCCCGCAACGGAATCGCTCCAGTACACGCCCCCGCCACAGCTCGACGATGGCTGGGAGGTGATTACTGCTGAGGATGCCGGATTCGACCGAGCGGCACTCGACACCCTGGTGACTGAGCTGTCGACCGCGGATCCTCGCAGCCAGCGACCCCGCCTCATCCACGCAGTGCTCGCAGCACACAAGGGAAGGCTGGTCTTTGAGGAGTATTTCCACGGCTACGACCGGGAGACGCCACACGACACCAGGTCCCTCGGAAAAGTGTTTGCGCCGGTCTTGGTGGGTGCGTTACAGCAACAGAGCATCGCTATCGATGCCGATGTTCGCCCGATAGCTGACGTCCTTCTCACCGCTGAAGAAGATATTGACGATCCGAGGAAGTCCGATATTACGCTGGCTCACCTGATGTCGTTCTCAAGTGGACTGGATTGCGATGTGAATAACCCTGACTCGGTCGGCAACGAGGACCGCATGTGGGAGCAGCAAGAAGAAGACGATTTCTGGCTTTACACGGCTCGTTTGCAGCAGCTCCACGAGCCAGGCGAGCGTTACGCCTACTGTTCCGGCAGCATTAACCTGGTCGGTGCCAGCATAAGCGCCTTCGGCGAAAAGCCGATTGTCGACTTGTTCAATGAATTGATCGCTGAGCCGCTCAGGTTCGGCAGTTACCATTGGAATCTTGCGCCGAATGGCGCCGCGTACCTGGGCGGCGGACCGTACATGCGACCTCGCGATATCCTGAAGATCGGTGCGATGTTCGCCGCGGACGGGACCTGGGACGGTGAGCAGATCATTGACCCGCATTGGGTCAAAGAATCGACGACGGTTGTAATGGACATTACGCCCGAAACGACGGGCATGACGTCCGAAGACTTTGGGAACAGTTACTTTGGCGGTGCGACTGCTTACGAGTGGCGAATCGATGAAGTGCGCGCCGGCGATACGACCTATGCCTCCTACGAAGCCACCGGCAATGGCGGCCAAATCCTGCTCGTCGTCCCGGACCTCGACCTCGTGGTCCTTTTCATGGGCGGAAACTATCGCCAGGGCGGCATCTGGGGACGCTGGCGAAACGAGATTGTTGGCGGACACATCGTTCCAGCGATGAGAGAACTGCCCTGAGCGGGGGCGATGGAAGCGGTTGAAAGTAAGCGATCAGCTTCGATCAGTGACCGCCTCTGGCCGTAAGCCGCCCTGATGACCAGTCAACTTATGGACTCAATACAGATATTTTACGGAATCATTGCGGATCGCGGTTCGAAGTATGCGGTGTCAGGCGGCCCATGTAGCTCCCCAGAAGAGGCGAGAGTCTTTGTTAAGACACTCTGCCGCAAGAAGAAGTTTGCGAAGGCGACTCACAATACATGGGCTTTCGTGGGCAGTTCAGGCCCGGTCAAGAATGATGACGGTGAAGCAGGAGCTGGCATGGTGATTGCTAGAATGCTGGAAAGGGAAGGGACTCGAAACCACATTGTCGTTGTTACTCGCTGGTATGGTGGAAAGCGTCTTGGTGGAGACCGATTCAGGCATGTTCAGAATGCAGTGCGCTACTATCTCGACAATCGTTCGAAAAGTGACTGACGAAGAATGGAAGTACCGCGAATGTCCGCTGCTGGCCGGAAGCGGAAATTCAGAATCCGGAAGAATATGATGGCTAATGGATTGGAAACCAATGGAAGTAGATTTGGATGTGGCTTCATCTTTGGCGTTGTTCTAGGCTTACTTAGCCTTCTGGGAATGACATACCTACTTGGTTTCGCAGAATTGTTCATAGTGCTCGGAGTCGCAGTCATCTGCGGTTTCGCTGCTATGAAATTTGGCAATCGTTTTTGGCAATGGATAGCTAGATGGGGTCCTTAGAATTAGTTGCCTGGCCGCTTCCCGCCCTGACGCAGCCGTTTACTGTCAGGCTGGGATTCAACGAATGCGAGCAATAATTTTCGACCTCGACGGGACGTTGCTGCAGTCGATGGCTGTGGACTCTGAGATATTCGATCGGTCGATTGAGGCGGTTCTTGGGCGAGTTCGTTTTCGCAATGCATACCGCGAATACACGAATGTGACGGACAGGGGTATCGTCGAGGAGATCATGGCAGACAACAGACGACGTCCTGATCCAGATGTCGTTGACGCAGTTCGACGTAAATTCGTGGCCGAACTGTCACGTCATATTGAAGGGTCAGGCCCATTCGAAGAAGTTCATGGCGCCTCGAGGTTCCTCGGCCGACTAATTGCTGAGGAGGATACATGCGTCGCAATTGCTACCGGCTGCTGGCATGAGTCGGCGATATTGAAACTAAGGTCGTCAGGTATTGCGCTTGATGAGGTCGCGCTAGCAACGTGCGACGACTCGCCATCGAGAACGGAGATCATGCGAGCTGCCCTCGCAAGAATCGGCCAGTCTATCGATTCAGTTACGTACTTCGGTGACGCGGAGTGGGACGTTGACGCCTGCCAGGCACTCGGTTGGGATTTTGTGGCTGTCGGTTCCGATCTTGGCGGGTTGGATTCGTACGAAGGGCTTTCGACATCTAATCTCTTATGAAAAAAACTCTTCACGACACCTTCATAAACCGCAAGAATATCGTCTCTGGAACTGTCTGCCTGATACTTATTTCAACGACAACCCCGGCGGGCGCTGCCGGTGAAGACGGGCATGATCACGACGAAAGTGAGATCGAGGAAATCACCGTTCAGGCAACGAGGTCACGCCGGACGGTGCAGGACGAACCAATCCGCGTCGAGGTGATCAACCAGGAGGAGATAGAAGAAAAGCTCCTCATGCGGCCAGGCAATATATCGATGCTGCTGGCCGAGACAGGCGGTTTGCGTGTTCAGGTCACGTCGCCCGGTCTGGGTTCAGCCAACATCCGTGTTCATGGCATGCGTGGGCGTTACACGCAACTGCTGGCGGACGGCTTGCCGCTCTATGGGGGGCAGGCATCGTCACTCGGGTTGTTGCAGGTCCCGCCGAGCGACCTCGGCCGGGTCGAAATCATCAAAGGCGCATCGTCAGCGCTCTACGGGGGTCAGGCGCTGGGTGGTGTGATCAATCTTATTTCTCGCATGCCTGGAGAAGAAGCAAGCGGCGAATTGATCCTGAATGCGACGACGAAGGACGGTCAGGATCTTTCTGCGTATGGCGCGACTCCACTTGCGTCCAGTTGGTCCGGCTCTCTGCTCTCGACCTACAACCAGCAGTCGACACAGGACCTCGACAACGATGGCTGGATCGATATGCCGGGTTACGAGCGCTGGTCTCTAAGACCGCGTCTCTTCTGGGATGGTAGCGAAGGGTCGAAGGCTTACCTCACCGTCGGTGCAATGGGGGAAGAGAGGCAAGGCGGTACTTTGCCCGGACAAGTAACACCAGACGGGCAGCCGTTTGCACAGAACCAGGATACCGACAGGTTTGATGCGGGCATCGTTATAGAGCGTCCAGTCGGCGACTGGGGTGTTGCACAGGTACGTGCCTCCGGCGTGCGCCAATCACACGGCCATCGATTTGGCGATTTGCTTGAGAAAGACCGACACCAGACAGTGTTGACCGAAGTCTCCCTCGCCGGTGAATCCCTGGGAACGTCGTGGGTAGGTGGCATTGCATACCAGGCAGATGACTATGAATCAGAGATCTTCCCGGTTTTCGATTACAGCTACGACGCGCCGGCGGTATTTGCACAAGTAGACAGAGATCTCGGCGAGGACTTTACGATCGCTGTCAGTGCGCGATGGGACGATCACAGTGAATACGGTAGCCAATTCAGCCCGCGTTTGTCAGCGCTATACAGGCCGGGTCTATGGACCATCAGAGCCTCCTGGGGTGGCGGCTTTTATGCACCGACACCTTTCCTAGAAGAAACAGAAGCGGCGGGACTATCCCGGCTTGAGCCGTTATCCGGATTGCTTGCTGAAACAGCACAAACAGCGTCACTGGACTTCGGTTATGCGTTCGATGAGCTGGAGCTCGGCCTGACCCTGTTCAGTTCCCAAATCGAAGACGCAGTGCGCTTACAGACCGTATCTGCTGACCAGGTGAGGCTATTCAACATCGACGGGAAGACGCGCACCGATGGGGCGGAAGTGTCGCTGCGCTGGCGACGAGGTCCGTACGTGGTGACGACGAGCTACGTGTATGCAGATGCCGATGAACATGAGGTTAGCGGTAGCGCTCGGCGCATGGTGCCACTGACTCCGCGACACTCGGCCGGCCTGGTCGCGATGTGGGAAGATCACGACCGGGGGCGGGTCGGACTCGAAATCTACTACACGGGCACACAGTCTCTGGAAGACAATCCTAATCGACTCGAGGGTGAGCCATACTTCGAAATCGGTTTGCTCGGCGAGATTGTGCTGGGCCGGTACCGATTGTTTCTGAATCTCGAGAACGTCTTGAGTGAACGCCAGACGAAACAAGATAGTCTGCTTCGGCAGCAGCGGGCAGCAGATGGGCGCTGGACGGTAGATGCCTGGGCACCACTCGAGGGATTTGTGGCAAACGCTGGCATCAGAATCCGTTTTGGCGAATAAGATACACTCTTGGCCATTCGCCTAGCGGATTCGTTTCCGATGTCTCGCGGACTGGTACTGGCCCAAGTCGGCGGCTTATTGCTACGCAGCGGCCCATGACTCTTATGGATGATATAGCTCTAAAAATTCTATTCTTTGTGGCAGTCGCTGCATACGTTGGGTACCAGGTCTGCTATTCCTGTTTTCGAAAGTGCCCGAAATGCGGCGGCAAAATCCGACTCGACAAGTACAAGGACTCGATTGGGCATAAGTACTGGAGTTGGAGTTAGGTGTTCGTTTCTGGCGAAATGGCGGCGGTTGAGATGCAGCGAGCATGGAAGACATCCAGTTGAAGAAATTGTTTGTCATCGTCTTTGGTCTTATCCTAATTGTATTGCTTACTTTTGCTGTGTGGAATCAGGAGAGCGATCCAAAAGTCGAAACCGATACTGATACACCGCGGACGGTTGCGACGGATGCGGGACCGCCGCCTGATGCACTTGTTAACATGCCAAGCGACCAGGTATGGAGCCCTGAAACTGAACGCGAGGTCGTCAATTGGCAGCGAGCACATGGCCACTACTATGTAATAGACGCGCTCAATGCAGCCGATGGATACTCAGACGAGTTTGAACTTACTCATCCGTACACGGCGTATGACAATGCAACCTTGTCACAGTTGGCCGATAGTGGTGATCTCGACGCGTTGGTAATGCTGGCTGATCGACTCGGCGTTTCCGACCGCAACAGTAGCAATCGTCTGCACGTAGAGGCAGCAGCAAGAGGGTCGACCTATTCAATGTTCGTTATTTCGTCCGCTTTTACGGAACCAGATATTGGCGGAACAGATGAAGAACTTCATACATACAATTTATCGAGCCTTGCCTGGCTGCAGGCAGCGATCCAGCAAGGTGACCTTGGTGCAATTGTTGCTTTCAACGTTAATGCACCAGCTTATCTTGATGACAACGATCGAAAATACATTTGCCAAAAGGCTGGCACGATCCTGGCCGATCTAAGTCAGCAGCGTAGTCACCTTGGCCTGCCGCCGTTTGACAGTAACGGACCGGACGTTCCGGATGAGTACAGAGAACAACAGATGAATCAAGCGATGCTTATATGTCCGTAATCGGATTTGCTGTCGCAAACAGGTCCGCACATCCGTTTCTTGTCCATTAGTGCTACCTAAGCAGGGATTCTACACTGGCCCTCTGTGCAACCTTCTGCACCATCTCGCTCTGCGAGTAGTGCGCCTATCTCCGCTCCCAGCGCCAGCTCGTCGTGCGCACCGAAGTACTGAGCACGCCGTCGACCCTCAGCATCGATCAGCACAAGAGTCGGCGTACCTCGCATCCCGTATGCTTGCATTGTGAGCGGAATATCCGCCCCGGCAGGGTCGGGTAAGTCGACGCCTACCGGAAAGCGTATGCGGTACTCGGCCAGGAACACCTCCAGCGCATCTGGTGTCATCACATGATGATGCTCGAAAACGGTGTGAAGTCCCAGAATCGCCAACTCACTCCGCTCAAAGAGCTGTTCCAACCTCAGCGCCAGGGGAATAGATTTGGCGACGCATCCAGGACATAGCATCTGAAACGCGATCAAGACCACAACTCGGCCTTTGAAGCTGTCCAGGCTAAGGACTTCGTCCGTATTGAACCAACAGGAAGTCCTCAGCGCTGGCGCCGGCCTACTGTCGATACTTGGAGAAAACATACGTGTCTTCCTTGACGGCCTGGTGGCAGGCAAAACAGGATTCGCCGCCATCTTCGACGACACGCTCTGTCTTGCTGTTGCCCGCGAAAACCTCAAAGCCCCAACCGCCGGTTGCTGCGTAATGTTTAGCGTCGTATTCCATGACACCGACAAACTTGCGTTCGCCTTCCTGGGTTGCACCGCCGCCTTGCTCCTGACTCAAGAGATCGAACACCAACGTCGCGCCATCAAGGTACTTGTTGCTTTCAAGGCCGGCGAGCGCTGCGTCGTTCGCATATATGTGGTGAATGCCCTCAAACGGATCAGCTAAACCGTGATCCGGGTGGATGACCATGGACTTGACGTGGGTCCACGATCGGTAGTCGTCGGGATACGCGACGGAGTCAGAAGTGACTGCGAGCACCATCAGCGGTGCAGCCACTATAGTCGTACAGATTAAGGCGAACTTTTTCATGGGGGTCTCCAATTGGCAAGTCGTATCGAGTCGATACTATACAACTAGAAATTGATTGTCAAACTAGTATCGATTCAATACTATTGAGAAATGAACGACATACTCCAACTGATACAGCGCTTAGCTGTTGTGGCGCATGCGGAGAACCGCCAACTCGCTGGATCCGCCGGACTAAAGCCGGTTCACATAGACGTATTGAGATACCTGGCGCGCTGTAACCGGTATAGCAATACGCCTGCGGCGATCGGCCAATTTTTGAGCACTACTAAAGGAACGGTGTCGCAGAGTGTCAACGTTCTGGAACGCGAAAAGCTCATAAGCAAGCTATCGGACGCAAAGGACGGCCGAGTCATCCGGCTGCGGCTGCTGAAGAAAGGAAAAGACCTGCTCAAGCGCATCGACGAGGAATCGGCGATTCAAGCGGCCGTCGCAGGTGTTGGAGCAGATGAGCGACTCGAACTGACGGACAGCCTGGCCGCGTTGCTTCGCCGAGCACAGCGGCTGAATGGTTCGAAGTCCTTTGGCGTCTGCAATAGTTGCCGTTTTTTTACCCGACTTGCAGAAGGCGGCTTTCAGTGCGGAATCACCAAAGAGCCATTAACGGTCAACGATTCCATGCAAATCTGTGTAGAGCATGAGAACGACATACTCGAACGCCAGACCGGTACCCGTCGTGAACAGTAAGCAAAGTATGGCGATATGCCTCTGACATCTTTCTGGCAACGACTAAAGTTACAAGTATTTCCTGAAAAGTACCCGATGGAAACTTGGGCGGGGAAGCTCTGTTTGATGCTACTTTGCCCGATTGCGAGGCCGTAGGTATCGAGTTCCTGAACGACGATGAGTCATCAATGGAATTCGTTATCGCTGTTCTAACGCATTGGTTGAAACTGTCCCAAGTTGATGCAACAGAAAGCATGTTGACAGTCCATTTCAAAGGCTCTGCAAAATTTGGCCGGATGCGTCAGCCTGTCGCTGATGAACTCTCCAGTTTTATCGGCAGGGAAATGGCCAGGCATAATTATCCATTCAGAACCAGCATCACTGGCCGCTTCAGACCGAGAGCAGAAGTTCGAGTGTCAGGTCGCTGGTTGACGGCTGTTAATCCGAAGCCATTATTCGCGGAGTAATGCGTCGTATGGAATACAAATTTTCGCATTTGGATGCTAATAACTGGAAATTGTCATGAGGTTTCTGAGCAAATATCTCGAAACTACCGCGAATCGTCTGGGCAGATTTGCCTGCGCATTCACGATACCGCTTATCGCTCTTGGCTCGTTTGCCGTTGCAGATTTTCAAACACTTGAAAGCGTCGCGGCGGAAGAGCCTGACAAAGAGATTCGGGCCTGGATTACTTTTCAAAGCGTTCAACGCACAACCGCAATTGTAGCTTTGTGGTCAGATTCGAATCTGGCTCTTGAACAAATCAAGTATAAGAATGTCGGTAGTGGGGGCGGTGAATCCGGTGTGGGCGATCCGTACGGGAGGACTCAGCCAATCGTAGATAACGCAGATGCGGTTGAGGCGGCACTCGAGAGGATTGAGACATTTCGCTCAAACCACTACAAAAGTATTGCTCTGGCTGGAGGTAAGTACCGAGACGTAGATTGTCCGTACGATGACGTCACATCGCCAGTAAAGGATTCGCACGGGCGGGCGGAAGACCCGTCTGTCGAACTCAGTTGTGGATTGCGCATAGTCGCCATACAGGTGCGGGGGCGTTCGGCGGACGTGGCATCGCTCGCCCAGTCGCTCAGAGGGTCTGCAGACGCAACCAGATCTCCGTCAAATGAAGAACTACTTGAGTGGCGTCGAAGCTTGATTGAGTCTAAAGGCGACGAGACTTGAGACTGTTCGGATGCCTTTGCCGGAATGCAGCCGATGGATTGGTAAAATATTGAATGACCGCTATTAACTACAAAAGTGGACAGTCAATATCGCCGTTTGGTCGAGCCGAAAGATGAGCTTGCGTACAAAATTTAGCTTAACGTTTGCCCTCATACCTCTGATGGTTGTTGTTCCATCCTATCTGTTCGGTGTGTACTTCACGCTGTCGCCCAAACTTGGATACCATGCTTACGATGATCTGTATTCGATGGCGCTCAGCTCGCTCGTGAATGCGCCCTTGCTCGGAGTTGCCGCATTTGCCTCGTGGCGGCTATTTGGAGATCGTCGTGACAACCTGTTCTACAAGTCGCTCATCGGGAATCTGTTCTTCGGGTTTCTGATTCCGTTGGCCGCACTCCTGGTGTTTTTGATTGCGGTACTGCTGCTTCGAACAATCTTCGGCTATATAGGGATTCCACTATGGGATAGCGCCATATTCCGCAATTTCTTTTGGCCTATCTGGGGGTCGGTTCTTTTCGTCATGCTTACTGGCGGAATTGTTGGTGTAATTTTTGGCAAGCGGCGAGGCGTACAGGAAGGGCCCAACTAGCCGTACAAAATGCGCCTATGGCCGAAAACAGGCGTTTGAGTGCTAAGATGCTACACAACGGCTGCAGTTCAAAAAGTAGAAGGACGGGAATTCGCTATGGACAAAGAACCTGATTGCGCCGAGTGCGGATGCCGCCGATCTCGATGACCCGCCGCAACTTGAACTGGCCGTTGGCCATGAATATGGCTGTATTCGACACTCCGGCATTTTCACGTGAGGTATTTGTATGAAGGTTTCCTTGGTGAGCATATCGGTCGGTGATCAAAAGGCCGCGTTGAAGTTTTACACGGACAAACTCGGTTTCGTTAAGAAGACCGACATACCGATGGGGGAGGTCAGCTGGCTAACTGTCGTATCTCCGGATGACCCGGATGGGCCCGAGCTGGTGCTGGAACCGAACGCCGAATACCCGGCGATGAGGGCACTGAAGGATTCGCTTCTAAAGGACGGTATACCGTTTACGGCGTTCCTGGTTGATGACGTCGACAGTGAGCATGTTCGCCTTCGTGATCTGGGCGTTCGATTTACGCAGGAGCCAGCGGAAAGTAGTGGCTTCAAATATGCGGTCTTCGACGATACCTGTGGCAACCTGATCCAGATCTACCAGTCAGCTGACTGACGTCCCTATTGTGGTGGAAGCTTTGTACTGGCAGGCCATAGAGTTTGCACCTGACTTGAGCTCGATTCGTCATATCTTTGTGTAAACTGCGATCATGTTCAGAACATTGATGAGGCGCCTTCAGCAGCAATCAGCCAGCTACCTCCACGAGCTGTACTGGTTTATCGCGCTGCTTAGTCTGTTGCCGGCTATCCGGGCAAACTTGCTGTTTGGCTTTCTGCAGCCCGTCACCAGCACAATTCTTGAGCCTGTCGATCAGGCTGTATCTGGCACCGCGGCGGCCCTGCAGAGTCCATTCGGGCATTGGGTCTTCGCGCTTGCGGCTATTGGTTTGCTACTTGCACTGGCGTCCAGGAATTACTGGCGACTGATAGCACCGTTGTGTTACCTCCTGCTTGGTGTAGCAGGCATCACAACGGTTGACACCCTTCTGGGCGACCGCTATCCGTTGTTGAACTCACTGTACCTGGGCTCGGCTTTTGCGCTGTTCTGCTACTTTGTTGTCGCTGGTTCCGTACGCAAAGTCAGCTTCGCCGTGTTCGCGCTCTTGCTAATCGTGTTGTTGCAACTCGATGAGCTACTCGAGTGGCCGGAAGTCATACTGTTTCTCGTCAGCGCGTGCGTCGCGAGCCTTGTCGTTGAAACCATTCGACAAAACTGGCCACTGGCCCGGCAGCTGGGCCGCAGCAACTTGCTGGGCCTTACCGCGCGCACGCTCAGGCTGTGGTGGCCGATGTTGATTCTTATTTACGCTGGCGTGCAACTGAGTGATGCCGCAATTGAAGGCGTCGAGCGCGCGGTCTATGCAAGTGCTGCCGTCAACCCATACTGCTATGTCGATGCGGTTGGCGAGGATGCAATACTCGCCTGCCCGGACGATTCGTTGACGCTCAAACAGTCCGATATATATCGTGAGTCAATCGATGAGCTCAACGACGCGTGCACGCGCTGGCCCGGTTATCGCCCTGAGAGCTCGGAGACACCGAAGCCGACATTATTTGATTGCCCGTCAGCAGACCCAATGCCCGAGGCATGGACGCTCACTCAGCTAGCTTTCTTCGAGAGTGCCGATTTCAGCGTGGAACGGGACTTTGATATTCGTGAATTCAAACTCGAGCGCGAAATTGGCAGGCTGCGTAGATTGTCTTTTGTAGGTGCTGACAACGCTGAAGCGCAGGCGAGTGAGTTGTTCAAAATCGTACCGGAGGACACAGGTATGAAGACCTCATCCTGTGGCTTGTTCAAACTAAGCTGCCACGCGGCGAACATCGTTATTGGCGAACTCAATCACGCCTATGATGTTAAGCGTGGGGAGAGCGAGGTCGAGTTTGTCAATTACGTCAGTACGAATGCCGACACGAGCGCCAAAGGCTTTCGGACTTTTACCGGCAAGATGCAAACCAGAATTCAGAAACAACTCAATCTCTATGAGCGGGAGACGCGATCAGCTATCGAGAAAGTCCAGATTGCGGTGTCGACGATCAGTCAGATCCTGTTGCTGTGGCTTATCGTTGTGGGCATCAAGAGCTTCCTGTTTGTCTTCGCTCGTGTCATTTTCGATCAATCTACAGACATCGAGGTGGATCTTCTGGAGCACGATGGTGCAGCGCGTCAGGGTCGGGTTCGGCAGGTACAGGAAGTGGATATCCCGGCCGACTATCCGCACACACTGTATTACAAGGCGAACTACCAGCCGCTCGGGCCTGCACCGCGGTTCAGTATCCCGCAGTGGTACGCCTCGGTCCTGTCGCGATTGCGGTTTGGTGCGTGGAACATGAGCCAGGTTGTCATGCCCCTTGCTGACAAAAACCGGGTCACATTCAACTCGATTGAAGGTGAGCACCTGGTCGACTGGTCGCTCGAAGAAGGCGAAGAAGTTGTGTTCAGCTACCGTAACTTTGTCGCGATGAACGAAAACATTGAGCTTCGTACTGTCATCAGCTTGCGAGTTGCGACGCTACTGCTTGGGCGCATCGTATTTCACACGGCACGTTGCAAGAACGGCGAGGGCAGGTTGCTACTGCGCACGCGGGGCAAGCCAGCGACCGCCGAACAGGTGCGACAGAGTATTCCCGTTGCACGACTCGTGGCCTGGAATCGTTATGCCAGATTTTCTGTGGACAGCCATTTGACCACAGCAGACATATTCCTCAACGGCTTCAACTTGCGACGTAGCATGGGTGAGGATGGCAGTCAGCCACAAGGCATATTAATCGTTGAGGCGGACGCCCGAGATGGTGGAATCCTGGTTGGCACGCTGCGATTCGCCAAGACTTTTCTGCTACCCATATAGGTCACTCTCAAGGAAGCGGGCAGGGCAAAAGAGGCCAACGGCTTGTTGAGTTCAGTTGACTATTCTCGGAGACAGGCCCAATGACTGATCAGCTCAAGAATTGGAATAGACCACACTATTGTATGGGTGGCGGAGACCCGTTTCTTTTCTACGTCGTTTACGGCAGCGTACCGACGGATTTCAAGATTTCACAGAGCAAGTATCACTTCTCGGGAATTCCCGATGGAGTCGAGTTAATGACGTATGGGCCACATAGCAACCCGGAGATTCCCGGTTCTTTTCGAGAGGGCTATCTTTGGGACGAGCTGAGCAATAATGATGCTCAGCTCGCGAAGCTGGTTGCGGCTCAGGACGAGTGTTTGATTCTTCGTGGCACCGTCGAGGACCCGGCTGATCTGAATTACTTCAGAAACGTTGTCGGCCTTGTGCAGTGGCTCATCGATACCGGAGGTGTCGCTGTCTATGATCCGCAGTCGTTCAAGTGGTGGGCAGCCAGGGACTGGCACGATAGTGCGTTTGTGTCGGACTCAGGGTCGCCCAGGCAGCACGTAGTCATCTTGATGTCTGAAGCGGACGACGGCGAATGGTTTCATACGCGTGGGCTCAGAAAATACGGTCGGCCCGATCTGAGCATTCATCGCGTTCCGCCAGAAAGCCGTGATGCTGTCGCCAAACTGTTGAATCGACTAATCGAGTTTCAGGCGTTCGGAGGTGTGATTGAGGATGGAGAGGCGGTGCGCAGCAACGCACTGCCTGATGAAATGACATGCCATCACCGGGGTGATTTCGAGGACCCTGATTTCAACAACACTCATATCGAAATCACCTGGCCCGACTGACCTGTTCTGGTACTTTTAGCTGAACGCGACCTATGTGGGCAATTGCGACCATTGTCGGTTATGGGGCATCATCTAGTAATACATACTGCGCAATCCTGGCAGATAAGGCGGCGCAGCCTCTTCGCTTGGAGGAATCTCAATGAGACTCACGATTAGCACGATATGCGGGTTACTGACCGGAACTCTGGCCGCGACCAACGCATCGGCGGAACAGTACGACTTCGAGGCCGGCCTTTCCCTGGATAGCACACGATTTGATGGTAGCCAGACCATTTCGACGGCTGGCGGGACGATATTCAATTCGGGCGAGACCGACACGGACGACTGGCGCCTGTTCGGCAGCTGGTATTTCGCCGGACTGTCTGACGACAAGGGTCCGAGGGCTCGAGCTGTACTCGTCGATCGTGCTTCATCGTTGAGCTTTGGTTACTCGCGTACGGAACAGACGAACTCAATGATCCTGACGAGTAATGATCCTGCGTTTCCTTTTCCGCCCGTTAACTCGCAGTTCGACACGGCCGGCGACTCGTTCGTGGCGAACCTGCGTTATGTGGATCGAGACAGCGGCTGGTTTGGCACGGCCGGGCTGCTGACATCCGACACCAGCTTGAGCGGTTTTGTTAACGAATCGTTCGATGCTACCGGCTGGCGGCTCGGCGGTGGCAGGTACATTCTCGATACAACGACGCTTGCCTTGGACGTTAGCCAGGTAAACTCTGATGGGGGAGACGCGACCGCGGTTGCCCTCATGCTGGAGCATCTGGGTGACCTTGGCGCAAGCTGGCAATACGGCGTCGACGTCGGATACAGCCGTGTAGACGCTGACGGTGGTGCCGAGTTGGATACATGGCGCGCGGCGGTCGCTCTGTATCCGAATCGCGACTTCGAATTTGGTGTCGCCGTCGAGGATGTGTCCGGGCTGTTCGGCCAGGACACGACCGGGGTTGAAGTCTTCGCGAGTTGGTTCGTGAAACCGAACGTTAGCCTGTCGGCGAAGTATCGTATCGACGACTCCGACTATTTCGGAAACGTGTCGATTGGTGGCGCGACAAGAGTGAGCGATGCCGACAATCACTCATTCGGCATCAGCGCTACGGTTCGATTCAAATAGTATTCCTGGCATGCCTGTTGCGGCTGCCCGGAATCGCCTTATTCAATCGGCGACAACAACTCGGGAGCAGTTACCAGCTGCCGAACGCCGTGCGATTTTTTCTCGTTGAAAACGTTGCCGCTTTCAGCCCAAAGGTGCAGCGACGCCATGTCAACCTTCATGCACATTGGCCGGACACTCCACGTGACTTTGAACGGCGAACAATTCGACTGGTTGTAACTGGGGCCCGTGGTTGAACCACGAAATTCCACGGGATCACCGGTGCCGGTCGGAATAGCCTTCGCCTGGTGAAAACCGCTGAGCACTGTATTCCCATAGCCGAAGTCCGTGAAGTCTGCGGCACTGCGATCGTTTACGACCAGAAATGTCTGCGCTTCGACGCGCAGTAACGGGTCCGTGCACGATTCAGTCAGGCAGGAGCCCAGTCCTTCACCCGGCGTGACTGGACAGCTGCTATGCACCCAGTGTACTTCGATAGTATCGCCGGGTTTCGCACCCTTGAAGGCGCCGTCGAGCGGCGCGAGTTCAGCGTCAGTCAGGTCTGCTGTTTCATTACAGGCATATCCACCGGCATCCGTGTCATTGACGAATACGGAAAAGCCGGGCCCTTTGTGTTCGGCATTTGTATGCGTATGTATGTTGCAGAGGTTCAGTTCGGCAGCCGGCGGTGCCATCTCAAAAGAAACGGTGTTGAGTCCCAACACGCTTGATATATCGCGCGGTGTTTGTGGCCCCGCATCCAGGCACAACCCTCCGGCAGCAGCGATCGCAGAATCAGCGGCCTCGCTAACTTCGACTTCGGTTTCTTTCCCGCTACAAGCAACTAATGCGCTTGAGAAAACCACCAGTGCAAATACATTCTTGAACATCTACATCTCCAATAGCATGGTTCGTCAGCTTAGGCATCTATCGAGCCGGCAGCCATATGATATTTGTACCAGATTGTATCGGCTTCCGCTGGCCGAAGGCCGCTTGTGAGGTGCTAACATGACAACAGACTGG
This sequence comes from Gammaproteobacteria bacterium, assembly GCA_022600955.1. GTDB lineage: Bacteria > Pseudomonadota > Gammaproteobacteria > Steroidobacterales > Woeseiaceae > UBA1847. Next base: position 113,121 of record JAHZJK010000004.1, read on the forward strand.
TGCTGACTCATAGAGCTGGTGGGTTTTCTACAAAATGGGAAACATTGATATGAAAAGAGCAACTCTGTTCTGTGGACTTTTCCTGTTCTCGATCGTCGGGTGTACCAGCTCGGAATTCGAGCCCGGGTTCAGCGCCGATGCGAATCTGTCTATGGCTAGGCCCGAGGAACGGAGCGAAGGTGAGTTTCTCGCGTATGAGCACTCCATCGTTGTCGATACCAGTGAGGACCTGCTTGCTGAATCACACTCGGCAGTAATCAATGCGTGCGCTGCGGATCGGGAGAATATCTGTACTGTACTCAATTCCAATATCAATCATGGACGAGTTAGCTCAGCATCGATCAGGATGCGTGTAAAAGCAGAAGGCGTGGACGCTCTTGCCGGGCTGGCAGCAGGCGCAGGGGAGGTGACCAGCCGCAGCACGCAGGTTGAAGACCTGGCTAAGAGCATCGCTCAAATAGACAAGAGGGTTTCGATCCTGACGAGGACCCGCGACAGGCTGCTCGAACTCGAAGAGCGTGGGGTTGATGATGTTGAATCTCTCATCAAAATCACGACGGAATTAACGAAAGTCCAGGCCGACTTGGAGCAAGTGCTGGGCCAAAGCGTGTTCCAGAGACAACGCGTCGATACGGATATTCTGAGCATCCATTTTGTTGTTGAGGCTGGCCGAACTTTCTGGGGTCCAATAAAGAACTCTTTATCATCGTTCGGGCCGAATTTTTCAGACGGAATTGCCAACTGGATCGAAGTAATCCCGTATCTAATTCCATGGTTTGTTTTCTTGTTCTTGGTGATCTACCTCATACGCAGATTTTGGAAGCGCGGCAGGCGAAAGACCTGAATCGTTGGAATAGCGATGAACAAGATTCTCAATAGCGCCATTACATTTCTGACGCGACGGCGTAAGCCGAATGTTGACCGGGATGGAGAAGCGGCTTTGTGGAATTATTCGTTGCACCTGGCTCAGGAGTGGGGCAATGACTGGATGCAGCCGATTCAACAGCGGCTTGCAAAGGCTTTCCCGCATTTCAGTGAAAGTGAGTTGGACCGGTTGAATGACCTGGCCCAAAACGCGATGCGATATAGCTACAACATTGCGTATGACCTGTACGAAAAGACGCAGGGTGGCGACTTTGGCAAAGAGTGGAAGTCTGCCTGCCTGTCCAGGTATGCCTGGATTGATGACAAGAACCTCAATCAGCTACTTTCAACGGGAAGGTTTTATGCCATGAAGGATCTCGGCTAAAGAGCAGGGGGCAGTAACCAGGGAGGTCATACAAGTGAAGATAAAACTCAGTAGAAGTCTTTCGCTGTTCGGCCTTGTCATGATGTTCGGCTGTGTTTCCACACCCGTGCCATTAAAGGAAGCCGCACCGGAGTCTTTCGTCGGAGTTTTTAGTACTCATGATCCCGACATTCTTGATGTTGCAGAGTATCTGACGGGTTGGAACACTTCCACGGTTGGGGCGCGCAAGCAAGTGTTCCTGCGAGTAACCGACCCAGGATTCAAATATGGTGAAACGGCTGAGTGGGCCCTGATCATTCGCGGTGACGAGGCGCTCATGACGCCAGGCTCGATTGCGCAAATAGCTGATGGCGCCGTCAGTGTCCGGATGTACCGCTTGCATAGTGTCGACACAAGCAAATGTTGCGTGAATACATTGCCTTACGAGGAATTCGATATCGCTGACTCTTCCTACATCGGCACGAAAGGGCGCATCGACTTTCTTGGCCGGAATCGAGCGAGATTTGTCGTTTGGTTTCAACAAGAAACGACCACCAATAGTGGAGAGCTTATCGGTAAGTCTTTTCAAGTTACTGGTTGTTGGAACATCGAGGGCGAATACCGGCGATCGGGATGTCGACTGGACGAGGACTAATTCTGTCTTCGGCGATTCTGCTTTCGCCGAGACGGCCGATAGCGTTCTCGTCGACAAGTCTGATGTAAAACTCTACTTACTCAAGAACAGTTCTGTAATCGCCGAGTATTCGGTAGCATTTGGCGCGAACCCGGAAGGTCACAAGCAGCAGGAAGGCGACGAACGGACGCCAGAAGGCCAGTATATTCTTGAAAACGAGAAAGCGGACAGCGCCTTACTCAACGGTTTAACTGGACCGACGGATGCATCGGCGTTACCGACAAGGAAATGGACGAAATCTGGACTGCAGTTGCGGCCAACACGCCGAATGAAATCAGGGAGTATCCCCGGTACCACTCACGGGTAAATCGGAGCCTCGCGGAGAACTCGAGGAGCCTGGGTTTTGAAAATGGTGGGCCCGGTAGGACTCGAACCTACGACCAAGGGATTATGAGTCCCCTGCTCTAACCAACTGAGCTACAGGCCCTTA
>JAHZJK010000005.1 GCA_022600955.1 Gammaproteobacteria bacterium
CTGGCGATGTGCCCCCAAAACAGATTGGGCTCTGTCAGTGCCGTATACAAAACAAACTGTCCACCAATCGACTGCCCGAAGATGACACGACGGTCGGAATGAGATTGATAGGTGGACTCAATGAACGGTAACAGCTCTTCGCTCAAGAACTCTCGAAACTGGCCGGCTCCTCCCCAGTAATCTCGCTCCAGTGACTTTGCCGTATAGTCAGTACTGCGATAATTTCCGCCATCGAAACTCGCACTTCCGTAAGATATGCCAACGATTATCGCATTGGGTACTTCTTCTCCGAAGTTCAAATATTGATAGTACGCCGACAAGAGCGGAAAAAGCGCTCCGCCATCCAGGAGATAAATCGTCGGATACTTATCTTCAGCAGACTCGTCGTACGTATCCGGTAACTTCACATAGATGTGAAAGCTACGCCCGATGTTATTCGACTCCACACGGTGATAACGCGTGTCACCCAACCCATGCAAAAACTCCGTGCTCACAGCGGCGTTTACCGTCGAACCAGCCGTTAACAGGAGCATGTAAACAAGCAGTCTTCTCATTGTAGCCTCTTCCTCTTGCATACGATGAATTCACTAACTCGAGATTTTCAACCGAAATTTTTCGCCGAATTTCCTCGAATTGTTCTTTGTTCTAGGCGAAAACTTCACGCGCGAATTTCTCATTGAGTGACCATGACAACTTCTCGCACGCTGTAATTGTCTTCATTTTAGTACTCGGCTGGTCGATCGACCAAGCGGCCACGATTGAATTTGAGAAAATCACTTTTTCTTAGATAACCAAGACTTGTGAATTCCCGCATTTCGTGACCCGGGTGCGAGTATGCCTCGAATACTCGACAAGCCGTTTGGTCACGAACGAACTCCTAATATTACGAACTGCTGGAGTATATCGATAGCCGTCATTCTACCTCAGGCTAGGCGACTGGCGGCCAATAGCGAACGGCACGAGCGTAATGTCCTACAGGTGTCACCGCAGCCAATCACCTCCTCAGTCCAGAGCCAGTTTATGTACGACGCCAAGAAATTCGTCCAACGTTTCTGCAACCTGGTGCCACCCAAGCGCGTCATCTGGAACCGAATAGTCGATTGTATTGTCGCTAAAATAGCGCGCCAGGACGGATGGCTCAGAACCAAGCCCACGATAGTCAAGAGCATATCTGACTGTAAACTCGTCATCTGACAGCACTACGGCTGAATCAATATCAAGATATGGGAGCTCAATTGCCCCGTCACTCGCTGAACTATCCTTGAGCCAGAGCCCACATTCGTAAGGAGCATACGGCCGATATTTCTCAGTATCTCGCTCCATATGTTCTGCCGATTCGAGAATCGTGGTGGATAAGCTACGCGAGAAATCGAATACTTGGGCAACTTCCCGCTTGTTTAGCTGTTCAGGCCTCTCCTGCTTCACCACACCGTGAAAGTACTCCGTTATATGGCGGTGTTCCTCGAGAGCGACAGTTATTACATCACGCGGGAAAACAGCCATGGCAACCAGGCTATTCAATTCCGCCCCGAAGGGGAATTGGTTTAGCCCCGTTGAAAGACTGGCCGGTAAAACAAAACCATTAACTTTCAATATCTGCCTCTCCGTTGACTTGTCTCTCAGGTCTATCTTGCGAGTGTCTGCTTCCAGTCCAGTGCTCGTCAATGAGTTTGCCGAATCTCAAGCCTCGGGCTCTGGCGACTCAATATTTCACGCATATGGGGCGTAATCCGAAACATCTCTTCGTTAGATTCAGCTTGAAGCGACGACCAGTACCATAGTGTACTGATATGTATTTCGATATCTGCTTCGAGGAGAAACAACGCTCGCTGCCATTCAACAGACTCGCCTAGAGACCCATCAAACTCCTCAAACGATTGAAGAATCGTCCACATGAGTGTAAAACGCTCGTCGTCGTCTAGCCCCAGCGACTCATACCCCGATACGAACTCCGCGCACCTTGAAGCGTCTGCAACCTGAATCTCCCAATCCTGCATACCCGGTTCGTTTGGCAGGTTGAAAAGTTTCGACAGCCGGTGGATGGCGGCACGAGTTGGGTATCGGATCAGGTGATCTGGGATGCTCATCTTTCTACTGTTTTAACAATAATTGGAACCAGTAGCTTAGCACTCGACGCAGTGTTCTCAGCCCCGCTACCCGAGTTTGATCAATTTTCCTTCCACATGAGGGGATTCGCCCACGCTTTGCGCTTACTAAGATGAGACACGGGCTTTAGCGTCGTGCAGCTCATGGAGAGGGACCGATGAAGACCGGACGAAAAAGGGTAATAGATGCACTGGATTTGGCGAGAAAAGGTGACGTCAGTCGAGCCAAAATGGACTTGCATGAGATGAGAAGTGCACCCAATCTTGAGGCCGATGCCTATTACGGCCTCGGTCTCATCGAGTTGTGCCAAAACAACACCAAGAATGCGCACGGATATTTTTGCAAGGCAACCCAGAGCGACGCGGCGCACGCCGATGCCTACTATCAACTTGCGAAAATCGCCGATTCACAGGGCGATGCCGTAACAGCCGTGCTTTACTTGAAGTCGGCGATCGCTCAAGACTCTGGTCACATAATGGCCACTGAGGCTCTCGAAGAACACGGTGTGTTCATCGCGTCTTCCTGACGATTCTGCTGGGTGGCAGCCCTCCCAGACAAGGGCCGTTTCTATTCATTTAATCCAATGTGCCACTGCTCTTTCGGCGACAAATCGCTCGACATCTCGCGGCACGGGCTGAACGCCGTTTTGGAGTGATTCCGCGTCGCGAGCAAGATAGCGCAGGCTCAATGATTGCAAGGCTAGTCCAAGGTCCATTATCTCGATGGGATTCCCGTCGCCTGCGGACAGATTTACGAGGTTACCCTCAGAGACCAGGAACAGTTTTCGCTCACCCGGCAGCGAGTACTCTGTTATCTCGTCTCGAATCTCTCTCTTGGACACTGATAAATCTTCGAGCGCGGGCACGTCAATCTCGGACGCGAAGTGGCCGGCATTGGCAACGATGACGCCGGTTCGCATCATCTCGAAATGCTCCCGCTTGAGGATGTCGTCGTAGCCCGTAACAGTTATCACTATTTGTGCTGCGGATACACATTCCTCGAGTGCAGATGTACGAAATCCTTCCAGATGTGCCTCAAGTAATGTGAGTGGATCTCGCTCAGCGACCGTCACGTGCGCCCCCATGCCACGTAGTCGTTGCGCGACACCCGCACCACAATACCCGTAGCCGATGACGACGACGTTTTTTCCATGCAACATCACATTCGTCGCGCGCATCAGGCCATCAATCACTGAACTTCCCACACCAAATCGGTTTTCAACGATTCTTTTCGTCAACGTGTCATTGATACTAAGAGTAGGGAAATCCCGGCACTTGATGGATTCGCGCAAGCGAGTTGTGCCAGTAGTAGTTTCTTCTGTTGCACCGATAAGTGCCTCGCCAAGATGGCGATAACTATCTCGTGAGTAAATCAGGTGATGGAGGTCCGCACCATTGTCGGCTATCAGGTCTGGACTTGACTGCAAGACATATTCGCAGTGCAGCAAATGATCGTCAAATGTCTCGTCGCTTCTCGCAAACACATGGACGTTGTCCATATCCGCAAGTGCCGCAGCAGTGTCATCCTGTGTTGACCCGGGACTGCCTGTAATAAATACCTCTGCACCTCCAGCCACGAGTGCTTCAATCCACACGCCTGTCTTTGCTTCAACATGCAGACAAATTCCGATTCTCAGGTTCTCAAAGGGCCTGCTTTGACGAAACTCGTCGGCCAGTCCAACGACGATCGGCATGTTCGTTCTTGCCCAATCAATGCGTCGCGTACCAGCCTCGGCGAGCGAATGATCAACAATTACTGACTTCATTCTTATTGATATCCTTTGGCGATAAACGTCTTAGGGCTCATATGCACTCACATTGTGAACAGTTGCTTTGGATCAACGGCGACTATCGGAGCCGTTTGTTTGGTACTTTCATCATATCCTTTAGGCCCACCTCCATCGCCTTAAAGAAGCCTTCGCGAACCTCCACGTTCATCGAATCCATTTGCGACAATTTGGCTGCATCGAACCCACCGATCTCAAGGGCTCTCAGGAATATCGCAGTCGTCTCCGACTGACCTTTTCCTTTGAACCGAAAACCGTCCGCCAGAGTGTAGTCAATGTCCTGGCTCAACACGTAACCTGCGCCATCTCTGAGGTCTTGAACATAAGCCTCGATTCGCTCATCCGATGTGCTCGGATCATCAGCACAATTGCCGAGTTTAAACCATGGAAATATGTCGGCGGCGAAATGGCCCAGCGGCTGCTCGTTCGGATGGTAGTAATTGTACGACCCCATGTTCTTGCAGTCGGTGACCTGCGCTCCAGTACCGTCTATTTTTTCGCCATGCTCATCGCGATCGAACCGAACAACCAGCTCGGTATGACCATCTTCATGCACCCAAACTTCGTTGTCGGTCTCGCCACCCAGCTGATGGCTGTGTTCCTCTCCGGTCCGCGACAGAACCGTATAGATGAAGCCCACTTGCTTCGCGAATTCTTCGTCGGCGAGATCCTTCGCGCGAAACTTTTGCAGCGCATAGTCGCCTCGAATTGCTTTAATCAGCCTCGCCCCATCGTTTGCAATGGCTTCAGACGCAAACGCAGCCAGGAAAATCGTCAACGCCACTCGTAGCTTCATTTTTTCGCACACCTCATCAAGATAGCTCAGTTTTGTAGCGGCCCGGCTTCATCTATTTTGGTCCACCAGTATTCATGGGAAAGTCCATCTGAATAGTACTGAAGTCTATACAATTCATCTTTCCTGCTGATCACGTCGGTAGAGCCGTCTGGCCAGTGTATTCGCCCTGTGTAGGAACATCTTGTCCCACCATCGCGAATGGCTCGCAGTGTTGAAAACTGTTTAGTCGGTTGCGAGTTCGACTTGCAGTCGAATCGGTCGAATACAACAGAAAGAGTTTCCTGAAAGTCGCATGACTCTATGGGTACGCCCTTTCCTCTGCAGCCCAGATCGAACTGCAAATCTGTAACGACTTTGTACTGAATCTGATCAATCACCGGCGCTTTCAGGCTGATCGAGAGTTCTGTCTGAAGCTTCTCAAGAGATTCATACCCTGAATCTCCATTTGCCGGATTGGACGAACAACCGACCAGGATCGAGCATAACAAGAAGACTCGGAGACCTAAGGCCATGGGACCATTGGTTTCATAAGATCCGTGACAAACTCCTGATACCAGCCGAGCCCGCCCAGATAGGATGTCGAAATCATCAGGATTGTCACTGCCGTCGATGCAAGAATCATTGGGTGCATCAGCTTTCCGAGTTTGTAGCCTACGGTCAGGATCACCGCCACAAAAATCGGAATGGAAACCATGAGCGCAGACGTAGTGGAAATCTCAATATCGAAAGCGAATGCCGGAAACATGCTCAATCTGAGCCATGCGGGCATGAATCCAAAGAACACCGTACCCAGCATCCAGGTCGCATGCTCATCAGGAACTCTGGACTTGATAATGGCCATGACCACGGATACAGCAAATCCGATTATAGCGAGAGTCTCCGTGAAAACCAGGCCGTAAAAAAACGCCGCCGGGAAGACCGGTGGAAATCCCCCGATTTGCCCGAAGTAGACATTGGTCGGCGTAATCGTAAGCGCAGAGGCCACTACAGCTCCGGCGATCAGCATTCCGATCATGCCCCATTTTCTGTGGTCTTTGAGTCTGCCGTGAGTGGCAAGATACGGCTGCGTGATCATCAGCAGATACCATGCGATCGCCGACATCGCATGCATATGATATCCCCACGGCTCGCTCGTAAAAGTTGCGAAATACAGGGGAGTAAATGCTACGAGAATGATGATGATCGGAATAACGAGCCATTTGTGCGCGTTGGCATAGAGGTCCAACGTATCCTTGGTAAGATTGCGTCTCGGCGCTGCTTGGTCGTCATTCATTGGATTCCACCCACTTGTACCGCTTAGTCAGTAGTGTAGATCGAGAGACCAGCTCATTGCACACTGCGCTAGCCCGCTATCTTGCGCATCGCAGCCTCCAGCGGGCCACGTTTGAAGAACTTTGCGTAAACCAGTGCGTACAGAGCCGCAAGCAGGCAAAAGACAAGTGCAGCCGCAACGGCTGTTGAGGCTGTTTGATTTTCGAGCATGCCCAAAGCCTCCAGCGTGCCCATACCTATCAGGATATGGGCAACATACAGCGTCAATGTCTGCCGACCCGCTGGCACGACGAGTTTGAGAATGCCAAGGCGCTCCATGAGTTTCGCAAAGCGCAAGCACAGACCAATAACCAGGCTCGCTGCGCCGCAACCGGCAAGCATGTACAGCGGCATCGGCGGTATGGGTTTCGTGGTAGCAAATATCTCGAGCTCCGGGTCAAGCGCACCGAGCGCGCCGGCCAGCAATGAACTGGCAAGCTCTGCAAGGGCTAAAGAAACCCCACCCAAAAGAACAAGCCGGTTCTGCGTCGACGTTTGCGAAAGCGACATCCGGCTAAGGACGAATCCGAATAACAGGAAGCCGAGCCACGGAATGACCGGATGCCAGCCATTGAAGAAGAGGTTTCGAACGAAGCCTGCAGGTGTCCAGAAATCGGAGTAGCTGTAGTTGTCCCAATTCCAGCCTGTATCGTAGTTGAGAATGAATACCATGAGCACGAACATGACATTCAAGAGGACGATTACCGCAATCAATGAGCGCGTTTCGAATCTCAGAAGCGATACGCCGATAAGAAAGTAGAACGCGTAGTAGTGCAGTATGTCCGCGTCGAAAATCAGTGAGTTCAGAAGGCCAATCACGAGCAGGAATACGGCGCGCTTGATTGTGACGCTGACCAATTGGGCATGACCGCCGCGAATGGCGGAGAGACCAAGACCGATGCCGGCGAGAACCACAAAAGTAGCCGCGGCTCTGCCCTCCAGGGCACCGCTCAATAGCCCGAGTACTCCCCCATTACCTTCTGCGCCCATAACAATTTTGAAATTGACGACGACCATGCCCGCAAACGCAACAAAGCGCGCGAGATCAAGGCCATCCAGGCGGAGCGATTTTTGTGCACTAGTCATCGGGAATGGCGTTCCATTCCACCCATGCATTCAATCGCCCAGGGAACCCTGGGTTCTCAAAACCCCAGTGCTCCCCCAGCCACTCAACGAGGGTATTGAATAACCGGTCCTCAAGACCATTGTCCAGCTCACTCTCGCGTACCCAGAAATAGACTTCGGCGTCGAAACCGCGCTTGCGCGTAGGATCAACATAGACGCAACCGATAACCATAGATTCATCCAGTGTCACCAACGTATACGCGAAGGCTGTGCGCTCGATGAATTCCATTTGATGGCGGTCAAGGTCGATAAGGTTCTGTTCAATCGTCAGCCCATCTGGCCAATCCGATCCTGGCCAGATATTCCGCAAATGATCGATACTCGACATGACGGCAGCATAGTCTTTGTCGACATCATCGATCGTCAGCATGCGCAGGCGAAACTCAGCTGTCTCCAGGACCTTTGGAACCGAGAAGTCTGAACTCACAAAAGGACGCACTGAACGATCGCTCACGATAAGCTGCGACGTAACCTGATCTTGTCGATACCGTCGGCGGTATTCCAGCGCCTTACATCGGCGAAGCCCAGTTTTCGATAAAGCGCCAACGCCGGACTATTCGCTGCCGCTGTGTCCACGTACGCAATCCTGCAGCTGCTGGACGCGAGTATTGTCTGCATGAGTTGGCGCGCAAGTCCTCGCCTGAAAAAATCCGGGTGAACTACAAGGCTATCGATGCTCAAATCCCCTCCACTTTCGTTGTATTCCAGCACTGCCGCAAGATCACCAGCGATTCGCTCGCCGACAAACTGATTTCCCGACGATTGAATGTGTGATGCTTTTCGGCGTAATGGTGGGAAATCGTCGACACCGACAAGGCCCGCTTCCACTACGTACGAACGCTGAAACAGATCGTGAATCTGAGACGCCATGCTCGGCGTGCGATGATCGAGAACTTCCAATTCACCAAATACCGATTGTCATGATCAGAGACACGAGTGTCAGCATTACACCGAGATACTTGATGATCGAGAAATTCAGTGCATACAGTTTCACTGCAAGCGCGATCTGGCACGGCACTAGAAAAAACATACTAATTGGCGTGTAGAGCCAAAACCCTACATTGCTGTCATTGGGCGAACCGTCCACAAGATAAATTGTCGCCAGGCCCACGCCAACCGCACCCACAGCGATCGAACTCAAGAAGAGTTTGTTGATCTTCGAGTCTTCGTCACTCGTACCGGTCATTCGGCACCTGAAGTTAGTAGCGCAGCATCGTAACTCAATCTAGACTCCAATCATGTTGCCGAGCTCAGTGAGACTAAACGGCAAGTCAACTAGCTGGTAACGAAATACGGTGAAATATAGAAACGCAACTCCGATTACAAGCCAACTCAGCACGCCCGAAAGCTTTTGCACGAAATCTTTCTTCTTGTTTTCCTCGGTTTCAACCGTCGGTGCGTTCTGCCGAATGGTTTTCCACAGCGACACTACCACTAGATATGCTACGAAAAGAAAGAAACAGCCTAATATCATCCGGCCCCAGAACACCGCCCCTGGACTAAAGTGCTGGTACAGGTAACTTGACCAACCAAGAGGATCGACGAGAAAAGCAAATGGTACGAAAATAATGAACGCCAATGACGATAGGTTGATGATCAGCTGAATACATTTGGCAATTATTCCGTGAAACCACCTTACAACTTTTGCTAACCCATCAATCACCTTTCCGATTTGAGTAATGATAAGGCGGATGCCTTTGAGAATTGACTGAAACACCAGACGAAAAGACTGATTGACCGACGTCAATATCTGATTGATCACTGTAACCTCCCTAAACGCATGCATTTTTTTGTTTATTTTGCGTCGAACTTCTAGGATACGATTACTGCGCTGGTCATTTCTAGTCCAACTATTGAAAACCAGATGTCCTGTGCCTTGCCAAAGCGCAAATCGCTGAGCGCATCCAGATACGAAACGCTTACGTTTAGCGCCATCCGACGGTTCTGAAGATCACTCGAGGGACTTGCCGAGGATACTGGCGTCCGTGAGCATTTCACTGCCTGGTCGTTCCTGACCTGTTCAGTCTTTTGCGCGAAACGGTATTTCCCTGAACTGGCAGCGGCCCGAAACCACAACTGCTTCAACGCTTACAATCGTCTCAGCGCTGACCGCTGCGCGATATGCGCAGTCTTTGCGTGGAATGCTTGTGTCGGAAGTCGCCGCCCAGCTCAAGTTGTTGTTCGCCACTCCCAACGAGCGACCCGTCGTCGACCCAATATCCGAGCCCATCGGGCGAGACAAGGCATTTGCCGATGGCGCTTCCTGCGCGCCAGGCCCGGTAAATCGCCATTCCCAGCCGTCCTCCCGCATGCTCGCCGGCTTACCGAGTTCCTTTGACAATTCATGAATCGACTCGCCTTTCCAGCTTTCCAGGCGGCTCTCGAGATGTGGCGCTCCTGAATTCGTCGCGCACGATGCCAGAGCAAGAACTGTTGCAACTAAGAAAAATTTCATGATCTTCTCCTGTTCGCCGTATTCCGCAGGAAGCTACATCTTACACCCTGTGAAGATGTGGGCGGACGTTGGAAACACAGCTTCACCCGATGAATTGGAATATTTTCCGAGTGTTTTGTCAGATTCCGCCAGGACTTCGTCGATTTTGTCCTCGCTGAGAAATATATCGAATAACGGGAGCCAGCCACGAAGTTCTGCCTCCACCATCTGTCGTGAACTCGGAAACGTTGCGGTTTCTGTCATCGCGTCGACTGATACCTCTGCGAAACCACTGCTTTCCAGCACCGCTGTGACTTCACCAGCATCACCTAGCCCAAAGGGTAAACGCAACGCGTCAGCTGCAGCCGTCCCGACCTGATCCTCCAGAACAGAGATAACGTCCGCATATGCCGGGTTGTGTTCGACTGATCGCCAAACGGCGATCGCAATTGAACCGCCAGGTTTCAAAGCACGATACATCTCATCAGCGGATTGTCGCCTGTCCTCGAAAAACATCATGCCAAACTGCGAAACAATACAGTCGAATGCTGCATCATCGACATCCAGGGATTCGGCACTGCACAACAGCCAATTGATAGCGGGCTCGATTTCTTTTGCAACAGCCAGCATGCCGGGCGCAGGATCCGCGCCGACCACCCGCCCGCTTGCACCAGCACGCGCCAATGCGCTCCGCGCGAGTACGCCCGTTCCGCAAGCGACATCCAAGACGTGGGAGCCGTCCCTGATCCTGGCACCATCAACCAGGTGTTTCGTCCACGCCTCGAATAGCGCAGGTACAAAAAGATTTTCGTAGCCGCGCCCGGCATCGACCAGATCGTCTGATACATCGTTGTCCATCGGCATCACCATCCTCGTTGTTTCGGCGAATACAGAGAAGCGATCGCATTTCTGTATTCAGTATTGAGCTATTTCCTCTTCAAGAAAGGCCAGTGTTGAGTCCAGGCTTTCGTCCAGCCGTCGAAGCTCCAATAGGTAGCCCGACAGGGTGTACTGATGCATTCTCGCTTTGCCCATGAACTCGTCATCCTGACGCAATACCGCCAGGATTTCTCCATTCGCCCTTTCGAGGACCTCAAGGTCATCGACACTCCGCTTCCAGCGGATAAACGGTCCACCATAAGACTCCATGGACCGGAGTACGCGCACAGATTAGGCGCCAAGATCGATACTGTTTGCCTCGATGTCGTCGAGAGCGCCCTGCCAATTAGACAGATGTCTTAGCAAGGCGGGATCACTGATCAATCCAAGCCGGCCGTCGTTGGAAAGCGCATCATGGGTAGCCGTAATGGGATTGAAAGACGCTGGCGTCACAAGGCTGACAATAGTCTGCCGAACCGCTTCCGTATCAAACTCGATGAGTTCGGCAGGCGTTGCAGATTGGAAGCGCGAAAAGACAATGCGTGCGGCGGCCAAGCGCCGCAGTAACCGATCCAACTCTTCGTTGGTCGCTTCGAGATCACTCCGCAGGGCCTGGAGCGTCCTGTGCTCCAGTTCTACCTCTTGTCGTTCGGCCCACCATGCCTCAATGGCGAAGGCCAACAGGATACTGATGACGATTGCAGTTGCTTGAACCGCTATGCGCGCCCAGGGAACGGGTTGACGTCCGGCCATCACACTTTCCTTAGTTTCATCGGCTCCAAATATACACTCAAAGAGGCCACAATCCGCAGAAATGCATCGTTACGAAAACTTCCAGAACGGGCGCTTCCGCCTAAATGTCATAAGAGTTACATCTTCTGGTTCCAATAGGCTGCGATCAACAAATCCTTCAAGCTGGTACCCGAAGAACTCTTTGAGAGCTTCCTCGCCCAATTCCAATGGATGAAAAGGCAAGGGATAGTCGTCCTCATCCTCATCGTCGTCGACGGCTGGGTGCGCACCAGACCAATAGGGTTCTTCAAACGCCATCTTGTCGCCAATATCTTCGATCACTCCATCATCCGGAGACACACTGAGTGACCGAATTAGAGTTCCGTTCTGCCAGCACGCAAATGCGAACCAGTCCACAACACTATGCATGGCATGAAGTGTAACGGTCCCACTGCCAGCAGCATCGATGAATCGTCGTGGGATTGTTGACGGGCTGTCTACCCCAAACTCCTTGGCCGCCACAATCGAGACGCCCGGAAAACTGCCGATACAAATCTCTTTGTTTGGTGGGCAAGTCCGGCCTAGATCGCCGTCTTCCAACGACTCCAAAGTCTCGCCGGGGAAAAGTTCGTGCGCGAACCTGGTCGTCGCTTCACGGTCCAGCTCAGGTGCATTCTTCAGCGCTTCACGAGCACCGGTCTCTGAATACACAAGCATCCACGTCTTTGCGCCCATAGGTGACCTCCCTTCTACTCAAGAAAATGTCGTTGCGATTTGGCCAGAATACGAGAAATCGCGAGCGTCCGGATTGAATAGGAACCGGACACTGAGTCTACCATCTGGCGGACGGCGGCTTACGGCCAGAAGCAGCCGTTCGATCGTCATTTTTGAGCAAGCCTTCCTTCAATAATCGGTGACTCACCGGTGGCTATACTTTCGGCCAATTCAATCGACAATTGAAACCAATACTCATTCTGGTCAGCGGCATACCAAGAAAAGAGGAATGCGCGTTCATCCGCGTCGAATCCACCGCAAAACCCGTCGGATTGAAACATATCGCTCGATTCAATTTTTGCCCATTGCTCAACCGAAAACTCCTTGTCCGAAATTTCTCGGCAGATAGAGCGAAGGTTCTCGTTTGTCGGAATTTGCATGAATACGGTGCGGCTCAGCGAAAGGCTGCTTTGGGTCAGTAGCAGTCAGTCGTTAGTTTAACAGCCCAGCGGCAGCTTTCGGCCAGAAGCAGTCGCTTGAAGTTGGCCCGTCTCTCACTCGAAATCTGACAATAGAAACTTCGTATTCTCACGGAGAAATTTTTCTATCTCATCGAGAGACAAAAACTCTCGGTTGAGGACTGATTCGACATTCGGTTCATCGCCTCTAACAATAGTGACTCGGAATCCGGTTCCAGACGAAGATATATTTGCGGAGTACCTGACATCGAATTCATCTTCTGTCGAAATGATAATGGCATTCAACGCCTTATACCCTAAGGCATTGCGCTGGCCATCTTTCAGTTTTCGCACCTTTTTCGCGTACTCTCTCGCTGCAAGCAATGCCGAAATTGCCATAAAGAAAACGAATACACGTTGCCAGTTATATTTCTCGAATAATCCGCTTCGCTCTCCCAAGAATTCGATTAGGGAGTCTAAGAATTCCACACATTCAATCCCTTCAAAGTCTTCCGAAAACGAGGCGATTAGGTTGTCGCGGCAAGTTTGTTGAGCGTCTGCTTTGGGTCAGTAGCTGCCGTCCAGTTTATCACCAGGTGAATGACCGCTTTCGGCCAGAAGCAGAAATTAGAAAGATTAGTCATCCGCGCCAACAAGCCCAACGTCGGTTGCAAACTGGTTGAATGTATCGTGGGTTTGTAGCCACGAGTGGGAAATATCTGCGCCATTACCCTGCCATCTCAAATACATTACCACTGGGGTCTGATTATCTTTCACGTAGTAAAGAATTATTGGAGAATCCGAACCCAACCCAAAGTCCGCAACAATGACGGCTCGGCTATAGTCGATTACACCGACATTGGTTAAGTCGTTATTCCAAAAACTGTTGCCATCCCTGATCTCGTCGCTAATCGTATGAAACGGTGGTGCCATCAACACAATACACTCCTCGTCAGTCGACACTTTGCTTGCAGCTTCCTTATCAAGAAGTGGCTGGAGATTTTGTGCGTTGACTTCATCTTCCGAGCGAGGCCAGATGCCACGATCAATCAATTCGATGAGTAACAAAGGCAATTTTAGATCGTGTACGTGCATGAAAGTCATTTCAGGGTCGCGGTTGATTGCGAACGTCTGCTTTGGGTCATTTCCAGACGTTGAGTGTATCACTTGGCCAATGACTGGTTACGGCCATAAGCGGTCACCCGAGACTACAGTCTCTGGTGTTCAATAAAACCGGCTGCATCCCGTCGCGTACCTTCGTCCGCCGAAGGATGACTAACGGTATTCTTCAGCGCGCGCTGGAGACGCACTCTAAGCGGATCGACGACATCGCTGGAGTTTAGTAGGCGATTAGCCATCCAGACTGTGTGCGGCACTGGCTTCCTCGCCAATGATTCCAACAAGAGATCTTCGTATCCACCAGGGTATTCCCCCTCCAGTAGATGTACCAATGGCCCGGGCATACCGAAATCGGCGTTAGGGTGTTTTTCAAATAACCCAAAGATGGCGGGGAAAACCGCACTCACCGTGTCGGAACTTTCAAGCAGATCCAAGGCTTCGTATAGCTCGTCGACCAGCGAGTCATCACCTCTTGCATCTGGTGCCAGATTCCCGAGAGTAGTTGCGAATTGCCTGGCGATTTCGTCCACGATCAATAGCTCTAAGTGAAAAATACTATGGCTTTTAAGGGCTGCTTTGGGTCAGCAGCAGTCAGTCGTTAGTTTAACAGCCCAGGGGCTGCTTCCGGCCAGTAACAGACGCTCTTGCGGCCGTAAAAGCACAAAACTCTAATGACTATCTATATCATCCGAATCAGAGCGATAGAGGTCCCACCAAACCTCGACATTCACGTCCGCCAATGCGCGCATTTGTTTTGGCGAAATCGTAGGGCCGCCCTGCGTGTACACGTAGTACACGGTAATGTCGGTTTTGCATCCTCGCTGCTGCAAGCTTTTGATCGCGGCCTCGTCCGCAAGACAGTCCTGAATCAAAATATCCAGATGTCTTCGGCAATCGTGAGATGGAGAGATTCCTCTGGTGCTGTAGAACCACCCATGTGCGTGGAATTGTCGTGTCTCAGGAGGTGCGCGCTCAAATCGCAGGTCTCCCTTCTGAAAGTGCTTGGTGGGTTCAGTGCCTATGATCGATGAAATATCTTCCGGCGTCATTTTTTCAGAGAAGACACGAAATGTCGCATACGTTTCTTCGCATGTTGCGTACTCATCATCGTAATCTGTCACGCGATTTCCCACGAAATTTGTTGCCCGAGAAAAATTTTCGAAAGTCCGCTTTGGGTCAGTAGCAGTCGCTCAATAGTCTATCACTCGACAGGCTCCTTACGGCCAAAAGCAGCCATTCGCCACCTATTGAGAGGTTGTCGAGCCGCGTCGTCTGAGCATTACACCCAAGCTGACGCCAAGCACTATGGCAACCAGCAACGCCAATATGTCGACAACAAGGAGGATGGGCTCCGACCAAGACATATTCCCGACCACGAATGTAGTGGCTAGCACGCCAAAAAGCATGGCCAGAACACCAACAATAAGAGCCGTCAAATAGGGCCTCGAAGGATTCGCCCAAGACATATATCCGAACACGCAGACTGATATTGCGACGCCAGTAGTGAGTTGAGTAACCGTCAGAACCCCAATATCCTCCGCGCCAACTGCTAGGGTCGCAATCGCCCCCGAAGCAACTTGGAAAATGCATAGAACGAATGCGAAAAACACAATCCTCATGGCATTCATCGATGGCAAAATCCTGTGATGTTCAATGGCCGCTTTGGGTCAGTAGCCGTCATTCTACCTCAGACTAGGCGAACTTCTGCTTACGGCCAGAAACGGCCCTTCGTCACTTGGAGCTGTGCGCTCCCTCAATCAGCCGACCGCTCAAGCAATTCGCACTCGAAGACATAGCCCGCATGACCATCGTCGTCCTCCCAAGCGTTCGTTTCTTCGACTGGAACGAAGCTCTCTTGCGTGGCATCGCGGACGAGATTTTTCCCGCCCGACGGATTGGTTGATTCAATCCACGGAGTCGTCTCTAACAAGACTTGGTTAATCTGCCAGTCATAGAACAAATTCGGCATACCCTCCACATGCTGCAGGCTCTCAAAATAGAAGAAAGGGTCAATACCAAGTTGGATCTCCCCGCTCAATCCCCCGCCAACGACGGCCTTTGGATGTGGTGCAGCGTCTTGGAAGATAAGAACTCCTACGTCAATCACCCAGTAGGATTTGGCGACGAAAACAATCTTGCCCTCAATCTCGTAGCGTGAATTTATGATATGGCGACACGATAATTGCGTTGGCGCAGTTCTCACCATTCGAATATCGTGAGGGAAAAATTCCACTGCGAAGCGGTATTCATTACCGGCCTTGAAATCTGGGTAGTTCCCATCCTGAACAACCCAAGAATTCATACCGATGCGAAATTGATTGTCGATTTCAGTCAAGTAGTCGTAATCCTAGTGTGCGGTTCTTGAGGAAATTCGGCTGTCTGCTTTGGGTCAGTAGCAGACCGTTCGGGTCAGTTTAGCTCAATGTCAGTTTTGGAGCGTATAGCAGACGTGATTTCTTATGGCCACTGCAAAAACGACAGGCAGCTAACGGCCAGGAGCAGCCCTTGAGGTTTAATCTTTGAGTGCGTCAGTCGAATCTAACTGCACTGATGAGTCGTAATGAAAGAGTTGCAAGTAGTCGTCCCACCCATCGTCCTCAGAGCACATGGCCATCGATGCTCGCTTCATATGTGATCCGGTCTCTTGACCTTCATAAATCTTTGCCAGAATCGCCTGCCAGAGCGCAAGAGGCTTCAACGTGTCAAACGTGTAGTTGAAGTACACGCCGCGATCATTTCCGGAGCCGAAAGAATGGTGCGCGACAAGATCAGACCTTGATGCGATCGCCTCAAATTCAGTAGTAAGGGCATCCATATCTACACCGGGCGACAGTTCCGGTTGCACTTGAATAGATATAGATCGCATGAAAAGCCACTACATTGTTACGGATTCTGGAAGGCTGCTTTGGGTCAGTAGCAGTCATTCTATCTCAGACTAGGCCGATGGCTGCTAACGGCCAGAAGCGGTCGCTCATATTCTGCTAACCGAACCAGCTTCTGGGCCACACGAATCTAAAGAAGACCAACAATCCAAGAGAAAACCACCAAGCCACAATCGCCGCTGTTTCAATTGCGACTCGCCAGTCATGGTTTGTAACGAACTCGATCAAAAAAATCACTAGGTACCAAAAAGCGAACAAAACGAAATACGTACGCCAAGGATAGCGCTCGGCGATACGTCTCGGAGCAGAAACGACGCGGTTTATCGAGGGGTCATTCAATATGCTATCCAAGCTCCGCTTTAGGTCAGTAGCAGCCTGTCCCTAGCTTAACACCGGGGTGGCAGCTTTCGGCCAGAAGCGGTCAGTCAAGAATTCGGCGCCAATTGTCTTCGAAATCGTTCCTGTCATTAAAAAGTGTCGTCCACGGCCAGTCCGGAGAATTTTCCTTCGACCATGTTAGGTGTGCTACCGCGTATTCGGATTCATCTAAGTGCACCCTAAAAAGGAAGTCATCGCGTCCTTGCCGCCGCGCAATGCACTTAACCGACACGCCTGCCAGAATGTGATTTGAGCAAAGCTCACGCGCAAGCTCTATTTCGAACGCATGGGCTTCGTCTGAAGTAACTTCTTGCCACTCGGTAGGTAAGTTTAGAGTCATTTTGGTATTGGCTAGACGAAATTCTCAATGTCCGCTTTGGGTCAGTAGCCGCCATTCTACATCAGACCAGCCGACTGGCGGCTTTCGGCCAGAAGCGGTCATTCAATAACCCAAGTCACCTTCTTCAAATGAGCGTACGAATTCAACAACGCTTTTTGCGACAGCGATATCTTTCTGTTCCGAGTGGTTCCAGTATAGAACCTCACCACTAGGATGTCGCAGGAAGAAATTGCCGTTCTCTTCAATGGCAAGAATACTCACTTGCTTACCCTTCCCATGCCACCAGTCGGCTTTGATGACACGCCTTTCGCTGCTCGGAAGGAGACATAGAACTGTCAGTACTTCGTCGCCAAGTCGAAATTGATTCTTGTACCAGAGGTTCTTTCTTGCCTTTTCGACGGCATCGTCTTCCATATCGCCAATCTAGCCCTATGTAATGTTGACTGTCCACTTTGGGCCAGTAGCAGCCATTGTAGCTTGAAATCACTCATGGACCGCTTTCGGCCAAAAGCGGCCTATGGGTGGCGACCCCAAGACTTCTGTTCCTCTGCCGCGGACGCCCCGAAGACATTCAACATCAGGTAACTGTGTACGAATCGACCGGCACCAGCAGCGAGACCCCCGCTGATAATAAGCAGCCAAATCTCACCGCTCGGACCTCGCGCATCCATTGGGATTCCGGCGACGACGCGAAATAAGAACATCGGTCCGAGTAGGACAATGAACACGACGAGTAGAGCTGATACGCCTGAAATCGTTCGCGCTTTCAAACTTACAGATGGCGCTTGCGACATTATTTGCTCTTTGAGTTGTGAGTATTCGAACGTCTGCTTTGGGTCATTAGCAGTCTCTCAGCAGCTTAACACCTGGGCGGCGGCTTACGGCCAAAAGCAGACGGTCGAACCGCGACGAATGATGAGCTTACTCATCGCTAGGTATGTCGGCCACGGACTCGATGTCTCGGCCACCAAGCGTGAGCCGCCCTAGATTAGCGAATACATCTCGGAAAGCCGACAGAAGTAAAGAAAATGCCAGTAAGGTCACACTGATCTCGAGCAGTCCGAAAGGTAGAAAGTAGCCAAGATCATAGAAGCAAGCATCGTAAAGGTGGAAACTGCTACCACCACAAACGCGTTCGCCGGCCAGAAAAGCAACTAGAGCTGCCAAAGATCCTACGACGATTTTGCAGGCGGTAATCTTCCAGTTCTTCCGCTCTAGAACGCTTCTCATATTGGCACCTGGTTCATCAGAAACCTACGAATTCGAAACTAATCAGCGTCGCAGTATATTGATTTGCGACAGGCCGCGTTGGGTCAGTAGCAGCCATTCTACCTCAGACCAGGCGAACGACGGCTATCGGCCAGAAGCAGCCGGTCAGTCTTGCTCCGCACTGCCGAAAAATTTGCGAGGCTGCGTGTGACCAAGTAGCGGCCAAGCTGAGTATTTGTCACCAACTCGAATGCACACCGCGGTGAGGTACGCAAATAGAAACATGAGTAGGCCGGTGTACAAAGCGGAGCTCTTCGGGTCGTAAATTAGTAACCAGTACGAATTGGCTATCGACAAACCGACCAGCAAGACACCCAGACAGGCAAGAATAACCTCCGTGAAAATGAGTTCGCGACGACTCGATGATACCCAGCCGCGACCCAAAATGAGCCTTACCCAAAGCGGCAGCTCTTCGTATTCAATGTTTGTTTTGTCCATTGCGTATAGTTCCCGTTCAAGTTTGTCGACGTCCACCTCAAAGACAGCGGCGAGAGATCTCAACGAGGCGTAGCTGATTCGGTGGCCGGCTTCGACTCGTTGAATAGTCCGAAGACTCAAACCTGACGATTCAGCGAGTTGCTCTTGAGAAAAGCGAAATCGCCGTCTGAGAACTCTCACAAACATCGAAACTCCAAGGTGTGTAGAGCTAAATGATAATGGATATGTAGGGCTGTCGGTGACGCCAGTTTGCCGCCAATTGCGATTTTTGGAGCAGATGACGGCCGACCGCTTTGGGTCAGTAGCAGCCCTTCACCAATCTAACACGCTAGGGGCTGCTTTCGGCCAGAAGCGGACGCTCGAATCGCGATGAATGTAGAGTTACTCGGGAACCGATACTCCGGTTTCAGTCCATTTCTGCTCGAACTCTGCTTGAGTAATGGGATCCCCCTCAAAGTCATCGCGTTTCATATTGGTATCGAGCCAAAACCCGTAATCATTATTGCTTGGTCCGGCAATGACGGGTGCCCCTCGTGCATCTAACCCTATTTCGCGCCAAGGATTTTCGTCAGTATCGAACTCGAGATACCACTCGCGAATGAGATGCATTTTATTGTCGTATCCCGGATTCGCCTCAGGAACGAACGTCTTCAATAATCGAACGAACATTCCCTCAGGCGCTTGTCCCTCGGTCCAGTCTGTTGCGAGTGTCGTACGAAGATAATTCATTCAGTGCGTAAACCAGAATATTTCCGACCGTCTGCTTTGGATCAGTAGCAATCATTCAATAGTCTATCACTCGACAGGCTCCTTACGGCCAGAACCGGACGTCAGCTTTCTGCCAATAGAGCCACCAATTCAACGTCCTCTATGGTCTGGGCAAAATCCATTGGAGACCGATCACTTTCGTTTTTCGCATGGGGGTTCGCCCCGTGTCTCAATAGTAACCGAACAAACTCGTAGTTGCCGCGCGCATCGAAAACAGCCCTCCAAAGGGGCGCATTGCCATGCGAATCGGTCAATCCAACATCGGCTCCTCCGTCCAGGAGCATCTCAATTATTTCGGCGTGTTTTTCCTGAACAGCAAAATGCAATGCTGTGCAGCCATCGCGATCCTGACTATCCATATCCGCGTCATTGTCAAGAAGCCAGGTCAGTACGCGAATGTTCCCTACAATCGCCGCGTTGACTAGCGGCGTCCGAGCATCGCCATCCTGCAATTCGATGGAAGAGCCTTGAATAGCCGCGATTGCTCGATCTGAGGAATTGGAGTCGAGCAGCTGACGAATCTCCTCAGCACGCGGTTCGTGCTTTCTTGGTCGTCCAGCGTGAGCCATGATTTTCAACCGTCTGCTCTGGGTCAGGAGCAGTCATTCTACCTCAGATCGGGCGATCTTCTGCTTCCGGCCAAAAGCGACCTTCCGTTACGCTTCGACGGTGATGGATGGCCAACATATGGCGCAGAGATACAAACTAATGTAACCGGGAATCGCATGCACCGATATTCCGGGACACCCAACAACATGATGGCGAGATGGGATGAAAAAGTACGGATCGAGTCGCTCTATGAATGTACGAATTGAGTAGATGGACATTCTGACGTACAAGCGTGCGCCGACCGCGAAACACAGCAAGAACAACTCTGCACCAAGAGCATCCAACAGTAAGAAAAGATCCACGCTAAAGACTGCCACTTCCGGCGCCGCCGTCATAATGACGATCAACAGGACAGCCAAAACATGCAGAATTCGATTCTTCAAGGTTTTCTTTAAACTCCTTTTCACAGTTGTTTCTGTGATCAAATACTTCCCGCCGAAAACTCAGGTGACAGGCCGCTTCGGGTCAGCAACAGCCAGTCGTTAGTTTAACAGCCCAGGGTCTGCTTACGGCCAGAAGCGGCAGGTCGTGCTCAAGCTTAGTTTCACCGCAATTGGACGATCCTGTGCCTTAAAGGCCCTGAAAACATCAATTCCAACGTAAGACCCTAATTCTCGTCCACGCACGCAAGCCCGGCATCGAAAATGACACCCATATTTATCAGATACGGAACGATAACGTCGCAGCCGCGAGGGTGGTTGGCCCCACAATCCGCCGCAAGGCATGCGTCGTAAACCTGCTCTGCATAATGGGCCTTATATTCCTCCGCGCACTTTCGTCCTTCATCCGAGAGCCCGTTTATTTTTGGGAGCGCCTCATCGTACTCCTCGTCCGTGTAATCGTAGCCATCCCTTACATCGATATCGCTGGTCGCTTCAACACATTCGAATATGGGAGGAACCCTGGTGTCGACGCCGCCCATACTGTCCAGCAATTCTCCTAAAGTTTGATCTCCTACTGTCCGAACATCTTTCCCTTCCGGTGGAACTGCGTCGTTCGTCACTCGACTACCGGAACATGCTGAGAAAAGCAGAATAGTAGTAATCAGGATCAGACCCCGTTCCAAAAAACTCCAGTACGCCATATAAATACCCCTCACTTGGCTGTTAGCTCAGCGACTCACATATCGCTTTTACATCAATAGCAGACGCTCATCATTCTAGCAGCCCAGGGGCTCCCTCCGGCCAACAGCGGGCGTTCGACCGAAACTACCGGAAACACATTTCGAGGTGGTTCAGTTCGGTGGCTTTTTCGTCAGGATCACCACGATGCCCAAAATATCCGGTTCAGGGTTTCGGCGATTCATGGACATGCTATTAAACTCGAACCATGGTTGGCTCACCATGTCCGCAGTTGCCGCGTTCCATTGTGTCAACGCGTCCACTCCGTACCCAAGCGCATGGATCTCACAGATCGATGTACGACAATCAATCAGTGAAAAATAGAATTGTGCAAGCTCAGGCTTTTGGGCGAAATACGCTGCGAGAAGGCCCTCCATATAGGGCGCCCAAGAATCCTCTCTTTCATCCGATTCATACCGCGCTTGCAGATCCTTGTCTACGCTATTCTCAATCATGTCCGCAATTTCGGGCGGGTAATTATTGTTTGTGACCCTCGTCGAGGATCGTTGAGCTGCACTCATTGACCTGGCGTCTTGTTGCGGCTGACCAGCAGCTTGTGGTTCCGATGCCGATGGCTCCTCATTTAACACAGGTTTGGCGGATGCCAATGTGTTTGGATCATCGCTACCATGTTCGGCTGTCTCGCTGGTCTGCAAAACCGGGCCGGATCGCGGTATTTCGGTTATTTTTTCGGCCAGAGTGGATGGGTCGGTCAGGCTTGCTTTGGTCTCCGGGGCGCTCGTGTCGAACCAGAAAACGACAGCGAGTGTAGCGACTACGCCAAGTAAAAATCCTGTGATGAGCTTTAGCACGGATATCCCCCAATTGCTGACGATTGGATACGTGTGTGACTGCTTGAGCTTACCAGCGTCCTGTCAGCAGTTTAGCATCCGGGCTGCAGCTAGCGGCCGAAAGCAGATAGTCAGCTGTAATCTATGAATTATCCCACGGCTTCAGCTTTGCGCCGATCAATGCTGCCACCTCGAGGCCGATCGGCTCGGGAACGCCAGTAAACAACAGACAGCCGTCCTCCAAACTGAAATTGCCTTTCGATGAACCATTCTCGATGTAGATCGCTTTCCCTTCGCCGGAATAGACCATATTTTCATTCGTAATTGGGTTTACGCCGCCACGGTCCGGCATGCGTTCAAAACATGCGAAACACGCCAGAACGCGTGTGACATCATCGAGGGTAATTGCAGAATCTCTAACCGCCTGAAAAAAAATACTGGTCTCCGGAAGGGTTTCATCAATGGCTGCGATGGGTGGATAGCTGCGTCTCAGTGTATCACCTGGCAAGGGACGGCCAAACCTGGACGCTTCCTGACCCAGGATGAAACGCTAGCTTTCCATCTCGACGCTAACGACCTTGCCGGCGTCGTCAAACCCTACACATACGACGTAATCTGTGGCGTTAGCTGGAAGAGTGAAATCGAGCGTATCCAAATCTTCTTCCGGGTCCAGCCGAAGCTCCAGGATATCCAGAACCTGTTGGGGTTCGGGCTTGCTAACTCCAGTGTACTTCACCCAGTATTCAGCATCGATCTCAGCAAGGTGATGCGAGACAAATAGCGTCACGCCGTACTCATCGCCTGGTTTGCCGTAAGCCGCACAAATGTGTTTCCGTGCCACGACTTCACGTCGTGAGAGTTCCTCCGAGTTAGACGCTTGGCCAGATTTCATTTCTGATCTGAAATATCGACGAACCGCAAGCGCAACCAATGCTACGGCAATGACGACGACTGCCAGGCGAATTGTGGGAGTTATTGAAGCATAGGCTTGATTGCCTGGCTGACTGAGGAGTAACACACCAAAGAAATAGTAGAAACCGCCTGCTGATACCAAGTCGATTAAGAATCTTGTATTTCGAGACACACCTGCCTCCCAGGATGCATATCCGTTTTGGGTCAGTCGGAGCCTGTCAGCAGTTTAGCACTTGGGTGGCTGCTTTCGGCCAGGGATAGAGTTGACGTCCGTCATCACACTTGGCGGAGTCTCAATCAGCCAACATTGGGCTGATCACTGTGTCAATGTTCGCCTATAATAGCTCCGGCTCCGTGGCATGGGGCGTCCGTGTAATATTTATCAAACTACGGGTTTGCACAATGTGGAAATCGTTTGGCATTTTTGCAATAGGCGCTCTATCCGGCGCGGCGTTTTTGCTTGCGTTTCAGAATGTTGACGATGCACCAGAACCGACCGCCAACGAGCCGATCGCCGCAAATACGATTCCGACGTTGTCTGATGCCGACGTAGATTCGGCCCGCCGTAGTGGCTTCGCTGACATCAACAGCATCGAGGATATTGTTGCCTTGCCCACCGTGTTCGCCCGCCGCGAAGCGCTGCACGTGCTCGCTGGGCGATCGGACGCGGACCGACTTCAGAAGCTTATCTCCGAAGGAAATCGTATTTCGGAACGCGCATTGAGAGGTAGCGTACTCAATATCCTCTTCAAACGACTCGCCGAAGTTGACCCAAACGCCGCGTTGGCACTTGCGCGCGTTGACCCATACAAGAACGATGACAGTCTTGAGCGCACTATCTGGCGTACGTGGGCACGCAATGATCTTGATGAGGCGATCTTCGCAGTCAATATTGAATCCAACAGCGGCTATCAAGCGGATGCCGCACAAAGCCTGTATGCCGCTTACGGCTATATGGGCAATGAAACGACCCAACGTATAGCTCAGGAACTGGGGATCGAGCCAAACCGTCAGACACGTTTGCGCTTCCTGCGAATTCTGCTGGAAGACTCGCCGAGGCGAACGATAGAGTTCATCAGCGAGGAATCGAGCACATTGCGCCGCGATGAATACATCAACTGGCTTGCATATGCTCTGGACACGAATGATCAGAGCGTAGCGATGTCGTACTCGGAGTATTTTAGCTCGGCTGCAGACCGCGCGTATTATTCGAGTGTGGTTGAGGACCGATTTGCACGCATCAACCCGGTTGAGACTCTGCAGCAGGCGCTAGCGACAAATGACATAGGTCCGAACAGCGACTTTCACAGCGCGTTGCAGGAGCTAGCTTCGAAAGACATCACCGAAGCAATGAATTTTTACGGGCAGATCGACGCACCGCAAGCGAAGATGATGGCAGCGTTTGTAATTGCAGATGAACTTGCCACCTCCGATCCCGTTGCAGCCCTGGAATGGGTGCGCTCACTTGAGGATGCGCGAAAACAACACATCGAGAGCGCCGTACTCGTTCGGATCGCCGAGTCTAATCCGGAATTCGCACTGGAAACCGCGGCGACACTGCCGACCACGCAGCGCGTGTCGTCAACCTCGCACATTCTGATGGCCGTAGCCCGAACCGACCCCGCGTTAGCTAAGAACTTGCTTGCCTCGTTAGCGGACGACAGCAACAAGCCTCGCATCCAGTCGAAGTTGGGGCAGGCCTGGCTCATGGAAGAACCCACCGCAGCCATTGAATGGCTGGGGACACTGGACGCCCAGGAGGCTTCAGACATCGCTGCAAGCGCGACGGGGATATTGTCACGAACGCGGCCTGAAACAGCCTATCGGTTGTTGGAATTACTTGATGAGCCACAGCGGCTGCGCTCGGCGAAAGAGCTGGTCGGGCAATTCGCGTCAGTCGGCGACGTTGCGAAAGCGCGAGCGCTTATCGACGAGTATGGAGGAGAAGAAGGGTTCGAAACGATCGAAGCGGATCTCATTGGCGGGTTGGCGCGACACGATAGCGAGACTGCAACGCAGCTTGCGTTGCAGCTTCAGGATGATCAGGAGCGGGACCAGGCATTCTCGCGTATTTCAAGATCGCTAGCAGCAGACAATCCTGAAGAGGCCATTCGTCTCTTACAAAACATCACAGACCCAAGCAGTCGTAAACGAACCGTCAGGTCGATAGCCGGGACGTGGTATCGGAGCGACCCTGGTGCCGCAGTAGGCTGGCTTGCTTCGCTGCCTGCCAATGAGGAGCGTGACAGTGCTATCGCTAGAGTATCGATGAGTTTTGATGATCTGGGGCAGCAGGAACTGGAGTTGATAGACAGCATCTCAGATGCCAAATCACGTACTAGCACTAGGCAGACGGCAATACTCCGATTAGCACGCACGGATAAGGCGGCCGCGCTGCGTATTCTGGAAGGAATGGACATACCTGAAGAGCAGAAGGTCAAATTTCGCGAGACAATCGGTAGCAACGGTCAATAGCACAGTTCGTCCAGAGCCGGAGCACGATTACGGCACCGATAACCGAGCAAGTAGTCTGAAAACAATCGAACGCACCGCGTGCTCTTTTTCGGCGAAAGCGGCAAGAACCAGCGCTTCAACCACCTTTCGTCAGGTACCAATATAGCGCGGCAGCAATTAGAGCAATGACAACCACTTTCAACGCCCCGGAAGATTTCTGGACCATGGGTGCATTTGGGTTTGCGAGTCGGTAAGCATCAACCTCACGGTCGATGATATCTTTCGCCTCTTTTAATCCGAGACCCCTCTCAGCGCGCAGCCGTTTAATCGCCTGGATTGTGTGCCCAGATCGCACTGCTTGCATCACTGCATCTGACAATTTCTCTTCGTTCATCTCTTTAGTCCTTCCCGAGTGTCCGCCTAAGGTCATGCGTGGGTATCTCCGGCGCAATAATCTTACTGCGGAAGACGTGCTCCCACCGCTGCCCAAGCGCGTTCAATACAGCTTTCCAAAAAAACATCAAACTCCGCGAATGAGCCGTCGCCCTTGAGTCCAAACGACCCATCATCACTGACCATTTCGGCGAGTGACGTGTCGGTAGTTTTCGCATACGTCGTGAGCGCATCCACGAGACATGCTGCGGACTGGTCGGCCCATTGCTCAATGAGCTTGTCTTTATCCGAAGGCGCCAGGCCACTTTCGTGGAAAGACTTGGGAAGTGTCCACGATGCTTGCTCCAGAAAACCTTTCGCAGCATTAGATCGGACCAGCTCCAGTAAATCATCATCGCTCTGCGAGTAAGTCATGGGCGAGATGAGCAACATCATGCAGCCTGTCAGAGTGATTCTAATCCTCATTTCGTTCGCCCCGTGTTCGCCCGCTTTGGGTCCGTAGCGATGCCTCTCGCTTCGAGTTGGCTAAGAAAACCCGAGGGATTGTCCAATGAAATTGCCGCCTTTCTTTCAGACCTCTTTTGCAAGTAAGGTCCACGGAACTGGATCGGAGTGTCAAACTCCAATAGCACATTTCTCGTCGAGCCTATTGGCCCCATGAACAGATCGTCACCATTGAAAGATTCGGCCGCGGCAATACACCGTGCCAACTTGATCTTACTCAGTGGAACCTCCGCCTCCCAAGACAGACCGTACCTGTATTTTAGATGCTCATCGCTCACTTCGATCGGCCGGAATTTAGCTGCTTCTACTTGGGCCAAAAACCAGATAACAGACCACAGGGTGACCAGCGTAATCACCCAGGCAATACCTGGTCCTTTTTTGTACTCAAGAAAGGCGTGTATGAACGGCAAGAACGGTAACTGGGATAACGCAACAAACAGAAACACATCGTGTGCGTTGCTCGACCTGGCATAGCTAAATTGCATGTGTTCGCAAACAACGCCACTGCGTTCAAATTTAGCGAAAAATGCGTAATACAGGGTGAGTAGCTCGGTTCGCAGAAGCTTCACGAGCAGCGGCGACTTCAGAACCTCTTTCAAAGCCGCCTGGATCGCAACATCATGCGAGCCGTGCACCTCTTCGTTTTCTTTGGTCACGGCCAAGAACTGGCTGACTTTCAGATAGTCAAAAACCAGCATCGCCAGAGTCACCGACACCAGAATCGCGTACTCATAGCCCACAATCTGTTGCTGCCTCAGCATCGAAACGTAGAAGAAAGCGATCATCAAACCCAGGCCGAGAAAGAACTTAACTTGTTCTCGTGTCACAGACATTTGATGCCTTGCTGTCATGAAAAGTCTCCTCTTAGCGAGTTTCGCCACGACCCAACGAACGTCCACCATGAGTCCGTATCCGCTATTCTACCTCATACCAGGCGAACGGCTGGTTCCGGCAGAAGTAGCCAATCATCGCAATCGGCGAATAGGTCCCCATGCCATGACAAATGCAGATTCTACCCGGCGCAAATAAGAAGTCTTTGATTTGCTATTCCCCTCAAAGCTACTTCAAAAGTGATTCTCTGAGTCACGATTTTGCCCGGTCGTTCGGCGTAAAATGTGGAATCGAATCATCTCCGTACGAACGGATAACTTCGGCTATGACGATATGGTACCCATCGTACCAGCGAGAATACTGCTTCTTGGCTTCAAGATGATGTGGATTGCGGGAAAACTCTTTCAGAGCATCAAGCGACTCCCAGTAGTAGATTGCGTTCAGAACCCCGCCGTCTTTTGATTGCCAGGTTTCCGCGCCCAGGTATCCATCCGTTGAATTTGCCGCTGTATCAATAAGCTGATTCAGGCGGTGAAACTCATCGTCCATTTGGTCCGGTTTGAAGATAAAGGATGCGCTATACATTGTTGTTTCCTCGTTGTTGGACTTTTGCCCAATCACTTGCGCTAAGACGGTTTCGGTATTTTTTTGCAGCGGCGATGAATGCTGCATCATCGTCCGATGCGAGATGAACTTCCAGAAGTTTCAGTATCAAATCAGGACGAGCAGGCTCTTTCTCGATCGCATCGTTCAATGATCGTACTGCATCCTCGTAGAGTCCGTACGCTACTTTCAGATCCGCATGCTCGATGGGATCGACGATCGCCACCTCGTCAGCGTGCAAAGGTGAGTTGGGCCTCTTGTTAAACAACTGACCAATCCAATGCGAGGTATCTCTGATGGCCCACAGCAGTAGCCACACACCGAGCGCGGCAGGCACGATTGCAAATGCAAGAATGAAGAGTGTCCTGCCATGGACGCCGGTTTCAAGAACAGCCTCACCGGGATCTAGTGGGTTGAAGTAGACCGGAACACTCTTGCCAACCCGGTACCGACTAGACAGCCTGACGAGCTCGATATTGCTGCTGGATCCCAGCGCCGAGTGACCGGGATAGATTTCGTACAATCGGTACTTCTTTCTATCGACTTGATAGTGTGCACGGATATCAGCTCTGTACGAACTGTCATCGTCGACACTCGATTCTTCGATCACATCTGAATGAGTAATGACTCCGGTCGTACTGGGCCAATCCTTTGAAGCGGTCTGGACCAGCAACGAAGGGGCCGCTCCATCAAGCAGAAAAGCAAGCGCATATCCCAGCACGACCAGTAGCAGCCCAATGATCCATGGAGCGGTTGGAAAGCGTTTCGGTTGCCTGGAATTCATGCCAACAAGATGAGTCGTGCCCCGTCTCAGAACGGCCGCAATGGGTCACGGGCCTGTCAGCAGTTTACACGTGGGCGGCTACATTCGGCCAGAAAGCGAACTAGACCTGTATTCTCCTCACCCACCGGAACGCTCGTTGTAGTTCAGCGACCCCGTTGGACTGATACCACCGACCATGGGCGAGGATGATGCGCTCAGGCTCCCAGTCAAGCATTCTGGTTACAGCCTGGCCGATCTCATCGTGCCGCCCCCAATAACTCAGCCGCAGGTCGATCGGCAACTTGCCATCAGGATCAGTATTGCCAGCCAGTTTCAGCAGGAACCTCATGAATGCCGAGCGCACCTTCGAGGGCTCGAAGTTCTCAATGAGGTCAGCCAGAATTAGCGTCCGCGAAGGCTTGTGAAAGAAAACGACTTCATCCATGAATCGTCCGCCATGAACGATTAACTGGTCGATCTCCTCACGCCAGGCAGAGTCGGGAGTTTCGTCAAGGTCACTGTCAAAATCCCATCCTTGTGCAAGTGCGGATGGCCTTACCCCTGGTGAGGCCCACTTCATCGCATCCGGGTATGCATTTCCCCAATCGCCAATCCACCAATAGTGAATCTTGTTCGGAGAAATCAAATGTCGAACAACGCCGAGGGCGTCAACTGCCGATTTAAGCTCAGCCGGTAGCTCCGTTGGCGAATGCACAAACAACTCGCCAGAGCCCAGCCGGACAATCGTCATCCGTGTGGAAAAAGCTACGTTTTTGAAGCGAATAATTGGCCCGTCGACTATCCATACATTCTGGTCAACAGGTTTCAGGCTGTTAATTGGCTCATAGGCTTCAAGTTCATTGGCCATCGAAGTATTCCTCGCTTATCGGCAGTGTCGCCGAGATGATTGGACAAGCGCTATTTGTGTCAAAACGGAGCCCAACTAGACTGTTACTCCCTGGAGATCGAATGATTCGCCAGACTGGAGAATGCGGCATTCTACGCCTAGCTTCTCCACATCTCGTTTGAATCGTGCATCATCGGCCAACGCAATTTTGCGCTTCCAAAAGATCGCGATTTTCGCGTCGCCTTCGGCTATTACGAATGCGTTGTACAGGTAGTGTGTAATTCTCACGACTCTATCCCTCCGAGCAGCGATGCAGCCTCGAAAGGAACATATTAGAGGTGTCTACTTGTAACGTGTATCGGGGAAATCCGAAAGTTCGTTAAGGGTCTGGAAAACTCATCAATAAGCTGGAATCACTCCCACCACCATGCGAATGCGACCGCCATTATGGAGATCAGCGAAACACCTAGCCTGCTCCATAGCGAATACCGAATGTGAAACAGAAATTGTGCTGCTGCGCCCAGAACCATGCCCGATATAGCCGTTTTTCCACCATCCGTCCCGAAGATCAACGCAACAACAATTCCAGCCGCTAAGCCGCCAAGCTGACCGATGAGAATAGGGCTATTGCGCTGTGTGTTTTTTTCATCTTCTGTCGAGTCCATAGCCGCGAGACCTTCAGCTTGTTAGCAATGTGTCATTAGCCGAAATTGTATCAGACGGTCACCACGTGTCCGACAATCAAAGTGTTGCCTGCGTTAACGTCAGGCTCGTCGAATCAATGCAATGAATCTCTGGCCGGTATCTAACTCACCACCAATTGCTCGGATATCGAACCGATGTCTTCTTACACCAGAAATCGGATGGCCCTGATGTCTCGCAAATATCGAGACTGTCCTCGCGACACGTCCATCGATTGAAACCGGCTCAAGAAACTCCACTTGGTATGTTCGCCCGACAGCCCCTCGAATCACCCCGTTCGGGAATTCTGGAGGGTGCGGGCCGAATCCATCTAGCTCCGCAAACTGAATTTCAGCACCGACAACTTTTTCTGGGTTTTCTTTGGCCGCTAGGAGTCCAAACGCTCGCAGCCCAAACCAAACAAAGCCAAGAATCGCAACCACAGTTATTACGTCTCCAATATTCATCGTGCAAGAGTCGGCGGCCAGATCATTACTATTCCAGATATTCGCGAATAACGCTCACTTTTCCGTCTTCGATCTCGAGAACATCCATCGCCTTGTAGCGATTCACAGTCAGCGGTTCTCCTTCGCGTTGATATTCGTGCACGCCTTCATATTGGATAGCGACCACGTTGAAACCATACGTATAGTTAACCAGTTCGGCCGAGAAACTCTTACTCTTACCCAAATAGTATGTCATGCCCTCCCGCATGCCTTTCTTGCCATCAGGATGTCGTGAGTCGTCATCGTTGTAGGGCAGGTGCTGGTACCCGACGTCCTCGGCCAAAAAGGACAGGTAATGCTCCAAGTCTTCAACTGTTGCATCCGGTTGCTGCGTTGCTGTACGGGCTGCCAGGTAAGCATCCACAAACCGCTTAGTATCAGTTTCGTCTGCGACGACCGGTAGGCTGAAAAACAACACAATCGCAACTGCGAGTGGTAGTAACTTCTTCATAAACACGTCCTAAGTAACGCGAGTCGCTAACAGATCGACTTGCAAAAAAATCCCGCCAAGAATTTCAGTGCTTAAAACTTTATGATCGATAGGCCTGCTTAGGGTCAGTAACAGTCATTCTAGCAAAGATCAGACAACCGTCTGCTATCGGCCAACCGGCACTATCAGCCATGTTACTAATTATTGATCAGCATCCACCATGCTCTTCAAAATAGCGGATAACTACGAGCATCGCGTTCTTGTCTGCGTATTGAGTCTGCTGCGTCTCCATGTACCGAATGATGGCCGGTACGTCGAACAACTCCTTCGTCGGTTTGCAGTACACCTCAGCCAGGTAGTCTGTTTCTTCATCGAGCATTGCGATGAGATCCAGTGCGCCACCGACGTAGGCGTTCAAGATCGGGTGCTCGCTGCATTCCACGTCGCCCGACTCACAGATGCTGGCAAACTGATTCATTGTCAGCGCTGTTGCGGGGCTCGACATCAGGGATAAGGCTATAAGGACAGCCGCCACGGCCATATTTTGAAGGTTCATGCGATTATTCTCCTTGCTAAAATTACTGTATTACGATAATTTATAGCCATATTGCAATAATTTCAAGGGACGATTGGCGTGACACGAAGACTTTCTCTGTTTATTTCCTGGATCTGTACCGCGCTGTTGGTCGCGATTCCACTGGCCGCTTTGTATTTTCTTGTGAACATTGGCGCGTTTGCGGCACTCACTCAGAAAAGCATTGGATTGGCCGTTGACTGGAGCACCGTCGTTGCCTGGCAATGGTATGCCTTGTGGGCCATTACGTTTTTGTACGTATCAATTGGTTTGCTCGGGTTCTTTTACCTGCGACGACCCTTCGCGAACTTCGCCCGAGGCGAGCTATTCAATTCGGCCAACAGCCGTGACCTGCGGCGATTCTCCATTCTTCTGTTCGTACAAGCGCTCGCCAAGCCAATCCACTTTGCCGCGGCCAGTGTATTGCTGTCCGCGAATCACAGCGCCGGCAATAAGATCCTCTCTATTTCTGTCGGTAGCAATGAAGTCAGGATGATTGCGATCGCAGTTATTATTTGGGTAGTGAGCAATCTACTCATCGAGGGCTGCAAACTGCAGTCTGAGAATCAACAGTTTGTGTAGGAATTCGTTGTGCCAATACAAGTGAATCTGGATGTAATGCTTGCCAAACGAAAGCTGAAGGGCAAAGTGCTAGCGGCAAAAGTGGGTATCACTGAGCAAAACCTGTCGCTGCTGCGGACGGGCAAAGTCAAGGGAGTGCGATTCTCGACATTGGAAAAGATATGCGAGGTCCTCGACTGTCAGCCAGGCGATATTCTTGAGTACAAGTTTGAATCAGATAGCGAGTAGTTCTGCGGTCGGCCGTTTCAGACGAGTCGCGGTCTATCCTTGGTCAAATTGCCGTGGCGATCGAACCTATTGGCCGATGAGACTAGTCTGCCGACACAGTACCTACATACGAAAAAGCCCCGCACGATGGCGAGGCTAAGTCGTTAATTTTATGGTGCCGGCACCATGAATCGAACACGGGACCTACTGATTACAAATCAGTTGCTCTACCAACTGAGCTATACCGGCAAATTGGGCACGCTATCTGCGTGGGGGCCGAATTATTCTATTTTCAGGCCTCGCTGACAAGGGCTTTCAGCACGCTATTCTGGACAAGTTGCCGCATCTCGCAATAAGACCCGGTCTTCGCCATACCTTTCGACGATCGCGCCGGCCCCCCGGCCAGGCGGCAGGCCGATATCCACGTAGTACACGTCACGTTCGCTGGTGCTCGGAATGACCTCTGCATTGAGGCCCAGCGACTGTGCCTGCAGCTCAATCTTCTCGGCGCCCGACACGTCTCCGAACAGCCCTAGCGATATTTTGAGCCCACTGGGATCGGTCCGGTCGATGTAGGCATCACCGAGTCCGCCTTCGTTGAGGCGCCGCATGATGTCCCGGGCTGTGGGGTCATCAACAATATTCCGTATCCAAACCCAGTGGCCAACGAAGACCTGGCCGCGCGTTTTGCGCTGTACGGCACGCATGCCTTCGTTGTTGTATTCCAGCACCGCAGAATCGGCGTCGGCATCCACCCGGAACGGGCCCACGGTCACGCAGGATCGCCCCACTACGGCCTCAATCGATACTTGCTCGCCACTGCCCAGCACCGCACCAACGCTCGCTACGGTATCGCTATCGCGGCTTGCTGTGACATCGAGGGGTGGGCCGAGTTCGGACTCGTTCAAGACCGCGACGCCGGGCTCAGTCTCATTCGTCTGCAGCTTCCCCCAGACGAAATAGAGAATATTGGCCAGCAGAAAAATTAGCAGCAAGTTTTTCATTTCGCGCTTTCCAGCATGTGCTGAAGACCTTGCAGAACCAGATTCGGGCGGTGTAACGGTGCTACGTCAAACGAGCCTAGGATGCTCGACGAGCCGCCGCCCGTCAACAGGATTGTGGGCTCGTAAGCGTTTGATTGCAAAGTCTGAATCGCTCGTTCAACAGCACCCGTGATTGCGTTTTGTGATCCTTCGCGGACAGCCGCGGCCGTATTCAGCGCAAACATCTTCATATCGCCGCTGTCGCGTTTCGTCGCTCGCTTAACCAGGGGAATGTCGCTGGTCGCGTTCGCGAGTGATTGTTGCATCGTGTCCGCCCCCGGGATGATCTGACCGCCAAGATGTTTGCCGTCGTCATCGAGCACATCCAGTGTCAGCGCCGTGCCTGCATCAACCACGAGACACGCCGACGACACTTCGGCCCACGCGCCCACCATTGCAACCCAGCGGTCCACTCCCAGCGACCGTGGCTGACGATAGCCATTCACAATGCCCCAGCCACGTTTTTCACTGTGCGCGAATTTCACCTCGCAATTGCAATGCGCACCGATTACGCCCGACAGCCGGGTGGCGAAACTCGGCCCTGCAACATTGCTCGCCATAACTGAGTCCACGCTCCGAGGCAGTTTTGTGGTCAGGCTCTGTAGACCGTGTTGCTGAATGCTGTCCTGCGTTATGTGCCCGGTCTTGCGAATCTCGCCATTCTCCAGCACGCCCCACTTGAGACGGGAGTTGCCGATATCCAGTAACAAGTCGCTCACCGGGCCAACTCCCCGGCGAATACCACGGAGCCCGACGAAAACTCACGTATGCCATCGCTCGGCACATCCACGAGTAACGCGCCGCCTGGCGCGATACCTGCGCCGACGCCGGAGACCTGCCCCGAGGGGGCGTCTAAGGATATTTGCCGTCCGCGCAGCCAGTCCAGCTGCTGCCAGCGCGCGAGAAATGCTTCCAGCCCTGCGTCCTCAAATTCGATAAACGCATCAAGCATGCAGCCCATCAGGCTCGCCACCAGCACCTCGGGCGATGGCATCTCATCGCATACGCTACCCAGGTCAACAATCCGGCGTGCCCAGTCGGCTTCCCCGCCGACATCGAGCGTGCCGTTGAGTTGTGTGTTGATACCGACGCCCGCAACAATCGTGGCGGCTCCAGCCGATACGTTGTGAACTTCGCTCAGAATACCGCCGAGTTTGCCGTCATTCGCGACGAGGTCATTCGGCCATTTGAGCTGCACATCCTGCGCGCCGAGTTGCTGTAGCGCGCTTGCGATGGCAACGCCCAGAGCCAATGTCAGTGCGGAAACGTTATGCGGTTTTTTTGGGTACGTGTAGGACGCTGACAACGCGATTCCAGTACCCCGCGGCGACTGCCAGGTTTTGCCATGCCGACCACGCCCTGCAGTTTGATTGTTGCTCACCGCCACCCGAATCGACCCGGCGGCGGGACCCGGCTGTTGCATCAGGTAGCTGTTGGTCGAATCAATTGTCGCAAACACTTCGAGCTCTGCGAGGTTACGCCGCAGCGTTGCGTTGCAGGCCTCGCGAATCTTGTCGGCGTCAAGCGTCGCTATTGCTGTCATCGGTTTTCTTGCGCTTGAAAAGCATCAATCGGTCATTGCGGTGTTCATCGCCGGAACGCATTCGCTGAATATTCGATCGATGCCAAAAGATGATGCAGCCTGCCATCACTGCCGAATAAATAAACAAAGGCTGTTGCTCTGGCAAGACCGCAAGACCTAGGTACAAAGGCAGTGCCACGGCAGCACTCATGGTGGCGAGACCAACGAAACCACTCAACACGAGCACCGATGCCCATACAAGCAAGATACCGATAATCAGTTTGGGCCCCAGTATGATCATCGTGCCAACGAAGGTGCCCGCACCTTTGCCGCCCTGGAAGCCGTGGTACACGGGCCAGACATGTCCAAGCACAGCCGCTGCAGCGCAACTGACCGTCAACCAGGTTCGTGAAAGCCCAGGGTCTTCCGCTACAAACGGAATACTCAGCTCCGGGACAACGCCTGCACCGATGACGCCTTTGCCGATGTCGATGATCACAACACCGAGCGCGAACACAATTCCCTGGGTGCGCAATGCGTTCGTGCCGCCAGCATTGCCACTACCCATCTTGCGAATATCGACACCGCCTCGCAGGCGGCCGACAATCATCGCGCCCATCAATGAGCCGATGAAATAGCTGACCAGGAACTTGACGCCGAGCTCAAGCATTTGTGAATCCGTTTTGCGGTAACTGTGCTGCGCATTGTAGCATCGGCGCTCTCGAATCCGATGCTGCTTTGATGTTCAACGAGACCATTCACTTGTTCCTTAACCCTGCCGCCGGCCGCGGGCGCGCTGGCAAGCGTCGAGCGAGGATCACCGAGATTCTGGGTGCGCAGGATATCGATGTTTCGCTGCATGAGAGCAAGTGCGTCGGAGATCTCGAGCAACGGGTGCGACAACAGGTCGAAGATGGCTGTTCGCGCCTCGTGGTGGCCGGTGGCGACGGCAGTATTCACGAAGCGGTAAACGGCATACTCAGCACAGGTGGCAATGCCGCCCTCGGTGTGATCCCCACAGGAACCGGCAACGATTTCGCCAAGGCGGCGGGCATTCCACTCGACTGGGAACACGCGACGCAGCTACTCGCAACGCGCATGGCTGCTAACGCACCACCACGCCCGATAGACGCTGGCCGGTGCAATGAGCGCTTTTTCGCTAACGGAGCGGGCATAGGATTCGATGCCGAAGTCACGCGTATTGCACGCTCCATCAAATGGCCGATCGGTGACATTGTTTACCTGGTCGCCATTTTCCGCTCGATGCTCGACGGAATCGCGACGCCGAGAGCACGCATCCATGCTGGCGAATTCACCTGGGATGGCCCGCTCACGCTCGCTAACCTGAGCAACGGACCGTGGGTCGGCGGCATGTTTCATATTGCGCCCATGGCGAGCAATTCAGACGGCGTACTGGAACTGTTACTGGCCCGGCCGGTAACACGCCGTCGTATTGTGGTTCTCTTGCCCAAGCTGATGCGCGGCACGCATCTGGACGAGGACGATATATTGCACCAGCGTGTGACGCAGATGAGTGTCGAGATGGATGAACCCGTGGCGTCTCACCTGGATGGCGAAGTCCAGCCAATGCAGAAGCATTTCAAACTTGAAGTACTACCGAACGCCCTGAGCCTGCTTTGAGGCAGGGCGTGATCCCAGGTAAATGGCGAGCAATGCAATCGATGCGCCAACCAGTTCCAACGCTGCCATCGGCCGCGAAAAGATCAATACATCCCAGACGAAACTCAGCGTCGGCTGTAACAACAGCGCGAGGCCAGCCTCGACCGTCGATACCTCAGGCAAACTACTCGCAATGAACAACCAGCCGATGCAATGCGAAAGCACGCCATAGCTTACGAGCCAGCCCAGGTCCTGTGCAGTCGGAATGATGAACGACTCACCCTCAACGACAACCGTTGCCGCCATGATCACCGCTGAAACGACAGACACGACAGCGACCTCGCGGGTCGGCGATCGGTAGCTGGAGCCCATGCGCGACTGCCGCAAGCTCAACAGGTAGCCGGCATACACGACGGCCGTGAGAAGCCCGAAGATGACCCCCCATTTGTAGTCGCTGGGCAGTTCACTCCAGTCGAACCCAACGATGAGCAATAGCCCGATCAACGCAAGCGGCACCGCGACCATTTGCTTCGTCGTGGGTATTTGCCGTAGCAACACGATGCCGGCCAGCATCATGATGAAGACCTGAAAATTGGCGAGTAAGGTCGACAGCCCCGGGCCGATGTAGTTGATGCTGCGATGCCAGAACCACAGATCAAGCGCAAAAAACACTGAGGCGATCAGCAACATGATCCAGGCGTTGCGAGAGAGCTGCAATCGTTTGCGTGTCAGCAGCAAATAGGTCACTAGCGCGGCACTGCCAAACAACACGCGATAGAAGCCACTGGTCGTTGACGATACGTCGACGAGCCGTACCCAGACAGGCGACAAGCTGATCAACGCGGCTCCGATGAACAGCCGCAGGCGAGGGTTTGCCAGCAGGCTCACTTGTTGCCCAGCCAGGACCCGCGGCGCACTTCTACATCACCTTCAACATCCTCGGCCAGCTCAAGGAAACAGGTATCGAGCGGCGCTTTGGACCAGCGCAGCCGCAATGTCAGCAATTCATCGCCGCGAAAAACGGTCAGTTCCGAGCGGTCGCCGGGTCGATAGCGGCGAATACGCGTATCGCTGCCAGCAAGGCTGACGCGTAAGCCGTCCAGCGCGACCAGTTCATCACCCGGTGATACGCCCGCTCGCTCGGCTGGCCCGTCGTTACTCAAGCTGGCGAAGACCGGTTTGCCATTGCGGGATGCGAGGTTTGCTCCCAGCCAGACGTCCGGCAACTTGTCCGTATCCGTTTTCTTGCCGCCTTTGTCTTTGCGACCGGCGGCTCGTCGCAATTCGTAGTCAACGCCAAAGTCGCGCAGTAGCTGTTCGATCGGCAGTTCGCCGGTGCCGCGCACGCAGGCCGCGAAAAAATCCACAAGATCGAGCCCGGAAACTTCCGCCGCAACCGTTTCGAGCCCGTCTTCGGGCATGCCTGCACCCGTCTCGCCCCAGCGCGCCCAGCAGGCCCGCATGACATCGTCAAGCGTACACTCGCCGTTGGTTTCCTGGCGCAGCTTTAAGTCCAGCGCCAACGCGATGAGCGAGCCCTTCGCGTAGTAACTGACAATAGCATTGCCCGCGTTGGCATCCTGCTTGTAGAACTTCGTCCACGCATCAAAACTCGATTCTGCAACCGTCTGTCGCTTGCGACCCTGGCCGCGAATGACGCGAGTAATTGTCTGGCCCAGAAGCTCAAGATACTCCTCAGCGCCAATCAGCCCTGACCGCACAAGCCCCAGGTCGTCGTAGTAGGACGTGATGCCCTCGAAGACCCACAGTAGTTCGGTCGGCGTTTCCTGTGACAGGTCATACGGTGTAAACACCGCCGGCTTCATGCGCTTGACGTTCCACAAGTGAAAGTACTCGTGGCTTACGAGGCCGAGAAAGGTCCGATATTCCGGAGAAATTCCCTCGTCGCCGCGAATCGGAAGACTGTCCCTGTGACTGACCAGACTCGATGACCAGCGATGCTCAAGTCCGCCGTAGCCACTGCCGGGCGCGAACAGGAGGAACAGGTATCGATCGAGATCTTTTGGCTTCCCGAGCATCTGCATATGGTAGTCGCACAGCGTCTCCAGGTCGTGGCAAAGACGGGCCATGTCTGCGCGCGTATTGCCGCGGATGGCGATCGCATGTGGAATGCCACCGGCTTCAAATTCGCCGATGTGCAGGTCGCCAATCTCCACCGGTTGATCGATCAGTTCGGCGTAGTCGGACGCAGTGTAAGTACCGAAACTGTACGGCTCGGCATGCAGTCGATTCATAGACGTCGCAACTCGCCAGTTCTTCAACTCCGCCAGGTCTGCGTTCTCGATTTCGACGTGGCACTCAAGCGCCTCTTGTCCCACTACCTCAGGAAATACGCATGGACCATTGAAGTAAGCATGCGTGGTATCGAGGTGTGCACCTCGCACACTCTCGTCATGCGCATAGATCTCAAGTGTGAGCGTAACTGCACGTTCGCAAGGCGCTGCGCGCCAACGACTCTTGTCGAGCTTGGTTAAAGCGACGGCAAGCCCATCCGACTCTGCGCGTATCGCTACGACATGACGCGCGTAGTCGCGAATCATGTAACTACCCGGAATCCAGGCGGGCAATGCAAACTCCTGGCCCGCCGCATCCGGATTCGCGACAGTCAGCTCAACCTCAAACAAGTGCGCCGCCGGGTTCAGCGGCCGTATGCGGTACTGATGCGCGCTACTCATGGATTTTTAGCGAACCGGCTCGGTCAGCTTCAAGGTCAGGCACTTGGACGACCCGCCCGCCTTCAGAAACTCGGACAACTCAACCTCATGCACGTTAAATCCTGCCAGCATCAGTCGCGCCTTCAACGGATCTGATGCTTTATTCATGATCACCTGGTCGCCGATGTTCACGGCGTTGCATGCGAAATTGCCGGCGTCCATCGTGTCGACGATGATGCGCTTGTGCGGCGGGATACGACTTTCGATCGCCATGCGCGAATCGTAGTCAAACGCTGGTGGGTGATACATCAGGAAACCATCCGTCAGCGGACAGAAACAAGTATCAATATGGTAGAAGCGCGCATCCGTAAGCCGGATGGATACTACCTCGACATCAAAGAAAGAGTGAATCTCGTCGTGCGCTTCTATCTCGGTGCGAAATCCGTGCCCTGTCCACAACCATGGCCCACGTCGGTCGTGCAGGCAGTCTCCTGCTCCCTCGAAACCGATCTTCTCGTCGAGGTCCAGCAGCTCGAAACCGTTTTCGCTAAACCACTTCTTGAAGTGTTGCTCTTCTGCACGGCGCTCCTGCGGCATGAAATGACTGGCGATCGCCTTGTCGCCGTAGACGACGCCCGCGTTCGCGGTAAAAACCATATCAGGCAGATCGGGTTGCGCCTCCATAGTTACCACTTCAGCAAACTCCGATATCTTGTCGCGCAACGTGCCCCACTGTTCTTTGGCGAGCTCGATGCTCAGCGAGTCCTCATGCCCTGCCATCCAGGGATTGATTACATAGTCCACGGTAAAATAGTCCGGCGGACACATCAGAATCTTGTCTTTGCTCATTTTTAGTTTCCTGAATAGCAAAACGGGAACCGGTTGCCCGGCTCCCGTCCCGCTTGTTTCGAATATGCGGTGGCGACGCTAATGCTAGCGCTGCGGATCCCCCAGGTGCATCAATGGCAGCGGGCTCGGGCTGGAACCATCCATGAAATACACCTTGCTCGCCGGATCCTTGGAAATAGCTTTCAGGGCTTCCAGCGACTGCAACTGAATATACGCTGGATTCTGCGCGATCGCATTATTGATCTGCGTAATTTCGTAAGCCTGGGCATCCGCAAGAATGCGTTTACGGGCGGCTTCTTCCTCTGCCGCCTCACGACCAGCCTGCGCACGCGCTACCTCTTGCTGCAGCTCTGTTCGAACACGCTCGAGCTCGGCTTTCTCCTGCTCGACTGCCTGCTCACGTTCTTTCTTCTGCTCGATAGCCTGCACAATGAATGGCGGCAGCGTGATATCGCGAATCAACACCTCGGAAACGATGATGCCCTGTTGCTCAAGGTCATCCCGCAAGCCGTCGGTCAATGCCGTCTGAAGAGTTTCCTGAGTTTCCTCGAGAAAGAAATCCTCGGCGCGGCGCACGCTCTTGCCCTGTTCGCGCAACAAAGACCGTAACTTCGGAATCAGGTGAACTCGAACAGCGGCTTCAGCCGTACCGGTTGCGCCCAGAATCTTGGATGCCATTGCACCGTCGATTCGATACTGCACGCTCACATCGAGCCTCGTTTGAAGTTGGTCCTGGCTCGGCACGTTGGCGGTTTCGAGATGCGTTTTCTTGCGCGCGTCGAACATGGTCCACTTGTAGAGTGGGTTCACAGGAAAATGCAGTCCTTCCGGATATCCCTCTAGCTGGGCCTTACCGAACAGCGTCGCAACACCGACGTGTCCTACGGGAACCGTCTTGTAGATATTCATGATGACGATCACCAGGACAAAAACGCCGAGCGCGGTCATTACCAGTGACTTATTGGGATTCGATCCTGCCATACGATATCTCCTGCGGGATGATTTATTAACGGGTCTAAGATTTGTGGGCGAATTCAATGATTTAAAGTCCAGATGAGGCGGTCTACCCTAAATTCGGTAGGTGCACTTCAGCCAGCATGCAGCGCACGCTGCCGCCCGCGGAACGCTCGATATTGTCGATCGGCGCATGCACGACGGCACCATTGTCTTGCAGCATTTGGCGCTGTTCGGTATTCAGGGAGTCCCATGCAGTCGTCGACATCGCGACAACTCTGCCGCCGTTGGCGTCGCGCAATTCGAGCATATTGCCCGCAAATGCATCCAGCTGATCAAAACTCAGGCGGATGACCTCATGACCACTGTTACGGAGTGACGCAAGTACAGCGGCGCGTTGTTCTTCGTCAGGGATCGCGGCGTCGCAAACGACAGCAACCGCCTCGCCTACGTTCATCAACACATTGGTGTGATAGATCGGCACGCCATTGCG
Source organism: Gammaproteobacteria bacterium (assembly GCA_022600955.1). Taxonomy (GTDB): domain Bacteria; phylum Pseudomonadota; class Gammaproteobacteria; order Steroidobacterales; family Woeseiaceae; genus UBA1847. Next base: position 41,500 of record JAHZJK010000005.1, read on the forward strand.
ATCGACCGCGTCAAATGCGACGACCTCGTAGTCCATACGTTGCGCAAAATCACCCAATGGATCCAGCTGCGTGCGCGTGGATAAGCACGCATAGGCAACTTTGTTGTGGCGATCAAGCACCATACTGCCGGTGCCTTCGAGGTAGTGGCCCGCATCTTCATGAGCGGAAAGGTCAACGATCTCGGTGACCTGGTAACCAAGCTCGTTGTCGAGGCGAGCGATAATATCGGCACGCCTTTCGGTGCGGCGGTTGGGGGCCTCCATCGGATACAGGACCACTCGGCCGTCGGCATGAAAACTCACCCAATTGTTCGGGAATATCGAATCCGGCGTATGCGGCTCTTCGGTATCGTCAGCGACGATGACTGTCACACCTGCATCGCGGAGAATTGCCGCCAGCCCGTCAAACTCAAGCAGTGCCTGTGTCTGTTGTTCCTCCGCTGAGGCGCTGGTTTTGCCCTGGAAAAGGTTTGACGCCGCGGTCATCGGGTTGCTCTCAAACCGGGCAGGCCGAATCATCAGAACGGCGGACGCTAATTGTGCTTCATTCGCTGGCATCGGGCATTATAGGGCCATGCTGTACCGATTGCGCAATGCTGTTTTTAACCCGGCCTGGATCTGCTTCCTGTGGGTGGGCATTACGGTTGGCGTGTCGATGATCGCGACCCCTGTGCGCTTCACGGCGGAAACCATCACGCGGCCGATCGCGCTCGATATCGGTCGCGTCGTGTTCGCCGCATTGAACAAGGTAGAACTCGTTGCCTTGCTGCTGTTACTCGTAGTTGTTCGGTTGTCCGGTCGCACCGCTCAGCTCTGGGCATTTTGCGGTGCACTGGCACTCATCGTGCTGGCACAGTCGGTATGGCTGACCCCGGAGCTCACCGAACGTACGCAAATCATTATCGACGGCGGGGTACCGCCCAAGTCGTATGCACACGCAATCTATTCATCGCTCGAACTGGTCAAGATCGGGCTGTTGCTGACGCTTGGTTTTCGTGCGCTGTCTGAATCAGACGGCAGCACTGGGACGCGCTGACACCTGCTCATACCAGCGCCTCGTGTGCGGCGCATCGTCCGGGATGTCGACCTTGATCCAGGCACCAAAATCAACGGCGACCATGGCCGAAATATCCGCAATCGAATAGCGTGTCCCGGCAAGATACTCACTGCTCGCGAGTTGCGAATCAATACGACGATAGAACTGCAAGAGGCGCTCTTTGCCGCGTTCGGCGAGCTCCGGTATCTGCGCATAGGACACCGGGCCTGACATGGCCCGATCCTTGAAGCCCCTGGTGCGGTTTCTGAACGCCTCTGCAGCAGCAAGCAAGCCTTGCTGTTCCGCCTTGACGTTCCACATCAGTACTTGCGCGCGCTCGATGTCAGTACTTCCCAGCAACGCGGGCTCTGGAAACCGTGCTTCGAGAAAATGACAAATTGGCAACACTTCAGACAGGCAAGAACCGTCATCCAGTTGTAACGCGGGCACGACGCAGTCCGGATTGATCTTCTGAAAATCAGCGCTGAATTGTTCGCCATTGCGCAGATCGACCTGCACAGTTTCTATTTCAACACCCTTCTCCGCGAGGAAAATACGGACGCGGCGCGGACTGGGCGCTGTACTGCAGTCGAAGAATTTCATCTTATGGCTCCAGCATGGCTGCCGCCGCCTGCACGGTCTCTGAATTCTGATCAAACAACAACGCGCGCGCAGCGTCACTGCGACGTTCATTACGTGGCCAGTCCTTGCCCAGGTCGGTTCCCTTGCGAACGGCTGGCCGTTGTTTCATATGATCGAACCAAGGCCGCAGATTTGAGAACTTGTCGAGATCGTTGCCGAGGCGCTTGTAGGGTAAGACCCAGGGAAAACACGCGATATCGGCGATTGAGTAGTCACCGGCAAGAAACTCTCTGTTTCGCAGTCGCACATCCATGACGGCGAGCAGGCGGTCGTATTCGTTGGCATAGCGCTTGTGTGCGTAGGGCACGTCTTGCTTCGTGTAGTTTACGAAGTGACTCAATTGCCCGGCCATGGGACCCAGGCCACCGGCTTGCCAGAACAGCCATTGCATGACCTCGAAGCGCCCGGCCGCGTCAGCCGGCAACATGCAACCGGTTTTTTCGGCCAGGTAAAGCAGAATTGCGCCGCCTTCAAATACTGAAATGCCTTTCTCTGTATCAACGATCGCCGGCATGCGGTTGTTGGGACTGATGCGCAGAAATTCGGCAGCGAATTGATCACCATTCCCAATGTCGACAGGAATCACTTCGTAAGGAAGACCACACTCCTCGAGCATGATGGCAATCTTGTGGCCGTTTGGCGTCGGCCAATAGTAGAGTTCAATCATGTGTTCCAGTATAAGATGTTAATTCTATGTTGCCACCCAGCTATTGGTTAGCCGGTCTGATAACGATACTCATTGTGATCGTTTGCGTGCTCGTGCATTACGAAGGCCTGCGGTTGTTGAGTGATCGATTGCCGACACCGCGCCTGCACCAGCGACAGCGCGTCATTTTGCTGATCCTGAGCCTGTTGTTTCTGCATATCGTCGAAATCTGGATCTTTGGTCTTGCCTACTACGGGTTACTCACTCTCGGTAATTTCGGTGAGCTGCAGGGCGTGTCGGGCAACCTGCTATACGACTGCGTCTATTTTTCGGCATCCGCGTATACAACCATTGGCTTCGGTGATATTTACCCCGTCGGCGCACTGCGGACGATGACTGGCGCCGAGGGCATCACCGGCCTGACTATCATTACCTGGTCGGCCTCTTATACGTTTGTCGAAATGCTGAAAACCTGGGATTCGAATGAGTGAGCTGATGACGGAGAAATTCCAACTACCGGCGCCCGACGGCCATGTTATTCACGGCACTGTCTGGCAACCGGCAACAACTGCCAGAGGCGTGTTACAGGTTTTTCACGGTCTTGGTGAACATCACCTTCGCTATGAACGCTTCGCGGCGCTTGCCGCCAGTCGCGGCCTCGCCGTTGTCGCCCACGATCATCGTGGGCACGGAGAAAAGGCACAACAACTCGGACATTTCGCCGACACGGATGGCTGGCGAAAGCTCAGCGATGATGGCCTGCTCGTCAACGATTTCATACAGGGACGTTTTGCAGATCTTCCTTTAGTACTCATTGGACACAGCATGGGCTCGTACATTGCCCAGTACTTTGCAATGCAGCACGCGAACAGGTTTTCCGCGCTGGTGTTGTCGGCCTCGACCTGGCCGAACAAGGGGCTGCTGTTCGTCGGCAGGCTGCTCGCCCGCATTCTGTCCTGGCGCCTTGGTGTACGCGGCAACAGTCCGTTGCTTCACAAGATGGGGTTTGGAGATTTCAACAAGCCGTTTGAACCGGCCAGGACAGAACTGGACTGGCTGTCCCGCGATGAATCAGAAGTCGACAAGTACATCGACGACCCACTCTGCGGCGGCCCTTACAGTTGTGGGCTGTGGCTTGACCTGATGGGTGGGTTGCAAACCATCGCCAGTGACAATGCTTTGCATTTCGTACCGGCTGAGTTGCCGATATTGTTTACGGGTGGCTCCCTGGACCCCGTCGGCGGCGACAAGGGTATCGCATCGCTGGCGATGCACTATGCACAGACCGGGCATAGTCGAATTACCGTTAAGGTTTACGACGGGGGTCGCCATGAGATGCTCAACGAAACCAATCGTGATGAATTCAGCCGCGATTTACTGGACTGGATAGAAGCGCGTTTTAGTCCTCTCGCGCCCTGACAGGCAGCCAGGTCGGCAAGTAAAACGACAAGTAGGTGGTGCCGATTTTCTGCGCCTCTGCGAGGCGTTTGTCAGAAACGAATCCTTCACGCCGAACGGCATCCGAAAAAATGGTGTCGCATAGCGCCGTGTACATACTCAGTACCGAATGCCAGTCCTCGATCTCCGGTATCACGAACACTTTGTCAAAAATATCGGCAACTGCAGCCGTCAGGTCATGTACGGCCAGCCGGTAGCTCTCTGGCACATTGGACCGCACTCTCGGCAAAACACGCAGTGTGTCAGCCGTTCTTACCCAATACTCGGCACCACGCACAACGATCAGGTCTGACAACTCGGCCCAGGATTCAACGTCTACATCCATGTTGGCGGATCGAATATAGCTTACAAAATCATTGATCCAGGTACTCGAAAGATCCTGCATGAGATCGTCGATACCATTGTAAATTCGATAGGCTGATCCCCGCGATACACCGGCCGACTGGAACACGTCGCTAAACTTGAGAGGCTTGCCGCTCTTTTCCTCGATCAGGCGCTGCGCCTCGGCCAGGAGCCGTTCGCGGTTTGCACGGCCGCGCGTGCGCAGCTTCGGGATACGATGATCCGAGCGTGAGCCAGCCTTCTGAATACTCGTAGCTGTCATGACCAAACCTCAGTTGAGCGCCCGTGGATTCTGGACTTGCGAATCGAGACACGACAAGGAACGTTGTAGCGCAATTCCCAGTGTCGATTGTAACCAATTGTGCAACTTTTGTCGCGAATTAGCGCTGCATTTGCTTCGACTGAAACAGGCAAAAAAAAAGCCCCGCACGTGGCGGGGCTTTCTCGTAACGCTTAAACGAACTCTAGAATGTCATCCGAGCCCGCAGGTACCAGCTACCACCGTTGAATCCGAATGGGCTGGACTCTGAGTACAGCTGACCGAGGTCGCCTGCACCCGGGTTCGTGTCGGGGTACTCGTCGAACATATTGGACAGTCCGCCAATTACTTCGATCGTATCCGAGAACTGGTAAGCAACTTCAGCGTCAAACAATACTGATGCACCAATTCCATCCACACCGTTACCGGTATCGTCCCAACCACCGTAGTAGTTAGCACGCAGCAAAGTACGGAACTGACCCTGGACGTGCGTCCAGCCAATGCTGCCCTTGACGTTCGGCAACAAGTCTTCCAGTGCCCGCACACGGTCGGCACTAATTGGGTTCAGCGTACCAACGCTGTCTACTTCGGTCTTGTTGTAGTTAGCAGCAAACGTAATAGACGAATCGCCACTACCCAGCTCGAAGCCGTAGTTACCGACAACGTCGATACCCGTTGTTGTGGTGTCAAAGCTGTTGGAGAAGAAGCGGAAGGTTGACAGATCATCAAGACCGACGAAGTCGGCGCGGTTGATCGTGCCATCGGCGTCAAGTCCGGTCAGAGCTGCTGACACAGACGTGTAGTTGTTGACGTTGCCGTCAGCAAAATTCAACGCGGTCAGGAAGTCGACATCGGCGCCAAGCGCTACGCGATCTTCAAGTTCGATATTGTAGAAATCGACCGTCCAGGTTGACTCACCTACATCGACAGAGAATCCGAGTGCGAGGTTAAGTGCATCCTCGGGCCCTAATCCCGGGCGTCCGTTGCCCTGGCTCTCGATGAAGTCTGCAGCGAGCTGACCCGCAGCAGATGACAGCGGCAAAGTACCCTGGTCAACGAGCACGCCGTTAACGTTCTGCGTGGTTACGTTGGTGATGTTGGCCTGTCCTGCAGTCGGTGCGTGGAAACCGGTTGAGAAGGCACCGCGAATAAGGAATGTGTCACTCACGTGGAACATACCGGCAACCTTGACGTCCGTCGTATCACCGAATTCGCTGAAGTCTTCGAAGCGAACAGCGGCTTGCATCGTGAACCTGTCGGTCAGATCAGCTTCGAGGTCGACATAGACCGCGACACTGTCCTGATCGCTGGACGAACCGTTTGCGAATCCACCGAAACCGTTTGAACTGGACGAGAAGCCCTGATCAGCGAGCGGACCAAGCGCAAATGACGCAGCGTCGCCAGCAAACAGGTCGAACTCTTCCTTGCGGTACTCGGTACCGAACGCGATGTTCAGATCTGACGCAAGACCTGCATCGATGGAGTAGACAAAGTCTGCGTTAACCATCGTTTCAGTCTGCTCTTGCCCACCAGGGATGAAGTCTCTCGGTGTATTGGGTCCGAGTGATGCGTTGACCGTGTTGCGAATGAAAAAGTCGGTACGGTTTGAGCCCTGCGACACACTGAAGTCGTAGCTCAGCCCCGTGCCAAGATCCATCTCACCGCGAACACCGGCTGCGATAGCCATGTCCTCGTTGTCGCCACCAAAGCGTGGCACGAATCCACTCGGAATCGTCTCAACAAAGGAGAAGCAGTTCGGGTCAGCAACAACGGCTGCAAGAACCGTTGGGTCAGCAATCAAGCCACCGCCCTGTGTCAGCGGAATACCCGCCGGGCAAACACCACCAACGCCGAGACCATCGAGATCACCAACGCGGATAGAAGCAACACCTGCCGGGTCGAGAGCACCAGTTACCGCATCAACGGTCGGGCCGGCGTAAACGCCACCTCGGTTGGTCGGGTTACGGAAGAAGAAGCCACCTTCGGCGGTACGTTGTCCGTAGTTACCGAAGAAGTAGAGCTCTGCGCTGTCATTCAGATCAACACCACCGTTGACGAAGAACTTCATGTCATCGGTTACATCAGGCTGACCCCAGTACTGAGGAACTTCGCTCGTGTAAGAGTTGATTGTCTGGAAGTCTGCGACAGCGGTATTGCCTGCGGCGATCAACGCTGCAACGTCGTCACGAACGACTGAGCGAACCGTACCGTCTGACTCATTGAGTTCTGCCGTCAGGTTCAGGAAGCCTGAGTCACCAAGCGGCAGACCAACGTTACCAGCGATGCGGTAGTTATCACCGTCATTCTCGTAGGTTGAGCCGTAGTTGACCTGAACTTCAGCGCCTTCAGAAGCATCTCTCAGGACGAAGTTGATAACGCCGGCAATGGCGTCAGAACCGTACTGCGAAGATGCACCGTCGCGAAGAACCTCAACCTGCTTGAGAGCCATTGAAGGAATCGAGGAAATGTCGACACCCTGGGCACCATCAGAAATACCACCGCCGAGGAACGAGATGACCGAGCCACGATGACGTCGTTTGCCGTTCACCAGGACCAATACGTTGTCCGGTGACAGGCCGCGCACGTTGGCTGGACGTGAAACCGTAGCGGCGTCACTGATCGGCTGTGTGTTTACGTCAAATGACGGAACTGCGGAACGCAGCAGATCCTGGACATCCGAAGCAGCATTCTGCTGGAACTCCGTGCCACCGATGACATCGATCGGAACCGGCGAGTCCGCCGCCGAACGATCTGCTCGACGCGTACCGGTAGTGATAATCATTTCGATTACCTCTTCATCGGCGTCAGTCTGCGCAAAACTTAGTTGCGGAAATGCAACAGTCGCAGGCATCGCGAGGGCGAGCATTACTCCCTTGCATACATTCAGTTTTCTATTCACGTTCTTTTCTCCCTGACATTTTTAGTCGGATTGCACGCTATATAAGCCATATTCGCTCCCGCGGGTCGGTTACAGCATGCTGGATAAAACAAGTGCCTAACGTGGTTGTTCAATCTCGTTGCAGAATAACCACAGGCAACTCCGTTAACTATCGACCTTTCGGCCGAATGAGTCAACTGGAAACGGGGTTCCGAAACAGTTTCCGTAGAGACTATTCTGGCTGTCGAACTCTCAACCGGGCGCCTGAGCGGCCAGGCGGGGCTAGCGTTCGTAGACTATCTCTCCATTGACGACGGTCATAACGATTTGCCCGTTCAGGATATCGCCCGGCACCTGGTCGGAGAGCGCAAATGGATCAACGGTCATGACCGTCAGATCCGCCCAGCGGCCGGCCGCAATGACGCCTGCTTCATCCTCACGAAAGCTGGCATACGCTGACCACTGGGTGTAGCCGCGCACGGCCTCATCCGCGGTCATTCTCTGTTCGGCGTACCAACCACCCTCAGGTTGCTGGTTCTTGTCCTGCCGCGTGATTGCAGAATGCAGCCCATAGAAGATGCTGTGGTCTGAGCCGGGATTATCAGAGTTGAAAGTCAGTCTTGCGCCCGCTTCGCGCAACGACCGCCAGGCATATGCGCCGAGGACGCGCTCCGGCCCCAGGCGCTCTTCCGCCCAGGTCTTGTCTTCCATGGCATGTGGCGGTTCCATTGATGCGATCAGGCCCAGCGGCCCCAGGCGTAGAATGTCCTCGGGACTGATGACCTGCGCATGCTCGATACGATGTCTGTTTTTGGCAGTGGCGGGATCTTCGTTGAAGACTTTTTCGAGAATATCGATTGCTTCGCGATTGCCAGCATCACCGATCGCGTGGATCGCGATCTGGAATCCGGCCTTCATCGCTTCCGCATTCAGCGCCTGGTTGAAGCCATAGCCATCTCCGCTGATGCCCTGATGACCGGGCATATCCGAGTAGTCATACAGAAGGCGCGCGCCGCGAGAACCTAATGCCGCGTCGTAGTAAGCCTTAACAGTACGCGTGACGAGCATGCTGTCTGTATCCGTGTCCGGGCCTTTTTCAATCCACTTGCGAATCAGGTCTTCGTCGCGCAGCGACAACATCGCGTACACGCGTATAGGCAGCTCGCCAGAAGCCTCGAGCTGTTCGAGAATACTCATTGCCCTTGTGGCGAGGCCTGCATCGTGCACTGCCGTGTAACCATCGGCTGCCATTTGATTGAGTCCCAGCAGCAACTGCTTGGCCAGGATCTCTCGCGACGGCGCCGGGACAGCATCGCTGAGCAGTTCGACAGCATTGTTCAGAAACAATCCACCAGGCTGACCGTCACTCCCGAGACGCATCTCACCGCCAACCGGAACCTCTGTTGTTGCATTGAGCCCTGCGGCATCCAGCGCCGCCTGGTTTGCCCAGCCGGCAAATCCATGCAGGCTGTCCATGAAGACCGGGTGATCTGGCACCGCCGCTGACAACAACACTTTGTCAGGATAGGCATTGGCCCAGGCACCTTCATCCCAGCCCCTGCCAACAATCCACTCACCTTTTGGTACCGACTTGGCGCGCTCGACGATCAACGCAACGGCATCTTCCTCGGTCTCGACGCCGATGAGATTGACCTGGTCCAGCAACGCGCCCAAGCCGAAGATGTGCGTGTGCGAATCAACCAGGCCCGGAATCACCGTGGCGCCCGCAAGATCGACAACCCGGCTCGACTCTCCCCTGAACGTCATCGCGTCTTCATTGCTGCCAACGAACAAGATTTTGTCAGCCCGTATCGCCACAGCTTCAGCATCCGCGTGCCAGCCGTTCTCGTCGTGCGGTGCATTGGGCATGACTGAGCCATCTGGACCGGGCTCGTCCCAGGCAAGGGTATAAACTTGCGCGTTGGTCAGAATCAGATTGGCATCTTCGGCATTGCCGGTCTCGCCTGATTCATCGGAACAACCGACAAGCAACGCCAGGAGTAATAGTATCTTTGGAGTATTCATCTGACCTATGAAAACAGGGGACGGCGCTTTTTGCTACCCCTAACTAACGAGATACCGTTTCGTCTTCGGCGAAAAGACTCAATTCCAGCTCCTCGAAACGCTGCACGTCGGCGGATCCGGGTTCGCTGTAATAACTGCCGCCAGAGACTTGTGGCAACTCTGCCAGCACGCTCCCTGACGCAATGCCGCGAACGGCGGAAGCGACTGTGTCGCAGCCGCCAGCGTACAGGGCGAGTACATTAGCCAGATAGGACTTGCTGTATTGAGTCGGGCGTCTGCAGATTTCGATGACAGGCCCCGTATCGATGCCACTGTCGACGATACGATGCAGGGTCGTGCCGATCTCACTCGCGCCATCGAGCATTGACCAAAACGTCGCCATTACGCCGCGATAGTCAGGCAGGATTCCTGAATGCAGGTTGAGCACGCCATGTGCGGGTATCGCGATCGCATCGTCTCTCAGGATTCGGCGGTAGCGGATCGAAACCACAAGATCAGGACTTGTCGCCGCGAGCGACTGCAGTCCATCGGGACTGTTTGGATTGTTGAGCGTAGCTCGCGACTGCTCAGAAAGCTCTGCGGCAAGGTCGACATCGAACTGTCCTGCCAGAAATCGATCGCTGAGCGCTTTATCGTGGCTGGCCAATGCGGTCAGTCTCGGGTCTTCAGCTTCACTTGAAGCCTGTTCGCCTGACAGTAGTACCGTGTGGTTGTGAACAGGCAATAGCCCTATCAGTCTGTTCAGCGCGTACAGACTCGCAATATCGTAGTGGCCGAGTAAGGTAATTTTCATGATGTTCCGGACATAAGCGAAAGGCCGCAACCTTTCGGAGTGCGGCCGTTCATAAACAGGTCTTGCCAGCGCCCTGCTCTCACATGCAACTACATCGAATTAGTGCTTGTCGTTGGCCGCGGTCTGCACGCTATCCTCGCCGAAGCAATTCGATGACTCAAGGAATCCGAGCAGCTCCCCGTAAAGCTTTAGCTGATGATCGTAGAACAACGTGTTGGAGAAATGGTCGGCTCCCTCAAGCTTGACGAGTTTGTAGGTTTTGCCGTGCTTCTCAAGCAGATCTGCATAGCGCTTGGCATTGTAGTACTGCACCCGCTGATCGACGTCACCGTGCACGAGCATTACCGGCACATTGACCTTCTCAACCTCCTCAGCCGGCCGAACGCCTGCATCACGATTCTTAAGCACGATCTTCGTTTGTGCGCGGATCGGGAACGCGTTCCGAAACTCATTTGAGAACCAGACTGGATCAGCAACGGCGGCACCGGCGATGACACACTGGTAGATCTGCGGTGTACGCGCCGCAGCGACCAGCGCTGCGTAGCCGCCGTAGGACCAACCATACATCGCCATGCGATCGGGATCGGCGAGGCCTTTGTCGACCAGGAATTGCGCGCCGTCGTCGACATCGTCTTGCGCCGCCCGACCTAACGCACCGCTCTCAAACCCGGCTTCGAAATGGCTGAGGCCGTACCCCCTGGAGATTCGGTATTGCGGCTGCAGCACCATGTAACCGTAATTGGCCAATACCTGTGCCCACTCGTCATAGACGATCGTCTCATGGACCTCAGGCCCGCCATGCGGCATCGTAATAAGCGGAAACGGCCCTTTGCCGTTTGGCACCGTAACGTGGCCACCAATCATCAGCCCATCGCGCGCCTTGTAACGCACGTAGCGGGTTCTGGCGAGATTTTCAGACTCGAGCAACGGTTGCTGGCTGCCGACAGCCTTGATCTTGCCGTCACGGTACATATAGTACGTTCCCGGATCACGTGGGCCCTGGTTCAAGACCGTAAACGTATTACCGATCCGCGAACGAGACGTGATTCGCACATGGTGCGCATGAGGAATCAGCTCCTCAAGCTGGTTATAAGTGGCGCCCTCGGTCGAATCAAAGTACTCGTAGCGATGCTTGTCTTTGAAATAACTCACTGCTGTGATAAGTCCCGGGTGCTCCCAGCTATTGCTGTGGTAGCGGACGCCCAGCACATCGACGTCGTTGCGACTATACATCTGCTCATCAAACTGCCTGGTCTTGGTGTTGAAGGACCAAAGTCCCGCAAAATTCTGACCGTTGTTTGCCCTGACAATCAGGTTACCTGGTACAGCCTTGTCTTTACCCAGTATCGAGAATTCTTCGAAGCTAGCTTCAGGTAGCCTGTGAATTTCGTCCCAGCCTTTCCCGCCTTTCGGACGGTAATACCAGACGAATGATTTTGATTGTGTATCAAGGCCGCGCCCAATGTACGGATCGCCATCGGCGTCAAAATCGAACTGCGCCATGTCGACACGCCCGCGCAATGCCAGCCGCTTGGTGCCCTTTTTGAGGTTAAGTCTGTAATAGGCGCGCGGGCGAAAAGCCTCGCCGAAACCAAGGCCGTCGTCGAGTCCAGGCTGCGTAGAAACCATAATTGTGTCGGGGTCATTCTCGATCAGGCTTTCAACAAATGGATCCTCAACACTGAAATCGTCGAACTCGAGCGTGTCGATATTGAGACGCGTGATGCGGCCCTCATAGACGCCCTGATTCTGTCCTTCGATTTTGTTCCGAACTTTCTGCCGGAGGAACATGACCAGCTCGCGATCGCTGACCCAGGAGAACCCCTGAATCTCCATTGGATCGGCGTTGACGATGATCGGGTCGGTATCCTCGAGATTGTCGCTTTCGTATATGTGCAGGATTGGATCGCCGGTCTTGCTCAGAATCTTGAGCATGCCAACGTGGTCACCACTGGGGGACACTTCGACATTGCTGACGACCGCGCGCAAGGCCCAGTAATCGAGCGGATACGGCTCATTTGCTGCTGCATCGTCACTCGCCATCACGACGCTGGCCGATGCTAGCAACCCAAGCCCAATCATCATTGCATGTACTTTTTTCGAAAATGTCATTGTCGAATCCTCTCGCCGTTGCACAGCGGTGCTACCAGCGATTGCCTCTGTTTAACAATAGAAAAAGCCTGCAGGATTGCTCCCGCAGGCTTTCAAGTTTACCAAAATTGTCAGAACGACAGGTCGTCGAATGATGCCGATACGTTAATGAAGTACTGTCGGCCCTGAACGTCGTAGCCACGGCCCAATGGGACGTTGGAACGGTCAAACGCAATTACTCGGCCGTCGATCAGCGGCGGCTCTTCGTCCAAGACGTTGCGCGCGCCCGCACCGATCGTGAAGACATCGCCGTAGTAGTAGAACGACACGTCGTGACGGAAGTAGTTAGCGGCCTCACCCACCGGTCGACAATCAACATCACCAGCGGCGGCACCGAGACACGTCCACGAATCGCCACCCAACCAGTCAGCACCGGTGAACGGGAAGTCCTCGCGGACATCCGGATCGATCTCGACACTACCGAGATAGCGGGTTGCCCACGTCAGGCGGAAATCACCCATGTCTGCACGGAAGATACCCTGGCCTTCCCACTCAGGCAGGCCGAAATCGCCAAGATCGCTGTCCGCCGAAATCGATCCGTCGATATCCGAGATGAACAGGTCGGAGAACTCGAGCTTGCGGTTGAAGTTCATGTCCACGCCCAGGTCGACCGCCTTGCCGAAAACAGAAGTCGGCCAGTCGAGTGCGAGATTGAGGTCAACACCGCGCGCCTTCAGCGAGTCGCGGTTGATGAAGTTCTGATCAACATCGTCGATCAGGCCAAACATGCCTCCGCCAAGATCCTCGCGCCTGATGGCGTCGCAGAAGGGACTGTCGCCCTCGGCATCGAAGTAACAATCATTTACAGCGCCCTGGAAGCTGAACTGGACGATTTCCTGAGTAATCTCGATTTCGTAGTAGGTTGCGCCAATCGACAGATCGAAAGCTTCGAAGAACGGCTGCTCCCAAGAGAAACCTGCGGTCCAGGACTCCGATTTCTCTTCCTGCAATCCGGTCGAACCAACGAACTGCAACACTTCCACCGAGTAGAGCGGTGACGAGGTCGCGTTTGCCACAACAATGCCGAGTGACGTTGGGTCTATATCCTGATCAATACAGTTCTGTATCAGTTGGTTGCTGCGAGGATCGAGTGTCGCGTCGTAGATGATCGCGCCATTAATGTCCTGAGTGATCGCTGCCGCCGGAACGACGCACGGATCATCGACGGTCGCGAATCCACTAAGACCTTCGAGGAAGTTTTCGCGCAAGTTCGGCGCACGATACGACGTGCCGACCGTGCTGCGCAGCAAGAGCGAGTCCGTCGGACGCCACGAGAGTTTGCCCGAGTAGGTCCAGGCACCACCATAGAACTCGTCTTCCGTGTGCCTTACAGATACGTTCGTTGTCAGCTCCTGGAACGCCGGTACATTGGCCAGCAGCGGCATTTCTACCTCGATAAAGTACTCTTCCGTGTCTTTTTCGCCTGTCGCACCAAGGTCCTTGAAGAAGCCCCAGAGTTGCCCTTCTGCAGCAACGTCGTTCGGCCGGGACTCGATATCGTCATTACGATACTCATAGCCAATAGCCGCTGAGACCGGCCCTGCAGGCAATTCAAAGATATCGCCTGTCAAAAGAGCGCTGATGTAGGATTGCTTGTAAATCGTGTCAATCGTACGGGTCGAAAACAGGAAGTCGCGCTCTGCCTGGGTCGCAAGTTCGTTGCCAAAGAGGCCCTGGTACAGCGACGGTGCAAATACGTTGACCGGTACACAGTTGCCGCCAGTCGGTGTGCCGCAGACCACCTGGCCATTTTCGATGCGTGACGTGTTGAGCGAGTATTGGAGTTGCTCTTCGTTCACACCCTGGCGAACCGAATCGCCATTACTTTCGCTGTAGACGTAGGCAATATCGAAGCCCATGTTGTCCAAGGAACCAAAGTCAAGCATTGGCAGATCGCCGCGCATACCGGCGACGTATCGCAACTGATCGACTTCGATCCAGCCCTCGTTGCGATCACCCGCGATAGAGAACTGCGCCTCGAGCGGTCTGGCAACGCCAGGTCCACCGCCCGGGAGGGCATCGAAAAATCCGGGACCCACGCCGAATTGGGCTGGCGTGCAGCTTGTCGCACTGACCGGAATATTGTTAGCCACACAAAAGTCGGAGATCGGAGCGCCGCCGATAAGCGGAGCGGCCTGGAAGCCGGTAATGTATTGCGGGTTTGTGAGGATATTGTTGTATGCGCTCCAACAGTCCACACCGTCAACGCCATTGGGGTTGCAGGGGTTGTAAGGATTCGTCGCAACAACTTCCTCTTGAATTACGCTGCCCGCGTCAAAAAAGTAGGTCTCACGTTTGTTGTACGTCGCCTCGAAGTACGGCGTGATATTCATATCACCGTCGAAGGTGTATTCACCGTAAGTCATGAAGCTGATGCGCTCGCGTTCGGGCAACAAGTGCGTCGAGTTATCCTCATTCGCGGTGAAGTAGTCCGTGAAGTCAACGTCGGGCGCGCCGTTGCCGTCCTGATCCAGGACGATATCGAATCCGCCGGTTGCTTCCGACCAATTCGGAATTCCGACATTTGACGTGCCTTCGGTGAAGTAGATCGAGCCGAACAAACCGTTATTATCGAATACACGCTGTGAACCGAATGAGGTCACGCATGGAGACGTCTTCATGCCGTATTGCTCAGCATAAGCGATATTTGTTGTACGTATCTCTCCGGTTGTCGTCTGCTCCCGGTAGGACGCACAGTCTGCTGTCCAGGGGCGATCGGCGTAGGTGACGGAGTCACCCTTCGTGTATTCAACACCGACGCCGAAAAAACCGCGATCGTAGTTGGCGCCCCAGGCTGCGCTGAGCGTATTCTCAATGCCTTCCCCGTGGTGCGGAATGCGTGAATAAGCTTCGAGCTCAAGGCCATCAAAGTCTTTGCGCAGAATGACATTGGCAACACCGGATACGGCATCCGAACCGTAAACTGATGATGCGCCGTCGAGCAGAATCTCGTAACGACTGACCAATGTGCTCGGAATGACGTTTAAGTCAGGGGCGACTGGCACACCTTCGACGCCCGCGGGTGAAATACGGCGTCCGTTCAGCAATACCAGGGTACGTTCCGCGCCGAGACCGCGGAGGTCGGCTGTGGATGCTCCGGGGCCGTTATCAAGAACAAAGCCGCCAAAGGTTGTGTCGAATTGAATGCCTGCAGACGTAGAAGAGTCTTGCAAGATTGTACCGGGGTCGACAGCACCCAGATTGCGAGACACCTCGCCGGTGATAATCTGCAGCGGCGCAACACTCGAGAACGTGTTTCGTCGCAAGCGCGAACCGGTAACTATGACCTCTTCAACGCTATCGCCATCTGCCTCGAGTGCGGCAAGATCATCAAGATTGTCTGCGCCGCTATCGTCTTGCGCCATCGCTGGGCCTGCAAGCAGACCGAGACCGGCAAAGACAACGGCAAACGGACTGAGTATACGCGCGAGGAATGCGCGTTCTTCATCGACTCTCATTTTTTACCCCTTATGCTGAAACTGGACGGCAGGCCTATATATGGCCCTTGCACCGCACCGGGATTCGATTACCGACCCGGTCGAAGGTGTTCATGATGCGAAATCACAACACATATGTAAATGGCTGAGCTCATATTCTTCATACATTTTCGCGATATGTTGCTAAAACGCAACGGTTAAGCGGTTACTTGCGAAACAAAAGCCCCGGAATTCCAATGGCTTGCGAAAATCGCACGTTTCGCCACTTTTCATTGTGCGGGAAACGCGGCAGCAGGTTTTGGTCGGCGCGATCGATCCCTCAGCGCAATCCAGCCGCGAATCACTCCGGTTTCTCCGCAACTCTAACGACGTTAAACCCGGACTCAAGGGAAGCTTGCGGAAGCGGCCGAGCGTAAAAGAACCGCAGTATTTCGGCAGCGGCCTCATGTCCAATAAAAAAGGCCGCACCCTTTCGGGATGCGGCCTTTCATAAATAAATCCTGGCAGTGTCCTACTCTCACATGGGGAGACCCCACACTACCATCGGCGCAGAACGTTTTCACTTCCGAGTTCGAAATGGGATCGGGTGGTTCCCGCTCGCTATTGCCGCCAGGAAAACTGGTTGGTTCAAAGAGAAAAATCCCTTTGATCCGAATTAATAACAATTTGGATTCGTTTTTGATGTTGTAAGTAGTCTATTTCAGCGTCGCATTACACGTTGCAGAACACACCAAAACTGCTTTGGTGTTATATGGCCAAGCCTCACGGGCAATTAGTACTGGTTAGCTTCATCCATTACTGAACTTCCACACCCAGCCTATCAACCTCGTAGTCTTCGAGGGCCC
>JAHZJK010000006.1 GCA_022600955.1 Gammaproteobacteria bacterium
ACGCGGTTCAACAGCTTATATTTATACGTGGGCCGATTCTATTGATGTCCATGCAGGCATTTAGCATCATCGGCGTGTAGGCGCGGAAGCACTCCCGCTTCATCGTGACTAGCGTACAGATTAGGAATAAAAACAACGCGGTACAGCAGTGAGTCAATACGATTCGATCATAATCGGTGCAGGCCACAATGGCCTCGTTTGCGCCGCCTACCTGGCGCGCAGCGGCCAGCGTGTGCTGGTGCTGGAAGCATCTGCAAGTACAGGCGGCCTCGGGGCCAGTCACGAGTTTCATCCTGGGTTCCACTGCTCTGTGGCGCATTCAATCTCGCACTTCTCGCCCAGAGTTGCGAAGGACCTGGATCTTCGGGCCCATGGCCTTGAAACGAACGCAGAGTCCATTGCCACGATTGGCCTCAGCACCGATCAGGATCATGTTGTTATCAAGCAGGGTTCCGTAGCCGGATCCGGTGAACAAGACGCACGCGCTTACGAGGCTTACCTGAGTCAAATGGGACGCTTTGCCGATGTCCTGAAACCTTTCTGGAGCAAGACGATGCCACGACTCGGCAGCCGCGGCTTCAAGGACCTGATGACCTTCGTGCACCTTGGCGCCAGTATTCGCCTGTCGGGCAAACAGACTATGCAGGAATTGCTGCGCGTCGCATCACTGCCGATGCGTGACCTCATGGACGAACAATTTGAGAACGATCTTCTCAAGGCCGCATTAAGCTGGGACGGTCTTATCGGAGCCAAACTGGCTCCACGATCACCGAACAGTGCGGTACTCGCCACGTTGTATCGCATGTCCGGAGAATCCAGAGGCGCTCACTCACTCCCTGCTGGCGGCGTAAACGGACTGATCGAATCACTCAAAAAGTCGGCGCAGGCATCGGACGTTGAAATCCGATGCAATACGAGAGTTGCCCGAATCATCGTGGATGGAAATGAAGACGGCCTGGTCGCCACGGGTGTAGAACTGGAAAACGGCGAGACTATCAGTGGAATTCGCGTTGTCTCGGCCACGGATCCGCAACGTACTTTTCTGGGCCTGGTTGGTGCAGAGAATCTCGATATCGGTTTTACGAACCAGATTCGCCGCTTGCGTTGTAACGGCTACGTAGCGAAGCTACATCTCGCATTGAACGGCGAGCCGGATTTTGCCGGGCTCGATCGACCCGATGGCCGTATGATTATCGCGCCGAATATGGACGCGATCGAATTTGCCTTCGACAATGCCAAGTATGGTGAGCTTCCGACCAACCCTGTCATGGAGGTCGTCGTTCCAAGCCTGCACGACGAGTCCTGCGCACCCGCTGGCCAGCACGTCTTGTCGGCACACGTCATGTACGTGCCGTACGAACTAAAAGGTGGATGGACTGACGCGGCCAGAGAACAGGTTTGCGAGCGCGCGATCGAGACGATCGCTCAGTATGCGCCGACGATCCGCGAACAAATTCTGCACAAGGAACTCCTGACGCCGGCGGATCTGGAACAGTCGCACAACGTGACGGGTGGCCATTGGCACCATACAGAGTTCGCGATGGACCAGATGCTCATGATGCGACCGACTTATGGCGCTGCCCAGTACAATACGCCGGTTCCCGGTTTGTATCTGTGCTCTGCAGGCAGTCATCCGGGCGGCGACATTACAGGTACAGCAGGCTACAACGCCGCACGCGAGATCTTGCGATGAGTAATTACGACGCAATTATTATCGGTGCCGGCCACAATGGCCTGACGAATGCAGCCTACCTTGCGAAAGCGGGTCTCAATGTCGTGGTTCTGGAGAAGAACGATTACATTGGCGGCGCTGCAGTGACACGCGAAATCCACGAGGGTTGGAAATACTCAAGCTGTTCGTATGTTTGCAGCATGATGCGCCAGGCCATACATCGCGACCTCGATCTCGCGAGGCACGGGCTGATCCTCGTGCCCTATCTTGGCACTGTAAACTTTGGGGATCGTGACGAACGCCTGTTCTCCTACCACGATGAGGAAGCGGCGCATCTGGAGTTGAAGCGCCACTCACGTCACGACGCGGATGCAATGCATCGGTTTCAGACCGACCTGACGCGCTATTCACAGCTAATCCGCAAAACTCTCATGCGCACACCGCCAGACCCCAGCTCATTTAAGCCACGCGACATTATGGAACTGCTGTTCCTGGCCAGGCAGTTCTGGAAGCTTGGCGAAAAAGAGATTTACGAGTACGTCCGGTTTTTCACGATGAGTGCGGCCGAGTACCTCGAAGACTACTTCGAGAACGATTTGATCAAGGCAGCGATGGCCAGTCCAGGCATTATCGGTACCGCATTGGGCGTCTATTCACCCGGCTCATCTTACATCCTGTTGCATCATGTCATGGGTGATGTTGACGGCAGTATTGGAGCATGGGGTCTTGCGCGCGGCGGAATGGGTGCCATCTCGAAAGCGATCGCAGGTTCCGTCGCCGAAAGTGGCGGTGAGATCCGTACAAACGCCGGGGTCGAAAAAGTACTTGTCGAGAACCGCAAGGCAGTCGGCGTCGTGCTTGAGAACGGCGACGAACTTAGAGCGAATATTGTCGTATCGAATCTCGACGCAAAACGCACCTTTACCAAGGTCATGGACAAGCACGACCTGCCCGACGGCATCTACGAAAAAGCGAGCAACTTCAAAATTCGCGGGTCCTCGGGCAAGGTCAATATTGCTTTGTCTGGTATGCCAAAGTTTACGGGCGTACCCGAGAATCGCTACCTGGCACGCGGCGGGCAGGGTTTCACAGGATCGCTTGAAACGATGGAACGTGCTTACGACTGCTGGAAACACGGGCGCTGGTCGGATGACCCGTTTGTTGAGTCGGTCATTCCCTCGGCCTGGGATCCAACGGTTGCTCCGCCCGGGCAACACTGGATGTCGAATTTTGTACAGTACTGTCCACCGCAACTCGCAGACGGTCCGTGGACGCCGCAAAAACGCGACGCGTTCGGCGAATCTGTCATTAGCAAAATCGAACGCTACAGCCCCGGCTTCCGCGATCTGATTGTCCACATGGAAGTTCGCACGCCACACGAGATCGAGAACGAGGTTGGTCTTACGGAAGGCAATATATTCCAGGGCGAACTAACGATCGATCAGCTGTTCTTCAACCGGCCTTTCCCGGGATACGGACAATATCGGATGCCAGTCCGGAACATGTATATGTGCGGCTCGTCAACTCACCCGGGCGGCGGCGTCTCATCCGTCTGCGGTGCGAATGCCGCAAGAGAAATTCTGTTGGACCTGCGCCGCACGAATACGGTGCCCGAAGACGACTTTTACGATGAATAACGAATGAACATCTCAGACCCTTACGCTGGCGAACGCCTGAAACTGTCTCCGTTCTACCCGCGGGCGGAAGTGCTCAATATTCGCGAGGCGTGGGCCGCGTGGAATGGCTACAAGTTTGCCGAGTATTACTACGACGCCGAATATGAGTACTTCTGTGTGCGCAATGCCTGTGCGACGTACGACATTTGCCCCATGCAGAAGTATGAGATTTCGGGCGCCGACGCCGAAGCAATGCTGAATCGAATGGTGACGCGAGATGTCGCGAAGATTGGCCTCAATCGCGTCGCCTACTGCGTGTGGTGTACAGACGAAGGGCGCATGATTGATGACGGCACGATCTTTCGTCTCGCCAGCGACAAGTTCATGCTGACTTGCGGCAGCCCCTGTACGGCATGGCTTGCGAAAAGTGCCTTCGGTTTCGACGACGTCACAGTCACGGATGTTACCGACGATATCGCCGCGCTGTCATTTCAGGGGCCGACAACCTGCGCCGTCCTGAAGAAGTTGGGGCTCGAAGGAATCGAGACTGCGAAACCGTTCGACATCCGTCACTTCCCATTCCATGGTGGAACACTGATGGTCTCGCGCACCGGATTTACAGGAGACCTTGGCTACGAGCTCTGGATAGAGCCCGGCCTGGCACTCGAGCTTTGGGACGATCTATACAGAGCGGGTGACGACTACGGTATTCAACCGTTTGGCGAAGCCGCCACAAACATGGCGCGACTGGAAGCCGCCTTCATTATGCCCGCGATGGAATTTAACGAAGCTCTGAGGACAGTTAACTTCGAGCATGACCAGACGCCTTTTGAATTGAGCCTCGGCTGGTTGATTGACTTCAAGAAACCGCACTTCAGTGGTCGCAGAGCGCTGCTTGAGGAAAAACGGCGAGGCCCGAAATACACGCTGACAAAACTCGACATTGAAGGTAATAAGCCTGCGGAAGGCTCTTACATATACAAAGACAAACGCTGCACGAAAGAGATCGGCTATGTGACGTCTGCAATGTGGTCACCGGCCGTCAAGGCCAACATCGCACTCGCCATGATTGAAACACCTCATATCAAAGGCAGCCTTTGGGCCGAGATTTACTACGAGAAGGAACTGCGCCAGTACAGCCGCGTCGTTCGATGCACCCGCAAAACCAAGCCGTTCTGGACACCTGACAGAGCTCGCGCGACACCGCCGCCCGACTACTGAGTTACTACTCGAGGTTTTGCCCGTGCATACGATCATCCCCCTGGCGCACTGGCGAATAGGCTTTGCGAATGTAGTAGATCGCGAATACCCCAAGACTGATCCAGATTACGCCCCAGCTAATCAGTAGCCCCATTTCGCCGGTCGCCCAGTCAAGCGAGCCATCGCCGAGCAATGTGCCGGTCGCGCGCTGGTACGGCAGCACATAGTAGACTGCCAGTAGCGTTGGCATGACAAGTCCGTTGACGATAAGCAATGCCGGAGCGATAAGTGTTGTTTTTGTTTTTCTGACATCAACCTCATCTTCCGGCCGCTCATGCAGTTTCCGTAGATAGGCTTTTTCTTCCCTGCTCACTTCAGTACGTCGAGAAACCGCGATCGTAACGACCAGGCTTGCGACCGCGCCGATGATGACAGGATTCAGATACGACGGAAGATACAACATGCCGATAAACTCAAAAAACTTCGGCACGATATTGAACACCAGGCCCGTCAGCATTCCCCAGAATGCAGCTGACTCCGTTATCCGCTTGCTCCAGATGCTCATGAGGCCGACAGGCCCCCACGACGATGCAAATACGGTTGCAATGAACGTCGTCAGCCAGAATATCTGCGGCGGAAACACGAGCGCGGCAATGAGCGCCATAATGCCGATGACCAGCATCATGAGCCGACTGAAGCGCAGGGTCTTCATCTCATCGTTGCTCTTATGTATGCCGATATCGTTGCTGGCACTGAACCCAACCAGTGACAGGAACGTTGATGCTGATGACAGTATCGCCGCCATGATTCCAGCCAGCATCAGCGCACCCAGAAACTTCGGCAGCATGTTGAGTGATGCCCAGATCGTCGCACTTTCAGCCGGGACAATTTCAGCGTTACCGAGATTGATAACACCGCCCATGCCATAAACCATGACTTGTAACAACGCAACGGCGAGACAGGCGAGGCAGGACGCGCGCAGCACCACGTGCTCATTCTTGGCCATCAGGTGGCGACTCGACTGCCATGGGCTGACCGCATAGACAATCATCCAGCTGACATCAATAACTATCGCCCAGATCAGGTAGTCGGTCGCAGTCGGCCAATCCGTTCCCGGGCCTATGATGCCGTGCCATGACATCAGATCTTGCTTCGACTCAATCGCGACCAGGCCTTCGATAATGGTTGGCCAGCCGCCCAGATCATCGACCAGGTAAACAATTGCACCCACGCTCGCAACGGTAAACAGCAGGAACATCAGCGTATCGGTAAGAATCACACCGCGTGACCCGGAATACATCGTGAACATCGTGTAGCTTAACCACGCGACAACGAGGCCTTCGATGTAACTGAGGTCTGACAACTGCGACAGCAGTATCGCAGCGCCCTGCGTCACGGCAAGCAAGTAACCGCCCAGCGCCAGAATGATCGTAATTCCGGCGATCGCCTGGACGCGAGGACTGTTAAAACGCGCACCGAAGAAAGCAGCGACCGTCGTCGCACGGCTGCGACGCAAATAGCGGCCGAAAAAGATCGCTCCGATGACGTAACCGGCACAAGCCGCCTGCGGGAAAAGAACGTAAGGGCCTGCCTGTGTCTCATAGGCGAAACCTGCCTCGCCCAGGAACATCGTTGAGCTCATAACACTCGCTACGAGCGTGCCGAGGATAATGAGAGTCGGTGCCCGCCGGCCGGCGACATAGTAGTCATCCAGCTGTTTGACACCGCGGCCGGCGTAGTTGCCAATCGCGATATACACAATGATGCTAGCCGCGATCGTCGCTGTATAGATATCCATCAGTCAGTCAAGCCAAAGGGTATCGCAGCACTGATGGCGAATTCATGCGAAAGAACATCTGCATTCATACGTTTTTGACGATTGTTCTTACTCATCAAACACTCCGGGTTTGTGCGACAATTGCATTGTACGCCTATGGAAACCACGACCTCTAAATGACATTGAAATTACCAAAGCTCATCGCGACCTCTGTTGTGCGCGGCAGCCAGCAAGGCGAGAGCCATGGCGGAATTTTTATAGTTGACTTCGACGCACAGAGCGGAGAGCAACTTGTCGACTGGAATACCAGTGGCATCGACTTTGACGGACGCGGCGCCGATCGCGGCCTTCGTGGAATCACATTCGATCAGGACGACGTTTATGTGGCGGCCAGCGACGAATTGTACTGCTATGACCGCAAGTTCGAACGCAAACGCTCGTTCCGAAATCGCTATCTGAAACACTGTCATGAAATCGTGCGCATGGAGCGCCGAATTTTTTTGACGTCCACAGGCTTCGATTGCCTGCTCGCATTCAACCTCGACACGAACGAGTTTGACTGGGGATTCCAGCTCATCAAACAATACGATCAATGGAAGGGCTACACTTTCGACCCGCGCGGCGATGCCGGGCCACGTGCTGTGAATGACTTTCACATCAACATGGTTCACGTGGATAGCGGTGGCATCTTTCTCAGCGGGCTGCGCACTAACGCGTTGCTGCAACTGGAAAGTGACTGGTCGGTGTCTGAATACTGCAATTTGCCTCCTGGCACACACAATGGGCGCCCATGGCACGGCGGCGTTGTGTTCAATGACACAGCCAATGACTGTGTGCGGTACGTTCCCCGTGCGGGTAAGCCACTTGCATTCACTGTCCCGAGCTACGACCCGGAACACATTGAGCTTGCGGGAATCGACGACTCCAAAGTTGCACGACAAGGTTTCGGCCGCGGGCTGTGCATCGTCAATGACCGACTGATTGCGGCAGGCTCTTCACCCTCCACTATCAGCCTGTACGATACCGAATCTCGTCAGAAAGTGGGGTCGGTCAATCTGTCGATGGACATTCGCAATGCTATTCATGGACTTGAGGTCTGGCCTGACGAAAGTTAAAAAAAGACCGGGAAAATCCCGGCCTTTTTCAGCTAACAGTTTCGCGCAACTCACTACAAGCCCCAACTCTTGGTAAAGCGAATACCGAGTTCGCGTGGCCGGTTCGTATAGACGCGCTGCACGTGCTCCCGTCCGTCTGCAACACTCGCCATTCCCCATTCGAACAGACCTGTGCCAATAGTATAGACGGCGCGTTCGTCAGTGATGTTATTGAGGAAAACGGAAACCTCCCAATCATCACCGCGTATGCCTGCCCGAATATCGGCAATCGTGTAGGCCGGATTCTCAAACTGCGGATTTGGCGATTCTGTTGGCAGTTCAGGCTCAAGCACATTGAGCCGGTCACCGGTGTGCGAAATCTGCAGACGACTAAAGAACTCCGACGCTCCCATCCATTCGGTTGGCGCGGCGTATCCAAGCCATGCCGACCCTTTGAATTTCGGTGTAAGCGGCAGGCGAAGCCCACCAACCAGATCGTTCTCGCCATTGCCGTTCAGGTCGGCAGACGTGTCTGTTTCCGCTTCCGTGAACTCTGCATTGGCACCAATAGTCCAGCGCTCATTGAAGGCGTAGTCGACCTCGACGTTTGCACCTGTAATGTGCGCTTCGCCAGCATTGGTGACGATCTGTTGCCACGGCTGACCACAGACACCGGCGATTTCGCCGCCACCCGGGCATGCATCGGAAGACGGGTCAACAACTTCGAGCTGATAGTCTGTCCACAGCATGTGATATGCCGTAACGTTTAGTCGCCCATGGCCGTTGCCAAATGACGAACGATAGCCAACTTCGTAATTGTCCATCAGATCCGAGTCGTAGCCGGTCGAAAAGAATGGCTGACCGCGACTCCGATTGACGCCACCCGGACGTGCACCGCGTGTGAACAGGCCGTACATCATGCGGTCATCATCAAGCGTCCACGACAGCGCAACCTTGGGAATAAAATCAGTTTCGCTCGCAGCATGATCTTCAGGGCGTCCGCCATTTGCCAGGCGGTACTGCCGCGACAACGGGTCTCCTGTATCGGGCTCACCGTTTAGTCCACTGTCCCCCGGATGGTCAACGATGTACTTGTTATTGTTGCTGCGATCGTAATACCGGCCGCCTACAGTCAAATCAAATTCATCATTGATATGCCACGTCATCTCACCGAACAGAGCGGTCTGCTCCCAGTCCGTGCTGCTTTCTGAGTACCAGTGTGAGGTCGCTTCGGGGTAACTGACGGGCGTGCCATAGTAGTTTGAGAAATAGAATTCCCAGAAGCTCGCTGAAGCTGAATTCTGGTAAATATTTGTCTGACCGTCACCACCATTGGTCGGCGTCGCGAACGGCGCTTGCCACGAATCATTGCTCTCTTCGTAGTACATGCCGACGATCCAGTCGAGCGTATCACCCTGACTGCTAAGGCGAATCTCGGCTGTCGATTTGTCCTGCTGCGCCGGGGAGTAATAGGAACTGAAAAAATCTGAGTCGACACTCGGGCCACCACAGTAAACTGGATACCACACGGCGTAGCCCGTATCCGGATTCGCCCAGTAGTAAGGTCCGAGATCGGCAGCCAGGTAATAGGAATCGTGACAATACAACGCCGCCCAATAGTGCGCGTATGCCGTTATGTCGTAGAGGGCTTTGATATCCCGATCGTAATAGTTGACCGATGCGACAAGTTGCGCGAAGCCCAGATCGCCATCGACTACCAGTGAGTACATGTCGTACTTATCGTCGCGATACTCATCATGGAAGCGGACGGTCTGCAGATCACCAACATATGGGTCGTAGTCGTTGTCCGCACCACTCTCAGTTTTCTGTGTCAGGGCGGTCAGTGTTGTTGACCACTCTTCGTTCATGTCCCACTTCAGAATAAGGCGGCCGCCAGTAGTATCAGCCTCATTCCAGTTTTCTTCAACGGATGCGCTATTGTCGAGTGTTCCAAAGCCGGCCGGATAGGCTACACCCAATACTGACGAATCGGGCGTGTGTCCAAGAACGTTATCGATATAGCCGCCGTCTCTATCGCTATAACCAACGATACGCAACGCCAGTTTGTCATCGATAAGCGGCACATTGAATGTCAATGAGCCGCGGAAGCTCTCATCACTTTCGCTGCCGCCTCTGACTTCTCCGTCGAACACTGCACCGAATTCATTCATCACCGGCTTGTTGGTAATGATCCGCATCGTGCCAGCCTGAGCGTCAGAGCCGTAGAGAGTGCCCTGTGGGCCCGACAATGCCTCGACGCGTTCTACGTCAACCATCCGTATCGCGGGCTGGCTGCCAGTTGTCGTGATCGATATCTCGTCAAGATAAACCGACGACGTCGACTGCGCTATGTAGCCAGAACCTGTAATCGCGCCGCGAAACACGACCGTATTGGACCCGGCACCGTAGGTCACAACGTTGACAGAAGGAATAAAGCGGGAGTAGTCCTCCATGCCCTTGGCGCCCATTTCTGCGAGGGACTCCGAGGTAATCGCCTGAATAGAAGCGGGAATGTCCTGAATACTCAGCGAACGCTTGGTCGCTGTTACGACGATTTCCTCCAAAGCACCGTCGTCATCCTGTGCAAACACCTGGTGGGCGGGTGTCAAGGCCGTGGCGATTGCGCCGGCCACAGGCGTCAATCGGTAAGATGCGCGCAATTCCATTATACAATTCCCCCTAATTTAGGCCCCTTGATCGTCTCACAACGCTTGGTGGGTAAAATCCTGTCCTATAGGGTCGTGGGTCGGTCAGCCTCAGGCAGCTTGAGCAGCAATGGTTCTAAAACTTCAATGAGTTCATGAAGATATGGCTCATAGTTTTTCCAGAGGTTCACGGAACTGGAATATATTGGCTGTCGCACCTGCTCAGAACTTGCTGTCTTAACCGCCCGTGCTGTTTCATGAAAACTCAAACAGGCCTCTTCGAACGGCAATCCGCAATAGTCCAGGATGCGCCGAACCTGGCCGTCAAGGTCGGCAACAACCTGCTCATAGTGGACGTCAAGTACGAACCCGGGGAGCACGGTGTGGATGTGATCGAGCAGACGCTGGTACTGGAGATAGTATTCGCCGAGCTCCATAAGGTCATAGGTAAACGGCTGCCCGCTCGCGAACAGCTGCTTGTAGGAGCCGAAACAACTATCCATCGGGTGGCGCCGCGCGTTGATTATGCGGGCGTTCGGCAGCGCTGCTCGCAGCAAGCCGATATACATGAAGTTGTTCGGATTCTTGTCGATAAAGAACGCAGCGCCCGCGCGATACTTCTGCGTAGACTCGATGTACTGCGAACCGACATCACGCCAATGCTCCGCACTGAGCTCGACAACGTTATCGGGGTAGCCCGATTTGCATCCCGTTTTTCGCCGCATGCCGGTAACCACTTTGGCAAGATCGCCCAATTCATGAGTTCCATCGACCTGGCTGTGACTGGCGAGAATCTGTTCGATGAGTGTTGAGCCCGAGCGCGGCAATCCGACGATAAAAATTGGTGACGGGTCATCGCAGCCGACATCCGAATGCTCCGCGAAGAATGGGGCATCCATCAGCTCAATCGCACGCCCAATACCTGCCTCGGTCTCAACAGGATCATAAGACTCTGCCTGCCGACGCAAGTCGTTGCATTGCCGATAATGCTCGAACGCGGCTTGGTAATTCTTGTGAGATTCGAAATCCAGGCCCAGCGCATTGTGGATCTGCACTCGCGAATCGTCCCTTAGATCCTCGTTGTCCAACAACACCTGCATAGCAGCGACTTCCGCAGCGTCGAACTGGAACGTTTTGAGATTGGCGAGACTCCAATACGACTCGGCATGATCAGCCTTTGTGGCAATACTGCGCCGATACATGGCTATAGCGTCGTCTTGTTTTCCCACCGTCTTGAGGTGGTGTCCGAGACTGCACATCGCACCCGCTTTGCCCGGCGCAATAGCCAACGCTCTTTCATACGCATCGATAGCTTCGTCGTGCCGACCCATCGCACCGAGCACGTTCGCATGCAACATGTGCGGTTCAGCCTTATCCGGGGCAAGACTGATCACGCGCGTTGCACAATCCAGCGCATCGTCCAGTTTTTCGAGCTCGCGCAGCACATTACACAAGTCGACCCAGATGCGCCCATAGTCGGGCGCGTTAGCTGCGGCATGTCTTAGAAAAACCTCCGCATCGCGATAGCGTTTCTTCTCAGTCGCAATCTCAGCCAGAAGTCGCGCAGCCTCAACGTGCTCAGGATCCTTTTTTAGAATCTCGCGATAGATATCTTCCGCTTTGTTCGGCTCCTCCGATTTCGCAAACTCCGCAGCTTTTTGCAGCTCGGCGCTATAGGCCATTTTTTTGCTGGCTGCCTGCGTTGGCATTTCAGTCGTATCAGCTGGCGGCGCATTTGCCAGCACTTCATGGGCTTTGTCGAGTTTCTGTACAAGGTTCGCCCGGGTCGGGTCCAGTCGCAGAGACTGCTCATAGGCCTTGATCGCCGTACCGACGTAGCCCTGTGCAAACAACACATCACCGAAGACATCGTGGGCCAGCGCGAAATCAGGATGCAACTTGATGGCCTGATCAAGACGTTGCCTGGCTTCGGGAAAATTTTTCATCGCAAGGCTGACCCTGGCTGCAAGGCATAGCAGGTTTGCGTCCCTGGGGAACAGCTGCAACGCTTCACGGCAGGTCGCCGCGGCCTGTGGCGCATTGCCGGCACGAAGCTGGGCACCTGCTGTTGCGAAAAGGTCCTGTGGTTTGGCGTCGACTGGAATCGCACCGTCCTCGAGATAAAGAGCTGGTACGAAAGTTCAACACAGCACTCGCACTAATGCCAGTAGCCCCTGAGCGAATCAGAGCCGCCTATTGTGGTGCTCGCCTGAACCTTCTAACCTCACCTCTAATATGAAGAGCTTCAGAGATGCAATTCGAACGCGGGACTTCGCTGTAACAGCTGAGTGTTTTCTCAGACCGGAGACGGATGCGGAGTCGATACGGCATCAGGCCGAGTTGTTGCGCGACAGCATTGACGGCGTGATTGTCACCGACAATCAGTTCGGCCGTTTGCACATGTCTGCACTGGCCGCAGCAACGCTGATGCGACGAAATGGCATCGACCCGATAATGCAGTTAAGTTGTCGCAATCGAAACAGGATTGCGTTGCTGGCCGACCTCATGGGCGCCGCGGCTCTGAACATAAACAATCTGTTGCTGGTCCGTGGCAACCGCATCCCCGACGTGCTTGAGCCGCGACCAAAAGCCGTATTCGACATGACCGGCGCGGAGCTGATCGCCTCGGCTGCAGCTATGGTCGACGATGAACAAATGAGGTCGCCCCCGGATTTTTTCATCGGTGGCCTGGTAACGCCCCACAGGCCAGCCCCGGGCTGGCAACCCCGAAAACTCAATGAGAAAGCGGATGCGGGCGCCAGGTTTATGCTTACGCATCCATGCCTCGATATGGATTTGCTACGCACCTACATGCAACAGCTTGTTTCGGCCCAGATCACCCGCAAACTATCGGTCATAGCGACAACCGCAATCCTGACGTCGGCCGAAGATGCACGCTGGCTACGCGATGCAAGGCCGAACACGACGATACCGGAGCAGCTTGCCACCAGAATCGAAGCCGCGGCGGACCCTGAGAAAACAGGCTTTGACATTTGTGTTGAACAGGTCGCGGAACTCCGTGAGATTCCCGGTATCGCTGGCGTCAACATCATGGCGACCACAGACCTTGCAAAAATTCCGCAGCTCGTTGATGCCACTGGCCTGGGCACCGGAGCGACGCAGTGACCAATCCGAATGATTCGCAACTCACGGTTGAGGGCGTTTTCAGGCTGGTCAATTCAGGACAGTTCGGCGCGGCGGAGGAGTATTGTGTTGCCTACCTGCAGAAGCAGCCGGATGACGTCAATGTCCTTGGATTGCTGGGCGCAATCCTGCTTAAACTGGGC
This sequence comes from Gammaproteobacteria bacterium, assembly GCA_022600955.1. Classification (GTDB taxonomy): domain Bacteria; phylum Pseudomonadota; class Gammaproteobacteria; order Steroidobacterales; family Woeseiaceae; genus UBA1847. Next base: position 13,292 of record JAHZJK010000006.1, read on the forward strand.
CGGCCTGCCGACGCAAGGCCTGTGCTTGAACACGCGACCCGATTGGCACCGGATTTTTCCAAGCCATTCGAGGATCTTGGGGTCTTGCACCTCGGCGAAGGTGATGCAAAGCAGGCAGTTCGCTACTTTGAGAAAGCCGTCAGCATCGATGCCAGTCAACCCGGCGCCTGGGCAGGGCTTGCGAACGCCTGGTCACGACTTGGAGAGCAAAAACAGGCGCAGGCTGCCCGCAGGCGTTACCTCGAATTGTCACCGACAGGCCGGTTACTCGACGAGGCAAGCCGTCTAAGAACCGCGGGCGATGTGAGCAGAGCGGAACAGATCTGCGAAGAGCTTCTGGCGAAAGAACCGAACAACACGGATGCCCTCCGACTGCTCGCGGGCATCGCGACCGATGACGAACGCTACATCGTTGCCGAGGGCCTGTTAAAGCGGATCGTGAAACTTACGTCCAACCACTATCTCGGCTACAACGAACTTGGACGGTTCCTTGGCGATCGCGGTCGCATACCGGAAGCTGCAGAACAAATGAAAATTGCAGTACGCCTGGATCCGGCCGTCGTTGAGAATCACCGCGTTCTCGGTGACCTCCTGTCGATTGTTGGGCGGGAACAGGATGCTTGCGACGCCTACAAGGCCGCACTTGAGATTGATGCGACTGATACGCCTGCACTGCTCGGCAGCGCCCACATGCTTAGAATACTGGGCAAGCCCGACGAAGCGATCGCAGCCTACGAGAGCAGTCTCTCGATTCGGCCTGACGCAGGTGACGCATGGTGGAGCCTGGCGACAATGCCTGGTTACGCTTTTTCGCCGGCGCAACTTGAAGTCATGCGCGGGTTACTCGAGGACGAAGATCTTCCACAGAATGCGCGTATCAGCGTGTCATTTGCGCTCGCGCGCGCCGCAGAGAAAAGCCAGCAGTACGACGATGCCTGGAAACACTACGAACTGGGCAACCGCCTGAGAAGGTCACAGGTAAGTTACGACCCTGTTCAGACCGAGCTTACGCATGATTCGATCATTGAAACCTTCACGGCCAATTTGCTCAACCGCGTAACAAGGATTGATGACGAAGGCCCCAGGCCGATCTTTATCGTAGGGATGCCACGCTCGGGTTCAACACTTCTGGAGCAAATTCTCGCGAGTCATAGCCAGATCGAAGGCTGTGGCGAGCTGCCATACATCGTCATGCTGAGTTCCAGCATCAGCAATGCTCAAGGCAGCGGCAAACGCTACCCGGAATCGGTGCTCGATATGACGACTGAGCAACGTCTCGCGCTCGGCCAAAATTACCTGTACCAGACTCGCACGCATCGAAAGCAAGACCTGTCCTGCTTCACCGACAAGATGCCCGCCAATTTCTCGCACATCGGTATGATTCACCTCGCTTTGCCTGATGCATGCATCATCGACGCGCGCCGGTCGCCACTCGATACCTGTATCGCCAACTATCGCCAACTGTTTGCCCAGGGAAAAAAGCAGTCGTACGACTTGTTCGAACTTGCTGACTACTACCTCGAGTACAGGCGTATCATGGACCATTGGGACGAGGTGTTACCGGGGCGCGTTCTGCGAGTCCAGTACGAGGACGTAGTAGCTGATATAGAAAGTCAGGCGCGGCGCATTCTCGAGTACTGTGGCCTGCCCTGGGAAGATGAGTGTCTTAACTTCTTTGACAATGAACGCGCCGTTAATACGGCAAGCTCAGAGCAGGTGCGGCAGCCAATCTATGCCAAGTCTATTGAGTTCTGGAAAAACTACGATGCGCATCTGGATGATCTGAAAGATGTCCTGGCTGATGTGATCTCAGGCAGCGGTCATGAAACCATGCTTTGAACCGAGTCTGGCGGCACGTAGTCAAAAATGAAGGTAATGCGATCTTCTTTACCTTTGTTCGCAACTGAGTGACGCATCTGGTTGTTAATCTCGTATGCCTGCCCGGGCTGGAACTGGTATGGCCGTCCGTCGATCATGAATCTGACCCTCGGGTTTGTCGTAATCGGCACGTGAATACGATGGCCGCGATGAAACGACTCATGTTTATCGGTATGCGGCGTGACATTCTTGCCTGCGAGAAGCTTCGCGGCCATCGCCCGGATGACGGTTCCGCCCGGTGGATAGCAGCGCGATATTATGTCATCCATTAGTGGCAACGCGACGTCAGCCAGCCTTGGCCAGCCAGCTTCACGGCTTACCACGATATCCGGCCATCTCTCGAGATCGACGAACAACAGTAGTATTGACTGCGTGTCATAGTGAACATCGAAAGTCTTTTGTCGATAGGCATCTTCGCGCCAGGCATCGTCGTCCTGCGCCAGAATCAGGTCGCGCAAGGCGCTAGAGTCAACGTCTCCGAGTTCGCGTAGCGGGCTGTCTATGTTCAATTCAAGATCTCTCGGTAGCAGACGAGTCGAAAAACAGTGTACCGGGGTGTTTACAAAATGCCATTTTTTCCCGTCAAAAGTGGCTGAAATTCGCAAAATTGATTGTATACTCAGAGCCACTAGTTCGGGGAGCCCATATGCATGCCGCCAAGTTTGTAGATAGCTATTTTGACGCCTGGAATCATCACGATGCCCAGAGCGTGGCTGATCACCTGACCAAGGATGGCATCTACCATGACCTGCCGGAAAATGTGCAGCGCACGAAACAACAGCTCATTACCAATTTAAATGGTTTCTTTTCCAACTATCGGCACCGATATGAGCTGACCGGCGAAATGCTCTCCAGCGACGAAACCATCGCATTCCAGTACCGCATGATTTCACCCGACGGCAACGGCGACGATGAGATTCTGTACAACGGAGCGGAATTCATGACGCTGCGAGGTGATGCCGCAATTTCGATTGTCGACTACTATGACATTCCCGGTATCACCCGACCTGCCGAACTTGCCCAGGCAACCTCGCACGACAACGTGCAACCGAAGTATGCAAAATCCGGCCTTGATGACGATCACCTTGCGGCGTACAAACAACGCCTTGATCACATCATGCAGGCCGAGCAGTTCTTTCTTGAGCCAAACCTGACATTGCCGCGTCTCGCGGATACCGTTGGCTGCTCAGTGAATCATCTGTCGCAAGTCATCAATTCCGGTTTCGGCATGAGCTTCTTCGACTACATAAATCAATACAGGGTCGGGCATGCCCAGGCACTCTTGACCGAACTCAACGGGCAGAAAGGCGCGGTACTCAATATCGCGTTTACGGTCGGTTTCAATTCGAACTCGGCGTTCTACGCTGCTTTCAAGAAACACGTTGGTCAAACACCCGCCCAGTACCGTCGAAGTCGCGCTGCTTCCTGACGCTGATCGTGCAGGCGCCCCGCCTATAGGCCAGGATGCATAGCGTCGATGTATTCGACGAAATGTCGTACATGAGCAAACGCCCGGTCCAACCACAGCCGCATACCGGCTCCTACTATGCGGCATCCCTAAACGATACGACGCGCTACGCCGCACTTGCCGGAGAACACGTTGCTGATATCTGTGTCGTCGGCGCGGGCTTTACCGGTGTTTCCACTGCGCTGCACCTTGCCGAACGCGGTTACAAGGTCCATGTCGTCGAGGCGAACCGCGTCGGCTGGGGCGCGTCAGGCCGCAATGGAGGGCAGCTCATCGGTGGCATCGCCGGTGAAGCCGCGATTGCCAAGCACCACGGCAGAGATGTTGAGGAGTTGTTCGGCGAACTGCGTTGGGCAGGTCATGACATCGTGCGCGAACGCGTCGAAACCTATGAAATTGAATGCGACCTGAAATCCGGCTACCTCGACGTGGCGCTAAAACCACGCCACCTGCGCGACAACCGGGCTGATCTTGATCGACTTCAAAATACCGGTTTCCCGCATGAAGTCCGTCTGCTCTCAGAAGACGAGACGGCTGAATTGACAGGCACGCACACGTACATCGGTGCACTTTTGAATATGGGAAACGGCCACCTGCATCCGCTAAACCTGTGTGCTGGCGAAGCCCGCGCTGCCGTGTCGCTGGGAGCTTCAATTAGTGAGGAATCGCCGGTTGTTGCTATCGAGAGGGGCGAACGACCAAGAGTCGTCACAGCAAACGGCACCGTAACAGCCGACGCGGTCGTTCTCGCGGGCAATGCATATCATTTTCTCGAGCCCAAACTGCGCGGCATCATGTTTCCCGTGAACAGTTTCATTGTAGCGACTGAGCCGTTGTCCGAGGACGTCGTCAATGCAATAAACCCACGCGACCTCGCGATTTGCGACCCTAACTTTGTGCTGAAGTATTATCGCCTGAGTGCCGACAAGCGGCTCCTGTTTGGCGGTCGCTTCAATTACTTTGGCGATGACCCTGCAGTTATTCGACGGCATCACCGGTCGAGCCTCTCACGCATCTACCCGGCACTTGCAGACGTTCGATTTGACTACGCATGGGGTGGCACAATCGGCGTGCCAGTCAAACGCGTACCACTACTCGGTCGACTCGCACCCAATGTTTTTTACAGCCAGGGTTATTCTGGCCACGGCGTCAATGTTACGCATTTGGCGGGTCGCATAATGGCGGACGCAGTCGCAGGCACGCTCGAACAATTTGACATGTTCGCCAACGTCAAGCCGTTCGTTGTGCCCGGTGCGCACACGTTTATGAAGCCGATGGTGTCGCTCGGCATGATGTACTACAAAATCAAGGACGCGCTCTGATGAATGCGAAGGCAGCTGGCGGCGCCGATTCCAAGATGCACAAGATACAACAGACGATCAAGTGGATCGTTTACACACTGTTGATCATAAACTTCGTCTATTACATCTTCGAAGACTGGAACAGGGCGACGCACACACTGACCAGCAGTTCGACCTTCCTCGACTGGACCAGCGAGTTTGCAACCAGTATCGATGAATCCGCCTGGTTCATCTTGCTATTCATGCTCGAACTTGAAACTTACATTATTGATGACGAAAACTGGCAGGGATGGTCAGCACGCATCGTCCGTGGCGTTCGCGTGATTTGCATTGTCATGATTGCGCATACGATCTACGCTTTTTCTGCCAGCACGATCAAGATGCATCCAACGGTGCCTGTCGAGAACGTTTCGAGCCTGTGCAGTATGATCGATAAAGATGTTTCTTACGTCTACAATCTGGAATACACAGAGGTCACCGCAGCAACCTGCGACTCTCTTTCAACCGCATCCGAATTCTATTGGGTGTCCACCGACCCGGTAGTCAGTGATCTTGCCGGCCTCACTCTTGAACGCCACCTGTTGTGGGCCGATCTTGCTGAAGCCGTCATCTGGGTTCTGGTGTTACTCGCGATTGAAATTGTCGTACGCCAGCAGGATCGCGGAATCACGGGCGGGGCGCTTTTCGTAAGCATGTCCCGCAGCAAGTTCGTCATGTATGCGCTGCTGTTGTTACTCGGCGTGTATTGGGCATCGCTGGGCCACTGGATATACCTGTGGGACGAGATAGTCTGGATCGGTGGATTTGCTGCGATCGAAATGAATATTAGCGAGTGGCGCGACGACCTGCTCGAGCAACCGAAAACAGCGTAACAATGAGGAAATCGATATGATCAAGGGACATTGTGAGTGCCGGCGCGTTCGATTTGAGGTGGATGGTGCTGTTAATGACTTCAGTCACTGCCATTGCTCTCAATGCCGCCGCCTGCATGGCACAGCATACGCGACCTTTGCTGGCGTTGGTCGCGCCGGGTTTCGCTACATCGCCGGCGAATCCGAAACGTCGACGTATGAGTCGTCTCCGACGCACGAGCGCATATTCTGCTCGACTTGCGGTTCTAACATTATGGTTAAGCTGACGGTCGAGCCGGATGAGTATTACCTGAGCATGGGAGCGATTGAGGGATCTCCTGAACTGCCCGCTGCGTACCATATTTTTGTGGGTTCCAAGGCTGCATGGCACGAAATAACTGACGACCATCCGCAGTACCACGAGGAGCCGCCAGAGTAGTCTGCGGCCTGGAAGGACGATGCTAAAAACTGACCAAAAGCAGGAACATACAAGCTCCTACTATGCCGCCTCAGTCAATGAGGTCACCAGTTACCCGCGGCTTGAAGGCGCCAGGTCCGCGGACGTTTGCGTGGTGGGCGCTGGTTTCACCGGCGTCGCAACGGCGTTGTCACTTGCGGAGCGCGGCTTCTCGGTTGCGCTTGTGGAGGCAAATCGTGTCGGCTGGGGCGCATCGGGTCGCAACGGCGGCCAGATCATTAATGGCGTCAGTGGCCTCGAAAAAATTCGCAAGAAACACGGCAATGGCATCGCCGATATGATCTGGCACCTGCGCTGGCGTGGAAATGACATTATTCGCGAACGCGTCGAAAAATACGGCATCGAATGCGATCTCAAAAACGGCTTTCTCGAGGTCGCGCTAAAGGAGCGGCAACTTCCGTGGCTGGAAGAGTACGCCGAGGAACGAGCAGGACGAGAATTCCCCTACAAGTACGAGATCTGGGACAAGGCCAGGACACAGGAAAACCTGGGGACCGACGCGTTTGTCGGCGGCTTCATTTGCTACCGCGACGGCCATTTGCACCCTTTGAACCTCTGTATCGGTGAAGCCCGCGCAGCTCACGGTCTCGGCGTGCAGATTTTCGAGCAGTCGCCGGTTGTCAACATCGAGCATGGAGCACGACCGCGAGTGCGGACTGCCGACGGCTACGTCGAAGCCGATTCCGTCGTATTGGCAGGCAACGCGTACAGCCAGCTCGAGCCAAAGCACCTGTCCAATCTCGTGTTCCCCGCTGGCAGCTACATTATTGGTACGGAACCGTTGTCCGAAGATGTTGTGAATGAGATTAATCCTCTCGACGTTGCCGTCTGTGACGTGAATGAGGTCGTCGACTATTACCGCCTATCTGCCGACAAGCGATTGCTATACGGCGGCGCTTGCAATTACTCTGGTCGTGATCCGGAGAGCATCAAGTCGTACATCCTGCCAAGAATGATGAAAGTCTATCCGCAACTCAAAGACGTCAAAGTCGAATTCGAGTGGGGCGGTAAAATCGGTATCGTGCTGCGGCGCATCCCAACCCTGGGCCGAATCAATAACAACGTCTATTACTGCCAGGGCTACTCCGGACATGGCGTCACGGGATCACATCTTATGGGTGAAATTATGGCGGACGCTGTTACAGGTACGATGGAGCGATTCGACCTGTTTGCCGACATGAAGCATTTTCGAATTCCTGGCACGCAATGGGTGGGCAACCAGATAATCGCGTTGGGCATGCTGTACTATCGAATGAAAGACCTGCTTTAGCACAGGCTATTCAACGTCAGGGGACCTCCACAATGACTACCGACGGTAGCACGATGCTACATCACAAGACTGTGTTTGACGGTTGGCGCTCGATCGGCATCTCGCTGTACATGGTTCTTGTTGGATATGGCGTACTCGTCGGAATTCCGGTTATCAGCAGCGCATGGGTGAATCTGCTCGGTTTCACCGAAGTCGAAGTCGGTCGTGTCGCAGGCGCCGACCTTGGTGGTTTGTCACTCGGTGCCGTACTCACGGCAATCGTCATTGCCAGGGTAAACCGCCGCTACCTGATTCTGGCATCATTAGTACTGGCAATTGGCGCAAACGCACTTTGCCTGACAGTGGTCGCTTATGAACAGGTACTCTGGCTGCGACTCGTTGCCGGTGTAGGCAGTGGCATCTACACCGCAGTTGCCGTAGCGACGCTCGGCGCGACATCGAGGCCGGCTCGGGCATTCAACATGATGTTGTTCGCGTTTGCATTTTCACAGGCGCTTGAGCTGCACATCCTGCCACAACTATCGATGAATGGCATTTACTGGGTTTTCATTGGCTGTTATGCAGTCAGTGTGCCTTTCCTTGGCTGGCTTCCGGCACGGCCCGTCGACAAATCGCTCGACATCGAAGTTGACGTACAGGAGGTTGATGGCGGTCACCACAGCGAGCATATGCATGTACCCGCCTACGTCCCCTGGCTTGTGCTTGGCGCGATACTTGCCACCTACATCAACATTGGCGCCTACTGGACCTACATTGAGCTCGCAACCGTCAATACCGCAGCTTCGCCCGAGTGGGTTGGCAAGGTCCTGGTATGGACCTCATTCTGTTCCATTATCGGTTGCCTGTTCGCCACTTTAATCAGCAATCGTTTTGGCCTGGCTCGGCCCTTGCTTGTAACGCTTGTATTCCAGGCCATCATCGTTGCCATGCTGGCAGGTGGTATTAACAACACCAATATTCTGATCAGCGTCTTCAGCTTCAATTTCCTCTGGATATTTATCGACGTCTACCAGATGTCGACTATTGCCAACGTGGATCATTCGGGTCGCTTTGCAGCACTGATGCCAGGTGCGCAAGGGCTGGGACAAATTATTGGCCCCAACATTGCCGCGTCTATTCTCGCTGCAGGTCTTGGGTATAGCGGTGTATTTATCATGTGTGCTATTGCGTCGCTGACAGGCATGTCGATTTATTTGTTCATGTACGTACGCCTGAAAAAGACTATCCCCGCCCTCGCCGACGCGTCCTGACAAAGCCTGCTACAGGCTATGCGTTGCCGCAGGACTAAGGCAGCGCGGAACAAGAGCATCACGCCGTCCGGGCCAATTCTGCGAAATCTGCACCACCGCGCCTATACGCTCCACAGAAGCGTGCAAAAAGCTGCTATAGAATTCGTCGCTGAGATTTCATCATGTGAACTTGAAGACTGGGGCCCATTCGATATGGGCAATAGGAAATGGGAAATGTTCAAAACCGTGTGCAGAACCTGCCTGACTTTCAAGCGAGATTAGGATTAGTATTTCGCAATGAGTAGCTATGACGTAATTGTCATCGGTGCCGGCCACAACGGCCTGACGAATGCCGCCTTTCTCGCCAAAGCGGGATTGCGTGTCCTTGTTGTTGAGAAAAATGACTATGTCGGTGGCGCGACGGTCAGCCGCGAACTGCATGACGGCTGGAAGTACTCGAACTGCTCTTATGTCTGCAGTCTCTTCAGGCCAGAAATCTACAATGCGCTCGATTTGGGCCGTCATGGGCTGCAAGTCATTCCGCTTGTCAGCAGCATGACGTTCAAGCAAGACGGCGATTACTTTGGCAGTTATTCAGATCCAAATATTCGCCGTCACGAACTGCTCCGACACAGCCGTAGAGACGCGGACGCAGCTATCCGCTTTGACGCAGACGTAATGCGCTGGTGCCGTCTCATTCGTGGCTTCCTGCTGAGAACGCCACCTGATCCGGGTTCGTTCAAACCACGTGACATCTTCGAGTTCGCCTATCTTCTTAAAAAATTCTATGAACTGAGCGAATCGCAGATCTACGAATTTGTTCGCTTTTTTACGATGTCGATCGCGGAATACCTTGAAAACTACTTCGAGAACGAAACCATTCTCGCGCACTACTCCGGTGGCAGCATTATCGGGACCGGCCTTGGCGTCTACTCGCCTGGCACCGCCTACGTGCTACTGCATCACGCCATGGGCGACGTCGACGGCAACGTGGGCTCATGGGGCTTCTCGCGCGGCGGCATGGGCGCGGTTTCAGGCGCGCTCGCCTCGTCTTTTCGTTCGCTGAGCGGCGAAATTCGCACTGACGCGGAGGTCGCGAAGATTATCGTCGCGGGCAATAAGGCGACCGGCGTGCAGCTCGCCTCCGGCGAAAAGCTATTTGCAAAAACAATCGTTTCCAATCTCGATGCGAAGCGTACCTTTACGAAAGTCATGGATGAGAAAGACCTGCCGCCGAAACTCGTAGAGCGTGCCAGGAACTTCAAGATTCGAGGCTCATCCGGAAAACTCAACATTGCGCTGGACGGTATGCCAACGTTCTCGGCACTGCCGAAGGACTCGCCGCTGACTCTCGGACACATGCACTTCACCGATACTCTGCAACGACTCGAGAAAGCTTACGATGACTGGAAAGACGATTGTTGGTCGGCCGACCCCTATGTTGACCTGCTCATTCCGTCGCAATATGACCCGACTCTTGCACCACCGGGCAAACACATGATGTCGGTCTTCGTACAGTATTGTCCGGTTGAACCGGAAGGTGGCTGGAGCGAATCCAAACGCGATCAGTTCGGACAAACGGTCATTGATCAGATTGCCGAGTACAGTCCGGATTTCAAGGATCTGTTGTTACATGCAGAAGTTCGTACTCCACGCGAACTTGAATCTGAAGTCGGCCTCACCGAGGGCAATATTTTCCAGGGCGAGCTCACATTCGACCAACTACTCTTTAACCGGCCGTTTCCGGGCTACGCACAGTACCGCGGGCCCGTGAGAGGTATGTACATGTGCGGCTCGTCGACACACCCTGGTGGTGGTGTCATGGGTGCGCCAGGTGCGAATGCCGCGCGAGAGATCCTTCGCGATCTCAGGAAACCCGATACGACGCCGGAAGAATTCAGCGATGACTAGCCGTACTGATGCAATCATCATCGGCGCTGGTCACAACGGGCTGGTTTGCGCTACCTATCTGGCACGAGCCGGCCTCAATGTCGTATGCATTGAGGCACGCGATTCGGCAGGTGGTATGTCGGCACCCCGAACAATTGCCGACGACTATCATTTCCCGGGGCTCGCTCAAGCTTCATACCCGGTGAGCTCCGCGATTCGCACTGATCTGAAACTCGACCGCTTTGGTTATACACCCGGCAGAGCCGTGCAGACCATTGCTCTCGACAGCGCCGGCCGGAACCTGTCCATCGGCGCAGAAAGCATCTCTGGAGATAGCGTTCCAGATGCGGACGCTGCAGCCTATCCTGTCTTTCGCAGACAATATCTCGAATTCGCCAAAGCACTTCGCCCCCTGTTTGATAACAAACCTCCGCGTCTGAAAGACATGCCCTTTGCTGACAAAGCCACGCTTCTGAAGCTCGGCTGGAATATACGCATGGGGCTCGGCAAAGAGGCAATGTACGAACTCCTGCGCATTGCTGCGATCAATATTTACGATGTTCTGAACGACACGTTCGAAGACGATCGTCTCAAGGGTGCAATCGCGGCCGACGCAATAATGGGCAGCGCAATGGGCCCTCGGACTCCGGGCACTGTGCTTACGTGGCTGCAGCGCATTGAGGGCGAACTTAATGGACCGCTGTCATTGCAGTCGGGTGGCCGGACTCAACTTGTGCACGCTTTGACGCAATCCGCAGAGGACGCGGGTGTCAGAATTCGCCTCGCTGCCAGGGTCGAAAAAATCCTGGTGGACAATGGCAAGGCCTTCGGCGTGCGCCTCACCGGCGGTGAAATGCTCAAGGCGAGAACAGTTGTTTCGAATGCAGACCCACGCCTGACACTGGGTTCTCTGGTTGGTCCGCGTCTGCTCGACACAATGTTTGCGAACCGCGTTGCCCAGATCAGGGGCCCTGGTGTGGTCGCAAAACTCAACCTGGCACTCGCCGGCAAACCCGAATTTAACGGGCTCGCCGATGATTTGTCCGGCGAACGCCTGTTGATCGCTCCCTCGATGAAATATGTCGAACGCGCCTATAACTTCAGCAAGTATGGCGAGTATTCTGACCAGCCTGTACTCGATATCGCTATGCCCAGCATGCACAACAGTGGGCTCGCACCAGACGGCCACCATGTAATGTCTGTCAATGTCGCTTATGTACCGTATGAACTTGCCGGCGGCTGGGACGAGCAGAAGACCGCCCTGGCTTACAAGGTAATCTCGCAGCTGGGAACCTATTCGCCAAACCTGAAGTCGCTGATTGTGGACCATGAATTCCTGACGCCGCAAGACATAGAAGATCAGTTTGGGGCAGTTCAGGGTCACTGGCACCATGGCGAACTTTCGATTCACCAATCTTTCATGATGCGACCCTTGCACGGTGCAGCCCAGTACGACACGCCTGTTGAGCGCTTGTTCCTCTGCGGCGCCGGCTGCCACCCGGGCGGGGGCCTGACCGGTCTTCCAGGCCGCAACGCCGCCAGGCGAATACTCGCACTCGGAGGCGTGAAATGATTTTCGAGCACACACATTTTCGGCAGGCTCTGCAATTGTCACCATTCCACGAGAGAATCGCGGCCCTTTCCAAAACCGAAAACTGGACGAGCTGGAATACCTACAAAGTGCCTCGTGTGCTCGACAAACTGTCGACCGAGTACTTCGCAATCCGCAGCGGGACAGCGGTCATGGACCTCACACCGATGGAGAAGTATCGCATCAGCGGCGGTGATGCTCAGGAATACCTCGACCGCCTCGTGGCACGTGACATCTCGAACCTCCGCCCGGGTCGGGTCACCTATATTGTCTGGTGCAACGACGACGGCAAACTCATAGACGACGGCACGCTCTTCCAACTCGGCGACAATGACTATCGAATTTGTGCACAGCATCATCAACTCGACTGGCTTCTGATGTCAGCGGCCGGGTTTGACGTTCAGGTAGAACTCGAAACGGATAATGTGGCAGCACTTGCCGTGCAGGGCCCCACGTCATATTCAGTACTCAGCGAAGCTGGCATTGCTGGCCTCGAGCATCTGAAGCCGTTCGGCATACACGATTTGCATTGCGGCGATATTCCCGTCACCGTCTCGCGCACTGGCTTTACGGGTGATCTAGGCTATGAGGTCTGGATGCAACCGTCCGATGCACTGGCCGTCTGGGACGCAATATTTGCAGTACAGGGCCGCTATGATGTTCATGCAATGGGGCTGGATGCACTCGAAATGGTACGCATCGAAGCTGGCTTTATTATGCCTGGCTTTGATTTCAATACAGCGGAGTCAACCGTTCGCGATGGTTACGATCGGTCGCCGTACGAAGTCGGACTCGGCTGGGTTGTGAACCTCGACAAGGGGCATTTCACAGGGCGAAAAGCACTGCAGCTCGAAAAAACTCAACCCGGCAAGCGGCGCCTGACGAAAATCGTCGTCGACGGCAACAAACCCGTCGGTGAAGCCTTTATCTACAACGGCAAGAACGGCAAACAAGTCGGCGAGATTCGTTGTACGACGTGGTCACCAATCCTGAAAGCTAACCTGGCGCTGGCCGATATCGACCTCGTAAACGGCAAGCTGCCCAGCGACCTGTGGGCGCGATTCGACTACCAGCGGGAACTCAAATGGCGAACCGCCTGGGCAGCCTGCAGGGCGCAGGCAAAACCGTTTTACAATCCGGAGCATCGTTCCGCGACGCCGCCAGCACGCTTCTAGGCTGATCTCATCTCATCGTTCGGACACGAATGAAACGCGGAAAAACGACGCGTACAACACCGGTACAACCAGCAGTGTCAGCGCGGTTGCGAACGCCAATCCGAAAATAATCGTAATCGCCATCGGCTTGAACATGGCCGTACCGCCCCACAGCAGCGGTGTCATGCCCAATACTGTCGTCGCTGTTGTCAACAGAATTGGACGTAAACGTTGTTGGCAGGCAATCAATATTGCATCGGTTTCCTTGCGGCCGAAGTCGCGAATCTCAATCGCAATCCTGTCGAGGAGAACGATCGCATTGTTGATAATGATTCCCGACAAGGAAATCAGTCCAAGAATCGTGAAGAAACCGAAAGTTGAGTTCGCCACCAGCAACCCAAACGTGACTCCGATTAATCCCAGCGGAATAGTCGACAGTATTATTGCCGGACGCCGCAATGAGTTGAACTGGCCCACAAGCAACAGCAGTATGAGCATGCCCGCCATAGGCAATTCCGCAGCGATCGACGCATTCGCGTCACCCGATTCCTCCGTCTCACCGCCAATCTCGTAGTCGTGCCCTTCTGGCCAGTCTTGTGACGCTTCAACCAGCCAGGGCTCTAACACGGCCACGACCTCGGCCGGTGTTGCTTCCGGGTAGATTTGCACGTTCAGAGATAGGGTCCTGTCGCGATCGCGGCGCTCGACGACACCCGGTTCGAATACGAGACCGACATTGGCGACTTGTTTCAGAGGCACATTGCTACCAGTACTCTGCGAATAGACACTCAGGCCGTCGAGCTTACTCAGATCCTGCCGATCCGCAGCAATAGTCCGCAATGTCACCGGAATCAGGTCTTCGTCTTCACGGTATTGCGTGAGCTCAATACCGGTTAGTCCTGCTTTTAGCGAATAAGCAACGTCCTCGCTGGTTACTCCGGACCGTCGCGCCAGTTCCTGGTCGACGTCGACCAGCAGTTTCTTGGTTTGCAGACCCCAGGAGTTTTGCGCGACCGAAACCTGCGGTTGCTGGTACAAAAATTCGCTAACCTCGTCGGCGATCGAATACAGAGTATCGATGTCGTTTCCGGATATCCGAACGATGATAGGGAAATCGACTGGCGGGCCGTTATCGAGCCGTTTTACCTGTGCGGCAAGATCGGGATGATGTTCGCGCACGTAGTTTTCGATCCCCGAAATTACTTCGACAACATCTTCACCGCGCAATGTGTTGGCTATAACGAATGAATTTGCGGGATTGGGGTTTGGCGGGTTGAGGCTGAGCTGAAAACGCGGCCCACCCTCACCGATGAAAGACAACCAGTTGCGTACGAGTGGCTCACCATTCTCGGGAGCGAAATACGTCTCCTCGATGAATTTGTCAACTCCGGAGACAACCGCCTGGCTAGCCTCAATGGAGGTGCCCAACGGCATCTCCAGTTTCGCCGAGAACACCGGGTCTTCAGATGGTGCTATGAACTCCTGCCGAACCAGTCCCATGCCGATAATCGCAACTACGAATAGCAGGATGACGACACCAAAAAAGCGATAGCGACAACGCAGCGATCGCAGCAGAAGATTTCGATAGAATGTATACCAACGGCCCGAAAACGTTTCATCGCTTGACTGGTTTGTTTGTTTGATCTTTAGCGTTACGGTCGTCAGCATCGGCACAAATGTCATCGCCAGCACCCACGATACGAGTAAGGCAATACCGACAACGTAGAAAATGTCTGCCGTGTACTCGCCGACAGCCGACTTCGCCATCGCGATAGGCATAAAAGCTGCAGCAGTTGTCAGTGAGGAAATAAGTAGCGGTGTCTTGAGCTCTGAACCGGACTCGATTGCAGCCGTAACCGCATCCGCGCCGTGTTCGCGTTTTACGATAATCGACTCAACGATTACGATCGCGTTGTCGACGAGAAGCCCCAATGCGATGATCAGTGCCGTCAGAGAAATCTGATTTATCGAGATATCGAAAATCTGCATGACGAAAAACGATGCGACCATTGTCGTCGGTATCAGCGAACCGACGACCAGGCCGGTGCGAAGCCCAAGAAACCCGATCATCACAAGGATTACGATAAGGATTGCCTGCAGCAGACTCGAGGTGAAATCGTTCACGACGTTTTCCACGAGGTCAGCCTGAAACCAGATCTTGTCGATCTTAACGCCCCATGGATAACGCGCAACCAGCTCTGGCATGAGCTCATTCAGCCGTTCACCGAGTTTCAGAATATCGCCGCCATCACGCATGGAAACGGCTACGGCAAGCGTTGGCTCACCATTGACCCGACTGACACTCTTCGGCGGATCTTTGTAACCACGATAGACGTCAACAATATCTTCAAGATAGACCAGCGCCCCTCCTGGCAAAGGCACGACTGTGCGTTGCAGGTCCTCCACCGACTCAAAGTTTCCCGTGGGCTCAAGCACGATGCGCTCTCGCCCGCTGACAATATCACCGCCGGAAGAAACGATGTTGACACTCGCCAGTGATGAAGACAGCTGTTGTGGAGAGAGACCCAGCTCTGCGAGGCGGGCATTGTTGTACTCAACAAATATCACCTCCTCTTGTGCGCCGTGGATAGACACTTTCGCGATATCGGGCTCTTTCAAGAGTTCGTCACGCAGTTCGTCCGCGACTTCCTTCAATTCAGCATAGGAGTAACCATCGCCGGTTAACGTGTAAACGCTCCCGAAGACATCTCCGAACTCATCGTTGACCTCGGGAATCGCAGAACCCTGAGGCAACTCCGGCGTAATCGTATCGACCTTGCGCCGCAGATCGTCGAAGATCGGTCGCATCACCTTGTAACTTTCTTTGAAATTGGCATTGATGACCGAAATGCCCGTCCGCGATTCACTGATAATCGAGTCAATTTCAGGCATCTCCTGAATCTTCTTCTCGATCTTGTCAGTCACCAACAGCTCAACGCGCTCCGGACTCGCACCGGGAAAGCGCGTAGTTATGACTGCTGTACGGACCGTGAATCCAGGATCTTGTGCCTTCGGCAAGCTTTCGAACGCGAAACTGCCTGCAATAACGAGCAGCGCCACAATGGTGAGTGTCACACGGTTTTGCTGAATAGCGGTGGCGGTGAGATTCATCAGCGGAGAGCCTCTAGGTGGCGTCTTTGATCAGGACACGTTGTCCCTCACGGATCACCGAAATACCGGCCGTGATGACCCGATCACCAAGTGCAAGTCCCTCCGTGATCTCAATGCCCGACTGCGACAGCTCGCCAACCTTGACGGCACGTCGAGTGACCAGTGCTTCGCCTTCGGCATCAGTCGGCGCGGCGACGAAAACAAACGTTCCGGTCGGGTCATTGATTACCGCGGTAACCGGCAAGATCACCGCTGTCCCGTTGCTATCGACAGCATCGAACTGAAAAGTAACATTCGCAGCAAGCCCAGAGCGCAATAGCGGATGCGTAGCGCTAATCTGCACAACAACAGGGAATCCTGCCGAACCTGTCGCTGCAGTCACAGCGATTTCTGAAATAACGCCGCTGAACTCTTCGTTCGGAATCGCCCCGAAGTTGACACTCACAGGTGTGTTCTCATTAACCCGCCCGATCAGGCTCTCAGGAAGGTCCAGCGTGACTTCGAACGAATCGCCACAGCTGACAGCAGCGACCTGCTGTCCACTGGAGACGTTTTCATTAACTTCGATATCGATGGACGCGATCGAACAGTCAGTATCCGCAATCAGGCGAGTGTAAGAAATATTCAGCCGCGCAATTTCGAGCGCTTTGCTGGCCGAAGCGACAACCGCGCCTGAGGACTCGGCCTGTGCGCGCGCCGATTCAAGATCGTTTAGCGACGCATTGTCGCTCGCGTATAGCCCTTTTGTTCGCTGGTAATTCGCTGCCGCCCGGCGGTCGTTCGCTTCCGCCTCCACTAACGAGGCCTGAGCCTGCTGCGCCTGTAGCACGTAACTTGCCGGGTCTATCTGCGCGATAAGATCACCGGCGTTCAAGCGCTGGCCGATTTGCACAGGTACGTTGACTACTGTCCCCGACACCTTGAAGCTCAGGCGCGACTCACGGCTGGATTTTGATGTGCCAGAAAAGTTGCGGTCGCGAAACACACTGTCATCATTGACCGTAATAAAGCGCACAGGACGCAAGCGTTCCGGCATCTCCTCGTCTGCCTGGCCGCAACCACTGAGGCTAACCACAGCTGCAAGCGCCAGGCTTGCTCCGACAAATTTCTTAAACCTGATCATCATTGCTCTTCTTACCTGTTGGGTGTCGACAGTGTCCGTCTGAACTCGCCAGCCAGACCATCGCGTGCTTCCGGGCTCAGCAGAAAATCGTAACCACCGACAGCCCGCTGCATCGCCATGATTGTTGTGAGGAAACTGTATAGCGACTCCGCAGCTGCGGCTGACGCTGCTATGCTCGAATCTTGTGCGTCCAGCAGTTCGATGACCGTGACGGTGCCACGCGCATAAGCATCGCTGACCAACTTGAAGTTTTTGGACGATGCTTCAGCGGCAATAGCCGAAAGATCAATCTGCGCGTACGCGGCCTGCGTCGCATGCAGTTGACTGCGCACCTCTTCCTCGACACGTTCCTCGGTCGAGATACGCAAGGCTTCCAGTTGTCGCAGCTCGAAGCTTGCTCTGCTGACATTGGCTTTTTTCAGGCCACCGGAGAACAACGGCAGTGTTGCCTGTACGCCAACACTCCAATCATTCAGGTCTTGTCCTGCCGACAAGCCAGCACCAAGACCTGACTGACTAAGATTGCTGGTGTAGCGACCCCCGACACTGAAGTCCGGTAGCCAATACGCACGCCGCTGACTCACCAGCTCGCGACGTTTCGCGGCAATCTGCGCGGTCAACTGTTGCAATTCGGGCGCCTGTTGCAGTGCGCGGTCAATATAGAATCGGGAAAAACGCGCGTAATCTGCCGGGCTGGCAACAAGCTGATCAAACTCTTGTTTCGTCATCACAAAAGGCTCGTTAAACGTTGCTTCCCTTAGCGCGATACGCGTGCCTTGCGGCTGGTGCAAAATTCGGTTGAGCGAATCCCATAGCTGATCCAGCGTCGCGCGCGAATTCAATACACTGATCTGAGCGCGAGCAAGCTCTGCCTGCCAGCGATAGACATCGGCAGGTGTTGACGTTCCAAGGCGGACACGATTCTCAGCGAGTTCCAGATTCGCCTTGCTGATACTAAAGTTATTTTCCTGCACGGCGAGCTGTGAGCGTGCATTCAACACAGCGTAGTAGGCGGACGTAGCGGCCTGCACCACATCCAGCCGGAATTGCTGCAGGCTGGAAATGCGGGTTTTTTGCAGTTCTTTCTGAATCTTGAGGTTCGCGACTGCGGCATCTGAATACAATAATTGATCAATACTCAGGGCAGCATCAGTTGAACGTTCCGATAGAATGCCAGCCACCACAGACGGCGAATCCTTGCGTAACGTATAACTGGCCGAGGCGCCGAGTTGTGGCAACAGGTTGGCTCTTGCCCGTGCTATTTCCTCGAGACCCGCCCGGGTCCCGAATGTCTCTGCTTTCAGGTCCTGATTCTGCGCCAACGCCAGATTCGCGATATCCACCAGGCCAAGTTCATCACCGGTGACCTTCTCCTCCCTGTTCAACAGCACGGCCTCGGACAACACATCGAAACTTGGTGACAGGCCGATTTTGCGGGCCGTATCCATGTTGATGGTCAGTTGCTCTTTGTGTTGTGTCGTAATGGGCTGGTCTTCTGCCCGTTCGCCGAGCATTACAGCCTGCATATTCAGTGCATTCAAGCGCGCCTGGCGCGCGATATCACGAGGCTCGGTGTCCGTAACCAGGAGCCCTCGCTCGACATCATCAACACCAGCGAAGCTATAACTCGGTAAACCTGCGGTGTTGATCGCGTCCACAAAACGTGCGAAGTCGGTCGGCGGCATGCGCGGAAGTCCCGCTACAAAAACGGCATCTGTCCCGGCTGGAATCCGCTCCATCAAGCGGTGGTCCACGCCATCATGTGTCACCAGGATAAGCTCAACGCCTCTCTGATTGCTGGCTTCATTCGCAGCAACCCGCAGCTGTGGGATCGATCCCGCGAGTTCCTCATCAACAAACAAGACCAATTTTCGGTAGACAACAAATCTGCTGAGCGTTTCGAGGTCAGCCGCGAAATTTGCGTAGACGCTGAGATAGTTGAGGTTCTCAATGCCGGAAGTTCCATCCACTGGTGGATTAACAAATAGCCCGGTATCCACAACGACCGGCAGAAACGTGGGTTTCGGATAGTCATTCCTGATCGCTGAGATCTGATTTGAAAGAAAACCCGTTACGAGGACGAGGTCGATATCGGGATCTGCATAGACTGCGTCGATTGCCTGTTGCACGGACTCTGTGTCGCCGTTTCCCTGGAAACGTTTGAGTTCGATCTGGAACTCGGAGCCAGCCAGCGCCATCAGCTCGTCGGTGTATTGCTGCTCGCGACCTGAGAACCGATCACGCTCACCATCGCTAACGTGTCCAACGACGAAGCGCTGTTGCGCGAACGACGGAAGCGCCAGCAGCAGGGCCAGAGTACAAAAAAGAATTGATAACAGTCTGTGAGAACTGCGGGCAAGCAACATCAAACGCTCCGGGCTGACCAAGTGTGCGGCTCGCATCTTATTCTTAGTACGAGCCAGCTGGAAGAGCATACCGCAAACAACGCCCGATTCGCGCGCTGTTTTGCCAGCCTAGGGCTTCATCGCAGCCTCGTATTCGTATACGCGTATGTAATCTACGAGCATGCGAATCGGGAAGATCGAGTCATCGATTCCACCACCCGAACGTCCCCACATACCGCCAACAGCAACATTCATGATGACGTGAAACGGCTTGTCGTAAGGCCATGATTCCCAGCCGTTTTTTTCGTTGACGTACACGAAGTAGAGTGTCTCATCGACGAATATACGAATGTCATCCGGGGTCCACTCGAGAGCGTAAACATGGAACGCCTGATCGACGCTATCTAGCAGAATTCGCCCTTTGCGCTGCTCCCATTTGGCCCAATAATAAGCTTCATTGTGAACCGTGCCATGAACATGATTCATCTGGTAGCCGACATGCTCCATGATGTCGATCTCGCCGGAGTTGGGCCAGGCGTTGCATGTCGCACTGCCTTGCCAGTCGGCACCGGGCTCGCAGGTCGTCGCATAAGCAAACGGGTCAGTTGGCAGCATCCAGATGGCCGGCCACGACCCTTTCCCAGCCGGTAATTTTGCGCGAACCTCGATTCGCCCGTACAAGAGATCGCCTTTGCCGGCAGAGTGCACGCGACCCGATGTGTAATCCGCGTCATCATACGACTCCTTAAAAGCTTCGATGACCAGCATACCGTTCTCCACCCTGAGGTTTTGCGAGCGATCCGTGTATGCCTGATCTTCGTCATTCACTTTACGTGCCGGCCAGATGTCGGCCGTCCACAGCTTCGGGTTCGGAGCCCCGTCATAGTCAAACTCATCGCTCCAGAGCAACTTGCCTTTATTTGCCACCGGTAGCTTTCGCCGCAGGACAACAGCATTCAAAACCGGTTCTGCGACTGAGGCTTCAAAACGGATATTCAGTTCGCCGTCGGTAACGGCGACATCTGCAGCAGTAACGGACAATGCTGAGCGAACCTTGCCGTCTCTCCACGCCATGATATCCAGCTCATCGACAATAAGCCGATCCTCCGCAAAAGCAGCGAATAGTCGTTCCTTGCCAGCGAAATCTCGCGGCTCTGTAAACTTCAGCGTGACATCGTAAATTCCGTTTTCCACCGGGTGCGCGACCTTTACATCACCCTCGCGAAAGCTCTGGTAAATGAACTCATCCTGCGAACCTTTTACATTGTCCTGCCAGCCGGCTTCTCCGCCAGACACCGACTCCTCTGCGACGTACCGGGTACCATCGATGGTCGTAAATCCTTCACCACCGACGTTCATGGCCCATACCAGCTCAGTTTCAGCGGCGTTTTTCTCAACCTGGCAAGCATGCAAAAGGAAGCCGGCGAGTACGACTGGGATGAGTGCAAATTGCGTTTTGGTCACAGGGCTGTTCCTCAATACTGTCGGGAATCGGGCGCGCCTGGCGCGCGATGCGGCCGCAGTCACCCAGGGAGATTCTATGCAACTCCCCTATTCTAATGTTCGCAGAATTCGTTTGCCACGTATGCGGCGATCGACGCCTCATCCGGCACTTCAACACTGCCTTTGCGAACTGCAATCGGGCAGCAGAATTGTGGGATACTCGTGGCAATATGAAGGACAGAATTTCCAGAGTAATCATTGTCGGCGGTGGCAGCGCTGGCTGGCTATCTGCCGCAGTCATTGCAGCTGAACATTGCATCGACTCGCGTGCCGAGCAGCCGTTCGAACTGTGCCTTATTGAATCACCGGATATTCCGACTATAGGCGTTGGTGAGGGCACCTGGCCATCCATGCGGGCGACCCTGCAGCGTATTGGTTTATCTGAAACTGACGTTGTCAGAGAATGTGATGCGAGTTTCAAACAGGGCACATACTTTCGCGACTGGCAATCAGGTCGCGGTGAAACCTACAGCCACCCGTTTACGGTCCCCATTGGCTACGCCGATATTAACCTCGCGCCTCACTGGGCCACGCTGCCCGACGAGGCTGCCTTCGCGGACGCAGTGACCGCTCAGACTGCGTTGTTTTCCGACTGCCTTGCTCCGAAACAGATTACGACACCGGAATACGCCTACGTGACTAACTACGCTTATCATCTGGACGCCGGGAAGTTTGCGGCGCTACTTGCTCGACACTGCATTGAAGAGCTTGGTGTCAAGCACATCTTGGCGAATGTGTCGCAAGTGCAATCGGCTGAGAATGGAGATATTCAGTCCGTCACCACCGACGCTGCCGGCGAAGTGGCCGGTGACCTGTTTATCGACTGCACGGGAACGAAGAGCCTGCTTCTCGGCGAACACTTTAAGGTCCCGTTTCAGTCATGTAAGACGTACTTGTTTAATGACACCGCTTTGGCAACACAAGTACCCTACGCGGAAGAAAACGAAGTAATCCAGTCCTGTACCCAGGCTACAGCACAGCCCGCAGGCTGGATCTGGGATATTGGGCTACCAACGCGGCGTGGAATTGGCCACGTCTATTCAAGTGATCACATCTCAGAGGATGAAGCTACTGATCAGTTACTCGCGTACGTCAGAAATGTCGCAGGAGTCCAGGATGCGACCGCTGTGGTGCCGCGAAAGATTTCTTTTCGGCCGGGCCATCGTAAGGAGATCTGGTACAGGAACTGTGTCGCTATCGGTATGTCGTCAGGCTTTGTTGAACCACTCGAAGCCTCAGCATTGGTAATGATCGAACTCGCCGCAGGGATGATTGCAGAGCAGTTGCCTGCGACACGGGAGGTCATGGATATTGTTGCCAAACGCTACAACCGGAAGTTTTTGCGTCACTGGGATCAAATTGTGGAGTTTCTGAAGCTGCACTATGTCCTTAGCTCGCGTGATGACTCAGCTTACTGGCAAGACAATCGCGCTGCCAGTTCCACACCGGACAGACTCAGCGAACTGCTTTTGTTGTGGCGCCACAGAAGCCCCTGGCACCAGGACGTCGAAGCAGTCGATGACCTGTTTCCAACTGCAAGCTATCAGTACATCCTCTACGGCATGGGGTTCGCAACAAAGCCCCGTTCGACCGCTTGCCGCGAGCAGGACAAAAAGCGGCGACAGGCTACTGAACTATTCGAAAAAAATGCAGCCCGGGCAACACAGCTGCAGCAGGCTCTGCCAGGCAACAGGGAACTGCTAAACAAAGTGAGAGAGTTCGGCTTTCCAAAGCTGTGATCAAGCGTCAAATGAGCAGAGTATCTATATGAGTCAGTACGAAGTCCTTAACAACGAAAAACACCGGCAGCTGCGCATCAAAACCGGCCACAGCGCGGCGCTCGGTGATGCCGTCATGCATGTGATGACGTATCCCATGGAATTCAGGGATATTCAGAGTTACTACCCTATCCTGTTCACCAAGGATCCGGGCACCGGTGGCTTCTTTGCGGCCGCTGTTCTGGGCTTCGAAGCGGACCAGAATCTGTTTCTGCACGGCGATGACTGGGACGCGCCTTATGTTCCCGCGCTAGTGCAACGTCAGCCATTCCTGATCGCGACTGGCGGTGATGGTGGCAACCAGGCGCCGGTTGTATCCCTGGATATGGATCACCCGCGCGTGAATCAGGACGATGGCGAAGCCTTGTTCGACGCTGATGGCAATTCGACGGCGTTCCTGAATCAGAAAATCGCACTATTGGATACGTTGCATCGCGGGCTGCAACACAGCAAGGGGTTCGTTGACACCCTGTTGCAGCATGAATTGCTGGAACAAATTACTTTGGACATCACCTTTAACGACAATAGCAAGAAGAGCGTTCAGGGCTACTACAGTATCGCGGAAGAACGAGTTTATCAGCTGCAAGGAGATGTGCTGGAATCACTTAATCAGGCAGGGTACCTGCAACCAATCTTCATGGCAGTCGCCTCATTGCCCCGCATGCGTGACATCATCGAAAGACGGAACCAGCTGCAGGTGCAGCAAGAGGTCTGAGCACAGGTATGAGCCACCAGCACGTAATAAACGAGATCAGCCTGCCGGTCGCAGAGGCAGGTGACATCACTGTGGCAGAACTCAACGATGAACTGCTGTCGTCTGAGACGCCACTGGTCATACGGGGCCTGACAGCGGACTGGCCAGCCGTGAAGCAGGCCCTGGTGTCAACGGACCATGTCATTGACTACCTGCAGGGATTCGATACCAACAATGCTGTCACGGCACTTCATGCCCCACCAGAAGCTGGCGGCAGGATTTTCTACAGCGAAGACATGACCGCCTTCAATTTTGAATATCGCCGAATGGCGCTGAAGGAAGCGATCCGGCAGATCCAGCTAAACGTTGATCTGCCGTCCCCGCCTTCACTGTATGTCGGTTCTACCAATGTCGATCACTGGTTGCCAGGATTCAGGGAGCATAACGACCTGCCTGTTCAACATCTGGCACCGTTGGTCAGTATCTGGATTGGCAACCAGAGCCGGGTATCCGCCCACTATGACTTTCCTTCGAATATCGCATGCGTCGTTGCCGGGCATCGACGCGTTATACTTTTTCCACCGGAGCAACTGCCGAATCTTTACGTTGGCCCGTTGGACTTCACACCAGCAGGACAACCCATCAGCATGGTCGACTTTCATGCGCCCGACTATGAACGATTCCCGAGATTTCGAGACGCTGTTGAATCGGCGCAGATGACGTTGCTTGAACCGGGGGACGCCATAGTCGTCCCGAGCATGTGGTGGCATCATCTGGAGGCACTGGACAGTTTTAACGTATTGGTGAATTACTGGTGGCGAAATTCACCAAGCTTCCTGGGGCCTCCGCTCAGTGCATTGCAGCATGCGATCCTGGGACTACGAGACCTGCCCGAAACACAAAGAAAACAATGGCGCGACCTGTTTGATTTTTACGTGTTTAAAGCGGACCCGGAAAACTTTGAGCACATTCCGGAAACCGCGCGCGGCGTACTAAACCCGATCAACGATCAGACCGCGGCGCAGATTCGAAAGATGCTAAGAGACAAATTGTTGTAGAGCGATATTGCATGTCAGTTGCGAAAGTACAAAACGTTGTAATTGTAGGCGGGGGTACCGCAGGTTGGACTGCGGCGGCCGCCATTGCGAGGCTAATTGGCGCAAACCTGAACGTGGTGCTTGTCGAATCGGATGCCATTGGTACAGTTGGTGTCGGCGAGGCAACCATACCGCCTTTTAGAACTCTACACCGTTTGCTCAAGATCGACGAAGCGGATTTTCTTTCCAGGGTACAAGGCACCTTCAAGCTCGCCATTCGTTTCGAAGACTGGCATTCACTCGGTCATGACTATCTGCACGCCTTTGGCTTTACAGGCCAGGGCTGTTGGGCTGCGGGCTTTCAGCACTTCTGGCTCAAGGCCAAATCACTCGGTATTGCAGATGAATATGGACGTTACTCCGCGGAG
The DNA here is from genome assembly GCA_022600955.1 of Gammaproteobacteria bacterium. GTDB lineage: Bacteria > Pseudomonadota > Gammaproteobacteria > Steroidobacterales > Woeseiaceae > UBA1847. The sequence continues at coordinate 38,421 of JAHZJK010000006.1, forward strand.
TTGATGGCCGCCAAGGCAGACAAATTTGGTCTGCTGAAAGAGAACGGGCCAAGTTACGCATACCATATCGATGCAACGAGCTATGCCAGCTACCTGCGCCAGCTGGCCGAACAGGACGGCGTCACCCGGGTCGAAGGAATGATCACAGATGTTCGTCGGACTGACTCTGGTGACATCGCCGAGGTCGTACTGGAATCGGGTCGGACGGTGCAGGGGGATCTCTTCATTGACTGCAGCGGTTTCGCGAGCCTGTTGATGGACAGGACTCTCGGGACAGAATTCGAAGACTGGTCACACTGGCTACCCTGCGATCGCGCCGTGGCCGTGCAGACGACGTCCACTGGTGAGCTTGTTCCCTATACTCGCTCAATCGCTCGAGAGAGTGGCTGGCAATGGCGAATTCCCTTGCAAACCCGAGTTGGCAATGGCTTGGTTTATTGCAGCGAGTTCATGAGTGACGACGAAGCCCGGAGTACCCTCATGAACAATATTGAGGGTGAAGTGATTACGGAACCCAGAGTGTTGAGATTTCGCACTGGACAACGCGCGAAACACTGGAATCGCAATTGTGTGGCCCTGGGCCTGGCCGCCGGCTTTCTTGAGCCACTTGAATCGACCAGCATTCATCTGATTCAGCGCGGCGTAATCCGGCTACTACAGATGTTTCCGTACAGCGGTATTGTCGAGTCCGATCAGGCGGAGTTCAATCGCCAGATGGACACCGAATTCCGTTTTATCCGGGATTTCATCATCTTGCACTACCACGTCACAGAGCGAACCGATTCTGAATTCTGGCGACGCTGTCGTGAGATGCGTATTCCGGATAGTCTGCAACATCGTCTGGAGCTATTCCGAGATACCGGCCGGGTGTTCGAAACTGCTGGAGACATCTTTGGCGAAAATAGCTGGGTTCAGGTGATGCTGGGTCAGGGCATTCAACCGGAAAGCTACCACCCCATCGTAGACATGATGAATGAACAAGAGCTTCGTCAGTTTATGATGATCCAGGCTCAGAATGTGGACCGCGTACTGAGTCAGCTGCCGACACACCAGGATTTCATCAATCGCTACTGCCCGATTAATAACTCATAGAACCCATGCCCGACATTAAGAAAAGTGTCTTCGCGTTCATTGCGATTTTCATAGTACCGCTGCTCGTCTTCGTTCTGCTTGAGTCGGGCCTCAGGATTTTTGGCGTTGGCACATCGTTCGACTATTTCCATGAGATCAACATTGATGGTCGGGCGCATTTTCAGGAAAACCCTGATTTCGCGGACCAGTTTTATCCGCCCGCGCTCAACATCGGACCGCTTGAGAACACCTTTGCCAAAGAGCCCGACTCTGATTTGATCAGAGTCTATGTCCTGGGTGGATCTGCAGCGATGGGCTTCCCTTTCAGGAACCACGGTCTCGACAGACTCCTGGCGACGCAACTTAGAGCCGCGCTACCTTCGCGAACAGTTGAAGTGATCAATACGGCAATGACCTCGGTCAATTCTCATGTCGTATACGAAGTTGCAAGGTCCATCCCGGAAAAATCTGCGTACTTCGCCATAATCCTGATGGGTAACAATGAGGTCGTTGGTCCGTATGGCCCCGGAACTCTCAATCAGAATTTCCTCTCGAATATTTCGCTTATCCGCGGATTCCAGGCACTCAGACGGTCGCGAACTTGGCAAGCCCTGGACGGTCTCGTTGCGCAGATTAAACCTGAAAACGCGCAGCAGGACCTCAAGTGGGAAGGCATGCAAATGTTCACCAGCCATGGCGTCTCGCGAAATGACCCACGCATGCAGAGCGTCTATAGCCACTATGAAGACAATCTTGTAGACACAATTGAAATACTCCGCGACAAGGGAATACATGTGGTGCTGTCGTCGGTCCCGGCTAACCTTCGGCACTCCGCGCCGTTCTTGTCCGTACACAGAGAGGGTATGTCAGATGAGCAAATGAACTTATGGCGTGACTGGCATGACAAGGGCTCACGGAGTTTCGAAATTGAAAACTGGCACAACGCTATCAGCTGTTTTCAGGAAGCACTAGAGACTGATCCTGGCTACGCCGAAACCCACTTCATGCTCGCCACTGCCTTTGAAAATGTTGGCGATTTTCAGAACGCGAAGGCCCATTATATCCACGCTCTGGACCTCGATGCTTTACGGTTTCGCGCGGATTCTGAAATAAACAGTATCATTCGGAAAGTTGCAGACGCCGCGGGGGACGACGCTTTCAGTTTCGTCGATAGCGCTGCCGCATTCGAACAGGCCAGCCTGCCTTTTCAAGCCGGCTGGAACTTGCTTCTTGAACACGTCCATTACGATTTTCGCGGAAATCATGTACTGGCAGCGGAGATGTCACGTTCGATTGTCAGCGAACTAATTGCGCCAGGAAATTACGAACCATTGCTCGGCGAAGAAGTTGCGAAGCGAATTGGATTTCCGAATCATGAAACGATCGACAACATAAAGGATTTGCAGCGGCTGGTGCAGCACCCGCCATTTCCCGGTCAGACCAACTACACCGACCTTGAGGGTTTCCTTGACGACAAGCTGGCGAGCGTCACTGTGGAAGTCGGATCTCCCCGGGATGTTGTACGAAGGCGTCGTGACATTGTGAGTTCTGGCCTTGCAGACTGGAAAGTCCATTTTGAGCTGGCAGCCCTGGCACGAAATTCGCGTAATCGTCAGGGCACGTATTATCACCTGAACCAACTCTTCAAGCTTTACCCTCATAACCGTGAAAGCTACATGAATGTTGCCGAACTACTGAGTCAGGATGAAAACTGGAATGAGGCAATATCGTATCTTGAGCGCTCACTCTTCTATACCAGGGGGGATGAAATCAAGATTGCTGAAACCGTGGGCTGGCTAGGCACGGCTTATTTGCGAACAGGTGACTATGACACGGCGACAGACCTTCTACTGGAAGTGACAAGTGAGTATCCGGATCAGATCTACCTGACACTCAAGGCCTTTGGCAACCTGATCAGGTATTCAAAAGAAACAGGAAAGCTTGACGATCTCGATCGCTATGTCAGCAATGCTCAGAGATACGCTAAAAAGCTGGTACGAAGCGGTGATGACGAAAAATACCCACCGCTCTATACAAGGATGTCACAGCTTATGACCATGGCGGGCTACGCTGACGAAGCGCAGGAATGGGCAGACGCTCAGGAGCATTAGGTAACGTGAAGAGTTTTCCCCGCTTTTACGTTGCGCAGACTCAAAAAAATACCCGCAGCGAATGCGGGTATTTTCATGACATATCCGGGCCAATGCGTCGCCATTGACGGACGTCGTTCTACATCAGGTGCAATCTACATCATTCTTTTGCGAGCCTGAAGGTCCACCAGCCGTTACCGACTTCAACCGTCACCGTGATGAAATCGCTATCTGCAGTGAGCACATCGTACGTCACCGAGTCCGGTGCACTACCCGGGCTGCTCAGTTCTGCGCCATTGACCGCCTTCGGCAGGCCAATATGAGAACCCCGGCCAAGTAGTGTGAGCGTACCGGCCCCCTCGTCCCAGTAATAGCTGCCTGCACTGCTACCGTCATGCGGTGCGGCCGGCATTCCACATGCTTCCGGATCAGTTCCCTGCCACGGTTCAAGCCAGGTATCGCCTTCCTGAAAATTCTGGAACGCTCCGCCGGCACCAAAGTGGAAAACGTCGTCAAACCAGCAGGCGCGCGTCGTCACGGCCGCCGCATCAGCTGCCCACCAGGAAACATCTCCTGCGGTTGGTCCGACGCCCGCCGCACCTTCGCCGTCAAGTTTCCAGTTGCCGGCGAGCGGTGAGCTGGATACGCGAACCAGATTAAATGTCCACCAGCCATTGCCGACGTCAACCGTAACCGTCATGTTGTCGCCATCAAGAGTGAGCACGTCGTAGGTAATCGAACCGGGTGCAGCGGCCGGGCTTGCGAGTTCTGCACCGTTCACGGCTTTCGCCAATCCAAGATGGGCGCCTGCGCCATGGATAGTCAGCGTGCTGCCAGCTTCATCGTATTCAAACACCGATCTGGCACTGCCATCATGTGGCGCAACCGGCGCCCCACAGGCCTCCGGATCCGTGCCTTGCCAAGGCTCAAGCCAGGTTTCTGTGCCCTGATCGTTTCTGAATGAGCCATCGGATCCAAAGTCGAACACGTCATCGAACCAACAAGGCCGAGCGGCCACTGCAGCAGCATCAGCCACCCACCAGGAAGTATCCCCTGCGGTCGGGCCGACGCCGGCAGCACCTTCGCCGTCCAGTCTCCACTTGCCTGCCACAGCTGCAGTATCGTTGACGCGTTCAAGCTGGAAGGTCCACCAGCCATTGCCGACGTCAACTGTGACTGTCATGTTGTCACCATCGAGAGTCAGGACATCATAGGTAATCGAATCCGGCGCAGCTGCCGGACTCGTCAGCTCCGCACCGTTCACAACTTTCGGCAGGCCGAGATGAGCACCTGTTCCGTTGAGGGTCAGCGTGCTTGCCGCCTCGTCATAGCTAAATACGGCACCCGCGCTACCATCGTGCGGCGCAACCGGCGTACCACATGCTTCAGGGTCCGTGCCCTGCCAGGGTTCGAGCCAGGTGTCAGTGCCTTGATAGTTCTGGAACGAACCGTCACCACCAAAGTGGAAAACATCGTCAAACCAACACGCCCGTGTTGTAACTGCTGCTGCATCAGCCACCCACCAGGAGGTATCCCCCGCGGTCGGGCCGACTCCGGCAGAACCCTCGCCGGCAAGTTTCCACTTACCAACGACGGGGCTATTCGATACGCGGTTCAGGCGGAAGGTCCACCATCCGGTACCCGAGTCTACTGTGACGGTCAGGCTATCGCCGTCGAGGGTAAGCACGTCATACGTAATCGACTCCGGCGCAGCGGCAGGGTCGGTAATCTCAGCGCCGTTTATGGCTTTCGGCAGGCCCAGATGGGCACCGCGCCCGGTGAGCTTCAGCTTGCCGGCGACTTCATCGTACTGGAAGATGGCACCATTGCTGCCGTCATGCGGTGCGACTGGCGTACCACACGCTTCAGGATCAGTTCCCTGCCAGGGTTCAAGCCAGGTGTCGTCGCCCTGAATGTTCCTGAACGAACCGTCTGCGCTAAATTCAAATATGTCGTCAAACCAGCAAGCACGCGTCGTAACAGCTGCGGCATCCGCAGACCACCAGGACGTATCCCCTGCGGTTGGACCGACGCCTGCTGAGCCCTCGCCGTCAAGCTGCCACTTGCCCGCCAACGGCGATACCGGCTGTCTCGCGAGACGAAACGTCCACCAGCCATTGCCAACAGCAACCGAAACCGTCAGGGAATCGCCATCCAGCGTCAGGACGTCGTAAACCACTGAGGCAGGAGCAGCCGCAGGACTGGTCAACTCAGCACCGTTCACGGCTTTCGGCAGTCCAAGATGGGAGCCTACGCCGGTAATTGTAATTGTGCCGGCGGCCTCATCGTATTCCCAGGTACCAGCAGCACTGCCATCATGGGGCGCAACAGGTGCGCCACAGGCTTCCGGATCTGTGCCCTGCCAGGGTTCAAGCCAGGTCTCGTCGCCTGGGCGATTGTTGAACGAACCGTCACTGCCGAAGCGGAAGACGTCGTCAAACAGGCAGGCGCGATTGACCACGGTAGTGTCGTCCGCCACCCACCATGACGTATCACCTGAGGTCGGTCCGACGCCCAGCGCACCAGCGCCATCGAGGCGCCAGTCTCCCGCCAGCGAACCACCACCTGCATCCGGACAGCCAGCGGCACAATACAGCACCGCGCTACCGTCAGTAGTGGCAGTGACAGGAACACCGACCTCACCACTGATATCCTGGAACGCGATCGAAAAGTACACATCGCCGTCGACATCGGTGGCGATCATTTCGCGCACCGCGAACCAGTTGTTTACGCTGCCCTGTACCTCAGCCTCCAGGTCGTTGATCGTAACAACAGGCTTCATGAGGCCTTCAGTTGCGACAATGTCGATACGGACTGACTGACCCATCTGGACAGTTCCACCCGGAGACGGGTCTCGGTCTCGAGACATCTTCATCGTGACGCTGGTCAGAGAAGGTGCCACACCATCCATTCCGGGTTCAGCCAGAAAGTTTTCTGTGACTTCGACTTCACTGCCGCCACATGCGGACAACAGAAACAAGCTCGTTATGGCCAGGAAATCACGAAATCGCCTGGCAACATTGCCGGGAAGTTTGTGTTCTGAGCTAAAGATTTGGTGTTGCATTACGCCCCCTAAGAAATTCTTTTTGTGCCTGACCTGGCTTGCTTCTAGTTTTGACCTGGCCATTGGAAGTCAACTAATTCTGTCAGAAGAAGTTGTAGCGCAGCCCGAAGTCGTATCGGGGACCACCCTGAACAGCCTGCAACACCTGAGCTTTCGACAGGCCGTAGAGGTGTCTTGTTTCCTCGGTGAGGTTCAAGCCCGAGAAATAAAGTGTCAGGTTGTCGTTGTAGTAATACGTAACTCCAAGATCCCACTGTCCGTAAGCTTCGACATTCGTAGGATTGGTCAGCGTCCCCTGGCCCTGACCGGCGCCGGCAATGAAATCGTCACGCCAGTTGTAGGCAAGTCGAATCTGCAGGTTTTCCGCATCGTAAAAACCGATCAGGTTTGCCGAATCACTCAGACCATTCAGTGGAAACTGCGTATCAAACGGATTGAGACTGTCATAGACAACGTCACCATCAACCAGTGTCGCGTTAATAATGAAGCCGTATGGGGAGTCGCCAAAAGTGTGCTGCAGGTTCACTTCGACACCGTCAACCTTCGCCGTTCTCTGGTTTACGGGCCGCGTTACATCGAAAATAATAGGCGGATCGCCCGCGACGCTGCTTATGGTCTCACCATTGACTGCCGGATCATCCTGGTAGTTGTCCAGGATGTACCGTCCGACCAGGGTGTAGTTGTCCGGATCCAGACCACTGTCTGCAATGGCACGATTCCAGAGCGCGCCACCGACGATGTTCGGAATATCGAACAAGGTGTCGGTCTCGCGACCGATGCCGATGAAATTCTCTACGTCCTTATCGAAGTAACCTACCGAGAGGTAGCTGCTGTCTTTGTAGTACCACTCAAAGGAAAAATCGATGTTGAACGACTGGATGGGCACGAGGCCTGGGTTGCCGGACGATGCCTGCGGTCTCGTATTGGGGAAAAACTGCGTGCCGTTAGGTGAGATGCCGCCCTTGATATCATCGTAATTCGGACGTGTGATGGTTTCGCTGAAAGACGCACGTAAAACGATGTTCTCCCATGGCTCGATATCGAAATCGAAGCTGGGCAATGTGACATCATAGTTGCCGTCAAAGTCAGTGACGGTCTGTATTGCATTGCCGTCGGCATCTCTTGCGAGCGTAATGTTCAACTCGTTGCCAGCGCCTACCCATGAAGCCCCGTCATAAACTGCATTCAATGCAGGAGACGATATGTCCGTCTCTTCGTAGCGCACGCCGATATTCAGATTGGCGGGCATGTTGCCGATCTCACCCGCCCAACCGTATTGGAGATAAACGGATGTTGTCTCCTCAGTGGTGCGAAGATCACTCGTCCAGTCTGTAGACGCGCAGTAGCCGGTACCACAGTCACCTACCTGGGCGTAATCGTTGCCGCTAGCGACGTAGGCTGCGGTTCCCAATGCCTGAAGGTCAGCAAGACTGGCCGTGAAATACTCGGTCTGTAATTCTGGGTGATCGTGACCGGACAGCTGGTCGAACTGATCCGCAATGCTGGAACGAACCAGGACATCGGCAATGAAACCCGGATCGGTAATGCCGCCCCAGTTGTCCAGCTGCACGTTGCTGGTTACTGAACGATTGCTGACCTCTGTCGTCTGCACGCCAAAATCAATACTGGAGCTTTCAAAGAAATCGAAACTTCCGCTGATCTTGGCCTGCTCGATATCCATCCGGGCAGCCTCATTGCCGAACACACTACCCGTGATGCGCATGTCATTTGCATACAGAGGGCGATTCGCCTCACCTCCCGAGTTCAGGTCCAGCACCATGATTGGTATGTCGAAGCCCGTCAGGATGCTTTGACCGACTTTGTTGAAGGTGGCGATGGTGACAAGCGAGCTGGTGCCGTTAGGGCTGTTTGCCCCTGTCTCAGCCGAGGAGTCGTGATAGTCAAATCCCAGTGAGAGCCGGTCGTTCAGCCACCACTCGATGTTAAAGCCAATAGACTCATTCAGATTCTTCCGACCGTCTTCTCCGGTGCCCATTGCGAAGTCGGCATTGTTCACCACTTCTGAGTAATAGATCGGGCTGGCAATAGGGCCATCTGTCCATTCACTGGATTGCGAAACAGCCGCCGTATTGGAAAACCATGCAGAAAGATCGCTGTAGGAACGCTCCAGTTCGAACTCAGACCGGATGTAATCCAGTGTTGCGGTAATGTTGTCGGTTGGCGCCCACTGCAGCACAATCTGGGCATTGGTCCTTTCGCTTTCAAATTCGGCGATGTTGTATGCCATCGACTGAGGGATCGAATAGGTTTCGCCTGCGGTCTGCGGCCGATTTATCTGATTCGCATCGTTTACGACCCTGGGGTCGGCCGTGACCGCACCCGGCAACAGGTCATCACCCGGACGGGTATACCAACCGCCAGTGCTCGCCGCATTGACGCCATTGTTACGCGTCTGATGGGACGCTGTAACTGCGATGCCCACCGTATCATCCATAAAGTGACCGAGGTAAATACCAGAAAACTCCGGTGTGACCACATCGCCGGCACGGGTAGACGTATCGTAAACCGTCTTCCCGGCGAGACTTGCTGTCGGTTGACCATCCAGCGGCTTGGGTGTCGCAATATTGATTGTCGAGCCGATTCCGCCAGAGGGCACATCGGCTCGGCCCGTTTTGTAGACCTGGACACCCGCTACACCTTCCGAAGCCAGGTCAGCGAAATCAAAAGATCGGTTTACACCATTGTGGGTCGGCATTTGGCGACCATTGACCGTCACCAGGTTGTACTCCGGACCAAATCCACGCACCGTCACCTGGCTACCCTCGCCACGTTCCCGGTCAATAGATACGCCCGTCACCCTTTGCAGAGACTCTGCCAGGTTTGCATCAGGGAACTTGCCAATATCCTCAGCAGAAATCGCATCGACAACACCTTTTTCAGTGCGCTTGATGTCCATGGCCCTATTCAGGCTGCCACGGATACCAGTTGTTACGATTTCCTCAATGACCTCGCCATCCTGTGCGCTCGCCACAGACGGTGTCGCGAGTGCCGCACCCAGCGCAATTGCTATGCCCGTGGCCAAAGGTGTTTTAACAAATGGTGGTGTTTGCATTCTCAAGCCCCCCAGCTTGCAATTCACAAAGATGCCGATGTTTCGGCTATAGGTCTTATTTAGTGCGGCGCTTTTTGGTTCAGACACAAAAAAACTGACAGCGCTGTCTATCAATTAGCTTACTCCACCCTGACAGCGCTGTCAAAGAAATATGCATTTCGCTCAATATCTTTTAATGACAGCGCTGTCAGAAATGATTACAATCAGTTCGTATAAGAGCAGTTCAGAAAAAGGGTGCCCGAGCACCTTGGGGGAACAACCTCGTGAATGCAGCATCCGTAATCACGGACAGAGTCCGTGCCACGATTCGCAGCGCATCCCTGGTGGAGGAATTAATGTACACACACAATTTACTAAAACAGTCTTGCCTCTGCGTTCTGCTAGCAACTTGCGGCATGACATCCTGCATCGCCGCTCCCGGACCGCATCTTGAGGATCGGTCTGTGTACCAGGCACCCAGGGCAACGACCGCACCTGAAGTCGATGGCGTCGCCGACGAGCCGGCATGGGACTCCGCGCCGTGGAGAGAACTGAACTACCGATGGCTGGGCCCGGTGTATTCCGCGGCAGATTTCTCAGGCCGTTACAAGGTTGTCTGGACGCCCACGAAGCTCTACATCCTCGGTGAATTCACTGATGACATTCTCATCGATACGCACCGCGACCCGTTGAAACAGTACTGGGATGACGATTGCTGGGAGATATTTCTCGATGAAGATTTCTCCGGTGGAGACCACCAGTTCAATCACAATGCTTTCGCCTACCACATGTCGCTGGACAACCAGGCTATAGACATCGGCGCAGACCAGAAGCCACGGAACTACTCACATCATGTCGATAGCAGCTGGAAACAGCTTGGTGACAAGATCGTCTGGGAACTGGCGATCGATATCTACGACGATAGCTACGAGGATGACGCAGGCAACAACCACCCTGTAGTGCTGACGGCTGGAAAAGTGATGGGGCTGATGGTTGCGTATTGTGACAACGACGGCAGCGAGTTGCGTGAGAACTTTATCGGCTCTGAATCAGTTCCGCATGGTCCGAAAGACCGCGGCTGGATAGATGCCGGATTGTTTGGCGAACTGCTACTCGAAGAATAATTATCAGGAAGCAAGCATTGAATACAATTGCCAAAGAAAGTCGAGAGCTCTTACAAGATGACGCGGTGTCCGGTGAGTTCATCGATATTGGAAATGAACGCTATTATGCTATCCGTAATGTCGATCGCATGGCACCATTTTTTGTCAGCGTCATATCCGGCGTTGACCACTGGCTGTTTGTGTCATCGACGGGTGGGCTGACCGCAGGACGCGTATCTCCAGCAACAGCATTGTTCCCGTACATTACTGTCGACAAGATTCACGAAAGCAGTGCTCATACAGGCAGCAAGACACTGTTGCGGGTATCCTCGGGTAAGGCGATGGAACATTGGGAACCGTTCCGTAGCGAGAAGAGCCCGCGCTTTTCACTGACGAGAAACATCTATAAGAATGTGCTCGGCAACAAACTCTGTTTTGAAGAAATCAACCACGATCTGGGCATTGCTTTTCGATACACATGGATGACCAGCGACTCGCACGGCTTTGTTCGCCGTTGCGAGCTCGAGAACCTTGCTTCGGCAACAGTAAAGATCGATTTGCTCGATGGTCTGCAGAACGTCCTGCCAGCTGGTACACCTGCCTTCACACAAAGAAACTCCAGCAACCTGGTCGACGCATACAAGTGGACCGAGCTTGATGAGCAGACCGGACTGGCTCTGTTCACCTTGTACTCGGGCATAACTGATCGCGCTGAACCATCCGAGTCACTGAAAGCGAATGTCGTTTACTGCCTTGGGCTGGAGGGTCAGAAGACACTCATATCCTCGGAGCAGATCAACGACTTTCGCCTCGATGCGATACCGCAACAGGAGGTGCACAAGCGTGGCATTCGTGGCGCCTACCTTGTGAGCAAATCTCTCGAATTGACGGCAAGAACCAAGCAGGAATGGCAGATCGTTGCCGACATTGAGAAAACCCAAAGCGACGTTGTCGCGCTGCGTCATCAATTGAGTCAGCCGAATACCGTCAGCAAGCTAATTGACCGGTCAGTCAACTGTGGCACAGAAGAGCTTGCTCGAATTATGGCGTCAAGTGATGGATTTCAAACAACGGCCGAGGAAAACGTCTCTGTCCACCATTATGCAAACGTGCTGTTCAACGTACTACGTGGCGGGATCTTCGACGATCAGTACACGGTCACGGCCCGCGACTTTTGCAATACCATCAAGGGATTTAACAGTGCCGTTTACGAACGCAATCATGAACTCCTGCACAGCCTCCCTGAACGCGTTAACGCGGCCGATCTGCTAGCGACGATTCATGAGAATGACGACAGACAACTTGAGCGACTTTGCTACGATTATCTGCCAATCACGTTTGGTCGGCGCCATGGCGATCCCAGCCGACCATGGAACGACTTCGCGATCCGGCTGAAGGATGACAACGGAGACCGCCTGCTCTCCTACGAAGGCAACTGGCGTGACATCTTCCAGAACTGGGAAGCGTTGACTTTCAGCTATCCCGACTTCGTCGAGAATATCATCGCCAAGTTTGTGAATGCGTCGACCGTGGAAGGTTACAACCCTTACAGAATCACTAAAGAGGGCATCGACTGGGAGGTCGAGGAACCCGATAACCCGTGGAGTTACATTGGTTACTGGGGCGATCATCAAATTATCTATTTGCAAAAACTGCTGGAGCAATCCCAGGAGTTTCATCCCAGCAAATTGAGCGAATTGTTGTACGAGCCGATTTTCTGCTACGCCAATGTACCGTACAGAATTCGGCCATTTTCCGCCTTGCTACAGAACCCCAAGAGCACGGTGGACTTTGACGACGCCCTCGCGGACAGGATCGAGCGGCGGCTTGAGACAATTGGCGCCGATGGCAAGTTGGTTCTTGACGGCAACGGAGAGGTTTACCAGGTCAATCTGATTGAAAAGCTATTAGTTGCCTTGCTCGCAAAACTTGGCAATCTCGTCATTGACGGGGGCATCTGGTTGAACACACAGCGCCCCGAATGGAATGATGCCAACAATGCCCTCGTCGGACAGGGCTTATCGATGGTTACCCTCTACTACATGCGGCGCTATGTGACGTTTCTGCAGCGGCTGTTGGTCAGGGAATCAAGAGCCGTCGAACTTTCCGATGAAGTCGGCGAATGGCTCAGTGATACGGCCGCCGCGCTTTCCAAAGTAAGAAGCTCGCTTGGCGGCGACCCCATCTCTCCGCAGCTTCGTTTCCAGACGTTAACCGACCTCGGGCTCGCTGCCAGCCGATATCGTGAGCGGGTATACAAGCAAGAATCGTTTACCGGAAAAAGCACGCGGCCACTGCAAGATATAGCTGCCTTGCTGGACGACGCACTCGCAGCGATCGATCACAGCATTGGCACCAATAAACGAGAAGATGGCCTGTACCATGCGTACAACCTGCTCGACCTGGGCAACGATAGTATCGAAATAGAATCCCTCTACCCGATGCTTGAGGGTCAGGTTGCAGCACTCAGTGCAGGTGCTATCGAAGGTGCCGAGGCTGCAAGTGTTGTTGAAGCGCTGTTTGAAAGCGAGGTATACCGTTCTGACCAGCGTTCCTTCATGTTGTATCCAGACAGGCGACTGCCCGGATTTCTCGACAAGAATCACATCTCAGCAACCGAAATAGACTCGATTCCGTTACTGAAAACCATGCTGACCAATAACGACGATCGAATCGTTGTTCAGGATGCCGATGGTGTATTCCGCTTCAATGCCGATTTCAGTAACGTCGCGGAACTTGCTGGCGAGCTTCAACAGCTGGCGGATGAGTACGGAGACGAAGTCAAAGCCGCACAAGAACCCTTGAGCGCGCTGTACGAAAATGTCTTCAATCACCAGGCGTTCACCGGTCGGTCTGGCGGCATGTTCGGTTTCGAAGGTCTGGGGTGCATCTATTGGCACATGGTGTCTAAACTGCTGCTCGCAATTCAGGAGAACTTTTTTGCTGCATGCGAGCACCGTGACGATTCGGCGACCATTCAACGCCTGGGCGACCTTTACTATCGTGTTCGGCAAGGAATTGGCTTCAACAAGACGCCGTCGGAGTATGGTGCCTTTCCTACAGACCCGTACTCGCACACCCCCAGGCACGCGGGCGCACGTCAGCCCGGCATGACCGGGCAGGCAAAAGAAGAAGTCCTGACCCGTTTCGGCGAACTTGGGGTACGTATCGTAGACGGCGCAATCCGGTTTGTACCGGCGCTACTTCGTGAGCGTGAATTCGTCGCTTCGACTGCGCCGTTCCGCTACCTCGATATCGACCGGCGATGGCAAGACCTGGCCGTCCCGGCTGGCGGACTGGCTTTTTCCTGGTGCCAGGTACCTATTGTTTACGCAATCGGCGAGAATTCCGATTCACGAATCACGCTTACGTTCGACGATGACAGCAAGAAATCATTCTCGCAACTCGCGCTGCCGGCAAACGAAAGCGCATCATTGTTCGCTCGCAATGGACACATCCGTCACATCTCTGTAACCCTGGGCAAGAAGCAACTGTTTACCGGTTGAGCTTCGCAGGGTTTCATCAGCATAAAACCAAACTACTAATCGAGAGGCTTCAATGTCTAACTACTATAAGAGAAATCTGTCTCTGGCCGGAGTCGATTTTTCGAACAAATCGATTGAAGATCTGCGCCTCCTGGTGCGCCAGATCCTTGATAGCAAGATCCATGGAATTTCATTCAGTCCCTACATCGAAGGTCAGGGACCTGGCACACAGATCGGCGAAGCTCAGATTCGCGAGCGCCTGAGTTTTATCCAACCCTATACCCATTGGGTGCGGTCGTTCTCCTGCACCGAGGGACATGAACAGATTCCTGCAATCGCAGCGGAAAACGGGCTCAAGACGATGGTCGGTGTGTGGCTGGATGCTGACCTTGAGCAAAACGAGAAAGAGCTCGCCAATGCGATCGATATTGCCCAGGCCGGCAATGCAGGCATCCTCGCCGTCGGCAACGAAGTGTTGCTGCGCGGTGATCTGAACGAGGATCAGTTGATCGACTACATTAACCGAGCCAAGGCAGCGGCACCGGGCATCGATGTCGGCTATGTGGATGCCTACTTCGAGTTTGTCGATCACCCTCGGGTGACGGCAGCCTGCGACGTCATTCTCGCCAACTGCTACCCATTCTGGGAAGGCTGTCCCGCTGACCACGCACTCCTCTATATGAAGGATATGTACCGCCGGGCTGTAGCTGCAGCCAATGGCAAGAAGGTGATCATCAGCGAAACGGGCTGGCCGAACGTTGGCACGGCCGAAGGTGGCGCTGTACCGTCGCTCGAAAATGCGATCAAGTACTTCATTAATACCTGTCAGTGGGCCGAAGAAGAAGGTATCGAGATCTTCTACTTCTCATCATTTGACGAAACCTGGAAGGTCGATGCCGAGGGCGATGTCGGCGCCTACTGGGGCATCTGGGACAAGGATGGAAACCCGAAGTATGTCTGACAAGTTTGCGCCACTGAATATTCCGCATGGCAATGCGATCTGCTATTCAGGTTACAGGGAAAACCAGAACCCGGGCGACGATACCTACCCAGACTATGAAGAGATCAAGGAGGATCTCCTGATTCTGCAAAAGAACTGGAATCTCCTGCGCCTCTATGACTGCAGTCCGCATGCTGAAACCGTACTCGATGTGATCGAAAAGGAAAAACTCGATTTCAAGGCTATGCTCGGTATAGACATGGCAGCGGAAATGAGTAATCCGCACTGTCCATGGGGTGCCATGTACGGTGACGAAACCCTGTACGAAAATAAGCTGCATAACGAAGAAGAGATACGGCGCGCTATAGCCTTGTCGTTACGATACCCGGACATTGTGTTCTCGGTTTCTGTTGGCAATGAGGCGAGTGTGGAATGGACTGACCACATGGTTCCCGTAGAAAACCTTGTGGCTTACGTCAGAAAACTCAAGCACTCGATCGACCAGCCTGTAACGTTCTGCGAGAACTATGTGCCCTGGACGTACAAACTGGAACCGCTTGTCGAGGTCCTCGACTTCATTTCCATTCATACGTATCCAGCCTGGGAATACCGCACCATGGAAGACGCACTGGAGTTCACCAAGCAGAACTATCACTCCGTCGTTGACCACTATCCGGACAAACCAGTCGTTATCACCGAGGCGGGCTGGACTACAACATCGAATGGCCGTGGCATCGAGCCATGGAATGCATCGGAAGAATTGCAGGCGCAATACTACGAGCAGTTGCTCGAATGGACTGACGAAGAAAAAATACTTACGTTCGTCTTCGAAGCGTTCGACGAGCCATGGAAAGGTTCACCGGACCCGCAGGAACCCGAAAAACACTGGGGGCTGTTCAACGTTGATCGAACGCCCAAACTCGTCATGCAGAAGCTGTATCCCGAGCTGCGCTCAACAGAAGACCTTGCAGCAGGTTGAGCGCGCGGCGCCTTGTCGTCGTTTGACAACGTTGTCAAATCTGGGTGTAATTATCTTCTGAGTCCAATTGCGTGACTCGTCGCGTGAGAAGAATAAAACAATGCCAAAAGCCACCATTGACAACGTCGCAGAGCTCGCGGGAGTTTCTATAAAAACGGTGTCCAGGGTCGTGAACAACGAGCCCAATGTGCGCGAGGCAACCCGGGAAAAGGTCAACAAGGCGATTAGCGAGCTTAATTACCGGCCTAACCAATCTGCGCGCAATCTTGCCAGTCACCGATCGCGGCTTATCGGGCTTGTATACGACGACCCAAGCGCCTACGAAATCCCGAGCGCCGGCTACGTTATACGCATGCAGCAGGGCAGCCTGCAGGCATGCAAAACGGCGAATTTCGAACTGCTGATCCACCCATGCAATTTCAACAACAAGAATGTCGCTGCCGAGTTGAAGGCGCTTATCGAACAGGTACGACCTGCCGGGATAGTACTGGCTGCTCCACTGTCAAATATGCCCAAGATCGTAAGGGCAATTGAGTCCACAGGTACGCCCTGTGTTCGGCTTTCATCTGGCAGAAAGAATGGTGAGCAATACTCTGTCGCGACCAATGATCGTGAGGTCAGCGCCGAGATGACCAGCTACCTCGCGTCGCTGGGACACAGGCGAATCGCTTTTATCAAGGGGAACCCGGCACATAAGGCAGTGCAGAACCGCTACCCCGGCTATCTCGACGGTCTTGAGCAGAGTGGCTTGAAATTCTCGGAGCGACTTGTGCAGCAAGGCGACAACTCGATCGGCTCAGGCGAGAAATGCGCGTTGACGTTGCTCAACAGGGCGAAACGCCCAACCGCCATCTTTGCTGCTAACGACGATATGGCCGCTGGAGTTGTGCGCGTCGCTGATCGCCTTGGTATTGATGTGCCGGCCGAACTTTCGGTCGCTGGTTGTGATGACATTTCACTCGCGCAGCAAATCTACCCGGCTCTGACAACCATTCGCCAGCCGCTCTCACGTATGGCTGAACAAGCCGCGTTGGCACTAATAGGCGGAGCTCAAAAGCGTGCCTCGAAAGGCGGTGTCGATGTCATTCCTGGCGCGTTGAAGATTCGTGAATCAACCGGGCCCGCGCCAAAAGAATAGCGTCGACGGCAGACGAGCTGCCGACGACGCATCATATTCTGATCAGAACTGGCTGACGAAGACCAACCCGTCGTTAAAGTCTGGCGGGGTCGCAGGTCGGTAGGTGTATCCCCACTCCGCTATCAGCGACTGCGCATTCAGCGGATCGCCGGGAATAAGGCGGACCCAACCTGTCGAATCCGTGCGATAAAGGTCGTCAGCGACCTGCTCATTCAATGTCACGGAAAAGGAAACTCCTCCGCAACACTCGAAAAACGTGACAGAGCCGAAGAAGTTATCGAGATTTGAACGGTACGCCTTCAAGGCCTGTTCCTGAATCAACGGGTCGCTGTTGTAATTGTATAGCTCGTGAAGCGCACGCGCCGTATACCACTGATTCTCTCCGGACGGAAATCTCGCAAGAGCTGTTGCCCACAGGTAGAAACGGGCTTTCGCCCCGGTCTCCCCAGCCGGAATTTCGGCGTTGAGATCAAATTTGGACGGACCGTCTTCGTTGTTTGGATTGAACTCTGCTGTAATCACACCAGCGTAGGGATTCTCCGGATCCGAGAGAACACACGTTTCTCGCCAGATACCTGCATCAGCACACGCCAGGTTGAGCAGCGTATCCGTTGGCAAGATGATCTGATTGATCGCAATGCCGTCGCCGGCGTCCCTCTCGGCACAACCACTGGCTACCAGCATGAACAATCCGAGTAACGCCATTACCGGGCTCTTGAAGACAGCCGGCTTAGCCTGCATTCGATTTTGGTTTTTCATAGTGTTAATTCCTCAGAACCGGTACGTAAAGTAGAAAACGGTTTGGAAAATATAATCGCCCTGCTCTTCAAAGCCGCTCGGGACGATAGCGTCAGGATCATTGGTTCGATAGAGCGCCCTGATCCCGACGCTGGTTGCATTGGTCGAAGTGGATCGTGACTGGTCACCGCTGCCATCAAGCAGGATCTGATAGTCGATCTTGTACTGCTCCGGGAACGTCACGTTGAACTGTCGCTGGAAGTCGTACGGCCCGAACGCATCCTTCTTGATGTAGCCAGAAATGATGTGCTTGTTGCCGAATACGGCCTTGCCGTGAAGTTCCTGGAACTTCCGGGTGCCGCCAGTCGGATTGCCTGTCGACTGTTGGAAACCCGATTTCAGATTCAGGATGTACTTCGCCCGGTTGTTCGGGTTGAACACCATCCTGCTCGAAACTGACCAGACGTCTTCTGCAGGAAGCCCCGCACCAAATGATGCGTTCGCCCGAGCCGGCGCGAAAAAGAACAGGTTCGCATCTGTGAAAGTTGGGTACTCGGTGTAGTTGCCGCCGATATTGAAAGCAAACCTGGCGTCCTCGGCCCAATCGTTGTCCCAGTCGTAGAAGAATGAGGCACCGGTCGGGTCATATGTCAGGAAAACCTCGGCTGATCGCGCCTCACGATTACCCAGCACGGCGAACGGATCGTTATCTGTATCACGTGGATTCAATCCGGGGTTTAGAATCCCTCCGGAAGTCGACGGTTCAATGAACGGATTGGCGTGCACGAGGTTATCGCGATACATGATCTTTGGATACAGCATGAAATTGCCAAAGTTCATCATCATTCCCGCTTCGTATTCTTGTTTATTGCCCTGCGAGGAATACGGCAATGCACTTGGGTCGGTAATTCCGAAGTCTCTCAGAACTGCTCCGCCGTCGGCAACGAGACCCGCATGATAGGTAGCGATATAGGACTTCGTGCCAAACAGCGGAAAGCTCAGTTTCGCCCTGAATCCAAGCGTATCCTCAAAATCGATCTCGTCGAGAATGACGTTCTGTCCATCGGTACGTGTGAACTGATCGTCAATCTTCTCGCCAGCAGAGATAAGCAAGCCGAGCTCTAGTTGCGTGTCCTTCGCAAGTCCACGCTTGGCATACAGAGTCGTCTGTCGAGTCTGTCGTGTGGTCGCCCCGGATGACCCGGTGCCCTCGCCCCTTCTGGCCAGGTCTTCCGAGTGCATAAATGCAAACTCGGTATTGCCGATCGTTTTCTGGTACTTGACGACAACTTTCGGGTTCGCACCCCAGTACACCTCGGGACCCGCAATAATTTTCAGGCCATCGAATTTTCCTTTGCCAGCGAACTCGACACCCTCAGGTGCCTTGGCGTTCCAGATATCCATGCCACCGATATCGGTCGCTTCAGCAACCAGGCCGAAGAAGTCACCCTCATTTT
Organism: Gammaproteobacteria bacterium; assembly: GCA_022600955.1. Classification (GTDB taxonomy): domain Bacteria; phylum Pseudomonadota; class Gammaproteobacteria; order Steroidobacterales; family Woeseiaceae; genus UBA1847. The sequence continues at coordinate 57,538 of JAHZJK010000006.1, forward strand.
TCCAGTGATAGCGCGGCGTGTGGTAGAACGCCGTCAGATCGAAGTCCTCGCCTTCATAGGTCGCATCGAAATCATAAATCTCGACGCGCTCACGTCCTTCGAACGCGATAAACGTGTCAGCAACCGTACTTGTATCGTCGAGCGTCCCCAGGTTCTGGGCTTCGAAGAATATCGGCGCACCACGGCGACCATAGCGAATCTCGAGCGGCTCAAGGTCCGCAACATTGCCGAGGATGTTGAGCGTGAACTGGCCGCTCACTTTCTCGTTCGGTTGAAACCCGAAGTCGAGGAACATCATTTCGCCATCGGAATACTCAGTGCCGTTTTCGCCGCGTTCAGTGACGTCTATCTCGGAACCTTTGACAACACCTTCAGCGAAAAAACTACCGCCTGTGAAAGTAAGTTTTTGCTTACTTTCCTTGTTCTCACTTTTCAGCAAGCGAACCTCGCCCTTCAACGCATGAAACTCAAGGTTCATGTTATTGATAGCTTGGTTGAATGCCGCTTTCTTGTTCAGATACGGATCCATGTGCCATATCTCGGACAATACGTCATAGGCCATTCTCGGGCGCGCCGTGGACACGCCATCGGAATTCGCCGGCCCCAGAGCAGTAACGCCGAACCACTCCTCGTTCATGTTGTTTTTGCCTTCAGCCCAGTCAAACAGATAGGCTTGATTGGACCAACTGGCGTTGTTGTCCTGGGTTTCCAGGTTTTCGATCTGCAGGTATTTCCACCACTCGTCACGCCATTCAAAGACGAACCCACCGATAGAATTGCCTTCTTCGCCGTTACCCGCTGCCTTGTTGTACATCTCCTGCCATTGCTCTTTTAGAACCACAGCCTGCGAGTATTGGTCTTCTTCGTAGGTTCTGGCATTGAAAGCATCACTGCCAAACTCGAAGAATACGACTGGCATGTCCAGTTTCTCGTCGACCTCTCTCCAGAGACTCGTGAATCCCTTGCCGCGATACGCATTGCTGCCAAGCAGGTCCATATCGGTGCAAAGCTCGGCAATCAGATCGATGTACTGAATATCACCGTTAACAATCGTAAACGGGTGATTGGGTGCAATCTTTTTACCCGCAGCCATCACCTCATTGAACAAGCTGTACAGATGCCTGGCTTTTGCAGTGTTTTGCTCACCAACCGGCAGGTTTTCGATTTCGAAACTCGACCAGGACAAGCCGTAGTTACTCTCATTGCCGAATGCGAACATCAGGACACCCGGGGTGTTCTTGTACTGATCGACCAATTCGAGCATGTCCGCCTTCAGGGTCGCGCGTGTCAGTTCGTCAGAGTAGTCAGTGTTGGGGACCCAACGGCCACCAATCGTGTATCCGTATCGGCCCATGAGTGGATTGATCACCGTCATGATGCCGTGCTTCTCATAAACGTATGTGACCCACTTCGGCGGAATCATCGCAAAGCTGCGAATAGTATTGATACCCGCAGCTTTCATGAGGCCAAAGTCGTAGTCGAGAACGTCGCGAATGTGGTCGTCCGAATGACTCCACAGGTTGAACGTGTAATTCTGACCACGAGGCGTGTAGCCCCATACCATGCCCTTAATGTAGTAGTCGCTACCGTTGACCTGTAGCTTCCAACCGCTCTCATCCTTGTGCGTGGTTACGACATCGACAGCGTTCGCCTGACCAGCGAAAGAGATGCTGAGAAACAACGAGACCGTCAGAACGCTGAAGAACCTCTTCATGCTTTCGAATATTTTTGAATCCGCCATAGCGACTACTCTTTTGTTAGATTTGCTTACTTGGTGAAAGTCGGGTATTTGCATTGTCATTTCCCGGCCAGGCATTAGTTGATCGTGAAGGTGACGTTGTCGAAGGATGCATCAACTCCACAACCACCAGCGATTGCTCCGCAGGCAGCTTTCAGTTCCAGTGTTACACCCCCTGCCACACTTGCACTACCACCGCCAACGGTGGTTCCCGCGATTACCGTGCCCGAGTAAGGTGTCCAGGCATTGGTAGGCGTATAGGGTGCAGCCGGCCCAACGAAGTTGCGACCGTTGTCCTGACCGGAAGCATCGAGGAAGATGACTTCAACAAACACAACACCACCGGCCCCTGTCAGTGATCCATACAGGTCGAAAGAAACGTCAATCGAGTCTCCTGGCATCACAGTACCGGCCGCCAACGCGACCTGTCCGATGATCACGTCGTTTGTTCCGATAACATCCGAACCCGCCGCTGTCAGCCTGGCAACAGTGCCAGCCCGGCCGCCTTGTCCGCTTGAATCGACAGCGATAGACCCGCCAGTGGGTGGATCCTGAAACAGTGTCCAGCCCGTGAAATCGCCGGTTTCAAAGTCACCGTTTACAAAGCCACCACTGCCGCCGGTGCCACCACCTCCACCACCGCCACCACCGCCGGCAGCAACGTCGATGTCGTCGAAGTAGAATGTACCGCCACCACCACTCGCGCCGTCAGTGCCGAAGTTGAAGAAAATCGAAGCTTTGTTGTAAGTCGCCGCCGGATTGAACGCTGTGGTTCCCGCCGCTTCATTCGCAAAGTCGAACGTCAACGTCTCCCAGGTATTCACGCCAGTTGTCATGGCTTCAGTTTCAACCGCGACAGCCGGAGCTGATGCATCCTCGATCTTAAGACGCACAGGGATTCCCGCAACCGGCGAATAGACCCTTACCGTCATCTGCGTATTAGTCGCGTCCAGCGGCAATGCCGGAATTGACTCATTGGCGCCGGTCGAAACCGTTGTACCTGCCCACAGTTGTGCTGTGTCTGACTTGAACGCACGCCCGACCATGTTGCTCCCGCCCGCCGGGTCGACGACTACGGTCGAGTCTTCTGCACCGCCGAAACCTGTGAGCGTGTACGTCAACGCGGAATCGTCGAAAGTAACCGCCGCGTAGCCGCTTCCTCCGCCACCACTACCACCGCCCGCGACCACATCGACATCGTCAAAGTAGTAAGTCTTTTCTCCGGCCGTCGCACCGTCTGTGCCAAAGTTGAAGAAAATCGAAACCTTGTTGTATGTCGCAGCGGAGTCGAACGCTGTAGTGCCTGCCGCTTCGTTCGCGAAATCGAACGTCAGCGTTTCCCAGGCATTGGCAACCGTTGTCATGGCCTCGGTTTCCACCGAAACAGCCGGCGCCGAAGCGTCCTCAATTTTCAAGCGAACAGGAATTCCGGCGTCAGGCGAGTACACCCGCACGGTCATTTGCGTATTGGACGCACCGAGCGGAATGACCGGAACAGAATCATTGGCTTCTGTGGATACAGTTGTGCCAGCCCAGACCTGCGCCGAGTTCGATTTTGTAGCCTGAACAACCATATTGGTGCCGCCGGCCGGGTCATTGGTCACAGTCGACGCATTGCCGCCGAAATCTGTCAACGTATAGGTCGTACCCGGATCATCGAAGGTAATTGCAGCAAAGCCACCGCCGCCGCCAGTCGGGCAACTCGCCGCCTGCTGGATATCGTCAAACTGGAATGTCCAGTTTGTCGGATCGCCGGCCGCATCACCCATGACGCCATTGTCAAAAATCAGCGTTATGGCTGTCGCCGCTGCACCACCCGTTGCGCCTGTGAAGTCGAAGCAGAGCTCCTCCCAACCCGTGCCACCGTGGGTCGCGGTGCGCTCCTGGTTCAGTCCCTCCAGCTTGAGCAACACGTCCACTACGCGAGGTGAACGCACCTTCATCGTGTAGACCTCACCTGCAGACCAGTCGACGGAGCCACCCAGATCCAGCGTGCTGCCGCCCCAGGGCTGGCCAGCAAACTTCTGCATCTGTCCTACCGTCGCGCTTGTGTTGATACCAGACGCATCCGGATTCGATATTACGGTCGCGACACCACCGTCGAAGTCACTGAAGTTGAATGGTCCGGCACCCTCAAAGTCGGTCGATGTCGGGGCACTGCCACCGCCACCGCCACCACCACCGCCGCTGCTGACATCGATGTCATCGAAGTAGAATGTGCCACCTCCACCGCTCGCGCCATCAGTGCCAAAGTTGAAGAAAATTGAAACCTTGTTGTATGTGGTCGCTGCATCAAATGCCGCTGTTCCCGCCGCTTGATTGGCGAAATCAAAGGTCAACGTCTCCCAGGTATCGACACCCGTCGTCATTGCCTCGGTCTCAACTGTGAGTGTCGCATCTGACGCATCTTCGATTTTCAGGCGCACGGGTATTCCCGATACCGGTGAGTAGACACGCACAGTCATTTGAGTGTTGGCTGCGTCCAGCGGGATTGTCGGAATCGCCTCATTGGCTTCTGTTGACACAGTGGTGCCCGCCCACAGCTCAGCCGTTGCCGATTTGAATGCACGGCCGACCATGTTGCTGCCACCCGCCGGATCCATCTCGACGGTTGAGTCCTCTGCACCACCAAAACCCGTCAGCGTGTAAGTCGTCCCTGCGTCATCGAACGTGATGGGCGTAAAACCACTACCGCCACCGCCGCCGCCGGCACCGACATCGATGTCATCAAAGTAGAATGTCTGCGCGCCGGCCGTAGCGCCGTCTATTCCAAAGTTGAAAAAGATTATGACCTTGTCGTACGTCGCGGCCGGATCGAACGCTGCGGTTGGCGGCGTTGTCGCCACCGTGAAGTCAAAGGTCAGAGTCTCCCACGCATTCGCGACTGTGGTCGTCGCTTCCGTCTCAACAGAGATCGTGTCGTCGTTCGAATTTTCGACTTTGAGACGCACCTGCAGACCTGCAGCCGGTGAATACACCCGCACGTTCATCGTTGTGTTCTGTGCATCGAGCGGAATTACCGGGACCGATTCATTCGCACCGGTTGATATGACCGTGCCAGCGAATGTCGCAGCATCGGCAGCACGATTGACGCGCACAACCATGTTCGAGCCACCGGCCGGATCAGCCTGAACGCTTGAGTCTTCCGCCCCGCCAAACCCGCGCAGTGCGTAAGTCGTAGCGGCGTCATCAAAGGTGATCGGCGTGAAACTACCACCGCCACCGCCACCACCTGGCGGAACCAGCGCGATATCGTCGAAATAGAACGTCCAGTTAAGCGCGTCCGTATCGGCCGCACCCGCTGTGCCATTATCGAAGATTATTGTGAGACCTGAAACAGTACCCGAAAGACCTGGAAGAGCGAACGTCAGCTCTTCCCAGCCAGTACCACCGTGTACCACTTCAATGCCGGTACCGGGACCTTGTGGCTCCGGCTGTAACAACACTGGCACAGAACGCTGGGACCAGACTTTCATGGTGAAAGAACTGCCGGCCGTGACGGTGATCGGGTCTACAACCAGCGTCGCACCACCAAACACTTCGCCAGGGAACTTCTGCATTTGTCCAACCTGGGCGCTGGTGTTTATGCCGCTCTGGTCCGGGTTTGCAATTACTGACGCCGCGCCACCTTCGAAGCCACCATCGGGGCCGAAGTCATAGGAATTCACATCACCTTCGAAATCTGCAGGCAGCGTCGTCGCGCCACCACCACCGCCGCCACCCGGCGCAACCAGGGTGATTTCGTCAACGTAGAATGTCCAGTTGGTTGGATCCGTATCCGCGGCGCCTAAGGTGCCGTTGTCAAAAATAATGGTTATCCCGGCAACCGTACCGGAAATTGCTGGCAGGGAGAACGTGAGCTCTTCCCAGCCTGAACCGCCATGCATCACTTCTACGCCGCTACCCGGGCCTTGAGGTTCCGGCTGGAACAAGACCTGTACCGCGCGCTGCGACCAGACCTTCATCGTAAACGAGCTACCGGCTGTAACATTCAGGGCGGTCGGCAGCGCAAACGTAGTACCGCCGAATGTAGCGCCACTCGTGGCACCAAACTTTTGCATCTCCGCGACTTTCGCACTGGTATTGATGCCAGACGCATCGGGGTTGTCTACGACGAAAGCAACGCCGCCTTCAAATTCTGTAAATGTGCCCGCCGGGCACACATCTTCGAAGCCAACGAAATCATTGCAACTAGCCGGTGGTGGTGGTGGTGGCGGAGGTGCCGGAGTACCAGCAATGGGCTGCTTGCCCTCGCCTTCGCCGCAGCCCATCAGAATGGCCAACGGGATGAGGGTCGTCAAAATGCGCGTGAGACGCATGGAGAAAATTGAATGCATGGCTTCGGTCTCTGGTTACGTGAGTAGGGTCGGTGTTCTTCTTATAACCCTGACAACATTTGAGGAGGCCGGCTTCAATCCTGTCCACATGCCCCCTCGCACTACAATCTTTAACAAGAAATGACAGCGTTGTCAATTTGTGAGTGACAACGCTGTCAGTTTTCTTTACATTTTCGAAAATTCGCTATCCCTCTAGGGCTCACCCGAGTACACGCGAACGTAATCAACCTCCATAACCGCTGGAAAAACGGTTGTCGCGTTCGGTGACCCCGGGAAATTCCCGCCCACTGCTACGTTCAATAGGATGTGAAATGGCTGGTCAAATGGCGCCGGATACGGGGCAGCCGAAGAGGTCCACGAGTTTTGCATCGCGAACAGTGTGCCGTCGATATACCAGCGAATTTCAAATTCATCCCATTCCATCGCATAGGTGCGAAAATCATCTGTAACATCTACTGATGGCGTGTAGCGGGTCTCGGAACTCGTGTTGTTCGGAAACTCACCACCATGGTGGATGGTGCTGAATATCTCGTTGCCGCCAGTGCCATCAAGATTGACAGCTTCAACAATGTCGATCTCTCCGGTAGCCGCCCAACTGCCGTATGGGCTGTCCTGGGAAAGCATCCAGAAAGCTGGCCACAAGCCCTGCCCCGGTGGCAGCTTGATGCTCGCTTCGATGCGCCCATAGCGGAAAGCAAATCTGTCCTGGGTCGTTATTCGCGCCGACGTGTAGTTGTTCCCTCCGACGGTTTCTTCGCGGGCCGTGATCGACAGAACGCCATTGGCGACGTCTGCATTAGCGGTTTGATAGAACTGCAATTCGTTGTTACCCCAGCCGGCCGGAAGGCCGAATGCAGTGCCGTCACCGGTTTGCATCAGCCAGGCATTCGGGTTGAGCGCCGCGTCAAACTCTTCACTCCAGACCAGAGTCAGGGTGTCCCCGGGCTTAACCGGGTTATTGCAGGAAATAACCGCCGTGCCAACGCACGCAGCGACCGGCGGCGTAGAGCCATCCCCAATTTCAACCTGCGAATAGGTTGCCGGGCGGTTGCCGTCGCTGCATGCTGAAACAGCAAGAATGACCGTCCAGAGTAGTGCAAGCTTTGCCCTGCAAGGAACCAACAACTGCATCAAACCCCCTCCTGCGACACGTCGAACGTGTTCTTAGATGTATGACTGTAAAACAACCATACGCTCTAAATGACAGCGTTGTCAATTCTTCGGGTGGATTGTTACAAATGCTTACATTTTGAGCACTGCACTGCCGGGACTCCGCGCCAAATCAAGCGTGCTGGCGATAGCGGCGGAATAGCGTGCCCAGCTTGAAGTACTTGCCAGGGCTGGAGCACTGCGGCTGTTCTTGCTTAGCTAGATTCAGTCGATCATCGGCTATTGCCGGCGCGATGACGACCGCGGCGATTGTTGCCATTCCACCCAGGCTGAATGTGAATGCATCACGTCTTGCTGTCGTTTGATTGAACATGTTCCTGTCTCCTTGATTGGAATTGTTTCGGGAATCGACGCTCCGAAGATCGTCCGACAGGTGCAGATTAGGCAGTTCGGCAGGGGCCCACAAACGAATAAAACTCAAGCCAGAGGTGAGAAAATCTCAGGTGGCGTCCGCAAAATTTTGCAGTATCCAGTCGCGTAGCATGCACAGGTTGTCGTCCTTCATCTTGTCCTCATGAAATATGAGGAAGTAGCTAAGATCGGTGACCAGCTCCTGTTTAAAAAGCCGCACGATACTCCCTTGCTTAAACCACAGATCCGCCAGCGGCACAGGGACCATAGCGGCTCCGATTCCACGCTCTGCGGCACGCACGACAGCAATCATTGAATCCAGTCGTGTGGTCTTGGTTTTCTCGGGCAATTCGACACCGGACTCGTCGGACCACTGCGACCAGGCTTTCGGGTGCGTCTCATAGACGATCAACGGGAATTCACTTTCGATCTTCTTCTTCCTGACGCGCATATTTTTCTTGAATTCCGGTGACCCGGTCGGAACCATACGAAGCGGAAACAGCAGGTTCGATCTCATATCCGATGGCGGCGTACGAAACAACCGCACCGACAAGTCCGCGTGTGCGGGGTGTTTCTCGGCAGATTCGTCGCTGGTTCCAACCCGAATGTCTATCTCCGGATGCTCAGCAGTGAATTCGCTGAGCCGGGGAACGAAAAACTCGCTGGCGAAAAACGGCTGCACTGACAAGCGTATGGAGCTGCTTTTTTCACCCGCCTTGTAGCTGCTTGCCACGTCATCCAGCCGTTCCACAAGAGGATCAATTTCGTCAAACAACGACCGACCAATATCCGTCAGAACGAGCTCGCGGCTGTTACGCTCGAAAAGCTTTTGACCCAACTCCTGTTCGAGGCCTTTGATCTGGTGGCTGACTGCAGACGATGTGATATACAACACTTCCCCGGCTGCACGGAAACTCTGGTAGCGAGCCGCTACACAGAATGTCCTTAGTCCACGGAGTGATATCCTGGGTTTGCTGGCACTACTTGGCATTGCGGCGATACCCGGCTAGTCGCCGTCTGTGCTCATTACAAGCTTGGGCGTGCGATCAACATTGAATACTCCCCAGTGTTTCTCGGCACCCAAAGGGTTGTTCGGATCGCCCTTCCAGGGCTCGTCAAATGCTTCGAAGAAAAATATTGTTGTATTGGTGCGCGTTCCCCACTCCAGCAACTCACGATAGTGACGCGCCTGATTCAGCTCACTTGCCCGCTCGCCGAACTCGATCGCCTGGCTCGCCCAGCCGGCCTCAAGAATCGCGACCGGCTTGCCTGGTAGTGCCTCGTGAACGCCTCGCATATTTGCTTCGGTGTATGGCATGGCCTCGTCAATGCCCTTTTCCTCCCATGCCGGATACGTATGGATACCGAGAAAATCTACTTCAGCAGCAAGTGGCGCGCCATCCTGAATCCACCATTCATAGTTGTCTGCAACTGTCACGGGCTGCTCAATTGCCGCTTTGACCTGCCTTACATAGGCGATAACGCTTTCCAGCGGCACCATGTGGTCATTCCATTCAACCAGCGCCTCGTTACCGACATTGACAGCGACAATGATGTCCGCAAATTCGTTCGCGAGACCGATACCACGATGCAATTCCTCGAGATTGAGGAGAGTATTGCTGGCGAGTTCCTCCTCGGGAATCGGCTCGTCCAGCCAAGGGCAACCTTCATGGTTGCTGAACTCCGCTTGCAGCCACATCCCCAGCAATACCTTGACTGGCAAATCGTTTTCCTTAATCAACTCCAGCGTCGTACGCGAGTTATCGCCCGAGTCATACAGGCGAATCAGATTGAAATCGTGATCAACCAGGATCTGCAGGTCTTCAAGAATTTCATCTTTGCCCGGGTTCCTGGCACCTTCACCGCGATCAGGGTGCTGCCCCTCGCGAAAACCGGAATAGGCAATTGCCATGACTTCGCCGGCCAGCAACGCATCGACCGATTGATCAACAACATTGACGGTCGTCTTTGCGAGCACATCATCAGTTTCAGAGGAACAGGCAGCAAGCATGGCGACCGCAAGTATCAGTGGCAGCGTGTTCGTTTTCATGACTTATCTCCAACCAAAATTCTTTCCAGGTCTTCCAGCGACCGCCCCTTCGTCTCGGGCAAGATACGCATCAGAACGACCAAACCAAGCACAGCAAACCCACCGTAAATCAGGAAGGTCGTTGAATTACCCAGGTTTTCGAGCTCCCAGGGAAAGATCAGCTGAACTCCAAAACTGACTGCTGAATTGATCAGGCCAGCGAACGAAATGGCAACGCCGCGCAATTGATTCGGAAACAGTTCCGAGAACAACACCCACATCACAGGACCAAGGGAAATTGCGAAGCTGGCAACGAAGCCCAGAATGCCGAACAGGATCAGACCAGGATTGGCATCAATGGCAGCACTGACGAGAGCAGACTCGTTTTGTTGGTAGGCGGTCGTACCGATGGCGATTGACACTGCCTGCCTGAAAGCCACATCGCTTTCGAATTTGACGTCTAACAGCGACGCAATTTCGCCTTGATCAATTTGCTCTGGCAGGTTGTCAATCGAATCCTGCGTAAGGGTGTAGCTTGCGGCGCCAAACCCATAGGACAGCGTTAGCATGCATACGGCAATACCTGCGAGCCCGAAACCCAGCAACGGTCGTCGACCCAGCTTGTCGATTAGTGCCATCGCGGCGATCGTAAACACCAGGTTTACGATGCCGACGAGAATTGCCTGCATGAATGCAGCGTCCGTGCCAATTCCCGACTGCTCAAAAATCATTGGAGCATAGAAAAACACGGAGTTGATTCCGGTAATCTGCTGCAAAACGGCAACCATGATGCCGATTGTCAGTACCAGCTTCATCGCGGGCTTGAATAACTGGCGAAAGGACGCACCGCGGTGCTCTGCATCTGCAGTAAGGCTTTCATGTACCGTTTCGAGATCTGCCCTGGCCGTTAGCGCGTTGCTAAAACGCGCGAATACCGCCAACGCTTCGTCGTCCCGGCCACGCATTGCCAGCCACCGCGGGCTCTCGGGCACGCGCAGCAATGCGAAAAAATAGAGCACCGCCGGCAACGCCTCGATACCCAGCATCCAGCGCCAGTTCCACTCCCCCAGACGCAGAGACTCGGCCCAAGCCAGGTCGGACTGACCCAGCGTCAGGATCAGGTAATTGCTGAAAAATGCCACCGATATGCCGACAACGATATTGAGCTGGTTGAAAGACACCATGCGCCCACGCATTTCGGCAGGAGCCACTTCAGCGATGTACATCGGCGCGATAATGAGCGCCGCACCCACACCGAAACCACCAAGCATGCGCGCGATCACCAGGATCATGAAGTTTGGCGCTATTGCAGAAGCGACGGCGGATACCGCAAACAGTGCGGCAGCTATCCGCAGGATCGGCCTGCGGCCATATTTGTCGCTAAGCGGCCCCGCCGCCAGCATCGCCAAGGTCGCCGTCAGCGTTAGAGATGCCACCGACCAGCCAAGTTGAATTTTCGTCAGCGCAAATTCAAGCTCGATAAATCCAACGACGCCGGAGATAACCGATGCATCGAACCCCATCAGGAAACCGCCGAGCGCAACGATTAGCGCAACTTTTACCGTGAATCGCGTACTTTTTGTCATTCGTTTTGCGGCGCTTCAGTGATTGTCGACGATTCGGAATTCAGTCCTGAGGTGCGTATCAGAGCTCCCACCAATCCACACGTGGAAATCTCCTGGCTCCGTCATCAACTGCATGTTGCGACCGTAGAATGCGAGTTCATCCGTATGTAGAACGAATTCAACAGTGACGGTCTCGCCCGGCTCGAGACGCAGCCGCTGAAAACCCTTGAGTTCACGGACCGGACGCGTGACGTTGCCTACCAGATCACGCACATACAACTGCGCGACCTCTTCGCCCACAACACTGCCGCGATTGCTCAATTCGGCGTTTATGGTGATGGTCTCACCCAACTGAGTTTCCTGTTCGGCGACGCGCAGGTTTTCATAGTGAAACTTTGCATATGATAGTCCGAAGCCGAATGGGAATAGCGGTGTGTATCCAGCGTCGAGGTGAAACGCAGTCATGCCCAATGATGTCTGCGGTGCGTGCGTATCGATATCGTCGATGTGAACGACAGTTTCCGGCGTAGGCGGTTTGCCCGTGTTCTTCTGGTTGTAGTAGATCGGAATCTGCCCGACCATGCGCGGAAAGGTAGCTGGCAGTTTGCCGGACGGTGACACAACACCAAACAGGAGATCGGCGATCGCCGGGCCACCCATCGTTCCGGGATGCCACGCAAAAAGAATCGCATCAACTTCATCGACAATATTTGTCAGCGTCAATGGCCTGCCCGCTAGAATGACTGCTATGACGGGCTTACCGGTCGCCCGTATCCGACGCACCAGTTCGGCCTGGTCACCCGGCAGATTGATGTCGGCGCGGGAATGCGCTTCACCTGACAGTATCGATTCTTCACCGAGAAACAGAATCGCAACATCCGAGTCTTGCGCAACCGCGACTGCTTCATCAAACGCTTCATTCGCCCTGCCGCGTGAGTTTTCCATCGCACGAACGTAGCGGACATCAATGTCATGGCCGACCAGGCTGTGAATAGCATGCATAGGCGTAACGCTCTGTTCGGCGGAACCGTCGAATATCCAGGTTCCCAACTGCTCATGCGGCGCGTCTGCGAGCGGTCCAATCACTGCCACTGTGCTGAGTTCTTCGGTCACGAGTGGCAAAGCGCCATTCTCGTTTTTGAGCATGACGACACTCTGCAGCGCCGCCTTCTTCGCTGTTTGCAACGCATGTGCGTTACCTACAATGTTATTCTGATCCAGCGCCGTGTACGGATTTTCGAACAAGCCCAATCGAAACTTTGTGCGCAGTATATTCGCGACGGCATCATCGACGATCCTGACGTCGAGTTGCCCGGATTCAACAAGTCCGGCGAGGTTGTCTCGGTAGGTACTACTCGCCATCTCCATATCGACACCGGCTACTGCAGCCTGCAGCGCTGAGCCCTTTTCGTTTGCGGTCAGACCATGTACCTGCAGGTGGCGGATAGAGTCCCAGTCGCTCACAACAAAACCATCAAAGTTCCACTCATCGCGAAGCACGTCTCGCAGCAGGAACTCGTTGCCGCTGGCCGGCACACCGTCGATATCACTGAAAGATGTCATCAGGGTCGTGACACCCGCCTCGACGGCAGCCTTGAACGGCCGTAAGTACACGTTGCGCAGCTCATTCTCGGATACGTTGGTCGTCGCATAATCGCGACCGCTTTCTGCAGCGCCGTATGCGGCGAAGTGTTTTGCGCAAGAGGCAATCGACCCGTTCGCAGACAGGTCGTCGCCCTGAAACCCTTCGACCATCGCGACCGCCAGCTTGTTCGTCAAATAGACGTCCTCACCGAGACTTTCGGCGATTCGCCCCCACCTAGCATCCCTGGATATATCGATCATCGGTGCAAAGGTCCAGTTCACTCCGGTCGTAGCAGCCTCATGTGCCGATACCCGGGCACCCTGCCTAACGACGTCCGGATTCCAGGTCGCCGCCTGGCCTAGCGGGATCGGCATAATTGTCTGAAAGCCGTGGATGACGTCCCGGCCGACCAGCAGCGGAATACCGAGACGGCTTTCTTCGACAGCTATACGCTGCAGCTCATTCACCGTGCCAACCTCAACAGCGTTGAGAACCGAACCTACATGGCCTGCTCTCAACTCGTCGCCCAGGTGCTGTGGGACATAATTTTCGCTCGCGTTCAGCTGGCTCATCTGGCCGATCTTTTCGTCCAGAGTCATTTCTCGCAATAACGCGGCGACGCGTTGTTCTACGCTGCTATTTTCATCAATCATGCTCGCAACTGAGGCATTCATACTCGTACCTGGTTATGGGTCAAACCTGACATCCGGTTTTAGCAATGTTTGACAGCGCTGTCAATTTGATACACGATGCCAGAAATAATAAATCGGCCCTCACGTCGGGCTGGGGGATGAATCAACATGAGCCAGGCCGAACACTACACAACCAAACCCGAAGACCGAATTCCGTTTATTCAAAAACTGATTTTCGGCGCCGGCGCCTTCGTCAACAACATTCTCGCCTACGCGATGGGCGGAATGGTTATCGTGCTCAACCTGGGTCTCGGCATGAATCCTGCGCTGGTGGGATTGCTTGGTGCACTGCCACGATTGACTGATGCCATCACCGACCCACTGATGGGTTACATCTCGGACAATACGAAATCTCGCTGGGGCAGACGCCGGCCGTACATTTTTGTTGGTGCGATCGCAGTCGGCATTACGTTCGCATTGTTGTGGCAATTGCCAGGCGGCATGAGTGAAGCCTTCTACTTCTGGTGGTTTCTCGTTGGCTCGATCATCTTCTATCTTGCGTATACAACGTTCGCAACGCCCTGGGTTGCACTGGGATATGAGCTAACACCCGACTATCATGAACGTACGCGACTGATGGGCGTGCAGAACATTATCGGTAATCTCGCTTACATGATCGGGCCCTATTTCCTCGCGATCATGAACAGCAAACTACTCTTCGATAACATGGTAGACGGCGCCGCGGGACTTGCCATCGTCATCGCAGTCTGTGTGGCCGCTATTGGTGTCCTCCCAGCCATCTTCCTGCGTGAACGGTTTGTTGCGGCTGCCGAGGTCGCAACCGAGCAAAGCGGCGAAAAAGTCAGCGCCTGGGATACTATGAAACAGGCAATCGGAGAGTTTTTCTCGGGCTTCGCGACTTCGCTGAAATTCAAGCCTTTCCTGAAACTCTGTGCAGCAACGTTCCTGGTCTTTAATGGCTTCATGCTGATCGCTGCATTCCAGACCTACGTCATAATCTACTTCGTCTTTGGCGGTGACACCGATCAGGGCGCCGTATGGGCAGGTCACGCTGGAGCACTCGCCGCGTTTGCCACACTATTTATCGTCGCGTTGATCACCTGGTTATGCCCTAAATTCGGCAAACGACGTGCATTCTATGTAACAACCGGCATATCAATGTTCGGCTACCTGCTCAAGTGGGTTTGCTACAACCCCGAGCACCCCTGGATGCTGTTGATACCGGCGCCCTTTATAGCCTTCGGTTTCGCAGGACTGTTTACCCTGATGCCGGCGATGGTCGCCGACGTTGTCGACGCCGATGAGCTCGAGACACACGAACGTCGTGAAGGCATGTACGGGTCGATCTTCTGGTGGGTTGTCAAGCTGGGCATGGCCGCTGCATTAGCGGCGGGTGGTTTCCTGCTCAACGCGACGGGCTTTGATGTTGCCCTTGGCGTCAACCAGACGGCGGAAACACTCACGTTGATGCGCGTGTACGATATTTTCGTTCCAGTTGCTGCGTCGGCCATTGCCATCTGGGCCGTTGCGACTTACACGATCACTGAAAGCAAAGCTCACGATATCCGCATGCAGCTGGAGGAGCGCCGCGGCTCGGCGGCTGCAGCGTAACTCGATCACAGCAGAACCAAAAAAACCGCTGCGGAAGCCGCAGCGGTTTTTTTGTCTTACAGTTAGCAGTCGTTCTTCGTCTAGTCGCTGATACGAGGTCCGTTCAGCAACGCTTCTTTGGTCAGGCTGACCACAAGATCGACTTCTTTGGCACCCATGTCGAACACCGGCGTATATCGCAAAGAATGTGCACCACCGTGAATTACAGCGAGTCCAATCTTGCGCAGGTAATCTTCGATACTGTCCGTCCCATAGATTTTGTATCGATCATGGAGTTCGCAACTAAGCAACAACCCGGTCCCCTGCGCCATTGTCACACCACCGTCGGTCTCGCTGGCAAGTGCGGCCAGTCTTTCGACCAACTCGCGACCGCGATTACGAATATTCTCGCGCCGTTCGGGCGTGAAGGAGCCAAGAACCGCAACCGCGATGTCGAGGCTACGAGGATTCGTCGTCATGGTGTTGCCGTAGAGCCCGGTTCTGTACATCGCCGCGGATTCCGCCGAGAGTGCGAGAACAGACAGCGGAAACTGGCCCGCATTGACAGCCTTCGAATAGCTTTCCATGTCAGGGGCTTCCAGGTTTTCAAAGCCCGGATAGTCGACGATCGACAAAACGCCCTGAGCCCTGAGTCCGGCCTGGATGGAATCGACAACAAACATAGTGCCGTGTTCACGCGTCAACTCTCGCGCTCTCGAATAGAAGGCCGGATCGATGGCTTGTCCCGGGTTGCCCTCGCCCATCACTGGCTCCATGAAGAAAGCTTCGATGAAAACATTGTTGTCATTGGCAAACGCGAACGCTGCCTCGAGCGCCGCGATGTCGTTTGGCGCGACAGTGAGCAGGTAGTCCTGATCACGGAATGTCGCCAAATGCTTCTCGTAATTCTCGCGCGTGGAGTCGGAAAACTTGGCTGGACGATCTGTGCGGCCGTGAAAACTGCCCGTAAGCGTTAGTCCGCGAATTTCCCGACCTTCATAGCGAGCGCCCGGATCTGTTTGCTTCTTGGTGTTTACGTCTGCAATACGCGAGGCAAGGCTCATCGACTCCGAGCCACTGTTCAGACACAGGAAGCTTGCATAAGGCGTGCCGCCCGAGCGAGTCTGGCCGATTTCCTGTTTCAATGCATCGACGAAATTGATCTGGCTGACGCTCGCGGTCATCACGTTCGCCATTACATGCGACTGATTCATTGCGTCGAGCACGAGCTGCGGCGAGTGACCCAGGCCGAGCATGCCGTAACCACCGCAGTCATAAACGACGGCACCCTTGAGAGTAACGATCCAGGGGCCTGCACCGCTCACGGCAACGTACGGATTTACCGCATCTTCAGCGTAAAAATTGGTCAATCCTGAATGCGCCGCATTAATCTGCGCAGTTTCATCCATCGCGAGCAGCTCAGGGTGTGAAACCTTCAGCTCGAGGAAATCCTCATAGGCGCGCTCAAGGGCTACGCCAAGATCAGGATGATCCGGCAGAAAGTCCAGGATGATCTCATCAGTGAGACCACGTGTAATTGCTGGTCCGCCGCAATCCCGCATTTCTGCGAGTCGGCTGAGCGCAGACTCATTACCTGTAAAATTAATGGCTTGTACCATCGGGGCTATCCGTAAAACGTCAATCCGCGACTATATCAAAAAGGCCACCGGCAAAGCATCAACCAACTCACAATTTGAAGCAATCCTGAGCTTTCTCAAGCCCGCCTGGACATCCAGATCGGCACACAGAATATCAGCAGGAAGGAGAGGTTTCCGAGCGCATTGAGCGGTGCACCCGCGAGGATCGAAGCGCCCGTATCGAGAACGAACCAGCCGATGATGCTGGTCACAATGATTGACCCTGCCAGTGCCGGATCCTTTGGATATAGCCGGGACGCAAGCATCCACATCATCAATCCCCAACCGAACATGACGCCGCCACCAATTGCGCTGACGAGGCGCGTCTCAGGCGCGGAAACATCCTGCATGCCATCGACAGGAAAGAAAATCAGGTCAGCTGAAAACTGCATCAGACCGGATATCGGCGGGAAAGCCGCCGTCGCCACGAAAACGCCGAAGAACATGGTTATCCCAGAGCCAATCTTCAGCCAGCGCATTGTCATTTCGTGAGTCATTGCTATCTCCCAGGTTTAAGCGATGGAGCAACACTATCGGCACGTGTGCAGAAGAACAATTACCTCGGAGGTAAGTGAATCTAACCCAGGATGCACTACACTGTTCGCTCTGCTTCATGCTGGAGATCGCAATGTCCGAAATGTTTGGCACCTTGTTGAAAGACTGGCGCGGTCAACGCCGCATGAGCCAGCTGGAGCTCGGCATGGCAGCCAATGTGTCGGCAAGGCACATCTCTTTTCTGGAAACTGGCCGCGCGAAACCCAGCCAGCCGATGGTCCTGCAATTGTCGGAGACGCTCACCATCCCACGCAATATTCGCAACCGCCTGTTACGTGCGGCGGGATTTTCGAGTGCCTATTCTGCGCGGGATCTCAACGATCAGGAACTCGAATACGTCAGGGCCGCTATGGACTGGACACTGCAACGCCATAACCCGTTTCCAGCGGTCGCGTTTGATCGCCATTGGCGCATACTCAAGATGAATACATGCGCTACAGCCTTGCTCGGTGCACTGAATATCGGCGATGGTGACAGTCTGCTGGACGCGTTTGCGAACGATGGACCTGTCCGCAGTGCGATCAGCAACTGGCCCGAAGTTGCGAGCCACATGGTCGCGCGCCTTCGAACCGAAAGTGCTCACCTTGGCGGTGACGCAGTACTGGATGCAGGTATCGCAAAGCTGTCCGATGCTCTGGGCTCAGAGAAAATCGAGCAGTACAACGAATTGCCCGCCGTAATAACGGCTGACTACGTCAGTAATGGATTGACGCTCTCATTTTTCTCGACAATTTCGCAATTCGGATCTACAGAGGACATCGCACTCGCAGACGTCAAAATCGAGCTGATGTTTCCGGCCAATGCCGAAACCAGAGACGCGCTTGTCGCCAGTTTCACCTGAAATCGCAAAGCGTCACTGAACCTTTCCGGCCAATGTGTCGTGGTGACCGGATATCAGCGAGCGCAGATAGAATGACAGGTCTGCCCGATCCTTGAAGCCTGCGGCAACAGCCGCGGCTTCGCTTTCCTCACTGGTCGCCGGTGACGGGGCGGCAAACGCGGCAAGATCTTTGTGAAAGCCTATCGTAAACACGTCGATGTCGGTGCCCGCTACACTGCGAAAGATCATATTGGTCGTCTGGCCTGTCGTCGCCAGGTAATTATTCTCCATCCGCCGCTGTTCCAGTAGCTCGGATTTCTTGCCAGCGACCGCCGAGAACATTTCTATGTGCAGCAGAGAATTCGCGGTATACGCTGCCGCGACGACATCAATCGACGGCCCATAGGCGAATGTATCCTCATGAAACGCCACCAGGTTTGCGACCGACGCAAACATGTCATCTATCTCGGGCTCGTCAAGAGGCGCCAGAAACAGCAGGTCCCAGTGATCACCTTGAGAATGACGCATTAGATAAAAGTCTTTTTCATTCATGGGCTTAGCCCATTCCAGGAGCTCCGAAAAATGCCCGGGTGCTGCTCGTACAGTAGCGACGCGATACAGCTGGTCACCTTCGAGGGCCATCGCGCCCGCAGGAATGGTGAAAATGCAAAAAAGCGTAATTACAGATCGAAAGCGTATGCGCATTTGGGGCCTCGGGAAGATTCGCTGGTGGAGCCACCATGGTAGTCCGAGTGAGCAATGACTGAAAGAGCCTGTAGCGCTAATGAAACCTCCCAACAGGCCGATAGCACTGTATGGCTGCGCCAAACGAAAACCCGGACTACTACGAAGTGCTGCATGTCAGCCGTGAAGCGCCGCTTGAGATCATCCGCTCCAGTTACCGGACCCTCATGCAAAAGCTCAAAAACCACCCCGACCTTGGTGGAGATGCAGCAACAGCGGCCATGATCAACGAAGCTTATTCCGTTTTGACCGATGAAGGCCGGCGTGCCGAGTATGACGCCCGGCTCGATATACTCGCGGGACTGGCCAACGGCGTGCCTGACGAGCCGACAGAACAACCCGTCGACCCGGAACCTGCAAAAGTCCTGAACCCCTACGTGGAATGTGTGTTCTGCGAAGCACCTCACGGGCACGGCAAATTCATTGAGATCGACTTCACTTGCGATACTTGTTCCAGCCCGCTTGCAGCCGCAGAAAACAAACGGCTTGAATCAGTTAGTCAAAGGGCGGTCGCAAGGATCAACAAGGCGCAAACGATAATCTTCTACACGCACTGGCCGCAAACGCAAGGCATCGCGGGTCAGACGGAAGATATCTCGCTGAATGGTCTTCGCTTTGTTACCCAGCACGAACTAATCGAAGGACAACGCATCAAGATAGTCAGCAATGTTCTGGATGCTGTTGCCAACGTGACTCACTGTATTTATCAGCGTCATGGCTGGAAAACGATGTGCATTGCCGGCGTGTCCTTCAGCACACTCCGCTTTGCCCGGTCGGTCGGTGGCTTCGTCTCCAGACACGTCTAGCGTCAGGATCGCGAGGCCCTCGATAGCTCCCAAGAATGTTACTCTGCGCTCTGATGTAACGTCGCACTGAGGAGACGGCGAGATGAGTAGCTATAAATTGACGTATTTCGATTTCAATGGTGGCCGTGGCGAACCTGTGCGCATCGCCTTTCACGCGGGCGGAATTGAGTTCGAAGACAAGCGCGTTTCCTTCCCGGAATTTGGCGAGATGCGTAAAACCCTGCGATTCAACTCGGCGCCGGTCCTCGAAGTCGACGGAATGGAAGTTACACAGTCAAACGCGATGTGTCGCTATGTTGGCAAACTGGCTGGCTTGTATCCCGAAGATTCACTCCAGGCGCTGTATTGCGACGAAGTAATGGACGCGATTGAAGACATGCTTCATTACCTGGTGCAGACCTTCGGCCTCGAAGGCGATGAACTCAAAGCGGCACGTGAAAAACTCGCAGATGGCTGGATAAAAGTTTACCTGATTGGACTGGGCGAGCTTCTCAGCCGCGGCGGTGGCGAGTATTTTGCGGACAACCGTCTCACAGTGGCCGATCTCAAAGTATTCGTACAGGTTCGTTCGCTTATCGCGGGCACGCTCGAGCACATCCCGGCCGATATTGTAGAGCGACTCGCACCGGGTCTTGTGGAACACAACGAGCGCATCGCGAACGACCCGATTGTTCAGGCGTACTACGCTTCGCTCTCCTGACCAAATCGAAACATGTGCGAAACATGTGCTAGATCAGATCGGCGGCCGCAATACGGCGCCTAGCCAGGTCCGGGTCATCTTGACGCCTTTAAGTTTGTAGTAGTCAGCATGTCCCTGCGGCCAGCCGTCAGGAGTGTCGTCCAGAGATCTTGCAGGTAGCCAATACCATCCCCACTCTCCGCAACATCTTGATAGGAGACG
This sequence comes from Gammaproteobacteria bacterium, assembly GCA_022600955.1. Taxonomy (GTDB): domain Bacteria; phylum Pseudomonadota; class Gammaproteobacteria; order Steroidobacterales; family Woeseiaceae; genus UBA1847. The sequence goes on from JAHZJK010000006.1 coordinate 78,019, forward strand.
ACAGCGCCAGTAAAACCCTCACTTTTCCAGGTTGCTCCTGCGGGAAGCTTCGCCTCGGCCATTGCGGCCGGTGTTGGATAGGCTGTTACATAGAAATAAGGCTCCGGGTTGCCGCCATCACCGAACGCAAAACCGAAGTTCATTTGTTTATCTGAGTACTCTTCGTTATGCGGATCCTGGCCTTCGATCTTTTCGCCTGGCAGCCAGATCATCGACAGATCAAAGTGATGTGGCCAGAGTTGAACAGGGCTGGTTTCCTCTCTCACACCTGCGCGAAAACGTTCCAGGGCGGTAGCAACTGTGCGTAACGCGTGTCCCATTTGCATCGCATGTGCCGGTGAATAACCCTCGACCGCTGCCGTTCGCTCGGCCATCGCGATGTTCTTTGTAATGTCAGCACTAACACCCCTGGAGCCCATAAAAGCCGCAACCTTTCCTGCCACCTCGCTCGCAGACTGACCGGTCAAATCAAGTTTTTGGCCGTTCGAATCAGCGCGCATATTTAGTACGGAATGGCGAAAGTCGAGCTCAAGCTCAAAGTCATCCATTGCGCGGACGATGCCAGTACTGAGGCCATTCAATGACGGACGCAGGCTCGCATGCCACCAGTGTTTGCGCTTGCTGCGACATGCCTTGAGACCATCACCCAGAATCCTGGCGTAGCCATGTATTGCATCACGCGTGGGAGCTATGGCCGCGATTTCGAGTCGCGGGAAACTGTCATCCCTCACCGGTTCCCGCCTCCTGAAACGCCGCCATACGCGACCCCGGTCAGTTGTGCTATGTCATGTTTGAAAGTCGTAAGGTCTTCAACTGAAAACTCGCTCAAATGACGATGACCAGCCGCCCGCGACAGTACCTTCATCAGGTCGACCGATGCTGTAAAGAAACGTGCGAGCCGTTCCGCTGCAATATCCACCGGCAGTCTTGCGCGTAGCTGCGGCTTCTGAGTTGCGATGCCGACCGGACAGTTATTTGTGTGGCAAGCTCGCATACCAAGGCAACCGATCGCCTGAATCGCTGCATTAGATACCGCGATGCCGTCTGCGCCGAGGGCCATTGCTTTGGCGAAATCTGCAGGCGTGCGCAGTCCGCCCGTAATAATCAGCGTCACATCGGATGAATCACAGTTGTCCAGATGCCGGCGCGCGCGCGCCAGTGCTGGCATGGTCGGTACGGAGATGTTGTCCCGGAAGATCAATGGCGCCGCACCTGTGCCACCGCCTCGGCCGTCAAGAATGATGTAATCGACTCCGATCTCCAGCGCGGCATCGATGTCCTTCTCAACGTGTTGCGCCGACAGCTTGAAACCAACTGGAATACCGCCTGTCCTTTCGCGCAATTCGTGAGTGAATTCCCGATATTGACTGAGCTCCGTCCAATCGGGGAAACGCGCCGGTGATATTGCAGACTCACCCTCGGGCAACTCACGCACCGCTGCGATCTTGCCTTGTACCTTGTTGCCGGGAAGGTGTCCGCCGGTCCCAGTTTTCGCGCCCTGGCCGCCTTTGAAATGAAACGCCTGTGTTTTCTGCACTTTGTCCCAGGAAAAACCGAACCTTGCGGACGCCAACTCATAGAAATAGCGCGAGTTCGCGGCTTGCTCCTCTGGCAGCATGCCGCCCTCGCCCGAACAAATCCCTGTCCCTGCAAGTTCCGCCCCTTTCGACAGGGCAACCTTGGCTTCCTCAGACAGCGCGCCAAAACTCATATCAGAAACGAACAATGGAATATCAAGCGTCAGCGGTTTCGCCGCTCTTGGACCAATTACAAGATCCGTCCCTACCTCGTCGTTGTCGAGCAGCGGCAGCTTGTGCAACTGCCCGACCATGAATTGCAGGTCATCCCATTTTGGTAGCGAGTCACGCGGCACACCCATCGCGGACGCAGGTCCATGGTGTCCGACCTTGGTCAAACCCTCGTTCGCAAGCTTGCGTATGAACTTCACGTGCGGTTCATCCGCCGTTCCGGTGTGGTCCTGAAAATTGCCCTGGTACGAATCCCGCACATAGGGCTGCGGATGTTGCAGCGCGAAAGCTTCAATCTCGTCTCTATCGACGAGCACGCTGCCGTTCTCCAGCCACGCGTTGAACTTCGGCAAGGTCTCGGAGTGGTTGTACTCGCTGATGCCTGTATCCATGCGATAGTCCCAGCCGTGTACGCCGCAAATCAGATTGTCACCATCAACATGGCCATCCGACATGAGCGCGCCTCGATGGGCACATCGTCCGTACAAGACGGAAACGGAATCGTCATATCGTACGATTACGAGGTCCACATCGGCAACAAGCGCATATGCCGGTTCCCGGTCCTTTAGATCGTCCCAGCTAGCAATGGCCAACTTGTTCATCGTTTCTTTTCCTTATCTTCATCGTTCAGCGACATCATGCCGTCGCGGAGTGGCATCTCGGAAACAGGTCTCGACTCTTCACACTCACCCATGCGTGCGGTCAGTCGCCCGTAGATCCTGGCAAATGGTGCCGCAGTAACACCGTGTAGCAATGCACTCAGTGCAACAGTAATAACCGTTATTGTGAGAATTTCATTGCGGTGCGGCAGCTCGGCCTCTTCGAGAATCAACAGGACGAACAAAATAGAAGCCAGACCTCTGGGACCGAACCAGCCGAGAAAAGCCCAGGTCATTGGCTGCAATCGCAACCCGACAAGCGACAATGCTATCGGTAGCATGCGAATGACCGTCAAACTAAGGAGAGAATACAGTAGCACTCTCGGCGTCAGGTGCTCGATCGCCTCTGGGAGAAGCGCGGCACCAAAGACGAAGAATGTAATCAGCATCAGCAAATTGCCTTCCGTCTCCATGAATTCAAACAGGAATGTGCAGGCGTTGCGGATCGAATTTCCAAAAAACATGCCGCCTGCGAACACGGCAATAAAGCCGTTGCCACCGACTGTCTCGGCAATGACATAGGTAAAGACAGCCAGCGACAGTATGCCAACGCCCTGAGACGACTCGCCCATCCACCTGCGTTCTGCTGCATGATCGATGGCCCTGCCTCCGAGGTAACCTGCAATGACGCCAACCAAAGGCCCAAGCGTCACCTGCAGAACGCCAAACTGAATCCAGCCAGCGGTGTCACCTGCCTGGTAATGTGCGCTTGCAAGTGCCGCAAACAGCAGCACCGCTGGTAATGCAATTCCATCATTGAGGCCACTCTCAATATTGATCGATTGCCGTATTCGAGACGGCACGGCTTTGGCCGATACGACCGCTTGACCCAGCGCAGCATCTGTCGGCGCCAGCAACGCCGCCAGCAGAGCGGCCTCCCAGAACGAAAACGACGGAAACAGCCAGACTGCTACGGCTGTGCCCGCAGCCATCGCAAGAGGCAGCCCGAAGACAAGCATTCTGGTCGGCAAATCATGATCGCGGCGGACGTTGCCAAGATCTATTCGTGCCGCGTCGGTGAACAGCACGAGTATCAGCGTCAGCTCTGCAACAATATGAATAGCAGAATGTTCAAACTCGACGCCGCTTACATCGAGCCCCCCAGGTCCCACCAGGAACCCGATGACAACAAACAGGAGAGGCGCAGTCAGAATGGTGCCCGCAAGCCGCCCTGAAACCAGAGAGTATGCCAACAGCGCCGCCGCGAGAATTGTTATTGTGACCATTGCGGACATCCGTCTCTGCTGTTCGAATAGTGTCTATAATGCCCTAAATCCATAGCGCCTCGCGGTTCGTCCTCAAAGAGTACAGTCATTGCCCGAAACAATTAGACGCAACATGAAACCAATCGGTTACACAGCATCGGCGAGCCAGGCAATTGGCTAGCGAACCTTCATCGCAGAAGACACTCGGCGGATTGGTGGACGACGCCGCGGCTGAGTTGTTGGTGCGTGAGAATATCGCCTGGATGCTGGACCTGGCCGAACGTTTGCTTCGCGATCGGGGTCTGGCAGAAGATGTGGTTCAGGAATCATTGATCTCGGCATTGCGGGGTCTCGGCGATTTCAAAGGCGAGTCGGCACTAAAGACATGGCTGCATCGCATCACCACCAACACCGCGATCTCAAAACTTCGCAAGCTTAAGCGGGTTGCTGAGGAATCGATCGATGATTACCTGCCGGTCTTTGATCAAAATGACTGCCGCCTCGAACTACCGTGGACACAACTTGTGTCGTTGCAGGAATTGCTTGAGACGGAAGAAATTCGCGAACACGTCGCAAAGGGCATCAGCACGCTCCCGGACTCCTATCGGATTATCCTGCAGCTCCGTGACATCGAAGGCTACAGCACGGCAGAGACCGCCGAACTTCTGGAGTTATCGACGGACAACGTAAAGGTCCGGTTGCACCGCGCGCGGTCGGCACTCAAGAAATTACTGGAACCTGCCTTGCGCGGGGAGATGCAAATATGATTATGCGCCGCATCAAGGGATTCATGTTAAAGCGTATGCACGGCATGATCACATGCAGGGAGTTTGAAGACTTCGTGTTGAGCTATCTCGACGATACGTTGCCGCCAAATCAACGCAAGCGGTTTGAATGGCACATGAAGATTTGCCGGGAATGCCGCGACTATCTCGCCGCGTACCAGCGTACGATCGAACTCGGCCAGTCGATACTCGCTGCAGATGACAAGCCCTTGCCCGATGATGTCCCGGAAGACCTTGTGCAGGCGATACTCGATGCGCGCGGGCGTTAGCGGCTCGCGACCCGGCTCGGCATGATCCACATCTGATACAGCGACGTCAGCAGCATGATTGTGGATGCGAGCGAGTAGCCGAAGCCACCGACAATTGTGAATACAGCAAAGTTCGGATACCACTTGGTCAGCCACCAGGACAGGACGTCAATCAGCAAGAACGCGAACGGCGTAATTATCAGCACACTCTGCAACCTCGCAGGAATGCCCACAGCCTGGCTGAATATGTAGCCGACAAAAAAGAAAATAAAAGCGATTCCGAACAGGTGGATGTGCGAAACCCTCGCGAGGGCATCCACGGTCTCACCCATATCAACTGCAGCAGAAGGTAAAACGCCCTCATAGGTGGTGAAAGACGGAATCGCAGGGATCACGCTGTGGCATTTCACACAATGCTGTTGAAACTGAGCTCCGATGCCGGCTTCCCAGTCCTCAAGGCTTGCACCCATTTGCGCCCACATGATCATCTCGCGTTTCACGCTCTCCGGAGCCTTGTCGCGCATTGAGCCATTGAGCTTGGTCTCAAGTTTGCTGTTACTACGATCGCCGTAGTAGCTGTACACAATATCGTCTACGGAAATACCAAATTCGCCGTCCGCCATGCCGTGTGTCAGCAGAATCTGTGCACCAGCCATGAGAAGACCAATGCCGACGACCAGGATGTAGCCTGTGAACAAAGAACGTATCGGTAACGAAAGCCCGGGCAAACCGGTTGTTGAGCTCGGCACTTGCAATCTCCGCGTCTGAATGCAGCAACAGTAGCTATCTATATGAGATAGTCAATGCCATGAGCGATCAACTTCCAGCGCTGCAGGACTCCGTCGCCAGCTGCCGAATCTGTGAGGCATCGCTGCCATGCGGCCCGCGCCCGGTAATCCAGGTAAGCAGCACAGCGAAGATCCTGATCGCCGGTCAGGCGCCTGGCCGCCGCGTTCACGACAGTGGCGTACCTTTCGACGACCCCAGTGGTGAACGGCTGCGTGAATGGCTGGGAATTTCCGCGAGCGTGTTCTACAACCCGGGCAAGATCGCGATTCTGCCGATGGGTTTTTGCTATCCAGGCACCGGCACATCCGGCGATTTACCGCCACGCCCGGAATGCGCGCCGCAGTGGCGACAGCAGCTTCTCGACAGCATGCCCGGTATTGAATTGACACTCGTGATTGGCCTGTACGCCCAGCGTTGGCATCTCCCGGATTCCCGCAAGAATCTCACGGAAACGGTACGTGCGTGGAAAGACTACGGACCGCATGTGATTCCCTTGCCGCACCCCAGCCCACGTAACAATATCTGGCTCAAGAAGAATCCATGGTTTGCGAAGTCGCTACTGCCAGCGCTCCGCAGGAGGACCAGAAAAGCTCTGGCGGCTGAATAGCACTACGGCAAACGGTATTCGACTGGCTTGTCGCCCACCGGGCAGTGGAAGCGCAGAATACACGCCCTTAGTTGCAAGTCCACGTCGTCCTGGCCGCCTGATCCGTATAGCCTGTCGCCAATTACCGGGTGACCCAGCGAAGCGAGATGGCGCCGTATCTGGTGCTTTCGCCCTGTCTCGATACGTACATCCAGTATCGATCGATCGCGCCCGTCAACATGCTCTGCAAATGTAAATTCGCTGACGGCCTCTTTGTCATCAAGCGGCTGCTCTATTCTGAAAGGCTTTGGACGCGCTGAAAAATCGTGCTGCACCGTTACCCGATAGTGTTTGTCCACGTTGCGCTCGCGGAACAATCGAGACAACGCCGCCGCGACATTTTTGGAATGTGCGATGAGAATCAGCCCGTTCGCTGCACGATCAAGCCGGTGCACTGTAAATGCCGGGCGCTCAGGCTGCAGATTGCATTCGGCCCAGCGCACAACGGTGCAATGATCACCCCATTTCGACCCTTGCGATCGAAGCCCATACGGCTTGTTCCACACGGAATAGCCACCAACATCTGCAATCAATGCAGGCTCTGCCGGCTCCTCTGCCAATACCTTCGCATCATAGTACAGATGCAGCTCGTCGCCTGGCTGCAGTGCGCGCTTGGCACGACGTAGTCGTCGAGTGTTGCGTCCACGTGTCAACCAGACGGCTCCACGGTTCATCGCCAGCTTGATGCGTTGTCGGGGAAGCGCTGTTACCCGTTGCAATGCGTCCACCGCCGTCTCTTGCGGCAATTCAATACTGACATGCACTTCTACGTGGTTCGCTGGCTCACTCATACGCGGCTACCATTGCGGCTTCGACAACATGGTCAAGCGACTTCGCACCCGTTTCGGGCCTGCCACAGGCGGTACCAGTCTTCGCGGGTATACTCCAGTTCCAGCGCAATCGTCGCCGCTCGAATTCGGGCCGGCGTCGTCGAACCGACAATCGGCAAGATATTCGACGGATGTTTGAGCAGCCACGCAAGCATCACAATCCATGGCTCGGTCGCAAGAAGATCTGACTGCCTGGCAAGCTCAACTCGAATCCGCTCTGTCTGTTTGTCTGACAATTCCCCATGCCATGCCGGGTACGCCACGCCACCCAAGGGACACCAGGCCATCGGCGACACGTTCAATTCCTGACACTGGTCCAGTGTTCCGTCAACAATTGCAGCAACATTGTCGATATTGATCTCGACCTGATTCACAATTAGCGCTACGGAACAATGCCTCTGCAGCAGTGCAAACTGACTGGGCTGGAAGTTGCTTACGCCGAAGTGCCTGACTTTTCCTTTGTCTGACAGGTACTCGATTGTTGCGGCGACTTCTCGGGCATCCATGAGGAAGTCCGGCCGGTGCAGAAGCAACAGATCCAGGTAGTCGACTCCCAGTCGTCGCAACGATTCATCTACGCTTTGCAGAATATGGTCACGGGAAAGATCGTAGTGCTTCGGACTCCCTGCGCCTCCCTCGCCGGACTGGACAATGCCGCATTTGCTGGTGACGACGAGTTCTTCCCTGAGTCCGGCGTTGTCCTTGAGAAACTCCGAAAACAATAACTCAGAACCGCCATCCGCGTAGATGTCCGCGAGATCAAAGTGAGTGAAGCCGGCATCCACTGCCGCTCGAATGGCCTCCTTGCCTTTGCGTCTGTTGGACGGCGAATTATCGCCGCAAATCCGCATACATCCGTACACGAGCCTTGAGGACTCGAGTTCGCTATTGCCAAGCATGATAGATTTCAATCGGGTCGGTCAGTCAAGTATTGAGCAGCCAATGGATCGCGCTGTCGTGATCTCTGCATATTTGTGCCTGCCAGCCACGATTCACGCAAACTGTCTCATAGAATTCGCCCAACCAGGTGTAATCCGGGTCGGTCGGCGCGAGCACTGCCAATTTCGTATCACGTCCCATTTTTTCGTCAACGTATTTCTGAGTCGGCAGTTTCAATACATCGGTTACGGCGCTTCGTTGCGCGGTCAGGTCTTTGGCATTAATGATGAAATTGGTAACGCCTTTCTGCTTTCCGAGCGCCATTCTGTCCGACACGGATGCCATCAAGTCTGGCCCCGTCAACAGTCCAGACATGAACAGCTCAACAACGTGGTAATCCTCCAGGTACTCGACTCTCCACTCCATGCCTGCGCCTTGATTGGTCGTCAGCCTTCCCCTCTTACAGTTTAGCAGCGTCGCTGCGAGTTTTCCGCAAGCATACTTGCCAATGCTATGATCGCCACGCTTTCACGGATTTCACGCGCTGCGAGCGCCTCATCCGCAACAACACCGGGTACATGAATTGACTGAAATTCAGGACAACGATCTGATTCTGGCTGTGCAGCGCTGGGTTGGCAGTGTCGTAGTCGAACATGACCTTTGCCCGTTCGCAAGACGGGAAATTGACGCGAATCGCGTGCGCTTTGTCGTGACCAGAGCGGCCACCGAAATCGAGTTACTCAATGCTCTCTCGGCGGAACTCGAACATCTTACCTGTACACCGTCTATTGAGACGACACTCATCATTCACCCGCACGTTTTGTCGAACTTCCTGCACTACAACCAGTTTCTCGACAGTGCCGACCGTCTGCTGTCGCAATCAGGACTTGAAGGTACATATCAGATTGCGAGCTTTCATCCCGACTACCAGTTTGCCGGCACAGCCCCCGATGATGCCGAGAACTTCACCAATCGATCGCCCTACCCGGTACTTCACCTGCTGCGTGAAGAGAGCCTCGAAAAGGCTATCGCACACGCCGACGACATTGAGCAGATTCCTGTCCGAAACATCGAGACGATGAATCGATTGGGAACTGTAACCTTACGCGCCACTTTGCAGGCCTGTTTCGTTACAGAAGAATAAACAGCGGGCCTAGTTTGACCAGCCCTTTACCTTCGTCAGCAGCATGGTTCCAAGCGCAATGATGAACAGCGGCAGGTAAGGCTCCAGCGGCCAGTACGGCAACCACAAAACCAGGTCTGCAGACCATTGTGGCGAAGTCAGGAAGTTTGTGACCGGGTCCTGCCAGTTGCGACCGTTTGCGGCTGCGACAATCCCGATCATGACAAGTGCAGTACCAAGCGCTTTCAAGGCGAATGGTGTACGGCTTTCCGGCGAACGCATGTGCGCCGCATGCAGGCGCTGCTTGCCCCATGCCGCGATTCTCAATGTAAACGCGACAAAACCGCTCCAGTAGAACACGTAGTCGATCGGCTCCGGATTCGGATAATACGAGAGATTCCACCAATAGACGCTAAAGGGGTACGCAAACAGGAAATACAGTCCGGTTTTGTGCAACAGCTTCCACTGTTTCGCGCTCAGGCGCCGGCGCGCGAAGTCAAACGATGTGACGACCATTCCGGTAAGAAAGATGTAACCGACACTTCCTTCGAGTTCATCTCGTAGCAAATAGATATCAGCGAAATAGTAGTCGCGGAAGAACAGCGACATCATGGAAATAAACAGGCCCTGCCACGCCATCGCAACCGCAAAGCACAAACCGATGTATTTTCGGTTGCGTAGCAGCCATGCCGGAATCGGCCCGGGAAACAACTTCTGCAGTGACGATATAGCGACAACCAGAAATACAATCGGCACCGCAAAACGTACTGAGAATCCGATCATTGCCGAAACGCCTGGCCCGGTCGACAAGTCGACGCCCGATGCGGCAACAAGCATAACGATGGACATCGGAATCGAGACCAGGAAAAACAGCCTGTACCCGTTGAGGGCTTTGTTCTTCAACGCAGCTTTAAGGTCAATACCCATATAATTCAAATATTTGCATAAGAAAAAACGTGAGGGCGGCCATTCTCCCATCCAGCATTTTTATGAGCGACTCTCCCGATAGGTCGAGAATACGCTGGTGATTTTTCGTGCTAGTCTTTTTTGCATGTCAGCCGCACTAAAAACTCGCGCACGCCGAGTGCTTGAAGTCGCCGTAGCCTTCGCGCCATGGACGATTTCCATGTTCACATTATACTGGCTCGAATATGGCGAAATCTGGTCGACCGAGACCGAGCATCGCGGAAAGATGTCCGTCGCTATACTGGTGTTCGGTATGGCAATGTCTTTTCTGGTCGAGTCGTATTTCGCGAAACGTCGGCGTGAGTAACGCACCGGGCAGCGTCGTCAGCGACAAGTACTAGACAAACCCTCGGGAACTCTTGATCAGATCATACGCGGCATTGATCTCGCGCGAGCGTTCCTCGGCGACAGCCCGCATGCTTTCCGGCAATCCACGAGACGCGAGCTTGTCGGGGTGATTCTGGCTGATGAGTTTGCGGTACGCACGTTTGATATCGGCTGGCGCCGCATCCGGACTTACACCTAGTGCGACATAGGCATCCGTGAGACGATCCTGAACAGGTCTTCCCGAACCACTCCTGGCACCTGCGCCTGTTGCGGCCCGCAATAATGATTCCAGTTGAGCAACATCTTGTTCACCAAGACCCAGGCGGCCTGCGACCCGCACCAACATCGTATGCTCTGCCGGGTGAAACTGCCCGTCAGCGGCCACCGCCATGCACTGCAGTTGCAGGAAGAGCTGTACAAGCGGTGCGCGTCCGCGGCTGATTGCTGCGAAACGGTCCACGGCGGCATCAAGGTCAAAGTCCGCCTGTTTCCCGGCGCTGAATGCCGCCTTGGCCATTCCACGTTGCTCATCATTTAGACGCAACATGCCGAAAATGTGCTCGACAGTATTGATCTCATCGCGTGTAACGACATCATCTGCCTTGCAGAGGGCCCCCATCACCGCAAATATTGACTCGATTAGTTCTGATTGAGCAACGCGCAGCCCACCAACCACGGTTCTCTGCAATGCGGTGCTCGCAAGATAGCCGATAAAAGCGCCCGCGAGGAGCCCGAACGGGCCACCCGCGAACAAGCCGATAATTGCGCCAATAAATGTAAGTGCCATGTGCGAAGTCTAACAGCAGACGCCGCAGATACCGCACGCGTGCCGGCGTTCCCTCAGCCGAACTGGTTCATCGTATTCGCCGCGCCTGACGCTTTAAGTGCCGCGTCACCGGAGAAGTATTCCTTGTGGTCATCACCCATGTCGGATCCGGACATGTTTTGATGTTTGACGCACGCAATGCCCTGCCGAATCTCCAGACGCTGGACACCCTCGACGTAACCCAGCATGCCCTTCTCGCCGAAGTACTCCTTCGCCAGGTTGTCGGTCGATAACGCTGCCGTATGGTAGGTCGGAAGCGTGATCAGGTGGTGGAAAATTCCCGCGTCGCGCGCAGCGTCTGCCTGGAAAGTACGAATACGTTCGTCTGCTTCTGCAGAAAGATCAGATGCGTCGTATTCGACATTCATCAGCTTGTCGCGGTCATAGGACGATACATCCTTGCCCTCCTCAAGCCAGGCATCGAAAACCTGCTGGCGGAAATTGAGCGTCCAGTTGAAGGATGGGCTGTTGTTATACACCAGCTTGGCGTTCGGCATGACCTCGCGTATGCGACGGACCATGCCACCGATCTGCCCAATATGCGGCTTCTCAGTTTCGATCCAGAGTAAGTCGGCACCGTGCTGCAGGGACGAAATACAATCCAGTACACAGCGGTCCTCGCCTGTTCCCTTGCGGAATTCAAATAAATTACTGGGCAAGCGTTTGGGTCGTACGATTCTGTCACCCTGCTTGATCAGCACGTCACCGTTGTTGAGATCTTCTGCTGCAATCTCCTCAACATCGAGGAAAGAGTTGTACTGATCGCCCAGGTCGCCTGGCTGGTTGCTGACCGCCAGCTGTTTAGTCAGGCCGGCGCCCAAAGAATCTGTACGCGCGACAATGAGGCCATCATCCACACCCAGCTCCAGGAACGCATAGCGAACTGCCCGGATCTTGGCCAGGAAGTCTTCGTGCGGCACCGTCACCTTGCCGTCCTGGTGACCACATTGCTTTTCATCCGATACCTGGTTCTCGATCTGGATGCAGCATGCGCCTGCCTCGATCATCTTCTTGGCGAGCAGATACGTTGCCTCGGCATTGCCAAAGCCGGCATCGATATCGGCAATGATCGGCACTATGTGCGTCTGAAAATTATCGATCTTCTGTTTCAGAGACTGCTCTGCAACGGCATCACCAGCCTTGCGCGCCGTATCGAGCTCTCGGAACAAGCCACCGAGCTCCCGCGCATCTGCTTGGCGAAGAAACGTGTACAACTCCTCGATCAGAGATGAAACCGACGTCTTCTCGTGCATCGACTGATCCGGCAAGGGTCCGAATTCTGAACGCAGCGCGGCGACCATCCAGCCCGAAAGATACAAATAGCGGCCCTTGGTACTACCAAAGTGCTTCTTGATGGAAATCATCTTTTGCTGGCCGATGAATCCATGCCAGCAACCGAGAGATTGCGTGTAATTCGCAGGATCTGCATCGTAGCGATCCATATCGTCGCGCATGATCTTCGCGGTGTATCGCGCGATATCCAGACCTGTCTTGAATCGATTCTGGGTCTTCATACGCGCGACGGATTCGGGGCTGATTGCTTCCCAGGCGCTGCCGCGCTCCGCTACCAGACTGGCTGCTGCCTCAATATCTCGGAAATAGTTCGACACTGTGATTCTCCCGGTTAGTTTATGTTGCCCAGTCTATCTGTCGGATAACTAAAATTTCACAAAGAAAATTTCACACTGTGAATTTCACAACGTGGTTGCTTAACGGCTGGCCGCTACCCGTCGATGCAGTATCAAAGTGGCCGCCAGGCCGACCGCACATATACCGGCAACCATGAAGAAAAAGAGTCGATAGCCCTCTGGACCTGGGAAGCGGTCCAGCAAGACGCCACCGATCAGGGGCATAAAGATGTCGGGCGTGAATCCGATAACGGAAATAATGCCTGCGGCCGTTCCTGTCACGGCCATCGGGATGCCACCCTCTTCAAGCAGAGCAAAATAAATGCCGCGCATCGCAAACACCGCCAAAGACGCGATTGCGACATTCAAAAGCATGACGCTGAGCAATGACGGTTTTCCGGGCAACAACGCAAACAACGAAAATGAAGCAATCAATACGACGAACAGGAAAGAGACTGACCTGGCGATTCCGAGCTTGTCAGACACGTAGCCAGCTACAAGGGCAGCCAGGGGCTTGGTCCACATCTTGCCAACGCTGATCACTGCCGCCATGGTAACGGTCATTGCAAATATGTCGGTGGAATAACTGGTGAACCGAAACGTTCCCCAATAGGCACAGTACCCTGAGAGAATGACAACCGCGATCAACCAGACTGCCGGCATTTTCAGCACCGTGAGAATTTCTTTGAATCCAACCTTGGGTTGATCTGTCGCATTGACCTGGCCGCCTGCATCATCCTCGATCGAAAACCAGGACAACACACCAAGAATCAGGATGAGCGCGGAGAAAAGTGTGATGACGGTCGACAATGCAAACTCGTTGCTACCGAGCGCTCCGAAAACTGCGAGAAACGCCATCGAGCTTAATACCTCACCAAGTCCACGCCCGGTTTCAAGAACGCCGAAAGCGCGACCCTGTTCGCTTGGTGGCGCCCAGTTGCGAGTCACCCGTATCATGGCGCCCCAGAACAACAGCGTGATAGTGACTCCCCAAACGGCGTGAATCGCCAGGCTGATTGAATAACTCGGGAAGCTCGCAAAATACAAGCCCAGCCCGCCGGTCAGCATTAGTGACAGCGTCAACAGCTTTCTGGGCGATACACGATCGGCGAGCCATCCTCCAGGCGCGTAAGAAAGCATCGCGGTTACGCCAAAAACGCTCAGCAGAGACCCAACTTCCGTATTGTCGAGGGCAAGCGCGGCAGCAAGTGGTTTGTAGTAGACCTCCTGCAAGAACGGCAATAGAAATATGATGCCGCCCGACAAGCTGAGCACGGTCATGATGAGCCAGCGGCGCACACCCTCGGATCTGATTTTCACTTCGTGTCCTTCGTGGTCTCTGCCTCTACATCGTCGAGCGTCGGCGGTACCCAGCCGCGATCCAGGCGGGTCGCGAATGCGGCGCTGTTACCCCTCATGACGTCTGCGTAGCGATCAAGATACTCTCGCGTACGGCGAACGTACTCTTCATTCTCATGGGCGGGGATACCTGGATCATAGCTAGAGGCCAGCGACAGCATCTGATCCTGATCATTCAGCACAAACCCGCGCACCTGGCGCTCCGCATCGTATGGGTGCACACCCAGTGCCTCCAGGGCAGAGCGCCCTGCGCGCACCGAACTGTCGAAAGTATCGCGGATGATGTCACGACAACCTGCACTGTAGAGCTCATAGACGTGGTGCCGGTCTAACGCACGAGCCACGATATAGACGTCAGGATAATTCTGGTGAACGTAGTGCACGAGCTCTGTCGCGCTGTCTTTGTCATCGATAGCGATGACCAGCATCCTGGCCTCACCAATACCGGCTGCGTGCAGCAAGTCCGGCCGCATGGCATCACCAAAAAAAACTTTGACACCGAATGCGCGCAGCACGTCGAGTTGCTCGGACCGGTAGTCAAGAACGACCGTCGGTATTCCCGCGGCCAACAAGATGCGATTGACTATTCCGCCAAATCGTCCGTGGCCCGCGATAATGACTTTGCCGGTTTCATCAATCTCATCGGGCTCCTGATCCTGCGCGGAGACAAAGCGATGGGCAATCCATTTCTCGTAAAAGATAAACAAGGCCGGCGTCAACAACATAGACAATGCAACGACCAGCATCAGACGCTCTGCCAAAGCCGGTGGAATCACGGAACTGGCCACGGTAAAACTTAACAGCACAAAGCCAAACTCACCGGCTTGCGCAAGACCGAGCGAGAACAACCAGCGATCGGCTCCGCCGATCTTGAAAATTCGACTCAATCCGTACAGTACTGCCACCTTCAGAGCGATCAGGCCGATTGTCAGGCCTATGATCTCAGCCAGATTACTGAACAGCAGATCGAACTGAATGGCAGCGCCGACGGTAATGAAGAACACACCAAGCAACAGACCTTTGAACGGATCGATGTTGCTTTCCAGTTCGTGGCGATACTCGCTGTTCGCGAGCACCACGCCTGCAAGGAAAGTACCCAGTGCCGGCGACAGCCCGACGACAACCATGAGCAGCGCAATCGCTATGACCAGTAACAAGGCCGTAGCAGTGAAAAGCTCTCGCAGGCGCGCACCAGCGACAAAGCGAAACAGTGGCCGCGTCAATACACTACCGCCAACGACCACGAATGCGATCGCCGCAACCGTCAGCAATGCCCGTTGCCAGCCCGCCAGTCGATCAACCAGGCTTAGCGACGCGTGCCCTTCATCTGCCGCGCCATGGGCCGCGGCTGCAAGCTCCTGCAGCTCTGGCAATGCGAGTAGCGGTACGAATGCGAGCATCGGGATTACCGCAATATCCTGAAACAGGAGCACCGAAAAACTCGACTGCCCGCCATCGCTCTTCATCATTCCCTTTTCATTCAACGTTTGTAGAACGATTGCTGTCGATGAAAGAGAAAACACCAGGCCGATAGCCAGCGCAATAGTCCAGGACTGTCCCAACGCCATCGCAACGGCCATCACCAGGGCCGCGGTAACACTGACCTGAAGACCCCCGAGCCCCAGCAATTTGTTGCGCATGTTCCATAGCATGCGGGGCTCAAGCTCGAGCCCAACCAGGAACAACATCATCACAACGCCAAACTCAGCGAAATGCTGGATACTGACAACATCGACATGCAGCCAGCCGAGAATTGGACTGATGACGATTCCTGCAATCAAATACCCCAACACAGAACCAAGCCCGAGCCTTGACGCGATGGGCACGGCGACCACTCCCGCGACCAGGAACAAGAAGGCCAGTAACAGAAATCCGTCCACTCTCAGCCCTCTTCTTTTATAGTTAGCGTGTTGTAGTCAAGAACGTCGTTGCGCTCAGCCGCAACCCAGTCGTAGCGATCATCGCGAATCGCTTCGAGCAATCTTCGGTAACCATCGGCATGCGGTGCGACCTCGCCCACCAACGGTGCCTTTAAGGCCGAGTACAGTGCATAAGGCGTCGTGAATCGCATGCCACAGAGACGCGCAGTCTGTTCGAGTGGGCGCAGGAACTCGCGTAGCGGATAATTTTGAAAGCCACCCCTGGCATAAGCATCCTCGGGCCCCGCGGCTGTCACTGCGAGCATCATGGTTTTACCGGCCAGCCGCTCCCCGCCCGAGCCATACGCGAAGCCGTGTTCAAGTACGATGTCCTGCCATTCTTTCAGGATCGATGGTGTCGAGTACCAGAACAATGGAAACTGCAACAGAACGACGTCGTGCTTGAGCAGTCGCTCCTGTTCGGCATCGACATTGATATCGAATCGTGGATAGTCCGCATACAAATCGATAAACGTGATGCCATCGACGTTCTTTGCCACATTCGCCATGCTCTGATTGACGTGGGAGTAGTTGTGTCCGGGATGAGCGAAGTAAACAATGAGCCTGGCCATCTAATAGTCTTGCTAATGCGCACTCGATAAGGTTGGAGAGCGCAGTCTATCAGTATGTGAGTGCAGCATGCTGCCGACCCCCGGATTCTTTGACCGGAGAGTAATAGGGAAAGCGCAATCGACTGAACTATAAGGTTTGTTCAGCGCTGGACTCGGCCCGATGCGTCTCCGCCTATCAGTTTTTCTACTTCGGGCACCGTTACTCTGTTGAAGTCACCCATAATCGAGTGTTTCAGGCAGCTTGCTGCAACCGCAAATTCGAGTGACTCCTGGCGGTCTTCGTAGGCGTTAAGACCATAAATCAGTGCCGATGCGAAACTGTCACCGCCGCCGACACGATCGACAATATCCGTGATTTCGTAGCGGCGAGAAAGGCGGAATCCACTTGCATCGCGAAGACACGCCGACCAGCCGTTTCTGTCGGCACTCTTCGACTCCCGGAGCGTGACTGCCAGGATACTCATATCCGGGAACTCGGCCAGAACTTTCTCGGTTAAACGTTCGTAGCGGGCGGTATCCAGCTCACCCGACTCAACATGAACATCATCGACACCGATTCCCAATGATTTTTGGCAATCTTCTTCATTCGCGATCCCGACATCCACAAACTTCACCAGTTCACGCATGACTTCCGGCGCAGACTTTCCATACTTCCAGAGTTTGCCTCTGAAATTAAAGTCGCATGACACCGTAACGCCATGGGCTTTTGCGGCCTTCACAGCTTCCAGACTGACCTCGGCGGCCGCTTCGCTCAGAGCGGGCGTGATACCGGTAATGTGCATCCACTTCGCACCAGGCAGAATATTCGCCCAGTCAAAGTCTCCTGGCTGAGCGGTCGCGATCGAAGAGTTAGCCCGATCATAGATGACGTTTGACGGTCGCTGGTTTGCGCCAGCTTCCAAGAAATAGATACCAACCCGATCGCCCTGGCGAAGAATATTCGTTGTGCCGACGCCGAAACTTCGCAACTCCCGGATCGCTGCATCGCCAACAGCATTTGCAGGCAATGCGGAAACGAACTCTGCTTCCAGCCCGTAGTTCGCAAGAGCTACGGCAACATTTGCTTCACCGCCCCCGAAGGTCGCCTCAAATCCAGGTGACTGGAACAGACGTTCATGTCCCGGCGTCTTCAGGCGCAGCATGACTTCACCAACACTCAAGAATTCAGCCATTACTTTTCTCCCGCTGCCATAGCAATTGCTACTGCTTCTCTCGCGAGTCGAGTAACTTCGTCATAATTGCCCTTAGCAATCTCGGCCGCGGGCGTTAACCAGCTCCCACCACAGGCCAGAACGCTCTTCAGTGCCAGAAATTCCGGCAGGTTCTGTGCAGATACACCGCCTGTCGGCATGAACTTCATATCGCCAAAAACGCTTCCCAGCGCCTTGAGCGCAGGAATTCCGCCCGCTATTGATGCGGGGAAAAATTTGACTGTGTCGAGCCCAAGATTGCGAGCTTTCATGACCTCGGACGGTGTCATTGTGCCCGGCAGAACCGGCACTCCAGCATCCTGCGCAACACCGACCATCGTTTCGTCCAGGCCCGGTGAAACAATAAATTTCGCGCCGCGGCTCAGAACTTCGGTCGCCTGTGCCCCTGACAGAACCGTTCCTGCGCCAACAATAAGATTATCGTCCATTTCACAGATCGCGCTCAGACACTCCAGAGCTGCCTCCGTCCGCAATACAACTTCGATGACGGTAAGACCACCTTTTGCGAGCGCGCGTGTTGTTGCTACGGCGACCTCGGGGTCGTCGGCCTGGACGAGAGGTACGACCGGTGCCTTCGCCATGCGGGCATTCAAGTGGGTCATTGGCTTATACTCTGGGTTGCACTTCTGTTCTATATATAGAACACTGTTCTTTATTAAGAATTATTTTACCGACAAAGACAGCATTGTCAATGGGCTGATAGCACGTGGGATCTACAACAAAATCGTTTCAACTTATCCAGGCTGTCATCGATACGGGTAGTAGCGGTGCGACCTTTTCTGAAGCTGTCCGTGCAAGCTCTGTTCCCAAGTCAACGGCTCACCGTTTACTTAATGAGCTCATCGATATAGGCGTGCTGCGCTATGACAGCGAATCGAAGACTTACTTTGGTGGCCTTCAGTTAGCGCGCCTCGGCTCTGCGGTTGCTGCAGGCTATGACCTCAGGAAAATTGCACGGCCACACCTTGAGAGCCTGAATGAGCGGACCGGACACACTGCAACGCTGGGTATTCGGGATAGCGACCACGGGATTTATCTCGACAAGGTCGAATCACGTAACTCAGGCATTCGCCTGCACTCCGAAGTAGGCAAAGCCTTCCCCCTGCACTGCACCGGAATAGGCAAGGTGCTGTTGTCCCTGGTACCTGCTGACGAGTTAAGACAAGCCCTGCGTGGCAAGCTGGAGTCCTTCACAAACCGGACCATCACTGACAAGACTCTGCTGCGATCCGAGCTCAAGCAAATTCGCGAGCAAGGCTATGCGATCGACGATGAAGAAATAACCCGTGGCATGGTGTGCGTCGCCGCGCCGGTGTTTGACCCGAACGGCAACATCGCCGGAGCACTAAGTTGCACGTTTCCAACATGGATCAGGGATGAACACGGCATAGAAAACGAAATTGCCGCAGTCAGGCATGCTGCTTCCTCGGCCTCGCGAATGACGTAGAGTTAAGTTTGACGGCGCCGTAGCACGACAGACGCCACCGTCATTGCCGCTGCCGCCAGGAGGCAGTATGCGCCGAGAAAAGCCATTTGCGCTGGTAGACCGGTACCGCGGTCAATCAGGGTACCGGTCAATCCCGGCCCTGCGGCCGTCGCAAAAACTGCGGCTGCAACAGTGACGGAGCGTATCGCGCCCAAGTGCGCGAGTCCGTAAATTTCCGGCCACAGTGAACCAAATAACGTAGAGGAAATGCCGTAGCTGATACCAAGCAGCAACATCACTATATACAACGACATCTCTGGCCCGCTGTAAGCCAGGGCAAAACAGGCACATGAAAGCGGGAGCAGAAAAAACGGCAGAATTACCACAGCCCCGAAACGATCGATAAGCGCACCGGAAACCAGCGCGAAGCCGACGGTGGTCAGCGCCATGACCAACAACGATGTGGCGAACAGTTGTGGCGGCCAGGCATGCAATGCCGTCAAATAGTTTTGGTGATAAAAAATAGTAGTGCCGACAAACGCTGGCGCCAGGACGCCCGTCAGGAGAACCCAGAACACGGGATCCCGCAGAACCTCCGCCCTCGTCCAGTTTCGCACCACAGGTGAGGCCGATATCTCCTCAGAATTCCGTCCATGAGGAACGCGCGGCTTGCGATAGCACCAATAAGCGAATGGAAGCCCGAACCCGACCAGTGCTACTGCTGCAGAAGTCCACCCGACATGGTGGCCGTACGCGATCGTTAGAGCCGCGAACGCCAGCGGAATTGTCGCCTCGCCTCCCTGGTGACCAAGCACCACCAGCGATACCGCCCGACCTCTCTCTGCAACAAACCATCGCCCAGTGGTCGTCAATGCAGTGTGCGTCATCATTCCCTGGCCGAAAAGGCGCAGCAAGAATATTGCGACAACGAGTACCGGCACCGAAGTGGCGAAGCCGGCAAGCAAAGTCGCTCCGGCCAGAACGGGAATGACCAGCGCCACCATACGGTGGGCGGGTATCAGGTCCACCAGCCGGCCGACAAAAGGGAGGCACATGGCGCTGGCAAGCGTGGCGAACATGTAGAGACGCCCGAATTCGCCGTGACTCAGTTCGAATGTCGATTGCCACTTCGCGACCGACGCAGAGATAAAATACGTTTGTCCAAAACTCGAGAAAAAGGTGAGTGTGAAGCCGCCGGCAATCCAGCGAAAATTGGCTTTGATGAAATCAATCATTTGGCGCGACAAGCTCTTCTGGTCTGATGCTTCACGGGAAAGCCAGTAGAGTACAGCAATGTCGTAGCCTGCTCCGCCGTAAATCCAGGAACCGGTGTTCCGGCGAAGTGCGCAAAATTTGCACTCGCTGTACAATCTGTTTTCCCTCAGTCGCTCTGGAAGCAAAAATTATGCGTACCTCTCTCAGGCAACTGACCAGTAAACTCTGTCTACTGCTGTGCATCGCGATTTGCGTCCCAGTCAGCGCCCAGGTGATCTCGGCGCAAGAGTTTGACATCGTCAACAAGACATTTGAGCTCGCCACGTCCGGGCAACTCGAAGCGGCCGAGGCTTCGGCCAGGGACTTCCTCGCGACGCCCAACATCAGCAGTCAGGGCCGAATACATGGCCTCAACACCCTTGCTTACGTTCTCTACCAAAAAGACAACTTGCCCGGCGCTCTCGACGCCTACAAGCTCCTGCTTGAACAGAATGGCGTCGATCAGAAGACACGACGACAGACCAACTACACCATGGCGCAGTTGTACGTCGTTCAGGAAGACTATGACAATGGACTTAAATATCTGACGTCCTACATGGACTCGGTTACGCCAACAGCCGGGAACTACGTTTTTCTGGCACAAACCTACTACGGTCTGGAACGCTATACCGACATGGTTGCGCCCCTCGAAAGCGCGATGGCGCTCGCAAATGAATCCGGAACCGAGATCAAGAAAGACTGGTGGACACTGCTGTCGTTTGCTGGCCGCAAATCTCAGGACTCCGAATTGATCGCCCGCGCCGACGACGCACTCATCGATGGCTGGCCAAGTGAGAAGTTAGTCGGCGCAGCTGTTCTCTCGCAACTCAATCTGGGTGATACCCAACGGATGAGTGCCGCAATGCAGCGCTATGCCGAACGCTATCCTGATGGAGAAATGGTAACGCCATTGCAGGTCGCGACGTTGTCAGGTGACCCCGAGTCAGTTCACAAACTTGTCAAATCCGGAGCAGATATCAACGCACTGGGTGAGATCAATCGCACTCCGCTGCATCTCGCCGCCAATTTTGGATTGGCTTCAATGGTTGAATTGCTCCTGTCACTGGGCGCCGACACCGGTGCTCACAATTCGAACGGTGCATCAGCGCTCTGGTTTGCAGCCGAGCACGGCGACCCTGCTATTTTCGAAATGATCTGGAAAGCAGGTGGTGACATTACATACAAGCCCAGCGAAACGTCGGTCATGCAATTAATGGCCGTCGCCGGCGAGACCGAAACGGTCAGCGCAATTCTGGACGCGGAGCCTGATCTCGTCGACTCTCAGGGGGATCGCGCTTTATCTCTTGCGGCGTCGAAGGGTCAGTCAGCGGTCACCCGGTTGCTGATCGAGCGCGGCGCATCACCCGACTATCGACGGGAGGACGGACCGACGACTCTGCAAAGAGCGATCGTTAGCGGTGATTTAGAAACGGTTGTTGCTGTTCTTGAGGCTGGTGTAGATCCCAACGAAACCTATGACGACAGGCTTTCTTCCCTCTCGATTGCCGCTGGCCGTGGACACATCAACATTCTCCGGGCCCTGATCAACGCCGGCGCCGACGTCGAAGCTGTGAACTCCGTCGGTCGCAATTCGCTGTTCATTGCTGCTCAAAACGGCCATCACGAGATCATCGAAGTATTGCGCGGTAAAGGCGTCGCGACGGACGCTGTGGACACGTTCGGTACCTCGCCTTTGATGGCTGCTGCCATTGACAATCACTGGCAGAGCATCAGCTTGCTTATTGATGCAGAGGCCGACGTCAACCGCGAGTACAGTAGTGGTACAACAGTTTTGGCCGTTGCAGCCGGAGCAGGCAAGAGCGACATCATGAAAGCACTACTTGATGCTGGTGCCGACCCAAACGGCGGCAAAGACCGGCAAACACCGATGCACCTTGCGATCGCCAACAATCAAGCGGCGGCTGTCACTCAGTTGGTTGCGGCTGGCGCCGACACGCTGGGCGAGGCTTACAAATCAAGCAATGCACTTTTCTACGCTGCGGTTGCCGAGTATCCGGATGTTGTTGAGGCCCTGATCGACTCCGGTGCTGTAGCACTTGAGCCCGTAGTGTTCCTGGAAGGGTGGCGCACCCGAGACGTTACTAAGCTTCTTAAGAGCAACGGATTCAAACGAGTCGGCCGCGGAAACGTCGAACGCTGGTCATCCGGCGGTCAGGACGACGTATCAGTCGTCGAATTACGCAAGCAAAAGGCGACCTACTCAATCGCCGATATTGTGCGCATGGTGACAGCGTCGGGCATCGATATGAGTGTATGGATTAAAGCTGGTCGCCCGTAGCCTGATTCCAGCAGTTGTCCGAATCAACGATACTCCCAGCTTATGCCGCCATCGGTGCTGCGATAAGTGAACGAGAATCCGTCCGTCGCATACAGATCTCCTGTTGCTTCGATGTGACCGAGTTGCGTGCCGTACTTCGGTGCATCCGCCACTGTTGTCCAGGACACACCGCCGTCGCTCGTCTTCATGAACTTGCCTTTCAATACCGCGTAGCCGGTCTGATCATCCGTAAAATGTGGCACCCACATGTAGCGGTTGTGCTCCGACGGCTTCCAGGTTTCTCCAAGATCGTCACTGTTCCACGGGTTGTTGAACAGTGCTTTCGTACACATGCAACGTAATACCCCATCTGCCCCTGCTGCAAAACGGAAGATCGAGCCGGGAAAACTGCGTACCTTCGCCTCGCGCGTATCAAGATTCGTCACCACCAGCCTGTTTGTTGGCAATGACGTAACCAGGTTACCTCCTACAACGAACGACTCCGGAAAAATCGGTACTCCGGTCCAGAACTTAAACTCAAGCTCGTGCGACGACAGCTTCTGCCATGCCGACTGTTCAAGTGAGGTCTCATAAATTGAAAGCGCTTCCGAATTGCTGACAGTCGCCAGAATTCTCTCACCATAGACATGCAGCCCAGCGATATTTTGAAACGGGAAGCCCGACCCAAAATCAGACCACGTTGCACCGGAATCCCGGGACAGTCGTATGCGACCGCTCTCGCCACCCGCAAGCCAGAAGCCAGGTTTTACCTCCACAACAGACTCAACTGCACCTTGCATACCGGTGTCGTAGTAGCGCATCGGCTTGCCTGGTTGCCACTGCTTGACCATGCCAAGCAATGAACCAAACAGCAGCGATCCGTCGCTGGCCTCAGTCGGTCTTAGCAAACCATTGGACGTGAGGCGCACCCGGTCATAGGCAATTTTGAGACTCCTTGTGATCGCAGAATCATCCTGCCAACCCTGGTAAGGAGCACCAACGGCTACCGTCGGGATGTTTGGGTAGTGCTCCTGAACATACGACGGAATCCAGTTGCTCAGCGACGCCCCGCGAACCATCATGACTTTCTTGTAGCCGACCTCCTCGTAGACGACATGGCCAAGATCTGTGGTCCTGCCCGACTCGACTGCGAATTCGCCGAAAGACTCATTAATTGTGATCGTCGAGCTGACACACATCGCGCCACATTGTTCAGACGAGAATTTTACAGGTCGGTAGCGGCCCGGTGGCAAGCTGCCAAAATAGACGGCACTGCGGGCATTGCCCTTGCGAGAAAGCCCGATGACGAAATCGCGCTTGGGCTCTACGTCGACCTGCGTAATCGTCAAGCCTTGCCAGTACTGGAAGAAGCCGAAATTTCGTGCGTTGGCACTAAGCCGCATGACGACCAGCCCATGTCCTGGCTCCAGTTCATCGGTTGACGAAACAGTTGCGGTCGTTGCGCAACCGCTCGTGAGAAACAGAATGACAACAAGGGCTGACAATTGCTTTCTCAAGGTGCTCTCCCGCTCGCGATTGGTGCCGATAGACTAGCACGCCAATCCCGACACACAGCATCTGAGACTAGCTACGCTTCAAATCTGCTCGCTCCGCCGTGCCGACAACACTATTCTCGCTGCTATCCGTTGTCACCACTGTCTTCAGGTCATCGTATTGGCGACCAAAAAACCGGCGAATATCATCGCCGATGATTATGTTCACGGGAACCAGGACAAGCGTAATCATTGTCGCGAACAAGATGCCAAAGCCCAGTGAGATCGCCATCGGCGCCAGGAATTGCGCTGACGATGACTTTTCCATTAGCAACGGAAGCAAACCAAAGAACGTTGTCAGCGACGTCAGCAAGACCGGGCGAAACCGCACCACACCAGCACGTTGCACGGCCTTCAACAGGCTGTCGCCAGCGCTCCGGTGCCGCTGATTTACGTAGTCGACGAGTACCAGGCTGTCGTTAATGGCAACGCCTGTCAGCGCCATCAGGCCAAGCATACTTAGCATCGACAACGAATAGCCCATAAGCCAATGGCCGATGACAGCACCGATAATTCCGAACGGAATCACCGACATGATAACGATAGGCTGGGTATACGATTTGAGCGGCAGCGCCAACAGACAGTAGATCACGAACAGGACGACCATGATGCCGAGCTGCAGGCTGCCAAAGGTTTCCGCCTGACGCCGCTGCTCGCCCTCGAATGAGTAACTAACGCTTGGATACTTCCCAAGCAGGTCATCCAGAAACGCACTGATCGAGCTCATCAGAATTGTCGTATTCGTGCTTTCCTTGTCGACGTCTGCCGTGACATTCAGCACCCGGTAACCATCAATACGTCGAATCTCCGACGGTCCCCTGCCCGGGCTAATCACTGCGATGTTCGCCAACGGAATACTCTTGCCAGTCGGCGTCGTAATCAGCATCTCGTTGAGCGATGCAATTGTACTCCGCTCACCCAGCGGGAAACGTACCAGGACACGAACATCGTCCCGTCCGCGCTGTATGCGTTGCGCCTGCAGCCCCTTGAACGCCTGACCCACCTGATTGATGATCTCACTACGCGTCAATCCGAGCAGATGCCCCTGCGCAGACAGCTCAATTTGCAACTCCTCTTTGCCATTCGACAAACTATCGGCAATCTCGAAGACACCGGGATATGTCGTCAGGTGCTGCTTTAGCTGATCGCCTACGATGTTCAGAGTTTCAAGTGAGTTGCCGCTGAATTGCACGTCGACCGGATCTCCGGCGCGAAAAAAGGAGGAACGGAAACTCAAACTTTCGGCTCCGGGAACGCGGCCAATCAGCTTGCGCCACTCATTGCCAAGCGCGTTCGTGGAAAACTCAATTGTCCGGTCTTGCCGCGGCACAGTTTCGATCTGTATGCGGGCCGCGCCCGCGCTTACATTCGCGAGTATGTTTGTCACCATGCTCTGACCGGTTTCTTCGTCCGTGTATTTTTCCTGTAGTTCCTGCGCGGCCAGGAATATTTTCTGCGCATGACGGTCAGTAACGTCGAATGGCGTTCCTGCAGGCATGGACAAGCTGGCTGTCGCAGTTTCGCCTTCGATCTGAGGAAAGGGTGTAAAACGCATCCAGCCGCTCAATATGAGCGTTATTAAGACAACCAGAACGCCGACGAAAGTCGCTGCCGTAGCATAGCGGTGCTCGATGGCGGACTTCAGCACCGGTTTGTAGTGTTTGAGAATAAAGTCCTCGAAACCGTCGGCGAAACGCGTTTGCCATGCCTGGAAGCCCGACGACTTCCGGTCATGTTCATGCAGGTCAATGTGTTTTAGATGTGCCGGCAGGATCAGTTTGGATTCGACGAGCGAGAAAAGAAGCACCGGAATTACAACCAGCGGAATCTGCGAGAACACGTCACCCATCCGTCCCTCGATAAACGCCAGCGGCCCAAATGCAGCGATGGTCGTGAGAATTCCGAACGTCACCGGTATGGCGACTTCCTTTGTGCCAACAATTGCTGCGGACAGGCCCTTATTGCCCTCACGCATGCGCGCGTAAATGTTCTCGCCGGTCACAATTGCGTCGTCTACGACGATACCCAAAACGAGAATAAATCCAAACGCGCTCATCAGGTTAAGACTGACGTCAAGCAGGGACATGATGATGAATGCGCCGAAAAAGCTGATAGGAATGCCGAGGAACACCCACATTCCTACCGCGGGACGAAGAAACAATGACAGCAGCAAGATAACCAGAACGCTTCCCTGGATGGCGCTCTTGGTCATGATGCCCAGTCGATCCTTGAGTCGCGCTGAATCATCATCCCAGAAAGACAGTTCCAGACCGACGGGAAGAGTATCCTGACGTGAATCAATGTACTCCCTTACCTTGCGCGCAATCTCAATCGCGTTTTGACTGCCAACCCTCGAAACCTTGACGAAGGCGGCGTGCTTGCCGTTAAAGCGCGTGCGCATTGAGTCTTCGACGAAACCATCAACAACGGTTGCGATATCGCTTACCCGCACTATGCTGCCGTCTGGATTGGTCTTCACAACAATCTCATCGAAGTCGGCACGGCGATACGCCTGCCCTTTGGATCGAATCAGGACGTCGCCGCCATCAGTACGAACGTTGCCTGCTGAAAGGTCGACCGAGCTCTGGCGAATTGCCCGTCCAATGTCGGCAAGCGTGACATCAAATTCCCGTAGGCGATCCGGCGACGCCTCAATCGCAATTTCATAGTTTCGTACGGAATCCAAATCCGCGTGCGTAATACCATCGATTCGCAAAAGCTCATCGCGAACCTGCTCGGCGAACGTCCTGATTTCGACCTCGTTGTAGTCGCCCGCCACTACGACGTCGATGACACCGAATCGCCGCTGTCGAAGACTGATTACCGGCTTTTCAGTATCAGCAGGAAACGTGTTGATGGCGTCTACCCTGCTTTTTATGTCGTCGAGCAGTTCTCTCGGGTCGTAGCCTTTTTCTATTTCAATCTGAACATTGGTCGAACCCTCGCGTGACACTGACAGTATTCGGTCAATGCCCTCAAGGTCCTTCACAGCCTCCTCGATGCGAACTGCAACACCGAGTTCAACGTCTTCCGGAGTTGCGCTTCGCAACGGCACCTGCACTTGAATCGTGTCCGGGTCAGAAGGAGGAAAAATTTCGAGTCGAACGCCATTACCAAGCGCCAGAAAGCCGCCCAGCAGTATTGTCACCATTAACAGATTGGCAGCGACTGAATTGCGTGCAAACCACGCGATCACTTGCCTTCTCCACTCCCGCGTCGCGGACGCGGCCCGTCATTCTCACCGCTGACCGCAACCCGGATCCCCGACGTAACCTGGCCGAGGGACGTCGTTACGAGCTGGTCGCCCTCGGCGAGGCCGGAAGAAACAATCGCTTCGTTCTCGTTCTGCCAGAGAATATCGATATCGCGGCGCGCAAGAATACCGTCTTCAACGATATAGACATAGGTTCCCTGGTAGATAGCGTTGTTGGGTATGACAAGCGCGCCCGGCACGGTTTTACCTTCAAGTTTCGCCGTCACGTACTGGCCAATTTTCAACGGCGTCTGGCCGGCCGCAGGCGGTGCGAAGGGGTCACCAATTTGTGCGATTACATGTAGTTGTCTTGCCGCTTCATCGATTGCACCCTCAGTGCGAACCAATTCACCCTCCCAAGACGCCCTGCCCGCCAGTTCGGAACGAATCTCGACTCGGCCACCCCTGACAGCGCTTTCACCCGAATTGCGGTAAACCTCCGGCAGGTCGATAAACGGTAGATCGCGATTTCTGATCGGAAGACGAATCTCGACAATGTCAGTCGCGAAGATTTCCGCGAGCTGTGTGTTGCGAGACACGACCTGCCCAAGGTCAACAAATTTTGCCAGCACCCGACCGGCGAACGGCGCCCGGATCCTGGTTCGTTCGAAATCAAGCTTTGCTTTCTGTAGCGAGGACTCCGCCGAAAGCACCCGCGCTTTGGCTGCTTCGAGCTGTGGAACCCTGAGCACAAGATCCGGAATGTCGCCTTCATTGCCCAAACGACTCCAGTCCTCACGCGCCTGATTGCTGCGTGCGTCCGCCTCGGCGAGAGTCTGGCGTGCATCCGCCAACGTCGCCTCGGCGATGCGCACGTCTGCGGAGTAGTCCCGCGAATCGATCGTCACAAGAACGTCGCCACGCTCGAAGAAGCCTCCGTCCCGCAAATTCGGGTTCAGGTCGACAATCTGACCTTCTACCTGTGCGACCAGCATGCTGCGAGTTCGTGGCTGAATAATTCCGTAACTCTCGAGCGCGACGGAATAGTCTCTCGGCGTAACGCTCAGAGTCTCCACCACCATCGCGGGCCCACCCGGGCTGCGCTGCTGCGGTGCTGCGGGCGGGTTCATTTTTATCACTGCCGCCAGCAGCAGCAGCCCAACCAGGATGATTAGCGGCAGTATCTTCTTGTTTATCGTCATATCTAGTTCACCACTGCGAAATCGCCGCCCAATGCGAGGTTTAGCGTCAGGCGGTTCTGCAGACGTTGGTTCTTGAGTTGCACTACTGTCGCTGCAGCGTCGAACGCCTGCCGCTGCGAGACGAGCACAGTTGTATAGGAGACAAGTCCTCGACCATATTGGTCGAGCGCCAGTTCAAGTGCAGCTCTGGAGTTTTTCTCTGCCTCAAGCAGGGCATCGTATCGTTCATCCAGAGATGCCGACCGTGAAATCGCGTTTTCCACATCTGCGAAGGCACGATAGACAACATCCAACCAGTTTTGCTCCGCGATGCGGACAGCCAGTCGCTTTTGTTCCTCCACTGCGGCCAGGCGCCCGCCCGCAAACAACGGCTGCGTAAGCCCAAATGCCAGCGACCAGCCAGATGATCCGTCACTCAGCAAATCCGAAAACTCTGAGGAACTCGTACCCGTGCTACCGACAAGCGAGAGGCTTGGGAATCGTGCTTTGTGCGCAACCGCGAGCTCTGCATCGGCCGCCAGCAGGCTCAGCCAGGCCTCCTGGATGTCAGGCCGTCGACCCAGGAGTTCGGATGGCAGGCCAGTTGGAATAGATGCAGTCGGTACGGGCAATTCACCTTCTATCCCGATATCACCGTCCGGGTATCGAGCAAGCGAGAGCTGCAGTGCTGCAACAGCCTCAAGCCGGTTTTGTTCCTGCTGAGCAACATTGGCACGCTCACGTTCAATCTGGTCGCGTGCGAGGTAGAGATCAAGTGCCTCGTTCAGGCCTTGTCGGTAACCACTGGCAACAATATCGTGGCTCGAAACAGCAACCTCCAGGCGACGCCTGGCGACGTCGAACAATAGTGTTGCCTCAAGCACATCGAAGTATTGACGTGCGGTGGTGACGGCTACGCCACGCTCCGTGGAAACAAGTCGCGCCTCCTGTGCAGCGAGAGAAAGCGCCGCCGCCTGCTGTGCATTCGACAACTTCATCCACAGGTCGATCTCAATTCGCCCGTCAACATCAAGCCCAAATGTTTCGGTCGTGACGCGATTGCCAGCGGTGTCCTCGGTACCTCGCCGGGAACCGTCGAGTGCCAGGTCAAAACTTGGCAGCCGCGAGGAACGCGTCACTTTAACGGACTGGCGAGCGGCATTGAATCTTTGCCGCTCCTGTTTCAGTGCGAAATTGCTGGCCACGGATTCAGCAACCAGTTGTTCGAGGCGTGAATCCGAAAATGGCGTCAGCCAGTTGCTGGTGACACTGCCAGCGCCGCCACTGCGCGCCCATGTGGCCGGCGTTTGAATATCCTCAGGCGCGACCTCAATAGCGCTAACGGCACAGCCGCCGGCTAACAACGCGAGCAGCAGCGACACCAGTACGGCAGGGACTGTCGTGCGCCGATTCCGATAGCCCAAAGTATTTTTATCTATTGTAGACAAGCGCTGTACCACTCCAATTGTGCCCAATGCTAATTATCCGCGCGACCGTACTGGTATTTCTCTTAAGAAATGTCGAGAACGCGCGGAATCAACTCGCCAGTCTGTAGAATATGCAAATGACCTCTCCAGCCACGCATTCGATTCTGCTGGTCGACGACGATCGCAGACTGACAACCATGCTTGCAGAATTGCTCGAACTGGAGGGTTTTGCGTGCATAAGCGCACCCAACGGCAGCCGTGGTTTGCTGCTACTGGAAGAGCACCGACCCGATCTTGTCGTACTCGACGTCATGATGCCTGGTCAGGATGGCATCGAAACACTTGTCCAGCTTCGCAAGCAGTCGAATGTGCCCGTCATTATGCTG
This sequence comes from Gammaproteobacteria bacterium, assembly GCA_022600955.1. Taxonomy (GTDB): domain Bacteria; phylum Pseudomonadota; class Gammaproteobacteria; order Steroidobacterales; family Woeseiaceae; genus UBA1847. The sequence continues at coordinate 108,437 of JAHZJK010000006.1, forward strand.
ACCGCAATGGGAGAAGAGAAAGACCGCATTCGTGGGCTCGAAGCCGGCGCCGACGATTACCTCGCCAAGCCCTTCGCGGCGCGCGAACTTCTATTGCGCATTCGCGCGATATTGAAACGCGCTGCCGCCGATGCTCACGACACGGCCAATAGCGACAGCCGCAAAGCAGGCCCGATTGAGGTCCGGCTTCAGTCGCAGCAAGCGTGGCTGGGTACCACATCACTGGACCTCACAAGCACCGAACTGCGTATCCTCGCCGCACTGGTTGAGAAATCCGGCGCGGTCGTCACCCGAGAATTTCTCAGTCGCTTCGCTATCGGTCGCGAATTGATGCCCGAGGACCGGACACTCGATACTCACGTGAGTAACCTGAGGCGGAAAATAGCGACGACCTGCACTACAGACTGCGAAATACACACCGTGCGCGGCAGCGGCTATCGCCTCGCAGTGACTTCATGATGCCACGCTTGTTTCTAAAGCTATTCGGCACGTTCTGGATAACGACGGTACTGATTCTATCGATCAGCATATTCGCGAGCTTTCGCCTTGCCGACGACCAGATGGCGGAACGACTGGCCGACCCCCGCGAAATCGATGCATCACTGCGGGAAGAAATGTCGGCCGGCGGCCTCGATGCGTTGCGCGACTGGGTGGCTGACGCTGGCAACTTCCTGCCCGGGCAAACTGTGTATGTCGTCGACACCGGGGGAGTGGAAATACTCGGGCGCGACGTGCCGGTATTTCTCATGGATCGACTGGATCGAATCTGGGCGATGCTGGAACGCTGGAAAGGGGAAGGACGCGACTATGACGACCGGTATCGCGGATTTACACCGGTGCTCGAGACCGCGGACGGCAGTCGATGGTTGGCGATTCCGGGACCAACGTCTCCGCCGCGATTCGGCATACTGTCAACCGGCAACCTGCGCTGGCTGGTTGTTTTTCTTGCAGCGATTACCAGTCTGCTAACGTTCTGGCTGCTAAGCCGATCACTGGCAAGGCCAGCTGGGCAAATAGTCGAGGCCGTCAAGCGCTTTGCCACAGGCGATATGGCAACACGCGTTGGCAGCGCGAGCCGTAGCAACGATGAAATTGGCGAGATAGCGCGACAATTTGACAACATGGCGTCACAGCTCGAGTCGCAAAGAGAGTCGAAACGTGAACTGTTCAGGAACATATCGCACGAGCTTCGCGCACCGCTCGCGAGACTGCAGATCGCGACCGAGCTGCTTGATCGAAAACCCGAGCAGACGGATCAGCAATTGGTGCGCGTTCGAAGCGAAATAGCGGTCCTCGATGCGTTAACTGCCCAGGTCTTGTCACTGACGCGTGCATCGCAGCCTGAGGGGCGCGATCAAAAGGTCAGTCTGGCAGAGATACTCGAGCGTGTTGTTGGCAATGCCCGGTTGGAGGCGAATGCCAAGGATCTCACTGTGGAGTGCGCCGAACCCGCCAACGGCATTTCAGTCCCGGCGGACGCGACGCTACTTGCCAGCGCCATCGAAAATGTCGTCCGCAACGCGATTCAGGCAACTTCGGCAGGCGGAAAAGTCACGATCGCAACACATGCAGAGAACAACAACTACATCATCGCGGTCACAGACTCCGGGGCCGGCGTTCCTGAAGATGAACTCGAACGTATTTTTGAGCCCTTCTACCGTCTCGACACGAATCGCGAAGGTTCCGGTATCGGACTCGCGATTACGGCACGCGTTATGGAACAAATCGGCGGCTCGGTAGACGCCCGCCGTGCTGACAGTCGCGGCCTTGTTGTCACGCTATCCATACCGACGACAGCCGAGTAGCCCCGCGCATCGCACTCGCCTGAATCTTCGGGTCCTGCTAGGGCCCGGGTGCACCCGGATCTTCTTCAATGGAAACTTCATGGTCTTCGAGAACCTGGTACAACGGGAAATCCACCCAGGTGTCGTTTAGATAGTTGAGCTCGGGCACTTCCTCCTTTGGGTCAACGAGCAAGTTGTAGACGGACGGGTATGCCATCTCCATGATCGCGTAGGTGTCTTCGTCCATTTCCCTTAGCAGAATTTTCCAGTTTCGCCACTTGGCGCCGAATAGCACGTTGCCTATGTAGATGATTACAGACTCACGGGCGGATTTTTCTGTCTTGCCCATCAGGAAGTCCGTCTGGTCAACGCCATCGTATACGCGGTCGGTTGGAAGGTCGGCGCCGATAATGCTGGCCACTGTTGGAAACAGATCGATCTGATGCATGAGTTCGTTCGACACCTGCTGTGCCGGAATCTTTCCCGGCCACCGGATCAGAAACGGTACCCGCAGAGACCCTTCATAGGGAGAGAACATACCGCTTCGCCACGGGCCCGTGAACCCAAACGATCTCGGCACACCTTCCCGGCCGTTATCAGATGTAAAAATAAATATAGTGTTCTCTTTTAGCCCGAGCTCGTCGATCGTTGACTGAAGCTCGCTAACGTAATCGTCCGTTTGCGCCAGCACGTCGGCAAAGCTGCCGTTGCCGGTCTTACCGTAGTAGTCGGGATGAGGGTCGACTGGTTCATGCGTCTGTGTGTAGGAAAGAAACACGAAGAACGGTTGCTTGCCCTTCGCCTTGCGCTTGATGAAATCAATGGACTGGTCGGTGATTTCGCGATCCATTGTCTTGCGCTTTTCGCGGCCGAAAACTTCCAGCTGCTTGGGTGTCTCACCGCGCGTGGCTGACATTACGTGGGTGAAAACCGCATCCGGATGGCTGCCCGGTGTAAAGCTGTTGCTATCCGGCCAAAAAGCCCGATCCGACGACCTGGGAATCCCGATCCACTCGTCGAACCCCTGGTCAGTGGGATAGCGGCCTTCTGTATCGCCAAGGTGCCATTTGCCAAAAATACCGTTCACGTAACCTGCGTCAGACAACATTTCGGGTAGCGTGTATTCCCACTGGGTGATCCCATACCAGACACCTCGCGGAGGGCCATCCGGCCGTTGCCGCGTGCGAATGCCATAGCGACCCGTCATCAGCGCCGAGCGCGAGGGCGTGCACTCCGCTTCAACGTTAAAGTTAGTCAGGCGAAAACCCTCAGCTGCAATGCTGTCGATACTGGGCGTTGGAGCGCCGCGCATCGCACCGCCGCCATAGGCACCAATTTCTCCCCAGCCAAAATTGTCCATGAGGACGAGGACAATATTCGGCTTGTCATCACTACCCGCGGCAGCTGCGTTCAGCGCAGTCGACGCGACAATGATCGTCGCAAAAAGGCGGATTAGAAAGTACGCATGTCGAGTTGGTTGATTCACAGTCGTCTCCCGTTGCAGCGCTATTGAGCGTAGCACCTGGAGAATAGTCGCTGCTTCCCATCGGATAGGCGCGAGGGTTTTTGCCGACAATACAACATGTTGCGGCACACGGGCGCCACGCAGTGATATTCACTTCGCATGTTAGTCAGTTTCTGCGGCGCCCACCTTTCTCGGCGCGATCCCGGCGTTCTTTGCGAACAGCCCCCATTTGGAATTCGAGCTCTGAGGCACTCAGAAGCTCGTCACCATTCGTGTCGAGGGCGTCAAACCGGACGGTCGCGCTCAATGCGCTCGCCGAATACTCTTCACGTGACAAGCTGCCATCGCCATCCGTATCGAACTGATTTGTGTGCTCATCTCGAGTAGATTTCGGTGACGCGCATGCCGTGACTGAAAGCACGATAATCGCAATGGTCAGAGGCTGAATTTGTGGCCGCATAGGGAAGTCCTTGTCTTGTGGAAAAGTCTCTTCGCCAGGACAACATCCCAGGACACGTTCCTCCGCCGGGGTAGTTTGGAGGCTCAGGGAGCTAAGATTGCCGTTGTCCTTTTCCGGAACGTGCCTGGCGAAGAGAAAACCTGCTTCGTGATCCTCTAGAACGCGAAATCGAGCCCCAGCTGCAGTTGCTGCGAGCTGAGATCATCGACACCCAGGGCGTCTCCATTTGCATCCGTACCGGTTGCTGCCTGGCCCAGATCGATAAATCCGTAGGAAAGCGCCAGGTCAAATTGCTCACTCAATGCGACACGCAGGCCAAGACTGGCACTCCATGCAAATTCAGTGTTCTCACCATCAGGATACGAATAGCCGATCAGCTGCTGATCATCGAGAGTCGTACCGTTCCACAATAACGAGTCGTAGCTGACATCCAGTATGGCTTGATTCCATTTGTTCCTTGCTACACCGACACCACCTTCGAAAAACGGTGTGAACCGATCGGAACCTATATCAAAATCGTAACCGCCGTTTAGCATGAACAGGAGGCTCTCGATCTCCGCATCCACGCGGAATGTATCGTCAATTCGATCGTCGAAGCCAAAGACGCCCGCAGTGCTGGAGGCGAGACTCGCCTGCGCGAGTTCGGCCGATAAGCGCCAGCCATCCTGTGTTTGAAAACCGACCGCTAATGATACGTTTTGTCCGTCGTCCAGTGCGATCTCCGGCGACCCGCCGTACAAGCTGGCAGTATTGCCGTGAAATTCGACATCGCCGCCGGCATCCATGTAGGTGGCACTAAGATTACCAAACCATTCAAGGTCGGAAAAATCAAACAACACTGTTTGTTCCTCCGCGAGGCTTGGCAACGCGGCGAAAACGCCAATAAGCAGAATACCGAGTTGTTTATTCACTTGAGTTCCTTAATGTGGCAACAAGTCAGCAACGTTAAGGAATCGCCGTGTCAATGTCTGTCAAGAATAGTAGCTTCTTGTAAGGATCGTCAGACTAGCTACTTGAGTTCGTGACAGGCAGGCAAACGGATATAATCAGCCCGCCATCTGATGCATTGTGCGCAGAGATATCCCCTCCGTGGTGGCTGACAATTTTGTCGGCAATTGCAAGACCGATACCAGAATTTCCCGAGTCCCGGCCATCCTGCGCCTCGGCTTTTCGAAACAGCTCGAAGATCGCCGTCAGTTCTTCCTCCGGTAGCCCGTCACCCCGATCGCGTACAGACACACAGCACCGGGACGAGTCGTCTTCAAAAACGAACATTGAAACCTCGACCGTCGAACCCCTTGGCGTGTGTCGTATGGCATTGCGAATTATGTTCTCAAAGCAACTGGCAAGCAAAGCAGCATCACCCAGTACTTTCAGTTCACAGCTCTCTGTCAAGACAACATTCTTCTCTTCTGCGGTCGCCTCAACCAGTGCGTCAACGATTACATCGGCGAGAACCCAGTCAATATTGACCAGCTCACGTTCGATGGGCACTTGCTTCGAATCTATTCGAGACAACGCGAGTAGCTTTCCTATCAGGTCATCGAGCCTCTCAACTTCGAGTTCGATGCGGTCCATCTCCGCATCGACAGCGCCACCGGTTCTCTGTCTCGCAATGGACAGGCTGGCCTGCAATCTCGCAAGCGGCGATCGCAACTCGTGTGAAACATCCCGCAGCAGATCCTTGTGCGAATTGACCAGTAACTCAATGCGTTCTGCCATGTGATCGAACGTACTCGCGAATTCACCCAACTCATCTCCTCTATTCGAAATCGACGGGCTGATTCGGGCGGACAAGTCTCCATCTGCAAGGCGCACACCGGCAAGCTCAAACGATTTCAGCGGGCGAATGAGGTATCGCGCGAGCAATATGCTCAACAAGACACTAATAGGTATCGCTATGCCAAGAATCATCAAGAAACCGTATCCAGGTCGTGCGAATGGAAACGGCGGACCGCGACGTTGACGGTCGCGAGGTACAACAATCAACGAATAAGAATTGCCACCATGAATAAAGTCGTGCCGCCAGGTCTTGTCATCACTACCTGGCTCGTCGATTACATTGAGTACGTGCTCGGGTCCTTTGTTGAGGAGTGGATTGCCATTTGCATCCCGCAAGCTAAATGCTGTTTTCCGCAAGGCTAGCCTGCTCGTATCGAACAATGTTATGAGTTCAATCTCTGATTTGCCTGATGCCTGTTCAATTACCGCCACCGCGGCCGGCATCAAGAATCGTTCTACGTTGAAAGCGCGTACCCGGCTTTCTGATTCTTCCGCGTTGATCATCCGCATCACCGTAGCAGCGCCAATGGACGACACGATCATCACAACCCAGATAGAGACTACAATTTTCAGATACAGGCGTCGCATCTCAGAAGCCAGACTCAGTGTCGATCAATTGATAGCCAACACCGCGAATAGTCTTGATCGGCGTACCATCGGCATTGCTCGGATGCAGTTTCTTCCTCAGGTTTGCGACATGCACATCCACGCTACGATCGTAAGGTAGATAGTCCCGGCCAAGTGCCGACTTCATCAGCACTTCTTTCGACACTGCCGAGCCTGCGTGCTCCATTAGAATCTGTAAGATAGAAAACTCGGCTCCTGTAAGTGAGAGCGACTGTCCTTCCTGGCTTGCTTGCCGCGCCGATGCGTCCAGGCGAATGTTACCGACCGCCAAAGGCTGAGAACGCGTGCCGCCACTGACAGGTGTTTGCGACGAACGGCGCAAGATCGCACGAAGTCGCGCCGCCAACTCACGAAGATTGCAAGGCTTGGCGAGATAGTCATCGGCGCCACTCTCAAGACCGACGATCTTATCGACGTCATCGCCGCGCGCCGTGAGCATCAGAACAGGCACTGGCGAAATCGCCATCGTCCCGGAACGCAATCTGCGCAAGACTTCGTGGCCGTTCAGACCCGGCATCATCACGTCGAGAATCAATGCATCAAATGATTGGGATTGCATGAGTTCGAGACCGGCTTCACCGCTCTGAACTGAACACGCGTCGAAGCCATCGTCCTTCAAATAGGTGACGACCATGCCGCACAAGTCGGCATCGTCGTCGATCATCAAAATGCTGGAAGTGCTCACGCTTTGTGCTATTCCATCAATCCTGGCAACAATACTGCGCCAGTGTACTCCGGAATGCATACCACCTCCCCGCAAGTTCAGGATTCAGAGTCTTTATCGTCACAATCACCGCGCCGGCGACGATGGCCACGCCGCTCTTCCATTTTCGCTCGCGCGGCGTCGAACTCCGCCTCGTTCAGGTAGCCATCACCGTCCTCGTCGACCCGACTAAATCGCTCTTCCGGATCGCCGGCCGGTCCGCGGCGTTGGCCACGTTCCTCCAGCCTGGCCTGCATCGCCGCCAGCATCTCCTCGCGGCTTATCAGTTGGTCGGCATTGCTATCGATCTCCACAAAAGATGGCGGTCCGGGCCATTTCTTTCCGCCGTCAGCGCTGGCTTCGAGCACAAGAATCGCGCTTGCTGCTACTACTGCAGTCAGTATCAGTTTGTTCATCATCAATCTCCGTTATAGGTCGTTGTCGAGCAGTTTCGACGTGCACAGTCTAGATCCGTGCCAAGAGGCGCGCTGTAAGGAATTGTAAGTTTCGCGATTGCGACAGACAGGGGTATGACGGTTTGTTCGGCACAGAGCCGCCACTCCATGACTTGCCTTTCATTTCTTAACAGTTCTTCACATATCGCTCTCCTACGATGCCTCGTCGCGATGTTTGTACAAACTACGGAGAACCTGATGAGACAAGCTCACCCGATTCGGCACACCTGGCTGGCTGCCATATTTCTGCTTGCTGGATGCCCCGATTCCAGTAATACAGAAACGGTCACTGGAGAAGGATCTATTCAAGCACTACACGCCGTTCCGAACCTCGGTTCAGTCAGTTTCATGATTGAGGAAACACTGCTTTCGACTCTGACCTACAAACAGTCTTCTGGAATCACGGAGTTCGACAACCTTGAGTACACTTTTCGTTTCGATGTGCTGCTGCCCGGCGATGAGGATGTGACTACGCTCGCATCGTCACTGCTCACCGTAGACGATGAAACCGAGTACACATTCATCCTTGCCGGATCCGTGGCTGAACCGGAGATCATTATCTGGGAGCAATTCGGGCGGGACTGGATAGACGAGATTGATACCGCCGTTGAAAACGATACAACTGTTACGGTAATGGAGGTTTCTTTTGGAAATCTCGCCAGCCAGCTAGGCACGGTGGACGTTTATCTCGAAGCAACCGGAACCAGTCCCGAATTCGCTTCGCCAAGAACGACGATTGGCTATGCAGATCTGAAAACCGCAATAGAGTTGCCGTCAGCCGAATATCAGCTCGTGCTGACGCCTGTCGGCGAGCCAGACAATATTATTTTCGCTTCCGACCCGATCTTTATCGACGCAGCGACCAGCAATATGCTAACGATAATGGACGATGCAGGCGCGACGACAGCCCCTTTTTCCGTCCGCTGGATCGGTACCAGCCTTGGAATTGATCTCTACGATATCAACCTGCTTTCGGAACTGTCTGTCGTCCATGGCGCACTGGGTACCGGTTCTGTTGATGTTGTTTCGGGTGGCAATTTCGGCGCCCCGCTGGTCGAGGACCTTGAATACGCCAACAGTTCTACCGGCATAACTGTCGATCCCGGCACACTGAACATCAACGTCACACCGGCCGGTAACCAGGGCGTATTTCTTGCAGAACGCGCATTCGAGATCACCAAGGGTTCGTTCAATCGACTTTATCTTGTTGGTTTGCCTGGCGATGTACAGGCAGCGCTCTTTGCGGAGAACCGGCAACCGATCGACACACACGCAAGATTCCAGTTATTTCAAGGTGCTACGCGATTCGCGGCGGTTGACGTTTACATAGTTGCGACAGACGTCGATATCTCGCTGATCGGCCCGAGTTTTTCGACAATGATCTACGGAACCTCAACCGGTCACGTCACTGTCGCGCCAGACGAGTACAACCTGGTCGTCACTGAAGCGGGAACGAAAAACATTATCGGCGGGCCGTATCTGCTCAACCTTGCCGCCGGCGAAAACACAGGCAGCATGATTCTTGACTCACCCAGTATTACTGCTACCGAGATACTGTTGTTCGATCTTAACAATCCTTAACGAAGTCAATGTCAACAGCGGTGACCTGATCGCGTTGTTACACATCAACAGCCGGCTAATTCAATTCGTAAAGGACTCGACTTAATGTACTCGAAACAACTGACCTGTGTATTCATCGCGCTATTCGTCGCGGCCATTCCGCCTCAAGTTGAGGCCAAGCCAGGACAACACCGCGATGTGGTTCACACCAAGGCACTGAAGACACTGCCGTCGGCACATCATCGCATTCGGCACAGAGGCAAATCCTACTTTTACTCATCTGGCCGATTCTATCGTCATGGTAGTGACGGCTATGTCGCGATAGTGGCACCATTGGGTGCCGTCATTCCCGTACTGCCGCGGGATCACCTGAGTTTTGGCGTAGGAGTCAGCCGGTACTTCTATTTTGGCGGCGTCTACTATCGGCCTGTGGACGAAGGCTTCGTCGTCATCGAGAAACCAGAAAATGCTGAGACACCGGCGTCTGGCGGCTCAGACAGGCTGATAATCTATCCAGCAGCTGGGCAATCGGATGAAACGCGTGACAAGGACCGTTACGAATGTCACACGTGGGCAAAGGAAGAGACCGGTTTCGATCCGACTGATGCGACTTCCGACACGCTCCTTCGAGCCGACTATCAACGTGCGCAGACCGCTTGTCTCGAAGCAAGAAAGTACATCGTCAAGTAGCCATTCAGTTCTTCACTCGATCCCTCGAGCTGAAAGATTGAGTAACTCATCGCGCCGCGATGCCAACGCAGCCAGGCGCTGCTCGGGTAGCACTGCGCCCAGCTCATTGATCAGAACATCATCGGTGAGCATGGACAGGGCGTCATGCCAGCTGGGCCCCGCTATGCCGTCCGCGAGCTCCAGAACCTGGGACGGAACACCGCCGGTGCCAAAAGCAGCACTATGGCCGATCAACACCAGCTCCAGGTCTCGGGAACCATAGATAATGGTCGACGGCGACCTCGACGAATTGCCGATCAGGGCATCGAAAACGAGCATTGCGTCTTTTTGAATCTCAAGTGGACAATGTGCTCGAAAATCACTCTCTTCGGAGACTCGTTCCCATTCCGAAATGGCCCTGTCCGGCAGAAACTGCAGAGTCCCTCCGCTACCGATATCCTCTCGGGACACGGTCGCCGGAACCATCCCAAGCCGCAACAATCTATCGAGCTTGTGCGCCGCGGCTTCCGGGTCAAAGCCAACTTCTCGAGATGCCGATCGAAAGTAAGCCAGCGTATTTTTCTCGTGGTAGCTGAGCTTCACCAACTTCCACGTACTACCTTCCGCCATGGTATCGACGACGACACCGCTCGACAACGCAGCAACTATTGCCGTCTCGTCAAAGTCCGGTGAGTCATAGCCGACGTGTACCGGGTGCGACAGCGGCTTGAGATCATCACTGCCGTCCTGGCCGACCACAACCATTTCTGCGCCATCGATGATCAGGGCATGGCCGCGTCCGCGGTAGCTGGAATGAAGCATTCCAGTGTCTATTTCAACAACTCGTCCGTTCAGCCTTTGCTGGACACGCCGTGACAAAGTTGGTGTGTGCCCGATAACGACGCGACTCGCTCCCAACGTATCGAGTGCCGCGCTCAGGCGATCCCCCTCGACCAGCGAGCTGCAGGTTGCGGTGCCTCGGTACCATGTCGGTCCTGCCGGCCCGTGCAACGGGGATTCCGCCTCTGCAAGTACTGTATGTACAGCCGCCATCGTAGGATCGTCAATTCGATTGGATTTCAAAAGCCTGTGCAGATACTCAGGGGTCTCTCGAAAACTGACAATCGGACTCAATACAGAGGCATCAGACAGGTTGTCACGCGCTCCGACATAGTCCGACAAGTCATTTTTCAGGCCAGCATTAATGCCTTGCATACCGTGATCTACGACATAGGGTGGAACACCACCGTGAACATAGGCGGTGTCGTTTATCACCACCATGAGCGGTTTTCCCAAGAGCCAACGTCCGTAGTATCCGTCGTGTCGAAACTCCCGGCGATGCCCAAAAAACCCTGGCGGAGCGAGCTCGTCAAACTCGGTTCGAACTTTTTGTTCGTCTACATCAACCGGGAAACCGCGGCGATACTCGCGATACCAGTGTTCACGCTCATCGCTGGATTCGATCTCGAGAAACGCGGCGAACTCTTCTTCCGAAACATAACGAAGATCGCCTATCAGGTTCATCACTTCATGGTTGCCAAGGAGCTGATGCACGCGACCGCCGGCGAGAAGCGCTTCGTCCTCCAGTCTCATGATGAGATCCATAACCTGCCGGGAGTCAGGCCCACGATCCAACAGGTCGCCGGTAATCACCAAATGGCTATTGCCACCACTCCAGGACGCACGGTTGTCGATGATGTCCGCAGCATTGAGCGTCTCGAGCAACGCGTCATATGCACCATGAATATCACTAACGGCAACGACGCGATCAACGCCCGTAAATCGCCATTCTTCTGCTGGCGTAGCGTATGGCAGAGCTAACAGAAGACCTGCCAATGCAATTCGCGGCAGTCTCAGGTTGGCCAGAGCCCGGTTCACGAAGTCGCGCATGTCAGTCCGGTGCCTCTTGCCAGTCACGTTCTGGCCGATTGAGGTAGTGTGCATACCAGGCTAATTCGGCATTGATCTTGAACAGGCGATGACGAAGTTCTGAGAATCCGTGGCCCTCGCGAGGCGCAATATACAGTTTTGTGTCAACACCAAGATCGTCCAGGGCACGGTACAGCAGAATAGATTGTGTGGGTGGGACACGCTCATCATTCTCACCGACGAAAATCAGTGTTGGTGTCTTGGTCTTCCACAAATCGTGAAGCGGCGAATGCTTGTCAAACACTTCCAGCGGTGCGTCTGCCTGCCATGGTTTTCCGCCGAACCATGCTGTCCGGCCGTAGCGTGTATCACTCTCACCATACATCGAAACCCAATCTACAGCGCCAGCACCCGAAGACGCCGCTCTGAATCGATCCGTATGTGTGATCAGTTTGTTCACCATGTGACCGCCTGCGCTCCAACCAGATACGATGAGTTGATTCGGGTCCGCGATTCCGGCATCGACCAGGAAATCCACGCCCGACAGAACATCCAGATGTGCATTCTTGAAATACCCGCCAACCATGTCTCGCATGAAATCGTCGCCATAGCCTCGGCCGCCGCGATGATTCGGGGAGAACACCGCGAAACCGTCGGACGCTGCGATGGGAATGTATGTTCGCCAGCGAAACTGACCGTATTGCACTGAACTTCTGGGCCCGCCGTGAATATCCACGATCAATGGAATGGGTTTTTCACGTTTGTAGTCCCCGGGTAGAGACAACAACCCCTCCAGTTGTACGCCGCTTTTGTCACGCCAGACAACCAACTCTTGAGTGGGTAATTCATAGCGCTCCGCGAGCATTTCGAATTCACGCGTAACAACTGTTTGATCAGATCCGTCCGCGTCGGCGATGTAGATTTCGCCTGGACTCTCGGGACGTACGGAAACGAATATGTGGCGGGCGGTCTCACGGTTATACGACCAGTCGCGGACAGTGTGCTGAGCATTGGTGATTTGCGTTGCGTTGCCGTCAGCTATATCCAGTCGCCACAGCTCCGAGCGCACCCCCATATTCGCTTGCACGTATATCGAAGAAGAATCTGCACTCCATTGTGCGTCTTCGACTTCGAAGTCGTACTCGCTCCCAAGCTGGGCCGGCGTGCCGCCATCGATGGGTACGATGAAGAGATTGGCATCGTAGTAGTACTCAAAATCGCTGTTCACGTCCGCAATGAACAGAATAAATTTGTTGTTGGGTGACAGCTCAAAACCCGATTCTGCATGGTCGTTGTGGGTGACCTGGATTGCCTCTCTGCTCTCAACGTCCAATTTCCAGAGGTCTGCTGTATGTTTATCATCAATCGTGGCGCCGTTCGCGCTGGAAAACACCACTGACCGGCCATCAGCGGAGAGATCGAAATTGCGCACATACTGTCCGTCGGCTGTAAGCTGCTCTACCTCGCCGGTTTCGACCGATACTCGCCATAGATGCCGTTCGCCAGTCGGTTCGTCGAACGGATGCATGTCATCATCCGCTTCCCGCTGCTTACGGCCTTTTTCGCTCAAAGGCTGGTCGGCCAGAAAGTAGATGACATCCGAGTTCGGTCCCCATTCATAAGCTTTGACGTCCGACAGATGCTCGCCAACCGGAACCGCCTCTCCTATCGTCGTCGGTAACAGGTATATGGCCTTGTAGTCTTCGTCATCATCACCCTCGAATTCCGCATCGGCCAGGAAGGACACGAAACGCCCATCGGGCGACCAATTCGGCGAACCCTTGGACTTATCGGAGTAAGTAACCTGGCGCTGTAACCCCGTCTCAAGCTCAGACAACCACAGATTCGACATCGACTTGTTCTTGTCCCAGTTGGGTTCCCGTTTGACGTAGACCAGGAAATCCCCGTTGGGCGACATTTCCGGATCCGACAAAGTTGGAAGACTGAGAATATCGACTGGCGTCATCTTTGCAGTTTCAGAGGCCGATACCATTGATGCGTGTACTGACACAGCAACGACAACCAGCAATTGAAGGAGAGATGCAGTGTATTTCATGCGTGTTTCACTTTCGGAGGACGTGAGCAAGTGGCGATCGAGCGATACGGATTTCGATCCCGCATCGCTCGACCCCGCAAGGGAAGCTGGTGTGAAAACGCTTACCAGTCGAACTTCAGACCCAGGTAGAAACGCCGCCCCACTCGATCATAGCTATCCCCGACGTTTGCGTTTTCTCCAGACGCGTAGCCATCGGGCAAATATGGGCCAGTTTGATTCTCGATGTTGTTGATGCCCGCGTAGACTCGATAGCGGTGCTCGTTACCGAACTTGTAACTCGCATAGATGTCGTGAATCAGCGTTTGTTCGAAGCGCACAAAACCGAAGATGTCGGCGGGGTCCGTGTCATTGTCGTCACGTACCGTACCTGAGTACTTCAAGCGATAGCGCACTGAGAAGGCGTCCGTGCTCCAGCGAATCGTGCCACGATACTCATGCTCAGGCAGACCGACTTCGCCGGCAAAATCATCGATAACCTCGCCGTCAGGGCCATCAAAGCTCGCTTCGTTCTTCATGATATGCGCATAGATGATACTGGTCTCGAAATCGCCTGGTATTGCTGCAATCTCGAAATCGTACGCCAAGGTAACATCGATACCCTCAGACACGAGGCTGTTCAGGTTTTCTTCCTGGTTAATGATGCGACTGACCTGGCCATCGTTGCCACGGGTAATGTTTGGACAAAAACGATTGTTCGGAAAGTTCGGGTCCGAGTAGCAAAGATCCCCAGCGAGCTGGCTGTCGACTGACGAAATTGCGTCCTCAACCTCGATCTTGTAGTAGTCCGCGATCAGCGTGAACCCATCGAGTGCCCGAGGTGCAAGAACGAAACCTGCCGTAAACGTATCGGCCGTTTCCTCTATGAGGTTTATGTTGCCCAGCGACGGACCGAATATCTGGCTGCCGTCCTGGTCGAAAACACCGTTAAGCAGTATCTCTGATGCGATGCCAGCATCTTGCCGGCAATTGTCCGCGACAACGCCCGTGGTTGCGGCCGTCACGCCATCGCATGGATCATTGAAGTCATCAAAGTCGCTGCGCTGTGGTGAGAACAACTCCGTGATATCCGGAGCACGCTGCGCCTGCGAAATCTGTGCGCGAAAACGAACGTCTTCAACCGGTGTGTATGACAGTCCGAAATTCCAACTCGATACATCACCAATCGTGCTGTAGTCAGCAGCCCGGAATGCCGTTGTCATATCCAGGGCTTCGATGCCGGTCTTACCGGCTATCAATGGTACGTTTAGTTCGACAAAGGCCTCGGTCACATCGAAATCTGCCTGAACATCGAGTAGCGTGCTGCTCGACGTCAGCCCGGCATTGGTGACGGGATCTCCATCAACCCATTGCTCTTCCTTGCGAAAATCGATGCCCGCCGCAATTTGTGCGTCGCCTGCAGGCAGTTCGAATATATCGCCGCTAACTGAGAAGCTTGCAGTTGTCTGCTTGAGCTCCTGCTGCATCATGATCGTGTGGCGAATATAGTCGGCCGCCTCTGGCGTGATGCTGCCTTCGCCAAATACATTCAGCGGCACGCAACCATCGGCACGCGCACCGGCGTCCTGGCAGATATAGCTTCCGTCGTTTGCAGGGTCTTCCATGATGTTAATCGCGTACTGGATGTTCAGGCGATTCACTTCATTGTGCTTTTCCTGTTCCTGTCTGAATTTTCCATAGCCAACGTAGCCATTCCACGACCAACGGTCGTTAAACTGCCCATCCAGACTAAACGCCATGCGCTGCGTCGTGCGCACCGAGTTGCGATCGCGGTTACCGACTTCCGTCATCCGACGTCGCCAGTCCACGGTCCCACTCAGCGTGTCCCACACAGCAGGATGGATGAACGGATTGTCGCCCTCCCCGGTTACAGGGTCATACGTCGGGTTGGTCGGGTTAACAGGAATTGCGTCGGGTATGTCACCGATCGCTGTTTCGTTGTCGAATGGCCCATAGGTGTTGGAGTCATTGACACCAGCGGGCGTTCTTTCGGCTCGCGTCTCGCTCTCCGAGAACTGCAGCATCAGAGAACCCGTCAGCGTTTCGGTGAATTCGAAGTTCGTTTTGGCCATCGTCGACCAACGCTCTCTTTCCGGAAAAATCATGTTGAAAGGACGGAAGTCCCAACCATCAAACGCTTCTTGATAGTCGTCGCAAGCCGGTACACGACCGTCGTTAATGCAATAATTATTGTCATTCTGCCAGACGCCGCCGATGTTCCAGGCGTCGCCCTCAAATCGGCCGCCTGGCAAGAAGCTGCTGTTATTCGGCTCAAGTTCACCGGTCTCGAGATCAATTTCGAGATTGGACCGAGCGTATTCGCGCTGGGTTGCCATGACCGGGTCTTTGTTCTCCCAGGAACCGCCAATCATCAAGTTGCCGCGTCCATCGGCGAAATCACTACCCCAGGTTGCGCTAAAGGATGGATTTTCATTTCCGCCATCGGCGCTATCGCCATAGCGTGCGTCGACCTCGAGCCCGTTAAACGAGTCCTTGAGAATAATGTTCGCCACGCCAGCGATAGCATCGGAACCGTAGGCCGCGGACGCGCCGCCGGTTGTAATGTCTATGCGATCGACGAATCCCGTTGGAATGGTTGAGGTATCGACGCGTTGGGCACTACCACTATTCGACACCACACGACGGCCATTGATCAGGGTCAGGGTGCGGTTCGTGCTAAGGCCTCGCAGATCGATGGTACTGAGCCCGGAAACCTGGGTACTCAGCTGTGAGTTGGTTGGCGACACTCCCAGGTAGACACCGGGCAACTGCTCGACCAACTCGCCAAGATCTATCGTGCCAGCCGCCTGAATCTCACCAATATCCAGTTGCTGCGTCGGAATCGGAGAGACAATGTTCGAATTCGTGATTCGACTGCCGGTCACGGTAATTTCTTCAAGCGATTGCTCGTCTGGGTCACCAGACTGAGCGTTCGCCGATGGATTAAGGAAAACACAAGCCAGGACGAATGCTGGCACTCGCAGAACCAGACTGGCACCTGGAATGGCGCGGTAACTTTTGGACGCAGACCGTAGCGTACGTTGATTGTTCATGAACTCCCCCGTTGACAATTTATTGAACACAACTCACGGATAAACTTGTATCTCGTTTGGTTGCAGACAAACAACGGCCTGGCGTTCCGATTTTTATCAATTCGCTATCACACGACGTGTGATACGAACTATTGGCTGGCTGGATGCGTTCGCAGAGGGTCCGGCGCCATGAGGATATCGATCTGTTGTGGCTCACGGTGTGTAAAAAACAACAAATCATGCTCTTCTGAGAAGCTGAGCATGCCGTATCGATGCACGGTTCGAGCATGATGCTTGAACAGTACCTTTTTTGCACCGGTAACCAGGTCGATCTCGACAATCTCAGAATGGTCGTCCCGAACCCGCGCGTAGAACATGCTTGAAGGTCCGGCCCAGGCCCAGTTACCGATCCCGCCGCGCACAATGTCGTCAATGACACGCTCGAGGCGACCACTTGAATAGGATAACCTGAACAAGCCGCGCTCGTTCAGCGTCGTAAAGTACAGGAACTCGCCATCTGCCGACTCTCTGCCAAATTTGGCGTTCCCCGCGGTCAGGCGTGTTAGCTGATTCCCATCCGCCGCGACTCGCCACAGGTCCACCTGTTGTCCTTGCCAGACAGGGACAATCAATGAGCTACCATCACTCGACCATGTCGGAGCACCATGGTCGCCAAAACCAGTGCTCACGGTGCGGGAGACACCTGTCTCAACATCGAGAACATTGACCGAAGTCGACTCGGTACTCTGCTCCAGAGCGATAAAAGCGATCTGCTTTCCATTCGGGGACCAGCTCGGATCGATAGCGCTACTCTTGAGGCTGGTCATTTGTTTGCTGTTGGAGCCGTCGAAATCAGCGATCCATATCTCGTTGTTGCCGGACACGTTCGAGTAGTAAGCCAGCTTTTTCGCCTGGCTCGAATACGATGGGTTTCTTTCGGAACCCGATGTCTGGATTACCGGTGTCGGAAAACTGGCAGCGCCATCGTCCCCGCCAACACCAATGCCGGCAATGTAGTTCGACACGATGCGCCGATAGAAAAGAATGGACTGGTAATCCGGGAGGTATGCCGGGAATCCGGCACCTTCATATCCGATTTCCCGGTTCTCGCCGGTCTCGGCATGTACGACACGCAGCCTTCGATTCAGCGTGTGTCTGTTTGAGACATACAGAATACTCTGGCCGTCCTTGTCCCAGGTGTGCCCCTTTATGCTGACCTCGCCATTTGTCAGCTGCTTGAACTGCCAGGATTCTATGTCGAAACGGAACACGTTCTCCGACAGACGATTCGCCTCCCGAGTGACGGCCAGGTGCATGCTATCCGGTGACCAGCTCACCTCCTGATCGAACAGTAAGCAATCCGTGCAGCTGATACGCCTGTCAACGAGCTCCTTCGTCGGCTGAAAATCTGCATTCATCGCTTTCAGATACAAACCTGGACCAAACTCGGCGTCGTCTTTTCGATACACCAACCAGCGACCATCAGGTGACCAACTTAGTGTTGAATAGCCAATATCAAGACACTCGTCGACAAGCTCTTCGGTATCGGCGCTCAAATCCCTGACAACGATTTCGCAGCGGCCACTCTTGTTATCGACACGCACGTACGCCAGATGATTGCTGTCCGGCGCCCAGGTCGGTGTGAAGTTACTGGCGTCGTCGGAAGAAAACTGGATCGCCTGCACGCCGGGTTCTTGCAGTGATTGCACGTACAGGTCCTGAGTGCCCCATTGACTGACGTGCAGAAACGCAAACTTCGAACCATCGGGCGCTGGCGCTGCGTACAGTTCACGCCCTGGTAGCTGCGTTACGACGGCCAATGGCTCATCGAGCGTTGGCGACGGCACGTCGCGAATCCAAAGCAGGGCAACGATCGCAGCAACAACAAGGAAAGCAATAACAGATATCGTCGGCCACGGCAGAGATTGACTCGCCGGAACAAGGTCACCATTTTCGATCTTGGAAAATTCCGGAGTGGCCAGCAACTGATAGCCAGTCTTCGGAATCGTCTTGACGATAGCGGCACCATCGTCGCCGCCTTCTGAATCCAACGCCTGGCGAATTTTCCAGATCGCGTTGTTGAGCGCCTTTTCGCCGACGTATTGATTGCCATCCCAAACGGCATCGATGAGCTCCTGGCGTGTGACCAGCCGCTCGTTGTTCTGAGCGAGGTACAACAACACCGCCATAACTTTCGCAGGGACGTGATGCTCCACGTCATCCCGTGTCAGGGAATGTGCCATAGAGTCGACAGTCCAACCGTCAATCTCAAAAATTATGCGCTCTTGAACAGACACCGACCTTCCTTGTGACCGAAATCAAATTGGCCTTTGTCCGGGCAGTCTAACAACGAGCAGTACCGTATACGAAATATTCGTGCGATATTCCTGGCATCAATGCTGCGCTCAATATGTGCATTCACGGCGTGTCCTCAAGTATATGCGCCGAGCTTCGATACCATCAGGTAAAAGATGATCAAAACGGCGCTGAAGGCCGGCACACCCAGCGCCATCCAGACGTGCATCAGGCGCCGGTAGTCTCTACGAACTGCTCCGGCTCCGATCAGATCCCTGATGCGTATTTGTATCCATACGACGGGAATCCAGCATAGTCCAACGAGTGCATACAGAAGTATCACCGCTATGAACCACGAAGAGTCATACGCGATCTTCAGCTTCGTTGTTAACCATAGCCCGGTCACGAATTGCACAACCACAGCGGGCATCGTGAATACCCAGTCGGCCAGAACGACTGTATTCGTTGTTACCTTCATCGCCTCGTCGTTCCCGCTTAGATAGGCCTTTAGCATAAAAAAGGCTGTGCCCATGCCCGTACCGAACAGCACGGTCGCACTGACTATGTGTACCAGCTTGATCCAGAGGAAGAGACTCATGCGTTGTTATTCCTCACTAACATCCCATCGCACATCAAAATCGGACAATTCGTTCTGAAAGTCGTGCAACGTAAACAACCCAAGGCACGGCAAAGCGCCGCGAACGTCAATCGAATCGGCAACGAGCATCCTCGCAAGGATCAACGCAGGCGTACACGGAATCTCAGGGCCGTGGTTCTGCCGTGCTACCAGGTTCCAGGTCTTTGAGATCGGTTTGCCTGCGCTCGATACCCCCGACACCCTGACATGCATGCCCCCGGTGGTCGAGCCCAATCCTATAAGACGATCACTAATCTTTTGAAACGTCGGCACAAACGACCCCCAACTCCTGACAATGCCAGCACGCGTTAGCCACCCCATACTCCACAGTGTCAGTTGTTCCCACTTTGCTTCCAGCGCGGCGTGGAAAGTGACCGTTTGAACACCATCGACGTAGCCCGGCTGCAGTGAGAGATCAGGAACATCACAAGCCGCACCCAGTCTCAGGCCGAATTCCGGATAGCGGTGACGCCTGAGATCTTGCCAACCGTATTTTGTCACCCATTCGCCGTCAACCAATACCTGGAACGGCTTTCCACAGTAGCTCAATACCGCTGCAATCGTGCTTTTGCCTCGCGGTGTCTGGTGTGCCGGGGCGATTGATATCTCGATAGCCGAAACTGCATCGAACTCAGACCGCAGCGAGTCCACCACAACGCTGGAAAGCCCCGGCAACGTACTGGCACCCGACACCAGCAACAGATTCTTTTGCCTGGCAGCCTCATCAAGTGAGGCGAAACTTTGCACAAAATTTCTGCCATCGGCGAGATCGATGTAGTGGCTGCCAGCCTTGATGCACGCATTGGCGACGCGGTAGTCCTGGCCCTGATACGGTCCGACTGTGTGAATGACTATGTCCGCGCCAAGCGCAACCAGGTCTGACTCGAAGCCGTCG
Organism: Gammaproteobacteria bacterium; assembly: GCA_022600955.1. Lineage (GTDB taxonomy): Bacteria > Pseudomonadota > Gammaproteobacteria > Steroidobacterales > Woeseiaceae > UBA1847. The sequence goes on from JAHZJK010000006.1 coordinate 128,723, forward strand.
CTGGACTGGTCAAGCTTTGTGGCTCTTATGAGCTGCCCTGGGTAAAGCGCCCTGAGCTCACTGGCAAACGTATCGGCTCTCGCCTGATTGCGGCTGGTAACAGTCAGCTCGACACCGGGCTCTCCAGTCAGTCGCCGACAGATTCTGCCACCGAAGTGCCCTGTTGCACCTATGACGACGATTCGTTTCAAGACCGCGCTCCTGCCGTATGTCTGGAGTAACCGCTTCAATAGTACAAGTTTCGCGCCGATTCTTTAGATAATATGTAACCGTGAAAATTACCGCCAGATTCTGAATACAACATGCTAGATTGCGAGACACATCGTTCAGATTACTACTCGAATATTCGCCACTTTCGTTGCATCGGATTGATAGTATGTCTGAGACATTCTACTGGATGGGTACGCGCATCGAAAACGACTCGATAAAAAAGATCATCGCGACGAACTCGATGACAAGCTTCCAGATACAGGCAGTGGGTATATGTCTGCTTATCAATTTCCTGGACGGTTTCGACGTTTTGGCGATTGCGTTCGCGGCCCCGACCATCGCGAGAGAGTGGTCGATCGGCGCAACAAGTCTCGGTGTGGTTTTCAGTTCAGGGCTTGCCGGAATGGTCATTGGGGCCCTCGTACTTTCGCCCTTCGCCGATCGAATCGGCAGGCGCCCAATGATACTTACATGCTTGCTCATGATTAGCGCCGGCATGCTCTTATCTGCTGCAGTCGAAACAGTCTCGCAGCTGGTGATGGCTCGTATCCTGACAGGACTTGGCGTCGGCGGAATGCTCTCAAGCCTTACCACGATGGTCGCAGAATACAGTAGCGCCAAGCGAAGGCAACTTGCGATCAGCATAATGCAGTCTGGCTACCCTGTTGGCGCGATCATCGCGGGTTTTGTCTCTGCCTGGCTCTTGGGGCGATACGGTTGGCGCTCAATTTTCGCATTCGGCGGCCTGCTGTCATTATCCCTGATCCCACTTGTTTACCTGAGGTTGCCTGAATCCATAGATTTCTTGCTGACCAGGCCAGGCAAGAATACGTTGCCGCGGGTCAATGACGTATTAGCCAGACTTGGCCATTCCACGCTGAGGAAGCTTCCAGCGGCTAGTTTGGCGTCAGAACCTGTCCGGTATTCTGGACTTGGCGTATTTCAAGCTGCCTATCTATACAAAACGATTGCGATCTGGATTGCCTTCACGGCCATGTTTTCTGCATTTTATTTTGTTACTAACTGGACTCCCAAGATCTTGATCGACGCCGGTCTATCCCGTGATATCGGAATTGGCGGCGGCGTGCTGATCGCCATGGGAGGTACCGTTGGCGGTTTAACACTCGGCTGGCTGTCGGGACGGTTTCAAGTACACCTGATCGGCGCCGTGTACATGTTGCTCGGCTTTACGTCCATGATTGTTTTTGGACTGATGGAATTTCAGCTAACCGCGATGCTTTCAGTCGCTTTTATGATTGGATTCTTTCTCGCCGGCGCTATTATTTGTCTGTACACGATCTTGCCGGGGCTCTATCCGACCGAGTTCCGCAATACCGGTGCCGGCTGGGCACTCGGAGTCGGTCGTCTGGGAGCTGTGATTGGTCCCTATATAGCCGGCATCCTGATTTCGGCTGGCTGGGAACGAGGCGCTTACTATGCAGCACTCAGCTTGCCACTCGTGCTGTCCTTTTTTGCTGTCCTTTGGCTTCGCAGCGCTGCGACACGAGTTGACTAGAGATAAATTATGATCGAACCGAGAACGCCGTCGCAGTTGATCAGGTTGACTCTCTTGTGCCGAATTTTGAAGCTATCGTCAGCTTGCAACAATTCGTGAACATAATTGCCCGCATATAATGTCTGTTTGCCGTTGTAGTAGACGACGCACTGGAAATTTGACGTAACTGTTAAACTTCCATCATCAGAAATTTCGCTGCGCACGTTCGAAATTATATGGGAGCAGCGTACTTTGTAGTCCTTTGAAGCCGCACGCGGATGAACAAAATTTCGCCGCCTGATCTCCATTAAGACTCGATCATCATAGAATAGCGATATGTGATTGATAGGATCTACCTGGTCCTCGACTGCCGGCATCCAATAAGTACCGTCGTCGGTGTACAGCTCAATCCAGCGATCAAGGTCCGGGCGATCGAGAAAGGACGCCTCGTCGTAGAGAAATCTCTCTACACGTTCGTTATCTATCCTCACATTCGGGTTGCTCACTATACCGCCTCCCCTAACATGTAATGTCGCCACGCCCCATACTGACTGCGCATATCAAGATCACTGGTACCCTTGTTCGTCCACCGGTCACCCAGGTCTTCATCGGAACCGTAGTTTCGATGCATTTCCACCCATTCGCTGGCCGTGGACTGCAATCCCTGCTGCATTCTGAAATAGGCTGTCAGGTCGTCAGGGCCAACCATGGATCCATTCGAATTAATGAGCCTGGAATAGAGAATGGTGCGTTGCAACATTGAGTCCGGCGCACCCTTGAGTCGGAATGACCAGGTTTCGACCACGCAACGGTCAACCGAAACCGGACGTACTATTCGAATATTCTGAATCGCCGACTTGATCGTTAGTGACGGGTAGTACAACGTGTTGTGAGTATTGAACGTCAGTATCTCACGCGTACGCTCCTTACCATAGGCGGCGATCATCGCCGCCTCATACTCCGGATCGACACTATAGTTCGCATGGATACTACTCTTGCCGCCATCGTAATGATGGCCGTATCGAAAGCCTGTAATTCCGGTCGCTTCAAAATTTTCGTATGACGCACCAAACGGTGGAATAATTTCTGCCTCATCCCGATGAGGGGAATCTTCGGGTAGCGTACTGATGAAGCTGTTGGCCGCATCTACAACAGATCGATGCACGACCATTGGGTGCATTGTGTCGTTCAGGTTTTCGATGAACATTTTCCAATTGCATTCATGTTCATATTTCAAAACACCGCCTGCAACTTCAACTTCGCCTTCCGGCGATCGGTCACACAGATTATCCAGCACATCGCCAGCGCCGCCGAGCCACGCCCTCAGGTCAGGCGCGTTCGAATCAAAAGTGGCAAACACGAACCCACGATAGGATTCGTACTTAGCCAGTTTCTGCATGCTGTACTGCGGATCGTCCTTGTTGAAGCCAGTTTCTTCATATCCGGTCATGTGTGGAACGCCAAGCAGCTTTCCGTCCAGTCGATACGTCCATCCGTGATAGCAACAACGAAACCCGCCAATCTTGCCACACGGCTTATCAACCAGCTTTGCGCCTTTGTGACCACAACGATTGTGCAGCACATGAACCTTCAACGCCTTGTCTCGCACCATAACAATTGGCATGCGACCAATATTTAGCGTTGTGTAATCGCCGGCCTCCGGAACCTGGCTTTCATGACCGATAAACAGCCATGCCTTGCCCCAAATCCGCTCCATTTCCAGATCGAAGATCTTCTCATCTGTGTAAACACGCCGATTGATCTTGGTCGGCGCTACGAAACCATCCAGCTCACTATCGGAATAGGTCATCGAATCGCTCCTTTTAGTTTTGTCGGTCCAAAAACACCTCGCCGCGAGCAACCGCAATCGCCAACGCCTCACTCGGGTTCGGTGGTTTCGCTTCACGTCGAAGCTCTGTCATTTCGTCAGCGTCTTTTTCCGCCAAGGCTTCAGCCAGGGGCTTCCCGGACTGATACTGTGGAGGCCAGTATTGGTCGGAATGTCCATAGTGTGCTGCCGCATTCAGAACGAGATGTGGTTCGTTCATCAACGGCCTGGCAAATGCGACAACGTCGGTCCTGCCAGCCGCGATCAACGTATTTGCCTGATCGACGGTTGTAATGTTGCCTGCAACAATCGTTGGGATTCCGATTTCATTGCGAATCTGATCAGCGAATGGCGCCTGAAACATGCGCCCATAGACAGGGTCTTCGTCCTTGGTCACCTGACCCGTGGAGACGTTAATAACTTGTACGCCAGCGGCCTCACACATTCTCGCCACAGCGAGCATCTCGTCCTCGGACAGCCCGCCTTCCACCCAGTCTGTCGCAGATATACGAACTGACACTGGCTTGTCATTTGGCCAAGACTCCTTGACAGCCGCAATGACCTGCAGTGGGAAGCGCATCCTGTTTTCAACACTGCCACCAAACTTGTCCGTTCGCCTGTTCGTGTACGGGCTAATAAAACCCGACAGCAGATAGCCATGCGCCAGATGCACTTCGAGCATATCGAAGCCCGCTCTGTCTGCATTTGCAGCCGCATTGGCAAAATCGTCGCAAACAGACTGCATCTCCGCCTCAGCCAGCTCCCGCGGTACGGCGCTGTGTGGAAGGTATGGGATCGCGGACGGCGCAACAATTTCCCAGCTATCCTCTGCGAGTGGCTGATCCATACCGCCGTCCCAGGGCACGCAAGTCGCGCCTTTCCGCCCCGCATGACCAATTTGTGCGCAGACCTTTGCCTTGCTATTTGCGTGCACGAAATCAAGAATCCGCGACCAGTCGTCTGTTTGCTGTTGACTCCATATACCCGCACATCCCGGCGTGATTCGAGCATCGGGGGAGACACAAATCATTTCGGTATTCAAGAGACCGGCGCCGCCGACGGCTCGCGAGCCGTAGTGAACCAGGTGCCAATCCACGGGACGTCCTTCGTCAGCACAGTATTGGCACATTGCTGACAACTGGATACGATTCTCCAGTCGCATTTGACCAATCTTGAATGGCTGAAAAACGGGCGCCACAGGCCGCTCTACTTCAATTTCGTCCAGGCCAGTCGTTCGCTTCGTGAAATCTGCAAACCAACGATCGATTGATGCTACAAAATCAGGGTCACGCAGGCGCAGATTCTCATACGTAATGCGCTTTGAACGGCACATCATATTAAACGTGAACTGCTTCGCTTCCTGTACTGCTGCGTATCGGTCTATGTGTTCAAACCAACTCAGGCTGACAACGGCGGTACGCTGCAATTTGTCGGCCTCAATCTTGCGCGTCTCCTGATACACCTCGAGCGCCCTGGCGATATCGTTATCAGTTGTCGCGAAACAATCCGCCAATGCAATCGCGTCCTCCATTGCCAGCTTCGTGCCCGAACCAATACTGAAGTGCGCTGAACGAACGGCATCGCCCAGAAGGACAATATTCTTGTGATAAAGACGCTCGTTACGTATGACCGGAAACGTACGCCAAACGGACCGATTCGTTATGAGATCGTGCCCATTGAGGACGTCTGCAAACAGTTTTTCGCAGTATTCTTTTGTGTCGGCCTCTGAGGCATTGTCCATGCCGGCGGACTGCCAGGTGGCATCGCTACACTCGACAATCCACGTTGTGGTAGCGGCCTCATATCGATACGCATGTACCCACCACCAACCGTGCTCGTTTTCCTTGAATATGAAACTGAAATCGTCCAACGGCAACGACGTCGCCAGCCAGCAGAACTTGTTTGCACGCATATCGACACTGGTGCCAAACTCCGCGCTGTAGTGCTCCCGAATAATTGACGTGATACCGTCTCCGGCGACGACCAGATCGTAGTCATCGGCGTTGAGGTCTTCGAAACTTTCTATGTCCGTCTCGAAGCGCAGTTGCACTCCGAGTTCATCACAGCGATCGTGGAAAATATTGAGTAGCTTCAATCGAGACATCCCACAAAAACCGTGCCCCTGGGAGTTCACGGTTTCACCGTGGATAGTCGTATTTATTCCGCCCCAATAGGCGAACTGCTCGACAATACGCTTGTAGGTAGGCGCATCTGCTTCCATAAATCCTTTTAAGGTGTCATCCGAAAATACAACGCCAAAGCCCCAGGTTGAATCTCGGCTACCGCGCTCGATAACGCTTATGTCATGATCCGGATTCGCCTTCTTCATCAGAATAGAAAAATACAACGAAGATGGTCCGCCGCCCAAACACAGAATTTTCATTGCTTTCTCCACAAAAGCACTACAACGCCAGCGAACCGAGACTGGCCCCGCCGCAAGCGAACAAGGTTTGGCCAGTGACAAATCCGTTTTCAGCCTCGAGGAAGAACATCGTCGCACGCGCGACATCGTCGGGCCGTCCGAGTCGACGAACCGGCAACGACGCCGCAATCTTGTCGGCCTTATCACTATCCTCGGGAACAACGTCCGTAAACATGTCAGTGACGATCGGCCCGGGAGCGACCGCATTGGCTGTGATGCCAAACTGTCCAAGTTCGAGCGCCCAGGTACGGACCAGTCCGATCTGCGCTGCTTTGGTCGCTGCATAGGCTGTTCGCGTTTCCAGGCCCAGCATCGCTCGCGACCCGATGATAACGATACGGCCAAAACCCGCTGACTTCATCGCCGGCAATGCACTTTGAACAAGCGTAATTCCAGCATGCAGGTGCAGACGTGCCAGGTAGTCGACATCGGAATGCTCGACATCTTCAAGCAAAGCTGGGCGGATAACGCCGGCGTTGTGAATGACGTTGGTCACCTCAATGCGGCTCGCAAGATCGTCCATGACACGCGCCGTCTCATCTATGTCCGACAGGTCGACAGCAATGTCCGTCAGTCTTTCATGCTGGTAATCAGATTCTCGGCGCGAGAGATTGATCACTTGATAGTCGCGCTGTAGCAGAGATTGGCAAATCGCCTTACCTATCCCGGCACTGCCGCCGGTAACCAGTGCGACATCGTTCACGGCGCGCTCCTGTCAACGAGGGCCAGCACCCGCAGCGGGCTGCCCGAACCGTGTTTTATTTTCAACGGCGGACAAACCAGAATTGCTCCGGTCGCTGGTAGCTTATCCAGGTTTGCGAGGCACTGTAATCCATAGCGATTCGCTCCGTGCAACAGGTAGTGGGCAGGATATGGTGGGCTCAGATGGGTCGCCTGCCCTGCGTCGGTTCCAACAGTCTCGGTACCGAAACCCCGTATATCGCGCTTGTCTATCAGATAACGCATCGCATCTGCATCGGGCCCAGGTGTGTGTGCGCCGTCATCACGCATGTTCAAATATTCCGCGCCGCTGCGCTTCGACCAGTCAGTACGCATCAGCACCCAACTGCCTGCCTGGATTTTGCCGTGTGACTCTTCCCATTTCCGAATAAAATTCGGAGTCAGCAAGAAATCTTCGTCCGCCTGAGATTCGGCAGAACAGTCAAACACACACACCGGACCTACAAACGCATCAGGAGGAATGCTGTCGACGGCCGCATCCGGCAGATCCTTCCCGGAGATCCAATGCACCGGTGCGTCGAAATGAGTACCCGTGTGCTCACCACAACTGAAGTTCCGCCAGTACCACGCCGGACCTCGCTCGTCGTAGCGCGACACTTCCTCGACCCGAAAACGTGCGCACTGACCGAACTCGGGCGGTAAGACTATGACCGGAAAATCCGGATCCAGTGTGTGTGTCAGATCGATTGTATCGATCTCGCCCGAGAGCAGGGCCTGGCCAATGTCACTGAGAATATTCTTTTTAGTCGTCATTTCATCAACCCAACTGAATTTGTGTGAGCTCACGTTCGAGTACCATAGGGTCCTCACGAAAACGACGCACGACATCCTCTGCAACAGGTCCGAGCGTCACGTTCTCGAGCCCTTGTTGCAGCGATTCAACCACTGTTCGAGCCAATCGCTTAGGAGTTACTTTTGGCGGCGGCAGTGGCTGTCGCCACGACTCGTCCAGGGGACCGAACAACACATTCATGACTTTGACACCGCTTCCCGCCAACTCACCGCGCAGACATTGGCTCAGAGAATATGCGGCCGCCTGACTCGCCGAGGTCGTCCCAAAAGCGGCCCAGTTTGAAAGCGCGTAGACACTCAGAAGATTTACCCAGGCGCAGGCACTGTTGTCGCCATCAGCACCTCGAAATTTCATGCCGGGACCAAACGCCTGGATAAGACGCATCAACCCGAAATAATTGATTTCCATTTCGTCTCGTGCCGTGACGACGCCATCTCTTTCCATCGCCCCTCCTGGGCGAACGTATTCGGCAGTATTGATCAGAATATCGGTCTTGCCACCGATCTCACCGGCAAGCTCCTCAACCGATATCGTATCGGTAATATCAAGCGGCATGATTTCAACACCGGGAATTCCCGCCAGTTCGGCGCTGCCAGCATATGGGCGCCATGCTTCCGCTATGCCAACAAAAACAATTGATGCCCCCGCATCGGCCAGCGCCCGGGCCATGGCCTGTCCGAGTTCGGTGCGACCGTCGGTGATTAGCACGCGGCGAAATTTCGGGTCGCAAGTCAATGCCCGGAGTTGTCGATCGTCGGCCATATTTGGCGTCTCCTTTTCGGGCAGCGCCATCATTACGCCCTGCCCGGATTTGTCAGTTCTCGCGATCACTCGGACACGCGAATACGCTTCAACATCGCCATGAACGTGGGCGAGAACACTCGGCCCCGCGTCAAGCTGTACCGTGCCAATTCGCCACGGCATGCGCTCACGAAAATGTGTGTTGATACTCGTTCTTAATGTTGTCTCAGAAACCAGCTCCCCACCCTCGCTTACAGGCACCCAGCTAAGATCCATGGACCAGCATTTTGGGCAAATTTCACGCGGCGGGTAGGTAATGTGTGTACATGCCGCGCATTGCTGAAGCTTCAGAACGCCTTCTGCCGCAGCCGCTGTAAAAGCCAGCGCTTTTCGACTTCGGGCATGGGGCGGCAACGTCGGCAGGACCGTTCGCTTTTGCGGGTTCTTCTTACTCGGGCGTTTAAGCGGTTCGGTCATGCATCCTCTCCCGCCAAGATTGCCGCCGCGGAACATAGCCCACGATCAAAATTAATCATGCCGAAGCCAGCTACAGCCGCGAGTTTGGCACCAGCGACCGCATTGTCCGCAGCGCCACCCGTCAATTGTCGAATGGCCTCTACAATGCCGAGGTATCCGCCCGCTGCCCCAGCCTGGCCAACAGACAATTGACCGCCCGACGTGTTGTGCGGAAAACTGCCATCGGTTGTAAATGTATTCGCACGAATAAACTCTCCGGCCGTGCCTTTTTCGCAAAAACCCAGATCCTCAAACTGCATTGCAATCACAACAGGATAGTCATCGTAGGTTTGCAGCAAGTCGATATCGCACGGCGCGACGCCAGCCATGTCCCAGAATTCGTCTTTGTCCAGTGCCCAACCGCCTCGAATCTGAACCGCGTCGTCCGGAAATGCGTTGTGGCGTTCGATAGTTGAGAGCACTCGTGCAAAAGGCAGCCGCAGCTCTCGTGCCCTGTCCTCACTCATAACCAGGTAGCCTTCCGCACCGGCGCACGGCATGACACAGTCGTACAATGTGATCGGATCGCTAATCCGACGCGCGTCAAGATACTGTTCGAGTGACAGTGGTGACTTCATCAACGCGGTCGGGAAGTTGAGCGCATTCTTGCGTTGCGCGACGCACAATTTCCCAAAGTCCTCGCGTGTCACGTCATAAGTATTCATATAGTCGCGGGTCATCAACGCGAAACTGCCGTTTGGACCACCAGACCCGTACGGATACGAAGCGTCTTGCGAAAATCGGCTGAAGCTCGTTAACATTGACCGAAATGAATCGACATGATTTGTGTCACCCGCGATGCACGCGACCACGTTTGCGTCACCTGACTGCACAGCGCGGGCAGCACGACGAAGAGCGATTACACCCGAGGCGCCGCCAGTAGGAATGTGATCGAGCCAACGCGGTGTTAACCCAAAGTGCTGCGACAACCCAACAGCCGTATCCGGAAAGAGCGTAAATGATGAAGCGCACAATCCATCTATATCCCCGGCGCCGATATCTGCCGACTCACCCAGTTTCGACAACGCCCGTCCTAGCCACCAATGTGCAGGTTCCGGGGAATAGCGCTCGTAGGCCACGCTAACGGGGACCGTAACGACAATTCCGTCATAGCTCGTCCGCCGCCTTGTGTGTTTTTGACTCATGTTGTCGAGCGCCGCCGCTTGAATTCACGCAAGTCAATACAGCTGCCGGCAACCACGGCGTCCCGAGCCTGCGTTTTTACCGCTGCACGATTAACTTTCTGGGACCCGGTGAGCGGCAATTGATTGACAAACTGTATGTACCCTGGCGTTTTGAAGTAGGTGAGAAGCTGCATCGACTCGTCGAAAACCTGTCGAGCCAATTGTTCGTGGTCCACACTATCGCTACCTGCGACCACAAGGGCGAAGACTTCATCGCCTCGCATTTCGTCAGGCACAGCTGTTACCGCACAATTTTTCACCAACGGGAATTGCAACAAGACGGTTTCAACCTCGATTGCAGCGATATTCTCGCCACTGCGGCGAATAACATTTTTTGACCGATCAACGAAATACAGGGATCCATCCGCCCCCTGCCGAATGATATCCCCAGTGTGCCACCAACCGCCACGCCAGCCAGCCTCTGCTGCTTCCGCATCTTTGTAATAGGCCGAAAAGAAACCTGCGCGAGGATTGGTCCCCATGGACCTGACCAACAATTCTCCATCCTCTCCTGTCGCGACCGCTTCGTCGTCATTTCCGGCAATTCGAAATTCCATACTCTCGATCGGTTTCCCGATACATCGCTTGCCAAGGTGTCGAGGCTCACTGTTTGCGACTATCATGCCGCCACCGCCGGTTTCTGTCATGGCCCAGGCTTCAATCAGTGGGAAACCGAAACGCTCTTCGAATACTTGTTGGTGCCTGGGGTCCGAGCCCGCACCGAAGCCGAAACGTATGTGCGTTGCGACGTCGTCACCAGGGTCCTGAGTAAGCAATATTGCAGGCATTACACCAAGATAGTGAATGACAGTCGCTCCTTCACTACTGACGGTTTTCCACCAGCTGCGTGGGTGGAATCGGTCCAACTGAATGACGCAGCCGCCGCACAGGAGCATGGCCATAAACGAAGTTGCCAGAGCGTTCATATGATTGGGCGGCAATGGAGTGGCGAGCCGGTCATTTTCATCGATCGCACAGAGATCACCGAGGTCATTGTACTCGCGACCCATGGTCAGAAAATACTCATTGGACAGCATGCAGCCCTTTGGCTTGCCTGTCGTACCTGAGGTATATAGCAATGCGGCCTCTGTATCTGCTTCGCCTTTCTCACTGACATCTTGTGGCTCTGCATCAATGGCGTCACTGCTGACAGCGCGACCGCCGTCGATCGATTCGACAATTCTCTGTAGTCGCGAAAAATGTTCGTTGGTACCAGTGACAAGCGATGCATCACTATGTTCAATGACATAGCGGACTTCGTCGTCACTGCCCGCCATGTTCAAAGGCACGATGCTCGCACCGAGTGCATTTAAGGACAACAAGTGCAAGTAAACATCCAGACGGCTGTCAAAAGCGACTGCAACACGATCTTCAAACGAAATCCCCAATCTGGAATACCCAGCAATCAACCTGCTTACGCTGGCGTTCGCGGCCTGATAAGAAAATTCAATGGCGGCTGCAGCGTAGTCTCTTGTGCTGCTGGCCGGTGCGCGCAGGAATGGTCGCTCAGAAAAGCGTGACACTGAACTCTGGAACGCCCGATAAACTGTCATTTGCCGACACCAGCGGGCCACTCGGGTGGGACGAGTCGGCGGCGACCGTCCACTGACTTGGATATCCCCGGCTCATCCAGCTGTTCTCTGTCCCACAGTTCACACGTGACTTGCTTATGCCTGGTATCGAGCGCCTCGCAATAATTCGTGAACAGACATAAACGGACTTGCTCCCCTTCGCCGAGGCGCATCTTTAAGAACCAGTCCGGGTCAGCAAGCGACTGGCGAGCGGACGCTACGACGTCGGCTTCTGAGTTCTGCAATACTGCCTCCGCCTGCTCGAAACTGTATATACCGCCGGCCGCGACTATCGGGATTTCGGAACCCGACTTTCGTAAGCGCTGCCGAACCAATGCTGTTGCTCGCAGGTTTCGCCCGAATGGTCCACGTTCATCGGAAATATATTGCGGCATGCACTCGTAGCCACTGCGACCGGTGTAGGGATACGCAGCAGCGCCGACTTTGGGTTGCTTCGCATCCTCGAACTTTCCACCCCGTGACAGTGACAGGTAGTCCATACCCGCCTCGGCCAGAGACACTCCTACTTGCGCAGCCTCATCGGGCGTAAGGCCATCATCAATGCACTCATTAGCGAGAAACCGACAACCGATCACAAAGTCACGACCAACCACTTCACGAACCCGTTGATACACTTCTATCGGTAACCTAACTCGGTCGGCCAGGGAGCCACCGTATCCATCGTCACGCCTGTTTCTGGGCGACAGGAACGAAGCCATTGTGTAGGCGTGTGCGTAGTGCAGTTCAACACCATCAAAGCCAGCTTCTTTCGCCCTCATCGCGGCCGCAGAAAACAGGGATGGCAGCGTCTTCGGCAGATCGCGGATGTGTTCAAGGTGCGTGTCCGTTACGCGCTCTCGGTAGCCCATCGAATAGTCGCTGTACTCCCGCGCAGTCAGAATTTCCTTCAACCGTTCGTCAGTCTCGGCGGCGAGCTGCATGCGAATCTTGTCGTCCGGTTCGCCGGTTTCGAAATGCGACCTATGGCTGTCAGTAATTTTGATATGCGTTGAGAAGTACTTGTCAGGCTGCGGTCGCCTGTTGATACGAAGAAAATCGATGAGCTGAATAAACAGGCGAGTTTCGCCATTGCTTGCCTCTCTAACGACCTCGACGAGCCTTTTTAGTCCGTCAATGTATCGATCATGCCCTATTCTTAACAGCGGTCCGCTCGGTACATCCCTGATTCCGGTTGCCTCTACAACGATCGCACCCGGTTTTCCTTTGGCGAAACGCCCATACCAGTCGAGCACATCTGGCGTAACCTCACCATCCTCGGTCGCCCGCCAGGGAACCATTGCCGGCACCCATGTACGTTGACTAAGACTCAAAAAACCGACGGAAACCGGACTGAAAAGCAACGACCGCTCCGCGGCTTCCGGCGACGGCCAGCTACCCGGTTGCGGTTGGTACTTGATTCTCTCTGCGGGGCGCCACATAGCCTTTTCTTTTTTAATTTACATATAAACTATCATCCTGCCTGTGAAGCAGCAAGACAACTTAGGTGGTAAATGCCTGAATGCCAGTCTGGGCACGACCAAGAATCAGCGCATGAATGTCATGTGTTCCCTCGTAGGTGTTTACAGCTTCCAGATTCAACATGTGCCTTATCACCGGAAATTCGTCAGAAATCCCATTCCCGCCAAGAAGATCTCGAGCAACTCGCGCAATCTCGAGAGCTTTGCCACAGTTGTTTCGCTTCATCATCGACACGGCTTCGGGCATCAGATTGTCGGCATCGATGTTCCGGCCGAGTGCTAATGCGGCCTGCAGGCCTATTGATATTTCAGTTTGCATGTCGGCCAGCTTTTTTTGTACAAGTTGATTCGCGGCCAGCGGTCGACCAAATTGCTTGCGGTCGAGTACGTATTGCCTTGCCGTATGCCAGCAAGACTCCGCAGCACCCATGGCACCCCACGCGATCCCATATCGTGCTCGGTTCAGACAGCCAAACGGGCCGCTCAATCCGCTCGCGTCTGGCAATACCTGGTCGTCGTCCACGAAAACACCATCCATTACAACTTCGCCGGTGACTGATGCACGCAGGGAAAATTTCCCTTCGATTTTAGTCGTCGAAAGGCCCTCCATTCCACGTTCAAGAATGAAACCACGAATTATGTTGTCGTCGGTCTTGGCCCAAATGACGAACACATCCGCGATTGGAGCGTTTGTGATCCATGCCTTAGCGCCTTGAAGTATGTAGCCGCCATTCTTCTTACGCGCGCGTGTGTTCATTGAACCGGGGTCGCTGCCATGATCAGGCTCCGTAAGCCCGAAGCATCCGACAGCCTTGCCGCACGCTAATTGTGGCAGGTATCTTTGACGCTGTTCCTCGCTGCCGTACGCCAAGATGGGAAACATCACGAGACTTGATTGCACGCTCATCGCTGATCGGTATCCCGAATCCACGCGCTCCACTTCTCGCGCAACCAGACCGTAGCTGACGTAGTCCAGTCCCGCACCACCGTACTTTTCAGGAACTGTACAACCGAGCATGCCCAGCTCACCCATTTCTGTCATGACATCTTGGTCGAATTCCTCATGCCGATGCGCCAGTTGTACCCGGCGTGCCAACTCCGTTTGGCAATAATCACTGGCAGCATCACGGACTGCGATCTCGTCGTCGCTGAGCTGGGCCTCCAATAGTAATGGATCTTCCCAGGAAAAATTGGCGCTGGATTGGTTGTATGCAGACACAATGCACTCCGCGTAAAGGGGCTTATCTGACAACCATCATAGTTGATTTTAGTTTATATACAAACTATTTATGCTGTTTCTTTTTAGAATGATAACATTTAGGCTAAATGCTATCCTGCCTCCTCACTCAGGACTCAGACACAGCATGCCCAAAAAAGAATTATCAGAATCACGTCGGAAAGACTCGCTGAGAATGTGGCTGCGGCTCCTTGGCTGCGAAAATCGCATTGAGCAGCGCCTGCGATCTCTCTTTCGCAAAAATTTTCGGGTTACATTGCCACAGTTCGATGTCTTGTCAGAACTTGAGCATGCAAGCGCCGCACTGACAATGTCTGAGCTGTCTCGCGAACTCATGGTTTCTAACGGCAATATCACTGGAGTGATTGACAGACTTGTCAATATGGACCTGGTAAAACGCAGTCGTCCAGCGCATGACAGGCGCATTCAGTACATTGAACTGACACCACGCGGGTCAAAGGAGTTCTCACAGATGGCCGCTCAACATGAACAATGGGTGGCCGAAATGTTTCGAAATTTGACTCGCGATGACATACGGCAACTACAGTCATTGCTGCTTGCAGCGCGCAAATCTGTTATCGAAAACCCGGAGCCTACAGACTAGCTAGAGACGGTGATTACAGCAGTCGTTTCAATTTCGATTAGCGCATCCGGTTCAACCAGGTCATTAACTCCCACGACGGCCATTACGGGAAAGTGCTTTCCGACAATACTGCGGTAGGCCACTCCAATTCCGCTCAAATTTTCTCGATAGGCGTCCAGGTCTTTCACATACCAGGTCATTCGGACAATGTCGGAAGCCGTCGCACCACCGGTCTCAAGCACTGCAACAGTATTGCGCAGAGTTTGCGCGAACTGATCAACTATGTTGTCTTTGAAGTGGCCCTCTGTGTCCCAGCCTATCATTCCAGCTACAAACACCATTCGACCTTCAGCGAGAATTCCGTTCGAGTAACCTTTTGGCCGTGGCCAACCTTCAGGGTTCAGGTGCCGCATCAGTTTCTCCCGCCGTAAGTTTGGCGCGCAATAATAATTTTCTGCACTTCGCTGGCGCCTTCATAAATACGCAACGCACGTATTTCCCGATAGAGCGTTTCGGCGATGTTCCCGCTGACGACTCCAGCGCCACCGAACAACTGGACCGCTCTGTCTATGACTCGCTGGGCCGCTTCGGTCGCAAACAATTTTGCCATAGCCGCCTCCCTGGTTACGCGCTCCTGATAGCAGTCCTTGGCCCACGCTGAGCGATACACCAGAAGGGCACTGGCATCCACATCTACAGCCATGTCTGCAATACTCGCCTCCGTCATTTGCAGCGCACTCAGCGGTGCACCGAACAATTTCCGCTCGGCGGTATGGCGTACCGCCTCATCCAGCGCGCGCCGGGCGAAGCCAAGTGCCGCGGCGCCGACCGTCGTACGAAAAACATCCAGCGTCGCCATGGCAATTTTGAATCCGGCGCCGCTTTCGCCTATGCGATTTGCTGCCGGGACGATGCAATTCTTGAACGTCAGGCGAGCAAGTGGATGTGGTGCAATTGTCTCAATTCTTTCGCTGACACCAAACCCTTCTGTATCTGCGCCAACAATAAAGGCACTCAGACCCTTGGCGCCAGGCGCGTCATTCGTACGCGCGAACACACAGTAGAAATCCGCTATTCCCCCGTTCGAAATCCACATCTTCTCGCCATCGATCCTGTACTGGTCCCCAACTCGAGTCGCGGTCGTTTCGATTGCTGCAACATCGGAACCCGCCCTGGCCTCAGATAAAGCGAAGGCCGAAATAAGGTCGCCTTTGGCGATAGACGGAAGGTACTGTTCCTGCTGAGAGGCATTACCGAACAAGGAAATCGGACCACTACCCAGACCCTGCATCGCCAGTGAGAAGTCGGCCAGGCCGCTATGAAAAGCCAGAGTTTCACGACTAATGGCTATGCTTCGCACATCAAGACGCTCACTCAGGCCACCAAAAGCGCCTGGTACGCAGGCACGTAACCAACCACCCGCACCCAGGTCTTGCACCAGTTTTCGGCAAGATTCCTCAACGTCCACGCCGTGCGAAAACTCATAGCTGCCACACCATTCGCTCAGGGACTCTCGCAATGCCCTGTGCTGCGATTCCAGAAACGGCCAGTCAAGATACGTCGTATCAGTCACCCTCAAACTCCGGTCGCTGCCTGGCAACGAATGCATCAAATGCCCGCTTGAAGTCCTGGGTTTGCATACATATCGCTTGCGCCTGAGCCTCAGCTTCTATCGCCGTATCGAGAGACATGTCCCATTCCATGTTCATCTGGTTCTTGGTGAAGCCATGCGCAAAATTGGGTCCAGCAGCAATTTTCTCGGCGTAGCCAAGCGTCGTGTCGAGCAAGGCTTCGGCGGTGAAAACGCCATTTAAAAACCCCCAACGCTCGCCCTCATCCGCCGACATCGCGCGGCCGGTGAACATCAGTTCTGCCGCACGACCCTGGCCAATAATTCTCGGCAACATTGCGCAAGCTCCCATATCAGCTCCGGCCAGCCCTACGCGAGTAAAAAGGAACGCTGTTTTGGCTTCGGGCGTGCCGTACCGCATGTCGCATGCCATCGCGATAGCAGCGCCAGCTCCTGCGCAGATACCATCAATTGCGGCGAAAACGGGCTGTGGACAATTTCTGATTGCCTTTACCAGATCCCCCGTCATTCGCGTAAATCGCAGCATCCCCTTCATGTCCATCTCGGTCAACGGCCCGATAATCTCATGTACGTCGCCCCCGGAGCAGAAATTGCCACCCGCCCCGGTGACAATGACCGCTTTCACCGCCTCGTCAGGCACCAGCCCCCGAAAAAAATCGCGCAACTCAGCATAGCTTTCGAAAGTTAACGGATTCTTGCGATCAGGTCGGTTTAGCGTCACGATCGCGACACCACCATCGGTGATGTCCAGCAGAAAGTTTTCTGGTTTCCGGATATCCATCAACTACCTCACATTATTTCGCCACCGGCAACGGCGATCGCCTGGCCAGTAACAGATTCAGATTGTTTACGCGCTAGCCACAAAGCTGTGTTGGCAACCTCTTGTGGCGATATCAGACGACCTTGCGGGTTGGACTTTAGAAGTTCGGCCAACGCCTCTTCCTCGCTTCGCCCGGTTGCAGCACTGATTTTCTCAATCGAGCGAGCGACAATATCCGTATCGGTGTATCCGGGACAGATAGCGTTGACCGTAATTCCGGATCGTGCAAACTCAAGTGCCAGTGAGCGCGTCAATCCCAAGACACCGTGTTTGCTTGCACAGTACGCACTAACGTACGCGTATCCGGTCTTCGCCGCGGTACTCGCAATATTGATTATCCGGCCGTGGCGAGCTTCAAGCATCGACGGGACAACCTCCGCCGTACAGTGAAACACGCCGTTCAGATTGGTCGCGATGGTCTTCTGCCAGAATGCGCTGTCGCATTTCGTAAACGGTTTTGCTTCCGCAATACCGGCGTTATTTACGAGAATCGAAACTGCAGAAGAACGCGCTACGGCGCTGGAAAACGCACTTTTTACCGACGATTCATCAGTAACATCAACTATCGCATATTCGACATCATTGTCAGACGCGAATGCTTTCAATCGGCTCTCATTTCGGCCCATTACAGTAACCGTCGCGCCACAACGACGAAATGCGAGCGCAATCTCTGCTCCGATGCCGCTGCCGCCGCCTGTCACAACAACGTGCTCTCCAGAAAAATCACCGTCTGTTTCTTGTTTACTCATTTTGTCTCGTACTCGTCAACCAGTGCGTTGAATTGATCGCCACCTTCGTCGGCGAGCGCGGCCTGGTGCAGGCGACGCATGATGTCAGCGCGATCGCGTGTCTCGTCACTTGTAGCCGCCATGGACCGAGAGAATCGCGACATACCACGCTCCCAGGTTTCCCCGTAGCCGCGAACGATTTCGATACATTCGGCCGTGGCTACTGCGTATTCATAGTCGCTCGTTGCGGATTCGATCAGCCGCTCTCGCCACTGGCCAAGTATTCGCTGTTGAACAGAGTAGCGCATTGTGCCGCGTCGCCAGCGTTTTAGACGGGCAAGCGTCGAAAGAAGCAGGTACCCACCGATCTTGTTGGTCGAAATATTGCGGCCCTTGTTCAGAATCGGCGCCAGGATCCGACGCGCAGCTTTTGATCTCGACATCCAATTTCCCATTCTCGCCGGCAATGTATCGCAAAACTCTTCGAATCTCGGGTGAAAGTACTCGATAAAATAAGTGGGAGAGTTATCGGAAACTTCGAGGTGATCGCGCACACGCTCAAAACGCGTCGCTCGAGTCTTTTGCTCGGCGACCCGTATCGTGTCTTCGTAGCTCATCTGCAAAGCCAAATTGCGAGCGTAAACTTTGCTAAGTTCGAAACCGTTGCCTGCATCGTCAAGGCAGACAAGCTCATCGATTCTATCGAGGTACTCTTCCGCGTATAGCCTGTCCTGATAGTCGAGTGTTCGGAGACTTCCATGTGCTGCAATGGCTGCAACTTCCCTGGGGTACGCCGCCGCTCGCTCTACAAGCGCCCTGCCGTTCGGTCCCTGCGAGTCGGGCATACCAAGTGCTGGCGATGTTGTGGGCGCCGGATTCCCGCCCAACGCGGCCTCAATGCCAGCCCTGAAACCCCGTAGATTGCTCTCAATTGCCTTACCAGAACGCTCAATTGCAGCTTCGAAGTTCTCTCGAGTGAATGGCAGTGCAGCGCTCGCGGCAACTGCGCCAAACATCACCGCGCTCACAATACTGCGGCTATTGTGCGCAACGCGTTCCATGTCAAATGCATACAGCTTTCGAGATACACCCTGCGCGGTTTTCAGCACCGGCGATTGATCGATAATCCCATCGCCCAGTGCACTTTTCTCGTCAATCGAATAGACGCGATGTGTACTGGTGATCAGCGTCGTCGCATTCGGAGTGACGAACCCCTTCATGATTGCTCGACCAGTTTCAGCCATTTCTCCCGCTATAACGAGATCAACGTCACCTGGAACAGGATACGGCGTAAAAACCGGCTCACCCTGCGTCTCAGCCGTGATCTGCGGAAACATTTCAACACAGTAAACCGTAGCCCCCGTTCGTTGCGCTACTCCGGCAACATAAGTCGATTGCGCGATAAACCCCTGTTGTTCGGCCAGATCAACCAGCCACTTCGTCAAAACGCCACCACCCTGGCCGCCCAGAGCTAACATTGCGATAGACAGCGGTCGATCCCACGCCATCAGGCCATGTCCAATTGACGTCGAGTCGCACGTCGTTGCAGCCATGAAATAACGGCGCGCCGAATTCCCCACAACAGGCGATCGATTACACCTGGATTGTGGATAACAACTCCCTTGTAGAAAGAAGGGCAAAGAACCGCTTCATGCGCAACTTCACCGCAGTTTCCACAACCAACACAGCTATTGTCGACGAATGAAACTGGCTGCGTCTTTAGCGGATCGGGATTCGGTCTGATCGTCAGTGACGGGCAGCCGCTCAGGCGAATACAGGCATGATCACCGGTGCAGGTGTCTTCATCGACGCCAAAACGCTCTTGCGTAACGCGTTTTCCTGATTGCACGGCGGCTCGAAAAATCGGCTTTTCTCGCCTTTGCCGATTCAGCATGCATTCCGATTGAGCAACCAAGACCTTGGGCCCTGTACCCTTGTGAGAAACAGCTTCTTTGAGCGCAGCACGCATCTTACCAATGTCATAGGTCTGTACCGTTTTCGCCCATTCGACGCCAACGCCACGCGCCGCTTTTTCAATCTGGTGTTGCGTACTTTTCGTGGGGCTCTGTTTCTTACTCGAAAGCAAATCCTGGCCGCCAGTCGCCGCCGCGTAGTTATTGTCAATAACCAGCGTGAGACTGTCGTTCTTGTTGAACACCGCGTTGCCGATGCCACTCGTCAGACCGTTGTGCCAGAAACCGCCATCACCCATGATCGAGATCGCCGGTTTGTCACTGTCGACATTAAACGCCGATGCTCCCGCTGCGCCGAGGCCATAGCCCATTGTTGTATTGCCAATGTTGAAAGGCGGCAGAATTGAAAACAGGTGACAACCGATATCTGCACTCACATGGAAGTCGCCGAGTTCCTTCTGCATTAATTTGAGGCTGGTAAAAACCGGGCGCTCCGGGCAGCCAGTGCAAAGGCCAGGAGGGCGATCGGGTACGTGTTCTGCAACTGTGCGAATGGCATCAACGACGCTGGCAGCTGGATCCTGCGGTGCAACCCAGTCTGCCTCCGCGTCTTGCATAAACTTGACGATTCCAGCTCGCATAACCGAACTCGTGTATTCCCCGGCAACCGGTAGAACTTCCTTGCCAATTAATCGTGCGCCACTTGCGCCATTTCGAAGTGCCGTATTCACGGACTGTTCGATAAAATTGGGTTGGCCTTCTTCGAAAAGTAAAACACTGTCTTTGTTTGCACAAAACGCCAGTAATTCATCGTCGATTAGCGGATATGAGACCGTCAGGACATAAATCGGGATTTCACTATTACCAAAACTATCTGCCAGACCAAGTCTCTCGAGCGTCCTCAGCAATGTATGCAGAAGCCCGCCCTGACAAATGATTCCGATAGTTGAGCGCTCAGCTTCAATCACTCGATTCAAACGGCGTTCTTTGATGAATTCGACGGCCGCCGGCCAGCGAGTGTTCACTTTCTCGTGCTCGTGCAAGAAAGATGCAGGTGGCAAGACGATGCGGTCGAGATCGCGATTCGGTGTTTGAAGTGCATCGGCCAGCGTGGGACTGGGTCGCTGATTGTTTTTTGCGACGAACTTGCCATGAACATGACACGATCGAATCCGAAGCTGAAGAAAGACGGGGGTATTACTGGCTTCTGACAACTCGAATGCGTCAGCAACCGCTTTCACGATGTCCTGTATTCGCGGTGGCGGATCGATGAGCCACATCTGACTCTTCATAGCAAAAGCGTGTGTTCGCTCTTGCATGATGCTCGATCCCTCGCCGTAGTCTTCACCGACTATGACGACCACGCCCCCGGTTACGCCACCGGATGCGAGATTTGCGAGTGCATCGCTGGCGACATTCGTACCAACAGTCGATTTCCAGGTGACAGCGCCGCGGAGCGGATAATTGACCGATGCGGCGGCCATCGCCGCTGCAGTCGCCTCACTCGCGCTCGCCTCGAAATGGACGCCCAGGCCATCGAGAATTTCTTCAGCGTCCGAAAGCACGTCCATGAGGTGCGATATGGGAGAACCCTGATATCCACCAACATAGGACACACCGCATTCAAGCAGTGCTTTCGTTACCGCAAGAATTCCCTCACCGGAAAACACATCCCCGTCGCCGAGGTGTAGTTTTTCGACTTCTTTCTTAAAGGATCGCTCAGCCATGGCTCAAAATTGTAAATACTTTAAGTATAAAATATCACATAACGGGCTGGGCGCAATCGAAATCCTCAGGATTCCAGGTCACGGGCGTTCTTGACGACCAACTTGCGAGTGCGCCGCAATGTTGTGACTAATGCCTGTATTTGCGATTCAGTCTGGCCTGCCATCAATGCCGATATCATCCGATCGTAATCCGCATGCATTTTTTCCCAGAGGCGAACGCCTTTGGCTGAAATTTTGACCGACTGTACGCGTCGATCTTTGGACGACGTGTTCTTGAGGACGAGCTTCTCTTGTTCCAATCGCCTTACAACGCCAGTGATGTTGCCTTTGGTTACCATCAATGTTGCGGCGAGATCACCCATTGTCAGGCCGGAACGATCCAGAGCGAGCGCCGTTAGTACATCGTATCGAGGAAGACTTGAGTTGTACTCTTGCCCAAAATGGCGCATCAGGACGCGCTCTATACTGGAAAAGCACCGTACCAGGGAGAGCCACGCAATGCGGTGATGAGCATCCTCGGGCAAAGATTCGAGTACCAGTTCATACAGATTCGGCTCTTGCTCTTGCATGCTTTAACTCATCCCTTGTTCGTTCTAAAGTTTGCAGATCACCGACTTCAGCTCCGTATACTCGTGCAGGCCTTCAAGGCCATTCTCACGTCCCCAACCCGACTGCTTATAGCCGCCGAAGGGTATCGCCATATCGGGTATACCGTGGCAATTCACCCAAACCAACCCTGCCTCTATGCCGCTTGCGAGCCTGTGAGCCTTGCCGACATCACTGGTCCAGATACTTGCCGCCAATCCGTATTTCGAATTATTGCTGTCGCGCAGGCATTGTTGCATGTCCTTTGCTTTCGAAGCCACCAATACCGGTCCGAACATTTCTTCCTGAACGATCGACATCGATGTATCGACATCGACTAACACTGTCGGTTCGACGTAGAACCCGTCATTAAAGTCGGAGCGATTGCCGCCGGCCACGAGGCGGGCGCCATCATTCTTTCCTTGAGCAACTGCAGCAAGTACGTTGTCAGCATGCTCGTTCGATATCAGCGGGCCAACTTGTGTCGCCTTGTCGTCAGCGAGACCTACTTTGAGTTTTTTCGCCAATTCGACAACGCCGGCAACTACCTCGTCGTAAACCGGAGCCTCAACATACAAGCGCGATCCGGCGACACACACTTGCCCGGCATTCGAGAAAATCGCTTCAGCGGCCCCTGCGATCGCTTTGTCCAGATCGGCGTCAGCGAGAACAATTACCGGTGATTTTCCACCCAGCTCAAGCGTAATTTTCTTGAGGTCGTCGAGTGCGACTTTTCCGATCTTTTTACCGGTTTCGGTCGATCCGGTGAACGACACCTTGCGCACACCGGGATGTCGAACCAAAGCCGCGCCAACCTCGGCACCTGTACCATTTACTACGTTGACGACGCCAGACGGTACTCCCGCCTCAAGCGCCAGCTCGGCGAGCCGTAATGCGGACGATGGCGTCTTTTCGTCGGGCTTCAATACTACTGAGCACCCTGCCGCCAGTGCCGGCGCCAGCTTCCATGAAGACTGTACCAGAGCGCCGTTGTACGGCGTGATCATTGCGACAACTCCGATCGGTTGCCGCAGTGTGTAGGCATGAAACTCGTCAGGCGGTGCCATCGAGAGTTGTCGCGTATTGCCTTCCAGCTTCGAGCACCACCCCGCGTGAAATCGGAAGCACTCGGCCGCAAATGGAACTTCGCCTTGCCGGGCGGAGACGAGCAATTTTCCGGCCTCGTGCATCTCAAGCCGGGCCAGCTCGTCACCGTTCTGTTCAATCAGATCGGCAAGGCGCTGCATCGCTCTGCTCCTCAACGCGGGCGGCAGGCTGCGCCAGCGACCATCCGCAAAAGAACGGCCAGCTGCCTCAACAGCGTCGTCAACGTCCGCGGCGTCAGCGGGCAGATACTCAAAAATCAGGCCGCCAGTTGAAGGATCGATGTTCTCGATTCCAGTTTTTGAGCGACCGACTCGCCTCTGACCGTCAATGTAGGCGCCGAGACCCATCTCAGCCATTGACGTAGTTCCGCAGTACGCGAATCACCGCCTCGTTTTCGTCATCATTACCGACAGTCAGCCGCAGACATCTGTCGTCGCTTGCAGGTCTGGGAATGATTCCGTTTGCTCTCAGATATTCACCCGCGTCGTTCGCCGATTTTCCATCGATGTTCTCAAAATGCAGCAGGTAAAAGTTCGCGACGCTCGGCACAACGTGAACCCCCAGCGCACCCAGTTCGTCCTGAAAGCGCACCTGCCAGCGACTGTTGTGGGCCACAACTCGATTGACATGATCGAAATCCTGCACAGCCGCCTCCGCGGCAGCGAGCGCCGCAATGCTGGTATTGAACGGCGTACGAAGCCGATTCACGATTTCTACGATCGGTGCGGGCCCATACGCCCATCCAATTCGCAGACCGGCAAGTCCGTACATCTTCGAGAATGTTCTTGTCATGATCACATTGGTCGAATTTTCAACCCACCGCGTGCCGGCATTGTAGTCCTCTTTTTCTACATACTCCGCATAAGCGCCATCCAGGATGACAACGATATCGCGCGGAACTGACGCGATCAGGCGATCAATCTCGTCTTGACTATTGTACGTACCGGTCGGATTGTTTGGATTGGCAATCGCGATCATCTTGGTCTTGGGCGTGATTCTCGCAAGCACGGCATCAATGTTCGTTCTGAACTCTTCCTCTGGCGCCAAGACAATCTTCGCTCCCTGTGCCTTGCCGTAGATCGAGCACATTACGAAGTGATTCTCAGACAAGAGCAATTCGTCACCAGGCCCGACAAAACATCGAGTCAATAGTCCAATGAGTTCTTCGGACCCATTACCACAAACAATCCTGCTTGCATCCAGTCCGTAAACGTCGGCAATTGCTTCGCGCAATCGAGTCTGCGAGCCATCCGGGTAACGATGCAAATCATTGGCGACAGTCATGAATGCAGTAACAGCTGCCGGACTGGGTCCGAAACATCCTTCATTACTCGAGAGCTTGATCACTTTCGACTGACCTTTGATCGCACTTTGCCCCTGTTTGTAGGGAGAAATTGCCTGATACTGAGGCAGCGGCTGCGGGGCACTGGCTGCGCCGGGATTAGTTGCTGCCTGAGGTGTTTGTGACATCCGGAGATCCTGTTGCATATAGCTTGAGATTATTTTGTTTAAGTATAAACTAAATTGCTTCGGCTAGCCAAGAAACCAGGCATCGGCAGCCCTCATAATGATAGACTTCTTTTTTGTTTATATATAAACTTATTGCTTACGCGACGATCTGTCTCGGACAGTTTTATGCGTCCGAGACAAGCGCTAACTTACTGAGTTTTAATGAAAATAACAGACGTTAAGGTTATTGTTACCAGCCCGGGAAGGAACTTCGTTACAGTCAAAATAGTGACGGACGAAGGTCTGCACGGGATTGGCGACGCAACCCTCAATGGTCGCGAACTTGCTGTTGCGAGTTATCTGCAGGACCACCTGGCCCCTTGCCTGATTGGCCGGGACCCGATGCAGTCCGAGGACATTTGGCAATACCTGTACCGTGGCGCATATTGGCGACGCGGACCAGTGACAATGACAGCAATTGCCGCGATCGACGTAGCCTTATGGGACATCAAGGCAAAGGCTGCCGGCCTGCCCCTTTATCAGTTACTCGGTGGCCGTTCGAGGTCCGGGGTAATGGTGTACGGTCACGCGAATGGCAGCGACATTTCAGAAGCCTGCGATGAAGTGCAGAAGTACGTTGAACTCGGTTATCGAGCCGTTCGCGCGCAGTGTGGTGTGCCTGGTCTCGACAGCACATACGGAGTCTCCGGCGATAAAATGTATTATGAGCCTGCCGATTCCGATCTTCCATCCGAGAATACCTGGTCGACCAGCAAGTACCTGAATCATGTTCCCAGTCTTTTTGCCGAACTGCGAGATCGATTCGGTGAAGACCTTCATCTTCTTCATGACGTCCACCACCGACTCACACCCATTGAGGCTGGCCGCCTGGGTCGATCACTGGAACCGTTCAAGTTGTTCTGGCTTGAGGACGCTGTTGTCGCTGAAAATCAGGAAGGCTTCCGGTTGATTCGGTCAAACACAGTCACGCCGCTGGCCGTCGGCGAAGTCTTCAATTCGATTTGGGACTGCAAGACACTGATTGAAGAACAGCTGATTGACTACATTCGCGCCACCGTGGTGCACGCCGGCGGTATTACACATTTGCGCCGAATCGCTGATTTCGCATCGCTGTACAATGTCAGGACCGGTTGTCACGGAGCGACTGACCTCTCGCCTGTCACAATGGGCGCCGCTTTACACTTCGATACCTGGGTACCAAATTTCGGTATCCAGGAATACATGCGCCACACTCCGGAAACCGACAACGTTTTCCCGCACGACTATCAATTCAGGGATGGCTACCTGCACGCTGGTGAGACGCCAGGTCACGGCGTCGACATCGACGAGGAGCTTGCACGACAATACCCTTATCAACGGGCGTACTTGCCTGTAAACAGGCTGTCTGATGGCACGATGTGGAACTGGTAATGAGTGATTCCGATTACGAAGTTGTTATCGCCGGTGGTGGCCACAATGCGCTCGCGTGTGCAGCGTTGCTGGTCAAAAACGGTGTTCGAACCCTGGTTCTGGAACGCAATGACTGGGTTGGTGGGGGCGTACTCACTCGAGAGGTAACGCTGCCCGGCTTCAAGCATGACCTGTACGGCTCATCTCACGTCTGGGTCCATCTCAACCCTGCATTTCGCAATGAGCTACAGCCTGAACTCGAAAAATACGGACTCAAGTACATATGGTCAGATGACCATATAACCGGACATCCCAACCTCGATGGTCAGGGAATCATTGTCTACAAAGACGTTGATAAGACCTGCGACACAATAGCCGAATACTCTGGAAAAGACGCAAAACGGTATAAGGAAATCTACAACGAATTCGCCGAGATCGAGGCTGGCGTCATAAAGGGTATGTTCTCGCCTCCGGCGCCGCCCAGCCATATGTATCAGGCACTGGAGAACAATAGTGAAGGGTTGCGTCGGCTACGCGATTATCACCTGAGCTCCAGAGCATTCACGTTCAAAAACTTTGAAAACCCACATGTCCGTGCATTTATTCTGGGCTGGGCAACCGCACCGCAAACGTTGCCGGACCAGGAAGCTACGGCGCAGGGCTTCTACGTCATGATTCCGAGCATTCACTACTATGGCCAGTCGATACCGGAAGGCGGCAGCGGAATGTTATCGGTGTCAATGCAACGCTATATCGACGACAACGGCGGCAAGGTAATCACTGGAGCAACTGTTGATCGCTTTATTATCGAGAAGGGTGAGTGCAAGGGCCTACAGCTCGCTGACGGAACCGAAATACGCGCTCGCCGCGCCGTCGTCACAGCACTGGACCCACAACAGACGTTTCTGCGTTGTATGCGGGAAGATGAGGTCGACGTCCGAATTCGCGACATCGTTAAGAATTTCTCGTTCGGAAACGTAACTATTGCCCGTGCTCACTACGCCCTGCACGAGTCTCCGGAGTTCAAGAATGGACCCGACATGACTGCAACACCATTCCAACGTATTTTCGGCAGCGTCGCCGACATCGACAAGCAATACAGTGAAATCGCCGCTGGCATACCGCCGACGGACCCGTTCCTTTGGTCTGCCTGCTGGACGAAAATGGACCCGACTCGTGCACCGGACGGCAAGCACACGATAATTTTCGATACATTTGTACCAATCGAGCTCACCAACAACGAAGACTGGGAAGAGATCGCTCCCGACTACATTCGGGATGTC
Organism: Gammaproteobacteria bacterium; assembly: GCA_022600955.1. Classification (GTDB taxonomy): domain Bacteria; phylum Pseudomonadota; class Gammaproteobacteria; order Steroidobacterales; family Woeseiaceae; genus UBA1847. Next base: position 156,135 of record JAHZJK010000006.1, read on the forward strand.
TTGCTAAGAAACCTGCGGCGCCATACGAGCAACATGACAGATGACAATATTATGGCCGAGTTCATCGACACCGGCCCGAACCTAGCGCGATCCAACTGGTCGTTTGTAAACGGCTCCACCACTGGCGGCGAGAGGATCATGGCACAGAATGGTTGTTTTCGACCGATACCCGGATTCGCAGACTACCGGTCGCCAATCGTTAATCTCTACATGGCTGGACCGTCCTGTCACCCTGGCGGCGGGATTTGTGCCATGGGCACCAACACAGCTACGGCAATGCTGGAAGATTTTGGAATACTGGACCCTGCAGATAATTTCTAAGGGCCAAAACTACAATAGGTGAAACATGGGAAAACCAATCGAAAAATACACGGCGCTCGTTATCCAGCCAGAAGTTACGGTTGCTGAGGATCGCGACGGAATCAAACAAAACCTGGATCGCGTTCTCAACATGATCGATTTCGGTGTTGGTTACTTTTGGGAGGTACCTGTCAAGTTGGTCGTCCTGCCCGAGTATTTTTTGCAGGGCGTCACGACACCCGGCAAGGGTGAGCACGGCATCGAATCTTTCATGAAAAAAGCGATCACGATTCCTGGCCCGGAGATGGACGCGCTAGGCAAGAAAGCGCAGGAGTACGGCCTCTATATTGCAGGTGGCGGTGTCATCGAAAAGCTTGATGAGTTTCCGGATCGCTGGTTCAACGCTGCCTTTATCATCGGGCCAAGTGGCGACGTTGAACTCAAGTATCACAAGTGGCACATTCCTGCCTCAATCGGCCTTGGCACGAGCCCTCACGATATTTTCGACGAGTACAAAGAGAAGCTTGGCGCGAGCATCGAAACCCTGTTTCCAGTCATTGATACACCGATCGGCAAGCTGGGGACGATGACGTGCCACGACGGTTGCACGCCGGAGGTTTCTCGTGCGCTGGGTTACAACGGCTGCGAAGTCATATGTCACCCGGTCGCCTTGCAGGAAGTCGAAGGAGTATCGGATCCTTGGGATTTTTGGAAATTTACGCGCAAGGCACGGGCACACGACAACATGTGCTATTTGCTCGGTTCCAACTGGGGCAGCGTCAACTACGACTATTACCCACAAGCGTTTTGCCCAGGCAATTCATTCATCATCGACTACACCGGGATGATGGTTCGTGAAGCGCCATACCCGGTCGAACAGGTTATCGGAGCAACGATCGATATCGAGGGGCTGCGGGAACACCGATCACGCGCGAATCACAATACCTGGATCGACGTTCGTACAGAGGCCTTCCAGGAAATCTATAACAATCCGATCTACCCGCCGAACCAGTTTCCGTCGGGCAAGCCGCCGCGGACGCTGTCAGACAAGCTCGGACCTGCACGACAGGTTCTCGATCAATTGTATGCTCGCGGCCAATTCATGCCTCCGGCAGGAAAGACCGTAGAGGAAATGTCCGGAATTCTAGAGCAGCGAATTCGCTACGCTCAAGACACCGGCCGCATGCGAAAACCTGAAGATTGAGGCCATCAAATGAGAGTAATAAGCAAACTCGCTCAAATCGATTTTCAGTTCGGCAAGATCGGGCGCGATGGCAATTTATTGGTTATTGAGAGTGACCCGGAAGCCAAAATGCCATCCACCGTGTATGTTTCGCCACAGGATGTCATTGAGTTTTTGAAACGCTTTCTTGTCAGCCCTCGCGCCATCGTATTTGTTCTGGGCATGCCCTATTTTCTGTACCGATGGAAAAAGCAGGGTCAGGGTAATTCGAAAGCCGGAAAACAACGCAAACGCGAATGGCCGACAGTCTAGTCGGCCGTTGTCAGGAAAATCGAGCAATCGAGTACGGCGCAACATCAATCTCGGGCGTCTCATCAATGATCATCTGTGCGGATAGTCGTCCAGTGATTGCTGCCTGCGTCATTCCTACGTGACCATGGCCAAATGCGTATGTGACATTGTGACACGATGGACTGTTGCCAATAATCGGCAGTCCGTCGGGTGACGACGGCCGATTACCCATCCATTGTTCTCGGTTGCTGGTGTCGATCGAAGGAAAATAATCTCTGAAAGCGCTTTCAAGAATATCAGCACGTTGATAATTCGGCGCTGTGTCGAAGTCCGCGAGTTCGACTGTTCCCCCAAGACGTAAGCCTTCGTTCATCGGGGTTGCCACGAACTCGTCATCAGGAAACAACAAGAGGTTTTGAATGTCGCAATCGCTTAGTCGAATCGTTGTTGCGTAGCCTCGTTCGCTATCCAGGGGTACAGAATCGCCTACGTCAGCGCACAACGCTCCGGACCACGCGCCTGCGGCGATTGTGAGATGATCAAAAAAATGTGTTTCGCCACTAGCCAACAGCAAGTGCTCAGCAACATTGTCATTTCTGTCAATCCTCATGACTTCATCGCAAATGAATTGAACACCTCTGCGGCGAAGCTGTTCGTGTAGCCCTCGCAGTAATTCTGCGGGGCTCTTCCAGAATTTGATGCCAGGAACAGAAATACCATGTTCGATTGACGGATTCAGAGATGTCAATCGCTCTCTCAAATCAGACTTCGTTAACAACGTGCATTCTTCCCCCTGGTCTCTGAACAAATGCCAACGGGCGTTCCAGTCATCGTCCATGCGCCGCTCGCTTTTGTACAAAACCAGGGTGCCATTGCTGCTAATTAGCCGTTCGAGCCCTGAATCCTTTAGCAATTCCAGGTGCGCCGCATGCGCTCGCGACATAAGAGCCTGCTGCGCTGAAATAACGTGCTCGGTGTGACCGGGTGTAATCGCCGAGCGCAGAAACCGGCCGAGCCACGGAGCCAGGCTTGGGATACTCCGGGGACGCAGAGTAAATGCTGCGAGTGGATCCAGCATCCAGGATACGCCGCGAAACACGTTCTTGAGAGTCGCGAGAGGTCGAACCTCGCAGGTTGCGAAGCCTCCCATGTTGCCGCATGACGCGTTGTCGTAGCGATGGAGGGATTTATCAATCAGTACGATGTTTGCATCAGGCCGCAGGGCTTTCAGATTCATCGCGACACAGGAGCCTACAATTCCTGCACCGACAATGGTAAAACGCTGCATCGCTCGACTACTTGCGCATCGCCGCAACGACTGGCAAAAACAGCAACATCGTTGCAACAAACGCTGCAGTCCCGAGCCATAGTACGTTTGTGTAGCTTTCGGCGGTTACTATTAGTCCCGCGATAAGGGGTCCGGTCGCTTGCCCGGCTGTGTGCAATGCACCGGACAGAACAGTTAGCCGCGAACTATCGTCCAGTTCGGCGGCAAACCCGAGCACGTAGGGGTGGCCAAGATTGTTGCCATAGTTGAACAGGCACGCGGCGACCGTATAGCTAAGCGCTCCAGGTACATTGAACAAGAGCCCAATTGAAGTCAGGGCAAATATCATTGCTGCAAGCAGTGGCCACACCCTGCCTAACCTGAGATCCAGCCAACCTGCTGTCGCGCCGCCCGCGACGCCCGCAATCAAAGACAAGGACAGCGCGCTTGCTATGCCCGCCAGATCAATACCTTGCTGCAGCCCCAGGCGTTCGAGAAATGACCAGACACCACCCTGACCAACAAAGTATACGTAGTTAGCAACTATCAGGAACGCCAGCGGAACAGCGGCGATAGCAAAACCACCGGGGCTGCTTTTCACAGCCGCATCTTGCGTGCCTGCTCCCGCAACGCGGTGCTTCTGCACCCAAACCGAGCCTGCCAACGCGATCACAGCGTACAGGCATAAGTTAACGAATAGCCCCGTAACTCCTGCCGCCTCAAGAAATAGCGGAAGGATGCGAACATTGATCGCTCCAATTGTCAGTGACACCGCAAAGTAAAGTCCGAAGTTTCGATTCGGCCGGCGCGTTTTGCCGAGCAGACCGAAACCGAGGGCCAGCAATGCTCCTTCCAGTGCTCCAACAACTATGCGCAACAACAGCAGAGAATCATAAGCGGGTGCGTAGATACACAATAGATTGCATGCGACAACCAACACCAGCAATCGCTGAGCCCACTTGCGGCACGAAACTCTGTGAATCCAGAAAAAAGCTAGCGCATTGGAAATCGCCAGCGCGAAAATCTCAACTGACAGCAGCCGTCCAGCTTCTGCGGCACTGAAACCCAGGTGGTCGATATATCCGCCAACCAAAAATGGCGCAATCGAAAAGGTGGCGACCGCTGTTTTCGCCAGCAGTATGCTGGCGAGAATCCCCTTCCACTCAGGCTCTGACGCACTCACCTTGCTATTCCGGGGCGACGACGACAGCCCCGTCTTTCACGACGGCTTCTACGTTCTTAAGCAAGCTGATGTTATCTAACGGATTTCCTGTCACAGCAATCATGTCAGCGATTTTTCCAGGCTCAATGGTCCCAAGCGTCTCAGATATTCCCAGCAATTCAGCGGCATTAACGGTCGCGGCAATTATTGCCTCCTCGGGAGACAAACCGTTGTCAACGTAAAATTCAAGTTCACGTGCGTTATTGCCATGTTTGGTGACGCCCGCATCGCTTCCGGCCGCTATTCTTACTCCAGCTCTGTGGGCCGCGAGCATTCTGGGACCGTGGTTGTCCAGGAATGCCTGCATGATATCGAGCATTTTTCCCTTAGCGCCTTTTATGTCTTCATTGATATTGTCCTGCACCGATAAGGTCGGCACGAGGAAAACGCCGTTGCGTTTCATTATCCGGTGCGACTCCTTGTTGTTATAAGAGCCGTGTTCGATTGAGGCAACTCCGACGGATGCGGCGAGATTGATACCTTTTGTGCCATGCGCATGCGCTGCAACTTTGATATCACGAGTGGCAGCAGTTTCCACAATCGCCCGTAACTCATCCTCCAGAAATACGGATGGGGCGCTCTGATATCCACAGGGCTTGGAGCCACTACAGGTTGCGTAGACTTTGATAACGTCAGCACCCATGTCGATCTGCGCCCGCGTGGCCCGACGGCAACTCGCGACATCCGAGCATGCACCCTCCCCTTCATCTGCACCAATCCGGATTGTATGGCCGGCCGTAAATATTCTTGGACCGGTCAGGTTGCCATCATTGATCGCATCTCTGAGGGCAACCAGGTGCCATCCTTCGCTACCGACATTACGCACAGTCGTGTAGCCCGCATTCAGGGTCTTGCCTGCATTCGATATTGCAGCAACGAAACTATAGGCATCATCTTTTGCCGATCTATGGCGCATTGCATATTCATCTGCAACACCGTGACTGCTTTGTCCGTCGGCACCAAACTCGAAAGACAGATGTACATGCATGTCCATAAGGCCGGGTAATACAAACCTGTCCGATAAATCGAGCAATTCGATAACATCCCCGCCGGACCGCACTTCGAATTCACTGACGCTACTGAAACCGTCGCGGATTTCGTCGATGAGTCCATCTCGCACGACAATAGTCACCTGGTTGAGTGGCGGTTTACCGGGCACTGCGAGCAACGAACCGGCATGCACCAGTAGGTAGCGACTGCGTTGCTCTTCAACCGCAACTGTCTCAGCCGCAAGAACTACGCCTGCGTATCCGATCATGAGTGACGCAGCGGCGTAAACGAGTGCTTGAACCAGTTTATTTTTCACGGTCTAGTTTCCTGAATTTGAAAGTGGCATTTGCTCCGGATACTCCGGGATCTTGATTTCTGGTGTTTTCTCAACTTCGCCCAGCAGCAGCTCAATTGCGCGCATTAGTTGCTGGTCGTTGCCGCGCGCCAATTCGCCTGGATTATTTTGCAGCGAGACGTTTGGCTTGACGCCTTCGTTACCCGCCGCCCATTCGCCGTGAATATCGTAAACACGCTGCGGTGGTGCAGAAATAAAGCCACTATTGATCAATGACATACGCATACCGGGACCGATCAGACCGCCCCAGGTGCGCGTTCCGATCAGTGGACCAAGGCCCGCAGTCTTGAAGAGAAACGGGAAGCCATCTCCACCCGAGTAACTCCAACTATTGATGAGCAAGGCTTTTGGCCCGCGATGCGAGAGTTCCGGCAAAGGATAGTCGTTGGCGTTGCGCGAACTAAAGTAGTTTAACGGTGGCCGATTCAGTAACTCTACGAATCGATCGCCCAATGCCCCACCGGTATTGAAGCGCTCGTCGATCAGCAGTGCCTCTTTGTGATACTGCGCACGGTACATTCGCATCAATTCGTTCTGACCTTCCGCGCCGGTATTCGGAATGTAGATATAGCCAATCTTGCCGCCGGATGCCTCATCTACAATCTGGCGGTTTCTTTCGACCCAATCCAACTCTCGCAACTTTCGCTCACTGGTCAGCGTTCTGACCCGAATAGTTCGGCGATTAAGACCGCTCGCCGAATCCGCTACCGTTAATTCGACTTCCTCATCGGCAAGTCCTTCGAATGCTTCCCACGGTGCAATATCAACAGATAGCGGCCGACCATTCACCGCCAAAATGAAGTTGCCCTCTCTAACCTTTAGCGTGCTGCTATCCAGGGCTGACCGATGTTCAGATCTGCGCACGCCCGGGCGCAGAATCCTTTTGATGGCGAGCGCTCCATCGCGTACTTCGAAGTCCACACCCAGCATGCCTACGTTTTCGGCATCACTTCGGCTATACGGTGGCTCGACCGACACATACACATGCCCCGCCGCAAGCTCTGCATGCATTTCGCGCACAACGGCCGTCAACTCCTGCTCGGTATAGGCTGCCGCTGCGCGTGGTCGATAATGAGCTCTTATCGCGTCCCAGTCGACGCCATGCAGCCCAGGATCGTAAAAGAAGTCCCGTTGGTAGCGCCACGAGTCGTCAAACATCTGCAGAAACTCAAGACCAGGGTCTATTTTCGCACTGAGTTTCCCGGTCTGAATTTCCGATTCGCCGATCTCGTCGGCAGAATTGAGCAGTAGCATTTTGCCGCCGCTTCCCTGTAACAGGGTTCCACCGCCTGCCGAATCGAAAACTCTTACACCTTCGCCTTTCCAAATGCTTCTCGACTCATCGCGCCCCAGTTGCAAGCCAAGAATCTCCGTCGAACCGCCATTCGTTCGGGTTACCGATAGCGTGCTATCCGAGAACGTCAGCATCGATAGTCGTCCCGGTTCGATGGGAAGAACGTAAAGTCGAGACTCAATATCGTCCGGATCTATTTCAACCTCTTCCCTCTTTTCAGGCATCTGCCAGTTGATATCACCGGGCGCACCTGCATCTGCAGTTAGAGGCAACAACGAAACGACCATTGAATTGGTGTAGACGAAGGTCGGGTCGATGTCGCCAAACGTCGGCGAAAAGTTTCGATAGCTTAGCGCTGCGATGTAGTTGCCTGAAGCGTCAAAGACTGGGTCAAAATCGCTGTAAAAGCCAGACGTTAACTGTATTCGCTGTCCCGCGCGTACACTGTAAGCGTAGATTGACTGGTTGCGATTGTCGCCGGCCTTTGAATAGGTCAGCCATTGGCTGTCAGGTGACCAGCTGATACGGAAATTCGGCATATCCCAGTGATAACGCCAATGGCCCTGGTCGAGTTTTCGAATTTCGCCACTAGCAGTCTTTACCAGCCAAATGATCTGTTGTTGATCCATGAACGCGAGATAGCGCCCGTCAGGTGACCAGAATGGTCGATATCGAAATCCGGAGGAAAACTCTGTCAGCTGTTGTGATTCCTGTGTTTCGAGGTCGAGGACATACAATTGGTATTCACCGCTTACGTCACTCTGGTAGGCGACCTTGTTGCCTCCTGGCGATAGTGAGGGGTACCGCTCTGCAGCATCCGACGAATGAGTCACGTTGATTGCACTGTGTTTTTTCACGTCGTAGATCAGAACATCGCCCCGTGCTTCGAACGCAATGGTTCGATCAGGTCCAATACTCGCCCCTTCGACACGATCTCCCAGCGATACTCGTTTCGCTTGTCTCTCCTGGCGCGCAATGGCAACCGATATTTCCAGCCGTTCCGGTACATTCGCCGTCAGGCGTTGCAAGTAAATATTGCCGCCTGCCTCAAAGACAATTCCAGCGTTGCCGATTGACGGGTTTCTAACGTCATCCTCGGCGAAAAAAGTTACTTGCCGGGCGTCCTTGTCGGAATCTTCGAATACCCACAAGTTACTGCGGCGGTCTGAACCACGTTCGGACAGATAGTAGACATTGTCGCCATTCAGCATCGGCACAGAATCCGGCGCCAGGTCGACCGTCAGCTTGCGGCTGTCCGAGGTACTCAGGTCGTACGTCCAGATGTCAGGCGCGCGGCCACCCAGATATCGCTTCCATACCTCTTCCTGAAAGTCACGCAGGTAGGTGAAGAGGATCTGATCGCCATCCGCACTTTGTGCAGCTGTTTCAACATACGGCATTGGAAAAGCAGTTGGTAACCCACCTGAGGATGAAACATGAAACAGTCGGTTGTACACCGCACGTGGACTCGCCATCGAGCTCTTGAACAGCAGCTGTTCGCCATCAACATGCCAGTCTACGAGGTCATCACGTGAAGGATGATTGGTCACCCGAAGGATTGGCCCGCCAGAAATATCGACGACAAAAACATCTTGATTGCCGTTCAGTGTCGCCGAGTACGCAATTCTGCTGCCATCCGGCGAAAACTTGGGATGTCGAACTCGTTCACCAATGTCGGAAAGCAAACGTGCTTCGCCGCCAGAGATTGGCACAATCCAGACGGCGTCCCTGTATACAAACGCAACATTCTTGTCTGACACATCGGGAAACGTCGCGTGAGTCACGGGTTCTGCGAACGCAGCAACACTGATCACTAGCGTACTGAGGAATACAAAGATCGAAGAACAATATTTCACAATGGGGCCCTGGTCTGATTTTCGATGATGCGCTTCGTGAACCTGAGGAGCCGTCACGGGTAGGTCTGCTCCAGCTCTCTGGTCCTTAACGGCGCGAATTCTGCGCGCGCGCGTTCCAGAATGAGTTTGTGCTCTTGAAGGATGCCCGGGTTTCGATCTGCCACGCTGTACGCCTCGTCATTTGCCGGCGTTACTTTGAAAAGCAGGTCATAGGGCGAAGCAAATTCAGGAAGCTGATCGAACTTTTGGAACGCACCCAGACTGCCTGTGTAGTAGGCGTGCGTCACGTACTTCCACTCACTCGACCGCACGCCGACAAGTCGCTCATTGTTGAAGTAATACAAGTAATCGTGCGGCGATTCTTCGCCGCCATGCAGGAGCGGAAGCAGGCTCTTGCCATCCAGAACGTCTGCTGAGGGCAGCACATTCAATACGTCAGCGATGGTCGGCAGCAAGTCGATGTTCATTGTTATGGCCGACGACACTCGGCCGGGGTCAATGACATCCGGCCACGAAACGATGAATGGCACGCGATAGCCGCCTTCCCAGGAGTTTCCCTTGCCGCCCTTCAGGCCTGCGGTACTTCCTTCGAAAAATGGACCGTTGTCGCTTGTGAATATGATCAGCGTATTGTGATCAATTCCAGCCTCACGTAGTGCCCTCATGATCTCACCGGTACTCCAGTCCAGCTCTTCGACTGTGTCGCCATACAACCCAGCATCGGATCGGCCATGAAACTCGGGCGAGGCGTTCAATGGAATATGCGGAAACGTGTGCGAAACAAACAACAGAAAAGGCGACCTGCCCACCGTTTCTTCAATGAACGCGACAGCTTTCTCAGTATAGCGACGCGTCAATGTAGTCTGGTTTACAGGTTGTTCTACGATGTCTACGCCATCGTACAGCGCGAAGTTCGGCATGTCGTTGCTATGCGGAACCCCGTAAAAGTACTCGAAACCGTGCTTGAGTGGAGAGTACTCCGGACGATTACCCAGGTGCCACTTCCCGACCATGGCCGTTTCAAATCCTGCCCGCTGTGCGACTTCGCCGATCGTTTCCTCAGCCGACGGAATACCATGAGTGTCTGCTGCAGTTACGACCTTCCAGGCAAGCCCCGACCGAATTGCATAGCGTCCTGTCATCAGTCCGGCACGAGACGGAGAACACACATTTGCACTTGCGTACCCGTCCGTAAACCGCATGCCAGACTCGGCAATTGCGTCAATGTGTGGCGTACGGATTCTCGTTGCTCCATACGCGCCAATATCGCCGTACCCCATATCGTCGGTCAAAATAATGACGATATTCGGCAGCTCGCGCTCGGTCAGGACTTCGGCTGCACTGCTCTCCGAGTGCGTTTTCGAACAGGCCGCCAAGACACTCAATGTCGATATGGCGGCAAGGACTCGAAAGCAGGTTAGTTGATTTCGCAATTTCACTTCCAACAGTCTTCCGTTTGCTGACAAAACAATGCCGGAACCACAACGCTGTGGCCCCGGCACTGTATTACATTACAACAACAGCAGTTGTAGCGGGGGAACTAGAAATCTGCGGTCATTGTCCAAGCCAGGTTTACGAAAGTTCCGCCAGGTGTCGTTACCGAACCCGAGTGCGAGAAGCTATCCAGACCTGAATAGTAATCTTCGTCACCCAGATTCGCGACGTTGAAAATCAAACTCTGATTTTCCCACTCGACGCCTGCTCGAAAGTTTACGATTGTTGATGACGGAGAAATCTGAGGAAATGCAGTAGCTGGAATGTCCCCAAATCGGGATACAACGTCCGACCGATAACTTGCTTCAAGTCTGACGAACTTACTGACTTCACCGCCCCACTCATATTGACCCGCAAGAAATGCTGTTGTGTCCGGAGCATTCGGCAGTTGCTGCCCGGAAACATCGCCTTGTGGCGCATCCGTAAAGCTCTTGAACTCAGCGTCCATTAAACCAATTGCACCCTCGATAACGAAACTGTCAGTGACCAAGAACTGTCCGGTTACTTCCAGTCCCTGGCTGCGTGCGCTGTCGGCATTCGCAACAAGGTTCAATGGAGAGAATCCAGTGCCGCCCGCCGGGCAATCCGCTGGCGACGGAACAACCTCCAATCCCGGTTGACACAGAGTTCGAGACACTCGAACTTGCATATCATCCCAATCCATACGAAACACAGCGGCTTCCAACTTCACTCGACGATCCATCAGGAATGCTTTGTAGCCAATTTCAAAATTAGTCACTGTCTCTTCATCGAACCGGGAACGGCCATCGGTAATCGTGTCCCCGGGACCACCGCCATCAGGAGCAGATCGACCACCTGGAGCTCGATACCCGGTCGAAATTGTAGCGTACGCCGAAGCATCGTCGCTAAGCGCCCAGTTCAGCGCCACTCGTGGTGAGAAGTTCGTGCCATCATTTGCGACGTTGAGGAATGGGTTGTTAGCCGTTTGATCGAAACGACCGCCGCTGGTGAATTGGCTACCGTCCGGCGCCGTATATATGACCACATCCTGATCGGGACGCAGCGCACAGTTCGCCGTGAATGGATCGGGAACGCCCGCAATGACCTGTCGGCGACCGCAGCCGAAGGAGGCATACGTATTTGCCCAGGACTGGCTGTCATCATCGGAGGAGAACCGTCCGCCAACCTGCAACGTCAACGAGTCCGTCAAGTCGAATCCGAGATCGAAAAACGCGGCGAATCCGTCACGATTGATCGCAATCTCGTTCTCGTTTGGCCGATCACCTGGCGTCGTCGCACCGAGGGGACCTCCGCCCGGGAAAGCACCTGAAAGAATGACATCCGCGCCGGAGATGATCATATTATTGACCTGCGCCTCATCGTCATAGGTTATCGCGCCAATCATCCAGTCAAAACCAATGGATCCAATCTTCGTACTCTCAGTAGAAAACACGCGAATTTCCTGACTGAACGATTCGCTGGAATAGTCGGAAACGCGATTAAAGAAGTCCAGGCCGCTATTCTCGACATCCTCATACTGGTACATGTCGCTCTTGATAAAACCAGTAATAGACGTAAGCCCAAATCGATCGCCAAGATGTTCAATACGCATTGTGGTCAACGAATTGTCGATATCCGTGAAGGCCGCCTGATCCTCACACATTTTGTCTTCATTGCCATTTTCGATATAGATATTCTGACCCAGTCCACACGTTGCCCCGGCTGCGGTTGCACCACCGGATGCTGTAAACAGGAATCCCGCCGGGCCACTCATCGTTGGAATTCGGGCCATTTGCTCATCATCTTCATCAATAAAGTGAGAAGCAAGATCGACAGTCCAGTCGTCGTGCACCCACCTGAGCGCGATTCGAGCATTTAGTGATTCATAACCTGGCTGATTGCCTGTCGGATGAATGTTCTCCAGATGTCCACCACTCGATGTAAATGAAGCGCTGCCACGGACGAACAAGTTTTCTGTCACCGGAACGTTTCCGACAAGCCCAACATCGTACGAATCGTGATTGCCGATACCCAACCGAACTTTCGCCATGCCATTTTCGTTAGGTTTCTTGGTGACGATGTTTAACGCACCGCCGGTCGCGTTTCGGCCAAAGTATGTTCCTTGAGGGCCGCGCAGAATTTCAACTCGCTCGACGTCATCCAAGGGAGGATTCGCACTGCCGCTCGCGACGAATGCTGTGCTGAAGTCGTCGACAAAATATCCAATAGTCGGGCGCGACTGAATCAAGCGTTCATTACCACCGCCCGTCAAATCACCCAGGCCGCGAATTGAGATATCACCATTCTTGTTGCCTTGCTGATCATTTGAGGTGAACGCAACATTGGGTGTCAACTGCAGAAAATCCCGCGCACCTTTGTAGTTGCCCTGCTCGAGTTGTGCCCCGCTAAATGACGATATGCTAATTGGCACTTCGAACGTGGTTTGTTCACGGCGTTGTGCCGTTACGGTGATTTCTTCCAGCGCAGCACCGTCAGTGTCTTGCGCATATGTCGTCGGCACAAGCAGGCACCCCGTGACGAGTGCAATTGAGATTTTGGGCAGGTGTTTCATTCTACTTCCCCCTGAAGTGCGAGCTGGGCCCGCTTACTATAATTATCGCCTCACTTCGACAAGACGGTTTATTTACATGTAAATCATTACGAATTAATTTTATACCTAAACCTTTTTTCATGTCAAATTAGTTTATATATAAGGTTTCGACAAATCCCGAGGGGCATTGATGGTGATTCGCCAGGCACTTTGGATACCTATAACCCATTGATATTAAAGACCTTCAAGCCACCGGTGATCGAGACTCTGCCACGTACATCGCAAGCAACGCGATCAATCAGTTCTTTACAGGCGCACCCGATGACGGTTAACCTTGCTTTATATATAAACCTTTTTCGACGGTCGTCGATTAGGCTCCTGAGAAATAAGAGAAACCAGCGGGGACTGTATGGCAGAAATTACGGGTGCGGATGCGATCGTCGAATCGTTGATCGCGAATGACGTGGATACGATGTTCGGCTTGCCGGGAGGACAGCTCGATCACCTGTTCGACTCAATCTATAGAAGCGAGCGAAAGGTCAATATCATCCACTCGCGCCACGAACAAGGCGCAGCGTATATGGCATTTGGTTATGCTCAGACAACCGGCAAACCAGGTGTTTTCGCAGTTGTACCAGGCCCCGGACTGCTCAATACCACAGCCGCTCTTTGTACTGCATGGGCCTGTAACTCTCCTGTTTTGGCCATTTCCGGCCAGGTTCATCTCGACGGTATCGATAGCGGCTATGGACACCTTCACGAAATCCCTGATCAGCTGGGCATGATTAGTCATATAACGAAATCCGCTGAACGCATAAACAAGGGATCAGACACACCTGATGTCATGCAACGAGCATTCGAAGAATTGAAATCAGGCCGCCCTCAACCCGTTGAAGTCGAAATGCCGATGGACGTCATGGGGGACAGTGCCGAGACCAGGGCCGCTGTAAGAGCCGAGCGTCGCGAACCGCCGGTCGTCGATATCGACCAGGTCAAGGCAGCCGCAAAAATCCTGCTCGCTGCGAAGAATCCAATGATCGTAATTGGTTCTGGTGCCCTGGACGCGGGAGCTTCGTTGTTAGCCGTTGCGGAACGGCTTCAGGCTCCCGTGGTTTCCAAGCGGAAGGGCAAAGGAGTCGTCTCGGACGATCACTACCTGAGTCAGAATTTGCCTGCGGGTCACAGACTCTGGGGGAAGGCCGATGCCGTCCTGGCGGTCGGTACGCGTCTGAAAATGCCGCTGACAATGTGGGGCAAGGACGAGCAACTCAAGCTGATTCGAATCGACATTGACGCAAAGGAAATGACTCGTATTTGCGACCCTGAGGTCGGAATTCTGGCTGATGCTGATCACGCTCTAACTGCCCTGCTCAGTGAACTTGAGCACGCGGGCGGCTCGGTAAGCAGTCGCGAGGAAGAGCTGACTAATCTGAAACTGGACCTCCGTGCGGACATGTTGCAACACGTTGCTCCGCAAATGGCCTATCTCGATACTATTCGGGAAGTTATGCCACGAAACGGATATTTCATTGATGAGGTTACCCAGGTCGGGTTCGTTTCATGGTCGGGATTCCCTGTGTATGAGCCCCGACATTTTGTATCAGCAGCTCAGCAAGGTACTTTGGGCTATGGTCTTGCAACAGCTTTGGGAGTCGCGGCCGCTCACCCTGACAAACCAGTCGTCGCGATCAGTGGTGACGGGGGCTATATGTTCAATATTCAGGAGCTCGCGACAGCTGTCCAGTATCAACTGAATCTCGTGTCTATCGTATTTAATGACAACAAGTACACGAATGTGCAGAGGCAACAGGATGAGTGGTTCGAAGGCCGGCGAATATGTTCTGACCTGCACAATCCGGACTTCATGAAACTCGCAGATGCATATGGCGCCAGCGGCTATCGGGTCAATTCGCCGGAGAGCTTGAAGGAGATCTTGCCCAAGGCTCTTGCGGAGAACGGACCGACGATTATTGAAGTCACGATCGACGAGCGTATGCCGACACCATGGCGATATATACTCATGGAGCAGAACCGCAAGACCCTTTGCGCCTAATACAACAATAAGGATTCGAGATGGGGGACTTCAGCTTGCCGTTGGTATCGGCGGATAACGTTTTCGCAATGGGCACTGTGCTCATTGGCCTGGCCTATTTCGGCTTCTGGATCGACAATCATCCAATTGGCAAGAAGACGTCGGGCGTCGTTTGGGTCCTCGTCCTGGCGATGGCTTTGTCGAATTTTCGAATTATCCCGTTTACATCGCCTGCCTACGATTTCGTCGGCGGCTACATGGTTTCACTGGCCATCCCCCTCTTGTTGTTCAAGGCAGATATTCGGCGAATCTTTCGAGAAAGCGGCAAAGTCATAATCACGTTCTTCATCGCTTCGGCGGCAACCGTAGCGGGAGCAATTATCGGTTTCTTTCTCCTGGACCTTGGCGAAATTGGCCCGAAGGTTGCCGGCACATACACAGGCGGCTACGTGGGTGGAGCCGTCAATTTCCTCGCGGTATCACAGGTTGTGGAAATGACGGAATCCCAGTTCACGTCTGCAATAAGTGCCAGTAGTGTCGTCAGTATTCTCGCATTGATGATGCTTATCGCCATACCGACAGTGAAGACGATTACCAAGTTCATACCCACACAGTTCTCAGACACTATCGACGACGCGGAGAAAGAACAACTCAAGGACTCGTCTCGTTCGAAAGTCTATCTGCGTCACCTCACCGGTGCGCTCGCGCTAAGTTTTGGTATTTGCGCTGTCGCTGGTGCAATTGGCAATGCAATCGGCCAAAGCCAGTACAACATTTTGTTTGTAACAATACTCACAATCATAATAGCCAATGCATTTCCAAAGGCCATGGATCGACTCGAGGGAGAATTCGAGCTTGGCATGATCTTCATGTACGTGTTTTTTGCGATGGTCGGATCGAGCACCAACGCGACAGCATTCCTGGGCTCCGCGATGGTGTTGTTCTTTTATGGCATGACTATCATCATCTTGCACCTGGTGATCGTTCTCGGGGCCGCTAAGTTGTTGAAGATCGACTTGGCAGAAGCCATTGTTGCTTCGGGGGCAGCCCTCGTTGGCCCAGCCGTTACTGCGGCGATAGCAATTTCGCAAGGCTGGCGGACTTTGGTAACACCGGCAATAATGTGCGGCATCTTCGGCTATGTTATCGGCACATTCATAGGTGTAGCCGTGACCCAATTCCTGATGTAGTAAGACCCCATTGGGCAAATTTCAAAACACAATTATTGTTCTTGCACTGACGTTCGCTTGTGTAGCGTGTTCTGTGAGCGAAACATTCGCTTCCGGGAACACCGTTCGGCCGAACATCCTGATTATTCTTACTGACAACCAGAGCCCAACACTGCTCGGAACCTACGGCAATTCCGAAGTATCAACACCGAATATTGACCGACTTGCGTCAGAGGGTATTGTTTTCGAGCACGCGTTCGCCATTAGCGGCGTCTGCTCGCCAACAAGGGCCTCACTAATGACGGGTTTGATGCCCTCGCAACATGGCGTTCACAACGCATTGCCCACTGACCCTGCTCGAATCGGAATTCCGGCATGGTCGGCGGTTGGCGAGTTTCGGACGTTGCCGCTCACCTTGTCGCAGGCAGGATACCGAACGGCATTGGTCGGAAAATACCACCTGGGTACCCACGATAAACCACAACTTGGCTTTGACCACTGGGTCACAATGGAAACTGGCCATACGAAGTCGTTTGTTGACACGGATGTCATCGACAACGGAAAGCGGATACAGGTTTCGGGTCACATTACTGATTTCTGGACAGACACGGCAATAGATTTTCTTGCATCTCATGATCAAAGCCGACCGTTTTTTCTATTCCTCTCGTACAATGGTCCGTACATTCTCCCGCCCGTTGTAACGAATTCGCCGCACAGTCCGTTTGCCGAAAACTATCGAGAAAATCCGCCGAGTTTTCCGCAGTTGCCTGTACATGAGTACTTGAGAAACTGGGCAATTGACTCGAAACCCAGTTCCCATATGCAGGCTGAATCAACGCATGCATGGGCCGCCATAAATGCGTTAAACAACCCACGAGCAATAATCAACGCTGCAGCGGAAACCAGTCATGTAGATGCCGGCGTTGGCCGTGTTCTGGATTCTCTCCAGCAATTGGGGCTGGATGAAAACACGCTCGTGATCTATACGTCTGACCAGGGATCTGCCTATGGTCAGCATGGGCTCTGGGGCAATACCTCCTGGGCCTACCCTTTCCCGGCCTTTGATAGCCACCTCGCAATTCCGCTGATCCTCAGACAGCCGGGTGCTATTGCCCCTGGGCAACGAACAACCGCGCTAGCCAGTCAGATAGATCTTTTTCCGACAATTGTTGAGTTCGCCGGTCTAACCGAGATTGAAATTGATGGTGCGACCGGGCGCAGCCTGTTACCCGAGATGAGTGGACACGGTGTACGTCCGGAGGCTCGAGTGTTCTTTGAATTCATCACCATGCGTGGAGTCAGAACAGCTGAATGGAAATTCGTCAAAAGATTCCCGGACGGCCCCAATGAACTTTACCGCGTGTCAGACGACCCGGAGGAACTGGTTAACCTCATCGATGACATCCGTTTCGCCGATACTGTTGCGGAGTTATCACGATCTGTCGACGACTTTTTCGATGCGAACGCCAGCCCTGTTTTCGATTTGTGGCACGGTGGCACTGGCAAGGGACGCCTGATCGAAGACTACGGCAAGAACAGCATTTTTGAGACTCGGTTTCCCGATTGGCGCGACCCATATATCGAACAGCCGAAGGTCTTTCCGCACTAACTTCGAATCAGGGCGAGTAATCCACTTCGCAAATACCGCCTACGCGTTGCATGCTGTCATCGGTGTACTGCATGACCTCGATGAAAATCCCACTGGGGTCATGACAGGTGAACATCCAGAGACGATCACCACTAAATCGTTTTTCACTGACTTCAACGCCTGCACCAATGGCCTTCTCCCGAGTCTGATCTATGTCATCCGTTTCAATAGCGAAGTGATTGATGATTCCCTCTGATTGCGACTTTCTATTCAGCACGACTTCAATATATGATTCATTTTCAAACGCAAGATAGTAGCCGACCAACAAACCGGATTTGTTTTGAAAATCGAACTGGCGGCGAAGCCCTAATGCGCGGTAGAACGCCTCGGTCTTTTGCAGATCCTGCGTCTCAATACAGACGTGCGCCAGCCTTGTCATTCTGACTCTCCCGCGGTCGGAGCGACCTCGCCATTGCTCCACCAGTCTGAACCGGATACGCCGCGTAAAAAATCATCCCTTTCGGTGTCGTTTTGGGCGAACATTTTCTGCAATACCATCTTCGCAACAGCATCTGCTGGCCAGCGCAATTGCTCACCACTAGACGATGCGATCGTTACCATTAGGTTGGCAATATCCTTGGGATCCAGCGCACCTTTCAGTGACTCGTACACACCACGTAATTTGGTTTCAACCAAAGTACGATAGGGTGAATCTGCCGGGTAGCCTTCCGGCATGACGTCGTCACCTTTGTCTGGAAATATCTGTGTGCTGTACATGCCCGCCTGGATCAACGAGAGTTTTATGTTCCATCGATCGACTTCATGCCGCAGGGCTTCACTCGCACCCTCGAGTGCGAATTTGCTGCCCGTATACGCAACATCCCCAGGCAATCCCGCGATTCCGGATAGCGAACTCACCATTATGATGTGGCCACTTTGCTGCTCTCTCATGTGTGGCAGTACGGCTTTGCTCAATAGCATTGGTCCGAAGAAATTTGTCTCCATTACGAGTCGAATTTCTGCCTCGTCAAGGTCCTCAAATGCCCCGGGGCGAAGAATTCCGGCATTGTTGACGAGTACGTCGACAGCACCGTATTTTTCAACAACATTTTCGAAGAATTCATCGAACGTGCCAGACTCCGTCACGTCAAGCGCGAGAACATCGACACGCAGGTCTTCTTGACTCGCCAAGTCCCGTAGTACTTCGCTTTTCTCGGGATTGCGCATTGTCGCTATGACCGAATCGCCATTGCGGGCGAACGCCAGTGCGGCCTGCAATCCAAAGCCGCTACTGGATCCTGTAATTACAACGACTGCCATCAAAATCTCCTGGTCTGAATTTCACGTCAAATTTTCCATCGGGTAGCGCATACCAATCTGGTCTCGAATAAGATCCATCGTATTCATGATGGCAAGCGTTTCATTGAGAGGCATTAGATTGCACTCAGTATCGCCATCGCGTATGGCATTGGCGGCAGCAACCGCTTGATATTGATAGCCATTGCCAATTATCGGCAGCTCAAACGCCTGAACGTCCTCACCATTGATCTGTAGATCAATTCTGGTCGGCGCAAACATCGGCGCGTGAACGTAAATCCGCCCGCGCTTTCCCAGTATCGTCATATCGGGAGACGACGTCACATTGAGCGACACATAGAGTATTGCGGTCCTGCCACCCTCGTACTGAAGCAAAACAGAATCTTGCTCGTCGACATCGAAGTCACCGATACTCCCGCACGCCTTCACCTGATCTGGGTCCCCGAGAATCATCGACGCCGCTGAAACCGGGTAAACTCCAGCGTCCAACAGGACACCGCCACCGAGCTCCGGCTGCCACAAATAGGCTTCTGCATCCCGATCGGGTTGAAAGCCACCACCGGCCAGAATGAGCTGAACATCGCCTATCGCGTCTTCAGCCAGCAACTCTCTTAGTTTCCCGAATGACGGTAGAAAGCGCGTCCACATCGCCTCCATCAGGAATAGCTTGCGCTTTCGCGCAAGGTCAATAACCTCTCTTGCTTCATGTGCATTGATCGCGAAGGGCTTTTCGCAGAGAACACCCTTGCCAGCATGCAAGCACATGATGCTGTCGCTCTTATGGCGAGAGTGCGGCGTCGCAATGTATACGAGATCAATCTCCGGATCATCTGCGAGCGCATCGTAGGAGGAGTAGGACTTGCCTATGTCATGCAAACTCGCAAACGCATCGGCTGAGGAAGCGCGTCGTGAGGCTACTGCAACAGTCTTGATATTTTCTGCATGGATCAGGCTAGTGGCGAAGGAGTGCGCCATGTTTCCAGTTCCGAGAATCCCGACCCTGACGTGATTGTCGTTCACGATTTTCAATGTCCACCCGCCAGCGAGAACCCACCATCGACGAGAAGATTGGTGCCCGTAATGTAAGACGCCTCATTGCTCGCCAGAAACCAAATGGCATTCGCAATCTCCTCCGGTGCCGCGGCCCTGTTGAGCAACCCGGTACCTGCCGTCATCTCCTCAAGTTGTTGCTCGCTGACGCCCTGCTCGGCAAATCGATCAATATGGTAGTCGGTAATTGTCGTACCAGGGGAAATCGCATTCACTCGTACGCCATCACTGCCATGCTCAATTGCAGCGCTCTTCACCAAAGCGAGCACACCCGCCTTACTCGCGTCATAGGCCGCCATACCAGCAGAGCCGCAGACCGCATTGTTGGAAGACACGACTACAATCGACCCACTCTTGCGCTGTGACATGCCAGGTAGCACAGCACGACAGCAATTCGCAACACCGGCCAGGTTGACGGCCAGTACGCGGCGCCACGTCTCTTCAGTCGTATCAATGACAGTGCCTGCAGTTTGAATTCCCGCGCACGCCACAAGAATATCGATCTGGCCGAAATCGGTACCAAGACGCGTGCATTCAGACGCATCGGCAACGTCAATTGCGCAAGCCATGGCATGAGCGCCGTTTGCGTTTAGTTCATCACAGGTGCGCTTTACGGCAACGGCGTTGACATCTGCAATGATCACAGTGAGTCCCTCCGATACCATTCTCTCGGCGACGGCCCTGCCGATGCCTGAAGCGCCCCCTGTAATGATCGCCTGCTTGCATTCCTGCACAGCTTCCCTCCTCGAGCAGTTTTCCTGGCACAAAGCGACCGATGAAGCGCACTTGCAACCAGACGGTAGTTCGGTCTAAGGTAAAATAAGTTTATATATAAATCAATTCGGTGATTGTCATGCCAGAGCGAATAGTTTTTCCGAAAAAGGGGCAAACAAGGCTGGAGAGCTTTGAATTGCCGGACATGGGCGACAACGATGTACGCGTGCGTACTCAATACAGCGTTATGAGCATCGGTACAGAAACAACGATACTGCATCAGAAATATGCTCCGGACACCCATTTCGCCAAGTGGTTTTCGTTTCCACAAACGAAGACCGGCGTCCAAGCGATCGCGGTAGTTGAAAAAGTCGGACGCTCAGTCACGGAACATTCGCCCGGCGACACCGTTTTCATGCGTATGGCGCATGGATCACACCAAGTCATTGCCACGCAGAATCTGACGCCTGTACCAGCAGGAATTGATCTCAAGAATGCGTGTTGGTGTGGCCTCGCCAAAACTGCATTCCGGGCGGCCTGGGCGGCTGATTTCCGATACGGTGCGTCCGTGCTCGTAATCGGCGCTGGGCCAGTCGGTCAGATGGTCACACGTTGGGCCGCCGCCGCGGGCGTTTCTGACCTGGCCGTTGCCGATATTTCAGAGGCGCGCCTGCGACACGCAATCGACGGAGGCGCGACGATAACATTTGCCGGCAATATAGCCGACAACAGCGATTCTGTTGGAATGCTCGACGGCGGCAGAGGACCCTCGACTATTATCGATACGACAGGCAATCCGAGCGCGCTCAGTTACGCACTAAGTTTCGCCGCAAAATTTGGAAAAATTATTCTGCTTGGGGATACCGGCTACCCAGATCGGCAACAGCTGACATCGGATCTGATGGAGAAGGGCCTGACCATTCAGGCCACCCATGATAGCCACGACCGTGATGGCTGGACGCAGCGGCGAGTTGACAAGAAATTCTTCGAACTCGTCGCAGCAGGCCGCTTCAATCTAGACGGTCTGATTACGCATGAGTTTGCGCCGGAAGACAACGAGGAAGCGTACCGTCTGGCGGAACAACAACGCAATGAAACCCTGGGCATTTTGTACGACTGGACTCGGCAGGAATATTAGTTATCGATGCCTTCGTTTGTGCACGTCAGGTCCGATTTGCCTTGAATTGCTCGAGCACGATCCGGATATCATCAGGAATACGTTTTGACTGAAGATTGCCATCGTCTTTGATCTCTGCGAAAACACGTGTAGCTGTTCCCTCACAAATCGGGACACCGGTGTCGAGATTTAGTGCGTCGCATTGCCAACGAAGCGTTTTTTCTCGAATTTCCAATAGAGTGAGCTTGCATTGAACTCGTTGCCCATACGCCGCGGGGCCAACAAAGCGGAAGCCGATTTCACCCATCACAAAGGCGCTGCGATCGTCGTCAATCATTCGGTTGATCGGGTACCCGATCGTGCGGAAAAGCTCATGTTCGATTTCGTTGAACCACGCCACTTCCCTCGCGTAGTAAACCAGGCCAAAGGGATCTGATTCCCCCCAGTTGACAGTCAGTTCCTGAACGTATGCCGACATTGCTAGTCAAACTCCTGTATGGCTTGTGTTTTCGCTCGATCTGCGCCGCCATTATCATTGATTCGCCAAAGCTAGGGAATGCTTTGTGAAAAACCAGTTCATACTTCCTTTTTTCTGTGCGCACTTTGTTCGTCATTGCATGCTGAAACAATCGCAATCATCGTCACAGGCAGCCTTGGGAGCGCTCTGGGGCCGGCGATTGCGGAGCAGGGCCATACGATTGTCTATGGTTCCAGGAAACCGGGCAGCGACAAGGTTCAGGACCTGGTTGCGATCACCGCTGGAGACGCAACGGCCACAACGCCAAAAGATGCCGTACGAGGCGCTGAAGTCGTCGTTCTGGCTGTTCCCGGACTCCTGGTGGAGGAGATCACCGGGCATTGACAGGGCTAACGAATCCCGGTGGCTTGATTGCGAGAATGGAACAACTTACCTGTTTGAGTATTTCTTCAGACGTGTTGCCCATAAAGAATCCTGAAATTCCGCTTCGTCCAAGTGTCCCCATTACTATCAGCTCGACATTATGTTCTTCCGCAAGACGCGGGATGATGGTTTGCGGGTGACCTTTCTCCATATGCAACCTCGGTTTTAGATAATCCACTGCGTCGGAATTTTTGCGGCCGCCTATGTCATCTACCAACCCAGCCAACCACTTTGCTCGCAGCGATTTCTCTTCTTCCATCATCGCATCAACCTCTGACTCATCGATACCGGATCTGTGCGACCGAAGAAAGCTCTCATGTGCGAGTGACCATGCGTGAACAATATGAAGATCGCTGGAATCGGCCAATGCCAACGAAGTGGACATCTCCAGAATTTGGCGACTGAGGACGTCTGTACCGTGTTCGTCAGCGTCAATATCCACCGCCGCCAGCAGGCTCGTATACTTACTTGCGTCATTCGGCTGCATTATCCACACAGGACACGGACACTTCCGCAGCAGGTGCATGTCGGTACTCCCTATCCGACCGATGCTCTTATGCGCCGCTCCAGCTGGCTTGATCACAAGATCAAACTGTTCTTGAAGCACAGCCCGAATGATTTCAAGAAACGGTCGGCCACTAACAACCCGTATCGAGCAATGAGCGCCGCCACCCTGCTCGCGAACCAAAGCGTTCAGTTGGCTGCGTTGCTCAGTCACGATTGAGTCCACGATGTCATTCGACGGAATTGCGTTAATCGCCACCTGTAAGTCCTCGGGAATGGCTTCGATCACTTCCATGACCGTTAACGTGGCCCGGTTTGGACTCGACAAAGAAACTGCTCGCTTGATCGCCGACGCGTTGTCGATACCGGGCTGAGCAACGAGAAGAATGTTTTTGAACCTATGCACTATTGATCTCCAGCGAATTTTGCATCCATGACCGGAAACTTCGATTCTTTCCTGACGTTCTGCCTAGAACGAGCGTTCAAGCATGCGTGATCACCTTCGAATCGGGCATGCTTGAAATAACATGCGACGCAAATCCGACGCCTGCTTCTGAGTAGATGTTGAATACCGTCTGTACACCGGCGTTTCTAAGCAATACCTCCTCATCCGGAAACCTGGCGATCGCCGCAACAACACCATCAAAATCGCTGTCTCTAAGTTGTCGAATGATGGCTAGACTCGTGTCGACCTTGGGCAGCGTCAGCAATACCAATTCCAACGAATGAGCCTCGTGGACACGATCCCAGAAATCCGCATCGCTAGGGTCACCTTGAATTACGGCTCGACCCGCTGCTTGCTGATTGGCCACCGTCGTCGTATCGATGTCGATGCCAACGACATCGTTCCCGACCTTCTGTCTCATATGATCGAATGCGCCGGTTCCGACGCCTCCTATACCAATGATTGCGACTCTCGCGCCGCCAATATCCAGCAAACGATCATCTGCCAATCGATCTGAGCGCTGTATTCGCTGCCACAGCGGTTGATAGCGCGTGTACAGCCTCTGCCCTCGCGGGTTCAACCACGCGGCGATCACGAACGAAATGGACATACCGATGGATAGAATGACCATCCAGTCGCCGGAGAGCCACCCGTTGGCGACACTAATTGACGCAACAATCAGACCGAACTCACTGTAGTTGGTCAGGCTTAGCGAGGACAGGAGCGCAGTTCTCGCACGCAGCCTAAAGCCAGTCAGAAGCACGTAGAAAAGTGCCGACTTGGCAAAAATCAGAGGCGTAATTAGTACGCCGACAATCAGAGTTTGAGGTGTCAATTGGCCCGAGAATCCGATTGACAAGAAGAACCCGAGCAGAAACAGGTCCTTGAAGTTGAGCATTACCTTGCCGAGTTCCTCACCCTTGTAGTGATTGGCAATAAGCACGCCTACAAATAGCGCACCCAAATCACCTTTGACTCCGACAATTTCGAACAGCTCAGCACCGCCAAGCGCCAGCACGAATCCGTAGAGGACCAATAGTTCGCCGTGTCCCACGCCTACGAGAATTCGATGCAGGAGGGGACGAAGCAAAATGAGTAACAATAGTAGGAGCGCCCACCAGGAAGGCCATTGATTCGCCGATACAGCAACGAACGCCACAGCAGCGATATCCTGCATGATCAGGATGCCTATCGCGATTCGCCCATGCAGGGACCTCAGCTCGCCCCTGTCTTCCAGTGTTTTTACGACAAAGACAGTGCTTGAGAAGCTCAACGCAAACGCTATCAGCAATGCCTGTTTCAGATCGAGCGCGGAGAAAACCGTTGCACCGAGCACTGCCAATCCGTAAATCGCCAACGAAAAAGCCAGCACAACCAGGGACGTGTGAATACCGGTCACGGCCCAAACCTGAGGCCGGGCCAGCGTACCCAGGTTGAGTTTCAAGCCGACCGTGAATAACAACAGGGTGATCCCAAGGTCCGACAGCTTTTCCAGCATGTCGCCGCTGGCGAATCCCAACAAATTGAGGACGAAGCCAGCGGTTAGATAGCCAACCAGAGGTGGCAGCCCAATGCCACGGGACAGGAACCCCATCGCGAATGCTATGGATACCCATACGACATCACCAAGAGCAATTGCGACCAATTCAAAATTCATCGGAATACCACGGGTAACAGGTAAAGACGTAAACACTCGGCAGATATGCAATCCGGGTCGTTTTGACGTCCGAACGGATGGCAATCAGTTTATCCGAACAAAGCTAGTAAATTCGACTACTCTGCGAATCAGTAGCCGAACAATGCAATACGACCTCTGCGATTCCATTGTTCATCGACAGGATTACACGACCGGCGGCAAGATACTGCTGCGGTTGCTGCGCTCTGTCAGCTTGTTACGAATGACACGCTTGATAGGCGGAACGTTGTTTGCAACCCGAAGCGCTATCGAGCGAGCGAACCGCGCAGGGAGCCGGTCGTCCGTAAAGAATTTCACGATTTCATTGGTGCCATGGTAGATCGGCCGCGTATTGCGCAAGTGTTTTCTCTCGTATCGGTGCAATACACCGGGGTCGCCTATGTCCTTGTCGTCCTTCAGTGCCGACCGTATTTCGCGAGCCAGCAGATCGGCGCCTGACAGGCCGAGATTGTATCCATGTGCAGTTACAGGATGCATGCCGACCGCAGCATCGCCAACCAGGGCGCAACGAGTCGTACAGAAGCGTTTCGCATGTACACCGACCAGAGGATAAGCAAAGCGCGCTGTCGTGAGTTGCATCTTGCCGTAGCGGCTGCCGAACCGGTCTTGAATATCGCTGCAGAACTGCTCGTCACTGACAGTCATTAGCTCGCCGCGCTGACCCATTGGAGCAGTCACGACGATCGACGACTCATTGCTTGTTAGCGGCAATATCGCAAGCGTACGACCATAATGAAAACACTCATAGGCAATACTGTCGTGCGGCTCATCGTGCCGCATACGGCACACGATGCAGACGCGACCGAAATCATGCATTTCGGCGGCAATACCGACCGCTCGACGAGTTTCAGAAAAGCGGCTGTCCGCCGCGATCAGCAAGTGACACGAGAATTCCCTTCCGTCTGACAGCCTGACGGAGGCGGAGCCCGCACTGGTGGAAACTGACTCAACGGTCGTATCAGCAATTAACTCGACGTCCATCTGGTCTTGGACCTCGGCGAACAATGCCCGGCGAATTGCATGATTGGAAACTAGATAGCCCAGCGCCTCCGCACGATCGCCTGATCGGTCAAAATCCAGCGTATACGGTGAGTTTCCATCGAGCACACGGGCCTCGAGAATTGGCGACTTTTGGTCCGGTTCGAGTCGATCCCAGACTCCGAAGTCCTGGAGGATTTTTACAGAAAGGTGAGTCAGCGCAATATCGCGACCATCAAATTCCGGTTTCGCCAGAGATTCGAGGGATTGCTTTTCGACCACAGCCACACGTAAGCCAACACCGGCGACCGATTTCGCGAAACTCAGCCCAGCCGGGCCCGCACCGACAACCACAATATCGTAATCCACCAGAATCTCCCAAGAGCTCGAAGCACAGAATATTAGCGAATCGGCGGAGCGGCGCAGCCCTCGGTATATACCTAATTACGGGTTTGTTCCCGAGAAACCTCGAGTTAGCCCAACGAGGAACCGGGCTCTGCACAGTAACCTTGTCGTATTGATCCCATACCCAACCGACTATCTTAGTGGAACAGCTGAAATTGTGCCGACCCTACCACCACGTCGCGTACAGACCGACTAGCATTGGGAACTATGATCAGCGTCAGTGCCGCGATCAATGATGCGCCGATCGCGTAAATGGCGACAACAGACAGGTCCAGTGTTCCCAGATGCATAGGTTTCCCTCTATTATTATCTTCTAATCAGGGTAAATCACTCGCCGGTCAGTCGTTTAGAGCTACCTGCACCGTCTGAATGGCATTGGCCGCAATATCCACCTTCGCGTACTGCGCACCAATCTGCAACGAGTACTGGATTGGCTCCTTGGTGGTGTTGAGCAATTGCACACTCAATAAACCATCGTCATTTATCGTCGCGCTCGCGTGCAGTGCGTCATCATCAAGGCCAAGCAGTACTTTCTCAGCCTGAACCGCTTTGTCACCCGGGCGAATCGTCCGGCTCAACTGTGCGAGCACATAGTAGATCGGCGTGTAGTAAACCTGGCCGGTATCGGTGTCGATCATGATTGGCGCACCGCAGAAATTACCGACGTGATTGGGCCCTCCATCTTTGTCCAGCACAACATTCCAGTCGATCCAGCCTTCCATCCAGTGGTTCAGACTGACGATTATGTTCCTGGCATAGCGATGCGTAGGTGCATAGATCGGATGGTCCTCGCTGTCGGGCGCCCATTCAGCGGTGTAGGCCCAGTCTGTGGCATTTTCATTCCACCAGAACGTATCGTTGTCGAACCAGTCTGCTTCCTTGAAGCGTTCCGGATCGCCGATGCCGCCAGGCGCATCCTTACCCAGATCATCAATCGTGCCCTCGGTATGGATGATCGAGAATTCAGGGAATTTCTCATGCACGCGATCGAGAACATCTTCAAAAACTTTGTAGGTACTCGCATACCAGTGCACTGCGGCACCGTAGACATAGGTTGCCGTTTCAGGATCAGCAAAGATCTCGTCTGCCCAGTGTTCAAGATCGTTGCGATTCTGATCGTAGATCAGCAGATTGACGTCCGCAAACTCGCCAGCCTTTAGCGCGGGCCCGAGGTTATTTTTGATGAACTCATTTTGGGATTCCGGTGTGAAATGCATGCTCTCCCAGTTGCCGCTGTTGCCGTGCGGTTCGTTCACAGGTGTCAGACCCCAGATATCGACACCTTCGGCTCGATACGTATCGAGATACCGGACGATATAGTCTGCATATGTCTGTACGTACTCCGGTTTGAGATTGCCGCCCGTACCCTGATAATTATTCTCGGGCACTCCGGACACGTAGTACTCCCCAATGTCCTTCATCCAGGGCGGCGCGGTCCACGCCGACGCTACGATGCGCAAGTCGCTTTCGTCTTGCCGACTCTTGATTGACATCGCCTGCTTGATCATCGGCAATAGATCGAATTGCTCATCGCGAATGCCAGCATACTCAGACACGGCAAAGCCATCTTTGTCCGGCGCAATATCAAAGTGTTCCAGCGAGGCGTCATCTGCGACTTCCGCGTAGCTGTACTTGCCTTCGACCGAAAAATCTGTTGATCCAATAGGCGTTCGCGTCAGTGAGAAATTGGCACCACGCTCACTGAAGATCTTGTCCATGACCTCTGCCCGTGCTTCGGGCTCCAGGTGTGCCAGTACGAAAGCTGACGATTCAGTAAACGATGATCCGATCCCGACGATGGTTTGCTTCGTTTCCTCCGGATGCACGACGATCGCAGTGCCGCGAGCATATCCATCCAAAAAAGTAACGTTGCTTTTCGTAGCGAGTTTGTCGCCGCTTTCGCTGGTTACAATCACCTCGGTTGAGGCGCTCAGTCCGTAGTGTGGGCCATCGCCCAAATCGTCACTGGTATTGCTTCGCGAGCAGGAGAGAACAGAGGCTGCAATACAAAGGGAAAAAAACATTATCGATATCTGTTTCATTTGTTGTGTCTCTGGCTGTTCGTTGTAACCCGGGCGCAAATACTGACAGCGCTGTCATTGCTGTCTGTCGATTATGGCCTTCTTGGCAAATAAATGAAAGTTGAACCGTAGCTATGGCTTTCGCCCGACACAACCCAGGTAAAGAACGTGCCTGTTCGGTTGATGGCGCGCCCGGCGGCGGTCTTGATCACTTGCTTGCAAACCACGTGATCGCACTAACATCCGTGGTGCATTCGATTCAGATTTGCCATCGCCAACAGGTCAGTCTGCTAAAGTATCTCGTCTACCGTTGTAGAAGAAGGGATTGGGCGAGTGTACACAGGCAAAGTAGTCGTTTTCTGGTTGGCCCTGGCATGGTCATTGGCAGGTTGTTCAGCAGGAGCACCCGATACTGAGGCTCGAAATAGCGAAGTGTCATCTTTGCAAGCCAGCCGGGTAACGATTTACCGGGATCGTTTCGGTGTGCCGCATGTGCATGGCAAGACTGACGGAGATGCTGCATTCGGTATGGCGTACGCCCAGGCGGAAGATAATTTCGCTCAGCTTGAGTTGAATATCATATTGTCCATCGGCAGATCCGCAGAGGTTTACGGAGAGAGTGCAATCCTGTCTGATTGGGTTGTCGGCGCCTTTGAGTCTGTCGAGCTATCCAAGCGAGATTACGATCAGGCCTCGCCGGCCACCAAAGCACTGCTTGACGGCTACGCCGCGGGCCTGAATTACTACCTGGATATGCACCCCGATATCGACACACGTCTGATCGATAGATTTGAACCGTGGCACACCCTGGCACTCATTCGGCGTATGTACTACCTGGGCGGATTTCTCGGCAGGCTGGAATTCACCATGGATGAACGCCGTGCCGCGTTTGAAGTGATCAACGGCAGCTCTCTGCCTGTCGAGCAAGTCGCGATTCCCGACTACGATCCCAAAGATCGCTCCCAGTTCGGCTCAAATTCGTGGGCGGCGAGCGGACCAAAGATCGCCGATGATGGCGCCTATTTGTTTACCAATCCGCATCTGCCGGCATTTTCGATGGGACAGGTCTACGAAGCACATTTGATCTCGGACGACGGCTGGAATTTCTCCGGCTACAGTCGTTTCGGATTCCCTCTTCCTTACGTCGGTACCGGTATCAATCTTGGTTGGGCCAGCACCGACAACTACGGCGACCAGGAAGATGCGTGGATTGAGCATTTTGATGACGCGGAGGCACCGCTTTCATATCGGTACGGTGGTGACTGGCGCGAGGCTATTGAGTGGACAGGGAAGATTGCTGTACAAGGCGGCCCGACGCTCAGCGTTCGATATCGAAAAACTCACCACGGGCCTGTTGTAGCAATGCGCGATGGAAAGTTCCTGTCGGCAAAGCTGGCGACATTCGACGAGCCGGGATGGCTCGATCAATGGTACGCCATGACGCGAGCGCAGAACCTTCATGAGTTTCTTGCGGCCGTTGCTCCACTGAAAATGCAGTTCGGCAACTACATGTACGCGGACAGAGACGGAAATATTCTCTTTGTCTACAACGGTGCGTTTCCGAAAAAAAGCGACTCATTTGATTGGAATAAACCGGTTGATGGCAGTGATCCCGCTACCGAATGGCAGGGATATCACTCAATGGACGAAATCCCGCAGGTTTTGAATCCCGTCAGTCACTACATGCAAAACACCAACACCACACCTTTTATGACCAGCATGAGCGAGAGTGATCCTACTGAGGATCAGTTTCCAGGTTACATGGTGCGCGAGGACGACAATGCTCGCAGCCGCAATGCACGCAGAATTCTGGCGGGGCATGAACGTTTCGATTTCGAAATATGGGAAAGAGAGAGCTTTGACACCACAATGAGTGAATGGCCTGTTAGCCAACCATTGATAATCGATGCGTTTGAAGAGACCAAAGGCAACGATGAGCAGCGCACCGCTCGACTCGATGAAGTGATTGAAGCGTTTGCGAATTGGAATGGGGTCGCATCAATCGAATCCACTGAGGTTGCCGCATATGTCGAATGGTTCGAAACCTTGCATCAGGACAAACCCAGTGGATATGTGGCATCGCCCGAAGAGATCATTGAGACGCTCGATACTGCGGTATCGCGGCTAGGCGCTGACTGGGGCGATTGGCGAGTCACCTGGGGTGAGATCAATCGGGCTCAGCGGCCGGTCATTGATGAATTCGGTCAGCCCGTGTTCACTGACGATGCACCGAGCATCGCCACAGGTGGCGTTCCAGGATGGTCAGGTGGCAGCCAGATTGACTTCAATGCACGCACGGAAGGGCTCAAACGTCGCTACAAACGCGGCGGAAACTCGTATACGTCAATATCGCTGTTCCCGCGCGACCGCGACGAAAAAGTCGTCTTGAAGTCTGTCCACGTTTTTGGCGCGAATGCGGACCCGGAGTCACCGCACAACATGGATCAGGCACAACTGCTTGCCGACAAACAATACAAGGACGCCTGGTTATATCTGGACGATGTACAGAATGAAGCTGTGAGGTCTTATCATCCCGGAATGGAATGATCGAATCTGAAAAAACAAAAATGGCCCTGTAAAGGGGCCATTTGGTTTTTGGCGCGCCCGGAAGGATGGGCCTCCTTGCAGTCGGCCTGTCGTCGCACTTCGTGCTCCTCGGTACGAACGCAGCCCTCTGGGCTGCAGAGGTTCGAAGACTTTCGAAGAGGCGAACAAAAAGGCACCCTCAAGGGGTGCCTTTCTTGTTTGGCGCGCCCGGAAGGATTCGAACCTCCGACCGCCTGGTTCGTAGCCAGGTACTCTATCCA
>JAHZJK010000007.1 GCA_022600955.1 Gammaproteobacteria bacterium
ACTGGCAACACTGTTCGCGCCAAGCATGTAGGCCGCGACATCATGGCCGGGCTAAAGAATATCGTGGGCGGTGAGCTCAAGGGCTATACCGAATTGTTGCAGGACTCGCGTACGGAGGCCACCGAACGCATGGTCGAGCAGGCCCAGTCAATGGGCGCAAACGCCGTGGTTAATGTGCGATTTGCAACCAGCTCAATTTCGCAGGGTGCAGCAGAATTGTTCGCTTATGGTACTGCGGTTCGGGTTGAGTGAGATGGAAGACAAAGTCCAGCAATTCAATCTGTTTATCAATATCGGGCTGCCGTTTCTGCTATTGCTCACCGCGTATTTCATCGGAAATTTCCTGGAACGAAAGCACTTTGCGAGTATTCGGAAACGGGAGGCAGCCGCAATGGGGTTTCCTGTGGTTTCGTTTGACACAATGCCAGAGGACTGGAATGTAGGCGGTAGCCATATGGTTTCGGGTAGCGTCGTCGTGTCACTCGACTACTTCAAGCGCGTTATCGCAGGGCTGCGAAGTCTTATTGGCGGTCGGATCAAGACTTATGAACCATTGCTCGAACGTGCGCGACGTGAAGCCTTATTACGTATGACCGAGTCAGCGCGTTCACAAGGTTTTGATGCGGTGTTCAACGTTCGATTGGAAACGTCCCGTTTGGCGAATGCTCGACGCGATGGCGCAGGAGT
The DNA here is from genome assembly GCA_022600955.1 of Gammaproteobacteria bacterium. Classification (GTDB taxonomy): domain Bacteria; phylum Pseudomonadota; class Gammaproteobacteria; order Steroidobacterales; family Woeseiaceae; genus UBA1847. The sequence continues at coordinate 688 of JAHZJK010000007.1, forward strand.
CGCGGGTGTCGAAATGCTGGCGTTTGGGACGGCCGTCAAATTCAAGAGTCGTTTCGCTAATTCTTGATGCGGTACGTCGCGAAACAAGCTCGCGAAGGTATCAACGTGAGCAAAACGCACCCGCTGGTCGAGGCGGGTACGTTGGTTGCCGGATTATCGATCCTGTTCGGCCTTGGCGCGGTCGCGCTGATATTCCTCATTGAACTTTCACTGTATTTCATTTCTCCGCAGGCGGAGGCAGAGTTTTTCGACAGGTGGATGCCCGAGGACCTGGTTTCAGCAACGGAAGATGAAGAACGTCGCTCAGGTACGCAGGCAATTGTCGACCGGCTCTCGGTTCACTGGCCGGACTCACCATACCAGTTCAGGGTCGAAATCGACGCGTCAGAAGTGTCCAATGCGATGGCGTTGCCCGGCGGTCTGATAGTAGTTACGCAGGGCTTGCTCGACCAGGTTGAGTCGGAGAACGAACTTGCGTTCGTGCTTGGGCACGAACTGGGGCATTTTCATAACCGCGACCATCTCCGCGCGCTAGGCCGCGGGGCAGTCTTTTCGATTGTTATCGCGGTCGTTACGGGTGGTGATGTCGCCGGTATTGGCGTCAGGGTCGCGGACCTTACTTTGCGCGGATTTGGCCGCGCCCAGGAAAGTGATGCCGACGAGTTCGGATTGCAACTCGTTCATGCAGAGTATGCGCATGTCGGCGAGGCGTGGCGATTGTTTGAGCGCTGGCATGAATACGAGGGCGAATCACTAATCGAGTTTGTTACCTACCTCTCAACACATCCGCAGACGGGGGAACGCATCGAAGAGATGCGTGAACTTGCGGAACAGAACACGTGGCCGGCCGACGGCGAACTGACGCCACTGGCGTGGGAAACGCAGCCCTAGATACAAAATGCCCCACCACCGTGAGGTGATGGGGCTGAGCCAATAGACAGACCAACGGGGAGGCAGGTCTATCTACGTGTCAGGCTCCAGGAGGTAGACGCCTATTTTGTACGCCGTAAACACGTTGCTGTTCGCGTCATACAGACCGCGTGCGTGCATCGAGCGGGCCATATTGGCGCCGTCGAGGCTGTTGTTCAGATCATTCACAAAGTCGGCGAAATCCGAGTACAGGCGCAGGCTGTCGGCTGACTTCAGGTAAAACAGCATACGACCGGTTTCGCGCGGCACGATCTGGGTATCGGAGTCCAGCGTAGTGATGTCGATCAGAATCGGGCCCTGCTTGACGTAGTGCCGCTGGTCGATATCGTCATTCTGGTTGTTCAGAATGAGTCCATCTGGACCTGAGCTGATAAACGGGGCGGCCGTGCCCTCGCTACCCCAGCCGACACCGAGAGCGCTGCGCACGCCTGTGTAGTCAATTACCGTGCGCCCCGTGAAGTCCGGCGGAGCCATTCCGAAAGCGGTAGGGAAGCCGCGCGCCACGATCGGTTTGCCTTCCGAGAACGCCGCCAGGGTGAGGTTGCCTGTCGCAATTTCGTAATTATCGGGATCGGCGTCCACGTCCGGGCTGACACCGGTACCCGTGAAGTCGAATACCTGTACGCGGCGTCGGTCGATACCGTGCAGAGTGATGTCGGCTTGTCCGGGCAAGATGCTATTGACGATACCGAGCAGGTGCGTGACGTGCATGCGGACCGATCCATCGGTTGCGTCAAACAAGACCTGCGGAGCGAGAGCATCGGTAGTAGCTGTCGGCTGGTTGCCACGTATCGTGACACGTTGGCCGATCGACAGAGCATCGATGTTCAGGTCCGCGACGCGATCGCCGTCTTTGAACACTTTTGTGTCCGTTCCGACTTCGACGACCACATCATCGTGGAAGTGCGCGAGGCGGTCTGCAGGAATAATCGTCGCACCGCGAATGGTCAGGAAATTTCCGTCGCGTTTGATGATATTGCCGACAACGGCATCACGCTCGACGCCCGGAACGCTGCTGCCCGCGAGAACGATGTCCGCAGTAAACTCGCGCTCCGCGACATTCAGTGTGCCCGCGGCGACTGTAGGCGTGCCCTGGCCCGCTGCAGCGAGTGCACGAAGGCCTTCAGTACCGAAATGCATGGTCTCGTCGATCTCAAATTCGGTCTCGTCCGTAACGTGAACCGTTACGCGGCCGAAGTCACCGGTGCGATCGTTAAACGGTCGAATCGCGACCGTGTAAGTCATGTCATCCTCACTGACCGAAACCAGCGGGCCGCGGACGCGTATGTCCTTCTCATCAACCGGGGCAACTTCGGCGACGATGAATTGTTCGGAAGCAGCAGTAGCGGGTGTAGGAACGATATCCACCGAATGAGATGCATCCAGATCAAAGTCGAGTTGCAGTAGTGCCGGACGTCCTTTGACCACTCGCAGCTGGTCCCTGTTCGAGAGCGTAATTTTCAGCTCAGTCTGGCCAAGAACGGTGCCATCAACATCGGTGACGACGGCTTCTTTGGATTCGCCGTTTGCTTCGACGAATATTTCGGCAGCGCCGTAGTCAAGGCGAATCGTCCCCGAGACATAGGTCGCCGGAGGTATCGTCGCGACCGTGACGAGTTCGGTCAGGTCGACGTAGTCTGTGAAGTTGATACGCGTCGATCGTGGCAGAGTTTCCACGGTTCGCCCATTCGCGGTCTCCAGTTCGAGTGAGAGAACGTCAACCGTGTAGTTCAGGAAGTCACCGTCAGCATCGGTTAATGCCACCATCACGCTGCCGCATTCCGCAAAAGTATTCGGGTCTGCCGGATTGCATTCCAGCGTAGCGACAGGGTCGTCAGTGGCCGTCGTCGCGGCACCGCCGCCGCACGCGCTGAGCACAAACAACACCAGCAGCATCGCGCCCCAGGTAATGATTTTCGTCTTGCCGGCCAGCCCTGGCTCGGTCTGATATGCGGGTTTCATTGGTTTCTCCTCAAGCAAAAAAGTATCCGTACCTGGGAGAAGTAACGCTGCGCCAGCGACTAGGTTGACTGAAACGCGTGTCAGGGCTTATGTAGCATTCGGAAAGACACGGATAAAGCGCAAAAATACAGCGACTTAGCTTGTATTCCTGCAGCATCATGTCAAAATGTTGCACCGTAATGACGAATACGTCCGACACTTCCACAAGCACCGGAATCCGGCATCGCAGACCGCGCGCCGGCACGCGAACCCGCGGTGCTGTCGACGCCATGCAGACCAAGATCGCCGTTGGCCTGCAAAACCTTGATCATTCCACTTACACAACGCAGCTACAGACGATCGTTGACGACCTGCCCGATGCGACCGGAGCCGAGTCGGCGTTTGTCGCACTGATTGACGAGGATGGTCGATTTATAGAGTCAGTTGCGGCGTCCAGCAGCGGTTTCTCCCAGTGCAATCCGACGGTATTGAATGGAGAAGCACTGGCAGACTGGCCTTGGCTCTGTAAGCGCCTCGGGCATCTGCGTGTGATTGAGCTGGCGGATACCCTGAAGGGCCCGAAATCAGCCACCGACGAGCTCGGCAGGCTCAGTGAAATTCATATCGGCGCCGCACTAATCATTGGTTTCTCTGTACATGGCGAGATCGCGGGTTTCCTCGGGATCGCGACCGAAAAGGCCGTCGATAGCTGGGATGCAAATCTGAATCTGCTGATGAAGTTGTTCGGCTCGTCACTGGCAGTTGGCCTGGAACGGGTGCGTGACAAGGAGCTGCTGGACGAGTTACAGGAGCGTAATACCCTCGTAGCGATGACCGCAAATGACGGCATCTGGGATTTCGACGGGGAGACAAAACGTATCAATCTGTCGCGCCGCTGGAAAACGATGCTCGGTTACGCGGAGGATGAGGAAGACGTACTGCTTGACTGGTATCACCTGGTACATCCGGACGACATCGCACGCGTTCAGACGTTAATGCGCAATCACCTGGCAGGGGAGTCGCCATTTTTCGAGTCTGTTCATCGCATGAAGCACCAAAACGGTGACTGGCGCTGGATGCAAAGTCGCGCAAAATGTGTGGTTGATGACAATGGCAGTTTATTGCGATTGCTGGGTGTCGAAGTCGATATCACCGAACGGAAGCTCTATGAGGATGCGCTGTTCCGGGAAAAGGAGAGCGCGCAGATTACGCTGCAATCCATCGGTGACGGCGTAATCACTACCGATGCCAGCTGCTGTGTTGAGTACATAAATCCGGTTGCTGAAGAATTGACTGGCTGGAAAGTCGATGACGCGAGCGGCCGTTCGATCGATGAGATTTTCCGAGGTTTCCACGAAGAGACCTGCGAACCACTTGAGAACCCGCTGGCAGTTTCCATTCGTCGTGATCGGGCGATTAAGTCGGTACGGCCGACTTTGCTGATACGCAGAGATGGTAACGAGCTGTATATCGAAAGCACGGCTTCGCCAATTCGTGATGGCAAGGGAAGTGTTACAGGCGGCGTTCTCGTATTCCATGATGTCAGTGAGTCCCGCGAACTGAATCGTCGCCTGAGCTATCACGCAAGTCACGATATCCTCACGGGCCTCGTCAACCGTCGTGAGTTCGAGAACCGACTGGAGCGCGCGCTTAAGAGCGCCAGAGCGAGAGAAACTTCCTACGCACTACTGTATCTCGATCTCGATCAGTTCAAGATCGTCAATGACTCCTGCGGCCACAGCGCAGGTGATGCACTGCTTGGACAACTTGGTGCGCTATTGAAATCGAAGATTCGCTGGCGCGATACGCTTGCCCGACTGGGTGGCGATGAATTCGGTGTATTGCTCGAAAGCTGCAGTCTGGAGGAGGCCATGAACACGGCCGAGACACTGCGCATGGCGATTGGTGATTACAAGTTTGTCTGGGAAGAACGCAATTTCCGTCTTGGCGTGAGTATCGGCGTGGTGCCTATTACCGCCGACAACGAGGACGTCGCTGCGCTGCTGAGTGCGGCGGACAGTGCTTGCGCCGCGGCTAAGGAAGCGGGGCGTAATCGAATTCACAGCTTCCAGGAAAACGATATTGATCTGATGCGCCGGCGCCGCGAAATGCAATGGGCCGCACGGATCAACAATGCCCTGGAGGAGAATCGCTTTGAGCTTTTCCGACAGACAATTCAGCCATTGCAGGTCGAGGAAGAGGGTGCGCATTACGAAATCCTGTTGCGCATGCGAGACGAGAATGGCGGGATTATTTCGCCCGGTTTGTTTATTGAGGCGGCAGAACGCTATGGCATTACGCCCAGCATCGATCGCTGGGTTATCCGCAGCGCATTGCGCTGGCTTGTTTCGGAGGCGGACGAGCGCGAGCGGCTCGCACTGTGTTCGATCAACTTGTCCGGGCAGAGTCTTGGCGATGAGAAGTTCTTGCCGTTCGTAATCGATCAATTCCAGATGAGTGGAATCGACGCTAGCAAGATTTGTTTTGAAATCACGGAAACAGCGGCGATCGCGAGTTATTCGCAAGCGAACCGCTTTATAAATGCGCTTAAAGAACTCGGCTGCATGTTTGCACTTGATGACTTCGGCACCGGCTTGTCATCATTTGGCTACCTTAAGCACTTTCCGGTTGATTTCCTCAAGATTGACGGCAGCTTCGTAAAAGAGATCCTGCATGATCCGATTGATCGTGAAATGGTGCGATCCATTAACGAGATTGGTCACCTGACGGGCAAGAAGACAATCGCAGAGTTCGCCGAAAACGAAGAAATAATTACCATGCTGCGCGGCATGGGAATCGACTATGCACAAGGCTACGGCGTGTCCGAGCCGAAGCGCGTGACTCGTGCCGTCGCCTAGTCGATCCGAAACAACATCGAGAGGTCGGCTGCATACACGTTCTTGGTGATCGCGCCTGTTGAGATGAAATCGACGCCTGTCTCAGCGACATCGCGAATCGTTTCGAGTGTGATATTCCCTGAAGCCTCAAGTTCAGCCGCCGTATAACCATAGGACTGGTTAGTGGCAACTGCAGTGCGCAATTCGCCAAGCGAAAAATTGTCGAGCAGAATGCGCGTAACGCCAGCGTCGAGCGCCTGCAAGAGTTCGGCCTGGTTCTCGACTTCCACTTCGATCATGACGTTCGCATCCAGCGCCTGCGCTGCAGCGACCGCCGCTGCAATGCTCCCTGCGGCCTTGATGTGGTTTTCCTTGATCAGGATCGCATCGAACAAACCAATCCGATGATTCTTGCCGCAGCCACAGGTGACAGCGTATTTCTGTGCGAGACGCAGCCCAGGAATCGTCTTGCGCGTATCCAGGATGCGTGTGTCCGTTCCCTCTACAGCCTGTACATATTGTGCTGTCAGCGTCGCGGCTGACGACAGAGTCTGCAAGAAATTCAGGGCGGTGCGTTCACCCGTTAGTAAATCACGGGCCGGGCCAACCAGTTTGCATACAACATCGTCGGCATCGGCCGTTTGTCCATCAAACACATACCAGTCGATGAGCACGTCGGTGTTCAACTGCGAGAACACTTCATCGACCCATGGAGCCCCGCTGATCACCATCGGCTCGCGCGCGACAATGGAGGCGCCGACGATCGCATCTGCACTCACTAGTGATGCGGTGAGGTCGCCGTCTCCGATATCTTCGGACAACGCAGCGGCAACCGATGGTCCAATAGTGCTTTTGACTTCGTCAGACAAGGTCATTGCTGATCCCAGATGCAAGAAGCCCGGCTAAGAAGCCGGGCCCGTGTTGCTCATGAATGCGGCTGCTACAGGAAGAAACCGCCATGACCGTATCCAACCATGCTCATCAACATCGGGATAGACAGCAACGTGTTAGTACGTGATGCCGCGAATGCAACTGCCCGCGCTTTCGCAACCTCGGCCTCGCTTGCTTCTACCATGCCCAGAATCTTTTTCTGGTTGGGCCAAATAAGCACCCATACGTTGAAAAGCATGATGGTCCCAAACCATGCGCCGACACCAATAATCATGTCCTGTGTACCGCCGCCATCAGTCATACCAAGCGTGAATGCGTGATGGAAACGGCCGATGTGCGCAAGATAGGAAGCACCTGAAAGCCATGTCAGTGCAGCGCCCCAACGGAACCACCAGAGCGCGCGGGGTGCAACGTATTTAGTAATTCCTGCGCCGCCAGGGCCACCTTCGTCGCCAGCTGCGTCTGCAAGAGCGGGGACTTGTACGAAATTGAAATAGTACAAAAGGCCAATCCATGTGATCCCCGCGAGGGCGTGGATCCAGATGATGAGGCTGCCAGTATTTAGGTGTATTCCTGAGGTCGCCGCAGCGATAATGACGGCGAGAACAACACCACCGATAATCGTACCTGCCACAGTCTTAAGCGGATTCATTTTTTATTTTCTCCGAAGGATTTAGTTTTCGTTTTAGTAGGAGTATTTTGCGCCCGGGCACAGGCGGTATTATAGAGACTGCTGGCCGGAAAAGAGGAATTTTCGTAACTTATTGATCTGTATGGATATTGAGGCAAACATTGACGGTGCGGGTGAAGATCGAAAGGTTCGGCCTTTGTCACCGTGTATTTTGATCTGCACCCTGGACGACAACAAACGGTGTCTTGGCTGTGGCCGTAGCTTGCAGCAAATTGCAGGTTGGGCGCGAATGAGTATTGACGAGCAGTGGGCAGTTGTTGACGAACTTGCTGCGCTTCCGCGGTCTATTGACGGTACAATCGCGCCAACGAACGGAGACTAGTATGCGTAGCGTGATTGCATTGATTACTCTGCTGGCGTTGTCGGCATGCACGACAATGCTGGTCGGTGGTGCGTCTGGTGGCGGCTCTCAGTCCGGAGGTGACAAGCGGGGCGCCAGTGTCGTTGCTGCAGACTCCGGTATAACGACGCAGATAAAGGGCAAACTGTCGGCGGACCAGAGTGTCAGTGTATTCGACGTGGGCGTAAAGACCCGCAAGGGCATTGTGACACTTACCGGTGCAGTAGGCAGTTTTTCGGCCCGCGAGAGGGCGGCAAAGATTGCCAAGGAAACTGATGGAGTCGTCGCTGTAAACAACCTCATCGTTGTAGAAGACAGAAGCGACCCCAAATAGAAAACTTAAGAAACGACAGGATGAACGACGTGGACATAAACGCGCGCATTGAAGAACAATTGAAATCACATGATGTATTGCTCTATATGAAGGGCACGCCGGACTTTCCGCAGTGCGGGTTTTCGGGTCAGGCAATTGCAGCGCTGAATGCAATTGGCAAGCCGTTCTCGTACGTGAACATTTTTGAAGATCAGGAAGTTCGGGAAGGCCTGAAGGTTTACTCGAACTGGCCAACGTTTCCGCAGCTGTATGTGAAAGGCGAGCTGATTGGCGGCAGTGACATCATGATAGAGATGTACCACTCAGGTGAACTGAAGACGCTGATCGAGGGCGAGTAGGCCCTCTAGGGTTGCGGCGGGGCGTTCGCCCTGGACGTTTCGAAAATATCTCGAAAGCGATTGACGACCTCGCAAAATAGGTCTGCCGTCATCTCCGCATCGTACGATGCGGAATGCGCCTGTGTCTCGTCCCAGCCAAATCCGGCTGCGATAGACGCGCGTGCCAGAACTGTTTGCCCGAAGCCGACGCCGCAGAGCGTTGCGGTATCGAAACATGAAAACGGGTGAAACGGGTTGCGTTTTATTGACGAGCGTTCTACTGCTTCATTCATGAAACCGAGGTCGAAATGCGCGTTGTGTCCGACCAGGACTGCGCGACTACAGCGATTTTCACGCACCGCGCGACGCACCTCCCGGAACACTCGTTGCAACGCGTCACGTTCATCGATAGCCGGTCGCAGCGGGTGAAAGGGATCGATACCATTGACTGCAATCGATGCGGGCTCAATATTCGCGCCCTCGAACGGCTTGACGTGGTAACGGATCGTCTCCCCGCGGTGCAGTAGCCCTTCATCGTCCATATCGACCAATACGGCAGCTACTTCCAGCAGAGCGTCAGTCTTGCTGTTGAAGCCGCCGGTTTCCACGTCGACAACCACGGGCAGGAAACCGCGGAAACGGTTCGCCATCACTACATCATCTATCACTTAATTATTTGCCTTGAACAGATTTTCGTCGAGGATAACGCTCATTGTGTAGCGAACGCCGAAGCCAGTGAACTTTGAACCGACGTGTCCAAGCCCGCCGTCATTGTCTCCTGCGCTCAGGTCCATGTGAACCCATGGCGTGTCATTTTCGACAAATTCAGACAAGAAACTTGCTGCGACGATGTGGTCGCCGGCGCCTTTTGGCGAACATTGCATGAAGTCTGCGGTGTCGCTTTCCAGCACCTCCATAAACTCCTTGCCAATCGGAAATGGCCACACGCGTTCGCCGCAGTTTTGGCCAGTGCGCTTGAGGCGTGGGTGCAAGGCGGCACGATTCGTGAACACCCCTGAATACCGCGTAGTAATGGCGCTGACACAGGTGCCGGTCAGTGTCGCGTAATCGAAAATCAGTGCTGGCTTGTCGCGACTCGCCAGCACCAGAGTGTCTGCAAGTGCCATACGGCCTTCCGCGTCCGTGTGCACAGTCTGAATGGTCTTGCCGTTGGCAGCTGTAACGACGTCCTGCGACTTGTAGGCATTGGGGCCGGTGCGGTTTTCTGTCAGCGCCAGCCAGCAGTCGACGGCGATCGGCAGCTGCAATTGCGTGATCGTCAGGAAACTACCGATGGCAACGGCGCTACCCTGCATGTCTCCGTGCATATCGAGCATCGATTCGAAAGGCTTAAGATTGGTGCCGCCGGTATCGAAGATGATGCCCTTGCCAACAAGGCTCAGATCCGCTTTTTTGTTCTTCGCGGTGGGGCGGTAGCGCAGCCGCACTATGCTCGCGCTGTCGTTGTCGTTGCCCTGGGCAACGGCAAGGAAGGCGCCGGCACCAAGCTTGGTCAATTGTTTGGTATCAAAACGCTTGTAGTCCCAGCCGTAGCCTTTCGCAAGATTCTGCGCGAGCTCCGCATAGCGTGTCGCGTCGAGAATGTTTGGTGGCATTGTTGTGAGCCAGCGCGCGAGATTGTTGCCGGCCGCTTCGGCCTCGGTTCTCGAGGTATCAATTCTCTCGCCGACGCCGATCAGGCGCACGCTCTTTGCGACTGCGGGTGCAGGCTTGCTCTTGAAACTCGGCAATACGAATGCTGCTGCCAGAACCGCCGCCAGTACGTTATTGTAAATCTTCGCAGCAGCGACAGGCTCAAATCCGATTACGCATATCCCGATGCTGCCTGCCTTCTGAGTAGTTGCAGCGGCCGTCAGCTCTCGCCCCAGGGTCAATTGTTGGAACGTATCTGCGTCGTTCGCAAGCGTTCCGCCGATGACCAGGGTCTGCTTTTTATTCGGCAAGCGGGTACTGAATGATGGGGTAGAGCCACTACCAGTCCTGCGCAATAGCTCGCGCATTTTGAGGCCTTGTGGGACGCTGCGAAAGTCCTTGGCAGAGTGCTTCTCAGGTAGTATCAAAAGCAACTGATCGCAGGCCTCGACCGACTTTGAGTCGGCACGGCCAAGCTTTTGAAAGATACGGATATTCTGAAATTCCGGCAGGTCCATTTTGTTCCCTATTCGATGCTTCGTTGGATGGTCCAAAACAGCTTGACCAAGACCGCACAAACGCCGAATATGTCGTCCCCAGAAGAACAAGCACGGTCCGGTGCAACGGTGCGGTGATCCTAGCAGGACACCCCAAGTAATTCACGCGACTGACCGAGGCCTGACCTCGCAGTGGCCCAGTGGACAGAATATGAGCAAGTTCAATCCTTTTGATGACATTGACCCGATCGAAACAACCGAATGGCTGGAGTCAATCGACTCGGTACTCGGACAGCATGGGCCCGAGAGAGCGCACTTCCTGCTGAACCAGATGATCGATTTCGCCAGACGTTCTGGTGCTTATCTGCCGTACAGCCCGAACACCGCCTATCTGAATACGATCGCTGCCGCACGGCAACCTGATTATCCTGGTGACCGGGCTATCGAAAGACGTATCGAGGCCTATATTCGCTGGAACGCCATGGCAATGGTGGTGCAGGCGAATCGCCAGAGTACCGAGTACGGCGGCCACATCTCCAGCTACGCATCTTCGGCGACACTGTATGAAGTTGGCTTTAACCACTTCTGGCGGGCTGACAGCGAGAAACAACTTGGCGACATGATTTTCATGCAGGGGCATTCGTCACCCGGTATCTACGGTCGCTCGTTCCTCGAGGGGCGCCTGAGCGAGAAAGACCTGAACCGTTTCCGCCAGGAAGTTGGTGGAGGCGGCTTGTCGTCCTATCCGCATCCCTGGCTTATGCCGGACTACTGGCAGTTCCCGACCGTCTCAATGGGCCTCGGACCAATGATGGCGATTTACCAGGCGCGTTTCATGCGCTACATGGAAAACCGTGGACTCGTGGCGCCCAGTGATCGCAAGGTCTGGGCATTCCTGGGCGATGGCGAGATGGATGAACCGGAATCCATGGGTGCGATTACGATGCCGGTCCGCGAAGGTCTCGATAATCTCGTGTTTGTCGTCAATTGCAATCTGCAGCGCCTTGACGGGCCGGTGCGGGGCAACGGCAAGATCATCCAGGAGCTCGAGGCTGCATTTGGCGGCGCGGGCTGGAATGTCATCAAGGTTGTTTGGGGTTCAAAGTGGGACCCACTACTGGCTCGAGATCATTCCGGAAAATTGCGCCAGATCATGGAAGAAACCGTTGATGGTGAGTACCAGAAGATCAAGTCGATGGACGGCAAATATGTTCGCGATTCTTTCTTCGGCAAGCATCCGGAGACAGCTGAGATGGTCGCGAACATGTCGGATGATGAGATCTGGCATCTGAACCGCGGCGGTCACGATCCTGCCAAGGTTTATGCTGCCTACGACGCTGCGACCAGGCACAAGGGCGGCCCGACAATTATTCTGGCGAAGACCGTCAAGGGTTTCGGCATGGGTTCAGCCGGAGAAGGCCAGAACACGGCGCATCAGCAGAAGAAGCTCGATATCGATGAGCTGAAGAAGTTCCGGGACCGCTTTAATATTCCGGTATCCGACAAGAACATTAACGACGTTCCGTACTACAAACCCGCAGCAGACAGCCCGGAACTCGAATACATGCTGGAACGCAGGCATTCGCTTGGCGGATTCCTGCCGGCCAGGCGTTCGAAGTCAGCCGATTTGCCTGTACCGGCACTTGAAACATTTAAGACGCAGCTGGAAGGTACCGGCGAACGGGAAGCATCGACGACGATGGCATTCGTGCGAATTCTTACGGCATTGACGCGCGACAAGCAGATCGGCAAGCACATCGTGCCCATCGTTCCTGATGAGGCCCGCACCTTCGGCATGGAAGGCATGTTCCGGCAGATCGGTATCTACGCGTCAAAAGGTCAGCTATATGAGCCGCAGGATTCTGATGAGCTGATGTTTTATCGCGAGGATAAGAAGGGCCAGATTCTCGAAGAGGGAATCAACGAAGCAGGCTCATTTTGTTCTTTCGCTGCAGCCGGTACTGCGTATTCGAATCACGATGTGCCGATGGTGCCTTTCTACATTTACTATTCAATGTTCGGCTTCCAGCGTATTGGAGACTTTATCTGGGCGGGAGGGGATCAGCAGACTCGTGGTTTCCTGATCGGCGGTACGGCGGGTCGCACAACTCTGGCCGGCGAGGGCTTGCAGCATCAGGACGGTCATAGCCTGCTGAACGCGGCGACGGTACCGAACTGCGTTTCCTACGATCCGACCTATGCCTACGAGCTTGCCGTGATTATTCAGGATGGCATGCGCCGCATGATGGGTGAGCAGGAGAACATTTTCTATTACATCACCTGCATGAACGAAAACTATGTCCATCCAGCGATGCCGGCTGGAGTTGAAGATGGCATTCTGCGCGGCATGTACCTGTTACAGGTTGGTGGACAAGGAAAGATTCGTGCTCAACTAATGGGTTCGGGAACGATTTTGCGCGAGGTCATAGGAGCAGCCGAGTTGCTGATGGAAGACTTTGGAATTCCGACCGATATTTGGTCAGTGACCAGTTTTAACGAACTACGCCGCGACGCGTTGACCGTAGAGCGCTGGAACCAGCTGCACCCGGATGAAGAACAGCGCAAGTGCTACATCGAGCAGTGTTTTGCCGATCGCCCTGGACCGTACATCGCTGCGACGGATTATATGAAGATCATCGCGGATCAGATTCAGCGTTGGGTACCTGGACGCTTCATATCGCTCGGAACCGATGGCTATGGGCGCAGCGATGCGCGCAAGGCATTGCGCCAGCACTTTGAAGTCGATAAGCGTTACGTTGCTGTCACTGCCCTCAAAGCGCTCGCCGACGATGGTGTGCTCGACCAAAAGACCGTCGCAGAAGCGATAGAGAAATACGGCATTGATCCGGATCGCCCCGATCCGGTGACGTTGTAAGGCTGGGAACGAATATGGCGAATACGATCGACATCGTGGTTCCTGATCTCGGCGACTTTGAAGGCGTCGAGGTTATTGAAATTCTGGTTGCTGCCGGCGACACCGTTGAACGTGAGGATGGCTTGATTACGGTCGAGACAGACAAAGCTTCAATGGATATTCCGTCGCCGGAAAACGGCGTCATAGAAAGCCTGACCGTCGGTATTGGCGACACGGTTTCAACGGGTACTGTCATTGGAACATTGACCATGCAGGTCACCGATACTGTCGTCATTACCCCGGCAATCGCGGCGCCGCCCAGCGGCGAAACGACGGTGCTAACCGACGCTGACCCGGTCGCTCCGAAAGCGGCAGGCAAACAGACATTGGTCGTACCGGCACTCGGCGATTTCGACGAAGTCGAGATTATCGAGATTCATATTGAGGCTGGTTCTACCGTCGACATCGAAGATCCACTTGTCACGCTCGAAACTGACAAGGCGGCAATGGACGTTCCTGCAGTCGTGGCCGGTACCATTGATTCGGTGCTCGTTAATCTGGGTGACAAGGTGTCAGAAGGATCATCGCTGGCGATTATTGATGCCATCGCGACTGTGGCTGACGCCCGTCCTGTAGCAGATACAATTGTCGCACCGGCGCCTGCATCCTCGGTGCCTGCCACTCCGGCGCCCGCAGCCGTAGCGGCTCCGGCACCGCGAACGATGCCGGCTATCGACGAAGCGGGTTTCTCCAAGGCACACGCGAGTCCGTCCGTCCGCAAGCTGGCACGAGAGCTCGGCGTAAACCTGGTGCAGGTGACAGGCAAAGGACCAAAGCAACGCATTCTTCATGACGATATCAAGGCGTTCGTCAAGGCGATACTGACGGGGCAGGCGGCAGCACCTGCCGGCGGCGCGTTGCCCAAAGTCCCAAGTGTCGATTTCTCGAAGTTTGGCGAAATCGATGAGCAGCCGCTAACGCGCATTCAGAAGATATCAGGCCCGAGATTACAAGCGAGCTGGATCAATCTGCCGCATGTTACACAGCATGATCTTGCCGACATTACGGAGCTCGAAGCCAAACGCCAGGAGCTCAAGGGGCCGGCGAAGGCGCGTGGTATATCGCTAACGCCGCTCGCGTTCATCATGAAAGCCTGCGTTACGGCGCTTGAAGAGTTTCCAAGAGTCAATTCGTCTCTATCCGATGACGGCGAAAGTCTTGTCTACAAGAAATACTGCCATTTAGGTTTCGCAGCGGATACGCCGCAGGGCCTGGTGGTTCCTGTCATTCGTGACTGCGATCAAAAAGACGTTTACGAAATCGCCCAGGAACTTGGCGAGCTGTCCGCGTTGGCCCGTGACGGCAAGTTGAAGGCTCCGCAGCTGCAGGGCGCATCATTTACGATTTCGAGTCTTGGTGGAATTGGCGGTACCGCGTTCACGCCAATCGTGAATGCACCTGAAGTTGCAATTCTGGGCGTCTCTCGATCAACAATGCAGCCCGTCTGGACTGGCTCCGCATTCGAGCCAAAACTTATGCTGCCGTTATCGTTCTCCTATGATCATCGCGTTATTGATGGTGCGATGGCGGTACGCTTTACGACCTTCCTGGGTAAGGCGCTGGCTGATGTTGATGCCATGCTGAAGGCGATTCCATAGTGGCCGATGTACGTGAAATGCGCGTCCCTGACCTGGGTGACTTCGAGGATGTAGAGGTAATCGAGGTACTCGTGTCTGCTGGTGACGATGTCGCGGTTGAGGATTCACTGGTCACTGTCGAAACCGACAAGGCATCGATGGATATTCCCTCTGATGTCGCAGGCAAGATCATCTCGATGGCGGTAAGCGTTGGCGACAAGGTATCGACCGGAAGTATTGTTGCAACGATTGAGCCCAGCAAAGCTGCTGCGGTTGAGGCGGTGGAGAAAACACAACGTATGACGGCGCCGGAGATCGTCGCTGCAGCTGCCGCGAAACCGCAGGGCGACGCGACACATTCGGCCAAGGTTGTCGTAATCGGCGCTGGCCCGGGTGGCTACACAGCTGCGTTTCGTGCCGCCGATCTTGGTCTCGACGTTATCCTGATCGAGAAAGACCCGGTGCTGGGAGGCGTCTGCCTGAATGTTGGCTGCATCCCATCCAAAGCGCTGTTGCATGCTGCGAAAGTGATAGACGAAGCCGAGGCGATGGCAGCGCACGGCATCGAATTTGGCAAGCCGAAAATCGACGCCATCAAGTTGCGTGGATGGAAAAATGAGGTGGTTGGCAAGCTTACCGGCGGCCTGTCCACAATGGCGAAGCAGCGAAAAGTACGGGTCGTCCATGGCATCGCAAAATTCGAGTCGTCGCATCGACTGCGTCTTGATAATGGCGAGACCATCGATTTCGAGCAGTGCATTATTGCTGCCGGATCTGAGCCATTCATGTTGCCCGGACTTCCCGAGGACCCGCGAATAGTCGATTCGACCGGCGCACTGGAGCTGGCGCCAATTCCGAAGCGCATGCTGGTCGTGGGAGGCGGAATTATCGGACTGGAAATGGCCTGCGTTTATAGTGCTCTTGGTACCGACGTCAGCGTTGTCGAGCTTACCGATACGCTGATGCCTGGTACCGACCCGGATTTGATCCGGCCGTTCATGAAAGTCGTCAAATCGAGATACAAAGCTATTCTTGTCGGTACCAAAGTGACTGGTATGCGAGCAACTGTGCCTGGTATAGAGGTAAGCTTTGAGGGTGATAAAGCGCCGTCTGTCGGCGTTTATGACCGCGTACTTGTTGCTATTGGCCGCCGCGCAAACGGCGACAAACTCGATGCGGAAAAAGCGGGTGTGAGTGTGGATGGTCGTGGCATTATCGAAGTCGACAAGCAAATGCGCACCAACGTTTCGCATATTTTCGCTATTGGCGATCTTGCGGGTGGTCCGATGCTCGCACACAAAGCGACTCACGAAGCCAAGGTTGCAGCAGAAGTGATAGCGGGTGAGAAGAGTTACTTCGACGCTCGATCAATTCCGTCCGTTGCCTACACAGATCCGGAAGTTGCGTGGGTCGGGCTTACCGAGCTGCAAGCGAAAGCAGAAGGCATCGACTACGAGAAAGCGCAATTCCCGTGGGCGGCGAGCGGTCGTGCACTGTCAAATGGCAGGGCAGAGGGATTTACCAAGCTGCTGTTCGATAAGAAGACGGATCGTGTTCTTGGCGGGGCGATCGTTGGGCCGGGTGCCGGGGATCTGATTTCGGAAATCGGTCTGGCGCTTGAAATGGGCGCAGACGCGACGGATATCAGCCTGACAATTCATCCGCACCCAACACTCTCAGAGACTGTCGCATTCGCCGCAGAAGCTTTTGAAGGTACGTTGACCGACCTCTACATGCCAAAGAAAAAGCGCTAGCAACATTACTCTTGTTGCAGCTCTTCCCAGGCGGTATCGATAATTTCGCGCGCACTGCTGGTGATTTCGCCCGGTTCGTGTTCGAGGCTCAATACCGATTCTGCCGTGTCGATTGCGGCTGAAAAGTTGCCGTCGAGCAGATATGCGCTGGCCAGTAACAGGCGGCTGGATTGATCGGTCGGTGACTGTTCGGCTGCTGACCGCAAGAAATCGATGGCCTCGGCAATGTCTTTGCCCTGGGCGAGATAGGCAAAGCCCATAAGTGAATTGAGTTCTGGCGTGGCATCCTTAATCGTTAGTGCGCTGCGTAATGCTTCTTCAAGCTTTTTCGCAAATTGTATGCGTTCCAAGTGGTTGTAACTTTCAGAAATACGATAAGCCCAATACTGCGCATAGTCCATCCAGATGTTGAAATCCCAGGACATTTGCGCGATTGCGCTTTCAAACTTCTGCTCGGCGCGATTAAAATTGCCGCGCTCAGCAAGGATTCTGGCAAGGCCGGCTTCCGCAGGAGCACGGCTAGACTCTTCGCGAGTTGCGGCATTGAACCATTGTTGCGCACGTTCGTTATTGCCGAATCGCAGCGCCATTTGTGCCAGTGCGAGGTGCATGTCGCCGCTGCTTAACGACTCCACGCGCGGCTGGAATCGTGGTAATGCAGTGTTAGCTGCGATGCTGTAGGTGCGAAATTCTCCCGCCATAAGATAGGTCGGTAACGCCCGATCCAGCTCCTTTAGTGTCATCGGAAAAGCCTGCTCGAAAGCGTCGGCCTTGCTTATGCCGCTCGAGACCAGTTCTCCATAACGCTGCAGCTTGTCAGCAGTCTCTTGTTCACCATTATCCTGACTGTAAAGGTAATGCACCATCAGCCAGGACTGGCCGTAGAACATTTCCGCCTGCATGTCGGACAGGGTGCTTGTGTCGACTACCTCGATGATGGTACTGCTCGGAAGCCAGGCCGTGAATGCAAGGGCGCTGCGACGACGCTCGACTGGCAGGCCATACTGGAACTGGCCATCGAGAACTTGTGAGGATGAGAAGTATTCCGCGAGTCCTTCCTCAAACCAGCGTGGATAGTTTACGCGACCGCGTTTGCGACTTAGAGAATGAACGTACTCGTGTAGCATGATCTGGACGCCTCTCTCATCATCACTCTGCATGATGATGGCATTCTCACGAAGATTGCCAAGAAAGAACCCCATAGTGTCGCCCGGCGCACCGACATCGACATAGTCGTCCTTGTTGTCGAGCGCCAGGATCACGGTCGGAATGCTGGCTTTGTAGGTAGCTGTCTGGCTGTCTGAATCCAGTGCGGAACGCATTACCTCCAGGCGCCGCAGCAAATTGAAGGTCGTATCCTCATCCAGCACGGTATGAACACGGAAGTTTTCTGACGTGACGAGTTTCCAGTCGCGCTCTTCGAGCGGCACCGAATCTGCTGACGCAGGCGTTAAACACAACGCCCAGAGCAACAGCGCTATTCGAGTCGTTATCATCGGTTTCTGGTCCTAAGGTAATTCTCAAGGAAGTACAGAGACCAGCCGATTACCAGCAAAACAGAAACAACGACCCAGGATTCGGCTTTCGACTGCATCGTCAACCAGAAACATATCAGGAGACCGATGAACGGGATCGTATAGCCGCCTTTGAGGCGATAGCTCTGCTCACTGGACTGCATTTCCGCTTTGCGCCGAATAGCCGGCAACGATGCGATGCAGATCATGAACCCGAGCAACCGGACAACGGAACTCGCAACAGCCAGAAATACAAAGGAGCCGGATAGCGCAAGTATAAGTGCCATGGCAGCCATCAGGTATATGGATCGGTCGGGCGTCGCATGGGTGGGGTGCACATGACTGAACCATTCCGGGAGCATGCGTTTGCGGGCCATTGAATAGATCAGCCGAGGTGCAGCAAGCATGGAGCCCGCGAGGTTGCCACCAATGGAGAAGACAGCCGCAAGCGTTATCGCGAACGCGCCGAACGGTCCGGCTAGCGCACGGCCGACGTCAACAAGCGTGGCTTCACCGTAGTTCTCTGTGGGAATAACCGTGACGAAAACCAGCACGACGAGAAAATACAGGACGCCGGTAGCGAGTACCGTGCCGACTAAGGCACGCGGCAAGGTGCGGCGCGGCTGCGAAGTCTCGCCGGCCGTCACAGCCAGCGTCTCAAAGCCGACATAAGCGTAGATCAGGAGCAGAGTAGTACTGCCAATCTCATTCGGGACGAATAACTGTTCCGGAACCAGGGTTGCTCCTGTGACGTGCTGCAGGCCCAATGTAACGAGCAATAGCAATGGTACGACTTTCAATACGGTAAGCACGCCCATCGTTCGAACACCATCACGCACGCCGGCAACGTTGGCCCAGGTCAGTCCGAGTGTCACAGCTGCAATAATGATCCAGCGAGCGCTGTCGGTCGCCATTGCGTCGTGCAAAGTGCCAAGGTATATGGCCAATACATTTGCGTTAGCTGCGAACGCCGTCATTCTGCTCAGATAGATCGCCCAGCCAGTACTAAAACCAGCGAGCGGGCCGAATGCGTCTGTTGCATAGAGAACAGGTCCACCCGTTCCGTCGTAGTAACTGGCGAGTTCAGCGAAAGTCAGGACGACGGTCAGAAACAAGGTGCCGACAAGCAGGAACAACCACGGACTCAACAGTCCGGCGTTGAGCGCGACTTTGCCAGGCAAAGCAAAAATTCCGGCGCCGATCAGAGCGTTCAGGACCAGGAATGATGCGCCGAAAAAGCCGATATCGCGTTTAAGATCTTGCGCGTTCTGCTGTGGGCTCAAGGTGACATCCTTGTATTCGTGATCTGTGGGGCGATAATGCATTTGATACTAGCAAAACTGGATCACCGCGGATGACAACGAGTGAAATTCAACGCGACTATCTACGGACAGAGTTCGGCGATGTACATTATTGGCAACTTGGCTCAGGGCCGGATCTGTTGCTACTACATCAGTCTGCGCAGTCCGCCGACGAGTTTCTTGATCTCGCATGCATTCTTGCCGCGAATTTTCGTGTTGTTGCGCTCGACCTACCCGGACATGGCGCGTCAGCGACGACGGACCACGAGCTCGATGTGTCAGAGTATTGTGCGGCAGCTATCTGTTTGATGGATGCACTGCAAATCTCGAAAACGAACGTACTCGGTCATCATGGTGGCTGCATGCTGGCAACCTGTCTGGCTACGAGCTATCCGGAACGATTTGACGATGTCATTTTATCCGGTGGCGGGTATACGGATCCGGCCGTTGCTGATCGACTGTTAAACCAGCCCATGTCACGGGACATGCCGATGGACGAGCAAGGCGATTTCTTGAAGAAGACCTGGCGAATCTATCGTGAGATGAGCGCACCGAAAACTCCGATGAGTGTCACACTCAAACCATTCCAGGTTGGTATTGCAGCGCGCCAGCGGCCCTTTGACATGCATTTCGCAGTTTTGCGTTGGGACTACCGCTCGGCTCTGCAGCGCTTGAAACACCGAACCTTACTCGTGAAAGGTGAGTACGATTTTTTCGCGGGTGATGTTGATGCTCTGAACAGCGACTTGCCTGATTCCAGCATCGCAAACATAGCAGGGGGCGGTCCCTGGCTGTTTTATGAGCAACCGGAACGGTGTGCCGAGGCGGTGCGCGCATTCTTGCTGGCGCGGCCTTAGGGTCAGTTGCCAGCAACCTCCGGGTATAGTTCATCCAGCGGCAGTGAGCGCCCGTCATCCTGTACGACGCGGCAGTGGAAACGGCGCAGTCGACGTGGTTCGGGCACACCGCAGGAATGCGCAATAGTACCGATTTCCTTGCTCATAGTTTGCGAATATTTTTTCACGCGCTCGGCCTTGCTCTCTGGAACGAGACCGCGCTGCAGGCGCTTGTTGTGAGTGGTTATGCCGGTAGGGCAAGTGTTCTTGTTACATTGCAGCGCCTGGATACAACCGAGAGCAAACATGAAACCCCGCGCTGTGTTTACAAAATCGGCGCCCATGCATAATGCAACCGCCGCGTCAGCAGGGTTTATCAGCTTGCCACTCGCGATTACCCGAATCCGGTCGCGAAGCCTGTGTTTCGCCAGCATGTCGACGACCAGCGGCAAACTCTCCTTGATGGGAAGACCAACATTGTCGATCAGACTCATTGGAGCTGCGCCGGTGCCACCGTCACCGCTGTCGATGGTTATAAAGTCAGGGGCGGACTCGATTCCGCGTCGATTAATCTCAGCAAACAATTCGTCAAGCCACCCGTAGGCCCCGATTACGGCCTTGAATCCTACCGGCAACCCAGACAAGTCTCGTAAGCGATTGATCATATCGAGCAAGTCGCCGGCTGAATCGATATCCGGATGGCGGTTGGGGCTAATTGACGCTTCGCCCTCACGGATACCACGGATTTTGGCAATCTCTTCCGTCACTTTCTCAGCTGGTAGTATTCCACCCTTGCCGGGTTTGGCGCCCTGGCTGAGCTTCAGCTCAATCATTTTTACCTGTTCGATTTCGCCGATTTCGCGAACCTTGGCGTCGCTGAGATTGCCATTTTCATCACGCACGCCGTATTTCGCGGTGCCAATTTGAAACACCACATCGCAGCCACCCTCCAGATGCCATGGCGAAAGCCCGCCTTCGCCCGTATTCATCCAGTTGCCGGCCATTCGGGAGCCGTGTGACAGCGCGAGTACGGCCGGCTTAGATAACGCTCCATAACTCATCGCGGATACGTTGACAATGGACTTAGCATCGTAGGGTTGGCGTGCATACGGCCCAATCGTCAGAGGTTTTGTCGGTGACGTATTCTCCTCGAGCATGGGGTAGGGGCAGTTCACGAATATCGGCGTACCGGCAGGTGTCAGGTTCAGCGTCGAGCCGAACGCGACCGTACTATCGACCCCTTTCGCAGCACGATACGCCCAGGAGCGCTGCGCGCGGTTGAACGGCATTTCCTCGCGGTCCAGTGCAAAGAAGTACTGTCGAAAGAACTCGCCCATGTGCTCGAACATGTAGCGAAATCGACCGACAACAGGGAAGTTTCGCCGGACAGTGCTTTTCGTCTGTGTAACGTCGATGATAAAGACAACGACCAGCGACAGGATTGCCGCGCCGATAAGGAACACGAAGATCGACGATAAGGTCTGTACCAGCGAAAAGGCCCCTTCAATCATTATGAGAATTTCTTCGCGAGGATGTTGTCGAGACTAAGCCTGCCGGCACCGCTGAACACCAGTGGGAACAGCATCGCGATGAATAGCAGGGGCACACGATAATTGCCGAAGCCTTTGTTCGTAATCGCGTATCCCTTCCAGAGTTCTGCCAGGGAGTTCCAGTCGTCAGGCCAATGCACGGCCGATATCGCGACGATAGAAACGATTATCAGGCTGAAAGCCCAGAATCGTGTGAACAGACCCAGAAATAGTGCGAGTCCGCCTAGAATTTCCGCCCACGTCGCCATGAACCAGCTTATTTCAACCGGAATGATGTTGAACGGAAACAGGAAATTGTCCTGTACATTGGCAAACCAGTTGTTGCCGTTAAGCTTCTTCATGCCGGCATTGTAGAACTCGTAGCCCATCAGCAGACGAATCGGGAGCAGAGCAGCCCATGATCCCGCAGGTTCCAAAATGCCGACTACCTGGTTCTTCAGGTCTATAAACTTCTTCATTATGTGTCTCCGTTAACCGGCTGGTTTGGTGCCGGTGATGATTTCGAGTTGTTTCATTTCTGCGAGGGCGACCGCGCCGTGCTTGATCAGCGCGTCGACGTCCGGGTATTGAATGGTCTCTGCGAGTTTGCGCAAGATGTGCTCGCCGGACAGCGCTGCATCGTTACAATCGACGGCGTCGAGTAATGCAGCTGAGACAGCATTGAGTTCCAGAAACCCGACTTTGTCATTGCTGCCGCGGTACAACGCGAGGTATACCGGCTGTTGCAGCGGTTCGCTAGGCAAATAGCCGGTAGAAATACGATGTACTGGAAAATGGTAGGCAAACGCCCACGCGACCACCGACTTTACAGGCGTATTGGCGAGCAGGTCACCGTCCGGATCGATGCCAGTCATGTCGTTTTCTTCCTCTGATACTCGCAGTGCGAGCTCGGCGTACTCGTAGTGCGCGAGTTCAGTCAGGAATGCGAAGTCGTCTTCTTGAGTGGTGTACTCAGTTTGCAAAAAGCCAAGGAATTCTTCGGGTAGCTGCAGAAAATATGGTGTCTTCGCACGATGACCCTTGAGAAAGTCGCGAATCATGCGATGCCATTGCGCGTCGCTGTGAATCTTTCTCAGGACAGGGAAGAATGTCCCCAGCAGGTTGTACAAATTATTGAAAAACAGTTCGCGGTAAATAGCCATGCGCCGGTCTTCGATGCCGGCGGGCGCCAGCACATTCTCAGGATCCCGTATATGTGCAGCGAAAGCATATTGCTTGTCCTGAAAATCACGCTGCTCATCCATTTGCGACATCCAGTTGCGCAGTATGTTCCTGCAGCGCTTTTATACGCCGTACTTCGTCGATCAGTTCTTCCATCGGCGGGAAGTTGAAGTCGCGCTCGAGCAATGTCGGCACTGGTCCGAACAACTGATATGCCTCTTCGAGCAGCTTCCAGGCCGCATCGTCGACGGGGGAGCCATGTGTATCGATGCGCAAATCTTCCGCCTCAACGTAGTGTCCGGCCAGGTGGAAATAGCGGATACGTTCAGCGGGCATAGCACGCAGGAAATCCCCGGCATCGTACTGGTGATTGATGCTGTTGACGACAATATTGTTTATGTCGAGCATCAGGTCGCAATCGGACTCTTCCAGCACGGCGAGCAGGAACTCTTTTTCAGTCATTGTCGAATCGGTGGGTGCGTAGTAGGAAACATTTTCGAGTGCCATGCGCTGCTCAAGAATGTCTTGTACGCGGCGTACGCGACCGGCGACGTATTTGACCGCTTCTTCGGTAAACGGAATCGGCATCAGGTCATACAGATGACCATCGTCACCGCAGTAACTCAAATGTTCCGAATACAACCGAATCTGGTGGTCGGCCATGAATGCCTTGATGTCGCGCACGAGCTGTTCATCGAGCGGTGCGGGCGACCCAATCGAAAGTGATAAGCCATGAATCAGAAACGGATAGCGTTCCGTAAAGAAGCGCAGTTTCTTGCCGAGAGCGCCGCCCACATGAATCCAGTTTTCTGGAGCGATTTCCATGAAATCAACATCGGTGGGTGGATTTGCCATGAGCTTGTCCGCCAGTGGCCTGCGCAATCCGAGGCCTGCGCCATGCACCGGGTATTGTGATTGCTTGTCGCTCATAGTGTTCCCGTTCAGAGTTATCAGATCAGACCTGTTCGTTGCGGGTTTTATTACAACCCTTAGCGAGCCAGTTGCTGCAGCCGCTGCAAGTACTTTTGTTCGTCCGGGGCGGTATTCTGACTCTGTGCCTCCCAGAGCGTTTCCGCGAGGCATTCGATCATCTGGTGCTCAGCATCATGTATGTCCCCGCAGCGGGCGGCTACCGTATCAAAGACGGCTTTGATGCCGGTCGGCCGGTTGGTCGCAATTTGCTCACGAATACCGAGGTGCAGCCCCATGTGAAGAAACGGGTTTGTCTCGCCGTCTCCGGGCAGGAAATCCTTGTCCAGCGCATCGCTGCTCACCGCCACATGATACTCAGGGTGTATCTCGATAACGGCTGCGATCTGCGCCTCCAGGGGACTAAGCGGACTTCGATCGACGTGTTTTCGCCAGGTATCCGCATACATCTTGCGCAACTCGTTTCTATCCTGACCGAAGATCATGCGAATACCTTCTTGTTGTATTCACACCATTCTATGACAGGGCACTCCCCACATAATGGTTTTCGAGCCTTGCAACAATATCGGCCGTGCAGAATAAGCCAGTGATGTGCGTCTTTCCTGAATTCCTCGGGGGTCAGTTTGACGAGCCGCTTTTCGACTTCCAGCGGCGTCTTGCCTTTCGCCAGGCCGGTTCGATTGGATACCCTGAAGATGTGTGTATCTACCGCTATGGTCGGTTCGCCGAATGCCGTGTTTAGAATGACATTGGCTGTCTTTCGGCCAACCCCGGGGAGTGCCTCAAGTGCGTCGCGGGTTCTCGGCACTTCACTGTTGTGATCCTCAATCAGCAGGCGGCATGTCTTGATTATGTTCGCGGCCTTGCTGTTGTAGAGGCCAATGGTCTTTATGTAGGGTTTCAGTCCATTGACACCCAGCGCCAGAATGGCCTCCGGCGTGCTGGCGACCGGATACAGTTTGTCCGTGGCCTTGTTGACGCTGACATCAGTCGCCTGCGCAGAGAGAATAACGGCAATAAGCAACTCGAACGGATTCCGGTAGGTCAATTCTGTCGTCGGTTCCGGCATGCGTTCTCTTAGCACGCTGTAAATGGCGGTTCGCTTATCCCGATTCATACGCGCTCTACCGGTCCAGTGCTCGGGCGCGACGAGGCAAATGAGCGCGCGCGTCGGTTCGGCGCCGATCAATCACGTTTTTTATGGCAATGGCGAGCGCAAGGCTGAAAAACGCGCCCGGCGGCAGGACCATCAACAGCCAGCCATTGTCGGCAAGGACGATACCGCGAACCGGCTCACCACCGAACAGCATGTCCATACGTGCGAACAATGTGCCTTGTCCTGTCAGTTCGCGAAACGCTCCGATCGCCATTAGTAACAATGCGAATCCGAGTCCCATAACGAAGCCGTCGAGGATGCTCGCACCGACAGGGTTTCGCGACGCGAAAACTTCTGCACGGGCGACAATTGCGCAATTGGTAACAATGAGGGGAATGAAAATACCGAGTGCGCGATCAAGATCAGGGAACCAGGCTTTGAAGACGAGCTCTATACAGGTAACGAGGCTCGCGATTATCAGGACATAGATCGGGATTCGAATCTCGGGCTGTATCCAGCGCCGCGTGCTGGATACGAGGGCATTCGATGCCATCAATACAAGCAAGGTGGCAATTCCGAGTCCAAGACCGTTGACGAAACTGCCGGTGACCGCTAACAGCGGGCAAAGTCCGAGCAACTGCACGAGACCGGGGTTTTCGCGCCACAGTCCGTTTCGCAGGCTGTCAGAAATAGAGGACGCCATTAGTCGGTTTCCTCCTCGCTACTTTCAGCCGCAAAGATCGCCTCGACGTTGCCCTCGAAATACAGCAACGTCTGGCGGATTGCCTTTATGATTGCGCGTGGCGTGACCGAGGCGCCTGTCAGCTGGTCGAAATCTCCACCGTCTCCTTTTATTGCCCATCTGGCGGGCTCAGGCGCGAGTAGCGAGCGTCCGTCAAACTGCAGAACCCAGTCCGATTTGCCCGTCTCGATACGATCACCAAGTCCGGGCGTTTCACGGTGTTCGAGTACTCGTACACCCGTTACGGTGCCGTCCATCTCTATGCCTATCAGCAATCGTATCGGACCGGCGTAGCCATCCCGTGCGGTTACCACAAATAAAGCCGCAACGGGTTTATCTGCCGCGTAAACGCGATACACAATCGCTGCGTCTTTGCCGGGCAGTTCGTGGGGTTGCGGAATAACGAGCATCGACTCAGTCACACCGCTGTCAAAAAACAATCCGGCGAGCGCTGGCTGCAGGCTGCGCTCGAGCCACTCGGTCTTGTTTTTCTCAATACGATCGGCGGTCAATTGCCAGGTCAGTGCAACCATCGCAGTACAGACCGCCGCAATCACAGCGAGTGTAACGCCGCTCTTCCACACGGGACGTTCACTCATCCTGTGCACCATAGGCATCGTGGCCGACAATATGAGGGCGCGTAAGGTAGTCGATTGCCGGTACGGCCATGTTCATGATCAGGACGGCGAACGCGACACCGTCAGCATAGCTGCCCCAGAGGCGAATCGAGTAGATGATCAGGCCAATGCCGACGCCATAGATAAAGCGGCCCCGAGGACTGGTCGCAGCGGAGACCGGATCCGTGGCAATAAAAAACGCGCACAGGATCGTCGCACCGGCAAACAGATGAAAACCTGGACTGGCGTGCGAGCCGGGGTCGATCGTGTACATGATTGTTGCTGGCAGCAGCAGGCCGAGCCCGATCCCGGCAGGAATCTGCCAGCGAATGATCTTTTTGATCAATAACCAAAAGCCGCCGATCGCAAGGAAGTTTCCAATCCACTCCCAGCCTCTGCCGCCAAAATCACCCATGATCGGAACCGCACGTATTTCTACGACCGTGCGTGCATTGTTTAATCCAGACTTCATCACATCGAGCGGCGTGGCCCTGCTTACGGCGTCATACGTGAGGCCATCTGGCAATGCGCCAGTCAGTGTGAACGCAAGCGTCTGCATGACCGTCATGGCTGGATAGTCGAGGTCGCCCATTTGCGGTGCGACCCACAAATTCAAATGCATCGGGAATGCGACCAGAATGACGACATAGCCAGCCATCGCCGGATTAAATATGTTGAAACCGAGACCGCCATAGAGATGCTTGGCGACGATGACCGCAAACAGCGCACCTGTCGCAGTAACCCACCAGGGCGTTAACGATGGCAAAGCGAACGCGAGCAAGGCGGCAGTCACGAGCGCACTGAAATCCTGCAGTCCGGCAACCGGGTTGCGATTGCGCAGCTTCAGCATCAGTGTTTCACCGGCTGCTGCAAACAGCGCGGCGACTATCAGGTTGAATATGAAACCCGGACCGAAAAACCATACATGCGCAATAGCGGCCGGCACCAACGCCGCAAGCACCTGCAGCATAAGTGAGGGGACGCTGACCATCGGCGTAATGAAAGGCGCGTCGTGGCGTTCAAATTCCACTATCAGTCGTCCTCGCTTTGTTGTTGCTTGCGCCTGAGAATCGCGGCAATCGCGGCCGGTCCCGCTTTCCTGGCTGATTCTTTCTGTTGCGCGAGTTGCGTTTCACGTTCGTCTTGTTCTCGTTTCAGTCGGTCGTTTCGAGCTTCAAAACGTTCACGTGCGCGGACTGCGCGCGCTTTTTCATCTGCGAGTTCGCGAATTCTTCCTTTCGCAATGCGAAAGTCGGCTGTCAGCGGAATATGACTTGGACACACTAGGTCGCAACAGCCGCATTCGATGCAATCCGTTAGCCCGAATTGTCGCAGCTTTACTTCATTATCGGCACATGCGTACCAGAATAACTGTTGCGGCAGGAGCTGCACCGGACAGACAGCAGCACAATCACCACAGCGAATACAGGGCATTTCCGGGTTGATTGCCGGCGTCTTGGACAGTACCAGGATGCTGTTCGTCGCTTTGACGACAGGTACCCGGTCGGTCGTTACTGATTTGCCCGTCATCGGCCCGCCAATAATCAACTGTTCCGCCATGTCCGAGTAGCCGCCGATGTACTCGATGACGTCGGCGACCGGGGTGCCGATTCGGGCGCGGACATTGACGGGGTGATTGATGCCGTCCCCCGTCACAGTCGTCACGCGTGAAATCAGTGGCTGGTTATGTATGAGCCAGTCGTGAATGGCCGCCGCCGTTCCGACATTTTGAACGAGGCAACCCACGTCTGATGGCAATCCGCCACTGGGTACCTCGCGGTTTGCGACCAGCTGAACAAGTTGGTCTTCACCGCCGGACGGGTAAATGGTCGGTACCTGCTTCAGGACCAGTCGGTCGTCCTGCAGGGAAGTCAGTAATCTGGCGAGCGCATGGATCGCCTCTGGCTTGTCGCTTTCAACAGCAATAAAACAGCTATCAATCTGCAACGCGTGCAACAGAATTCGTGCACCGCTGATAACTTCAGCAGCGCGCTCGCGCATTAGCCGATCGTCGCAACTGATGTAAGGTTCGCATTCGACCCCATTGAGAATCAGATGATCAATCTTGCAGGTGCGTGCCTGCATCAGTTTCTGCGCCGTGGGAAACACCGCGCCACCCAGTCCGACAATTCCGCCGCGCAGGATCAGAGTGAGCAGGTCCTCCGGAGTCATTGCGCGGTAACTCGGCGGGATATCCGCGCGCTTGACCGGTTCGTCCTTGCCGTCCGTCTCTATGACGATACACGGCGCATTGTCGCCATAGCGTCGTGCAATCGGCCAGGGTTCAATGGCTACAACCTTGCCGGATGATGACGCGTGAACGGGCGCACCGAGTGTGCCCTCAACTTCGGCAATCAGTTGCCCCTTGAGCACCCTGTCCCCAATTTGAATCAACGGGTGCACAGGGTCGCCAACGTGTTGCACGAGAGGCAAGACCAGGTGCTCCGGTACTGGCACGTCGATGATTGGCTGCTCCGTTGATACCTGCTTGTTTGCAGTCAGGCGCAAGCCACCGTGGAGCTTGCCAAGATCATAGGTTGGCGCGCTCATTCGAGGGGCTTCATGCTGATACAGTCCACGGGACAGGGCGAGACACACAGTTCACAACCTGTGCATTCGCTCTCGATAACGGAGTGCATGAGCCCGTGCGCACCGACGATTGCGTCAACCGGACACGCATTGCGGCAATGCAGGCAGCCAATGCACAATGTCTCGTCAATAACTGCGACTGAGGGTTCGGCATACTCGGCAAGCGGAATGGCTTCCCTGCCAAGTATCTCTGCGAGGCGCCGTACTGTTTCGTCGCCACCGGGAGGGCAGAGGTTGATTGCCGTATCTCCGGCAACGACAGCTGCCGCATAGGGCCGGCAGCCGGGATATCCGCACTGCGCGCATTGGGTCTGCGGCAATAGTTCATTTACCTGTTCCACCAGGTCGGTGTCGCTTGACGGTAACCTGCGAGATGCATAACTCAATCCAACTCCTGCGATCAGGGCGATAAGCGCTATTGTGAGTATTGCTTCCAGCATCACGGATCACGGCCGCGCCATGCCGGAAAACCCCATGAATGCGAGGGACATAATGCCCGCCGTCATGAGCGCTATCGCGGTGCCCCGAAAAGGCGTCGGGATGTCGGCGGCCTGGAGGCGCTCGCGCATAGCCGCAAACATCACGAGGACCAGTGCGAAGCCCATAGAAGCACCGAATCCGTAAAAGACGGATTGTACGAAGCCTTTGGATTCCTGCACGTTCAGGAGCGCTACACCAAGCACTGCGCAGTTAGTGGCAATCAACGGAATATAGATTCCAAGCACCTGGTCAAGCATCGGACTAAGCCGTCGCACCATGATCTCGGTGAACTGAACGCTGGCTGCGATTACAAGAATAAAACTGATCGTACGCAGGTACTCAAGCTCAAGCGGGAGCAGTACATACTGGTGCAGCAAGTACGCGGTCGCCGATGACAACGTCAGCACAAAAGCCGTAGCCAGGGACATGCCCGCGGCAGCCTCAAGATTGCGGGAAACACCCAGGAAAGGGCACAAGCCAAGAAACCGGACCAGTACAAAATTATTGACCAGTACCGTGCTGACAAGAATGACAATCAGTTCAGTCATTCCGCTATTGTAGGGCTTACTTGACGCGCATGCCTGCTTTTGCGCCCTCATCAGGCGACAGCAGGAAGATATCTTCGCCACCCGGGCCGGCGGCAAGCACCATGCCCTCGGAAACGCCAAAACGCATTTTTCGTGGCGCGAGATTGGCGACGACTATTACATGTCGCCCAATCAGCGTTGCGGGATCATAAGCTGCTTTGATGCCAGCGAAAACAGAGCGTTTCGAGTCGCCGACATCGAGTGTCAGCGCCAGCAGCTTGTCAGCGCCCTCGACGGGCTCTGCCTGTTCGATTCTCGCAATGCGCAAATCGACTTTCATGAAGTCGTCAATACTGATGAAGTCATCTTTTACTTCGGCTTCGGGCACGACGGCGTTCTCCTGCGATTGGTCCACCATTTTCTGAACCTGTTCTGCCTCGACGCGAGTCAGCAGCGGCTTGAACTTGTTGATGCGACTGCCCAACAGCGGAGTTGATGCGTCGCGCCAGTGCCAGCTGGATTCGCCCAAAAACGCTCTAGCATCGTCAGCGACAGCGGGGATGACGGGTGTCAGATAGACCATCAGGCTGCGGAACATGTTTAGCCCCTGCGTACAGATCTGCTGCACCTCTGCAGATTTGTCTGCGTCCTTGATCATTACCCAGGGTTTGTTCTCATCAATATAGCGATTGGCCTGGTCGGCCAGCGCCATTACCTGTCGCATCGCCTTTGAGTATTCACGACTCTCGAAGTGTCCGGCGATCGTCTCGGAGGCCTCCGCAAACTGCGCAAACAATGCTTCGTCCGGCAAAGCAGCTGCGAGTTCGCCGTCGAATCGCTTGCTGATGAATCCAGCGCAACGGCTGGCTATATTGACGAGTTTGCCGACCAGGTCAGAGTTCACGCGAGCAACAAAGTCTTCCAGGTTCAGGTCAATATCCTCGATCGTCGGTCCCAGTTTCGCGGCGTAGTAGTAACGCAGGAAGCTGGGGTTCAGGTGATCGAGATAGGTGCGAGCCTTAATAAAAGTGCCACGCGACTTGGACATCTTCTGGCCATTCACGGTCAGAAAACCGTGAGCAAAGACACTGCTCGGTGTGCGGTAGCCAGCGCCTTTGAGGACCGCCGGCCAGAACAGCGTGTGAAAATACATGATGTCTTTGCCGATGAAATGGTATACCTCGGCTTCACTGTCCGTGTTCCAGTAGTCGTCGAAATCCAGCGTCTCGTCGCGATCACAAAGCTGCTGGAAACTTGCCATGTAGCCGACCGGTGCATCCAGCCAGACGTAAAAATACTTGTTCTCGGTACCCGGGATCTTGAATCCGAAATAAGGCTCGTCCCTTGAAATATCCCAGTCTTGCAGTCCCGCTTCGAACCACTCATCTAGTTTGGCGACGACGTTCCTGTCGAGGGTTGCGTCCTTCATCCACTGGCGCAGACGTTCTCCATACTCGCTGAGCTTGAAGAAATAGTGCTCGGACTCACGCTTGACGGGTTTCGTTCCGGACAGTACGGAAACCGGGTCGATCAGGTCTTCCGGTGAATACGTTGCGCCGCAGTTTTCACAGGCATCACCGTATTGGTCCTCAGTCTTACAGACCGGACAGGTGCCCCGTACAAAACGGTCCGGCAGGAACATGCCTTCCTTTTCGTCAAAGGATTGCTCAATTGTACGGGTGTAGATGTCGCCGGATGCACGCAATGTTGCGTAAATAGACCCTACCAGTTGCTCGTTCTCACGCGAATGCGTGGTGTGGTAGTTGTCGAAATCGACCCCGAAATCGCCAAAATCGTTGACGAACTCCTGTGAGTACCCGTCTGTCAGGGCTTCTGGTGTGATTCCCAACTCCCGAGCTTTGAGCATGATCGGTGTACCGTGGGAATCTGACGCGCAGACATACGTACACAGGTGTCCGCGCAGCTTCTGGAACCGGACCCAGATATCCGTCTGGATGTATTCCACAAGGTGGCCCATGTGTGGAGAGCCGTTGGCGTACGGCAGGGCACTCGTGACGAGGATTTTTCGTTGTGCTTCAGGCATCTTGCAGGCTTAACCAGGTCGTTGGGCGCGATTATGCCACGCCTGCCAACTTTTATTCGATGTCTTTGACCTGCTCAAATTTATGCTTGTTATTGGCTTGCTGGTACGCCTCTTTACCGGCTACCCATCCCTTGTCGACAAGCTCCATGAGGGCATTGTCCATCGTCTTCATGCCAACGCCGCCGCCACTCTGTATCGCGGTCTCGAGCTGGTCGAGTTTGCCCTGGCGAATCAGATTGGCGACCGCCGGCGTATTGATCATTACCTCGAGCGCAGCGGCACGGCCAGGTTTGTGTTTTGTCGGCAACAACTGCTGCGAAACCACGCCTCGCAGTGATGTCGAAATCATTGTGCGGATATGACTTTGCTTGTCTGCCGGGAATGAGTTGATGATCCGGTCTACTGTCTGTGCGGCGCCATTGGTATGCAGGGTACCCATAACGAGAATACCCATTTCCGCAGCCGTAACCGCGATGCTGATTGTCTCGAGGTCGCGCATTTCGCCGACGAGGATGACGTCCGGATCCTCGCGCAATGCGGAGTGCAGGGCGGCGGCGAAATTCGGGCTGTGCACGCCAACTTCGCGCTGGCTGATCAGGCAGCCCTTGGCGGAATGTACAAATTCGATTGGATCTTCGATCGTCAGGATGTGACCTTTCATGCGGATGTTCATTTCATCGATCATCGCCGCAAGTGTCGTTGATTTGCCGGAACCGGTCTTGCCAGTGACGAGGATCATGCCTTGTGTGTGGCGGCACAGTGTACGCACGACTTTGGGCATATCCAGGTCATCCAGGCTCATCGCCTCGGACGGTATTGCGCGGAAAATAGCACCGAGGCCATTCAGATGCCGGAATACGTTTACACGAAAACGCGAAACGCCTTCAATTTCATATGCGAAGTCAGCTGCATCATTCTGTTCGAACGCGCGTTGTGCAGAGCCATCCATGATTTCGCCCATGGCTTCGCGGACGGTATCGACACCCAGTCTTTCGTCCATGATGTGTTTCAGGCCGCCGTGAATTCGTGCTCGCACCGGGTCACCGGATACGAAATGCAGGTCGGAGGCATTCTGTTTCAGCGCTTCTTGCAGGTATTTATCGATCTTCATGGCGTTACACCTTCGACTCGTCACCGATATCGATGACTGGAACCATATCGGTGTCAGTCACGAATCTCGTGAACTTTTTCTTGTCATTGGCAAAACGAATCGCGTCGTCAGGGTCGATTTCTTTGGCGTTTATTGCATCGAGCAATGCCTGATCCATTACCTGCATGCCCAGGTCCTTGCCGGTTTGCAACTGCGACGGAATCTGGTGTGTCTGGTCTGTCGTGATGAGTTTCGCGATTGCGCGGTTGTTGACCAGAATTTCGAGTATGGCGCGGCGGCCGCGGCCATCAGGAGTTTTTACCAGCACCTGGGTCACGACGGCTTTAAGACTCATCGACAGGAAGCCTTTGGTCTGCTCGCGCAACTCGCCGGGCAGGGCGTCGATTACTCGATCAATCGTTTTGACCGCGCCGGTCGTATGCAATGTGCCGAGGACCAGGTGGCCGGTTTCAGCCGCCGTCATCGCCATCGAAATGGTCTCGGCGTCCCGTAGCTCACCGACAAGGATGACATCAGGGTCTTCACGCATTGCCGAGCGGACGCCGTCAGCAAAACTTGTTACGTGAGTACCCAGCTCTCGTTGAATGATCTGGCTCTGTTTGCTCGGGTGAACAAATTCAATCGGGTCTTCCAGACTAATGATGTTCAGGTTGCGGGTCTGATTCAGGTGGTCGATCATGGCGGCCAGTGTTGTCGACTTACCTGTACCTGTAGATCCGGTCACGAGAACCATGCCCTGGTGGTAATCACAGAATGTTTTCAGGACAGGCGGCACGTTTAGCGAGTCGAGCGTTGGTACCTCGCCCGGAATGTGCCGGAACACCGCTCCATAGCCGGTTGCTTTTCGAAATACATTGACTCGGAATCGACCGCCTTCTTCACCGACATAGGAAAAGTCGAGATCGTGACCTTCCTGCAACACCTCTTTCTGTCGTTTGGTGAGAATTTCCTGAATATAGGCCTCGAGTTCGGTATCGGATAGCTCGCGGAACTTGATCGGCATCAGGTCGCCATTCATGCGCAGCATAGGTGGAACGCCGACGGCCAGGTGGACGTCGGAACAGCCTTGTGCGAGGCCAAGCTTCAGGAATGCGTCTATTCGAGCCATCTGTCCCTCAGTAATTCAGCGAATCAAGTGCCTCGGTGAGCTCGTCCATGCTCTGGTAACGCTTGGACTTGTCAACCGACATGGCCTTAACAATGATCTCCGCGTATTCGTCTGGCAAGTCCTTGTTGATTTCCTGGCAATGCTTGGCCTTGCCTTGCACGTGCTGGTACATGACTGACATATGGTCGCCACGACTGTACGGCGGAATACCGGTCACCATCTCGTACATTATGACGCCGATACTGTAGACATCCGCTGTCTCGTCGACTTTCTTGCCCAGGATTTGTTCTGGCGCCATGTATTTCGGTGAGCCGATGACGTATCCCGTCTTGGTGAGCTGCGTGTCGCCACTGCTGGCTGCCGCGGCAACACCGAAATCCACAATTTTTAACAAGCCTTCATCGTTGACGAGAATATTGGCTGGTTTAAGGTCGCGGTGAATGACGCCCGCCAGGTGTGCAACGGCCATTCCCGTGGCCATGTCCCGAGAGTACTTGAGCGCCTTGTCGAGTGCCATCGGCTTGTTATCAGGGATCTCGCCTGACAGTGTGTGTGACGGGAAATACTCCATGGAGATTGCATAACATCCCTGCAGATGCAGGAAGTCGTAAATTCGGATGACGTTGCGATGTGTGATCTTGCGCGAGTAGCGCAGTTCGTGAACAAAGCGCTTCATCATCTCTTCGTCCGACGAAACGTTGGGGTTCAAGAATTTAAGAATTAACTGTTCATCGACAACCTCATCTTCCATGAGGAGCACGGTACCGAAAGCGCCCTTACCAATTTTCTCGATGTACTTGTAACGACCTTCAATGACATCGCCAGGCTGCAGCTTCTCGATATCCAGAATTGGGGCCGCGGTCGGAGCCGCCGGCGCTGCTGCTGCGGCCGGCACAATTTCACCGTCACTGTCGGCCTGCGCAACAGCACTTTCTTCTTTCGCCTGCTGCAGAAGTTTTTCCAGGTCATTATTGTCGACCAGCAGAGTCTTGGTATTGCCGGCGATCTTCTCAGCACGAACATTTTCTTCGATGACTGTTTCAGAATACTTGTCATCCAGTGCCTTGAGTGCTGTATCTGCGGCATTGATGATGGTGTGATCTTCAGACTGTTTGATCTTGCGGAACAGTTTTCGGATCGTCTCAGCATACGAGTCGTTAGCAAGATGCGATAAGGCCTTTATGGCTTCTACCTGGAGTTCTTTCTCGGGGCGCTGCAGCATTGGCAGAATACGGCTGATGTGTTTGTGACTACCTATCTTGCCAAGCGCGCGAACCACGACGGTATCCGTTTTCGGGTCTTGTCCCAGCATCTCTTCCAGTTTTGGCAGTGCTTTCGGGCTGCCGATTTTGGACAGTGCATCAACGGCACGTTCCCGTACCCACCAGTCAGTGTCTTCAGTTGCTTTGATTAGTCCTTCAACTGCCCGTTCGTCCTTGGTCGCATTGAGGATTTCGATTGCCGTGCGGCGAATTTCCTCGTCTTTGTCGCTAATGAGCTCGACGACAGAACTAACCACGCGGGAGCCACCAATTTCGGCGAGCGCATCGCCGGCACGTGAGCGCACCCACCAGTCGTCATCCTTGATTGCGGCAAGCAGATCCTTAACAGAATTCTTGTTGCCAACCTCGTTCAATACTTCTACAGCGGCGCGTCTTGCGTACTCTGATTCGTCCTTGAGCGCGGGTAGCAGATACTGGACCGTGTCCGGGTGATTGATTCTGACAAGTACATCGACAGCTTTGCTTTGCACATCAAGATCCGGATCTACCAATACCGCGGCGACTTTCTCAATGTTGATAACATCTGTGCTGCGCGAAGCTAATGCGCCCAATGCTGCCGCACGCACCATTTTGTTCGGGTCTTTCAGTTGCATTTCGAGTGCGTTGGTAATCTCGGGCTTGTCGAATTTCGACAGTAACTGCATGAGGTGAATCTTGATCACCGGGTCCTTGCCGCCCATGCGTGCGATAAGGTCCGGAATCATGTCAGGCTTGATCGTGTCCTGGATGATCTTGAAGATCGCTGCTTTTTCTTTGGGCTCGCACTCGTACGCGCGACGTAACAACTCGTGCACGCTGAGGTCTTGCTTGTGCACCCGCAATACCTCAATCAATGCACCCTTGGACACTTCGTCGTCGTCGAAGAAATCCAGCAGGCCGTTGGCGTTGTACTCGGTGCTGCTTGAAAGAGCCCACGCAGTTCCCGACACGACGCGCTCATTGCCGTCCGCGAGGCCTTCCTTGTACATGATCAGGTTCTTGTCATTCACCATATTGCCGAGAATGTCGACGAGCACCATGGTGTGCGTCTTGTCCGACAACGCGAGTGCGTCGATAATTTTTGGCACTGCCTTATTGCCGGCACTCTTGAGTTTGTTCACCAATTTCTGGGCAGCAGGGGACGCTGGATCCTGCTCAGCTATCAGCTGGCCCAGAATCTGGTCAGACCGAAACGATGCGAGAAAGCTCATCCGGTCCAGCTTTTGTCATTGAGATTATTATGTAACGACAATCTTAATTCGCTCTTGCCCAAGCAAAATGGCCCGATCAATCCCTGGTTTAGTGCCCCAGCGACCAAATCTGCCGTTTACCGACGCGGCATTATGCCACATCGGACCCCGCACATCGCCCGCCAATACTAGCTTTCAGCCGCAGCGCGGCTCCGTTACAATGTGCCCGCGAAATCCCGGCATTCCGGCATTCCGTCATCGAATTTTACCTAATGCCAGCCCGGGAAGTGTGACCGTGTCATCAGAATCGAATGTGAAGAATACCCTCAATTCCATTGAGTTAGCCGCGATTGGTCATCCTTTGCAGAGTGTTGGGCGGGTGCTCAATGTTGTTGCAGACAAGAATGCCGTCAAGGCGAGCGTAGAACTCGGATTTCCGTGTGCTAGCCTGATTGACGGGATTCGTACCGAACTGGTTTCCGCGATTCGCGATGTGGTCGGGGTGAACGACGTTCAAATCGACATTTCGCAGAAGATTCGCTCGCACTCAGTGCAGGGCAACCTTAAGCCCGTCGAAGGCATCAAGAACATCATTGCTATCGCTTCGGGCAAGGGTGGCGTGGGCAAATCCACGGTTGCAGCGAATGTGGCGTTAGCGCTGGCGGCTGAGGGCGCGAGCGTTGGCATTTTGGATGCCGATATCTATGGACCAAGCCAGCCACACATGCTGGATCTGGTCGGCCAGCACCCGGTCAGTGAGGACGGCAAAACGATGTTGCCACTGGAAGGTCACGGGCTGCAGGTCATGTCGATCGGTTTCCTGGTCGATCCCGACCAGCCAATGGTCTGGCGCGGCCCAATGGTCACATCGGCACTGAATCAGTTAATGCACCAGACGGAATGGCACGATCTGGACTACCTGATAGTAGATATGCCGCCCGGTACGGGCGATATTCAGCTGACGCTGTCACAGAAAGTTCCAGTTTCAGGTGCCGTTATCGTGACGACCCCGCAGAACATTGCGACGCTCGATGCCCGCAAGGGGTTGGCGATGTTCCGCAAAGTATCTATTCCGGTTCTTGGTGTGGTTGAAAATATGAGTACCCATGTGTGTTCATCCTGCGGGCACGAAGAAGCCATTTTCGGCGCTGGCGGTGCTGCTCAGATGATCGAAGATTTTGCTGTGCCGTTACTCGGCCAGTTGCCGCTGCAGGCGCGTATTCGTGAAATGACTGATGCCGGTTCACCGACCGTGGTTTCGGATCCGGACTCGGATGCTGCCGCCGCGTACAGAAAGGCTGCGATCCAGATAGCTGCCGCGCAAGCCGCACTCAAGACGGATTACAGTTCAAAATTTGGCAATATTGTTGTCGAGGAAGCTAAATGAGTATCAAATCGGACCGCTGGATTCGCGAGATGGCCAAACAACACGGCATGATCGAGCCGTTTGAGCCCGGACAGGTGCGCGAAAATGATGCCGGACGTATCGTTTCCTATGGCACATCGAGTTATGGCTATGATGTGCGCTGTTCCGATGAGTTCAAGATTTTCACCAATATCAATTCCGCGATCGTAGATCCGAAAGCGTTTGATCAAACCAGCTTTGTCGATGTGCAGAGTGACGTCTGCGTCATTCCGCCGAACTCATTCGCGTTGGCCCGGACTGTTGAGTTTTTCCGCATCCCGAGGACAGTCCTGACGATCTGTCTCGGTAAGTCCACCTACGCGCGCTGCGGGATTATCGTTAACGTGACGCCACTTGAGCCGGAGTGGGAAGGGCATGTGACCCTGGAGTTCTCCAATACCACGCCATTGCCTGCCAAAATCTATGCGAACGAAGGTGTGGCACAAATGCTGTTTCTGGAATCAGACGAGGCCTGTGAAACTTCATATCGTGACCGGGACGGGAAGTACCAGGGGCAGACTGGCGTAACACTGCCGAAAGCCTAAAACGTCAGGACTTCCGGCTCCCCGGCACACTCGCCGTCAATCCAGACGTCGCCATTCAGAAACCTGACGCGACCTGAGCCTACCCAGTTGGCGGCCTGCGGATAGATCTGGTGTTCGATACTTTGCACACGCTGCTGCAATTCATCTGCAGTTTCGCCTTCTATTGTCGCGATTCGGCCTTGCAGTATGCGTGGTCCGGCGTCCAGTTCCTCCGTGACGAAGTGGACGGTGCTGCCGTGCCATTTGTCGCCCGAATCCAGAACTCTTTGATGCGTGTTTAGCCCGGGATACATTGGCAATAGTGCCGGGTGAATATTGAGGATCTTGCCTGCATAGTGTTGTACGAAGGCGGGGCTGAGAATTCGCATGAAGCCCGCGAGGATTAGAAGGTCGGGTTCGAAGCGATCCAGTTCGGCGATCACGGCATTGTCGAACGACTCGCGATCGAGGTAGTCACTGTGCTGAATGCATGCTGTCGCGATGCCGGCGTCCTCTGCTCGTCGCAGTCCGTATGCATCAGGGTTGTTGCTAAAAACAACTGAAATCTTCAGATCCAGGTCGCCGCAGTTCACGGCATCGATGAATGCTTGCAGATTGCTGCCCGACCCCGATATCAGGATCGCCGTTTTGCATTGCCGGGTCATGTGAGGTATTGGACTGCCTGATTGCCGCTTCTTACACAACCGATGCGCCAGGCGTTTTCACCGCTCGCCTGTAGAGTCGAAATCGCGCGGCCGGCATCTTCATCGGCAACGACGACGACCATGCCGACGCCACAATTGAACGTCCGGCGCATCTCTGCAAGTTCTACATTGCCGGTCTCCGCCAGCCAGTCGAACAGCTTGCCGCGAGACCAGCTACTGGTGTTGAGTTCGGCATCGAGATCAGCAGGCAAAATACGCGGAATATTCTCAGTAAGTCCGCCGCCCGTTATGTGCGCCAGGCCTTTTACGTTGACCGCCTGCATGAGTGCGAGTATCGGCTTGACGTAGATGCGCGTCGGAGCCAGCAATTGCTCGCTCGCTGCGACGCCATCTATAGATGCTTCAGGGTCGCGGTCGAGGATCTTGCGTATCAGTGAGTAGCCGTTGGAGTGCGGGCCGCTGGATCCAATGCCGATGATGGCATCGCCAGATGCGATAGTGCTGCCATCAATAAGTGCGTCGCGCTCAACCGCGCCGACAGTAAAACCGGCGAGATCGTACTCACCGGCATCATACATGTCCGGCATTTCTGCAGTCTCACCGCCGATCAACGCCGCACCCGCCTGCAGGCAACCCTCTGCGATACCCGCAATTACATCGCTGGCAACGTTGTTATCGAGTTTGCCGCACGCGAAGTAGTCGAGGAAAAAAAGTGGCTCTGCGCCTTGCACGAGCACGTCATTGACGCACATCGCGACCAAATCGATGCCGATGGTGCTGTGCAGGTTCAGGTGCTGTGCGAGCATCAGTTTTGTGCCAACTCCATCCGTCCCGGATACCAGTACCGGTTCTTGATAGCGCCCTGGTGGCAATGCAAACATGCCACCAAATCCGCCAAGCCCCGAAAGCACTTCCGGACGCTGTGTTTTGCGGACAAGTGGCTTGATACGGTCAACAAGTTCGTTACCCGCGTCGATATCGACGCCGGCATCTTTGTAGGTTAGTGGTTTATTGGTCATCGGGGGGTGGCATACTCTGTGAGGGCGATATAATAGTGCTTGGGACTGGACGGGGAAACCACCGTTGTTGAAAATTCGACTAAATACACTGGCGGCCGTTAGCCGCCATTCTCTCATCAATTGCAGCATTGCGCTTCTGCTTGGCATTGGCGGTGTACTTCCGGCTGACGCAGCAGAGGTGCCAGGGCTCTATTCCGCGGAAGTCCTGATCGACGAGGACGCCAAAAATCCGCGCGATGATGCTTATCGGGCTGCGCTTTCCGAGGTTCTTGGCAAGGTCTCCGGCGCGGAGCTGGCGGCAGATTTTGCGGTAATTGAGCAGCTGTTTCCGGAACCGGATGCATACGTCACACAGTTCAGGCCAGGCGAGGAAGACACATTGTGGGTCTCGTTTGACGGGGATGCGATCGAACGGGTCTTGCGCAATAACGGTCAACTTGTATGGGGCAATGACCGGCCTTTGACGCTGGTATGGCTGGCTGTGGACTGGGGCCGAGGCGATCGCGAGATAATCGCTGCGGGTGACCCGGAGCGAAGTCAGCGGGAATCCCGTTCTATTGACCGGGATCGGCTTTTGCGCGAACGATTGCTCGATATCGCTGCGCGACGGGGGCTACCCATTGCGTTTCCGTTGCTGGATACCACCGATCTGCAAAGCGTCACTTTTAGCGATATCTGGGGTGGGTTTGACGATCGGATTCTCTCAGCCTCGGAACGATACAATGTGAATTCGATCCTGGTTGGTCGGGTTCGGGCCTCGTCAAGTCAACGAAACCGCTGGAGCTATTTTTTCGGTAGTGAGACCGGCAGCTGGACGGGCGAGCCCGAGACCGTCATCTCGCAGATCGCCGACATGCTCGCGGCAGAACTCGCGGTTGGCGGTAACGCACCCGTCGAGATTGTGGGATTGAACGTGTCTGGCGTCGGGACGGTTGATGCATATGGTGCGGTACAAAAAATGCTCAACGAGGTCAGCCTGATCGAGCGAATCCGTATTTCCCAGGTCCAGGGTGATACCGTGAGCTATGAGGTCGAAGTTCGCGGTGGTGCCGCAAGATTGCGGCGTGCATTGCGCTTCACCAGCCTGCTTGAGCAGGAAGACAATGGATTTGGTGATCCCGGCGGCAATAACTCACTGGAATTCTTCTACAACCCCTGAGCTCTGGTCGTACTGATCGTATGTCACTTATCTGGATACCCAACGCAATTTCATGCATGCGCATCGTGCTCGTTGCGCCGATATTGTTGTTGATTCTGAACAACAGCTTTGGTTGGGCGCTAGCGCTGTTCTGCCTGGCCGGATTTTCAGACGGCATCGATGGTTATCTTGCAAAGCGCTACAACTGGCACACAAGATTGGGCGCGTTGCTCGATCCTCTGGCTGACAAATTGCTGGTGGCCGGCACTTTCATAACGCTCGCTTATACACAGGACATACCGCTGTGGCTGGCCGCGGCAGTGATCTTGCGCGACGTCATAATTGTCGCGGGCGCCGCCGCATATAATTTCCTGGTAAAGCCAGTGCAGGGCGAGCCAACGCGGATCAGTAAGCTCAATACGACATTGCAGTTGTTGTTCCTGGTGTTCGTGCTAGGTCGTGCAGGTTTTGGCTGGCCTGAAGAGATATCGATCACAGTGCTTGGTGCCGCGGTGCTGGCCACGGTAGTCATTAGCGGCGTAGATTACGTATTGTCCTGGTCGCGCCGGGCTCGACGAGGAGAATAGCCATGCAAACAGATTTGCGCCTCAACTGGCTCATCGCCACCGCGATGCTGGGCTGGTTGTTTTACCTGCTGGCACCTGTGCTGACACCATTTGTAGCAGCTGCCCTGTTAGCCTATATGGGCGACCCGCTGGCCGACAAACTGCAACGCTACAGGATTCCGCGAACGCTGGCAGTGGTGCTGGTATTTATCTTCACGTTTGTTGTGCTTGCATTGCTGGTGCTATTGGTCGGCCCGTTGATCAAGTCGCAAATCACGGCACTTTTCGCGGCGCTTCCTGAAATTGCGCGTAACGTCGAACAGGTGTGGTTACCGACGGTCATGGACTGGCTGGGCATCGAAGATGGTGCTGATGTCGGGGTGGGCGCATTTTTGGCCCG
The DNA here is from genome assembly GCA_022600955.1 of Gammaproteobacteria bacterium. Classification (GTDB taxonomy): domain Bacteria; phylum Pseudomonadota; class Gammaproteobacteria; order Steroidobacterales; family Woeseiaceae; genus UBA1847. The sequence continues at coordinate 43,139 of JAHZJK010000007.1, forward strand.
TTACAGCGACATGGTTGGCAGTTGGAGCGGTAAAATACTGCTCGGAGTTGGCAAGTCGGGTGGTGTGCTTGCGGCTGCCGTTATCAGCCTGTTTCTGCTGCCAATACTAACGTTCTACATGCTGCGAGACTGGGACTCCATTACTGCACATCTCGCCGCATTGTTGCCGCAAAGCCAGCGCGACACGATTCTTGGGCTTGCGCGTGAGACTGATCAAATGCTCGGCGCATTCTTGCGTGGACAAATTCTCGTCATGCTGGCACTGGCCATCTTGTATTCCGTAGGGCTCAGCATGGTCGGCGTAAAGTTTGCAGTGGCGATCGGCGTGGTCGCAGGACTCGTTAGTTTCGTTCCGTATCTGGGTTTGTTTTTTGGCATTGGCCTGGCAGGACTCACGGTCGCTCTCGAACCCAATCCACTCTGGCAACTGGCAGGCGTCGTTGCGACTTTTACGATTGCGCAATTGATTGAAGGTTCTGTGCTGACACCAAAGCTGGTCGGAGACCGTATTGGTTTGCACCCGGTACTGGTGATATTTGCGGTAGCCGCAGGCGGTCAGCTATTCGGTTTTTTCGGCATTTTGCTGGCATTGCCTGCAGCAGCCGTACTGGCGGTCCTGATTCGATTCGCCTATGACCGCTACCTGAAAGAGCATCCAGAGGTCCGACCGGAACTCGAATGAGCCAGCTTGCCTTGCCATTGCAGCTCGCAGACCACGCGGTTTTTGCGAGTTTTCTGGAGTCTCGCAATGAAACACTTGTGGCGGCGCTGAAGCGGCTAGCAGCGGGTGATGGCGACCACGGATGCTGGATATTTGGTCCGCGGTCCAGCGGCAAGACCCATTTGTTGCAGGCTGTTTGCGAACAAGCGGGTGACCGCGCGGTGTACATGCCGATGACCATGCTGGCAGATGCCGGCGTGGAAATGCTCGACGGACTCGCGAGCCGGGAATTGATTTGTATCGATGATATCGAGCGAGTCCTCGGTGATCCCGGTTGGGAAGCTGCATTGTTTGCGCTGGCGAACGAGCTTGCGGACGATGGCGGGCAGTTGGTCGTCGGTGCTGCGGCGCCACCGAGAGAAAGCGCAATTCAGCTGGCGGACCTGCAGAGCCGGCTGTCGCGGCTGCCGGTATTTCAGCTCAAACCTTTGTCTGATTCGGACTGCATCAGCGCGCTGCAATTACGCTCGCGGCATCGCGGTCTGGATCTGCCAGATGACACAGCGCAATACCTGCTAAAGCGGAGCAGGCGCGATATGGCAAGTCTCTATGAGTTGCTGGATCAGTTGGACCGGGAAGCATTGCGCGCGAAACGTCGTCTGACAATCCCGTTTGTCCGTGAAGTGCTCGGCGCGAATACTAGTCCTGAAGTTTCCTAGCGATTGCGGCTACCCGCCCGCCCAAAGCGCGCGCGAGGCGTTTTTCTTCATCCGACAACCTGTCCCCGTCACGACTCCAGCTAACATGCGTCGCACCGTACAAAGAGCCACCGCTCTTTGTTGTTGACAGGTCGGGTTCTGAGTAGGGCAGACCAACGTACAGCATCCCATGGTGCAGCAACGGTATGGCCATCGTCAGCAGCGTCGTCTCGGAGCCACCATGCAGCGATGATGTTGACGTAAACACGCCGGCCGGTTTTCCTTCGAGCGAACCTTTCATCCACTCTGCGCCGGTCGTATCCAGGAAATATTTGAGCGCGGCACCCATGTTGCCAAAACGAGTGGGACTGCCCATCACAACTCCGGCACATTCGGCCAGGTCCGAGGTCGTTGCATACGGTGGGCCGTTGTCCGGCACCTCACCGGTCGTCGCTTCACTCAGCGTGGATACGGGCGCTACGGTGCGCAGCCTGGCAGACATGCCAGCAACGCTATCGACGCCCTCACACACCTGGCGTGCGAGGGCCTCGGTCTGCCCATACCGAGAGTAGTACAGCACCAGGATCTCGCTCATTTGCCAAGCAGTTCCCGGACATTTTCCGGCGGTCTGCCGATCACTGCCTTGCCGGTTTCGGAATCGACCACAATCGGTCGCTCAATGGCGATCGGATTCTCGTGCAGCCAGGCCGCGAGCGCCTCGTCATTGTTCAGATCCGGCAAGTCAGTTGCGTCCTTGACGGCAGACTCGCCGCTCCGGAGCAGGCTGGCAACCGGCGTTTGCAGGTACTCGGCAATACGCAATATGCTACCGGCCGCTGGCGGCTCCTGGAGATACAGCACGACTTCATGCTCCGCACCGCTTTCGACCAATATCTGCAGCGTTTGCCGCGACTTGGAACAACGTGGATTGTGATAGATCTTGACTGTCATACTGCCCTCTGGGTCTTAAGTGATAATTTTGTGCAGGCACTTTAACAGGCGCGGCACGTGTCGTCAGTGGGCAGCGGCGGCCTTGACGGCATAGGTATCCTGTTGCTAAGTTTGCCCGGATCACCGCTCACATAAAAACGATAACAGACCGTGATAAACCAAACCCTTGCAGCTCATCTGAAAGCGCCGATTCTCGTCGCTTTGCTGTTCGTGGCTGGCTTTATTGGCGCCTGTGAGAGCACGCCGCCCGTGCAGGAGATGAGTGATGCGCGACAGGCGATTGCTGTTGCGAAGAAAGCCGGTGCCGAAGAATACGCCGCAAGTGATCTGACCGCTGCTGAGGATTTGCTCGCCAGTGCACAGGCCAAGCTCGTAGAGCGCGCCTACAACATGGCGCGACGAGACGCCACGCAGGCGAAGAAAAAGGCGCTGGCCGCTCTCAAAGCGTCAGAGCTGAAGAATCCCGCGCCGGAATAGCCATCCATCCCAGGCCGCCGCAAGCCTTTCTATACACGGTCAGGGGCCGCGTACAGGGCGTCTGGTTTCGCGATAGTACTCGGCGCGAAGCAGAACGGCTGAACATCTCGGGCTACGCAATGAATCGGGATGATGGGAGCGTGGAGGTGCTCGCAATAGGTACGGCTGAAGCCCTCCGTGAAATGACCACGTGGCTGCGCTCAGGGCCGCCGATGGCCGACGTGTCAGATCTCAGCTGGGAGCAGGTTGAGGCACAGACTGCCGCTGGGTTTGATGTCCGTTGACGTCGACCGGTCAGGCCTGAAACCACTTCTTGGTCAGCTTATCGATGACCTTGTTGGGGTATTTTCGCTTGCCAAGGCTGCCGTTATAGCGCCCCAGCGCTCGCCGCAGGTCACCCTTTTCCTTGTCGAGGTAGAAACGCAGAATCGTGCAGCCGTAGCGAAGGTTTGTATCAATGTGCAATAGATTGTCGTCTGGTCGGCCGATTTCGTCCAGCCAGAAAGGCATGATCTGCATCAGCCCGATCGCACCAGCAACGGAAATCGCGTATCGGTCAAAGTTACTTTCCGTTTCGATGACCGCGAGAATCAGTTCAGGCGGCAGGTTGGCTCGCTTGGCTTCCAGGTGCACCAGTTTGAGAATGTTGACGCGTTCGTCCGGGTCCTTAACCTGGCGCCGCAGTCTCTGCGACATATCCGTCAGCCAGACTTCAGCATCAAATCGATCCTCGAAACTGCTGCTGTCACTCGCGGCAGCCAAAAGCGCATCACGAAGCTCTGGGTCAGCCTGTTGCGCAGATACGCCACCTGCGAACAGGAGGATTGTCAGACTTGTTGCCAGAATGAGGTGTCGAACGGATATCATAAGATCACTTATTCTATATGAATTATGTGCTTACAGATTACTCTTTCAGTAAATTGAGAGCTTCCTCACGTTTCAAATTGCGTGATTCATCATCGCGTCGGTGCCGGTACTCGAGTTCTCCGGCCTCAAGACCTCGTTCGGACACGACGAGGCGGTGCGGAATACCGATCAACTCCGCATCGGCGAACTTGACGCCCGGGCGTGCATTACGGTCGTCAAACAGAACGGCCAGCCCCATTGCCTGCAACTCGTCGTAAAGCGCTTCCGAGGCACTTGCGACGGCTTCAGAGCGATGCATGTTGATAGGCACGAGGACGACGTCGAAAGGCGCCAAAGCATCGGGCCAGATAATGCCCGCATCGTCGTGGCTTTGTTCTATCGCCGCGCCGACAATGCGCGTGATACCAATTCCGTAGCAACCCATGGCCATGACCTGGTTCTTGCCGTCTGGAGTCTGCACGGTCGCTCCCATCGCGGTGCTGTAACTGTCGCCGAGCTGAAAAATGTGCCCGACCTCGATACCGCGAGTGATGCTCAATGTCGAGTTACCGCCGGGAGTCGGGTCGCCCGCGACAACATTGCGGATATCAACGCTGTCCGGTAGCTCGATATCACGGCCGAAGTTCACGCCGGTGTAGTGCATATCGGCTGCGTTGGCGCCGCACACGAAATCGCTCATCGACAACGTGGCATGATCGAAAAATACGGGGATATCGAGCCCCATCGGACCGGCAAAACCGGGACTACATCCGGTCACCCTGACGATCGTTTCGGGCGCGGCCATCGTTAATGGCGATGCGACGCCGGGGATTTTCTGTGCCTTGACGGCATTCAGCTCATGGTCGCCGCGCAGTACGAGCGCGATGGGACAGTCTGTTCCTTCCACGACAAGTGTCTTGAGCGTCTGTTGCGGGTCAATCTTGAGGAATTCGCACAGTGCCTGAATCGTCTTGATGCCAGGTGTCGCAAGCTTTTTGATGTCTTCGCTGGCGGCAGCGCGTGTGCCTTCCGGAAATGTCGCCGCGGTTTCGATGTTAGACGCAAAACCATCTTCGTCGCTGTACGCGATGGCATCTTCGCCGGAATCCGCCAAAACGTGGAACTCTTGCGAGCGACTGCCTCCTATTTCTCCGGAGTCAGCATCCACTACGCGAAAAGTCAGGCCAAGCCTCTCGAAGATCGCCGTGTATGCAGCATGCATGCGGGCATAAGACTCATCAAGCCCGGCCTGATCGAGATCGAACGAGTAGGCGTCTTTCATGATGAACTCACGCGATCGCATTACGCCAAACCGCGGCCGGATCTCGTCCCGAAACTTGGTTTGAATCTGGTAGAAATTCACAGGTAGTTGCTTGTAGCTTCGCAATTCACGGCGCGCCACATCTGTGATGACCTCCTCATGGGTCGGCCCGAAGCAAAAATCTCGATCGTGTCTGTCACTCATGCGCAATAACAGCGGACCGTATTTGTCCCACCGGCCTGATTCTTGCCATAGTTCAGCGGGCTGCACCGCAGGCATCAGCAGCTCGAGCGCACCAGCGCGATCCATTTCTTCTCGCACGATGGCCTCGACTTTACGCAAAACGCGCAGGCCGATCGGCATCCAGGTGAAGAGGCCCGAGGCAAGGCGGCGTATCAGGCCCGCCCGGAGCATGAGTTTGTGGCTGACTATCTCAGCGTCAGCAGGGACTTCCTTGAGTGTCGTCAGTCCGAATTGGGTAAAGCGCATGGTGTATTTGGCCATCAATGGTAGAGGCGCGCATTCTAACCGTATTGACAGCCAAGCCAAAGCAGGACAAGGTCCGGAAACTTTTTTTTGGGGGATGTCCTCTTGCACGGTCGCCGAAACCCGTTTGTCGCTCAGGAAGGATTGCCAATTCTCGCGCTGGTGTTGGCGATCACGATACTTCTGCTGCGCTATTCAGATCCCTGGATTGCTGTCATCCCGGCACTGCTGCTGGTGTTCTTGTACCTGGTGTTTCGCGACCCGCGCAGGACGGTTCCGTCCGTGGCGCTCGGCGTTTTTAGTCCTGTGGATGGTGAAGTGGTCGAGATTGGTGCACAGGAATCCGGCGAAATTGGTTCTTCGGTTATGCGAATTCTTATCAGGGTCAATGCCTTGGGAACCTATACCGCGCGAAGTCCTGTCGAGGGCAAGATCATGGATTCGGGGACGAATGCACTCTGGCTGCAAACGGATGAGGGTGATGATGTCGTGCTCAGGTTCGACGGTTATCGATTCGGTCTGCCGCCAAAATCATTTGCCCGTTATGGGGAAAGGCTTGGACAGGGCCAGCGTTGTGCCTATCTGCGCCTGACCCGTCTTGCCGAAATACAATTGCCAAAAGATGGCAAGGTGCTGGTGGAAGTTGGCCAGACCGTAGTAGCTGGCACTGATGTGATCGGCAATATTCCGAGCCCTCGGTAGGCATACGCCGTTTATGGCAAAATGCATAACGCCCCAAATATTCGGTCTGACCGCATGATTCATCCAGAACACCAACGTAGAGCCTACCTGCAGGCGATGGGTATTGATGTCTGGGTGCCCCGTGATGAAGAAGAACCTGGGGCGGGGGCTGCGATTTCTGCCGCAGGCCTGGGGTGGGACGAGTTAGAGGTCAGCGTTAGCGCGTGCCAGCAGTGTGAACTCGGCGCGAGTCGCACGCAGACCGTATTCGGCGTTGGCGACAAGGCCGCGGACTGGATGATTATCGGCGAAGCACCTGGAGCCGAAGAGGATCGCAGAGGCGAGCCGTTTGTCGGACGGGCAGGTAAGCTGCTTGACGAAATGCTTCGTGCAATAGGGCAGAGTAGAGATTCTGTCTTTATTGCCAATATTCTGAAATGCAGACCGCCGAACAATCGCGACCCAAAGCCATCGGAAGTAGCATCGTGCAATGCCTGGCTCGAGCGACAGATAGCGTTGGTGCAGCCGAAGATCATTTTGGCAGTCGGCAAAATTGCCGCACAGAACCTGCTTGGGAGCGACGCGACAGTTGCGAGCATGCGGGGCAGCGCGCACGATTTGAACGGCATACCGCTGGTCGTGACCTACCACCCGGCCTATCTGTTGCGCAGTCCGTCTCAGAAGCGCAAATCCTGGGCTGACCTGTGCCTTGCGACGCGCCTTGCGGCAGAGCATCACGCATGATTACACCAATGACTGAGCCGCCCAGCACGATTCGGCAAATGACCCACGATGATCTCGCAATGGTGTCGGATATCGAGCGCCGCAGCTATGAGTTTCCCTGGAGCCACGGGGTGTTCCGCGACTGTTTGCTGGCCGGATATCAGTGCATTTCATTGACCCGGGAGGATCGTCTTGCGGGTTACGCCATTCTCTCGGTTGCCGCAGGGGAGGCCCATATACTCAACCTTTGTGTCGATCCTGAGTTTCGTGCGCGCGGCTATGGTGAACGTTTGCTCGATGAACTGTTGTATCTGGCACGATCTGCATCGGTACACGAGATTTTTCTCGAAGTACGGCCGTCCAACGACACGGCGCTGGGGCTGTATCGGAAGAAGGGTTTTCACCAGATCGCCGCTCGACACGCCTACTACCAGGCTCACGACGGGCGCGAGGATGCCGCTGTCCTGGCAAAAAAACTGGTTACTGACGACTGATGTCGCAGTTTCGCGGCACGCGGGATTCCGCTAGACTCCGCCGCCTTCGATAGTAAACAAATCCTCATGTCAGACATTCAGCAACAAGTCAGCAAACGGCGCACGTTCGCGATTATTTCGCATCCCGATGCGGGTAAGACAACGCTTACCGAAAAGCTGTTGCTGTATGGCGGTGCAATCCAGCTGGCAGGAACTGTGAAGGGCCGTAAGGCAAGTCGGCATGCGACGTCCGATTGGATGGCGCTGGAGCAACAGCGCGGCATTTCCGTGACTTCGTCTGTTATGCAGTTTCCATACAACGACTGCGTCGTCAATCTGCTCGACACACCGGGACACGAAGACTTTTCGGAGGATACATACAGGACATTGACCGCGGTAGATTCTGCATTGATGGTGATCGACTGCGCCAAGGGCGTGGAGAAGCGTACTATCAAATTGATGGATGTCTGTCGCCTGCGCGACACGCCGATCATGACTTTCATCAACAAGCTCGACCGGGATGGTCAGGAACCGATTGATCTGCTCGACGAGATTGAATCCGTATTGAAGATTCAGTGTTCGCCCGTTACCTGGCCAATTGGCATGGGACGTTCTTTGCGTGGCGTGTATCACTTGTTGCAGGACAAAATTTACCTGTATGAAAAAGTCGGCCGCCAGAAAGCGTCGGACGTTACGACGGTGGAGGGGCTCCATTCTGACGCGGCAACCGAAGTCCTCGGCGATATCGCGGACGAATTTCGAGAAGAGATCGAACTGGTAAAAGGCGCGTGCCCAGAGTTATCGATAGAGGATTATCTTGCGGCAAAACAGACGCCGGTATTCTTTGGGTCTGCGATTGGCAACTTCGGTGTCAAAGAATTGCTCGATGAGTTCGTCAGTTTTGCACCGCCACCGCAGGTTCGCGAAAGCGAACAGCGTGATGTCAATCCGCTGGAAGACAAGATGACCGGCTTCGTCTTCAAGATCCAGGCAAATATGGACCCGGGTCACCGCGATCGTATTGCGTTTATGCGTATTTGTTCGGGAGAATATCGCCGCGGGATACGCTCATTCCACGTCCGCTCCGGGAAGGAACTCAAGATACCCGACGCTATTACTTTCATGGCCGCAGACCGGCAGCATGCGGAAACGGCCTATGCAGGCGACATTATCGGCATTCACAATCATGGCACGATCAACATCGGCGACAGTTTTTCCGAAGGCGAGGTTATTCGATTCACAGGGATTCCGAACTTCGCGCCGGAGATTTTTCGGCGCGCCGTGCTTAAGGATCCGCTGCGCCTCAAGGCACTGCAAAAAGGTCTGGCACAACTGTGTGAAGAAGGTGCTACGCAATTGTTCAAGCCCAAGCGCAACAACGATTTGATTCTTGGTGCTGTCGGTCCCCTGCAATTCGAAGTAGTGGCGCACCGCCTGAAAGATGAGTACAACGTTGAGTGCCAGTTCGAGTCGATCAATGTGGCAACAGCGCGCTGGGTGGAGTGTGACGATGTGAAAATGTTAAGCGACTTCGAACGCAAGGCAAACGACAACCTTGCACTGGATCACGGCGGCCGACTCGTCTACATTGCTCCTACACGAGTCAACCTCAACCTGACCGAGGAACGCTGGCCAGAAATAGCATTTCGTGCAACCCGGGAACACTAGCCACGTCTCCTCAGTCTGAGGTAGTTCATTGCCAAAGCCAGCAATATTTACCAGGAAGGTCATAACCTGGGCACTTTACGACTGGGCCAACTCGGCATTCGCGCTGAGCGTTCTTGCGGTGTTGTTTCCGCTGGTGTTGGGAAACTACTGGGGCGTTGGCGACAATGGCTCAGCCGCGACTATCCGACTGGGCTGGGTTACCTTCGCTGCAAGTATTGTCGTATTCGTTTTGGCACCAGTACTGGGTACAATTGCCGATGCGGGCGGCTACCGTAAGCGCTTCCTGTTTGTATTCGCCACGCTCGGGGCGTCTATGACTGCAGCCCTTGGTCTGGTCGGTGAAGGCGATTGGCCGCTGGCACTGGTTTTCTACCTGTTCGCTTCGGTTGGCTATTACAGCTCTGTTGTCTTTTATGACTCGCTGCTAATTGATGTAACCGAACCCCGCAATTATTCGGTCGTATCCACTTTTGGTTTTTCGGTTGGCTACCTGGGTGGCGCAACACTGCTCGCATTACACCTCTGGATGCTCAAGTCGCCGGAAACATTCGGTCTGGCGACCGCGACCGAAGCATTTAGTTACGCCTTTTATTCAGTTGGCGCCTGGTGGTTGTTGTTCCTGCTGCCGTTGCTGTTCGCGGTCCCGGAACAGCACAGCCTGACCGAAGTCACAAGCGGTCGGATTCGCGCGGCTTATGCAGAGCTGCGAGCGACCTTCGCCGAGGTTAGAAAGTATCGCAACGTCGCCATGTTTCTCTGCGCCTATTGGCTCTATATCGGCGGTGTGTTTACAGTAATTTTCATGGCAGTCAACTATGGGCAGCGCCTGGGTTTCGCAGATAGCGACCTCGTTATGGCCTTGCTAATTTCAAATTTTGTTGGCTTCCCGGCGACGCTGGTGTTTGGTGCGTTGGCGCATCGCTTCGGTGCGCGGCAGGGAATCTACTTTGCTCTGCTGGTGTATATCGGCGCTTGTATTTGGAGCCTGCAGATGTCAGACGTGCGTCAGTTTTACATTCTGGCGGCAGTTATCGGCATGATTCAGGGTGGGGCGCAGGGCCTCAGCAGATCTGTATACGCCTCGCTCATTCCGGCCGACCAGCCCGGTGAGTTTTTTGGCTTCTACAGTATGACAACCAAGTTCGCCCACATACTCGGGCCGGCGATGGTCGCGACGGCTGCGATGTTGTCCGACGACCCCAAATGGGTACTACTCGCGGTAATGCCATTGTTTTTTGCGGGCGGAATTATCCTGGCGCTGGTGCGACTGCCAGAATCCACTAAGGCGTCGCGTTAACGGCTTCACGCAGCCGCTGCAGCGCTGTTGCTCCCTGTTCACCGTAACGAGCATCGTGATACGCGTTGGTCACAGTGTGCACCTGTTCCCCCGCAACGCTTCCCATCTCTTCGACTCGTCGCGCAAAACGCCACGCAGTCTCGCCAGTTTGCTGTTCGACGCCCGTGCGTTTCACCCAGCGGTCGAACAGGACCTGTGCTTCGTCTTTTTTGGGTGGTCGATAACGCAACATCAGCAAGACGCTGACAATGACGACAAGGCCCACAACGACCGCAATCATCGCCAAAAGCATGTTGCGCCAGTTCGGGTCATTCATTCCCAGCCAGCGCATGAAACGATTCTGGTTATCCGGTCCGTATCCCAGCACCCATTCGTTCCATTTGGCGTTGACGGCATCCCACGTCAGCGTCAATTGATGCAACATCTTTGAGGTTGCCGAGAACCCCCAAGCTTCGCCAAGCGCAGCCAACGCAGCATCATTGGTGTCGTACTCAATGCGCTCCGGCGCGACGGCTGATGTGGGGTCGACTCGATACCAGCCATACTGCTCAAGCCAGACTTCAGTCCATGCATGCGCATCGGACTGTCGCACGATAAGGTGCCCGCCCATCGGATTCACTTCGCCGCCCTGGTAGCCAAGGACAACGCGCGACGGGATTCCGGCCGCGCGCATCATGAACGCAAACGCCGACGCATAGTGTTCGCAGAACCCTCGACGAGTATCGAATAGAAATTTGTCGACAGGATTCGCGCCCAATTCCGGTGGCTCGAGCGTATAAAAAAATTCTTCAGTATGAAATTTGGCAAGTACCGCATCGATATACGCGGTGTCCGAACCAGCTTGCTCGCGCATTCGGACTGCCAGGGCCCGGGAATCGCGGTTACTGTCCTCAGGCACTTTCGCATACCAGTAGCGAAACGTCTGCGGTAAATCGGCCTGAATCGTAAAATCAATGTAGGACTCAACGTCATATGCGAGGCGCTGCTCGATGGGCGTGACGCGAGCCAGTTGTTGTTGGCGACCCATGAAGGCGCGATCCAACGACCACCTCATGGGCATATCCATCGCGAATACCCACTGCTGCATGGTGGGCTCCATAGTTACCTGGTAGCGAACAGGCTCACCACGAACAGCGATCTGTTTCTCAGCGGGGTCACCTATAATCATTTCGGAGCCAGACCAGGAGCGACCGTTAAAGCGTGTCAGGACCAACGCGCGCCAATAGC
>JAHZJK010000008.1 GCA_022600955.1 Gammaproteobacteria bacterium
GTTGGTGAGGGCATTGAGAAGAAAGACGAAAATTTTGCGGAGGATTTCATGAAACAGATCGAAGACGCAAAGAAAGACGACTAGCTTCAAGAAACCAGTGTAAGCCGTTGATTATAGTCGAGACCGTGTTGCGGGTTTGCGCTAGAATCAACGGCCGCTGAGTGTTTGGGTTCCACTGGGACAGGGGTATTTTATGAATGACAGTCCGGTTCAATACCGACGTGTATTGCTGAAACTCAGCGGTGAAGCGCTGATGGGGGAACTGGATTACGGCATCGAGCCAAAGGTCATTCAACGTATTGCCGCTGAAATTGCAGCGGCGCAAAAAACCGGTGTCGAAATTGCGATCGTTATTGGTGGTGGCAATATTTTCCGCGGCGCCGGGCTGGCACGCGCTGGAATGGACCGGGTGACCGGCGACTACATGGGCATGTTGGCAACAGTCATGAATGCCCTCGCCATTCAGGACGCACTCGAGTCGCTTGATGTCTACGCGCGTGTGATGTCGGCGTTGGAAATTAACGCGGTTTGCGAGGACTACATTCGCCGTCGCGCAGTCAGGCACCTGGAGAAGGGCCGCGTCGTAATCATGGCTGCAGGGACTGGCAATCCGTTTTTTACAACCGACACCGCAGCGAGCCTGCGCGCTATCGAAATTGGCGCGGATGTCTTGCTGAAGGCGACCAAGGTGGATGGTGTTTATGACGCCGACCCGATGACACATCCAAATGCCACCCGTTACGAATCTGTTTCTTACGACCAGGTGCTGGCGGACAAGCTGTCCGTCATGGATGCGACGGCTATCGTTATGTGCCGGGACAATAATTTGCCATTGCGTGTTTTCGATCTGACTCGGGCTAACGCGCTGGTGCAGGCCATGTCCGGGGACAAAGTTGGGACAATTGTCACTGCCTGAATCATGGGCTTTGCAAACAAAAGGATGATCAATCGTGTTGGATGAAATCAAAAAAGACGCCAGTACCCGGATGGCAAAAAGCGTCGCGTCATTGCAACAGGAAATGACCAAGATTCGCACGGGCCGGGCGCACACAAGTTTGCTCGATCACATTACGGTTGAGTACTACGGCAGCGCGGTACCGCTGAACCAGGTGTCCAATGTAGGAATTGAAGATTCACGCACATTGGTGGTAACGCCGTGGGAAAAAGACATGGTGCAGCCGATTGAAAAAGCGATCATGACGTCCGACCTCGGCCTTAACCCCGCAACCGCAGGAACCGTAATCAGAGTACCACTGCCAGCACTGACCGAAGAGCGCCGCAAGGACATGATCCGCGTGGTTCGCAACGAAGCCGAAGGCGGTCGCATCGCGATTCGAAATATTCGCAGAGATGCCCTCCATGACGTCAAAGAACTACTCAAAGAAAAAATGATTGGTGAAGATGACGAACGTCGTGCAGAGACCGAGATTCAGGGCATCACTGACAAATATGTCGGTCAGGTTGATGAGGTATTGGCTACAAAAGAATCGGAATTGATGGAAATCTAGAGGTTGCGACCTCTGGTTTTCTGAATTGACAGTGTCCGACACATCATCAGTGCAAGCTACAACAGCAATCGTGCCAAGACACGTTGCGATCATTATGGATGGCAACGGGCGTTGGGCACGATCGAAGAGCAAGCCGCGACATTCGGGGCATCGTGCTGGTGTAAAGACAGTACGCATGTCGGTCGAAAAGGCAGCTGAGCGCGGTGTCGAGCACCTGACCTTGTTCGCTTTTAGCAGCGAGAACTGGGCGCGACCCGAAGAGGAAGTTAGTCGTCTGATGGGCTTGTTTGTCGAAGCATTGCGACGGGAAGTCGCTGAGCTGCATCGTAACAATGTAAGGCTCAGATTTATTGGTGCGTTAGAGCAGCTGAGTTCAGGTTTGCGCGAGAAGATCGCCAAGGCAGAAGCGAAAACGGCATCAAACACAGGTCTGCAGCTCAATGTTGCAATTGCTTATGGAGGTCGCTGGGATATTCTCGTTGCGGCGAAGGGGCTGGCGAAGCGAATTGCAGACGGCTCTTTGCGAATTGACGAGGTTGACGAGCGGGAATTTACTGTCGGCCTGCAGCTGTCCGGGACACCAGACCCGGATCTGTTGATTCGAACAGGTGGTGAACAACGCATTAGCAATTTTCTGTTGTGGAATCTTGCCTACGCAGAACTCTGGTTTACAGACGTTCTCTGGCCCGATTTCGACGTCCGGGACTTTGATGCAGCATTGGAACATTTTTGTAGTAAACAGCGGCGCTACGGTCACACGGGCGATCAGGTAGAGGCAGTACAATGCTAAAGACCCGCCTTGTCACAGCGATTATCGCAATTCTTGTCCTTGGGGCAGTCTTGTTCGTGGTTCCGCCCGCTGTAGCAGAAGTCGTAATTGGTTTGTTGATTCTGGGTGGCGCCTGGGAATGGGCGGGCTTTCTTGGCACTGAGGGAAACTCAACGCGTGCCGTCTACACGTTACTTATAGGCGTCGCCGGCGCCCTTGTAGTGTCGCAACTGGATAGCCATTCCGAACTAGTGTTAATCATCGCTTGCGGCTGGTGGTTTATAGCGTTCGTCTGGACGTTCTTTTTTCCAACACCCATTCCCCGATTGCTGCGCTGGATTTGTGGTGCACTGGTACTCCTGCCGCTGTATGTCGCGTTGCTGTGGCTATACGGCATTAGTTCCGAACTGTTGCTGTTCGCGCTGCTGATTGTCTGGGCCGCGGATATCGGCGCATATTTCGCTGGCAAGGCGTTCGGCCGGGTCAAACTGGCGCCGAGCATCAGTCCCGGTAAAACCTGGGAAGGTGTGATCGGCGGTTTGCTCGTGGTTTTGCTGTTGTCGGCCGCTTACGGAAGTTACCGGGACCTGCCATTGGCGGTATTGATGCCTTTTTGCCTCGGCGTCGGCGCACTGTCGATTGTCGGCGATTTGACTGTGAGCATGTTTAAACGGACGGCGGGTGTAAAAGACAGCGGTAGCCTGTTTCCCGGACACGGTGGCATTCTGGACCGGATTGACAGCATTGCGGCGGCGGCGCCGCTGTTCACGCTGGGAATGGTCGCCCTGGGGCTGGCTTCATGAGTTGTTCAGCTAAGGTTCATGACTGCCTGACTATCGTCATTTGCGATAGTGCGGGAACTGCGGCTGACGCAGCCAGTCAATTAGGGACGATGACTATAAATGGGTAGTGCGCTGACCAACTTACTGGCATTTATTGCGGCGATCAGCATTCTGGTCGCGGTGCATGAGTACGGACACTATATTGTGGGTCGATGGACCGGCATGAAGGTGTTGCGGTTCTCTATTGGCTTTGGCAAACCATTATGGAAACGCGTGTCAGGTCCCGACCAGACTGAATACTGCATATCGGCAATTCCATTGGGCGGCTATGTGCGTTTTCTCGATAGCCGCGAAGCAGATATCGCGCCTGAAGACGATGGCCGTGCGTTTGATCAGCGTCCGATACCGGCACGCATCGCCGTATTGCTCGCCGGACCGGCATTCAATTTCATTTTCGCTATAGCCGCCTATTGGATACTCATGTCAGGTGGCGTAATGATGCTCAAGCCAGCTGTTGGCAGCGTGACCCCGGATTCATTCGCGGCAGACGCCGGGCTTGTGTTCGGCGACAGGATTGTCGCTGTTGGCGACACCGAAACAAATGAGTGGGAATCGACCTTGGTCGCGATCCTGGGTGAAATGGTGGATGACGGTCGTGTACCGTTGACACTTGAAGATGATAACGGCAGGTCGCGTCTGGCAACTATTGACGTTGGTGATGAAAAAACTCGCCTGACTGAACCCGGCGTATTGTTCGATGGACTTGGTTTTGTTCCCTGGCAACCGCCGGCTGTTATTGGTGTGCTGCCGGATGACGGTGCTGCATCGGCGGCGGGCTTGCAGGTCGGCGATCATATAACGGCGATCGACGGGCAGGCGGTCGCAACCTTCAACGACTTGCGCGCTATTGTGTCGCCGCGTCCCGGTGAAACGGTCGATATAGTCTACGTTCGCGACAATGCGGCAGAAACGATTTCCGTGACTTTGGGCGAGCGAGACGTCGACGGGCAGAAGCACGGCCTGCTCGGTGTTGCACTCTCTGAAGAATCCAGTGAGTACTATTACCGGCGCACATATGGCCCTGTGGAGTCTTTTAGGGCAGCGGCAGTGAAGACCTGGTCGTCCACTGTTTTCACGGTGCAAATGCTGAGCAGGATGGTGACAGGTGATGTTTCTATGAAGAACATCAGTGGTCCCATAAACATCGCGCAGTTCGCCGGTGAGTCGGCACAACGCGGCATGAGCTATTTTATTGGCTTCCTCGCGGTTGTCAGTATCAGCCTGGGCGTGCTAAATCTGCTGCCGGTCCCGGTGCTTGATGGCGGCCAGATTGTCTATCAGCTTATCGAGGCGGTGAAAGGCGGTCCCATGACCGAACGTGCGCAGATTCTTGGTCAGCAGGTAGGTATATTCGCACTGCTGTTACTGATGAGTTTTGCCTTTTACAACGATATCGCAAGAATTCTCGGTTAGCCGGGATTAACGGAACGAATTTGCTAATGAGAAAAACACTATTCGCACTGCTGCTTTTGCTACCGCTGACAACGTTGGCTGCGAGTGAATTTGTCGTCAAGGATATGCGCGTTGAGGGACTGCAGCGTATTTCCGAAGGTACTGTATTTAACTATTTGCCAATCAACGTTGGCGATACCGTCGATAGCGTTCGAGTTGGTGAGGCAATTCGCGCTTTGTACGGTCAGGACTTGTTTGACGATATCGAAGTGCGTCGGGAAGAAGACACGCTTGTAATCGTTGTGAAAGAGCGCCCGTCCATCGAGAGCTTCGGCATCGACGGCAACAAAGATATCAAGACGGAAGATCTCATGGAGTCGTTGCGCGGGGTAGGGCTGGCACGTGGCCGTACTTTCGATCGCTCGGTTCTCGACAATGTTGAGATGTTTCTTCGCGAGCAGTACTACGACCGCGGCAAATATGGCGTCGATATCACGACCGATGTGCAGGACCGACCTAACAATACGGTTAGGATTTCGATTGACGTAAACGAAGGCGAGCGCGCGAAGATTCGCCAGGTGAACATTGTTGGTAACGAGACGTTTGCCGAAAAAGAAATACGCACTGACTTTACACTTGATACGGCCAACTGGTTGTCATGGATACGTCAGGACGATCGATACGCGAAAGAGGCGCTTGAAGGTGACCTGGAAATCCTGCGTTCGTTTTATATGGACAGGGGCTACGCGGATTTCAAAGTGGAATCGACGCAAGTCGCAATATCGCCGAACAAGAAAGACATTTTCGTCACGATCAATATTGATGAAGGTGACGTATACACGATTTCCAACGTCAAACTGGTCGGTGATATCGTAGTTTCCGAATCGCTTTTGAGGGCACAGATCCTGGCGCAGCCGGGTTCAGTGTTTAACCAGCAGCTGCTCACGATCACAGCGGATCGTATGCAGTTTGTACTCGGCGCGGAAGGTTACGCCAATGCCGAGATCGAGCCTGTTCCGGAGCTCGATCACGAAAAGAAAGAGGCGGCGGTCACGTTTTATCTGAACCCGCAGAGTCGCGTCTATGTTCGCAAGATCAACTTCAACGGTGTCGGTCAGGTTGATGATGAAGTTTTGCGTCGCGAAATGCGACAAATGGAAGGCTCCTTCCTGTCAAACGCATTGATGGATCGATCAAAGATTCGACTGCAGCGGCTCCCGTACATCGAGCCGGGTGTCGACTATCGAACCACGCCTGTGCCGGGCAGTCCCGATCTCGTCGACCTGGACGTCGACCTTGAGTATCGGATGCCGGGTCAGTTCTCAGGCGGTGTCGGTTATTCGGAATCTCAGAAAGTTTTGTTGAATGGCAGCATTGTACACACGAACTTCCTGGGTTCCGGTGATCGGGTTGCGCTGGAGCTGAACTCCGGGCGCTTCCAGAAGTTGTACAGTCTTTCGCATACCGATCCCTACCGAACCATGGACGGCGTCAGCCGCAGCCTGAGCATTAACTATCGCGACATCACTCAGTTCACCTCGGCGGCTTCGGATTTCTCGACAACGAGTTCCGGCGCGACCGTAAATTACGGGTACCCGATATCGGAGTTTCAGACTATTTCCTTTGGCGGAACTTTTCAGCATTCGGAGCTGGTCTCATCGTCGAATAGCACAGTTCAGGCACAAGAGTGGGTTAACAATAACGGCAATCAGTTCCGGGAAGATGTCGGTAATGGCGTGACCTTCTTCGGCTCGGAGTTTGATACATTCGAGTTGCAGGCCGGTTGGACATATGACAGCCGAAACCGCTCACTGTTTGCTACGCGTGGCACGCGCCAGCAGGTGTTCTTTAGTA
>JAHZJK010000009.1 GCA_022600955.1 Gammaproteobacteria bacterium
GGCGCGGCTGGACTCTAATAATTGTCAGAAACGCGCCCACAGCCCCTCCTACGGCGCCATAAAGATGTGCATCAACCACCACTGGGCCACCGGATGACACCTCCGAGCCGGGCAAGGGGCCACCAAACTGCTCCCAGCCGAGCTTGAGGAGCAAAAGCAGGCCCAAAACGGCGTTTTCGGCCGATAAGCGCGGCAGTGACGCGGCCAGTCCGGCAACCAGCATCCCGTGTAACAGCCCCGACAGACCGACATACCAGAGCAATCCGGGATTTAGCCACCAGAGTCCGGCGTCGATACAAAGGATCACGATTAGCATTATCGATAGCCAGCGGCGCGAGCTGAGATTGGCACCAACCAGGTACCAGACAAGCAGCAGTCCCAGTGCGTTGAGCAGCAGGTGTGACCAACCCAGATGCACTATGTGCGCACTCAGGAACCGCCAGCCCTCGCCCTGCGCGATCCAGATTCGGTCATAACGCAACCAATCCCGGCCCAGCTCTCCGGCCAGAGCGGCTGCAAGTGCGATTGCAATCAGTGCCAGCGGCAGCCACCATTTCGAGAGCTGCGAGCTTGTGTCGTCAAGTTTGTGTAACCCCATGTTTGATATACTGACGTTTAATCAATTAGAGAGTCAATCAGACGTTCTGGAGCATTTTGAAGTGAGACAAACAAATACGCGTATCGGGGTTCGCCGCGAACGAGGTTTTACCCTGATCGAAATCATGGTGGTAGTGATCATTATCGGTATTCTGGCGGCCATCGTCGCTCCGAATGTGATCGGTCGAGTGGACGACGCACAAATCACCAAAGCGCGAGCTGAAATTTCCAATATCGAGTCGGCACTGAAATTCTATCGACTCGACAACTTCTCCTACCCAACTACGGAACAAGGCATAGAGGCGCTCGTCACAAAGCCCAATGACCCGAGCGTCAGGAACTGGAAGGCCGGAGGCTACCTTGATCGCCTGCCACAGGATCCATGGGGCAATCCTTACCAGTATCTTTCTCCCGGCAACAATGGTGACGTGGATATTTACACGCTTGGTCGTGATGGTCGTCCGGGCGGTGAAGGCATGGATGCCGATATTGGCAACTGGGACCCGGAATAGTCCAATCGTGGGCATGCATCCGCTGCCAGCACAGGATCGCAGCCGCTATCAGGCCGGCTTTACGCTGATCGAAATTCTCGTGGTGATCGTTATCGTCGGCACGGTATTGTCTATTGCGCTGCTATCGTTTGGCTTGCTCGGCGATGACCGCGAAGTGAAAACAGAAGCACATCGTTTCGTTGCGCTCGCTGAGCTCGCGCAGGATGAGGCCACCATGCAGAGTCGCGAATTCGGCATCGAGTTCATGACCGCCGGCTATCGATTCGTCGAGTACGATGCGCTAACCGCGCAATGGGCCGACGTCCCGTACGATGACACCATGCGCTTACGCGCACTGCCTGAGGGCGTTGAGTTTGAACTGTTTCTCGAGGACAAGCGCATTGTTCTCAGTAACGACCCGGCACCTTTTGAGGACCCCGACAAACAGGACGGCCGCGGTCCCACCGAAGTCTATGCTCCGCACCTGCTGGTTTACTCCAGTGGCGATGCAACGCCGTTCGAGTTGCATATCCTGCGCGATGCAGACGAGCGCCGCGTTGTTATCCAGGGAAATGCGCTGGGCCAGCTCGAAATTGACCCTGAAGAGACAGCGCCGTGAAGCTGCACAAGAAACTTAAGGGCTTCACGTTGATAGAGGTGATGGTTGCGTTGACCATCGTTGCCTTGTCACTAACCGCCCTGACGGCGAGCATGAGTCAGATGATCGATGCGGCGCACACGATGCGCGACCGGACCTATGCCAGCTGGATAGCGCAAAACCGAATTACCGAGATTCGCCTGCAGCAGGGCCTGCCCGAACCCGGCAGTACCAACGGCGAAGTCCTGTACGCCAATACGGACTGGACCTGGCGTGCCATTATCTCCGAGACCGGCGTTGAAGAACTGTATCGAATCGATGTGTCCGTATCGCTTGCAGGCAGCGATGATGTCATTCGCTCGGTTTCCGGGTTTGTCGGCAGCCCGGGTGCCGTCGGCGAAGCGAATCGAGTCTGGATGCGCGGACCGCAAACCGGTCCTCAATCCGGCTCAGGGGCGACCAGTTGAAGCGCTGTCCTGAACGCGGATTTACTTTGATCGAAGTGCTTGTCGCTATGGCGGTATTTGGCGTCCTTACAATCCTCGCATACATGGCACTCGGGCAGACACTGTCGAATGCCGACATGTTGACGGAGCGCATGGATCGGCTGCAATCGATTCAACGCACGATGCGATACCTGACAACTGATTTGTCGGCCGCCGCGCCACGACCGGTTCGCAACCAGCTAGGTGACGGCTACTCACCTTCCATCATGATTTCGCCGAGCAATGACTTTGCACTGGCAGTAACGCACGGTGGCTGGAGCAATCCTGCGGGACTGCCGCGTAGCACTCAGCAACGTTCAGTTTACCTGCTCGATGAAGGCCGCTTGCTGCGTGTTTACTACAACGTTCTCGATGCGACCTACTCCAATGACGCTATTTCGACAGAAATTCTGACCGGCGTTCAGAGCCTCGAGTTTCGGCTGCTGCAGGACACCGGCGAGACCATCAATCAATGGCCACCGACAGGCGCCGTTGGCAATTCTGCGTTACGCATGCGACCACGTGCCGTTGAAATTATTTTAACGCTCGAGGACGAAGGCGAGATTCGGCGCATTGTCGAGGTTGCATCATGAAGCGCATTCGTCGTTCCCGTGGCGTGGCGCTGATAACGGCCATGCTGATTACTGCACTAACGGGTTCCCTCGCGGCAGGTCTGGCCTGGGATAACGCGCTGGACGTGCGCCGCACCATGGTCCTGCTGTTTCATGAGCAAGGCCAACAAGTCGCACTTGGTGCCGAAAGCTGGATACGCAACATCCTTCGTGATGATGGCGTCGACAGCCAGAATGATCACCTGGGTGAACTCTGGGCCAGTGAACTGCCTGGGCTGCCAATCGAGAGTGATTCCGTACAGGGTGTCGTTACCGGTCAGATTCAAGACCTGCAGGGCCGCTTCAACGTTAACAACCTGATCGGTAGCAATGGCAAGATCGACACCGACCAACTCGATCAGTTTCGGCGCCTTTTGCTTGCGCTGGAGCTGGATCCGCGCATCGCGGGAGTGACGGCCGACTGGATTGATGCGGACCAGAATGCGAGTTTTCCGGACGGGGCGGAAGATTCAATCTATACGGGATTTTTGCCGCCCTACCGGACCTTCGGTCAGCCACTGACCAACATCACAGAGCTGGCAGCTCTCGAGGGCCTCGACAAGGCGAGTTTCGATATCTTGCTGCCACATGTCACTGCTCTGCCGGGTCGCACTCAGATCAACGTGAACACGGCGACGTCGGCAGTTTTACAGTCGCTGGACGAGAATCTCGATCTTGCCGCGGTCGAAAGCTTGCTGGCCGAGCGTGAAGAAGCCGGATTCGCCGACTACAGGAAGACCTTTTCTACGCTCGTTGATGCGAAAATGCTGGACCAGACGACTGACGTCAGCGAGTATTTTCAATTGAAGGCGATCGTGCAGATTGATACCGTGCGGGTCACCTACTACAGCATACTGTTGCGGAGTCCCAATGGCGGGCCTGTAACGACCATCTTGCGCAGCCTGGGAACCATCTGAACATGTCAGAGTTTGTTGTCATTAGACTTGCCGCCGAGGGCCTCCCCGTGCAGTGGGTGGCCGCGGACAGTAGTGGTGCCTTGCGCACCCGGATGTCGACGGGGAGTCTCGAGCAGGCAGCCCATGAGGTTGCCGGGCGCAACGTTATAGTACTCGTTCCATCGATGGACGTGCTCACGACAACGGTGAAAATGCCGATTCGCTCGGTTTCCAAGATCCGCGCTGCATTGCCATTCGCTTTGGAAGAAGACCTCGCCGACGACGTCGACGATCTGCACTTCGCGTCTGGCCCTCGTCGTGATGGTGGCAGACTGCAGGTGGCGGTCGTGTCCGCAGCGACGATGGACGCCTGGCTGCTGCGTTTGCGCAATGCCGGCATTGAACCGTACAAGATGGTGCCCGAGATATACGGTCTTGCCAGCATCCCGAACAGTCTCAGTCTTCTCGTTGATGGCGCCACCGTGATGTACAACGATGGTGCCGACACCGAATTCGTCATGCAGGACCTGAAACCGAGCGACCTGCTGGTTGCGGCAGGCCAACTGGGCGACGACACCGACGAGGAAGATGCTGCCGCTCACCTGCTGGTGTTCTGTGATGAAGCGAAAGAGCAGGAGCTATCGCATGACTGGGTCGCTCTCCGGCACGAACTTGGCAGTGTTGATGTCAATGTACTGAGAGACAGTGTCACTGCAAAACTGGCGGTCACGGTTGCCTCTGGCACCGGTGTGAACCTGCTGCAAGGCGCCTACGGAAAGAAAGCGGAGTATTCACTCTGGTTCAGACCCTGGAAAACGGCGGCAGCACTACTGCTCGGTGCGCTGTTGCTCGGCATGGTCAGCAAAGGGGCTGACTACCGCAGGCTGGTTAACGAAGATGCGGCATTGCGAGCGCAGTTCGCGAGCGTTTACCAATCAATTCGACCTGGCGATGCTCGAGAAATTCTCGATCCTGCTAACACGGTTCAGTCACTCAGGCGCGGGCTTGGACCGTCAGCCGGCCCACAGGTGTTCCTGCCGAGCATGGCAGAACTGTCGGCGGCACTCGCGGCCAATTCCACGGCATCAATCGACGGCATTAGTTATCGCGCTGGCGTAATTGATATCCGCCTGACGACGCCGGACGTCGCAACGCTGGATAATATTGAGAAAGCGATCAGCGCTTCCGGACGGTTTGCTGCATCGATTCAGTCGACCGACCAGATTGCGGACAAGATCAGCGGCCGCCTGCAAATACGGGAGAGCGGATCATGAAAGACTGGTTCGAAACTCTCGAGGCGCGGGAACGCATCTTCGTTGGCGGCGGTGCTGTTGTCGTTATAATAGCGATTGTTTACGGGCTTCTGTGGGCGCCGCTGGCGAAAAAACACACAGCATTGCGCGCGGACGTTGCCCTGTGGCAGGACTCGCTGGCTGATTTGCGCGCCCTGGAAACCACTGCAGGAGCGCCAACGCCTGCAACCACATCGACGACGGCAGCGCGCAGCAATCAATCGCCGATCATTGTCGTTGACCAGACGCTGCGCAGCCGTGGTCTTGATCGTTATCGGCGCAGCAGCCGACCGACGACCAGCAACGGCATTCGGGTAGAGTTCGAAGACGTATCATTCGACGAGCTTGTTCGATGGTTAGGCGACCTTAGTCAGCAGTACGGTATGCATGTGCAGGCGAGCAGTTTTACGCCGGGTTCACAGGGCAGCGAAGCGGGACGTGTGAATGCCAACCTGACGCTTGAGCGTGCACTATGAGTCTTTCCCGAGGCCGACTCATCGCAATTGCAGTCGCAGTCCTGCTGCTTGGTCTGATTATCAAGCTACCGGCACGCGTGGCTTATCACATGGCAGGCATTCCCGGCGTCGCAGTAGGCGGCCTGCAAGGCAGTGTCTGGAACGGCAGCGCGAAGGAAGCGTCGCTGGGGTCGGTTTATTTGCGGGATATCAGCTGGCGGTTGAAACCGGCGGGTCTGTTCGGCGGCTCCCTGTCTTACCATGTTGAGGCAACGCCGGCGTCGGGGTTCCTGCAGACAGATGTCAGTGTCGGAACCAGTGGCAGCGTCCATCTGACTGATCTGCAGGCCGCTTTACCGTTGGCGATGTTTGCCCCTGCGGTAGGCCTGGATGGTCTGGCAGGCAATGCCAGTGCGCAGATGGAAAGGCTTGAGATCGTCGATGGGCTCGCCGTCGCGGCCGATGGAGTATTGCAAGTCGCGGATCTTGTCGTGCCGGAGGTATCACGCGCTTCACTGGGTGGTTACAAGGCAGAGTTTTTTACCCAGGAAGATGGTGTCGTAGCCAGTATCGAGGACACCGACGGCGTTGTGGATCTTGCAGGTAGTGTGCAACTGAGCGCGGATCGTCAATTCCTGTTCATTGCACAGGTTGTCGCCAAAAACAGCACACCGCAGGCTTTGCGTCAGCGCCTCGAATTTCTGCCAGCGAATGATCGTGACCAGCGTGAAATTCGCCTGGAAGGTTCTCTCTAGAGTTCCACTTCGGCGAATCTGCCGAGCAACGGAAAATACAATGCGCTGCGTACTTGTGCCTGTGCCCAATCTCCATAAAGGGCTGCGTAGCGTGCAAGTTGTGGCCGATAACGTGATATCTCGGCGTCGATAAACCCCTCGAGATTTCCGCCTTCGTGGGTGCTCGTCTTGTAGTCCACTATCCAGTGCGTGCCATCCTCATCGATACACACCCTGTCGAGGACCACCGACACAATTTCATCGTCGATTACCCCGCTTAACTCGAGTTCCGCATGCCCTTCCCCAGCGAGCAACCAGCGGCCCTTGGCCTCGTCCAGCGTCGCCACAACTGCAGCAACGATTCGCGTGCTGATACCCTCTGCGGCGTCTGCTTCCAGGCCAAGTTCTTTGAGCCATCGCAAAGACACCGTTTCGACCTGCGCTTCGCTGCATTCTGCCAGCGCGACTGGATCGTCAGTCAGTCGCTGCAGCCATCGATGCACCAGTGTTCCGGCGATGCGTGCTTCATTACCAACCCAGTAGAATTCGACTTCACGGCTCTCTGGAGGTAGTGCATCGTCAACCTGGATGCCCGGCAATGGATCTGCGACAGGTAGCTGGAACGCAGGCTCCAGTCGCTTCAATTGCGGGTATGCCCATTCTTCTTCCGACTCGGTCGCGGGCATTGCCCGGTAGCTTTCAAACGCCGCTTCGAATTGCGGCTCGACGGCTTGCCACAAGCGATACAGAAGGCTATCGCTGCGTGGCGGACGAAATGTCTCGCCGTCTGTTGACACAGCTGTATTGCCCATCAGGTGCAGAGATTTTCGGGCGCGCGTGCATGCAACGTACAGCAGGCGCGCCTGTTCATTGTTGTCTTTCTGTCTGTCAGCCAGTTCGATATAGCGATGCACAGGATCATTGTCGACTTCAGCACGAGGACCGACCGGACTTACAATTTTCTGTTCTCGTCCGTGTTCGCCCGGTATGTCATACCAGGACAACACATTGCGATCCCCACGACCCGGCATGCGGCCCAGCCCAAAGAGCAGCACGTGGTCAAACTGCAGGCCCTTCGCCTTATGCATAGTCATAATTTGCAGACGCGCATCTTCGGTCCGCGATACGTGCTCAAGGTCGAGAGCCGCTTCCAGTTCTGCAACGTCCAGCAATGATCCGGCGCGCTCCAATTTGGCGAGTACGTCAAAGAAGCGATAAACGTTTTCTATGTCGGAGCTGTCATCGCGCATGGCGGCGCCACCGAGTGTTATCCACGTTCTCTCTACCAGGTCCCGCAGGGTTTCCGCACGCCTGCTTCTCACGAGTTCGCCAAGGATGTCCCTGGCTCGTTCTATCGCGTCGCGGCCTTTTGCTGAAATCTTTGTGAGCCGCGCTTCCTTCTGCAGCAGTTCCCACACCGTGCTGTGCTTGTCATTGCGTACCAGCGCATGCAGGTCACTCCAGCTAAGACCGATCCAGGGGGCGCGCAGGATGCCGAGCCAGGCAACCCGATCCCCTTGATGCGCAGCGGCTCGAGCCAGCGCGGTCACTTCTATGATTTCGGGCAGATCTGTGAGGCGGTCGATTTCAACGGCGCGATACGCAATGTTTGCTGCACGCAGATTCGCGAGCAACTCTGGCAGTTGGGAGCGCCCACGAACCAGCACAACCATGTCATCGTCAGGAAACTCGTCCAGGGTTCGTTGAATAACTTCTGCGCCGGCTTGCGCTTCTGTATCTGCCTCGGCTCCGAAAACCGGATGCACGACACAGTCTCCGAGACCCTCAAGATGATCTGCTGAAACAGCTTCCGAATAACGAACAGCACCACGAAGAGCATCGTCCGAGTCGGCAAGCACTTGCGGAAATACGGTATTGAACCAATCGACGAGAAACGATCCCGAACGAAAATTACGGCGCAGTAGTAGTGGCTCCAGAGTGAGATGTCCAATACCGGATTCTCTTGCGAGCAGAAACTGGCCAACCTCAGCATTGCGAAAGCGATAAATCGATTGCATTGGATCACCTACGCAAAACAAGCTGCGCCCGTCGCCCGCTTCCCAACCACCGGTCAATGCTTCGAGCATGCGGTATTGCGCAATCGATGTGTCCTGCATTTCATCCACTAACAAATGTCGAACCTGGTAATCCAGCAACAAGGCGATATCTCCAGGATTCTCCGCACTGCCGAGGGCTTCCGAAGCGCTTAGCGCAATCTCGGTGTGATCGGTAATACCCTGCTCGCCAAACAAGCGTTTGAGTTCGACAACGGCGAGAGGTAGCAGGCGAAACAATGCCAACAATACGTTCCACTGTTCGTCGCTGTAGCGCACAGGCGGCATCGAACGAACCGCGCCGAGCTCCATCGCGATCACATCTTTGTTGACCAGCGCAGCAAGCAACTCATGCAATCGATCCTTAATGTCCTTGCCACCCGCCGGGAAGCCTTGCCGCTTGTCGACTTTCTTCCGGAACTGATCTTTTTGCGTCAGCAACAGTTCGGCGACGCCCTGCCAGGCCGGTAAGTGGCGCGGCTCCGCTTCGGGCAGTACCGTGAGACCTCTGAGCTCGCTCACAGGATTGCCTGCAACGCCATCCTTGAGCAGATTTTCCGCCGCGTAGTCGAAAAATTTGGCGACGCTCGACAAGTTTGCATCGCTGAAGTGATTCGCGACGCGCTCTAGCTGGTCACGAACCGCGAACTCAAGGCTGTCTTCGAACCGCCGCCGCAGTTCATCCGCCTGCACGCCCGAAAGCGACCCGCTACCGACAAATGGCAGCCATTGATCGCGCGTTGCAAGCATCTGTGACAAATACGACACGTACAGCCCCGTGTTGTTGTCCACGTGCTGAAGCACCTCGCGGGTCGCTTCCTGCATCTCTCCGGATTCGGCGAGCCAGTCCAGCGTGGCAACGGCAGCCGCGCGTTGAATGGCCCGCAGCTCAACGCCAACGACAACTCGCGCCCCGCTCGCGCTTTCGGGCGCACTCATGGGCTTGGCGCGGGCTATCGCTGCATTCAATGCATCCAGAGTTTGAATCCGCATGCGGCGGGGATTCGACAATAAATGCCATTCAAGTTCCGTACTGCGTCGCAATGCTGCGCTCGCCAGTCGATACGTCAGTCGCTCATGTGCTTCGTTTGGTTCCGCACCGGACTGCGCTTTGCGCAGCGAGTCCAGGACCCGCAATTGCATTTCGGCGGACGCCTTACGTGTGAAAGTGATGGCAAGAATTTCTTCCGGCTCGCCAACGACGCCGAGCAAGCTCAAATAGCGTTGGATCAGCAATTCCGTTTTTCCCGAGCCAGCCGGCGCCTGCACAATGAACGAACGGGAAACGTCAAGACCGTCCCGGCGCGCCTTCAAGTCGCCCTGCATGAGGTCGCGATCGGAGTCAGTCACTGATCACCTCCGTATATCGCGTCAACAGGTTGAATGGGCGGGCTGCCTGTACTCCCTGCTGCACGTTGATGCGCACGTCCCCGGCTTCCAGGCTGGCACACGCAACCGCGATTTCGGACTTAACTGCTGCCAGCAGTTGCGGCCAGTCCTCCTCGGTTCGGTAGCCCTTGCCCGCTCCGTCGAAATCAATTTCACGACTGTCGATGTTGACCAGCGCCAGTGCAGATACGTTCGCATCGGTGGCGCAGGCGTAGACGAATAGCTGCAGTTCCTGTACCTCGTTTTTCCTGTTTAGCAGTGTCTTCTTCGCACCCGTCTTATAGTCGAGAATCGCAATGCAATCGCCATCAAGAGCGTCAATACGATCGAACCGCAATGGCAGATGAATTTTTCCAGCGACAAATTCGAACTTCCCTTCCACGCTGGCGACCGTAAACTGTCCACGTTGCCCATCGATCTCAACGAACTGGCGCAATAATGCTGCGACTCGCGCTCTCTCCAGCAACAGCAACTGCTGCAAAACGCGGTCCGCATTGCGTTCATGGCGCGACACGGCAAATTCCACCGCGTCCGCTACACGTTCCTCAAGGTCGCTACCGACCCATGAGCGAACCGCAGAATCGCCGGGCAAGTCCAGGTACATCTTGTACAAAGCATCGTGGATCATGTTGCCCCGCATTGGCGGTGTGATACCGATTGCCTGCGGATATATTCGCCGCGCGTGCATCCGTCCCTGGATGAATGCCGCTATGGGTTCGTGCACCTGCAATTGTACGGTTGCCGCGCCGCCACCGATTTCCTCGGTCGCGGTAACGGCGGGAACGCAATCGTCGCTCGGCGTGACAGCAGCTGTTTGCGTCAGCGTTTGCGCGTGCCAACCAGGGTCCAGCGCCGCTGCCGTCGTTCCGACCTGCAATCCTGCCAACAAATTGCTGGGAGTTTGCTCTGCATCATCGATATTGGCCGCGTAGCTGAATACCACCTGCGGCGCAGCATCTGCGAATCCTTGCAGTAAGCCGCGCGCATACTGCAGCGTGTCACCCGGACTGGCGTCTGGCATCTTGTACTTCTGTTGCAAGCGCCGGGATACCAGTACTGAAGCATTGGAAGCAGGTGGCCAGTTGTTCGTCGTAACACCGCAAACCCAAAGACTGTCGAACTGTGCGCCTGTCGCCTCGAGCGGTCCAAGTAACTGCAACGCAGCATGTTTCGACTCTGCTTGAAAAATGGTTTCCGACGCCATTAACTCGATACGTGCTATTGCCGCTGCAAAACCCATGCGTGGCGCTACCAGTTGCAGGCGCGCAAACTCATTCAGCAGTTCGCGCCAGCGATTAATCAACTGGAAGTCGCGGCTATCAAGGCTCTCCTCACCGGGCCAGCCGCACGCCCGCAAAAAATCGTCGATATACACAGCCCAGTCAGCCGGTGATGCTCGCCTTGGCAACGCCCGGCGGCGCGCACTCAATGAAGCGAGGTTTTGCCACCACGCAACGCCACCCTCATTTGCGTCGGTTTTCCGTCGCAACGCAGAAGTGACCATTGCGGGCGACCATCTTCGATCCGGCAGGTTGCGCAGATGTAATTCGGCAGCGCAACGCTCAGAGACTCCAGTGGCACCGAGCAGTGGCGTTTTCATCAGCAATCCGACTTCGAGGGAGCTGATATCCTCGACCAGCCAGCGCAACTGCAGTAACGCAACTGCAACTGCCGGGAATTCTTTCAGGCTCCGTCCATATGAAACGTTGACCGACTCGCGCAAAGAGCTGTGGCCATACTGCCAGCCTGGGACCATGCCCTCGCGAACCAGTCGTGAGGCATGCTCCGCGTCGTTTTCCAGCCCCGTAACGACGATAGCTATGCGTTCCGACGGGTTCGAATCCAATCGACTCCTGGCCCACGCTCCAGCGGCCCGCAGTTCGCTGTCGACGCTGTCGAACGCCTGTAACAGACGCGTCTCGCCAGCGTCACTAGCCGGCGCGTTCTTTACCGTGCAGCCGTTTGACTGTAATGCAGCTTGGATGCGTTTCAGGACCGGGCGCGGACGGTCGAATCCGGCAAATACGAAACTTCGGCCGGCCTCCATTTGTCCGCTGGATAGCAACTTGAGCACCAGTTTGCCAAGACCCGCGTCATCAACCCAGTGCTCTCCGTCCAGGATCGCCATATAGCGCCCGGCAGCGGTGACATACATGCGTTGGTCCGGCGTTTGTGCGGCTGCGGCAACTTCGCTAATCGCTACTTCGAATTCCTGCAGGCTTTGCCACGTATCCTTGCCGGACCGGACCAGTGCCGCCAGTCCGCTGCCCGCTTCTAATTCCCTGGCGAGGCAACGTTCCCACAGCCATTGGCTTTGATGGCCGTTCAATCGGACCGGTAAGTCGGTCTGGTCGGGCGCCGTTGCAACAGTGGCAACGAGCCAGTCCTGCCAGGCGAGGATTGCGGGTGTGCGCCATGCTGTCCGACCGCTGGCTCGTTGCTGCACCGCATATTCGGCCTGCAGGGAACGCGCGAGGCGCCGGCTGGCCGTTACTACCGTTGTAGTTTCCCGTCGCGCGTCGTTAAGCCAGTCGTACATTGATCAGCTGTACTGTTCCAGGCAGGTTTCTATACGATCGAAAACGAGATCCAGGGAGTCCGTATCAGGCAACGTCGTAATACGAAAGTGATCGCTGTACGGCGTATTGAAACTACTGCCCGGCGCGACCAGGACGTGATGATTCTCGAGCAGATCCAGTGCAAACGATTGATCGTCGAGCTTGTCCGCGAAGCGCTCGTCGAGTCTGAGAAATGCGTACATGGCGCCCATCGGCGTCTGCAGGTGCAGGTAATCGCTCTCGGCGACCCGCTCTATCACTTTCTGACGCGACTGATACAGCCGTCCGCCGGGTTCCACCAGTCCGTCGATACTCTGAAAACCGCCCAATGCCGTTTGTACAGCCCATTGACCTGGCACATTGCTGCACAGGCGCAAAGCTGACAGCAACTCCATACCGTGGATGTATTCCGCAGCACGCTCCAGGTCTCCGCTGAACACGCACCAGCCGACACGATAGCCACAAGCGCGATAAATTTTTGACAGGCCAGAGAATGTAAGGCAAACAGCATCAGTAACCAGCGTCGCCAGCGGAATAAACTCGGCGTCGTCATAAACCATTTGATCGTAAATCTCATCCGACATGATCAGCAGGTCGTGTTTTTCGGCCAGCGAAACTATCGCCTGCAGGGTGTTGCTGTCATATACGGCACCACTCGGATTATTGGGATTGATTACAACGATTGCCTTCGTGGCGCTGCTGATCTGTGCTTCCAGCGCGGCTACATCTGGCAGAAACTTGTTGTCCGGCGAGCACTGGTAGTGCACAGCCTTGCCGCCATTCAATGCAACCGCCGCGCTCCAAAGTGGGTAGTCGGGGCTTGGTACCAGAACTTCGTCACCGGGGTTGAGCAATGCGCGCAGCGACAGGTCAATCAATTCGCTGACGCCATTGCCGATAAACACCTCATCCGCACTGATTCCGCTTATGCCGCGATTCTGCTGCTGCATGACCACCGCTTCGCGAGCCGGAAAGATGCCTTTCTGGTGACAATACGGTTCGGCCTGTCCAAGATTTTCGATCATCGCCAGGCGCATGGTCTCCGGCGTACGAAAACCGAACAGGCCGGGGTTTCCGATGTTCAGAGATATGATTTCGTAACCACGCTTCTCAAGCTCCAGCGCGCGATTAGCGAGCTGGCCACGAATCTCGTACCGCACATCCCGCAGCACTTCGCTGCTGGTAATCTGACTTGCCATGATTGCCTTGCCTGTTAAATAACCCCGGCGTCTTCAAGCGACGCTATCTGCTGCGCAGAGTAACCCAACCAATCACTGAGCACCTCATGCTTGTGCTCACCAAGTAGTGGCGGTGCCCGATAATGCTCTACAGGTGATTGCTCGAACAGCACCGGGTTGGCAACCAGCGGTACCCTGCGGCCATCGGAGTTTCTGGATTCACGAACCAGCTTGCGTTCGCGAGCATGCTCATTACCGAGCACTTCAGCAATGTCATTGATGGGCCCTGCGGGTACAGCTGCAGCGCCCAACAGAGACAGCCACGCCGCAGTGGGCTTCTCAAGCAGGCGTTGCTGCAAATGAGGGATCAGCGCTTCCCGATTCTGGATGCGCGCTTTAGAGCTGCTGAATCTTGCGTCGACGCTCAGCTTATCGAGGTCCAGTACTGAACAACAGCGGGCGAACTGCTGGTCGTTTCCGACCGCAAGCATGAATTCGCCGTCGGCAGTTTTGAATGCCTGATATGGCACCAGGTTTGGATGCGCCGTGCCCATTCGCGCAGGAACTTCACCGCCGACAAGGTAGTTCATGCTCTGATTGGCCAGCCACGCAACCTGTGAGTCATACAGCGGCACATCAATATGCTGCCCTTGGCCACTTTGCGTGCGGCTGTTGAGCGCCGCCAGAACCGCAGTCGTTGCATACATACCAGCCATGATGTCGGCAATTGCGACGCCGACTTTCTGCGGGCCTCCCGGTTGGTCAGGCGGTGGACCCGTGATGCTCATCAGTCCCGCTGATGACTGGATCATCGCATCATAGCCAGGCTCCGCGGCGTGCGGACCCGACTGACCAAACGATGAAACAGAGCAATAGATGAGCCTGGGATTTGCTTTCAGCAATTGCTCGGGCCCCAGCCCGAATCCTGCCATCGTCCCGACTTTATAGTTTTCCAGCAAGACATCGGCCTTGCACGCCAGTGCGGTGAGGAGTTCGCGACCCTGCAGGGAAGCGAGGTCGATTGTGAGTGAGCGCTTGTTGCGATTTGCCGATAGAAAATAGGCCGATTCACCGCCCTCCTGACCGTCAAGCCACGGCGGACCCCATTGACGGGTATCATCACCGCAGAGCGGCCGCTCTACTTTTACGACGTCGGCGCCATAATCACCTAAGAGCTGGCCAGCCCATGGGCCTGCCAGGATCCGGCTCATGTCCAACACACGGATTCCGTCCAGCGCGGCTGTCATTCAGAAGCCCACAAAAAACCCGGCCAACCCTTCGGTTGGCCGGGCGGGTCCGCACGGAGATTGCGGATTGCGTGACTCAATTGCCGTCGGCAGTTGGGTCCAGCTCTTCGACTTCGGCGCCCTCGACGTCCCGTGGCACCGGAGTTTGTTTGATTTCCGGCTCTTTTTTGCCGAACTGAATGAGCAAATCTTCGTGTTCTTCGTCAGAAATCCGGCGAATAGACGAAATTCTTATCGATTCGTTGTCCAGATGGCCGTCAAACACCACCTCATTGAAGCCCGCACAAATCTGGCTGGTGCGGGACTTGAAGCCAATAGCCCAGGATGATCTGAGCCCAAATGCCCGACGTTTCAGCTGCATGTGGTACTTGCGGCGTCCAATGCCGTCAACAATGAGATTCTTGTCATCCAAGACGCTATATCCTCGGATACTTGATCTTGAGATGCAATCGCCACGGCCTGACTTGGTTGTATTCGCGCTGTCTCCGGACTCCGACGGAGTACCGGCACATGCTACGAAACCACTTGAGATAACAACGATAAGTACCGGTTTTAAAAACGTTTTCATGATTCCTTCAGAAAATAAGTCCACGCAGTGTGTGGACCAGAATAGCCGCCCAAGGTTCGTTCCGCAAATGCCATTTCGAGATTTGATTCACTTCCAAACCCGCATGTCATTTAACCAAATTCAGACCTCTCCGACCGCAATTGGGCGCTGCGGGTCACGAATCCACTCGCTCCATGAGCCAACATAGAGTCTCGGCTCCCGACAGCCCCCCTGAAGCGCGGAAAGTGCGAGATGGCACGCTGTGACGCCAGAGCCACACATCATCACGAGCGGCTCCTCAAGGCTCTCCCCGGTGTGCCGTCGCCACATCGCATTAAGCTCATAATCGGGCTTCCACAGCCCGGATTTCGCCATGCTATCGGAAAATGGCACATTGCGACTGCCAGGGACATGTCCGGCAACACTATCGATCGGTTCGATTTCCCCGCGGTAACGAGCCGCATCGCGAGCGTCCAGCAGATTGAGTTCGGCAACACTCTCGCCGCAGGCTAGAACGTCCTGCGTAGTCAGCACCAACTCGTCCCTGACGTGAAATTCATAGCCGCAAGACTCGGGTTGATGCTTGCCCCTCTCAAATGGCAACTGCAGTCGCATCCATTGTTCCAGGCCCCCATCCAGAAGCCGGACCTGCTTATGCCCCAGCCATCGCAGTATCCACCACGCTCTCGCGGCCATGGCACCGTTGCCTGCGTCGTAAACGACGACCGGATTGTCGTGCCGAACGCCAAGTTGTCCCAGTTTCGCAGCGATTTTCCGTGGTTGAGGTAATGGATGGCGCCCGCTACCTGCTGTTACCGGCCCGGCGAGATCCTCATCAAGGTCGAGAAACACTGCGCCAGGAATATGGGCTTCCAGGTAGCCCGACCGACCTGCCGAGGGCTCCCCAAGATCGAAGCGGCAGTCGACCACAGCAACCCTCCCGAGCGAGTCATGCAGTTCCTCGCAACTCGTGAGCTGCCCTTTTCTAGTGTCTGTCATCATCCTGCCACCTGTAGATTTTGCAGTCTTGCGGTATTGAACACCGGCCAGCAGTGCAGGACAATAGCGCGCTGCGGCAAAATGCCCCAGCCCTGCCATTGTGGCAAACAGGAGTTTACTAGTGGACAAGATTCTGGTCGGCCTGAAACGTGTCGTTGATTACAATGTGCGCGTCCGGGTTAAGAGCGACGGCAGCGGTGTTGACACCGATGGCGTGAAAATGAGCATCAATCCGTTCGACGAGATTGCGCTCGAAGAGGCATTGCGTATCAAGGAGCGTGGCGATGCATCAGAAGTCATCGTAATGTCTATAGGCTCAGGCGAGGCACAACAACAACTGCGCACAGGGCTTGCGATGGGGGCGGACCGTGCCATTCTGGTACAAACTGATGCTGCCATAGAGCCGTTGGGTTGTGCCCGCATATTCAAAGCGATGATCGATAAAGAAGGCGATGTTGGCCTGGTTCTGCTTGGCAAGCAGGCAATCGACGACGACAACAGTCAGACCGGACAAATGCTTGCGGCTATCTGGGGTCGACCACAGGCTACGTTCGCATCCGAGGTCGTGCTTGATGGCGACAAAGCCAGGGTTACACGCGAAGTCGACATCGGCCTCGAGACAATTGAGGTCGACTTGCCGGCCGTAGTAACCACCGACCTCCGACTGAACGAGCCCCGCTACGTAAAACTCCCGGACATTATGAAAGCGAAGAAAAAGCCACTCGACGAAGTTCCTGTCGCCGAACTTGGCATCGACGCGGGTCCGGCGATTGAGGCCACCGCCTATGAACCGCCCACTGAGCGTGGACGCGGTGTCATGGTCGATGACGTGGCCGGACTGATTACGGCGCTGCAAGACAAAGGACTGGTGTAATGAGCAAGATTCTGATTATTGCAGAGCATAACGGCTCTGAATTGAACCCGAGTACTGCAAAGACTGTTGCCTGTGCCGCTGAAATCGATGGCGCCGAGGTGCACGTCGCTGTACTTGCCGCCAATGCTGCAGCTATTGCGTCGGCGGCTGCGGAAGTTGACGGCGTCAACAAGGTGCTCACCATTGAGCGCAGCGAAAATGAACACCCGCTGGCCGCTGTGCTCGCACCGCAGATAGTGGCGATGGCGGATGCTTATTCGCACATATTCGGCCCATCTACGACATTTGGCAAAGACCTGATGCCACACGTTGCTGCTCTACTGGGTGTAAACCAGATTAGCGACATCATGAGCGTGACCGGTAGCCATACGTTCAAACGCCCTGTTTACGCCGGTAATGCGATCGTGACAGTTAGCGCTGCCACAGATGCGACCGTCGTCGCGACTGTACGAACGGCTTCATTCAGCGCTGCAGGCGGTGGCAATTCGGCCCCGATTGAAGCGGCCGACTCTAACGCAGATATTCCGTCGCATACGCGTTTCGTATCGCTGCAATCAGGCAAGACAGACCGACCGGATCTGCAGACGGCAGCAAAGGTTGTTTCGGGTGGTCGCGGCGTAGGCAGTAGTGAAAACTTTGGGATCATCTATGCGCTTGCGGATAAACTCGGTGCCGGTGTAGGCGCATCTCGCGCCGCAGTGGACGCCGGGTATGTGCCGAATGAAATGCAGGTGGGACAAACAGGCAAGATAATTGCGCCGGACCTGTATATTGCAATCGGTATTTCCGGTGCTATTCAGCACCTGACGGGAATCAAGGACGCGGGCACTATCGTTGCTATCAACAAGGATGAAGAAGCACCGATATTTGAGGTTGCCGATATCGGCCTCGTTGGCGATCTGTTCCAGATCATTCCGGAACTGACAGACGCACTCTGAGCGTCTGCGACCGCTGCAGACAAAAGGGGCCGGGTTACTCCAAGTCAGCGCCTGTGTATTGGGAAGCTGACTTGGAGTAACCCGGCCCTCGTTACCCTCGTTACTGACGGGTTTCGAAATCTAAAGCGCTTCGAGAATCGCTTCCGCTTTGGATACTTCGAAAGCCCCTGGTGCTTCTACTCCAACGTGAGTTGCCACGCCGTCGTCCACGACAATTGCGAATCGCTGTCCGCGCATGCCCATTCCAAACGCATTTCCGTCCATTTCAAGACCTAACGCCGCGGCATACTCACCATTACCATCGGCCAGCATCATGACCTTGTCAGCAACATTCTGGTCCTTACCCCATGCATCCATGACGAACACATCGTTCACTGCCATACAAGCGACAGTGTCCACACCTTTACCCTGTAACGCGGCTGCTTGTTCGACAAACCCCGGCAAGTGTTTTGCTGAACAGGTGGGAGTGAAAGCTCCTGGTACAGAAACCAATACAACCTTCTTGCCTGAAAACAGGTCGTCGGTTGAGATCGCGCCGGGACCTGCCTCGGTCATGATGCCGAAAGCCCCCGCGGGCATTTTTTCTCCTGCTGAAATCGTCATATTGAGCGCTCCTGATAAATTGGCGATTTGATTGATCTCTAGTAGTCGTTTTCGGCGACGTGCACGACAAGGCCATCCAGCTCGTCGGACACCTCGATCTGGCAGGTCAGACGACTGTTGTCTTTGCGCTCAAATGCGGCGTCTAACATGCTGTCTTCCATGTCGTCCATCTCCGCCAGTTTGCTGACCCAGGCTTCGTCGATGTAGCTGTGACAGGTAGCGCAGGCACAAGCACCGCCGCACTCGGCAACGATCCCTTCAATATTGTTGTTTATCGCACCTTCCATAACAGAGTAGCCATTTTCGACTTCAACGTCGTGGCGTTCTCCGTTCGGAGTAATAAAGGTGATTTTCGGCATTCTTAAGGCTTCCGTGAGAATTGGGCGGACAATACTAGGGGCGTTGACCATGTCTGGTCAACGCCCCTGAGTGATTTTCAGATACGAAACGTCGGTAAAACTATGCGCGGCCGCTCTGTGCCCGACGTTCTTCGAGTTCCTTACGCTTCTCTCGCGCTGCTTCTTCTGCAAGGCGAATTTGCCGGTTTCGTTCGACCTCTGCATCGATCACGCGAATCCACTGATTTGAAATACGCTGAGAACGTGGCACTTTGCCCGCATCGGTGAATGCTTTCTTCGAGTCCCCGTAGCGTTTCAAATTGTATAGACACATACCCAACGAAATTTGAGCATTGTCCTTGTTCTTCAGGCTGCCTTTACGCAGGGCGGTGTTCGCGGACGTAACACAATCATCGTACGCACCAATGTTCAGATACGAATTCGCCAGACGGTGATCGAGATCGCCATTGGTAGAAAGGCCCGCAGCCGCTTTCTGCGCGGGAATCGCCTTTTCGTCTTCCATAGAGAGCTGCCAGGCCTGAGCAAGAAGACGGTAGTTCTTCTCAGTCTTTTGTACGATGCCAGCTGCCATCTTCTCTTCGATCAGCTTGGCCGCGTTGTACGGTACTTCGGCCTGCAGGAACAGTTGCGCCATTGTTACAAACTCGGTTTCTTTCTCGAGCATGCCCTGTGTGAATGCGGCATCGTAGGCGTAGATAAGTTTGTCGTCTTCGCCAAGTTCGGTATACGCACCGGCAAGTGATTTCCAATAACGAGCCTTAGGCCAGTTCTGCAATAGAATTTTCTGGATGTCGCGAACCTTGGTGTAGTTCTCTTGTTGGAAATACGCAAAGTTGAGCAGGCCGTACCAGTTTTCTTTAACGGGTTTGTCGCGTTCGCGAGCGATACGCATAGCGTTTTCAATCGCCGGCACCATCTGCGCGTACTGATTGGAGTGATAGTGAAGCTGTGCCTTCAGAATAAATGGTTCAGCTGCCGGATTCGGTTCCAGCGTGAACCATCTGTCCAGCATCGCCATGGCTCGAGGGTACTGCTCTTCGACGGTCAACAGCTGCGCCATTGTAAACGTCGTCTGTTTCGCCATCTGGGGTTCTAGTGACGGGATAGACAGCATGCGCTCGTAGGTACGTATGGCTTCGTTGATGTTCTCCATCTGGTAGTGAACAAATCCCAGATAATTGAGAACGTTTGCCTGCTCGTACTCTGACAGCTTGTCTGGATTGTAGAGGTTATTTAACGCTCTCAGCGCAGCGTTAAATTCTTTCGCGTCCACCAGCTCTTGAGCCTTGTTGATTTTCTCATAGACCTCTTTACTGACAGCCTGTGCCTGCTTCGTCTTGGTATCGTCTTCCTTCTCAGCCTGACCACTGCCCTGCGCCGACGCATTTCCGAATGCCAGCAGACCGGCCAAAAGGACCGTACATAACTGCAATGAGATTCCACGCTTGGTATTCATATCAAATCGTATCCTTCTACTATCCCGCCAGGGGCTCCCGCCTTTGACGACAATCCTTTTCTAGTCTTCCAGCTGGAATGAGATGCGTGTCTTGACGCCCGGCACTTCAACCGGAACACCATCCACGACTCGCGGTTTGTACTTGAACTTTAAGACCGCTCGCGTTGCGGCACGTTCAAACAAACTGCTGGTCGACTGAATAACAATGGGATCTTTTACAGTTCCCGTTGCTGTAACAGTGAACGACAAGTCAACATAGCCCTCCAGGCCACGCGACAAAGCCCGTGCGGGGTAAACCGGTGCTACCCGAACAATCGGCAGGTAATCACCCTCGGCAATATTCATTCCGCCAGGTCCGCCGATATCGGTGTCTGCTGCGACTTCCGGTGCGGCCACATCGATGGTCGGAGCATCAGGATCGATATTGTCCATTTCCTGAGGTGGAGTCTCCGGCGGTGTTTCCGGCGGTTTTGGTGGTTTCTCTGGCGTGAGGTCCTGAGTATTCAGGTTCTCGTTGCGTTTCACCCGTACGAATTCAAGCTTGTGACGTTCGCGAGGATCAGTCAAAGCCTGCTTGCCCGTAACGATCAGGAGCTGCATGACAAACAGCAGACTCATTGTCACGATCGTACCAATTACAATTGAAAATACATAACGACCTATCATGGTCATGATCTCCTTAGCAACATTGCCTAATTGTCAGACGCAATCGCGACATTGGATATTCCCACCACTTTCGCTGCTTCCATTACCTGAACCAACACTTCGTTGGTAGATTCCTCATCAGCCTGAATCACCATAGAGCCCTTCGGGTTCTCGGCTCGCATCTTTTCGAGGATTGAGCGAATTTCTTTAGGGTCACGTTCCTGTCTGTCAATCCAGATTTCGTCGTTGGCACTGATTGCAACCAGAATAGCAGCATCATCCTGCGTATCCGCGGTCGTAGTGTCAGGACGATCGACCTGAATACCGGCTTCTTTGATGAACGTCGCCGTTACGATGAAAAAGATGAGCATAATGAATACGACGTCCAACATCGGCGTCAGGTTAATTTCTTCGCTCTCTTCTTCCTCACCAAATGCGTGATTTTTTCGCATTGTCTTCTATCCTTATTTGAGTTCCCGCTTATTTCTGATCCGCAATTGAGATGTTGTAAACGCCGGCACTACGAGAAGAATCCATTACCTGAACAAGCATCTTGTTCGTCGACTTCTTGTTGGCTTGAATTACAACGGAACCTTGCGGGTTCTCAGCATGCATCCGTTCAATATTTGCGCGTACTGCGCGCGGGTCGATCAAACGGCGATCAATCCATATTTCATCAGTTGCACTAATAACCACGAGGATATTGGAGTCCTCGGGCTTCGATTCGGTGACTGGTGCATCCGGGCGGTTAACGTCCAGCCCAGCCTCCTTGATAAACGACGCTGTTACGATGAAGAAGATGAGCATGATGAAAACAACGTCAAGCATAGGCGTGAGGTTAATTTCATCAGTATCATTTTCCTGCCCCATCGAAAGATCAGTCTTACGCATGGCTTATTCCTTAGTGATCCATCGTGAGTGAGTCCTCGAGGAACTCCACTTCACGTGCCGCTCGGCGGCTAAGCAAAGTTATCAGCAGGACGCCGGAAAGCGCCCCTACCATTCCCGCCATGGTTGGCACCGTTGCCTGCGAGACGCCGGCTGCCATTGCACGTACGTTGCCGGAACCGGAAACGGCCATCACCTGAAACACGCTGATCATGCCCGTTACTGTGCCTAGCAGGCCCAGCAGCGGACACAAGGCAACAAGGGTCTGAATCAGATTAATACCCTTGTTCGATGCCTCTTCAAATTGCGAAATCATGAGCTCGCGAATCTGATGAGCGTGCCAGGAGCGGCGTTCCTGTCTGGACTCCCAGCCATCATGAATCGTGCGTGACATTTCCTTCATCGTTGAGCGGAAAAACATGATCCGCTCAACGATAAGTACCCACATCAGGAAAATAGTCAATGCGATGGCCCGGAGCACCGGGCCACCCAGATTCATGAAGTCTCTAATCGCTTCGACGCTGTCAGCTATCCAAAGCATTGCGACTCCCCTCAGGCGTTAGCCGTTCCGTTCGGAGTGTTGAGCAACAAGGCCCGCACTCTGTGACTGGAGGATGTTGACGATCTTGCGGCTCTGGCCACTAACGATCGTATGCAACAGCACCATCGGGATAGCAACCACAAGACCCAATACCGTGGTCATAAGTGCCTGCGAGATACCACCAGCCATCATCTTCGGATCGCCCGCACCGTACAGCGTGATGACCTGGAAGGTCTTGATCATACCGGTAACCGTACCGAGCAGACCCATAAGTGGGGCCACTGCTGAAACGACCTTGATGAACAACAGTCCCTTCGTGAGTCCAGGCATCTCTTTGAGCGCCGCCTCGCTGAGTTTAAGCTCAATGGTTTCGGTGTCGGCGCCACGGTTGCTCTCGTACGCTGCAAGAACGCGACCCAGCGGATTGTCCGTACTGGCTGTTTCACGCTTGAGTTGAGCCGTAACCTTGCGGCTGTCACTGGACAGTCCGAACCAGCGCCAGATAGCGATCAGAAGACCGACAATACCCAGAGCGATGATGCAGTAGCCGACGATGCCACCCTGCTCAATACGATCCTTGATGGTAGGCGACTCGATCAGTAGTCCGAGAATACCGCCCTTTGTGACGTCGAGGCCGAAGGTGACAACACCCGAATCAGAATCCATCAGGTCACCCGTTGTACCAAGGTAGCGGCCGTCCGGCTGACGCTGAAGCTCAGAGATCGAACGCTCACCCGCGTTGTACTCAAGGTAGCCATCATCGGAGATCAGGTTGAATGCACCGACACGGATGACTTCGACATCGGCTTGCTCGCCATCAGCTTTGGTCACCAGGTGCGTGAAGCGAGAAATCTTGCCGGTTTCGACAATTTCCTGCTGCAGCATTCCCCACAGACGCTCGATGTCTTCGATTGAAGCCAGGCTGCTGGCACCCGCCATCTTGCTGCCAAGTTCAACCAGGAACTCACCGCGGTCCGGGTATTCGATATTCGTCAGGGACGAGGCGAAACGGCCCTGTGCATCGCCAGATACTGTCTGCAGTACGCCAAACAGCTCTTTCAATGCACCAAGGCGTTCATCAAGTGCCTGGCGTGCAGTAATGATGCGCTGCTGATTCACTTCGAACTGCTGTTCGAGGCTCGCAGAGACATTTTCCTGACGTGTGCGTTCAGCGCGCGCCTGGTTAAGCAGTGACTGCTGCTGGTTACGCGCTTGCGCGAATTGTGACTCGCGCTGACGTGCTTCCTGCGAATCACGTGCCTGGCCCTGCTCGATCAGACGTAGCAATTCCGCCATGCTGGCGGCGCCGTCATCCTGTGCGTGTGCCGTTGTGAGTCCGAGACTGAGAAGTCCGGCGGCAACTAAAATTGATAAGCGTTTCATTTATGATCCCCCCGCTGCTTGAACCGGAATATTGATGAGTTCCGGAGCGATCAACTGACGCGCCACCCTCAGACCTTTACGAACTTCGTTACGTGCTGAATTGTCGACAACCCACGCACCGGAATCGACATCCCAGCGGCCGGTAATATTGGTGTCGTCAGACTGGAAGTACAAACCGACACGACCGATACGCAACATGTTGAACGAGCGCGTAGCACCATCGATCTCAAGAGACTGTTCATAGTCTTCGATCGTCGTGCCGTAATCGTTTTCGATCTGATAGGCCTCCATCACCTTGCGAAACTTCTCCGCAACGCTGACGTCCGACCGCGACATGATCTCTTCGAGATTAGCGATGCGATCGCGGCGCTCAGTCAGGAGAAATGGAACATCGAGTTCAACCGACTGGCCAAGAGCATCGATCATCCGCTCCATGAGCGGGAAGATCTGGCGGTTAATGACATCGACCTGGTCCATCGACAATCCAATGTCTTCCAGAGTTGCCGTCTGGCCTTCAACCTGCGCTCGCATGAGGCGGTTGTAAACCTTCAGACCGTCGATTTCCTTGTTAATAGCCCTGTACTGGTCTTCGAGAGAACGCGTACCTTCAACAATATTGTTGATGCGCTCCTGCGATTGTTGAGCCAGATTCAACCGACGTTGATCAGCCTGTAATACCTGATCGACGGATTGGGCGAAAACGCTGCCGGATGTGGCCAAAACCATTGCGGTGAAAATCACTGCGGTAAGGCGCCGACTGCTGCTAATGCACCGTTTCATGAACGCTCCTTAAAGGTCGTATGTTGTTATTAAACGTTATGGAGAGGGATGCAACGTATCCGTTGAATACATGCACAAATGAAGTCCGGAAACACAGACAGTGTCTCCAATTGCGCACGCGGCCCTCTCCACCTTCGCCGCGCGGCGATAAAATTTTTGAACCTCTTATTGCTCTGCTCAATCTTTGGCTTCCTCAGACTTCCCGCCTGAGATCCCCGCCAGTCTTATCGTTCTAATCTTTTTAAGCCCCCTGACTCTGTCGCCAAGAATAACACATGGTTTTAATATCGCCAGCCCAACAACTACATAACATTTCGTTACTTGCAAAAGCTTTTGAAATCGACTTCGCATGGTGGTGCGGACGCAGGATTGCTGCAATTGACAAAAGCATCCTGCGGTAAATCCCGGCAAGCAATTTTGGTCGCATATATAGAGGTGTCACTGCGTTTGCTGATCAATACGAAAAAAGGGTTTGTAATTATTTACTTATCGGCGCTACTTAAACCACGTTCTTTAGTAACACTCGTAACTGAATAATCAATGGTTGACATCAATAAAACCTTACAACATGATTCGGCGCATGACTGCAATACGCAACATAACCAACACACTAGTGCTTCGACTTGTTTTGCTTCTTCTTGGGAGGCAAGGCGGGTAGCGCGTATCCAGTCACCGGACAACGTAAACCCCGCATCCAGAAGGATAGTGGGGTTTTTTTTATCTTCGCTTTAAGGTTAAGGAAACACCATGCAAATGTACTCAGAAGCGGATGTTGATACATCCAGCCTGGCTGACCGCCAAATCACGATACTCGGCTACGGTAGCCAGGGACACGCGCACGCTTTGAATCTCAAAGACAGCGGTTTCAATGTCGTCGTGGGGCTGCGCTCCAGCGGCGCCAGCTGGGCCAAGGCCGAGGCAGCCGGTCTGACTGTTCAGGAACCCAATGAAGCCGTTAAAGGTGCCGCTGTTGTCATGTTTCTGACTCCTGACATGGTCCAAAAAAGCCTCTACGAGAGCGTTGTCGACGATATCGACAACGGGGCCTTGTTGCTGTTCGCGCACGGCTTTGCGATCCACTACGGTCAGGTTAAGCCACGAGCAGATCTCGACGTCGCATTGATCGCGCCGAAAGGCCCTGGCGGGCTGGTCCGGCGTCAGTACGAAGAAGGACATGGTGTTCCCTGTCTTGTCGCCGTGCATCAGGACGCAACAGGAAACGCGCTGAACACTGCCCTTGCCTATTCTGCG
This sequence comes from Gammaproteobacteria bacterium, assembly GCA_022600955.1. Classification (GTDB taxonomy): domain Bacteria; phylum Pseudomonadota; class Gammaproteobacteria; order Steroidobacterales; family Woeseiaceae; genus UBA1847. The sequence goes on from JAHZJK010000009.1 coordinate 25,850, forward strand.
GGTATTGGCGGCGCTCGCGCTGGCGTCATCGAAACCACTTTTGCTGAAGAGACTGAAACGGATTTGTTCGGTGAGCAGGCTGTCTTGTGCGGCGGTACCACGGAGCTGATCGTCGCAGGTTTTGAAACACTGGTTGAGGCCGGATACCAGCCTGAAGTCGCTTACTACGAGGTAATGCACGAGCTGAAACTGATCGTCGACCTGCTGCACGAAGGCGGCCTAGCGAAGATGCATAAATTCATCAGTGATACAGCGGCCTGGGGCGACATGGTCAGCGGCCCGCGCGTTGTAGACGACTCGTCTCGTGCCGCGATGAAGGCTGTGCTTACCGACATACAGGATGGCACGTTTGCCAGGAACTGGATTGCGGAAAATGAGAATGGGATGCCCGAATTCAAACGCATGATGCAGGCAGACCTCGAACACCCGATTGAGAAAGTGGGTAAAGACCTGCGCGGCCGTATGGACTGGCTGCAAGAGTAAGTTCTCAACAATCGACTGGAGGCACGATAATGTCTGACGCTGGCGCAGAAAACCGCATACGCATTTTTGACACAACTTTGAGAGACGGGGAACAGGCCCCGGGCTGCAGCATGACGCTCAGCGAAAAACTCCGTGTTGCAAAAGCGCTAACAGAGCTTAACGTCGACATAATCGAGGCCGGCTTTCCGGCTGCGTCTCCCGGCGATTTCGAGGCAGTAAAAGCCATTGCCGAGCGAAATCTCGGGCCCACCATCTGTGGGCTCGCGCGCTGCAATCCCGAGGATATTCAGAAGGTTCATGATGCGGTAAAAGGTGCCGATAACCACCGCATCCACGTTTTCGTCGCAACCAGTGCTATTCACCGCGAACACAAGCTGAAGATGGCGAAGGAAGAGATTATCAAGAGCGCTGTGGGTGCTATCAGGATGGCTCGTGAACTTTGTGATGACGTCGAGTTCTCTCCAGAAGACGCATCGAGGACTGAGCTAGGCTACCTGGCCGAAGTGGTTGCAGCTGCCATCGAGGCTGGTGCAACGACCGTGAATATCCCCGACACCGTGGGCTATACCGTGCCCGCTGAGTTCGACAGCCTGTTTCGTTACCTCAAGCAACATGTTGCTCGAATAGACGAAGTAATACTCAGTGTGCATTGCCACAACGACCTTGGAATGGCTGTCGCAAACAGCCTCGCGGCGGTTGGGGCTGGTGCTCGGCAGATTGAATGTACGATCAATGGAATCGGCGAACGTGCGGGCAATTGCAGTCTCGAGGAAGCCGTTATGGCCGTCAAGACTCGGGCGGAATTCTTTGATCTGCACACCAATATCGACACGACGCGTCTTTATCCAACGTCACGTCTGGTATCGAACATCACAGGGATGCACCCTCCTCGCAATAAAGCCATCGTTGGCGAAAACGCGTTTGCACATGAGGCAGGCATTCACCAGCATGGCATGCTGCAACACGCATCAACCTACGAAATCATGCGACCGGAAGATGTCGGCCTTAGCAAGTCGAACCTCGTGCTGGGCAAACACAGTGGTCGGCATGCGTTTCGTGATCGAGTAGCCGAACTGGGATTCGAACTCGACGAATTTGAAACCAACAGAGCGTTTCAGGAGTTCAAGAAGCTCGCCGACAAGAAGAAAGATGTCTATGACGGCGATATCGAGAGCATCATCATGAATGCGGGCAGCACGTCCTCCGGTCCATGGACTTTGAAGTCGCTGGAGATTCAAACACACACCGATCAACCCGCAACGTCGACCGTTACGCTGATCGGCGAAGACGGCAGCGAGACCGCCGAATCCGCAGTTGGCGATGGGCCGATAGCGGCGGCTGTCCAGGCGCTCGAACAGGCGACCGGAGTTAACATGGTGTTACGCAATTTCGAGCTTCATTCAGCCTCGGTCGGTGAAGACGCACAAGGCGAAGTGACTGTAACCGTCGAAATTGATGGCAATAGTTTTCGTGGCCGCGGTGCCAGCGTAGACATTGTCGAAGCCGGTTGCCGTGCATGCCTTGAAGTTATGAATCGTACCCTGCGGCGGCGCCGGCGCGGCGAATTACCAGGTGCGGACACGGATGCCTCATCCAGTCGCGCAACGATCTGAGTGACAACAACACAAAGAGAACAGAGTGAGTAACCCTACGACATTGTTCGAGAAAGTCTGGGCCGACCACGTTGTGGTCGCGGAAACACCAGATACACCAGCAGTTCTGTACATCGACCTGCACATTATTCATGAAGTCACAAC
>JAHZJK010000010.1 GCA_022600955.1 Gammaproteobacteria bacterium
CAGCACCAGTAATACCAGCAATTCCGGCACCGGTGATTCCGGTGGTGCCAGCGCCAGTAATACCAGCAATACCCGCGCCGGTGATTCCGGTCGTGCCAGCACCAGTAATACCAGCAATTCCGGCACCGGTGATTCCGGTCGTGCCAGCACCAGTAATACCAGCAATACCCGCGCCGGTGATTCCGGCGGTGCCAGCACCAGTAATACCAGCAGCACCCGCACCGGTGATTCCGGTCGTGCCAGCGCCAGTAATACCAGCAGTACCTGCACCGGTGATTCCGGCCGTGCCAGCGCCAGTAATACCAGCAATACCCGCGCCGGTGATTCCTGCCGTGCCGGCACCTGTGATGCCAGCAATACCTGCGCCAGTGATCCCGGAGGTTCCGGCGCCAGTTATTCCGGCCGTACCTGCGCCAGTGATTCCGGCCGTACCTGCGCCAGTGATTCCGGCCGTACCTGCGCCAGTGATTCCAGCCGTGCCTGCGCCAGTGATTCCGGCCGTGCCTGCGCCAGTGATTCCAGCCGTGCCTGCGCCAGTGATTCCAGCAGTGCCTGCCCCAGTTATTCCTAGCGCATCACTCTGTGAAACTTCCGCAAAACACGTATTTGCAGCCACAATAAGCGTCGCTCCCAAGACAAGTCCTGCCTTGGCGCTCTTTGCATACAACATTTTTTCGCTCCTAAGTTTAGGTCTCCAACCCTCAATCAAAATTCACAACCTAAAAACAAAACGCTCCATCGCTTGCTGCCAGGTTGCTTTCCCTTATTTCTTAATGCCCAAGTTAGTCGTCTTGGCTTATACCTCTTTGATGAAGTAATTCTTGCAGTGATCCCAAATGGTCCTTCTCCTCCACAAAATGAAGCATATAGACACCGGTTTCCTTGCGTTCTTCACTTTCTTTGTTTAGATCTTTCCTTGAAGAAAACCATACGTCGAGTTCCTCAAGAAATTTTTGTCCTTTTTCATTCAGATAACTTGCAAACTGCGAAATAACTTCGTCAGTACACCCATCGTCTGCAAACACCATTCTGTCGAACAAAGTCGTAGCACCAGCTTCTCTGTCTGCATCGATATTCTTAGCCGCGGTCGAAAAGAATCGGTGCCCTACGCTTCCTAAACGATCAACAACGGGTGGTGATAACTTCATGTGCATAAACACTCTACTTACAGCTTTATATTTTTTGTCGACCTCGACGACAGAGCCCGCCTCAAGCAACTGATTTAGCATCTGCCTTGGTGCCATATCGCCGCTATAATTCTTAACGAGTAGGACAAAGTCTGGCTCGCCGTCTGCGGTACTTTCGTAAGGCAATTCGAGCGGAATACCGTACGGCCCTTGAAACATCGGATCTGAATACCAACCAGTCAATACTCTCTCTGGTCGAGACTGAGTCTTCTGCAGATACGACGATTCCAGAGCCCTATCTATGACATTCTTTACCTCTTTCCTTGTAAGCCCGGTCAAAATAGCGACTCGCGACTTGTTAACTTTGCCCGTTTTCTCAAACTCCCGAAGTGCCACTTCCACGTACACGTCTTTCGCAGTTTCCGAAAACTCTGCGTGCGTGACTCCCTGCGCAATTAAAAGCCGAATAAGTGGCTTCATCATCAAAGACAGAGCACGCCGAAGGTGGTCTTTTACTTCTTGCCCCATCGATGACCATGCTTGCTAAACAATATGTAAAGTATCGTGCAGTTACGGCACGCGCAACCACCAACTGGGTCGTCATATGGTGATTCGCGACCACCTATCACGAAGTTTTAGATTATGTCAACTGTTTGACAGCATCAATTGCAGCGCATAAGGAAGTAACACCGCTATCCATTTGTTTTTAAAATAGAATTTTATTACTGGGTCGCTGGACCGCGACGAAGACTTCAAACCAGGCAAAATTGGGCGATTTGAAAATTTTTTGGGTTTCGATCGGCAAAACGGGCTTATTTGCGCAAATCGGCATTAGATTTGCGCAAATAGTGATCACAGAATTTGTGAAATCTTCAGAATAGCTGTAACTCTATCCTCGGCAGAGGTTGCACCCCTACCTGAAGACTGCGAAAACAAACGCTAACCGCGATCACCACTTATAGTTTGCGTTTGGGTCTGATTCTTCAAAATAGTAAAGACCAACAAGGACCACCGGATTATCGGCTGCTTCTTCTTTGTCGCTTGTTACAGACTCACAAGCCGTAAATAGATCGTCAAAGGAAACAGCGGTTTCCGACAGCCGATCGTAACTAATACGTCGAAGACGTTTTCGTTCCGCATCTCTAATTCCCAGGGAGTACGACACAAACTGAGCATTTCCATCGCCGCGCGAGCTTCCCGGCTCGGTATTTTTCGCAATAGTTGCAAGCAATGGATAAACACCGTGAGCCAAACTCGTTACGAGGTTTTCGATATTGTCCGGCGGCACTACAAATCTAGACACAACCCTAAGAACTCCGTCTTCTTCCAAGACAGTCCCGGTGCGCTTTAACTCAGTTCTCATGGCCCCAGGTGGCACATCGCCGCCGTATTTCTTGACTAGGGTCGAAAAAGAATTGTTCCCGTTTGAGAACTTCAATTTGGCTGGATTGCCTTTTGAATCGAGAAATTCCGACTCCGTGTGCCAACGAGTCAATACTTCTGTTAGCGGGGTTGTCTTTACCGAGAGAGTATCTTGTCCGCCCTCCAGGTTGTTCCGAATTCGTCTGACCTCCTTTCTAGTCAGACCTGTCATGACAGCCACGCGCGAAATGTTTGTGGGACGTCCGCGAATGCCGAATTCCGAACTGCTCACATCCACGTACGCTGTTTTGACCACCTCGGCAAAATCGGCAAAACTGATTCCAAACCGAAGTAAAATCCTTACGATGGGGCGCAGAACCAATTGAAAAGCTCGCAATACACCTTGCTGTTGTTCTTCTTGCATGGGCAGGCAATATATTGATCAAGTAAATGATTTGCCAGCAAAAATGCGGACATGGGAAAAATAGCCCAAGTCTTGCAAAACCACCCTAATAAATGCCATATGTGTTACTAGGCACATATACGAGAAATGCGTTGTGCGCCGAATGGCCGCCTTATCTCAGATCAGAGACAGAAGTGCGGCCTCGTCCAGGACCTCGACTCCGAGCTTCTCAGCCTTGGTGAGTTTGGAGCCAGCCTTCTCTCCAGCCAATAGATAGTCTGTCTTCCCGGACACGCTGCCCGTGACCTTGCCACCAGCCAACTGAATGCGCTCCTTCGCCTCATCGCGCGTCATGGATGGCAGCGTCCCGGTGATGACGAAAGTCTTGCCTGACAGAGGACCATCGTCTGAGGGTGCTAGCGGTTCAGATTCGGGCCACGAGACGCCTAGCTCGCGTAATGTCGATATGACATCGATATTGTGCTGTTCATCAAAGAAAGAACGAATCCTCGCCGCAACGACGGGTCCGACGTCTGGCACCGCCTGGAGTTCTTCGTCCGAAGCCGCTACTACGGATTTGAGCTTGCCGAAGTGGGATGCAAGCGACGCTGCTGTCGATTCGCCAACCTCACGTATCCCGAGTGCAAACAGGAATCGCGTCAGCGTCGTAGTTTTACTCGCCTCAATGGAGTCGATCAGGTTACTGGCTGACTTTTCACCCATTCTGTCGAGTGCGCTGAGCTCTTCCATCGTCAGTTGAAAAATGTTTGCTGGAGTCTGCAGGCGATCGGATAGAACCAGTTGTTCGATCAGCTTGGCCCCGAAACCTTCGATATCGAGCGCCCGCCTGGAAACAAAATGCTTAAGCGCCTCCGCTCGCTGCGCAGCGCAAAACAGCCCGCCGGTGCACCGCGCTACGGTCTCTCCCTCTTCCCGGGCGACACGCGAACCACAAACCGGACACGCGGTCGGTAATTGCACACGCCGTGTGCCCTTGGGCCGTCGCCCAGTGATGACACTGGCCACCTCTGGAATCACATCACCCGCACGGCGAACGATGACGGTATCCCCGACGCGTACGTCCTTGCGATGCAGCTCGTCAATATTGTGCAGCGTCGCGTTGCTAACCGTGACTCCGCCGACGAACACGGGCTTTAGCCTGGCCACAGGTGTAACAGCGCCCGTTCGACCGACCTGAAACTCGACAGCCGCCACCTCTGTCATCTCTTCTTGTGCAGGAAATTTATGCGCTACCGCCCACCTGGGCGCCCTGGATACGAAGCCGAGTTCTTCTTGCAAGCGCAGGCTGTCCACTTTGTAGACCACGCCATCTATCTCATACGGCAATGCATCCCGTCGCGACCCGATGTCTTCATAAAACTCGAGGCAACCATTTACGCCGTCGACAACGCGACGCTCGGGGCAGACTTTTATGCCCCATTCCTGGAAACGATTCAGAATCTCACTGTGATGATCCGGCAAATTGGCACCGTCACTGATGCCAACCGAATACGCATACATGTCCAGCGGTCGCTCCGCCGTCAGTTTAGGGTCGAGTTGCCGCAGACTGCCCGCAGCAGCGTTTCTGGGATTGACGAATGCCTTGGTGCCAGCCTCACGCGCGTTTTCGTTGTACGCATCGAAACCCGCTTTTGGCATGAATACCTCACCACGGACCTCCAGGCGCCGCGGGTAACCCGATCCCATCAATCGCAGCGGGATGGATTCGATGGTACGCACGTTGTGTGTGATGTCCTCACCGTTCGTGCCATCACCACGGGTTGCGCCACGCACAAGCACACCATCTTCGTAGAGTAAGCTGACGGCCGCACCATCCAGCTTCGGTTCCGCGGCGTACTGCAACGTCGACCCGGCGTCCATCTCGAGACGATCGAGAACACGAGAATGAAATTCATTCAGTTCCTCGGGGCTAAACGCATTGCCCAGCGATAGCATCGGCAGTTCGTGCTGTACCGTTTCAAAACTCGAGACGGGCGCATCACCTACGCGTTGCGTAGGCGAGTCCGGTGTGACCAGGTCTGGATACTTTTCTTCGAGCGCCAGGAGTTCGCGCATCAGTCGATCGTACGCCGCGTCAGGAATCTCCGGATCATCCAGCGCATGGTATTGGTAGTTGTGGTGGCGAATCTGTTCGCGTAGCGACTCAGCCTGTGATTTCGTTTCGGAAGACGGTTTCATACGCGCCGCTTGACCTGTCAGCTGACCAGGTTGCTGTGCTGATACTGAATAATCTCTTCACGAAGATAGCGTTCTCGCTGAATACTGAGAGTACTTCCAGTCTCATCGAGCAGCTCGCCTTCAAGGCTTTGTGCCAGTGTACGTGCCGCAGACATCATAAGATCGAACGCTTCAACACTGTCAATCGGTCCGGGCAACACCAGAAACAGGCTAATACCCGGGATTTGCTGTTCCGCGACATTTTGCAGATCAAAACTGCCCGGTTCTACGAGGCTTGCCGCGCTGAACACGGTGCGCGACTCATCGTTGCCGTCATAGCGATGAAAAATGCCAAACTTGCCATGCCGCAAACCGATGCCACGCATACTGAGAATCAGCTCATCTCCTGCGAAGGATTTTGATTCTCGAGCAACGACTCTCAATGTCACTATTTTTTGCGGGGCGTCTTCTGCAGCCGCTTCAGCATCGGCGTCGTCTTCCAATTCAGGATCGGCAGGCTCATTGCCAATCGTTGGCGCCGTGACAGAGACTTCGTCGTCAACTTCATCAAGACCATTGCCATCGAGACTGGGCGCAATTCTCTCACCCGAATCCGATTGGTCGTTGTCTGTTTTTTTCTCGCGCTGACTGTAGAGATAGACGCCGCCTATCACTAGCAGACCAAACAACAACAGTAACCAGCGCAAACCGTCCATCTTCAGACTCGCTCTTGGGAACTAGCTGGCCGCCATCTTCACGGCAGCGTCCAGATCAACCGAAACCAGCCTGGAGACACCAGGCTCTTGCATGGTGACGCCCGACAGCTGACGCGCAAGCTCCATGGTCACCTTGTTATGCGTGATAAAGACGAACTGCACTTTCTCAGACATCTCTTTCACGATATTACAGAAGCGGCCCACGTTCGCATCATCCAGTGGTGCATCGACCTCGTCGAGCATACAGAACGGTGCAGGGTTCAGTTCGAATATCGCAAACACCAGCGCAACTGCCGTCAGGGCTTTCTCACCACCCGACAACAGGTGAATCGTACTGTTGCGCTTGCCCGGAGGACGCGCCATGACCATGATGCCGGTTGACAGCAGATCGTCGCCCGTCAATTCCAGATAGGCATGGCCACCACCGAACAGTTTCGGGAACAATACCTTGAATCCATCGTTCACATTGTCAAACGTCTCGCGGAATCGTGTTCGTGTCTCGCGATCAATCTTGCGGATGGCCCCTTCCAACGTTGCCAATGCGTCATTCAGATCGGCAAGCTGTGCGTCCAGGTATTCTTTGCGCTCGGATTGTTCTTTAAACTCGTCGATTGCTGCAAGGTTGATCGGACCAAGCCGATCAATGCGCTTACGCACTTTCTCGAGTTTCTCTTCCCATGGCTCGATACTGGCCGCATCGTCCATTTCCTCGAGCAAGGTCGGCAATTCAAAATCAGTTTGAGTCAGCTGCTCCGCGAATCCTTCGCGCCGCACCTTGAGCTCCTGTGTGGCCATCTCGGCCTCAGTAACATGCCCTCGAGACGCCTCGACCGTCTGGTCCACCTGCAATCTCGACTGATCGAGATCCCGCAATTCAGTTTCGACTTTTTCGACTTTCTGCCTGGCGACCCCGAGCTCGTCTTCTATCTCGATACGCTTATCGAGTTGCTGCGCGAGTTGATCTTTAGTGCCAGTCAACGGTGTCTCACTCGTCGTCAACTGTTCACGAATCTCGACCTCACGACTGCGAAACTGCGATAGCTGTGCTTTCATGCGTTCGAGATTCTGCGCTGCCGATTCCTTGCTGGAACGGCGACTCTCAAATTGAATCGCGATGTTCTGAACCGATTGCCTGTCTTCGTTTGCCTGGGCCCGGACTCTTTGCAGTTCCACGCGCAGTTGCTCGCGCCGGTCTTCAAGGTTCTGCTTTTCGGACGTCAGCTGTTGTAGCGATTCGGCTGCCTGGGAATGAACCCGCTTCGACTCGCGTAACTGTTCTTCCGCAGATATCTGTTCGTTGTCCAGCTCACCGGACTCCTCAGCAAGTGCCACGCGACGCGCATTTGCCTGGTCGACTCTGTAGCGCGCAGACTCCAGTGCGGCTTTGACTTCCGAGTACTCGTTTAGCAGCGAGGACGCGTCCTGTTGCAGGGCTTCCCGACGTTCTTCCAGTTGCGTGAGTCGCAAGCGGCCGTCATGCAGCAGCTTCTTGGCGCTGTCGTATCGGACCTGCATTTCACGTATGTCAGACTTCATCCGTCGCATTTCGTGTTCGCGGGCCAGTACACCGGCCTTACCGTCCTTGTCACGTGATACGCGCAACCAGTTTTTACCCAACCAGACACCATCTGCAGTGATAACCGAGGAATCCTCAGTGAGGCTTTCCCGAATACTCAATGCCTGCGACAGGGACTCCGCAATAACCACACCCGACAGAATCTGCATCACTGCAGCCGGGGCGCCATTGGCCTTTTCGGCCAGCGTATTTACGGCGGCCAGCGAGCCACCATCTTTCGACTGTTCTCGCAGCACGGTTATGTGACCGGACTTCAGGCGGCCGATAGTCTCGGTCACCGGAGTGATATCCGCTACGCAAACGGCTTGCAAGTAGTCGCCGAGGACGGTCTCAACTGCGCGGTCCCACCCGGACTCGACGTCCAGGGTCTGGGCAACACGCCGATTGGAATCCAGCCCATTGCCTTCGAGCCAGTCCTGAATGCCGTCATCGCCCTCACCCAGTGCCGCTTTCTGCAACGCTTCAAGTGATGCGTATTTGCCTTTGGCACCTTGCATGGAGGAATGACGTTCATCCACCAATGCAGTGAGCTTCTTGTCCTGATCTCGCAGTTTGCGGATCTTCTCCGCTATATCGGTGAGATGGCGGTCAAATTCATCGCGAGCCTGTCTTTTACGCAGCTCCTGTTCAACCAGCTCATCGTGGGCCTGCTGCTGAACTTCCGGGTTGGCGACACTCTGTGCCTCTTCGAGTTTCTTACGGCGTTCCGAGAAACTCAGCAAGCGCGACTCGATCTGCTCAGAGCGCGTACTTTCCACGCTTTGCAGTTGTGCAGCGTCGTTGTGCTGCTCCGCATGCCTGTCCCACTGCTTTTGCCATTCCGCCAGAGCATCTTCGGCACGCTGCAGAGACTCTCCGGACGCTTCTTCGCTCTGGCGTGCCTGTTCAAGCCCCGGAACCAATTCGCTTAACGTCATTTCGAGCTGTTCAATCTCAGTCTGATCCTGATCGATGTGCTCGGCTATCTCGGCGGCACCATTGATAGCCTGCTCGAGATCCTGTTGCTGTCGTTCGCGCAGCTCACGAGCGTGCTCGATAGACTGTTCCAGACGCGCAATCTCAGAACCAACTTTGTAGTAACGACCCTGCACACTGTTGAAGTCGTCCGAACATTCACTCTGTTTGACGCGTGTATCTTCGAGTGAAGCCTCGAGGCTACGCTGCTTGGCAATCGCCGCTTCGAGCGCGGTCTTGCGTTCCGCCAGTTGAGTACTTGCCTCGCTGGCACGTTGGTCGAGGTCCCTGGTTCGCAGCGCCAGCAATTCGGCAGAGGTGCGGCGTTCTTCTGTTTTGTAGCGCCCGTATCGTTCGGCCGTCTTCGCCTGGCGATCGAGGTGCTTGATCTGTTTCTCAACCTCATCGAGAACATCAAGCAGCCGGTCCAGGTTTTCCTTGGTGTGCTTGATGCGGTTGGAGGTCTCGCGGCGACGCTCCTTGTACTTGGAAATCCCCGCGGCTTCTTCCAGAAACACACGCATATCTTCGGGTTTTGCTTCGATAAGGCGCGAGATCATGCCTTGCTCGATAATCGAATAGCTGCGAGGACCAAGGCCTGTGCCAAGAAATACGCCGGTAATGTCCTTGCGACGGCAACGAGCCCCGTTCAGGAAATATGTCGAGATGCCATCGCGACTGACTTCCCTGCGGATCGAGATTTCGGCGTACTTGGCGTACTGCCCCTCTAACGTGGTTTCGCTGTTGTCGAACAGCAGTTCGACTGATGCCGCGCCCACCGGCTTGCGGGAGCTGGAACCATTGAAAATCACGTCCGTTATGGAGTCGCCACGCAGGCGGCTGGCTGAGCTTTCGCCCATTACCCATCGTACGGCATCAATCACATTCGACTTGCCACAACCATTGGGCCCGACGACACCAACAAGGCTGCTCGGGAAAGTAATCGTTGTGGGATCGACGAAGGATTTGAAGCCAGCGAGCTTTATCTTGCTTAATCGCATTGGTGTTTAGGCCAATATCCCGTCAAATCCGGCTAGTGTAATGGAATTCTGACAATAAAACCTGCGAAAAATAGGGCTTCCACTGGCCCTCAGGCAATGTATAATCCCCGCCTTTTCTTTCCCCGGCAGGAGTCGAAAATGCCCGCTAAGAAAGCCGCGAGCAAGAAGCGCAAATCAGTAACGGCCACACGCAAGAAAGCGGCCGCGAAAAAGTCTACTTCAAGGAAAAAAGTCGCCAAAAAGAAGGTGAGCAAGAAAGCTCCGGCGCGCAAGAAGGTTGCCAAGAAAAAGGCCGCCAAAAAGAAGGCCCCTGTAAGGAAGAAAGCGGCTTCGAAGAAGAAACCGGCTGCGAAAAAGAAAGTCGCGAAAAAGAAGCCGGCCGCAAAGAAGAAAGCAGCTTCGAAAAAGAAAACAGTTTCGAAGAAGAAAGCAGTTTCCAGGAAGAAGGCGACTTCAAAGAAGAAAGTTGCCAAGAAGACATCAAGGAAGAAGACCATCAGTAAGAAGAAGCCTGCAGCAAAGAAAAAGTCTGTCAGCAAGAAAAAGACAGTCAGCCAGAGACGTACTGCGGTAAAGACCAGAACACCGGCACCGAAGAAGGCGCCCGTTCGTCGTGCACGCAAACCAGGCGACGCCCTGAGCGGTCCAATCCACGGTATTGCCCCGTACAAGCCAGCCCGTGGCGAGGAATACATGAGCGACGAACAGCTCGAGCATTTCCGCGACATTCTCTCTGCCTGGAAAGCCGAACTCATGTTCGAGGTTGATCGTACCGTGCATCACATGCAGGACGAAGCTGCTAACTTCCCTGACCCGAATGACCGTGCAACACAAGAGTCAGAGTTTGGACTTGAACTTCGCACGCGTGATCGCGAACGCAAATTGCTACGCAAGATTGATTCGGCGCTGGGTCGTATCGACGATGGCTCTTACGGATTCTGCGATGAGACTGGCGAAGAAATTGGCCTCAAACGTCTCGAAGCTCGTCCCGTTGCGACACTGAGCCTCGAAGCACAGGAACGCCGCGAATTGGCAGAGCGCCAGTTCCGCGATCGGGACGACCGTTACCGGTAAGCTCAAAAGTTCAGCGACGAGCGGACCGGCTGACTACGTTGGCCGGTTCGCGCCGTCACCGACAGGCCCCTTGCATTTCGGCTCCCTTGTCGCCGCTGTCGCCAGTTACCTCGATGCCAGAAGCAACAGCGGCCGCTGGCTGCTTCGAATTGAAGACATCGACCCTCCGCGGGAACAGGAAGGTGCCGCCGCCCGCATCATTGAAGCCCTGCAACACTATGGTTTCGAGTGGGACGGCGATGTCATCTACCAAAGTCGCAACACCGACGCACACCGCTCAGCTGTCGATAGCCTCGTCGAGCGTGGTCTCGCTTACCGTTGCCGCTGTTCCCGGCGGGATCTGGCAGACGAGCCACGCGGTCCGCTGGGGACAATCTATCCTGGCAACTGTCGGAGCGGCTGTGAAGACGGCGAAGCCGCGATTCGGGTAGTCACCAACGATGAGACCATCCAGTTTCGCGACGCGCTGCAGGGCGAGTTTTCACAACGGCTCGAGAGCCAGTCGGGCGATTTCGTTATCCGCCGTCGTGACGGGCTGATCGCATACCAACTAGCGGTCGTTGTCGACGATCACCTGCAGGGCATTACCCATATCGTCCGCGGTATCGACATAATCGATTCCACTCCGCGGCAACTGTGGTTGCAAACCCTGCTCGCTTACCAGGCACCCCGCTACAAACACATTCCGGTGATCACTCACCGCAACGGCGATAAACTCAGCAAACTAACGGGTGCTGAGGCGATTTCCCTCGACGCTGTTGCAGCAACGTTAATCGCTGCATTGTCGATGCTCGGCCAGAAACCGCCTGCCAGCCTGGCCCGAAACCCGGTCTCAATCATCTGGAAATGGGCCATCGAGAATTGGAAAATAGACCAATTGTATGGACAACGCGCCATCGTCAATACGCCTTGACATCAGACTATCGGTACCCTAATTTCAAGACTGCAACGGGGATACGCTCCCCCGCCCCCCGTTGCAAACGCCTGAAGGGGTAACCACTCCACGGCAGGCCCCCTGCGTAAGCGGGGGGCCATTTTTTTTGCCTCAAAACGCCGCTCGAAAAACGTGGCAAAATTACGACAATGACGTCAGACACGAAAAACGGAAGGGTCGTTACAGGCCGCTTTCAACCCGCTCGCTGGCTACGCAACCCGCACGCTCAGACTATGCTCCCAAGCATGCCTTTTGCCTGGCGGTCGCGACCACCGCTGCGGCGCGAGACGCTTGAGCTTCCGGATGGTGACGTGACAGCGGTCGACTGGCTAGCCGCATCGGATGCCTTGCCCGATTCGGCGCCGCTGCTGGTGATTCTGCACGGACTGGAGGGCTCAGCCGAATCGTCCTATGCGAGAATGCTGCTAGAGGCTGCTTATGAACGGGGCTGGAAGTCTTGTGTGTTGCATTTTCGCGACTGCGGCGACTATACGAATCGCCTGCCGCGCCGTTACCACGCAGGGGAAACAAACGACCTGAGGCACTTCCTGAATAGCCTCCAGGGGCATCGAGAGGCCTGCGGAAATGCTGGTCCTTTGCTCGCAAGTGGCTTCTCTTTGGGCGGAAATGTGCTGTTGAAATACCTCGGGGAGTCAAAAAATGACACTCCATTAGCCTCCGCCGTTGCGATCTCGGTCCCGCTCGACCTACATATCTGTGCTGAAGCATTAGATACTGGTTTTTCAAGGGTTTACCGACGACACCTTCTAAAACGCATGAAGAATGCTATCCGCGGCAAGTTCGATGAGCATACCGCGGCTTTTAACTGGCAGCGAGCCATGCAGGCGCCCACGTTCGCCGAATTCGATGACGCAGTAACAGCGCCGCTGCACGGCTTCGCGGGCAAGCAGGACTACTACGACCGCTGCAGTGCCAAACACTTCCTGCGTGATATAGAGCGCCCCACGCTCGTTATTAACGCGCTCGACGATCCGTTCATGACACCGGAAGTCGTTCCGCCTGAGGCAGCATTGTCGCCAGACGTGCTGATAGAAGTATCGGAAAGCGGCGGGCATGTCGGCTTCGTCAGTGGCGGATTGCCGTGGCGCCCGGAGTTTTATCTGCCGGGCCGCATCCTGGAATTTCTCGAACCGCACGCGGCCGTATCCGGGCAATAAAAAAAGGCCGAACCGCGAGAGCGATTCGGCCTGATTTTCAGTTCAGAAAGAAGCGTCTATTCGGCTTCAACTTCCTTCATAGAGAGGCGTACGCGACCCTGGCGGTCAACCTCGAGAACCTTAACCTTAACTTCGTCGCCTTCGGCCAGCTTGTCACTGACCTTCTCGACGCGTTCGTTTGAGATCTGCGAGATATGTACCAGGCCGTCTTTGCCCGGCAGGATCGTGACGAAAGCGCCGAAATCCATCAAGCGAGCAACCTTGCCATCGTAGATGCGGCCAACTTCGACGTCAGCCGTGATCAACTCAATGCGACGATGAGCCTCCTTGCCGGAAGCACCGTCAACAGATGCGATGCGAATCGTACCGTCGTTGTCGATATCAACCGATGCACCGGTTTCTTCGGTGATCGCACGAATAACCGCACCGCCCTTACCGATAACGTCACGAATCTTCTCAGGGTCGATCTTCATGGTCATGATGGTCGGAGCCCACTCAGACATTTCGCCGCGTGTTTCGCCGAGAACCTTGTTCATCTCACCGAGGATATGCAAGCGACCATCACGAGCCTGATCAAGAGCGGTGCTCATGATTTCTTTCGTAATACCCTGGATCTTGATATCCATCTGCAGAGCCGTAATACCGTCTTCAGTACCGGCTACCTTAAAGTCCATATCGCCGAGATGATCTTCGTCGCCGAGGATGTCAGTAAGAACAGCAAAGTCGTCGCCTTCCTTGACCAGGCCCATCGCGACACCGGCAACAGGTGCCTTCAATGGAACGCCTGCGTCCATGAGCGCGAGGCTCGTGCCACAAACTGAGGCCATTGAACTCGATCCGTTTGATTCGGTGATCTCTGAAACAACCCGAATGACGTAGCCAAACTCATCCATATCCGGCATTACCGCTTCGATACCGCGACGAGCCAGCTTGCCGTGGCCGATTTCGCGACGCTTCGGTGAACCGACAAATCCGGTTTCGCCGACACAGAATGGAGGGAAGTTGTAATGCAGCATGAACGGCTCTTTGCGCTCGCCTTCGATCGCATCGATCATCTGAGCGTCGCGCCCCGTACCCAGCGTTGCTACGACAATTGCCTGCGTCTCACCACGTGTGAAGACCGCAGAACCGTGTGCGCGAGGCAAGGTGCCCACTTCAACGTCGATCGCGCGAACAGTGCTCTTGTCGCGACCGTCAATGCGCGGCTCACCCTTGATGATGCGCTGGCGAACAGTGCTCTTTTCAAGCTTGTAGAGTTCACCCTTGACGTCTTCGGCGGACCATTGGGCGTCTTCGTCACCCGCCAGGGCTTCAACCGCAGCCGCTTTGACATCACCGACAGCAGCCTGACGTTCCTGCTTGTCAGTAATCTGGTAGGCAGCGGACATTCCGTCTGTAGCGGTATCCGCCACAGCCGCTGCGAGAGCGTCATCAGCTTCCGGAGCTGTCCAGTCCCAGGCAGGCTTGCCAACTTCTGCGGCCAGCTCGTTAATCGTGTCGATTGCGACCTGCATCTGTTCATGGCCGAACATGACGGCGCCCAGCATGACGTCCTCAGAGAGACCTGAAGCTTCTGATTCAACCATCAGTACTGCGTCCCTGGTGCCGGCAACAACCAGCTCAAGATCACCTTCTGCAACCGCTGCGCGGCCCGGGTTCAGTACGTAGTCACCATCCTTGTAGCCGACTTTGGCGGCGCCAATCGGACCGGCAAAAGGCATGCCCGATATTGCCAGCGCCGCAGAGGCACCGATCAGGGCCGGAATATCAGGATCAACATCAGGATTCAGGGACATTACCGTAGCGATGATCTGAACTTCGTTCTTGAAGCCTTTCGGAAACAGGGGACGAACCGGACGATCGATCAGACGGCACGTCAGAATCTCTTTCTCACCAGGGCGACCTTCGCGCTTGAAGAATCCACCGGGGATCTTGCCTGCTGCGTATGTCTTTTCCTGGTAGTTAACGGTCAGCGGGAAGAAATCTCTGCCCGGATCTGCCGCTTTCTTGCCGACGGCGGTTACGAGAACCTGAGTGTCGGCCATATCGACGATGACTGCACCGTCGGCTTGACGAGCGATTGCGCCCGTTTCAATCGTTACTTCATGTTCCCCGAATTGGAAACTCTTCTTTGTCGAATTCACGTTATTTACTCTAAGTGGAAATCGTTATAGCAACGGCAACCGACGGCGCTCCCTATTAACAGGGGACGACACGTCGGTTGACTACATTGCTTTGGATGCTCGCTGGATTAGCGGCGCAGACCGAGCTTTTTGATCAGCTCGCGGTAGCGGTCACCATCTTTTGATTTCAGGTAATCAAGCAGCTTGCGACGCTTGTTTACCATCTTCAGAAGACCCTGACGGCTGTGGTGATCTTTCTTGTGCTCACCGAAGTGCTCGGTAAGCTCAGCAATTCTCTTTGACAGCAGTGCAACCTGTACTTCAGGTGAGCCTGTATCGGCTTCGCCGCGTGCGTGGTCGGCAATAATGCCCTGCTTTGCTTCACTGGAAAGTGACATTTTCTTAAAACTCCAAGTTCTCTATCTATAGCCCTTTTTTGAGCGCGGTATTCTAGCGCCTGTTCGAGCCCATTAACACCCCAAAATCAAATATCTACGGGGTTTTTTCCTGTGTCAGAAACACCCTTCGTGGCGCCAGCTGCCCATCTTCGGCCAACTCGCCCACACCTAAAAATCGTTCGTCAGCGCCATACACCCGCGCCAGCCCTGCATCGAGCCCGGCAGACACCTCGACTGCCTGCCCGCCGCAGAAGCGTTCTGCGTCCTCCAGACTGACAGAAATGCCAGGCATCCTGGCCAACGCCACGTCCGCCGGCAGCAGTTTGGACCGCAAAATCTCGCGATCTTCGTCTGCCAGGGCCTCAAGAGCGCCCATATCCAGCATCTTGTCACTCTGAAAGTCGCCAACTGACTCCCGATGCAAAGTGGCTGTATGCGCTATTGTGCCGACGCTCCGAGCAATGTCCTCAACCAGCACGCGTATGTACGTCCCTTTCGAGCAAGCCACCCGAAAAACCAGCCGCTTGCCGGCGGCTTCGAGCAGTTCGATCTGATCTATGCGGATAGCCCGAGGCTCACGCTCGACAACTTCGCCTTTGCGAGCCAGCTCGTAGAGCCGCTTTCCGTCCTTCTTTAGTGCCGAGTACATCGGCGGGATTTGTTCGGACTCGCCAACAAACCCCTGCAGAACCTCGTTCCATTGCTCGGCGCTTAACTCCGGCACATCAGCAGTCCCGATCTCATTGCCATCCGCATCGCCTGTGTCCGTCGCAATGCCAAGCGTTGCGGAGACCCGGTAGCTTTTATCCGCGTCCAGCAAGTAAGCGCAGACCTTGGTGGCCTCACCAAAGCACAGCGGCAACATGCCAGTCGCCGCAGGGTCGAGACTGCCTGTATGCCCGGCCTTGCGGGCGTTTAACAGTCGTCTGACCATCTGCAGCGCACGATTAGATGACATTCCGGGTGGCTTGTTGAGTAACAACAGCCCGTCCACCGCATCTGCCCGGCGTTTCATGCCTCGTGCCATCTGCGTTACTGCGGCTCGTCGCTCTGGTCGCTGACCAGCGCACCGTCAATCAGACTGCTGATACGCTGCGCTTCCGCAGCACTGTCGTCATGTGAAAAGCGCAGCTCAGGGACGTGACGAATCTTGATCTCCCGACCGAGACGCCCCCGCAGGAAACCGCTGGCACGCTCAAGGCCGTTCAGCACTGGCGCCGGATCACCATTCGGGTCAAGCATGCTGAACGTCACTCGCGCAACACTCAGATCCCGCGACAGATCGACAGACGTCAGCGACACCATGTCCAGACGTGGATCCTTGGTCTCGAAACGCAGCAACTCGTTCAAGGTACGCAGCACCTGGTTGCCGAGTCTTTGATTCCTGGAAAACTCTCGAGCCATATCGAAATAACCGCACGCCTAGTCAAGCGTACGCGCAACCTCGATGCGTTCGAAACACTCGATCTGATCGCCCGGCTTGACGTCTGAGTAGTTCTTTACGCCAATACCACACTCGGTACCGGAGCGAACTTCGTTGACGTCATCCTTGAAGCGCCGTAGCGATTCGAGCTCACCCTCATAGATCACAACGTTCTCGCGCAGAACACGAATTGGCAGCGAGCGTTTGACGACACCCTCGCTAACAATACAGCCCGCTACGTCACCAAACTTGGGCGACTGGAACACCTCTTTGACTTCCGCCAGGCCGAGAATCTGCTCGCGAATTTCCGGTGCGAGCAAGCCACTGATCGCAGCCTTAACGTCATCGATCGCCTCGTAAATGATGCTGTAGTAGCGAACATCGACGCCGGATTCCTTGATCACGGTCCGAGCCGCAGCATCCGCGCGCACATTGAAACCGATAACAAATGCATTTGACGCTGCCGCCAGCGTGACGTCTGTTTCTGTGATACCGCCGACACTCGAGCCAAGCACTTTCACCTTTACTTCGTCGTTCGACAGCTTCGTCAATGCGTCACGCAGTGCTTCCGCACTACCGTGTACGTCGGACTTGATGATCACCGGTACGCTGGAAAGCTGGCCTTCCTTCATCTGGCTGAACATGTCGTCGAGTTTCGACGCCTGCTGCTGTGCCAGTTTGGCATCGCGTGTTTTGGTCTTGCGGAAGTCGGCGACTTCACGCGCCTTGCGCTCATTCTTGACGGCCAGGAAGTCGTCACCTGCGCTCGGCGTATTGGAGAGTCCTAATACAACGGCCGGTGCAGATGGTCCCGCGGTCTTGATCGACGCACCCGTCTCATCAAACATGTTGCGAATGCGACCGTACTGCTCGCCGGCGATAATCATGTCGCCTTGCTTCAACGTGCCTGACTGAACCAGCAAAGTGGCAACTGCGCCACGACCTTTTTCAAGGCTGGACTCGATCACAATACCCTGTGCCGGACCCTCTGCTGACGCTTTCAGATCCATAACTTCTGCCTGCAGCAGAACCGCGTCCAGCAGCGCATCAACACCTTCACCCGTGAGCGCCGAGACATTCGCAAACATCTGCTCGCCACCCCAGTCCTCAGGGATTACCTCGTGTTGTGACAACTCATTCTTGACGCGCTCTGGATCAGCGTTCTCGCGATCAATCTTGTTAACTGCAACGACCAGCGGCACGCCTGCAGCCTTCGAGTGCTGAATCGCCTCGATGGTCTGTGGCATGACGCCGTCATCGGCAGCAACAACGAGAATCACGATATCCGTCGCCTGCGCGCCGCGAGCTCGCATAGCTGTAAAGGCCGCGTGTCCCGGTGTATCGAGGAACGAGATCGTGCCTTTGTCCGTTTCCACGGAATACGCACCGATGTGCTGGGTGATACCACCTGCCTCGCCGTCCGCAACTTTCGTGCGACGGATGTAATCCAGCAATGAAGTCTTACCGTGGTCAACGTGACCCATGATAGTAACGACCGGCGGTCGACTGACCTGCTCACCGGCTTCCGTGGTTTCATCGGCCAGCAACTTCTCGTCCATTTCGGCAGAATCGACGGGTTTCGCAACATGGCCCAGCTCTTCAACAACCAGCGCCGCAGTATCCTGATCGATGACCTGGTTAATAGTCACCATGGCACCCATGTTGAACAGCACTTTGACAACTTCGTTGCCCTTGATTGCCATCTTCTGAGCCAGCTCCGCTACAGAAATACTCTCAGGGATCTCGACCTCATGAATAACCGGCGCTGTCGGCATTTCGAAGCCATGCTTCGAATCGCCACCCATTGAAACCGCGCGGCGACGCATAGGCGCTTTGCGCTTGCGGCGTCCACTCTTGTCGCCGGCAACATGCAATTCCTTGCGGCCGTAGCGTGTTTCCTGGCGTTGCGGTTTCGGCTTGGCTTTTTCTTTGCTGCGACGATTGCGAGCATCCGCTTCGGCTTTCTCGACTCGCGTCTTTTCTTCAGCAGCAACGCTTGCTGCCTTTTCAGCTGCAAGGCGAGCTTCGTCTTCCGCGTCTTTACGCGCTTGCTCTTCTTTCTCGCGCGTCTCTACTTCGAGCTTCGCAGCCGCCTCTTTCTCAGCAACCTCGCGTTCTTTCGCAGCGGCTTCAGCCGCTACGCGCTCTTCTTCCTCACGACGAGCATTATCGAGTTGCTCCTGCTCTTCCTGAGCCTTCTTCTCGAGCACATCGCGCTTGATGTACGTTCGCTTGCGACGCACCTCGACATTCACAGTTCGAGAACGTCCCTGTGCCCCTGACAAGCGCAGCTCAGACTGCGACTTGCGCTTCAATGTAATTTGACGCGGTGCCGCCGCGGTTGCCGGCGTATCGTCCTGGCCATGACTACGGCGCAGGTGCGTCAGCAATTCGAGCTTCGCATCGTCGCTTATTACGTCATCAGACCCTTTGACCTGAATGCCCGCTTCATCAAGCTGGGTTAGCAGCTTGTCGACCGGTACTTTCAGAACGTCGGCAAATTGTGCAACTGTCACATCAGCCATATATCAACTCCACCAAAACGGCGCTTACGCCTGCTGTTCATCCTCGAACCAATGTGCGCGGGCTTTCATGATCAGCGCCGCTGCAACTTCTTCTTCCATTTCATTGATCTCGAGCAAGTCGTCCGTCGCCAATTCCGCGAGATCCTCGCGAGTTACGACACCCTTACTTGCCAGCAGAAACGCAAGGCTCTTTTCCATTCCTTCCAGACTCAGCAGGTCCTCTGCAGGCTCTACCTCATCAATCTTTTCTTCTTGCACGATCGCCTGTGTCAACAACACATCGCGTGCCCGGCTGCGAAGTTCGTCGACGATACCTTCGTCGAACTCTTCAATTGCGACGAGCTCAGCCGTGGGTACGTAGGCGACTTCTTCAATTGTCGAGAATCCTTCCTGCACCAGAATCAGGCCGACCTCCTCATCAACATCCAGCTGCTTCGAGAACAACGAGATGAGTTCTTTCATCTCCGACTCGCTCTTCTCTTCAGCATCCTGAGCGGTCATTACGTTGAGCTCCCAGCCGGACAGCTCGCTTGCGAGGCGTATATTCTGGCCGCCGCGTCCAATCGCCTGTGAAAGTTTGTCCTCTTCAACAGCGATATCCATGCTGTGCTTGTCTTCATCGACAACAATCGAAACAACTTCAGCTGGTGACATTGCGTTGATGACAAACTGTGCCGAGTTGTCATCCCAAAGGATGATATCGACGCGCTCGCCTGCCAGTTCATTGGAAACTGCCTGTACGCGTGAGCCGCGCATACCAACACATGCGCCAACCGCATCAATGCGACTGTCATTACTGCGCACCGCGATCTTGGCCCGCAGACCCGGATCTCTTGCAGCTCCCAGAATATCGATGAGTCCCTGGCCTACTTCAGGTACCTCAATTTTGAATAATTCAACGAGGAACTGCGGCGAAGTACGAGTCATGAACAACTGCGGTCCACGAATCTCGGAACGAACTTCCATCAGTAGCGCCTTGATGCGGTCCTGCGGCCTGACCGGCTCACGCGGCACCATCTGATCGCGCGCTACAAAGCCTTCGGCATTGCCGCCGAGATCAATGTAGACACCGTTGCGATCCACGCGCTTAACGAGACCCGAAAGCATCTCGCCTTCACGGCCCTGGTATTCCTCTACAACCTGCTCGCGCTCGGCTTCCCGAACTTTCTGCACGATGACCTGCTTGGCTGTCTGGGCCGCAATGCGACCAAACTCGACAGACTCCATCGGCACTTCAACGTAGCCGCCTGGCTCGGCGCTGGCGTCAACGTCGACTGCATCAATCATGCGCAATTCACGATCAGGCACTTCCAGCTCAGTCGACTCGTCTTCAAAAACCAGCCAGCGGCGGAACGTGTCGTATTCGCCCGTTTCGCGATCAATCTGTACGCGAACTTCAATATCTTCACCGTGCTTCCTGCGAGTTGCAGACGTCAGCGCCGCTTCGATCGCCTCGAAAATGATGTCTTTCTCAACGCCCTTCTCGTTCGAGACTGCGTCAACCACCATCAAGATTTCTTTGCTCATTACCGTAAAACTCCAATAATTCCCGCTGGCCGTCAGGCCTCTACGGGCACCAGTCGAGCTGTATCGATTGTCGCCAGCGGCAAGCTGTGCGCCTCTCCATCCACCTCAACTACAATATTCTTCTCGTCCGACGACACCAACGTGCCCCGGAATCGCCTGCGCCCCTCTATCGGAAAACGCATAGTGACTTTCAAGGTTTCGCCTTCAAACCTTTGAAAATGCTCCAGTTTTGTCAACTTTCTGTCCGCCCCAGGTGAAGACACTTCAAGGCTGTATTCACCTGGCACCGGGTCCTCTACATCGAGCAACGCGCTGACCGCGTGACTGACCTTTTCACAATCTTCAAGATCAATCCCGTCGGGCTTGTCGATAGTGACGCGCACGAGCCCGCCTTTACCGCCAAGACGAACCTCGAGATCCGTCATTTCGTAGCCCAGTCTTTCAATAGTCGGCTCAAGCAATGCCTGAAGCTCTTGTCCGGTCATCGCACATCACCTAACCATCTGTTCTAAAACAAAAAATGGGCCAATGGCCCATTCATACCCAGCGCGATGTCACGGTCCGGGCACATGCCCCGGACAACAAAAAACCCCAGAACCGGGGCCTTTATCCACCAAGAGTTTGGTGGTGCGCTGGCGCGGGATTATACGGCATGTCTGGCCAGCCACGCAACGGCCTGAACAGCCTATTTTCGGGGCCCGGCGGAGTGATAAGCTGCCCCGAATTCGCCAATGCCCGAGAGACCGGAAGAATGCTCAAATTGAAAGACCCTTCGCTGCTCAAGACCAGTAACTACATCAACGGGGAGTGGCTACCAGGCGGTGCTGGCGTTGTCGATGTCAGCAACCCGGCCAACGGTGAAATAGTCGCATCGATCGCCAATGGCAATGCCGCTGATGCAGAGCGCGCGGTGGAAGCCGCCGCGGAGGCATTTCGGTCCTGGAGCCGCATGCCAGCCAAGCAACGCGCTGTCTTGCTGCGAAACTGGTTCAATCTGCTCATGGCAAACGCAGACGATCTGGGCGCCATCATGACAGCTGAACAGGGTAAGCCACTATTCGAGTCTGTCGGTGAAGTCGCCTATGGAGCAAGTTTCATCGAGTATTACGCCGAAGAATCAAAGCGAGCCGTTGGCGCGACTATTCCAACCGTTGCCAATGACCGCAGACTGCAAACCTACAAACAGCCGGTTGGGGTTGTCGGCTGTATTACGCCGTGGAATTTCCCGAATGCCATGATCGCGCGAAAAGCGGGCCCTGCCCTTGGGGCTGGCTGCACCATCGTGATCAAACCGGCAACGGAAACGCCTCTTTCGGCATTGAGCATGTGCGAACTGGCAGACCGTGCCGGTATCCCCAAAGGCGTCATCAACGTCGTCGTCGGCGCCGATTCAAGCGGGATTGGTCAGGTTCTGACGCAACACCCGAAGATTGGCAAGTTCACATTCACAGGATCCACACGAGTCGGAAAGATCCTGATGCAGCAGTGCGCCGAGGGTGTGAAGAAAATTTCGCTGGAGCTCGGCGGCAACGCACCGTTTATCGTCTTTGACGACGCCGACATAGATGCCGCGGTCAGTGACTGCATGGCGACGAAGTTTCGCAACTGCGGGCAAACCTGCGTCTGCACGAATCGAATCTTCGTCCAGTCCGGAGTGGCCGATGAGTTTACGAGCAAACTGCAGGCTGCGATAGAAGCTTTGAATGTCGGTGACGGATTTGATGATGCCGTCACAACGGGCCCGCTGGTCAGTGAAACGGCCGTTGGCGAGATGGTTGATTTCATGGCGGATGCCGAAAGCAAGGGCGCCAAAGTCGAAACAGGCGGCGGCAAACACGCCCTGGGAAATTGCTTTTTCGAACCCACGCTGGTGACCAACGTCTCGCAGGATATGCGTATAGCGACCGAGGAAATATTTGGACCGATTGCCGCCGTGCAGACCTTCGATACCGAAGATGAAGCCATTGAAAGAGCCAACGATACTGAATATGGCCTCGCGGCCTACTACGCTACGCGTGATGTAGGTCGCGTGATGCGCGTTGCCGAACGACTGGAATACGGCATCGTCTGCTCCAACTCGGGCGTATTCTCAACCGAGGTCGCGCCGTTTGGTGGCTGGAAGCAATCCGGGATCGGCTCCGAGGGTGGTTCCGAAGGCATGGCGGAATTCTACGAAACAAAGTTCCACTCTATGGGCGGCATCGAGTCGTAGCACGCAGTCGCAGTGTATGACTACCTAATCATTGGCGGCGGTATCGTTGGGTTATCGACAGCCTGGCAACTCCTGCAACGCGAGCCCGGTGCCGCCGTCCTGGTCCTCGAAAAAGAAAAACGCCTGGCGACGCACCAGACTGGC
This sequence comes from Gammaproteobacteria bacterium, assembly GCA_022600955.1. Taxonomy (GTDB): domain Bacteria; phylum Pseudomonadota; class Gammaproteobacteria; order Steroidobacterales; family Woeseiaceae; genus UBA1847. The sequence goes on from JAHZJK010000010.1 coordinate 22,856, forward strand.
CGCAACAGTGGCGTCGTGCATGCAGGCGTCTACTACATACCCGGCAGTCTCAAGGCAACGTTCTGCAGAGCGGGAGTGGCCGCGACACAATCATTCTGTAACGACCACGATATTCCGCTGCAACAATGCGGCAAGCTGATCGTCGCAACCGACTCTGACGAACAGGAACGACTGCTGGCACTTTTTGATCGCGCCCGCGAAAACGGACTTGAGGTCGAGTTACTCAGCGATGACGAACTCCATGAAAGAGAGCCGAACGTAACGGGAGTCGGCGGTATCTACGTCAGAGACACCGCAATTACCGACTATCCTGCAATTTGCAACGCCATGGCAGCGAACATCGAAGCAGCCGGCGGGAGTATCCGTTATCGCAGTAAAGTCACGCGAATCGCCGAATCGGAAAAATCTGTGCGAGTCAGTCTGCACAACGGTTGCACGTTCGAGAGCCGTTTCGTTGTCGCCTGCGGTGGACTCGATGCTGACCGACTGGCGCAGATGCAAGGCATCGACATTGACTTCGAAATCGTCCCGTATCGTGGCGAGTACTACCAGTTGCCTGCGGCGAAGAACAACATTGTGAAGCACCTGATCTATCCAGTACCGAACCCCGGCGTACCATTTCTCGGTATTCACCTGACCCGAATGATTGATGGCTCGGTCACAATAGGACCGAGCGCGTTACAAGGATGGAAACGGGAAGGATACGGACGCTTCAACTTCAGCCTGCGCGATATCACTCGCATGCTTCTCTTCCCCGGATTTTGGAAAACGTCGATAAAGAATTGGCGTACCGGGTTCCACGAACTACGACTCGCCATCGACAAGAAGAGCTACCTGCGACAAGTGCAAAAGTACTGCCCGTCAATCGAGCTGGCAGACCTCGGCCCTTACCGAACCGGCATTCGCGCGATGGCTGTCGATCGCGACGGCAATATGATTGATGATTTTCTGTTCAAGGAATCTCCGAGGAGTCTGCATGTCTGCAATGCACCCTCGCCTGCTGCAACGTCTGCAATTCCTATAGGGCAACACATCTGTGAAAGACTGGCTGGCATTATGAATCACAAATAATCCGGCACACTAAACGGCTCATTCATACGTGCTGCCCGTTTATCCGCTCTTTTGCGCAAGATCAGGCTGTCTGCGATAATCGGCCCGGCGCGAGAAAATACGCCTGGCCCACTCCAAACACCCGGCCACGAATAAGATTCAACCAGGGGAAAGAAATGCGAGTTTCAAGCTTCAACAGGATTGTCGTTGTACTCATGGTGCTGTGCTTCTCGAGTTTTGCGAGTGCCGACTACGTCGCGTATTCGGTCGGCAAGAAGAGCAAATCGCCACTTCCCGAAAGCGTCGACAACATCGAGACCAAGTACCTGCTGTCGATTGAATGGGGAGACTATTCAGGGCGCAAGGCGCGTCTTGGCGTTCTCGCTGTTGATAACAACAGCAGCGCAAGCTCGTTTTCCGTTACCACCAGCGCTGGCAGTGTCGACTATTCCTCCGCGACCACGGGTGTTCCGGTAAACGGCATCGAGGCAATTGTGATCGACTCATTATCGCAGACGGGTCGTTTTCGCCTGGTTGAAAGAACCGAGCTCAGCAGCGTACTCGGCGAGCAGGATCTAGCAGCATCCGGTCGCATAGCGAAACCATCCGGAGCCGCAACCGGCAATGTACTCGGCGCTGAGTACCTGGTGCAGGTCGTGATCACGGACTATGAATCCAATACCTCGGGCAAAAAAGGTGGCGTCGGTGGATTGCTCCGGAGCAAGGTTCCGGTTCTTGGTGGCATCGGTGGCGGCACCAGCAGTGGACGCATTGGACTGAACGTACGCCTCATCGACGCTGAGACGAGTGAAATCACATTCACCAAACAAATCGAGTCTGTTATCAAGGAGACCAACCTGTCTTTCGGAGGTGTTGGCTTTGGCAGTGACGCGATCCTCGGTGGATTCATGTCCAGCTACTCCAAGACACCAATAGGCCAGGCGGTTATCGCGGGTATCAACGAGGGTGTTTTCGAACTTATCAAACAGGTCGGTGCAAAGCCCGCTGAAGGATCCGTCGTAAAGGCTGATCCAAGCCAGATCTATACCAACCTCGGCAGCGACTCTGTAAGTGTCGGTGACGTGTTGCGCGTCATGAGAATGGGCGAAGAATTGATCGACCCTGAAACCGGAATTTCACTGGGTGGCTCAATGACGACCATCGGCGAGATTCAGGTCACACAGGTGCAGGAAAAGTTTTCGATCGCAAGCCCGACATCGATGAACGGCACACCCAATCGGGGTGACAAGGTGATGGCGACAACACTTGCCGCGCCGCTCGAGTTCTCGGACAAATGGAAAAAGCCTAAGTAGATATCAGTCACTGCCATCGCCGGAACCAATCGACGTATCCCAGTTCAGCACGTCGTGCTTCTTCAGGATACGTTCGAGATCCTCGACCGGGATCGCCTTCAGGGTGCCACGCGAACTTGTCACAGTAGTCGCCTTGAAGATTGCGTTGTAGACCGCTTCCTCAGTTGCCTCGGCCGCTGCCGCAAACAACGGTGACATCGACGCATTGACCAGAGACGGTGTGACCACCGGCGTGTCACTTGTGCGCGGTCGTCGAACGTCCGGGTGAGTAGAAAATGCAATCACGTAGTCACCGGAGCCATTGCTCGCGAACGTGCCGGTACGGGCGAGCCCGAGCATCGCACGCATCGCCAGGCGGTCAAGGCTGCGAGCATTCAGCGGTGCATCGGTCGCTACGACCATCATGATTGAACCATCCTCTTGCCTGTTGACTTCGCCCTGCGCGTGCAGCTCCTTGCGATAAGAATAGGTACCCAACTCGCGTCCTACAGGGGCCCCGTTCATTGTCAGGATGCCACCGTAGTTGGTCTGCACGAGCACACCGATCCGGTAGCCTCCCAGGGAATCCGGCAGGACGCGAGAACTCGTTCCAATTCCGCCTTTCCAGCCAAACGCCTGCGTTCCGGTACCAGCGCCCACGCTACCTTCCTCGACCGCACCGCTCGAAGCGCTTTCAAGTGCCGCGAATACATGCTCGGACTGCACCGGGTCCGCCCACATGTTGCTAACCGACGCGTCATTCGTTTCGCCAACAATCGGATTAACCGTGTGCTCTCCCATACCCGGCTGCTCATAAACCCATTCTTTGAGCCCGTTCGCCGCACTCCAGACACACAGTGTGCAGGTCAGGAGTATGGGTGTTTCAATCTCACCGAATTCACGCACCTGGGTTTCGCCAACGAGCTTCCCGTAGCCATTGCCAACATGTATCCAGGCCGGTATCGGATGCGTGTAGAGATTGCCAGGACCAGGAATAATCGCGGTGATGCCGGTCCGCACATCATCACCTTCGATGATCGTCGAATGTCCCACCTTGACGCCGCTTACATCCGTTATCGCATTTAGCTCACCGGTCGGGAAAATGCCGACTACCAGACCAACGTCACGGGCTCGAGGGCGCTCATCGGCTGTCGCGGCCGCAACGACCAACAGGAGTAAAGCTGTGATTATTGTTATTCGTTTCATTGCTTAACCGCCCCTATTCGCTTGGGTATTTCGCAAACCAGGCGAGGATGTGATCGATCTTCGTGATGAGCTGGCTTGGTCTTCCGGATATATTGTGCGGCGCGTCAGGTACCTCCACCAGTACCGTATCGATGCCACGAATTTTGAGCGCGCTGTACAACTGCTTGGACTCCGATATTGGCGTGCGCAAGTCTGCAGTACCCACCATGACCATCGTCGGTGTTTCGATATTGCCGACCAGGGAAACCGGCGAATACTTCATGTAGGTTTCGATGTTCTCCCAAGGCTGCCCCGGGTAACGGTAGTTTGCGTACTGAAAGTAATTGTCTGCAGTCAGCGTCTTTGAGATCCAGTTCATGACGGGCTTGACCACAGCGGCAGCGCGGAAACGCTCGTTTTTGCCGATAATCCAGGCCGTCATGATGCCGCCGGCACTCCCGCCCGTGACATACAGGCGGTCCTCAGCGGTAACACCGGATTCAATAAGTACGTCTACACCATCCATGACATCCTGGTAGTCGTTGCCTGGATAGTCGTGGTACAGCAGGTTGCCAAACTCCTCCCCGTAGCTCGTACTGCCACGAGGATTCGGATAGAAAACCACGTAACCGGCAGCGGCATACAACTGCACCTCGGGCGAGAAGCGAGGGCCATAGTTCGATATGGGACCACCATGATTCTCAACGAGCAATGGATAGGGATTTGCAGCGTCGTGTCCGGGCGGAAGTACCACCCACCCCTGTATGTCCCGACCATCAACCGAGGACTTGTACCAAAGCTCCTCGACTTTGCCGAGTGTGCGCCAGTCAAGCAGATCTGAATTAAACGAGGTAATGACCTCCGCATCGGCACGCCGTCGATCAACAATTGCAAGCTCACCAGGTCGATAAGGGGTCACGTGCGTATAGGCAACAGTGCCGTTGTCCGACACTGAAAATGAACCGCCGCCGTACGGACGACCGATCGTTGTTCCGCCGAGGTTGGTCGCAATGACCCGGGACTTGCCGGCCAGACTTGTGAAACCGACCTTGGTGTCGCCGTGATCATCATACTGATAGTAGACGCCGTTACTGTCCCTGCTCCAGACGAGGCTCGATATGGAACGGTCAAAGTCACTGAGCAGTTCGCGCTTTCCCGAGCCGTCAGCGTTCATAATCTGAAGTTTCGAGACCTGGTAAGTCTGGACCTTGTCGTCGATACTCCAGTAGGCAATCTGGCGGCCATCCGGAGATACGACTGGCTCGGCATCCGGACCGTTCCTGTCGGTCAACGCCGTGAACTCACCCGTCTTGATCGAAACACTATAGATCTCGGAGTTTCGAAACTCGTATTCCCAGTCATCGTTGCGGTTGCCAGAGAAGATCAGTGAATCGCCATCTCGTGACCACTGTGGCGTCCCTGTGTGCTTGAAGTCACCGCTGGTTACCTGGCGAGGCGTGCCGCCCATCGCAGAAATCACGAAAAAGTGCTCATAACCCGGCTCGATGTAACCTGAACCGTCGCGCTCGAATTTGAGACGCGTTGTAACACGCGGTTTGTCGGACCACTCTGCATCATCGGGTTTTTCGGGTGCCGTAACGAGCACGACCGGGTCTTCCGGTACCAGCATCGAGAACGCGATCTGCGTGCCGTCCGGAGACCAGCTGATACCCTTCGGTGACCTGTTCAGCTGGGTCAGACGCGCTGCCTTGCCGGTTTCGACCCAAACGACGTAGACCTCGGTTCCCGCATCCGATTTACTTGTAAATGCAATACGGAGCCCATCGGGCGACCAGGCAGGATTCGATTCGTTGGTGTCCCGCCCGGTAAGCGGTGTATTGCCGCTGCCATCGCTGTTGATCAGCCACAGTCGGGAAGCCTTGCCATCCGACATGATGTCCATGCTGTTGCGTACATAGACTACCCGCCGACCATCCGGCGACACTTTCGGGCTGGAAACCCATTCCAGTTCAAAAACATCCATGCGCTCGAATGGCCGCATATCATCGGCCAGAGCAAACACTGACAACAAGAGCAGGAAAACACTACAGATCAGTACCGGTAACTTCATCAATGAGCCTATTGTTTTTGGAATTATTGCCGAGTTTAGCGCATTGCGAAATCTCAGTGCGCCAAGCGCTAGTTATGTGTGTCAGAAAGCTCGCACCTGGCGTAACGATAGAAATCTGCTGCGTCCAGCTTGTCCCAGTCTACGTCAATACCCAGACCGGCCGACGCGGGCGCTGCAACCTGACCTCGCGCGGGCAGTTCTCCATTCTTCATTCCAAAAGCAAACGCTTTTGTTGGCATTGGAGCTTCGAAATAGCGGGTTCGTTCATTGGCCAGCATCAGGTGAAGATTGGCTATTTGCGACAACGAGTGGTCCCAGCTCTGGAGCTCTATCGGCAGCCCCGCTTCATTGGCAATACTCATGAGTCTAATTGCCTTCGAGAAGCCACCGATCACTGTGACGTCGAAGCGGCCCGCATCCCAGGACCGGCTCTCAATCCCCTGGCGCATAAACTCCGGTGAGTAGAATGAATTGCCTGCGGGGATGATTAGCACCGCCAGTTCCCGTCGTAACTCCGCGTATTCTTCCAGGCACGCATCATCAACAGGCGCTTCGAGCCACGTAAAAAGCGTCGGGTCCATTGTTCGACCGAGGTCGAGCGCCTCTTCGATCGAGTACGCAGACTCGACATCCAGCATAAAGCGGTACGACGATCCGGAATAGGAGCGCTGAATCTTGTCGATGAGCTGCAGGTCTTTCTCAATCTTTCCCCATGCGTGAAACTTGAATGAACTGAATCCAAGTTTCGCACCCTCCTCAACCGCAATGACATGCGCGTCAATTGAGTCGAAAAACGGAAAACTTGCGTAGGCGTCGATCGAATGGCGCTTCGCTCCCAGCATTTGGTAGAGCGGCTTGCCCACCTTTCTCGCCGCCAGATCCCACAATGCAATATCGACACTGGCACGCGCCTTATCGTTCAAGCCAGGTGCCGCTCGCTTCAGCGCCACCCCAACTTCCACCGGATCCAGCGTTTCAAGCCTGAGCAGCTCGGTGACAACACTTTTCAGTTCGACGAGATGTTTGTCGCTAAAAGCGCCCTGACTGTTAGTCGTGACGCCGGATATCGCTTCAAACCCGTCTGCGGTCTTGATTCGAACAATGTTGTTGACCTCTTTCCACGCGACAGGCTCATCGGTGTAACGCACAGTCGTGCTCTCAGTGCCAACTGCGTGAAGCTCGACGCTGACGATCCTGGATTGTTCCGAGTACTGGAAGGCGGACTCATATTGCTGCGCGCGTTCGCCTGAGAACGCCACCAGGAGATCCACTGCTTTCATGCCAACTCGCTAACCGCTCGATGTGCCTGGTCGATCGCGACATCGAGCAGCGAACTCGACCCGGAGTCGGAATTGGCAATAGCGATCCGCCCGAAAGGCTTACGACCACGCACGAATGGGTACCTTTCATCGTTATGATCTGAATGCATCTCGTCGTACAGCGGATTGGCCCTGTTGATATAAGCGTGTGCCCAGCGGTTGACTGTGATGCCTTCAATATCCCGTGCCGGATCAAATCCGCCTTCGGACAAGCTGCCTGCCAGCTGCCGGCGAATGTTGCGCTCGATGGTTTCGTAAGACGTCGCGTAAAGCTCGTGGCGCCCGGCTCGTTTTTGCTCACTGGGCGTCAGTCCGGCACTTGAACGATGCGGAAACCGAACCATGTGAACAACGGCCGGCTCGTCGGGGTTTTTCGGGTAACGGTGAGCCCCGAAGTCCACTGGATAATCGAGATGCGAAACAACGTGATAGCTACCTGGATTCAGTAGTGCACCGACTCCCAGCTTTTTCCAGGGCTGCCAGTTTCTAAGAGCGACATTTGAATATAGGATCGGTGATTTCACCATTGTCTTGAGGGCATCTCCCTGCGCCTCCGGCAGTTCCGGACACAGGCTTGGAATCAGTTGGTTGTAGCAAGCGAGAACGCACTGCCGAGCCCAGACGCGACTGGCCTGCCCACCGCAAACATAGGTAACCCCGACTCGCTTGGACGATCGCGGGCTGCCGTCATGCTGTACATTCACAGCGGTACTTCTGAGCCGGATACGAATATCGTTATCGGCGCGATCGAGTATTGAATAGTCAAACACCGCGTCGACGACGTCCTCGATCGTGTTTCCCGGCGCCACATCGGGAATCATGTTTCGGACGAGCATACGCGCCACTGAGGCATTGCCATCCGGAAAATGATACGTCGGGGCATCCTCAGAGCCCGAACCGTACCAGCGAGCCATTCTCTCCTTGTCATCGCCACGACTGGTTGACTTGATGCCTGGCAATCCCCAATAGAACGCCTCAATAGCCGGCACTGCTTCGATTCCAACGCACCAGTCCGAGGTGAGGTTTTCAAAAATTGTATAGACCTCGGGTTCCTCAATCTCGAGGTGTCGGCTGAGAAATTCCCGGTAGCTGATGCTGTTGAGATAACCGTCTTCATCGATACCCTGCAGATCCGGGATCACGTTTTCGCAGCTGGTCAGTAGCCGCAGCAACTCGTGCCTGGCGGCATCCGAGATGGGCATTTGCCGCACAGCGTCTTCATGTGACATCGACGCGTCTGCAATCGGAATCCATCCCTGGTAGTGAAGACTGTCAACAAGCGGGTAAGCAAGGGTGCGATCGACACCAAACGTCTCGCGGTCGAAATGTATTCCAGCTGTCAGACCGTTCTTCTTGTAGAAATCAACATCGAAGCCATCGCCAAGTCGCTTCGGTTGAATTCCAAGATCATGAAACAGGCCTTTGGTAAAGTCGCTGTAGTCATCCGGCCCTTCGAGAATCTCGCTACCGCCGTGCGTAAGGAGTGTACGACCGGCAACCTGAAATTCATTCCGCTTGGCATGACCGCCAAAATCATCATGATTGTCCAGAATCAGAATTCGTGCGTCGGGGTTCGCCCGTCGATAAAAATGCGCAGCGGCGAGACCGCTGACACCGCACCCGACCACGACGAGGTCATAGATATCCGCATCGGGCTCATTGACGGAGCCCCAGTCTCGTCGCCCTTCCCGTCCAAGTTGATGGGCAACCTCGAACGACCCTGGATGGCTGCCGCGCAGGCCCGTTAGGCCCGGTGGATAATTTGGGCTGCCCGCAGCTTCGAGCTTCAGCATCTCATCAGCAAACGATCGACCTGGCACGAAAGCAGCAGCCGCAGACGCACCCACTCCCAACAACAGATCTCTGCGCGATATCGAGCGAGCCATTCCCAGGTTGCGGTCAGACGACTTCACAGAGCTTTGTTCCCGGCAGTCGAGCATGAATACTACCTCGTATCCGGTCGCGATTGAGCGCTGGCATTATGCAGAGAAGAAGCCAATACTCTCGAAGACAAAATATCGGATCTCAGGGCGATGTCTGTAAGCTCCTCAACAATATTGAAAAGCCATTCTGCGCGCGTATGCGTCATAGGCGGCGGTATTATCGGCTCCTGGACCGCCTTGCATCTCGCCGAGGCCGGCGCGGATGTGACACTCATTGAACAGTTTCCGCTACCGCATACTCGCGGCAGCTCACACGGACTGTCACGAGCATTCCGGTTTCTCGGCGAGCACGAGCTGGGGCGTCTCGACTATTCACTCACTCGATGGATGGAGCTGCAACAAGCAGCGGGCGAAACGATGTTCGTCAAAACGGGCCTTCTGAACTTCGGGCCGCCCGGTGACGCCGATCTTGAGCACTTCATGAACGTCCTCAGGCAAAGTGACCGGCCGGTCGACTGGTTTGACAGTGAGACCATCGCCGCGCGTTTTCCAATGCTTCGCTACAGCAGCGACTGGGGCGCGGCTTTTGACCCGAACGGCGGAATCCTGATCGCGCATCGGTGCCTGAACGCAGTGCAGGCCCGATTCCTCGAGTTTGGCGGGAAATTGGTAACTGGCTGCGTTAGCTCACTGGAGTCGCAGGGCCCGCAGAAGATTGCTGTCGAATCCTGCAACCTTGATGACGGTGTCGTGCAATTTCAGACTTTTGATTGCGCAGTGGTGTGCGCTGGACCCTGGACGAGCAAACTGATCCCGAGCCTGGCGTCGAACCTCACCAGTCTCCTGACACCGGTCACATATTGGCACGACCCAAGCAATGCCTACAGCGCCGCGTCAGGGCTACCCATTATTTTCAATGCACGGCTAACCGGCATCTATGGACTCCCTGCCTGTGAATACCCGGGCATGATGAAGATGCTGTATCACGGTGGCCCCGTGGCCGATCCGGACCAACGCGACTTCGCCTCATCAGACGCCTACGTAGAAAAGGTGAAAGGCTATGTGCAGGAGCATCTGCCGTTGCTTGTCCATGACAAACCCGCAATTCAGGAAACCTGCATGTATACGATGATGTCAGATGACACCCCGGTGATTGATCGTCTGGATGACAACACAGTTGTTGGCTGTGGTTTCTCCGGAAGTGGTTTTAAGCACAGTCCGGCAACCGGAATGATGCTTGCCGCATTTGCACTCGGGCAAGAAGACGCGATACCGGATGGCTTTCGTGCTGATCGCTATACTCTGGGGCGCTTCAACCTCTCATGAGTGACACTAGTGACGCCGTTTCGATCGAACCGCCCGATTTCGCGAGCGAATATGTCGCGGCAATTGTCGCGAAAGAGTTTGACCTTCGCGGGCAGTACACGCAGCTCGTCAGCGAACGCGATCAGAATTTTCGGCTGATCACAGCGGACGGCAACAAGTTTGTCGTCAAAGTAACAGGCCTGGCCGAAGAAACTGTTGCGACTGATTTTCAGATAGCGCTGCTCTCGCATCTTGAAGAGACAGGATTCGACTACGCACCGCGGGTGGTAAGAACAGTTACCGGCCGTCAGCGTAGCGGCATCACGTCAGACGCTGGTCAGGAGTACAGCCTCCGCGTCGTTACCTGGCTGGATGGCAGCTTACTTCAGGATGTTGAATGGAGCACTGGCACCATCAGGAACTTTGGGCAACGTCTCGCCGAACTGGATCAAACTCTCGGGAGTTTTGAAACTGATAGCGATGGCCAGGCAGGACTGTGGAACATGCAAGCCGCCTCACAGCTGAAAAATCTATTGTCGCATGTAGACGATCGAAGCGTTTACCAACTAGCGAGCGGTGTCTTGGACCAGTTTGACGATACGGCTAACGCAGCGCTTCGCGCCCTGCCCCGGCAAGCGATACACAACGACGCAAATCCCGAGAACATACTGATGGACGCAGACGGCGAAGTCTGCGGTTTCATTGATTTCGGCGATGCACTCAAAGCACCACGAGTAGTTGAAATTGCGGTAGCGGCATCTTACCTGCGATCAGGAGGCAAAAACCCTCTGGAATTTATCGAGGCATTTGTCGCAGGCTACCATCAACAAAGCCCGCTATCCGACGATGAGTTCGAACTGTTGTTTGATCTCATCAGAACCCGATTGGTGACATCGTTGACTATCATGTACTGGCGCCTGGCGGCGCGCGATGAAAACGACCCCTATCGACAGAAAACGCTGCAAAGCGAAAACAATGCATTCGAGTTCCTGGTTTTTCTGTCACGTCTTGGCAGAGACGCGTTTGTGCAACGCCTAAAGGTAAAGCAATAACCGTCAGTTGAATCCTAGTCCAGACAACAGCGCCTGACTATCGGTGCGGATCTTATCGAGTTTCGCAGCGAGCAGAGCAGCAGGTAGCAGCGCAACCTGCTGCTCGGTATTCAAGCAAGTGTCCAGAATCCGCTGTTCACGGGTTTCACTTGGGATGCCCTCAAAATCGTCACATTCCAATAGCGATGCGCATAGATGATCCGCTACCTGCACACAGAAAAGCAGGGCATCAGAGGATCCCGGTACAATTTCTGCTTCGACAGGTGTGTGGTGCAGTCTGACAATCTCGCAAATCGAATTCGGCAATTTCCAGTGGGTGCAGGCCCGGAAACCGAGTTCGCTGTGCGTGAATTTGTAGATTTCCACATCAGCCTCAATCAGCTGTTCCGGCGTTTCCCAATGGCTCTCATCGACCTTGAGCAAGTTCGGGGCGGCATGTTCAAACATGACAAAGCGCCCGATATCGTGCAACAAACCAACCAGGTAAGCCTCGGCCGGATCTACATTTATGTCGGAGGAAATTTCCGCGACCATCGCGGCTGAAAACGCTGCGAAAACCGAATGTTGCCAGAGGCGTACTTCATTGGGTTTTGTCGGTAAGAAAACACGTTGAACCGCTAAAGACGCGACCAGGTTTCGGATTGCTGCGGATCCCATTCGGGTTAGTGCATCCCTGATTGACACAACTGGCACGGCGGGAGCGGATGCAGCACAATTTGCGAGCGCAATCAGTCGCACCGCGAAGGCCGGGTCTTCTTTGGTCAGTTTGCCTAACTCTTCGAAGAAATCATCCGCATCGGGATTGAGCTGCAGTATCTTGACAAGTACCTGAGGCAGCATCGGCAACTCGCCAATTTTTGCTTCCATGCTTCGCAGCGCTGAATTTGCATTTGCGACCAAGGTGATACCTCATTGCATGCAACACTATTGTGATGCGGCAAAATCCACACGGAACAACGGAGTTGGTCTTTTTTGCCGCGAGGAACCGCAGGTATGTTCACGGACCATGAAAATAGCATCGGCTGCACATCGAAAATCTTGAGGGACACGGCGTCTTGGCTATATGAACGTAAGGCCCGCCCTCTTTCGAGGGCGGGCCCTTATTGTTGTGACAGTAAGGACAGGTATTGTACTGCCTTGACTGCCAAACGGGCATTCGCCTGAAATTGCTTCGCAACGTCAGGCCGTGCACCCGCTATCAGAACTCGTAACGCAGCCCAAGATGCACGGAACGTCCCGGCAACGGGATAAGGTCCTTTAACGGCGACGTGTGCTGCCGGATTTCTTCGTCGAGCATGTTAGAGCCGCGGAGGAATACATAGAGGTCCGGTTCATCAAACGTATAGCTCAGACTGAGATTCAGCAGCGTGTATCCTTCCGTCGGCAGTTCATTCTCCGCAACACCATCCTGGTCAGCGGCAAACGTCGCGTCAATGCTGGCATCGTACTTGTTCCAGCCACCATGCAGGCCGAAGCCTACGCGCGAAGGCGGGATTCTCGGCAGATATGCGCCAGAAACATCTTCTTCTGCGTTAACAAAATCAGCAAACACGCTCAGGTGGACGTGACTGTCATCGCGATCCCACAGCTCGACGAGAGCCTGCGCTTCGATACCGACGAAGTCGACATCTGCCTGACCATAGTCAAACACGGGCAACTCATCGAGTTCGAGCGTCGTTGGGCGCAACAGAATGTAGTTGTCGACACTGTTGATAAACCCGGTGATGGTCCACTCGACGGGACCCGTATCACCGTGCACGGTCAGATCGAGGTTTGTGGATTCTTCAAGCTCGAGTATGCCGTTGCCAAGCGCCACCGATCCGCGTTCGAATCGCTGCGCCGCAATATGCGGGCCGTCCGAGTACAACTCGGCCGTCGTCGGGTGACGCTCGGTCATCGCGAGGTTTGCGGAGATTCGAATGTCCTCAAGCGGACGCCAAATCGCACCGATCGATGCACCAAACGCGCCGTCGTCATACTGCTGACCCAACGTCGCGCCGGAGATTTCCTGGTCCTCAAAGCGCGCACTTCCCTGCAGGACCCAGCTGTCGTTCAGACGAAGCTCCTCGAATACGAACAGGCTCAATCGTGTGGTATCGGAGGCCGGTACAAACGCCTCATCACCGATGGCGTCGAAGTCGACTTGCTTATATTGAATGCCGATAGCTCCCTCGAGATCACCCCATGGGGCATGACGAAGTTCGAGCCGGTTGTCGGAACCCTGGACATCGAATACCGTGCCGATCTCCGCGCCTTCCAACTCGGTGTGCTTGTAATCGTTCACCGCCGCCCGGAAGCGGATGCCGCTCACAAATCTGCCATCGAGATCATATTCGCCATTCACATCGACTCGCGTCTGATCGAGATCAATTCTGACGACTTCCTCCTCTTCCTCTTCGGCCGGTGGCATGCCGGGGTCTTCTTCTTCGTGGTGATGATGCCCGGGTATCCCGTATTTGCTATCGAATCCGCTGAATGAGACGCCAAGGAATCCTTTGTCGCCGACAAATGAAACGCCTACCGCACCACTGCTGGTCTCACTATCTGTATTTTCGACAACGCCGAATGCCTCCTCGCCCTCTTCTTCTTCGCCACCACCTTCGGCCTCCTCAGCCGCAATGAATGCCGCAGACTCAGCGAATCCGGGTATCTCGACGTTATCGGTTGAACGCGTGAAGTAGTCGAAGCTAAATGCGATGCTGTCGGATCCGAAATGACTACGGACAGCCGCGTCACGGTTTCCAACGGCCGAATCCGCACCCAAGGCGACACCGGCAGAGAACGGCTTGTCGAGCGGCTTATCAATGAAACGGCTGTCGACGACATTAACCAGCCCGCCCGCGGCACCACTTCCGTAGAGGAGAGTCGCCGGCCCGCGGACAATTTCAATGCGGTCCGCAAGTAATCCATCGACGGTCACCTGGTGGTCCTCACTGAGCGCCGAGGCATCCAGTGAATCGAGTCCGTTGCTTAGTACTCGCACCCGCTCGCCATATTGGCCGCGGATGACAGGACGTGAAGAAACCGGGCCGAAATAGGTTGAACTCATCCCTGGCTCCTGGGACAAGGTCTCGCCAATACTGGTCGACTGCTTCTTGGCAAGCTCATCGCCGCGCAGGATGGTAGTTGGCTGTGCAAGTTGCTCGACGGTGCGGCCGAGAGGCGCCGCTGTAACGACGATCTGGTCCATCTCGTGGTGTGCATCCTCATCGTCCTGTGCCGAAGCAACGGGCGGGGTCGCGATAACTAAGACGGCCATGGCCATCGATTTACGATTCGTGAATCTCATGATTGTTTACTCTGATTATCTGGTTTTTCCGCACAGTTAGTACGGTGCTGAGAGCAACCACGCGTTTGCCGTGATCGCTACAGTTTTGCTTGTGGACTAATCAGATTTGGGGTGGTGCTCGGGTGTCGAAATGACGAACAGGAGCCAGAGCGACAGTAACAGCGGGGGCACCTGACTTCAGAAAGCCAATCGACGGTACTGAAGCGATCTCCGCAGGATGATCGACTGCACCGTCGACCCTGTCCAGCTGCACACAGATGTGGCAGGAACTATCAATAGAATCGGCAACATGATCAAACTGGTGAACTGCGATGGTCAGTTGCAACAACGCAACAGGCACTATCGCGAGCCATGCGGCACGTCGCCTAAGTACTGCTGTCACCAGATTGATGATTCTGTTGCTCAACTATGAGTCCCGTCTGTCTGCCGCTGAGAATAGACAAATCTTAGGACTGCAGCAACTCGACGAGGTTCCCGGCAAGTCAGGACAAAACGAAAAAGCCCCTTCCGAACCCTTGAGATTGGCCAATTCATGTTGAAATGCAGATCCGTTCTCTTTGCCCGCGCTCATGGCTAGAGCCTGAAAGATGCTTGGGGTGGCGCTACTCGCCTAGCCTTTCGGAGCGTCCGCTTTCACTGAGAATGGACATTCATGCATCTGCTGTTACGAGATTTCGACCGGCCGCTTCCGGCCAGAAGCAGACGTTCACTTGCTGCGTAATTCTGCGCTGAAGCCGGAAGCGATGACGAACGAATTACCGAAATGGATCATCTCGGCATCCGGAACATACGTCCCGGCCTCGGACGCGATCCGACGCGGTTTCATTCCCTCTGCCTCTAAGACTGCGGCGTAAGCCTCAACCAGAAACGATGGCGCTTCGGCAAGCAAGCCATCATCAGAGCGAATAAGATCGGCAATAGTGAGGGACGAATTTAGGTACTCCCCAAAATCAATCCAGTCGTCCGTCGCTGAATGATGTGCCGTCAAAAGCCTGCCAAGTAGTTCCTCTGGTCGTCTCGCAGCCGCTGAAAAATAGAGGCTTTCAAATGGTTCAGTGTATTGAAGAAGCGCGGGGTGATCATCCTTGTGGTGGTTTAGGCCGCAATGAACCGCTCGGGAAATCGTGTAGTGGGTAACCGACGAACAGGTAATCGACCAGTGGACAGAATCTGCTGCACCAACATTTTCGTAGGCCAACGAGAATTCGAGTACCAAATCACCTCGGTCCCACGACGCAGATTTGAGGTCCAATCGACCGAACTCTTCGAACCGCGAAGTTCCAGCGATATTTATTAGTTCTTGCAACATTTGAGGCACGTTCGCAGTTTTGAAGTTAAGAATTCGACAGGCTGCTTTGGGTCAGAAGGAGTCATTCTACCTCAGACCAGGCGAGGGTCAGCTAACGGCCAGAAGCGGCCGTTCGACTAGATCGGAAATTTCAATATCAACCGATGTATCACTGAATCCAAGGCCTGAAGGCTAATTCCCAAATCGTATTGATAGTCGCAAGAACTGGCACTGTCGCTACGGCGACAGCTAACACAACCGGCAGTGAGGTTTCAATTTTTTTGTACGCAAGCATGATCAGTGTTGCTAGAAGGATCAGCCCGCACGAAAAGCCAGTTAGCAACGCTGCTCCGAGCACTTGGTCAGTAAGTCCGAGATTATCCAGATCGAGGTCTAGTCCGCCATAGACAACCCACCAGAGCGACGTAGAAACAGCCGCGAGAAACAGAGAAAAATTCATGAAACTGCGAGAATGCAATGAAATACAAGGTATTGGCATTTGATACATTTCTACATCGCGTCGGATTTGATGGAAGATAACATTTACGGCGGCTGTTTTTTGGCAATGTCTGCTTTGGGTCAGTAGCCGCCATTCTACATCAGACCAGCCGACTGGCGGCTTTCGGCCAGAAGCGGACGGTCGGGCCATTCCTGAACGGCGTGAAATCAATTACGCTTGCAGAATACCTTCTTCAAGCACCACCGCCGTCACTGATGTCGCGATATCCACTTGGTTCGATCGGTTCTCTGTAGATTAGATTGAACGGAAACGGGAACATAATTTTCATCTCGTCTTTCGTGTGGTGATGCGCCATGACTCCGTACACGCCCAATACACCAACCAATGGTAACAACCAAATCAAGAGACATTGAATAGTCCGTTGAACAGTGGAAACGCTTGGATCTCTAAGGAGCCCACGAGTCACTATGACATTGAGAATCACGATAATCCCAAGAAGAGCCAGGAAAAGGTACTGTACAAAAGTCATTACTATTAAGATCCCTTCTCGGTCATTATCGCGCCGACGGCCCAGACAGCCCTTTGCAGACTGCTCTGAGATGGCCGTCCGCATTGGGGCAGTAGCAGTCATTCGGTAGGTTATCACTCGAAAGGCAGCTTTCGGCCAAAAGCGGACGCTCAGACAGTAACGTAGCCATTCTCGAAGTGATTCATGCCGATGACAATCTCATCTATGTAGAATCCTTGCGCATCGTCATCTGTTGCTGGGTCAACAAGCTTAGGAAAATCGCAGAAACCGGATTGCTCCCTTGATCGCGCGACTGCGGCCTGCGCATCTTCGCGCGTTTGGTAAACACCGATTAGCTTCACATCCTCCTCACCCTGAGGAAGCACGTGAAGATGTTGGACTAGAAAAACCGTTTTCATTTGCGTGTCTCGACCGTCATTTCTATTTACAGCCAAAAGCAGACCGTCACGTTGAGTCTTCTTCAAACTTTGCGATCGCGTATCGACAGCACTCTAGAACGTCTGCGCGATACGAATCTTCGCATTCGCGCCGCTGCTCGTCCTCCCGCACGAGTGCGGTCTCGTTCCAGTGCTCTCTAACGGCACCCATCGGAAAGCCATCAAACTCACTGTCGACACCGAACAAAACAATGAGCGATTTGTCTCGATCAAGCTCGAGCTCTCGAAGAACTGGGACAATCTGTCTTACACATTCAGTGACCCCTAGATTTCCTGAAACAAATGCTTTTGCCAACGTTGTAGCTTTGTCCTCAAGAGACTGGCGGTATGGATCGTTCAGTTGGATTGATGTCATTGTTAGCCGTAGAACTAGGTCGTTTTGTTACCGTCTGCTTTGGGTCAGTAGCAGTGGTCAATGATTCTAGCACCTGGGCGGCAGCTTTCGGCCAGAAGCGGACGCTATTCACGTTTAGCTGCTGACTAGTTGAAGGAAATTTCGCAACGAGACTTCGCGAATCCAGCCAGTCTCATCGCTTGATCTCTACTTGTTCGTTTCCAGAATTCGCCAAAACCATCATTCCTCTCGATTAGACCGCAGAAATCCCGAGTAAAAGTTTCAATATATTGGCTGTCAACCAGCCCATTCTCAATATAAGTAAACGACATTTCGTACACATTGAAGACGTAGTTTGCCAGATACGAAAATCGCGAACGTTCCTCACCGTTGAGCGATTCGTAATCAGTGCTCCCTCTCGACCATATCGTCCACAACATTTCGTCGCTCGACACCAATGCAGTGAATCCGTTGAACTCCGCCATCATGTTGGCGATAGCCTCAGCTTCTGCTATGTCATTGCCGCGTTTAAGTTCATAGCCGAGAAACACAAGCGACAGCACTACTGCGGCAAGACCGACAATCTCTGCAGGCTTTTTCAAATTGATCAACAGACTTCCCAGATTGCGTAATTTGCTGTGGCCGCTTTGGGTCAGTAGCAGTCCGTCGTTAGCTTAACACCTGTGTGGCTCCTTACGGCCAAAAGCAGACGATCGAGAGGTCTCCGTTCTAGAGGCTTGTCGTCAGTCGGACCTACTTTGAATGTATTCAATTGCGGCTTCCAATACTTCGTCCCGCCCAGCTCGAATTCCTTTTATTGTTGGACGGACTTCGAGATCTGGCACTATGCCAACTTTCTGCGTCGGGCTTTTGTCCGGATAGAAGACTCCAATTCCGCTGATCATCGTTTGGTGGCCGCCAGGCAAGAGAATGTGTGAAACGTTGCCGTCAGCTCCGGCAGTCTGGCTTCCGATGACAACAGACTTCGAGTTCGCCCGAAACGCCATGGTTGTGTATTCCGCCTGGCTCTGGGTTGTCTCATCCACTAGGAGCACAACATGACCATCGAAAAACGGCTCCTTGGGCGGAATCGCAATCGGTTCACCCCATTTGAATGTACCCGGCCGGGATAAATCTGCACTGGTGAATCGAGCAAAATGCGTATTCTCACCAAACAAATGCTGCCCGATAGAGAACACAACGAACGTTTTCGGATAGCCTCGAATATCGATTATGAGAGCATCAGAACCTTGTACATGCTCATTAAACTGAGCAACGTCAGCCTCACTAATCGTTGACAGCTTCACATAGGAAATATCATTCTCTATTTTCTGAAGCGACCCGCCCACGAGATCATTCGAATAGGATGTCGAACGGTCAACGTTTGCCGCGTCGATGCGGTAAGCACTAACGCTCAACCGTACACCGTTTCTGTCAACTTCAAGATCAACGCGCCCTTCATCGCCCCGCAGAAGGTTTCTACCAATCTCTCGCAACAAACTCGATTCGTTTGAAACTCCGTAGTACGGTTCCCAGGTTTCGATTAACTGGTTGATCGACTTACCATCAATTGAGAAAATGACATCCCCGACCTTAAGGCCATCGGGCTTCGACGTCTCATCGCTTGCGAAAACCGGATCAACATCAAGTTCCTTCCAAACGATGGGCTTACCTTCAACGAATCGTATTGCGAACGGTGCTATTGCAATGCCATTGGGTGGCCTTTCCTTTATGGAACTCCATAAATTCGTGTGTGCATCCTCGGCAGCGGCAGTAAGCATCATAAGCGCCAATACGTAATCATCCGGGTCTTCTGCCGAATAGAGTGCCGCTATGTGATATCGCAACACCTCGTCGAAGTCTGAATCGATCAAGCTTCGGTATGGAGACCAATACTCAACGATATTCCAGAATCGATAAACAGCAAGAACTCGGTATCGCCAATCGAGGTTTTCAACTGTGCTGTAGTCGGGTTCGTTCTGAAACACTGGATTCCCGACACCGGGACGCAATGAAACGTAGTGTTGCCCAACGCCTTTTGATTGAACGGAATCAATATCCTGCAATCGACGGCTGAGGCGCCGACCGACAAAATCAGTATCGGCGATCCATGCAGATGAACGTGATTCTGCGACCTCCGCCGCAGATTTTCGACATTCTGTATTGATTTCGATGCTATCCAACATCTCAACCCACGCATCGATTTCATTGATTAGGTCATCTCTACTACCCTGATCTCGAAGCATCTGTAGTCGGTCGAGCAGCTCTTGGTCCCAATCCAGGCAACCATTTGTAACAGCTGGGTGATGGTATTTAATGTACCCCCACAACTTTCCCACGACATAAAGATTGTCCGCGCCGAGATTGGTCAGCGTCGGAATTGACTTACCAGCATCTGTGGACTGCCCGACGACAGATATGGGCGACAGAAAAGCCACGAAAAGGATCACGCGGAAAACTCTCATGAGAGACCTCATTTCCGGGAGCACAGAAGAGATTCGTTAGTTTATCATTCGATCGCAGGAATTAGGCCAATTAGGGAATAGTCAAACACTAGTGTGAATTCTTAATCAAAGCAGAAATGCGCAATCGCACTAGGATAGTCAACCATTAGACGAAAGTACTGCAAGCCAGAACCACCTAATGCTCCTTGTATGCTCTGATCCATCATTGATGACATATATTTCAGAAAGGCGCTGTCAGGTCGGACGACGAACCAAACTGGACCGACAGTGTATCCGCCGACTGATAATTGCGGCACCTCGATCATCGGGTAGGATTGCCCGCGAACCGAATCGGCATCGATCAACACCGTCCACTCTGGGTGTTTCGCATTCCATTGATCGAAAACTGACCGAACAATGAAACTGGTGCCGATTTCTGAACCGCGTGCCCTACCAAAGTGGGCTGCACCATTTTCCGTGAGCGTTGCTCTTGCTCCGGTGTCCAATAGCACGTCGATTTCTTGGCCATCAACTTCAACCGGCATTCTTGCGAAATGCATAGTCCGACTATCTTGTTCGTTTGTCTGAAACCCTAGCTGGACACGGTGACACTCTTCATGCGCCGTTGCCGGCAACTGATTCAGCACGGACAATGTCTGGTTCGGATAATCGAATTCCCAAATTTTGTCGCCGAACCAACGACCGCCAAGAAAACCGTCTTCAGCCTCACTCAACTCAGCATCATCAACGACGACCAAACCGCCGTTCTTGTAAAGTGTATTCACAGGAATCTCACTGCCTACACTAAATGTCGGAAAACTCACTGCTCCCTCTTCCTTTCCGGCCTGTAACGAAAGTTCTTGCGCAACACTTCTCTTTATCGCATTCCACCCACCCCCAGTATCCGTTACAAACCTGACAACTCTCCCGTCAGTTGTTGTTGGGATGAGGACAATTCGGTTTTCTTCGAAGGAGGAAGGTAGCGTCTGGATTGTCGAGTGATGTTGGCAAGCCCCTCCAGACAACAAAAGGGTCGTAATAAGCAGTAGTCGGGTCAATAAGCTCAGCATGATTTTCGAAGACTCAAACCGTCCGCTTCGGGTCAGTAGCCGCCATTCTACCTCGGACTAGCCGACTGGCGGCTTTCGGCCATAAGCAGATGGTCGTGACCGCCAAGCTACGCTGCAATACCTTTTTCGGAGCAACGCCGAACATTGACAGAGTCTACTTCGTCACCGTCTTCTCGCATACAAACAGCGGCAATATTAGTATCCTCAGAATGATGCATAAAGCCAGCGCTACGCCGAGGGGCCAGAAACTCAATAATGAGAACGAGTAGAGGATACCGAATACCAATACTAGGCCGCCCACTACGTCAATAACTATGTCGACGAGCTTGGGGATTTCGACAAGAGCGCCGCACAACTTGCAACGATGACCTCCGCTCCCTGGTGACACGGCAACCTCGAGTCGATTCGCTATATGCCTATTGCACTCTGGGCTATTTACCACGGCAACTATGCATCCTTAGATTGATCAATTTTACGAGCGTCCGCATCGGATCAGTAGCAGCCTCTCGGCAGTGTAGGACCCGGGCGGCTGGATTCGGCCAGTAGCAGCCGTTCAAATTAGTGCACATAACTAAGGTCAAACTAGTGGCTTTTTGAACTCCCCTGACGTGCTGCTTTCGGTCGTGACATCAGACGGTCGATGCTACAAATTCAGCAGGACGTTCTGCTGTTGTTCGATATTCTAACGTCTTTCTAGGGTTCGACCCAGATCGCTACCCCGCGAACCTTAACTACCTCTGTAGAAGTAATGCGGTGGCCTTGGCCACCCGGCCCTACTCCATTGGCGGATGTCCGGGCAGTGGTTCTACGATCTGTAAGCACCACAGCGTTGGCACCGACCATTGCTGCTTTCTTCCTGAGCTTCAAGAGCGCGTAATTAAAATCCTGTTCCTCGTACCGACCAGTGTCTGATGACGCGTTTACGATTGCGATCTCTATTGCGCCGTCAGGCATCCCAGTCAGGATACGGACAGTTGTATCATCATCAATAGCGGGTCTCGTTTGCCCTGTGACTATAGTGGACCCGGATGAGCATCCCGCCAGAATCAAACCTGCGATCACGGAAAATACTAGCCGTCTATTTCTGCTCCAATCGACCATTCTGGTTCCCGCATAATTGTCGAACAGGATTCTAGTCTATCACCAAGCGAGCGTCCGCTTCGGGTCAACAGCAGCCTCTCAGCAGCTTAGCACTCGACAGTGCTGCTTCCCGCCAGAAGCGGACTGTCAACTACCTACCCATCTGTCCAGACACACCGACGAAAATCTCCGTCAGGCATTGTCGAATGCTGCTGATAGCCGTTTTCGTCCAGTGCGTTAAAAATTTCCAACCATAAATCATCGAAACCTAGAACCAACCGCGTCCAAACCTCCATTTCCTCGCCCGAAACGCTCATGTCACCACGGCCTAAAAATACATCCGTGAGTGTCCTCCCAATGCAATTGGTGAGCCCTGGGATTCGATCATTCGTCCAGCGTATTCGCGCAGAGTCAGTACCGTACCAGTCCGGCAGCACTTCAAACGGCGCAACTAACAAGTCGTTGAAATCAGTCCAAGAAACAGAGACAACATCTGCCGCGCCAAAGAACAGGCGGACAGGCATGTCATCCCATCGGTCCCAAGAACTATCGTCTTCCACAAAGATTTCGGCGCACCGATACTCGCTCAGCGACGTGCCCAATAGAGGCATGAAGGCGCAGCGTACCGCTTCGATTTTCTTGCTTAGGTGGCTAACGTATTGCATTGTTTCGGTGCGAGGTCTCCATTACCAGCACTGCGTCCGCCCACTCAATTGGGTTGCCGCTTACGGATGTACTAGCGTCAGCGTTAGTCCCCACGCTAATTGCCTCCACGCCGTCGTATTCTGAGAATACGGCAACAGCCGTCGGGCTGCGCAGGCGATTTTCGCTACAAACAAACAGAAGGTTCATAAAATTCCTGGACAGTTGCATTCGCCCACTAGAAGTCGCTCAGCCAGTCCAGTTAGCGAATAATTAGATTACGCCTGCCTGCCATGCGCTCAAGTCCTCGCGGATTCGAACTCTGCCCAGGCTTTTTCGAGCTTCTCGATATTGAACCCGGCTTCGCGCGCCGGTCGGAGTACGATGGCTTCGTTCGCAACAACCGTACCGATCGCTACCTTGAGGCGTGGAATCACATCGTGCGGGATCACCAGTGCGCCGTGACGGTCGGCATGTATTAACTCGCCCTGTGTAACTGTGATGCCAAACACGCTAACGGGCGTACCGATTTCCACGACATGAACGAAACCGTGACTTACGCCGATCGATCCAGATAACACGGGAAACCCTCCATCCATCACGTCGAGATCCCGCATCACACCGTTGCTAACGGCACCGGCAAGACCGAGACCCTTGTGAACGGCGACGTGTACTTCGCCCCACCATCCCGCGACACAATTGGGAAAGTCGGTATCTTCGATAACCGCGACCGATGGACTGGGTCCAGCGGCCATCGATCGGAAATAGTCAATTCTTCGCGAGCGAATCACGGCCGGGTCTTCTGTTGGAGGCTCAATCCCAGCGATTTTCGCCGTCCGCGCAAAGCCCACAACCGGAGGATCGCCGGGTCTGGAATGTTGCATGGTTCCCTTCGTGAATCGATCGAAACCGCGCTGGCCCTGTACCACCTCAATGGCGTTGCAGACGGTGGGCGTGTCAACCTCTCTCAGCAGAGCGAGTAAATCTTCAGGAATATGGGTATCAGCCATTGCTTCAGCTCTTCACTAGTACGTTCAGGATGTTCCTATTCGCAGGCAACTGGCCCTGGCGATGACGGCAACTCAGCGACTAAGGGCGGCGCTGACGAATAAAGAATTCAAACC
Source organism: Gammaproteobacteria bacterium (assembly GCA_022600955.1). Taxonomy (GTDB): domain Bacteria; phylum Pseudomonadota; class Gammaproteobacteria; order Steroidobacterales; family Woeseiaceae; genus UBA1847. Next base: position 46,710 of record JAHZJK010000010.1, read on the forward strand.
AGAACGCGAGCTCGAATATCGCGCCAACAGCGATTAGCAGCCAAAAGCCGATCTTGAGACCAACGAAATAACTAATCGCGGCGCCAGCGAACAGAAGGAGCAGTACCAGATATCGGTTTGCCAAAATCGCCATTCCAATTCTCCGTATTTCGTATGATTGTAACCTCAACTCAACCGCGATCCGAAAGCGTCCGCTTCGGGTCAACAGCACCATATCAGCAGTTTATCAATTCAGTGACTGCTTTCGGCCAGAAGCGAACAGTCAACCAATAGCTGCTCGGAACCGATCATGCGGAAACAGCTTTCCTGGACATTTGGTGGACTCACCCTGGATTTTCCCGTGGAACCCAACATTTGTGGGAGAAATGCGATAGCGGCTCATTAAAGACCCGGTTAAGGATACCAAGGAATCGAACTGTTGAGGTGGTACCGTTGTTTCTTCGAAGTTCCCGACAAGGCATACACCGAGCCCAAGAAAGTTCCTGGCCTTATTGTTCGCCGACATATGAGTACCCCATATGTCCATTTCCTGGCGCCAATCACTGGCTACCTCCCCCATTCCGAGACCATTACCGTTGCCAATGACATAGTGATACGGGATTGCGTCTATCGGATCGCCAGCTTGCCGTTCTCTATGAACTTCTTGCAGAAACTCGATTGTGCCGTAGTTCCCCGCTGAATGGTGAATGACAATGTACTTCCATCGACTTGGCCAATATATAACTCCGATGCCGAAAGCAGCGGCGATGACTCCGGATGCACCTAGAAATCGCCTGCGATTCATCGATCGTCCGTTCTGTTGGTTATCAGCCATTCGATATCATAGGCCAAGGAAACTGCTGTCGGCCTCAGAAGTCCGCAGCTCCGTCTTTCATGCGCTCATCGCAAATCTCAATTGCGAGATTCGACGGCCACGCCATGTGAAATTCTCTACCCTCAAACTCTGCCCGAAGCGGCCAGTATACGTCCGGATCTCCAGCACGACAGGCAAACGCAGCGAAGTTATTCATGTTCCAGTAGCTTTTCGGGTACCTTGCCATAAGGTCGTCAAACCCTTTGCGCATTGATGGCCAAGAAGCCTGAGAATCCTCAAATAGCTTGAAGTCGACCGGCTCCAGTTGGTTCAGATACCAATAGATCCGTGCATAAAGACTTGTGCCTTCTATATCCCTCGTGACTCTTGCTGCTTGCTTTGCAAACTCCTCGATCTCAGAGTAGCTTCCGTGCCATCTGGGTTGGAGGTACCGCGTCAAGCTAAAGTAGTGGCCGTAGAAATAGGGTTCTTTTGCGATTGCCTCGTCGAAAAGAGACTGTACTTCCCCTCGAGACCAGCCTTGGGCGACTGCAATAGCGAGATATTTGTCGTACCAGAGAGGGCTGTGCGACGCGTAATTTTTGGATTCATCGAGGACCTCACGTGCCTTCTCAAGACGCTCCTGAAACAATTTCCAACCCTCTGGAGCAACAGTATTAGCGTACCCCTCGCCCCGGGCGTTCCACGCGTAGGTAATCCAGAACTGAGCCTCGACGATCGCAGCGGCAGCAGACAAATTGTTGTGCTCCCGCCAGGCGGCAATATTTCCTTTCATCCATTCCCAATCCTTATGGGCAATGAAGAAATCGACTATTCCTCCGGTGAAACCCGCAATCGGCCAACGGCCATCGTCAAACCGCGTCTGAGACTCGCTGAGCTTCACAAACATCTCATCGAGTTCATCGAACTGTGATCGCGAAAAATGTTGTTCCGCAGTCCAGCTAATCCCGAACATTGCGGCCGGACCGTCCGTATACTCTTCCGCAATGGCAGACAACTGAATTACAGAGAAGAGTAAGCCGGCCCAGAGAATCTGTTTCGCTTTGAACATGCGCGATCCCTCAACAATCAAGAAGCAAATCCAACCTTACAATAGTCGGAACCCTTCTGCCGTGACACCAGTCGGCCTTTAGCCATTGCAATCACTACCATCGCTCTCGACTGACTTTGTCAGGTGTAGTGATCATTAAGATACTGGTAAAGCATCGAATTCTTATTAACACTTCCCGATACGTGCTTCTTATCGACAGTAATGAAGCGGAACCCCCCATTTTCGAAGTATATATTTAGTATCCAGTTTGGACCTTCATCCATGTCGTCGCTGTCCATCAGCGGAACTCGGCTAATCAGGATACCCTCGAGCCTCTTTATTACCTGGCCGATCTCTTCGGCGTTCTTGAGTACAAACTCTTTCGGTTGATACTCGTCCGGCAACAAATCACCGATGTTCTCGCTGTAGTAAATTGCAATTTCACGAACGTCAGATGCGGGTGGCAGGGTTTGCCCCCTAATGAAGTAAAACCACCCCCACCCGATCCCGAGAAGAACTGATGCTGTGATAATTCCGAAAATCCAACTCATCGAAAACTGCACCTGATTTTCCTGATTGGGCTAGCGTAATTCGCCTCGCGACCGCGCTGCCTGTATCTGCTTTGGGTCGGAAGCAATCATTCTACTTCAATTCGACCGGATGGCCGGAGTCGGCCATAACCAGGCGGTTGCTAAGTGGTCGTGTGCTAACGCACGATATGCCAGTTGGTCTGTCGGCCCGCGAGATACTGCACGGTCTTACCGTCGAAACATGCGCTTTGCTCGAGTTTGATCTGCACCAGTTGCCCGCCCCAGTCGGGCACGGGCGTCTTGATATTGCCCTCAATCGCGTAGCACGTGTTCGCGTGCAGCGGCCAATCGCCGTGCACCGGCGTACCGTCTTGATCATCCCACATGCCGATCGTCGGGCCAGGTGCATGCCCGAAGAAGCCGATCGCGTGGGTATACACGCTGCAATCGATTTTCTTCCTGGCACACTCCGCACGCGTCGCTGCCGTGATCTCGTTGCCCGTGCGGCCGGTGACGTACTCGTCGGTCAACAGGTCCTGCCAGCGGTTGCCAACATTGAGCGCATCCATGAGGCCTTTCGGCGCTTCAGTTTCACCAAGTTTCAGCACATAGCCCATCTCTTGCGTGTCCGTGCACAAGCGGAGGTAACAGATACCGACGTCGGTGTGCAAGACATCGCCGGCCTGGATGATGCCGCCCTCGCCGCAAAACGCGGTGTCGCTCTCACAGGTTTGTCCAAGACGTTGCGCGTTGACATAGGGCATGAACCAAACAGGCAGGTCGAGTTCTGCGAAGCGTTGCCGAAGGTACCAGGCGACGTCATCGGTCGTTGTCGCGCCGGGCGTGATTACACGGCTGGAAAATGCCTCGGCGATGACGCTGCGCGCAAGGCTTACTGTGTGTGCATACGTTTCAATCTCATCAGCTGTGCGCGTCTCCGCCCAGCGTACGACGAGGTCTTCCGCCGGCAACAGGCGATCTGCATAGTCGTCAGGCAGCACCTCGAGCAGTCGTTGATGCAGCGCGTGACTGAGCCCATCGGCTACCGGCCAGTTGCGAGACACGTTTATGCCGATGCGTGCCGGGTTGCGGGAGACGATGAGCTCACCAAGCGCTTGCCATTGCGAATCGAGATCGCCGCCTTCCCAGGCTGACTCAAACGGAGCACCGAGCGGATAGCGATTGACAGTCAAGCGATCGACACCGTCGTCCGTGCGATGAAACACAAGCATCGTTGTGCGGCGCGCTGCGAACGTCGGCTGCGGTACCAGAGAGAAGTAAATGGGATCCTCTGCATACTCGCGATTCAGTACGAGCCACATATCGAGATTGGTCTCCTCCATCAGGGCTGGCAGCAGCGTGTCGATACGCTCTTCGAGGTGTCGGTTCTCTACAGGAGGGCGGTCTCTGTATTCCAGCACGGCACGCGGACCGGCAATTTCCCGTCCCTGATCCTGTGCAAGCGTCGTCTGGATAGGTAGCAGCAGGCAGGCGAGAACGGCAAACTTACGCATGGGGACACTCCTGAATCTGTGTTGATGGCCAGCATATTGAAGGAATATGCCGCGCTAGCCAAGACGCGGACCAGGCCATCAAGCCTCAGTCGGCAACCATAAGTCAACGTACGAGTCGCCCGTCAGCTTGATTCCTGGCAACCGTTTCAAAATGACCACTAGTGGAACTTAACCGAACTGCACAATTCAGATTTCAGCGGTATTCCCGGACGTCGCGTGTGCGGTGCAGACGGTGAGAATTGAGCCAAGCCTAAACTTGTGCAGCAGCTGCGACTATACAATCACCTTTCTTCAGCTTGCACCAGATAGATCTTGCGCCAGCATCAAGGCATTCCCGTCGGGATCGTAGAATGTTGCGGTGCTTACCATGCCTTCGACAGTCTCCGTTTCGCCGTCAAACTGAACGCCGGCTGCCTCAAGGTTTTTGCGCGCGGTAACAATATCCGAAATACCAAAAACGGGAACCGTGTTGCCCGGTGCAGGTTCGGACTGCTCACCAAGACCCAGGGTGACTCCCGTCGTTTTGGTCTGCAGCTCGCTCCAGCCCGCCTCATCGATGTGATGCAGGAGTGTGAAACCGAGCTTCTCGCTATACCACTCAGCGCTAAGATGGCGGTCTCGTACGGACATAGCGATAGTGATCGTTTTATCTAGTGAGACAAGAGGCATAGCACTTTCCTTTGACCATAAAGTATAGTATCTATACTTAATGGACATAGAGACGATTGTCAAGGTCACCTCACGCGCTTGGTCGCTGGACATATTAGCTTCGATGCAATCCGGGGTGCCGGGCCGACAGGCTCCGCTACTTTCTTCGATAGGAGCCAATCGAACAGCTTTCGCCAAAAGCTTGGCGCATTTGGTAGATCTCGGCTTATTAGTACGGAATCCTGGTCACGGGCATCCGCTGCGGCCCGAATATCGACTGACGTCAGAAGGGCTAGAGATTTCAAAGATCGCTGGAAAAATCGCACAAGCTGGTCTGAGTGATACTGAGCTCGCAGCGCTGCGCCGTACGTGGACAGTTCCCGTTCTTACCGTGATCCATACGCCTCGACGCTTTACCGAAATTAAGTCTGATCTGATTTCGATCACGGATCGTTCGTTATCAAAATCCCTGGACCAACTACAAGAACTTGAGTGGCTCAAGCGCAAGATCGACATTTCCGGTCGACCACCTCGGCCAACTTACCAAGCGGCAAATATTGGAATCAAAATATGCCAAACCGTAAATGATGGCCTTTAGGTTTTGTAGTTTGAATGTCCGCTCCTAGATGGGAGCAGACACTCCTCGATTGAGAAACCGCAGCCGAGTTCGACAGACTCGAGTGTCCGTTTTGGGTCAGTAGTCGTCATTCTACCTCAGACCAAGCGACTGTCGGCTTTCGGCCAAAAGCGGACGTCCAGATCATGGGAAAGTCAGGAAAGTGATAACTATCTGCCCCAAGAGGCTGAGCACCGCAATGCTATGAAACCGAATCTACCGCGCCACGACATCGCCGATAACGCAAGTCAAGTTTCCACCACGCGATGTTGGATACTGAACATGCCTTAGCACCACCTTTGAGCCAGGTGATTTAACCAATTTCCTGGACGATTCGTCATTCGCTCCTGCTCCAAGTTGAGCGCGCCAAGTACAAAATTTGCCCCAATCATGTTCGCGGCCCTCGATTTGAAATGGCGCCCCTCGGGCGCGGATTACAGTAGCCTCAATATCTGGCATCCACGCGTATCCATCTTGCAGCGCCGGTTCGGCAGTTTTCTTCTCTCTTTCCGCTTCAATTACGGCAAACCCCGCATTACATGATTCGGCGGCTTTCTCGAGCTCGGGTGATGGCCCGTTTTGCACGAGGTTGATGGCTTCAACACACGCTGCTGAACATTCTGAGTTACCGGTCTTCTCGCACTTTTTGGCTTTGTTTACATAGTCGTTAATCGCCAAGCCAATGTCCTGGCCGGCAAGTCGGTCTTGCGCAACCGAAGTCTGCCAAATGCAAAGCACGCCAAACAACGTGAGAACGAGAAACGGAATTATTTTGCGCACTTTTTCCCCCTACTTCATGGACTTGAGATTCTGATATTACCCTAACGACCATTTTTGGGAATAGGCATTGACTCGTTTCCGCTATGCGGCAAATAGGGTCGTCAAATCAATTAACTCGGTGGCGCAACGCGTTTTTTGCTGCAAGGTTCAACGGCCGCTTTGGGTCAGCAGCAGTCAGTCGCTAGTTTAACCACCCAAGGACCGCTTACGGCCAAAAGCGGCCGCTCGTAAGATCCAGACGTTCGACGTAGTCACACTGATTTTGCTTGGCTGATTCGAGACTGTAATTCGCCATAAATTGGCGGAACCTTAAACCACCCGGATTCTGCGGCAGCGCGAAATGTAAATCGTTTTGGACCTTGCGACGATCTTGCGACATTGATTGTCACCAGATGAAGCGAGTTAGCGAAAGGACGACTAAGCCCCTCGATATTCGACAATGGTACCCGGAACTCGTTGTGGTCTTTACGAAATACTAGGTAATCGTCGCAATCAAAGGCCTCGTCAACTAACGCCCATCGTTCTCGGTAAAACAGCACGGAGCCGAAAATAAGCAGGACTGCTACACCACCATATTCAACTATGGAGCGACTACCGCTTATGACAAGAATTGCCAAAGTGAGGGCCGAGAAGCCGTACCAAAGCTTGATGAACAGGCGGTCTCCACTCTCGTAGGCGTTCTCAACCGAGATCTTTTTCATTGACTTGATTGTTTGAAGGTGACAATTGAATGACCGCTTTGGGTCAGTTGCAGTCTTCGAATAGTTTATCACTCGACAGGCTGCTTTCGAGTGCTTTCCAGTCGCTCAATCAGTTCTGAGGTGGCAGGCAGCTTCCGGCCAATAGCAGCCGTTGGTGCATCACGCTCTTGGACCAACTTCGCAGTCTTCAAACAAGAATTGCGCTCTGTATACCTCATGGCCAAGATGGCTTACTACTACCGTATATATGCCATCGGTTCGCTCGTGATCGTTGGAGATCTTCAAATGTCCCTCGGAGTAGCTGGCCTTATCTGGTAATTTTCCGCGAATGTGTTTCGATCCCGGAAGATAAAAATCTTGAACTTTGCCCCTGACGAAATCGTATCGATTCCCCTGAAGCTCGATTTCGGAGTGTGTCCATGTGTATCTGATCCTCAGGGATTCAAAGAGCGTGGTAGAGTATCCGGTCGCATCTACGTGTAAATATATGGCAAGGGCCGAAACATCTTGGCAATCGACAGCAATGGGTCCACTAAGCCCTGCAACGGCCCGAAATTGTGCGTCGTATCGAGGGGTGCCATCGTAGTGCGATTGTAGAAAATGCGCGAATGATTGATGGTGGGGCTGGGAGCGTCCGATACTCATGGAACCAACGTACAAGGTTATAGGCGTGATTTTCAGCCTCTCCTCTCGTGGGTCGCTGGGTGAGTTCGCTCCACACGCGCTTATGCATACGGAACTGGCGAGAAGTATGAACAGGTGCTGGATACTCACGAATTCCTTTAACACAGCCGACTTTGTAGCCGTAGGACCCAACGTCCGCTATGGGTCAGTAGCAGTCAGTCGTTAGCTTAACACCTGGGCGACTGTTTTCGGCCAGTAGCGGTCACTCGAGAAGCCCGTCCAAAACAGCGTTCGCGCCAGTTGGGCAACCATCGAGTTCTGGCAAATACCAAAGCTCAACCGTGATTTCGTACGCGTATTCTTTGCTAGGAGCTGAAAACACTCCGACCAGTAGTCCATCCTCCTCCTGCATTGTAATCTCTTTGTACGGTTGTTTCCCGTCTGAAGGGGCGGCGTATGGAAGCCACTTGAGTATCGAAACCCCAAGTGACGCATCGTTCATTTTGAGTGGAGCCGTTATTCGGAATGTGTTTTCCTCGGCCTCGATCCGTTCTACAAAGATCTGAGAATCGTATTCAAGACCAGAGTAAGGAACCATGCAAGCAAGCGAATTGCCAACCAGCATCGTCGAGCTGAGTAGTAGAGAAAATAGAGCCTTGAACGGGCAAAAACTCACTAGAATCCTCTGTTTACCGGGGCGACCGCTATGGGTCACAAGCAGTCGTTAACCGAAGCCTAAATACTAGCATCTGAATGACCGCTATCGGGGCAGAGCAAACGTCGTTAACGCACGGGACAGGTTCTACCGTCTCAGAATAGAAAAGGCCGGCCCCAGAGGGGTCGGCCTTTCGTATTTTGGTAGCGGGGGCAGGATTTGAACCTGCGACCTTCGGGTTATGAGCCCGACGAGCTGCCAGACTGCTCCACCCCGCATCGGCGAACGCGATGGTACGCAGATGACCGTCGCATTACAAGGGCTTTAGCCCAAAATCTGGATACACATTGCCAGCAGCCAGCCTGGCACGATTCCAAGGGCCAGAACAGCCAGGGAATTGAGGCTCAGTACCATCTTGGTGTCCGTACTGGCTTGAAGAACAGCCTTATCCTCAGCCTCTTCAAAATACATGTACCAGATAACGCGCAGGTAGTAGTACGCGCCGACAACAGACGCCAGCACCATCAGAACGGCAATTGCGGTATAGCCCGAATCAACGACGGCACTGATCGCGTTCAGCTTGGCAAAAAAGCCAACAAACGGCGGCACACCCGCCATGCTGAACATCAGGAACATCATCATCATGGCGAACCACGGGCTGCGGGCATTGAGGCCCTTAAAATCCGTCAGGTTCTCTGCTTCATAGCCGCGTCGGCTGAGCAGAATGATGATTCCGAATGCACCGGCAGCCGCGACCACATAAGTGAGCGTGTAGAAAAGAGCGGCAGCATTGCCCTGCTCCGTACCGACGAATATCGCCAGTAAGATGAATCCGACGTGAGCGATCGTGGAATAGCCAAGCATCCGCTTGATGTTGGTTTGCGCGATAGCGATGAAATTGCCGGCCAGCAACGACAGAACCGCGATAACCATGATCATGGCTGACCAGGTCTCGTGCAACGCGCCCAGACCATCAACGAGGATGCGCAGGGTCAGCGCCAGGGCCGCCAGTTTCGGCGCGGTGGCGATGTAAAGCGTGATGGGCGTACGTGCGCCCTGGTAGACGTCAGGAAGCCACATATGAAACGGCACAGCACCGAACTTGAAGCCGATTCCGACTATCAGGAAGGCCAGTCCAAACCACAGCGGCAGGCTGTTCAGTGACGGGTCGGCACTGACTGCCGCCGAAATCTCGTGGAACTGCAATGACCCGGTCACGCCATAGACCCAGGAAATGCCATACAGCAAACACCCGGAAGCGATCGCGCCCAGGATGAAATACTTCATCGCGGACTCAGCCGAGGTGACGTTGTCACGATCAATCGCCACCAGTGCGTACAAAGACAGCGCCAGTGTTTCGAGGCCGAGATACATTGTCAGCATGCTGTTGGCGGACATCATGACCATCATGCCGAGCAAACCGATCAGGCCGAGCGTATAAAACTCACCTCTGTGTATCTCGTTTGCCCGCAGATAATCACGCGCATAGAGAAAACTGATGGCCACAAAAATAACGGCACCGACCTTCAGGATCTGCGAGAGCGGATCGCTTACGTAGCTGCCACTGAAGACCACAGAACGTGCGTCAGGCGCCGTGGCGTTCAGAACTGCGAGCAGCACGGCGAGTGAGACAATACTCAGCCAGAAGGTGCGTACGCGATTTTCGTTGTCCACAAACAGGTCCGCGACAAGCACGACGCAGATCAATCCCAACAGGGCGATCTCAGGAGCTGCAATCAGATAATCCATCAAATTCATAACGTGACCTGTCAGAGCTTTGTCTGCCCGACCTGTTCTATTAGCTGTTCAATCGTGACGTTCATCATGTCGACCAGCGGTGCTGGCCAGAGTCCGACAATCAGAACACTTATGGCGAGAATGGCGAGAACCAGGAACTCGCGCCCGTTGATATCTTTAAGCGCGGCAACGTTGTCATTGGCAACCTCGCCGTAAACAACGCGCTTAACCATCCACAGCGTGTACGCAGCGCCGAGGATGAGCGTTCCTGCGGCCAGGAACGCATACCAGAAATTCGCTTTGAAGCTGGCGATAATGACCATGAACTCGCCAACGAAACCCGAGGTGCCCGGCAGGCCCGCGTTTGCCATGGCGAATAACACCATGAAGGCCGCAAATATGGGCATGGTGTTGGCAACGCCACCATAGTCAGCAATTTGCCGACTGTGCATACGGTCATATAAGACGCCTACGCACAGAAACATAGCGCCGGATATCAGGCCATGCGAGATCATTTGTACCATTGCGCCGACCATGCCGAGACCAGCACCCGCATCGCCGCTGACTGACCACAGAATGAAGACACCAAGCGTCACGAATCCCATGTGTGCGATAGAGGAATACGCGATCAGCTTTTTCATGTCTTTCTGCATGAGCGCGACGAAGCCGATGTAGACCACCGCAATCAACGACAGCGCGATCATCATGCCGGCAAAATACTCGCTGCCATCCGGAACGATAGGCAAGGACAAGCGGATGAAACCGTAGCCACCCATCTTAAGCATGATCGCAGCCAGGATAACGGAGCCGCCAGTCGGCGCCTCGACGTGCGCATCCGGCAACCATGTGTGTACCGGCCACATCGGAACTTTCACTGCAAATGCGATCAGGAACGCGACGAAAACAAGTTTCTGTGCCGTAAGACTCAGTGGTGCTGCCATAAACCCGAACAGGTCGAAGCCGCCCGTTTGACCGTACAGGTAGATGAACGCCACCAGCATCAACACTGAACCAAGGAACGTGTACAGGAAAAACTTCAGCGTCGCGTAAACACGCCGTTCCCCGCCCCACACGCCGATGATCAGGAACATCGGGATCAGCATGGCCTCCCAGAACACGTAGAACAACAACGCATCAAGAGCACAAAAGACGCCGACCATCAGCCCTTCGAGAATCAGGAAGGCCGCGAAATACTGCGCCGGCCGCGACTTGATGTTGTCCCAGCCCGCGATGATGACCAACGGTGTGATGAACGTCGTCAATATGATCAGTGGCGCAGAAATACCGTCGACGCCAAGCACATAGAAGACGTTCAGCGCTGTCACCCAGGATACTTTTTCGGTGAACTGCATGCCGACTGCGGCATTGTCGAAGCCCGCATAGAGACCGATGCTAATCAGGAACGCCAGCACCGACACGGCCAGTGCCACAATGCGCATCAGCCCAGCTCTGGAGGACATTACATCGTTGTCGTCACCGATCAACAGAAGCAACACGCCGCCCGCAATGGGCAACCAGATCAGAATACTTAAGATGTATTGCGAGAATTCCATGGTCGTCGTTACCGTAGCCAGATCAGCCAACCGAGTAACGCGGTCAGTCCAATAATCATTGCAAATGCGTAGGTGTAGAGATATCCGGTCTGGATCTGCCGCATAACACCCGCCAGTCGCCCGACAGTCTTGGCAGTCCCGTTCACGAGGATACCGTCGATGATCAGCTGATCACCTTTCTCCCAGAGGAACTGCCCCAGCTTGCGGCCGACTCCCGCGAATCCCTTAATCCACAGATCGTCAAAGTAGTACTTGCGATCGAGCAGATTGTAGATCCCGGAGAACTTGTCCTTGATTGTCGCTGGGATATCCGGGCGTTTGAGATACAGAAACCACGCCGCGATGACGCCAAGTGCAGCCAGGTAGAAAACCGGTGACGCGTAGATATGCATGACCAGTGCGGCTGGACCGTGCCAGAACGTGCCGTTGAGCCCGGTCAGTGCGTCATGTACAGACTTCACCTGTATCGCGTCGCCGAAGAAACCACCGAACAGAACTGCATCGGCGCTAAACCAGCCGATAATCGCAGACGGGATAGCCAGCAGAATCAGCGGTACGGTGACGACAGCAGGCGTCTCGTGGAGATGCGACTTCGTCTCCGCATCCATGCGCTCTTCTCCGTGGAATACGAGGAAGAACATGCGGAACGAATAAAGCGCAGTCACGAACACGCCTAACAACACGCTCAGGTACGCGATCCAGTATGTGACCTGGTCGCCCATCGACGCACCGTCATGCCAGTGCGATTCCTTGACAGCCTCGATCAACAGATCCTTTGAAAAGAAGCCGCTGGAACCCGGGAATCCTATGAGTGCCAGGGAGCCGATCAATGACGTCCAGTACGTAATTGGCATGTACTTCTTCAGGCCGCCCATCTTGCGGATGTCCTGTTCGTGGTGCATCGCAATAATTACAGAACCCGCGGCAAGGAACAGCAACGCTTTGAAAAACGCGTGTGTCATGAGATGGAAAATCGCGGCGCTGTATGCCGACGCACCGAGTGCAACCGTCATGTAACCGAGCTGCGACAATGTGGAATACGCCACCACACGCTTGATGTCGTTCTGCACTATACCCAGCAAGCCCATGAAGAACGCAGTAACCGCACCGATAATAATGACGAAGCCAAGCGCCGTCGTTGACAGCTCAAACAGCGGCGACATACGAGCGACCATGAAGATACCGGCAGTAACCATGGTTGCCGCGTGGATCAACGCAGAAATTGGCGTCGGGCCTTCCATCGAATCCGGCAGCCAGACATGCAGCGGCGCCTGTGCCGACTTACCCATCGCGCCGATAAACAGCAATATACAAATCACTGTCATAGCGTTCCACGGTGTGCCCGAAAACACTTCGATGCTCTGACCCGCTACGGCATCCGCCTGGCCAAACACAGTCGCGTAGTCGAGTGAACCCGTGAACATCACAACGCCTGCGATGCCGAGAATAAAGCCGAAGTCACCGACACGGTTAACCAGGAAGGCCTTCAGATTGGCGAACATCGCGGTCTGTTTTTTGAACCAGAAGCCAATCAGCAGGTACGAAACCAGTCCGACAGCTTCCCAGCCGAAAAACAGCTGCAGAAAGTTGTTCGACATGACGAGCATGAGCATCGAGAACGTGAACAACGAGATATAGCTGAAGAATCGTTGGTAACCCGGATCGTCATGCATGTAACCGATCGTGTAAATGTGCACCATGAGTGACACGAACGTTACAACGCACATCATTAGCGCAGTCAGCCTGTCGACAAGAAAGCCGACCTCCATGCGCAGACCGTCAGTTACAGCCCACGTATAGACACTGATGTTCTCAGCCCCTGCACCACCCCAGAACATGTTTTTAAGCACGAGCAAAGACAACACGCAGGACGTGCCCACGCCAAGAATGGTTACCCAATGTGCGCCTGCACGGCCGATCTGCTTGCCGGCAAGCCCCGCGATAAGTGCGGCTGCGAGCGGTGCCAATACGATTGTCAGGTAGTAGTTGTACATATCAACCCTTCAGCGTATTCAGCTCTTTAACCGCGATAGATCGGCGGTTGCGGAACAAGACGACGAGAATAGCGAGACCGATAGCGGCTTCAGCAGCTGCTACCGTGAGAATAAAGAAGACAAACACCTGCCCCGTCTCGTCACCAAGATAGCGGGAGAACGCGACGAAGTTGAAATTGACGGCAAGCAACATGAGTTCGACACACATCAACAACAGGATGAGATTGCGTCGATTGATAATGATGCCGGCGACACTCAATACAAACAGCATCGCGGCCAGCGTCAGGTAGTGCTCAAGGCCGATCATTGTTTCTTCTCCGCATCCATCTTCACAATGCGAACCCTGTCCTTCGCCTGTACGGCAACCTGCTCCGCGATGTTCTGCACCTTAAGTCCCGGGCGCTTGCGCATCGTGAGTGTGATCGCTGCAATAATCGCCAGCAGCAAGATCACCGCGGCCATCTCGAACGCAAAGACGTGCTCTGTATACAGAACGCTACCCAGCGCTTTCGTATTGCTGTAGCCCTCGGGTGTCGGCGCAAAACCACCGCTGCCGACCTCACCCTTGCCGCGCAACCAGATCAACTGCATGAGCTCGACGACCATCAGCAATGCAATCGCGATACCCGGCACTGCGAGGCGTGAAATGCCACGCTTCGCCGCTTCGATATTGACGTCGAGCATCATCACGACAAATAGGAACAACACCATCACCGCGCCGACATACACAAGCACCAGCACGATCGCGAGGAACTCGGCTTCAGCCAGCAGCCACAGCATGGCGGCCTGGAAAAACGTCAGGACCAGCAGCATGACCGAGTGCACCGGGTTGCGAGAAAACACGACGCCCAATGCAGCGCCGAGCATTACTGCTGCAAAGGTGTAAAACAAAATTGTCTGAAACAACATCGCTCGTCCTACCGGTACTTGGCGTCAGCCGCTTTGTCAGCGGAAATCATGGCATCGTACTTCTCACCTACCGCCAGCAGCTTGTCCTTGGTCATGATGTTTTCGCCCGGCGCTTCCATGTGGTACTCGTGCAAACGAGTTTCAACGATGGCATCAACCGGACACGCTTCTTCGCAAAATCCGCAGTAAATACACTTGAACAGGTCGATGTCATAGCGCGTCGTACGGCGCGTGCCGTCCTGGCTGACATCAGACTCAATTGTGATCGCCAGTGCAGGGCAAACCGCTTCACACAACTTGCATGCAATACAGCGCTCTTCACCATTCGGGTATCGGCGCAGCGCATGCAGTCCACGAAAACGGCTCGACTGCGGCGTTTTTTCTTCCGGGTATTCGAGCGTGACGCTCTTGCGGAAAAAATTGCGCATCGTAACGGATAGGCCTTTGAGTAACTCCCAAAGCGCGAATGTCTTGATATAACTGGTTATGCGACTCATCGTCCTATGCGCCCAGGCCTGACCATGGACCTACCTGGAACCAGGCCATCGCCCCTTCCACTGCAATCCAAACGATCGTTACAGGAATAAACACCTTCCAGCCCAGCCGCATGATCTGGTCATAGCGGTAGCGCGGAAAGGTCGCGCGCAGCCAGAAGAATGTATACATAAAGAAACACATCTTGAGGAACAGCCAGTGCAAACCACCGACAGTCAGCCAAGACAAAAACGAAATATCGTTGAGGAACGTCCAGCCTTCGAACGGCGACGCCCAGCCGCCGAGGAAGAAGATCGCGGTCAATGTCGAGATCAGCACCATGTTGGCGTATTCCGCGAGGAAGAACAGCGCAAACGCGACGCCCGAATATTCAACATGGAAGCCGGCGACAATCTCCGACTCGCCTTCGGCGACATCAAACGGTGCACGATTGGTCTCGGCAACGCCGGATATCCAGTAGACGACAAACAACGGGAACAGCGGTAACAGGAACCACTGACTCACACCACCGGCCTGCGCCTCCACAATATCGCCCAGATTCAGGCTGCCGCCAGCCATCAAAACGCCGACCAGTGCAAAGCCCATCGCGATTTCATACGCGACGATCTGCGCCGCGGAGCGCATCGCACCCAGCAGCGCGTACTTCGAATTGGTCGCCCATCCTGCCAGGATTACGCCGTAAACGCCGACCGACGTCAGCGCCAGCACGTAGAGCAGTCCGGCGTTGATGTCCGCAATGACGAAATCAGAATTCAAGGGCATCACGGCCCAGGCCGCAAGCGCCGGTATCAGGGTCAGCAACGGTGCAATCACGAACAGGAACTTGCTCGACTGCGACGGCACGATGACTTCTTTGATAAGCAGCTTGATGACGTCCGCAATAGGCTGCCCAAGGCCCAGCGGTCCAACCCGGTTGGGGCCAACACGCGCCTGCATGCTGCCGATTACCTTGCGTTCGAAATAGGTCGAAAAAGCAACGATGAGAATGACCGAGATCATCACAACGAGAATCTTGAACAACGTTATGACGAGGTAGTGTACAAGCGGCGGGAACCAGTTCCAGATGTCCCACGCGAACTGCGGTACCAGGCTGGCGAAAAACTCAGCCATCAAGAGTTCCCCTCACCTGCCGCACGCCTGGCCGACAGCGTACACTGCAACGCGTTTGCGCGCCGCACGAGGCCATCAACAGAATAAAGAGGCGTATCAATCTCGTCTGCGGGTGCGTCTGCACCATTGGGTTTCGTCGCTTTACCAGCAGCAGAATACGAACCTGCTGCCGCAGTGCCGAGCTCTGACTGAATTTCTGCAAGCACATCGTCACTGCTAACGTAATCAAAGCCGCGTGCTTCGGTCAGGTTGCCCAGTACCCGCAGCACCTTCCAGCATGGCCGCGCTTCACCGACAGGTGTCGCGACGCCACCAAAGCTCTGCCAGGTCCCTGCAGCGTTAACATAGGTGCCCGCAGACTCTGCAAAGGTGCCGATCGGCAGTAACAAATCAGCTGCTTCAAGCAGCGCATCAGAGACAAATGGCGTTAGCGCAATCACATAGTCTTGTCGCGCCAGCTTGCCTGTAGCATCTGTCGTTGCCGAGATGTCTGCATCGGGCTCGACATTGACGAGTACCAGCGCATCCAGCTTCGCTTCAAGCATCTCGGCAACACCGAGTCCTGCCTTGCTGCGCATCTGGCCGCCCGCGACGCGATGCGGCAGAACACCTGCGAGACTCGCACCTGCACTGTTCGGGCCCGCCGTAACAAAACCCAGTTTCGAGTTTGTTGCGTTCGAGATAGCGTGTGCGAGAGCGCGAACGGCCGACGATGCAGCGTGTCGAGCAGCGATACAGCCCAGCAGGACGAGCGACTCATCACCTTCCTGCAACGCCTCGGCGATATGACTTTGTACGTCCGTCGGTGACACGCCTTCAATGAGCTCCGCGATAGCATCGGAGTCAGCCTTCGCAGCCACTGCGATTCCCGCGAGCAGCTCAACCAAACCTGCACCAGACGCGTAATTCGCAACATCAAAATAGAATTCGTACTCGCTCGCATTGGCGAAACTGACCTGACCGCCATTCAACGCTGTCTTGCGCAGACGATGCGCGATAATCGGTGCCTCATTACGAATGTTCGAACCCACGACGAGAACAGCACTCTGCTTCTCAATTTCGTCAAGCTCACATCCAAGGCCATAAAACACCGGATCACTTCCCTGGTCCGAGACGTCACGTCGATCAACCCTGTGATCGATATTGTTGCTGCCAAGATGCGTGGCAAGTCTTGCCAGCAAGTGACTTTCCTCAACCGTCGCCGCAGGTGATGCGATAAACCCGGCCTTTTCGCCAACCGCTTCTGTCAGAGTTTCTGCGGCTTTCGCCAGAGCATCGGTCCAGCTGATCTCACGCCAGCTGCCGCTCTCCTTGATCCGCGGCGTCTGCAGGCGATCCTCACTGTATATTGCCTCGTAACTGAAGCGATCGCGATCTGCGATCCAGGATTCATTGATCGACTCGTTCTCGCGCGGCACGATACGTTTGACGGTGCCACGCAGCACGTGCGCGTAAAGGTTTGAACCAACGCAGTCGTGCGGCGAAACGGTCGCATGCTGGGTCATTTCCCATGCCCGGGCGCTATAGCGATAAGGCTTGTTGTTCAGCGCGCCAACCGGACAGAGATCAATGATGTTTGCAGACATCTCGTGATCGACATTCTGCTCAACGTAAGTCGAAATTTTGACGTTTTCACCACGCTCCGTCGTTCCGAGCTGTGGGTTACCCTGGATTTCCTCACCAAAACGCACGCACCGTGTGCAATGGATGCAGCGCGTCATATCCGTTGAAACCAATGGACCAATGTCTTTGTCTTTCACGACACGCTTGCCATCGTTGTAGCGTGATATGTCGCGTCCATAGCCCATCGCGAGATCCTGCAACTCACACTCACCACCCTGGTCACAGATCGGACAGTCCAGCGGATGATTGATCAGCAGGAATTCCATTGTCGCCCGTTGAGCTGCAATAGCGCGCGGCGACTTGGTAAAGATCTTCATGCCCTCAGCGATCGGCTGGGCGCAAGCAGGAATCGGCTTGGGTGCACCTTCGATATCAACAAGGCACATACGACAATTCGCCGCAATGCTGAGTTTTTCGTGATAGCAAAAACGCGGCACATAGGTGCCGACATTGTCGGTCACTTCGATGACCATCTGTCCGCGACGGCCTTCAACCGGTTTGCCATCAACTTCAATGTTTACGATATCGTCACTCATAGCGATTACGCAGCGGCCTCAGGTGCCGCATCAACAATACTGCGACCATTATTGCGAACCATATATTCAAATTCGTGAAAGTAGTGATTCAGAAAACTCTGCACGGGCCATGCTGCCGCATCACCAAGAGCGCAGATCGTATGCCCTTCGATTTTGTTGGCGACGTCGACGAGCTTGCTCAGATCGGCTTCTTCACCCTTGCCTTCCACAATGCGTGTGAGCATGCGATACAGCCAGCCAGTGCCCTCGCGACACGGCGTGCATTGACCACAGGATTCGGCCATGTAGAACCGCGAAATACGACGCAAAACCTTGACCATGCAAGTTCTGTCGTCCATTACCATGACCGCACCCGTGCCGAACGAGGAGCCCGCTTGTTGCAGGGAGTTATAATCCATCGTGCAGTCCATGATGATCTCTGCAGGCAATACTTTGCACGACGATCCACCCGGTATGACGGCTTTCAACTTGCGTCCCTTCCAGACGCCGCCGCAAATCTCTTCCAGCAGATCCTTGAACGGAATTCCCATGGGCAGTTCATAGTTGCCCGGCTTTTCGACATGTCCCGAAACCGAGAACTGCGCCGTGCCGCCAGAACCTTCCGGACCCAGTGCGGCGAACCACGCTGCGCCCTTTCTGATGATCGATGGCACGCTGGCAATACTTTGCGTGTTGTTGATCGTGGTCGGCTTGCCATACAGACCGAAATTCGCAGGAAACGGCGGCTTGAAGCGTGGACGGCCCTGCTTGCCCTCAAGAGATTCGAGCAAAGCGGTTTCTTCACCGCAGATATAAGCACCAGCACCGATAAATCCATGAATATCGACGTCGATACCAGAGCCCTGGATGTTCTGGCCAAGCAGTCCGGCCTCGTACGCTTCTTTTACCGCTGCCTCGAAACGCGGAAACGGCTCATCCATGAATTCGCCACGCATATAGTTGTAGGCAACCGTCGCGCCCATCGCATAGGCAGCAATCGCCATGCCCTCAACCAGCGCGTGCGGGTTGTAGCGTAGTATTTCACGGTCGTGACAGGTGCCAGGCTCACTCTCATCCGAGTTAACCACCAGGTACTTCTGCCCCTCGTAGCCTTTCGGCATAAAGCTCCATTTCAAGCCCGTGGGAAAACCAGCGCCGCCACGACCGCGTAAACCGGACGCTTTCACTTCCTCGATGACGTCTTCAGGCGACATTTTTCCCGACACAATCTTACGCCACGCCTGGTAACCGTCATTTTTCTCGTAGGTTTCGAGTGACCAGGATTGCTCCTGACCGAAAGTGCTAAAGCAAACAAGATTGTGTTCGTAGACCATCAGTCGAGTCCATCCAGGATTTCATCGACCTGCTCTTCTGTCAGGTTCTCGTAGTACTTGTGATTCACCATCATCGCTGGTGCACCGCAACAGGCAGCTATACACTCTTCTTCCTGCTTCAGGAAAACCTTGCCGTCTGCTGTGCTCTCGCCAGTCTTGATGCCAAGCTTCTTTTCGACATGGCTGACAATGTCCTCAGCACCGCGCAACATGCATGCCACGTTGGTGCAGATCGCAACTTCGTTGCGCCCAACCTCGCGCGTCTGAAACATCGAATAAAAGGTGGCCACTTCATAAACCTGAATCGTTGGCAGCTCCAGGTACTCTGCGACTGCATTCATCTGCTCTGCTGTAACGAATCCATGGTTTTCGTGCTGTACAGCGTGCAACGCACTAATGACTGCTGACCGCTGCCGTCCTTCCGGAAAACGTGCTTTCCAATGTTCGATTTCGTCTTTGACGTGTGGCGTGAGTTGATAACTCATCGGTCAACCTCTCCGAATACAATGTCCTGCGTTCCAATAACAGCAACGACGTCAGCAAGCATGTGTCCTTCGACCATTTCCGACATTGCTGACAGATGCGCAAAACCAGGCGCACGAATCTTTACACGATATGGCTTGTTGGCACCGTCTGAAACAATGTAGACGCCGAACTCACCTTTCGGATGCTCGACAGCCGCATACGCTTCTCCCTCCGGCACACAATAGCCTTCAGTGAAAAGCTTGAAGTGGTGAATCAACGATTCCATATCGTCTTTCATCTCGACGCGCGTTGGCGGCGTGATTTTGTGATCTTCCGCGATTACCGGGCCCGGGTTGTCCCGCAGCCAGTCGACGCATTGTTTAATAATGCGGTTCGATTGGCGCATTTCCTCGACTCGCACGAGGTAACGGTCATAGCAGTCGCCGTTAACGCCAATCGGAATGTCGAAGTCCATGCGATCGTAAACATCGTAGGGTTGTTTCTTACGGAGATCCCACGCCACCCCGGAACCTCTCAACATCGGACCCGAGAAGCCGAGTTGCATTGCCCGTTCCGGCGATACTACGGCGATATTGACAGTCCGTTGCTTCCAGATTCGGTTGTCCGTCAGCAGAGTTTCATACTCGTCGACGCAGGCCGGAAAACGGTTCGTGAAGTCCTCGATAAAATCGAGCATCGTGCCTTCGCGTACCGAATTCATGCGATCGAGTTCTTTCTTGTTGCGAAACTTGGACTCTTGATACTTCGGCATTGAATCGGGCAAGTCGCGATAGACGCCGCCCGGCCGGTAGTACGTGGCGTGCATGCGGGTGCCCGAGACAGCCTCGTAAAGATCCATAAGATCTTCCCGCTCGCGGAAGCAATACAGGAACATCGTCATGGCGCCGATATCCAGGCCATGAGCACCGAGCCACATAAGGTGATTCAGGATTCGAGTGACCTCATCGAACATGACCCTGATGTACTGAGCCCGCTCTGGCACTTCAATGCCCAGCAATTTCTCTATTGCCATGACATAGCCGTGCTCGTTACACATCATCGATACGTAATCGAGGCGATCCATGTAGCCGATGCTCTGGTTAAATGGTTTGGTCTCGGCAAGTTTCTCGGTGCCACGGTGCAGAAGACCCACATGCGGGTCGGCCTTTTGAATCGTCTCGCCCTCGATCTCGAGAACGAGGCGCAACACACCATGCGCCGCAGGGTGCTGCGGACCGAAGTTCATTGTATAGCTTTGGATCTCAGCCATCTGTCGCGTCCTTGAGGTCGGCTGAATAGCGGTTGTCGTCACGAATAACCCGCGGCACAAGCGTGCGAGGCTCAATACTCACTGGCTTGTAGACCACGCGTCCCTGTTCGTCGTCATAGCTGACTTCGACATTGCCCATAATGGGAAAATCCTTGCGGAACGGATGGCCGATAAAACCGTAGTCGGTCAGGATGCGGCGCAAGTCCGGGTGTCCTTCAAACAGGATGCCGTAGAGATCGAATGCCTCACGCTCAAACCAGTTGGCACCATTCCAGATATCAACAACAGATTTTACGATTGGCGGATTGCCCGTTCCCGTGAACACGCGCAGGCGCATTCGCACGTTATTCTGGATTGACAGCAAGTGGTAAACCACTGCAAATCGATTGCCGTCGAACTCGTCGGCTTCATCGAGAATGACAGACTCGCGCTGCACGCCACGACTGAAACCAGTGCCCGTCGCACTGTTGGTCGTCCATTCATCATCACCGTAGTTCAGGTAATCAACACCGCACACATCCATGAGCATTTCGAAACCGAAATCTGCTTCGTTGCGCAGCGCAGTAGCAACTGCAATCAGGTCATCTTTGTCGACTTCGTAGGTTAGTTCGCGGCAGCTTGATGCAATGCGGCTTACCTGCTCGCCAAAGCGGGCGTCTATGCGAGCAGCCAGGGTCTCGTAACGATCGGTCATAGCAATTACTTAACGGGCGATGGTGCTGGTACGGCGGATCTTGTTCTGCAATTGCAGCAATCCGTAGATCAGCGCCTCGGCGGTCGGTGGACAGCCAGGGACATAAACGTCGACCGGAACGATCCGGTCGCAACCCCGTACGACGGCGTACGAATAGTGATAGTAACCACCCCCGTTCGCACACGAACCCATCGACACGACCCAGCGGGGCTCCGGCATCTGGTCGTAGACTTTGCGCAATGCCGGCGCCATTTTGTTCGTTAGCGTACCCGCTACAATCATGCAGTCAGACTGACGTGGGCTTGGGCGAAAAATGATGCCGAAGCGATCGAGATCGTAACGTGAGGCGCCAGCCTGCATCATTTCGACGGCACAACAGGCCAGTCCAAAGGTCATCGGCCACAATGAGCCTGTCCTGGCCCAGTTCATAACCGCATCGACACTGGTTACTACAAAACCTTTTTCATGCAGGCTGCCACCCGCCGCTTCCGCGTCGCCCGCAGGCTCCACAGCATTAGCTGCATTGCTCAGTCCCACTCGAGAGCCCCTTTCTTCCACTCGTAAATAAAGCCGACAACCAGGATCGCCAGGAACAGAGCCATCGATAACAGCCCGAACTTGCCAACGCTATCCAGAGAAACGGCCCATGGAAACAGGAACGCAATCTCCAGATCGAAAATAATGAACAGGATTGCAACCAGGTAGTAGCGCACGTCGAACTTCATGCGGGAGTCATCGAAGGCTTCGAAGCCACATTCGTAAGGAGAAAGTTTTTGCTCGTCTTTCTGGCCGTGCCCGATCAGGAAACCAAGACCCAAAAGGAGCAATCCGATACCGGCACCAACGCCGAGGAAAATCAGTACGGGGAGGTATTCTTGCAGCATGATGTTTTGTGTTTTTGCCTTGCCAGTTACGCGGATCAGACCGCGTCGATAATCGCTCTCATTTCAGCGCGGCATTGTATCAGTCTATGCGCTGTTGAATACACCCTTTTTGTTGCCGGCGGTGCATCCTGGGCGCAAAAAAAAAACGGCCTGTAAGCAGTTTCAGTGCTGACAGGCCGGATTTCATATTTGGTGCTCTGGGCGAGACTCGAACTCGCACGGCTCGCGCCACTGCCCCCTCAAGACAGCGTGTCTACCAATTCCACCACCAGAGCGGATTTACCGATTAATTATAAAGCCAAACGGTGTGGCTTAGTTACCTTCGTCTGCTTCGCCTTCTGACTCGGGAAGTGCCGGCATTTCATCGACCGCTTCCTCAACCGTTTCGATTGCAGGCATGTCGGTCGCTTCATCAGTGCTTATCTGCGGCAGTTCCTCGACTACCTCTTCAACAGCCGGCAGATCCTCCAGAAGACTGTCAGGGGCCGTTGTGCGCTGACTGCTGAGGTAGGCAAGCGTCAGGCTCGACACGAAAAATGCCGTCGCACAAACCGCCGTTGCCCGGGAAAAGAAGCTGCCCGAGCCGCGCGCGCCAAATACGGTGCCTGACGCGCCTGCGCCGAAAGCGGCGCCGGCATCGGCACCTTTGCCGCGCTGCAGCAATACCAGCACGATGATCATCAATGCGATCAGCGTATGACCGATAAGAACTGCTTTTTGAATAGTATCCATGTTTATCTCAATCTCAGTTTCCGGCCGCGGCATCCGCGATAGCCAGAAAGTCACTTGCTTTAAGCGACGCGCCACCAATCAGCCCGCCATCTATATCCTGCATGGACAGCAACCCAGGCGCGTTTTCGCCCTTCATGCTACCGCCATACAATATCTGTACCTTGGCCGCCACAGCTGCATCTTTTGCCGCAACACGCTCCCGGATATGCCGGTGAACGTCCTGCGCCTGCTCCGGTGACGCTGTCATGCCCGTACCTATCGCCCAAACTGGCTCATACGCGATTACGGCCGAGTCGAATGCGGCAACTCCAGCCGCATCAAGTACCGCATCAAGCTGCTCATCAATCACTGACTCAGTTGTGCCGGCTTCACGCTCTTCCAGCGTCTCGCCAACACACAAGATCGGCGCAAGACCACCTGCCTGCGCGGCAACAAACTTCGCGGCTACCTGCGCACTGCTTTCTGCATACAATGCACGCCGTTCCGAGTGCCCTACGATCACGTATTCGCAACCGACGTCCTTAAGCATCGCCGCGGACGTTTCGCCTGTATAAGCACCAGCCTCGTGCTCGGAAACATTCTGCGCCCCAACCGCAACGCCACTCCCAGTTGCTGATGCTGCTACCACGGCCAGATATGGCAGAGGTGGGCAAACCAACAGCTGAAAACCGTCGCCATCGGGCACTCCAGCCACGATTCCGTCGATCAACTCCTGATTGGCAGCATTGCTACCATTCATCTTCCAGTTGCCGGCAACAAGAATCTGACGCATTTCCAAAGTTCCCGCAGGGTTAAAAGGCGCGCAAGGATACCGGGGCTTTCACGGCAAATCAACGTACAAAATCAAGCAAATGCGTCGGATCAGGCCGCCGCATCAGCGACAACCGAAGCCAGCCGCTCAGCTATACGAACCACTTGCTCATTATCCTGACCTTCGACCATGACCCGAATCACGGGTTCAGTGCCCGAAGCGCGCAACACAACGCGCCCTGTATCCGCCAATTCATCCTCGGCAACGCTGACAGCATGCTGGATTTCGCTGCTTGTCGATGGATCAAGGCGCTTGTCTGTACGCACATTCACCATAGTCTGAGGATACTTCGGCATCCCCGCGGCCAGTTCGGAGAGTTTCTTTCCGCTCTGCTTCATTACGGCGAGCACCTGTAAGGCGCAGACAAGGCCGTCACCGGTTGTCGCTTTGTCCAGCACGATCATATGACCTGACGTTTCACCGCCGATGATGCCGCCAGTCTCTTTCAATGTTTCAAGAACGTATCGATCACCGACATTGGCCCGTCGAAATTCAATCTGTTTGGCTTTCAGCGCATTTTCCAGCCCGAGATTGCTCATTATCGTGCCAACAACAGGCCCTTGCAGTTCACCCGCTTCGTGCCTGGCGCTTGCCAGTATATAGAGCAACTGATCTCCATCGATGAGCCTGCCCTCCTCATCCACCATAACCAGTCGATCGCCGTCGCCATCCAGGGCGACACCGACATCAGCACGCAGCGCAGGGACGGTCAGTTGAAGCAGGTCAGGCTGGGTCGACCCGCAGCCGTCGTTAATGTTCTTGCCATTCGGCGAACAACCGATCGGAATGACGTCTGCGCCAAGTTCCACCAGGGTTCTGGGTGCTACTTTGTAACCTGCACCATTGGCCCCATCGAAAACGACTTTGAGGCCATCAAGATCCACACCTTCAGGCATGCTTTCCGCACAGAATTCCTGATAGCGTATCCGCGCCGTATCGATACGCTTGGCTTTACCGAGCGCACTCGATTCGAGCGTAATAGCCGGATTCTGCAACTGAGTTTCGATCTGGTTCTCAATCTCGTCGGTCAATTTTGAGCCCGAACGGTCGAAAAATTTGATGCCGTTATCAAAAAACGGATTATGAGAGGCGCTTATGACCACGCCAAGGTCAGCATTGAATTCCTGCGTGAGCCGGGCAATTCCGGGCGTCGGCAGTGGGCCGATGAGCAATACATCTGCGCCGGCGGCCACAAATCCAGCTTCCAGCGCCGATTCGAACATGTAACCAGACAGTCGCGTGTCCTTGCCTATGACAACGGTTCCACCGGTTGGCACCAGCACCTGCGCCGCTGCGCTGGCCAGCCGCATTGCGAAATCAGCTGTCATAGGGTCGCTGCCGACCTTGCCGCGAACACCGTCTGTACCAAAGAATTTTTTACTCATTTGAATATTCCATTACTGCTGCCGCGACTTTCAGCGCATCGACAGTGTCCTTTACATCGTGAACGCGAATTATCCCAGCACCGTTTCGGTATGCAATGACGGCTGCCGCAATACTCGCTGCCAGTCGCTCCTCAACATTACGCCCGACGAGCTCGCCCAGCGTCGATTTCCGGGACAGCCCCACCAGCAGTGGCGCGCCCAGATCCGTCAATTGTCGCAGATTTGCCAGCAACTCGACATTGTGTGCGTGAGTTTTGCCAAAACCGAAACCCGGATCGACAACAATATCGTCCCTCCTGATACCAGCGTCCACACATGCCTCGAGCCTCTGCCGAAGGAAATCCTGCACCTCCAACATGACGTTCTCGTATTCCGGCTGCTCTTGCATGGTCCTCGGCTCGCCCTGCATATGCATCAGACAGACCGGCACCTGCAATTGCGCCGCTGCCTCAAGCGCACCGGCACCTCTTAGAGCCGCCACGTCGTTTATCATGCCTGCGCCCGCCGCAACGGCGTGCCGCATGACGGCTGGTTTGCTGGAATCAATGGAAATTGGCAGATCGCACACCTGACGGATCGCTTCGATAACCGGGACAACCCGGTCAAGCTCCTGGCCTTCAGTGACATCTGCCGCACCCGGGCGCGTGGACTCCCCGCCTACATCAATGATAGCGGCACCGTCGCGCGCCATGGACTCAGCCTGCTGACGGGCCGCATCCAGATTGGAAAACAGACCGCCATCAGAAAAAGAATCTGGAGTGATATTGAGAATGCCCATCACGACGGGGCGCACAAGCCGCAGCGCGCCTAGTCGGATGGTATCGCTAGTGTTCCTGAGCGGGTCCGCCAATATTGCCAGCCGCGTCGTCCGCTTCGGCAGTTGCCGAACCATCACCAGGTCCCGTCGGGTCGGAACTGTCATCCCAGTCTTCCGGTGGCTGGGGCTCACGACCTTCCATGATGTCCTTGATCTGGGCATCACCAATCGTCTCGTACTTCATTAGCGCCTTGGCCATCGCGTGCAGTTGCTTGATTTCATCCTTCAGGATTTTTTCAGCACGCTGGTAGTTGCTGTCAATAATGCGGCGCACTTCCTCATCGATCGCGTGCGCGGTGTCGTCTGAGACTTGCTTGTGTTGCGTCACAGAACGGCCAAGAAACACTTCGCCGTCGTCCTCGCTGTACGTCAGTGGTCCCAAGCGGTCCGACAGCCCCCACTTGGTCACCATGTTGCGAGCAATCTCTGTGGCACGCTCAATGTCATTGGATGCGCCCGTGGTAACGCCACCAACGCCATTAATCATTTCCTCTGCAATGCGGCCGCCAAACAAACTGGATATGCTGCTCTCCAGGCGCTGACGCGACATGCTGTAACGATCCTCTTCCGGCAAGTACATCGTGACGCCCAACGCACGTCCGCGCGGAATAATAGTCACCTTGTAGACGGGATCGTGCTCCGGTACCCGGTAGCCGACGATTGCATGTCCGGCTTCGTGATAAGCAGTATTGAGCTTTTCTTCTTCACTCATGACCATGGAGCGACGCTCCGCGCCCATCATGATCTTGTCTTTCGCCTGCTCGAACTCATCCATGCTGACAACACGCTTATTCAGTCGTGCGGCAAATAGCGCAGCCTCATTCACGAGATTCGCCAGATCAGCTCCGGAAAACCCAGGCGTACCACGAGCAATCAGGCCCGGCTTTACATCGTCCGCGAGCGGAACCTTGCGCATATGA
Organism: Gammaproteobacteria bacterium; assembly: GCA_022600955.1. GTDB lineage: Bacteria > Pseudomonadota > Gammaproteobacteria > Steroidobacterales > Woeseiaceae > UBA1847. The sequence goes on from JAHZJK010000010.1 coordinate 73,870, forward strand.
ACCTTGAGAATCATCTCGCGTCCGCGAACATCCGGCAACGGTACAACCACCTGCCGATCAAATCGGCCTGGTCGCAACAGGGCTGGGTCAAGTACATCGGGCCTGTTTGTCGCAGCAATGACAATGATGCCTTCGCTGCCTTCAAAACCGTCCATTTCTACCAGCATCTGGTTTAATGTCTGCTCGCGCTCATCATGACCGCCACCGAGACCCGCACCGCGATGACGTCCGACCGCATCAAGCTCATCGATAAAGATGATGCAAGGCGCCTGTTTCTTCGCCTGGTCAAACATATCGCGAACACGCGACGCACCGACGCCAACAAACATCTCGACAAAATCCGAACCGGAGATTGTAAAGAAAGGCACCTTCGCCTCGCCTGCGATTGCTTTCGCCAGTAGAGTCTTACCGGTACCTGGCGGGCCAACCATCAAGACGCCCTTGGGAATCTTGCCGCCGAGTCGCTGGAACTTGCTGGGGTCTTTGAGGAACTCGACAACTTCCGAGACCTCCTCTTTAGCCTCTTCGACGCCGGCAACATCAGCAAAGGTGACGCCAACCTGGTCCTCGCCGAGTAACCGCGCCTTGCTCTTGCCAAACGACATCGCGCCGCGGCCACCGCCGCCGCCCTGCATCTGGCGCATGAAATAGATCCAGACACCTATCAGCAACAAAATCGGAAAAGACCCAATCAGCAGCTGGCTGATAACGCCTTGCTCTTCTTCCTCCGAACCAGAGAACTCGACGCCGTTCTCATCCAGGAGGCCGATCAGCGTGTTGTTGTCAGTCTCAGGACTAACAGTGAAATACTGCATCTTCTCGGAGCGTCCGTAGCGAATCTTTTCTTCGCCAATTTCGGCAAAACCAACCTGTCCGGAGCGAACCTGAGCGAGAAACTCGGAGTAAGACTGCTGTTGAGGATTAACGCCATTAACGCCGGACAGCCCTTGTACAACCGACAAGAGCACGACAATGATGACAATGAATACGAGTATATTTTTGGTTAGATCATTCACGATTCGACACTACTACAATTGATAGCCTCTCGCTACCAAGTAAACCTCACGGCTGCCAGCTCTTGAAGCCTTTGGTTTCATGACTCTGACACGCTCAAACGAGCTCCGTGCATCCGTAACAAATTCGTCAATTCCCTCACCCTGGAATACCTTGCAAACGAAGCTGCCGCGCGGTTTGAGTACCCGGCGAGCCATATCGAGTGCGAGTTCCACCAGGTACATTGAGCGGGGCTGATCAACGGCCTTGTTGCCGCTGATATTGGGGGCCATATCACTCATTACAAGGTCCACCTCGCGCTCGCCTGCGATTTGCAGCAATTGCTCAAAAACCTGGTCGTCCTGAAAGTCGCCCTGAACAAAATCGACGTCGGGCAGCGAATCCATTTCCAGCAGATCAACTGCAACAATTCGCGCCCGTCCCTTGAGCCTTTTGGTCACGTATTGACTCCAGCTGCCTGGCGCCGAGCCAAGATCAACGACAACCATGTCAGGTCTCAGGAAACGCTCTTTTTCGTCAATCTGCTCGAGTTTGTAGACGGCCCTCGAACGCCAGCCATCCCGACGAGCCATTTGTACATAAGGATCGCGCTCCTGACGGTCTCTCCAACTGCCACCGGTTCTGCGCGGCTTACTCATTCTCTGTTCTCCAGCCGTGCTGACACTGTTACACTCCGCGCGCATGAAACTGACCGAATCACAGAAAAAACACCTTCGCGGACGCGGACACCAACTCAATCCGACCGTAATGATCGGCGACGCCGGACTTTCGGAGGCCGTACTGGCCGAATTTGAGCAGACCCTGTCTCATCATGAACTCATAAAGATAACTGTTCGGGTCGGCGACCGAACCGCTCGGGATGAGATCATCCAGACTCTCTGCGACGGTCAAAACGCAAGCTTGATCCAGCGGATGGGCAACGTCGCTTTGTTGTATCGAGCCAATCCCGACAAGCCCCCAGAAAAGCGCCTGCGTATTCCGTCTCGTTAACTACTCGTAGCGAACTTCTAAAACTTCGTAAGACTTTTCACCGTCGGGTGCCCTGAACTCGACCACGTCGCCTTCGTTCTTGCTGATCAGTGCTCGTGCGATGGGCGAAGTGTAGGACAGCAGTCCGCTCTTGATATCCGCCTCATCGTCGCCGACGATCTTGTAGGTAATTTCCTTCTCAGTGTCCTCATCCAGCAACAACACCGTGGAACCGAAGATGACTTTGCCACGCGCATCAATCTCGGTGACATCAATCACCTGGACATGTGACAACTTGCCTTCCAGTTCCTTAATGCGGCCTTCGATAAAGCCTTGCTGTTCTTTCGCCGCATGATACTCAGCGTTTTCTTTCAAATCGCCGTGCTCACGCGCCTCGGCAATCGCTCTGATCACTGTTGGACGATCCTCGCCTTTCAGACGCTTGAGTTCATCCTGCAACAGCCCGTGACCTCGTATCGTCATCGGCACCTTACTCATGCAACCACCTCGTTGTGCAAATCCTGCAGACGGTTCACTTCGCCGTTATCGAGATGTTCGATCGCCCGACAAGTCGCGATAGCCGCCCCCAAGGTTGTATAATACGTTACGTTTCGCCGCACGGCCTCCGCGCGAATTGACCGCGACTCGACGATAGCCTGCTTGCCCTCGGTCGTATTAACGATCAGATCAATTTCACCGTTCTTAATCATATCAACGATATGCGGGCGGCCCTCACGGACTTTGTTGACACGACGACAGGACACTCCTGAAAGCGCAAGACTCTCTGCTGTGCCGTGCGTAGCAACAATATCAAATCCCATTTCGGTGAGAATGGTAGCGAGTTCAACCGCGCCTTTCTTGTCCCGATCTCGAACAGAAAGAAGTGCCGCTCCCTGGCGTGGCAGTGTTACCCCTGATGCCAGCTGTGCTTTTGCATACGCCTCGCCGAATGTGCGACCAACCCCCATGACTTCCCCGGTTGACTTCATTTCCGGCCCAAGAATCGGGTCACTGCCAGGGAACTTGATGAACGGGAACACTGCTTCTTTAACCGAGAAATATTCAGGTACTCGCTGATTTACGAAGCCCTGATCCGCAAGCGATTCACCTACCATAACTTTGGCTGCAATCTTCGCAAGCGGAATACCGATCGCTTTAGACACAAATGGTGCGGTTCGGGATGCTCTTGGATTAACTTCCAGCAGGTAAACAACGTCTCCCTGAATCGCAAACTGTGTATTCATAAGCCCGATCACGTTCAGGCCCTTGGCAAGCTTGATCACCTGTTCCTCGAGTTCCTTCTGAACCTCGGCGCTCAGACTGAAAGGCGGAAGTGAGCAGCCCGAGTCTCCAGAATGCACGCCTGCCTGTTCAATATGCTCCATTACGCCACCGATCAAAACTCGATCGCCATCGCAAATACAGTCGACGTCCACCTCGGTCGCAAGGTCAAGAAAGCGGTCCAGCAAGACAGGACTATCGTTAGACACACCGATAGCCGCATCCATGTAAATACCGAGGTCTTCCTCACCATGTACCACTTCCATCGCACGACCACCCAGGACGTAGGACGGGCGAACAATCAATGGAAAACCGACATCTGACCCAGACTTCAACGCTTCTTCTTTACTCCGCGCTGTCAAATTCGGCGGCTGCCTGAGGCCAAGGTCCTCGACGAGTTTCTGGAAGCGCTCGCGATCCTCCGCCAGGTCGATCGAATCCGGTGACGTTCCAATAATCGGAGCTCCAGCCGCCTCCAGGTCACGTGCCAGCTTCAATGGTGTCTGACCACCGTACTGCACGATGATGCCTTTCGGCTTTTCCTTGTCGACGATTTCCATGACATCTTCGAACGTCAATGATTCGAAGTACAGGCGGTCGGACGTATCGTAATCGGTGGAAACTGTTTCAGGGTTACAGTTGACCATGATCGTCTCGTAACCAGACTCTTTTAACGCTAGCGCGGCGTGGACGCAGCAATAGTCAAACTCAATGCCTTGCCCGATGCGATTAGGGCCGCCGCCCAGAATCATGATTTTCTGCTTGTCGCTGGGTTCTGCTTCGCACTCTTCCTCATAAGTGGAGTACAGGTAGGCCGTCGAAGTTGAAAACTCAGCAGCACAAGTATCTACGCGTTTGTAGACAGGCCGTATTCCCATCTCGTGGCGTCGTTTGCGAATGGCGGTTTCCAGTTCTCCAAGCACGACTGCCATGCGTGCGTCCGAGAACCCCTTGCGTTTCAAGTTGCGCATCATGTGTGCGTCAATGCCGCCAAGTCCAATCTCACGCATCTTGTTCTCGGCATTCACAATGTCTGCGACCTGCACCAGGAACCACGGATCGATACCGGTAATGTCGCCAACATCCTCAAACGAGTAGCCGTGGCGCAAGGCATCTGCGACATACAACAACCGATCAGGACCCGGCATGCGCAGCTCGTGACGGAGCTTGTCGCGGTCAGCATCTGTCGCAATCGGTCCACAGATTTCGTCGAGACCATTGATTCCGGTTTCGAGTCCACGCAATGCTTTCTGCAACGACTCCTGGAAATTGCGGCCCATCGACATGACTTCGCCGACTGATTTCATCTGCGTCGTCAAACGATCGTTTGCGCCAGGGAATTTTTCAAATGTAAAGCGCGGGATTTTCGTGACTACATAGTCGATAGTCGGTTCGAACGACGCCGGCGTTGCGCCACCGGTAATATCGTTTTTGAGTTCGTCCAGTGTGTAGCCGACAGCAAGTTTGGCAGCGACTTTGGCGATCGGAAAACCGGTCGCTTTCGACGCCAGTGCCGATGAACGGGAAACTCGCGGGTTCATTTCAATGATCAGAACTCGACCCGTATTTGGACATATGGCGAACTGGACGTTCGAACCGCCTGTCTCGACGCCGATCTTGCGCAAAACTTCTATCGAGGCGTCACGCAGACGCTGGTACTCCTTGTCTGTCAGAGTCTGCGCAGGGGCAACTGTTATCGAGTCACCCGTGTGCACGCCCATTGGGTCGAAGTTTTCGATAGAACAAACGATGATGCAATTGTCGTTGCGGTCACGCACCACCTCCATCTCAAATTCTTTCCAGCCAATGACCGACTCTTCGAGCAGGATTTCAGTGGTCGGCGACATTTCCAGGCCGTGCGTAACGATGCGTACGAATTCCTCGCGATTGTAGGCAATTCCACCACCGGTACCGCCGAGCGTAAACGACGGCCGGATAATCGTCGGAAAACCAATGCCCTGCTGCTTCTCCAGTGCTTCTTCAATCGTATGTGCGATCTCCGCACGCGGGCACTCGAGTCCGATCTCACCCATCGCAATGCGAAACAGGTCCCGATCTTCAGCCATGTCGATCGCGTCACGTGAAGCCGCGATCAACTCGACATCGTATTTCTCAAGTACGCCATTGCTGGCCAGGTCCAGCGCGCAATTCAGTCCTGTCTGACCACCCATAGTCGGCAACAACGCGTCCGGACGTTCTTTCGCAATAATGCGCTCAAGCGCTGTCCAGTGAACCGGCTCAATGTAGATCGCATCGGCGGTTTCCGGGTCTGTCATGATCGTCGCCGGATTCGAGTTCACGAGAATTACCCGGAAGCCTTCTTCACGCAGGGCTTTGCAGGCTTGCGCACCTGAGTAGTCGAATTCGCAGGCCTGCCCGATAACGATGGGCCCCGCGCCGATGATCAGGATGCTGTTTATGTCAGTGCGTTTTGGCATTCAGGTGATTCTTCTTTACGATAAATTAGATTAACTAATACGGGTAACTATTTGTTTTAAAACATTTACTTTGAAAGTATAGCCTTTAGGCCGCTCTTCTTTCGTGCATCCATGTTCTGGATGAACCGCTCGAATAAAGGCAATAGATCGTGCGGCCCGGGACTGGCTTCCGGATGCCCCTGAAAACTGAACGCAGGCTTGTCCTTGAAGCGTACTCCCTGCAGCGTGCCGTCAAACAGGGAGCGATGTGTCGTTTCGACATTATCCGGTAACGAGTTCTCGTCAACAGCGAAACCGTGATTCTGGCTCGTAATCATTACCTGCCCGGTCTCGATATCCTGCACCGGGTGATTGGCACCATGGTGCCCAAACTTCATCTTTTCAGTCTTGCCACCGGCAGCGAGGCCGAGCAACTGGTGCCCGAGACAGATCCCGAACACCGGGATGCCTTTGTCCAGAAAGGTCTGAATTGCTTCGATGGCATACTCACAGGGCTCGGGATCACCCGGGCCATTGGACAGAAAAATACCGTCCGGGGTTAGAGCAAGGGCCTCCTCCGCTGGCGTCGTCGCCGGCACGACGGTCAGGCGACAATCGAGATCTGACAACAACCTCAGGATATTGCGCTTGACGCCAAAGTCATACGCTACGACGTGATACGGCGCGATACGACGACTCATGATGCGTGGCTTGAGGCCGAACGACGTGCCCTGGGACCATTGGTAGGGCTGTTTTGTCGTGACGAATTTCGCCAGATCCATGCCGGCAATACCTGGGAACTTCCGAGCGTGCTCGATCGCTTTCTCGACAGCCTGGTCGCCCGTCATGATGCAACCCGATTGTGCGCCTTTCTCGCGGATTATCCGCGTTAGTTTGCGCGTATCAATATCTGCAATCGCCACAGTTCCACCCTGGCGCAGAAACGACGAGAAGCTGCGTTCTGAGCGCCAGCTGCTGGTCAGCATAGAACTGTCGCGAACAATGAGACCGGACGCGTGTATCTGTTCCGACTCCATATCTTCGCTGTTAGTACCGGTGTTACCGATATGCGGGTATGTCAGCGTGACAATCTGACGACAGTACGACGGGTCAGTCAGGATTTCCTGATAGCCAGTCATAGCGGTATTGAACACCACTTCACCAATCGTCTGGCCATCGGCGCCAATTGATGTGCCGTGGAAGACGGTGCCGTCCTGCAGTGCAAGTATCGCGGGAGTACTCAAGAACGATCCTCAATAAGCCAATCAAAATCATGACCAGTGAGGACCAGATGGTCGCAGCATCCGCGGGTTGCAGATGCACAAAAGCGGAAGGACTTGGCCTCCCGCTCGCGACTTCGCTGACCGCCCAGCGATCCGGCGTAGTTTACTGAAGGGTGAGCAATTCCGCCAGACTCAAAGTGGCATTTTTGGCGTCAATCAACCCCAAAAAGGACGTCCTGCATCGAATAATAGCCTGGCTGTTGGCCTGCAACCCAGCGTGCGGCGCGAACTGCACCTTCTGCGAACACGACCCTGGTAGTCACGCTATGCCCGAAAGTGAGGCGCTCTGTGGCGCTGGCCATCGTAACCGCGTGATCACCAGGCACTTCGTCCCGCCGCTCTACCTCGTACCTGATCGAGCCGGAATCGAGATCATTGCGGACCGCCGCAATTGCCTCGCCGAGTTTCAGCGCAGTGCCTGACGGCGCGTCTTTCTTGTGCACGTGGTGCACTTCATCGATCTGCACATTGAAATCAGCCCCCAGTGCAGCCGCTGCGGCAGCAACACAGCGCTCCAGTACAGCAACGCCAAGACTCATGTTTCGGTCATAGACGACGGCCAATGATTTGCTCGCATCACTTATGGCGCTCAATTGAGCCTCGTCCAGGCCACTCACGCCACAAACCAGCGGGACGTCGCAACGGCTCGCCGCCTGCAAAACATCTCCAGTTGCTTCCGGCAGGCTGAAATCGATCAGGACATCCGCTTCGTTGAGCAGTGCATCGAGGTCCTCACCTCGCGCCCAGATTCCGGCCAGGCTCAGGTCATCCTGCTGCTCGACGAGTGTAGCTACAGCCTGGCCCATGCGACCAGCACCGGCAACGGCAATTCTCAGGTTAGTGATAGCGAGCTCCTGACGGAGGAAAGCTGCATGATACTACTGGCTGATTCGATCGAAAAAGCGCTTCACTGTGTCCAGCCAGCCGTCAGCGCGCGGGCTGTGCTTATCGCCGCCCTTTTTCACCAGCCCTTCGAATTTCTCAAGCAAGTCTTTTTGCTCGGAGGTCAGGTTGATTGGCGTCTCAACAGAAACCTGGGCGAACAGATCGCCCTGGCGCGGATCCCTGACTGTCGTTACGCCCTTGCCGCGCAGCCGAAAAACCTTGCCAGACTGCGTACCGCCAGGAATTTTCAATGAAACATTGCCATCGAGCGTCGGCAATTCGACTTCGCCACCAAGTGTCGCGGTCGCGAAGCTTACGGGTACCTCGCAAGCGAGGTTGGCACCATCACGTTCGAAAATCTTGTGCTTGTTGACTCGTAGCTCAACATACAGATCGCCAGCCGGACCACCATTGCGCCCCGCCTCGCCCTCGCCCGAAAGTCGAATGCGGTCGCCGTCATCAACACCAGCAGGTACCTTGACCGACAACGTCCTGGTCTTACGGATGCGGCCGCGACCATGACAGTCCGTACAAGGGTCGCTAATCGTCGTTCCGGCACCCTTACACACCGGGCACGTCTGCTGAACGGAAAAGAATCCTTGTTGCATTCGTACCTGGCCCGCCCCGGAACAGGTCGAACACGCTTCAGGATCAGATCCTTTCTTCGCACCAGAACCTTTGCAGGTCCCGCAGCTAACCTGCGTAGGAACGTCGATTTCCACTGTGTCGCCAGCAACGGCCTTTTCCAGGTCGAGTTTCAGCTCATAACCAAGATCTGCACCGCGAAATACCTGCGGCCCACCGCCGCCGCCGCGGCGACCACCACCGAAAATATCGCCGAACACATCGCCGAAAATATCGCCAAAGCCTTCCGCACCAAAGCCGCCCTGACCGCCCGCACCTGCACGCAGACCGTCATGACCAAACTGGTCATAGGTAGAGCGTTTCTCGGTATCCTTGAGGACCTCGTAGGCTTCCTTAGCCTCTTTGAATTTCTTCTCCGCACCGCCGTCATCATCCTTGTTGCGGTCGGGATGGTGTTTCATAGCCAGGCGTCGATAGGCCTTCTTGATCTCATCGGCAGACGCCGATTTTGAGACACCCAGAATGTCGTAGTAATCGCGCTTAGCCATGTTTACCTTCTATATACGTCGGGCGCCTTGCGGCGCCCGAACGATTTTACCTATTCCAGCTGGAACTACTTGGACTCATCGCCCTTGTCGACTTCCTCAAATTCAGCATCGACAACGTCGTCACCACCGGCACTGCCTTCGGCTGCTTCGGCATCGCCAGCCTCACCGTCGGCAGCCTGTTCAGCATAGAGTTTCTGCGCCAGCCCGGCGGATGCTTCACCCAACGCAGTGGTTTTCGCTTCGATCGTTTCTTTGTCGTCACCGTCAAGCGCCGTCTTCAGATCCGATACCGCGTTTTCCACCGCCAGACGCTCCTCGGCCGTCGCTTTTTCTCCAAGCTCATTGAGCGTCTTCTCAGCCGCGTGTATCAGGCCGTCAGCCTGGTTGCGCGTGTCAACCAGCTCACGGAACTTGCGGTCCTCTTCTGCATGGCTTTCAGCGTCAGAGACCATTTGCTCGATCTCATCGTCCGAAAGTCCGCTTGACGCCTTGATCACGATATTCTGACTTTTGCCCGTCGCCTTGTCTTTTGCCGACACGTTCAGGATACCGTTCGCGTCGATATCGAAAATAACCTCAATCTGCGGCAAACCACGTGGTGCAGGCGGAATATCTGCCAGATCAAAGCGTCCCAGCGACTTGTTGTCCTGTGAACGTTCACGCTCACCCTGCAGCACATGAATCGTGACTGCAGTCTGATTGTCGTCAGCGGTTGAGAACGTTTGCTCCGCGTTAGCCGGAATCGTTGTGTTCTTGTCGATAAGGCTGGTCATGACACCGCCAAGCGTCTCGATACCCAGAGACAACGGCGTTACGTCGAGCAAGAGAACGTCTTTAACGTCACCGGCCAGTACGCCACCCTGAATCGCGGCGCCCATCGCAACCGCCTCATCAGGATTCACATCACGACGGGGCTCCTTGCCGAAGAAATTCTGCACTTCTTCCTGCACTTTCGGCATACGAATCTGGCCGCCCACAAGAATGACGTCGTCAATCTCGTTCACTTTCAGTCCAGCGTCTTTCAAGGCAATCTTGCAAGGCTCAATCGTGCGCGCAATCAGCGCCTCAACCAGGGACTCGAGCTTCGCGCGCGTCAACTTGATGTTGAGGTGCTTCGGTCCGCTCGCGTCAGCCGTGATATACGGCAGATTGACTTCAGTCTGCTGCTGCGAACTAAGCTCGATCTTCGCTTTTTCTGCGGCCTCTTTGAGACGCTGCATAGCCAGCGGATCCGCCGTGATATCGACACCGCTTTCGCGCTGGAATTCACTTGTCAGATACTCAATGACACGCATGTCAAAGTCTTCACCGCCGAGGAATGTATCGCCGTTGGTTGCCAGAACTTCAAACTGATGCTCGCCATCAACTTCCGCGATTTCAATAATCGAAACGTCGAAAGTTCCGCCACCCAGATCAAATACGGCTATCTTCTTGTCACCGCGCTTCTTGTCCATTCCGTACGCAAGTGCTGCGGCAGTTGGCTCGTTAATGATGCGCTTGACGTCCAGGCCCGCGATCTTGCCGGCATCCTTGGTCGCCTGACGCTGAGAATCATTGAAGTATGCCGGAACGGTCACAACCGCTTCGGTAACGTCCTCGCCAAGGTAGTCCTCAGCCGTCTTTTTCATCTTCATGAGTACCCGCGCGGAGATTTCCGGCGGTGCCATCTTCTTGCCTTGCGCCTCAACCCACGCATCGCCGTTTTCGGCTTTCGTAATGGTGTAAGGCACCATATCAATATCACGCTGTACGACATCGTCTTCGAAACGACGTCCGATCAGACGCTTCACTGCAAACAGCGTGTTCGTTGGATTGGTGACGGCCTGCCGCTTTGCGGACTGGCCAACCAGCACCTGGTCGTCTTTGCTGAATGCAACTATCGACGGTGTCGTACGGTCACCTTCACTGTTCTCTATGACCTTGGGGGCATCGCCCTCCATCACTGCAACGCAGGAGTTCGTGGTACCAAGGTCGATACCAATCACTTTACCCATGTTATTACGCTCCAAATTTGTAAATGTTCAAAACTGGTTGTTAGGTGGGGCCGGGTTTCGACCTTTCAAGCAATTCAGCCCTCAAATATGGCCGAAAACGCCTATTCGGCCGCTACGATGACCATTGCGGGCCGTAGCAGGCGGCCATTTAGCGAATAGCCCTTCTGTACAACGCTGACGACCGAACCAGGCTCGACATTGTCCGAGGGCTGCATACTGATGGCCTCATGGAACTCAGGATCAAAGGGTTCGCCTTCCGGATCAATCTGCTCGATACCGAATTGCTGCATCGCGGTCCCAAGCAATTTGAGTGTTGCGACACTGCCTTCTCGCAAACTGTCCGCGTCAGCGTTCTCAGCGGCAAGCCCCATTTCGAGGCTGTCGCGAACGCCCAGAAGCTCTTTCCCGAAGCGTTCGAGCGCAAATTTGTGCGCATTTTCAACATCGCGAGACGCACGCTTGCGCACATTCTCGAGCTCGGCCGCTGCGCGCAGGTAGCGATTCCAGTTCTCGTCTGCCTTCGCCTGTAACTCCTCCAGTTCGGCACCCGATGACTCGGGTTCAACTGCGCCATCGGCTGCTTCAGTCGCTTCGTTTTCGACTTGATCGCCAGCAACATCTTCGGGATGTTCAGCCTGTTGGTTCATCTGCATTAGCTCCAATACGTACTGCGTCGCCGCTGCAAGCAGCTAGCAACGCACAAAAGACGTTCGCAGTGTGGGGATGGCGCCGAGAATATCAAGCGTTTTGGCCAAATAAATCGCTTGTTAGTGGCTTGGTGCCTAGGACTGGTTGTGCTGATTGAGCGCTGACTCGAGCAGTCGGGCCGTAACATCGACTATTGGGACAACCCGGTCGTAAGCCATCCTGGTCGGACCGATGACGCCAAGTACGCCAACAGTATCGTCATCGACGTGGTACGGAGCCGTGATGACGCTGCAATCATCGAAAATTCGGTAGCCCGACTCCTCGCCAATGAAAATCTGCACACCGTCGGCATTGATGCTGCGGTCCAGCAAGTCGAGAATGACCCGTTTTCGAGAAAACGCGTCGAACAGACGGCGCAGAGTATCAACGTCCGACAGTTCCGCAAAATCCATCAGATTTGTCTCACCGGCAACCACATAGTTGCTGTCTGGCTCAACGGCGCCATCCATCGCGGACTGCGCCACGGCGATAATGTCGTGCATTGCCTGATTCATCGAATCGCGGGTCGAATCAAGATCCTGCAACAGACTCGAGCGGACATTTTCGAGGTCCGTACCGCCGTAGTGCTCATTGATGTAGTTCTGGGCCTGTTGCAGCTCGGAGCTTGTATATGCGCGATCTGTGTGAAGAACACGGTTTTGAACTTCCTGATCGTTCACCACCATGATGACCAAAACTCGATTCTCTGACAGTGGCAGGAACTCAATTTGCCGCAATGTTACTTGTGGAGCCCGCGGTACCGTCACGACCCCAGCCATGCTGGTGAACTCCGACAACATGCTGGACACCGCGCCCACCAGAGAGTCCGGATTGTCGGACTCGCCACGAATCTGCGCCTGGATTCTCCGAATGTCGCCATCGCCCGGTTGCCGGTAGCGCACCAGTGAATCGACAAACAGTCGATATCCCTGCGGCGTTGGAATCCGGCCTGCTGAGGTATGCGGTGCGGACACAAGCCCCATCTGCTCAAGATCCGACATGACATTGCGGATGGTGGCCGGGCTCAGGTCGAGTCCAGCGTCTTTTGACAGTGTGCGCGACCCGACAGGCTGACCGTCACGTATGTAGCGCTGGATCAACACCCGTAGCAGATGTTGACCGCGATCATTGGGAATCGGATTGGAAGCGTCATCAGACATTCCAAGAAACGCTAGCAATGGCTTGCCGGTGGGTCAAGGGTTCGACACAATCATCATATGACTAGCCGTTTCAAGAATATTACGATTGTCGGTAGAGCCGATGACTCGCGCGTCAGCGAACCCCTGGAATCCCTGCGCGCGCACCTCAATAAGATAGGGGCGAATCTCGTCGACAATGCTGCAGTTAAAGACGCTGACCTGATTATCGCCGTGGGAGGCGATGGCACGATGCTGTATGCGAGTCGCCTGGCGCTGGACTCGCGCGCGCCGATTCTGGGCATAAACCGGGGTCGGCTGGGATTTCTTGCAGATGTCACTCCCGATGACATGATCGCCAGCGTCGACCATGTTATGCGCGGCGAATACAGTGTCGATTCGCGCCTGCTGCTCAAAGCACGACTATTGAGAGCGGATGGCGGCGAAAGCGTTGCCTACGCTTTAAACGATGTCGTGCTGCAGCGTCGCGACACTGGCCGCATGGTGGATTTCGAAACACGCGTGAACGACGTGTATGTAAACACGCATGCTGGCGACGGCCTTATCGTCGCTACCCCGACAGGATCAACCGCATACGCACTGAGCTGTGGTGGACCGATTATCGAACCGCAACTGGACGCTGTCGTCGTCGTTCCAATTTGCCCGCACACGCTCACCGACAGACCGATCGTTATTTCTGCCGACCAGCCGATCGAGGTACGACTTCTGTATCGCGACGACACCAAAGCTGAGCTGACAGTAGACGGATTTTCGTTGGGCCCGATTCACCACGACGACAAATTGACGATCTCCGCGGCGAATAAGCGGGTTACACTCGTCCACCCGCCCGGCTATGATTTCTATGGAATCCTGCGCTCCAAGCTGTTCTGGGGACGGGACAATCGTAAACGGGAAAGCTGAGACTACGTCATGCTGATGAATCTGCAAGTTCGCGATTTCGCGATCGTCGATCGAATTGATCTCGAGTTCGAGGCTGGCATGACTGTGCTTACGGGTGAAACAGGGGCTGGCAAGTCGATTCTCGTCGACGCACTCGGGTTGGTGCTGGGCGAACGCGGCAACGCGCAGCTGGTGCGTGATGGCGCGAAGCGCGCAGAGTTTGCTGCTGAGTTCAATGTAGACAAACTGGGCGCTGTTCAAAGCTGGCTTTCCGAGCAGGCCCTTGACCTCGACAGCGGCTGCCTGTTGCGACGTGTCATCGGTGCAGACGGACGTTCGAGAGCTTTCATTAACGGCAACGCAGTCCCGGTTTCACAACTCAAGAAACTCGGCGAACTGTTGCTGGATATTCATGGGCAACACTTCCACCAGTCGCTAGGTCACAAAACGGTGCAACGCGACCTGCTCGACCATTTTGGCGGATTGCTCGATCAACGTGCGAAAGTTGAGCTCGCATTCCGCGCCTGGCAGGACGCAGCGACGCGATTGCAAGAGCTGCAACAGGCCGACTCAGAACACGCATCCCGGATCGATCTCCTGACGTTTCAGCTACAGGAACTGGACAGCCTGGCCGCCGGAGATGGCGAACACGCTGCGTTGAACAACGAACGCCAGAAACTGCAGAATAGCGGCCGGCTGCTGGATGGCGTAACAGGCGCCCTCGACGCTCTTGATGATAGCGAGTCTGGTAATGCCAATAATCTGATCGCGGATGCCATTCGCGCGATCGATTCACTGGCTCAATATGACCCAGAACTGAAACCGCTCGTCGAATTACTGAACTCTGCGAGCATCCAGGCTGCAGAAGCAACGGAATCGCTGCGCCGCTACGGCGAGACTGTCGACCTGGACCCGAATCGCCGCGACTGGGTTGAAGAACGCCTCGATGCACTGCAGTCAATTGCTCGCAAGCATCGCGTCGACGCTGACGAGCTGCCTGAGCTTCGAGAACGCCTACGCGACGACTTCGACGCAATTAGTAATTTTGAAGAGCGCGGCAAAGCACTGCAGCAGGAAGTCGAACAACTCAAACAGGATTTTCTGAAACGCGCAAACGCGATCTTCAAAGCGCGCCGCAAGGCGGGCAAGGCATTCGCATCGGCAGTCACGGAGGCAATGTCAGGGCTGGGCATGCCGGGCGGTGTATTCGACGTCGCGTTGCCGCAACTGGACGATACCCAGGCTCGCCCATGGGGCGTTAACGATACCGAGTTCCTGATCAGTGCGAACCCTGGTCAGACGCCTCAGCCACTGGCGAAAATCGCTTCGGGTGGCGAGCTATCGCGGATGAGCCTCTCAATTCAGGTTATCGCCAGTGACGGCAGCGAAATCCCTACAATGGTTTTCGATGAAGTCGACAGCGGCGTCGGCGGAGGGGTCGCGGAGATGGTTGGCCGTCGATTGCAGGAACTTGGCATGACGCGCCAGGTACTGTGCGTCACCCATCTGCCGCAAGTTGCCAGCCTGGCCGACCAGCACTTTCGAATCAGCAAAGTCAGTGACGGCAAGAGCACACGAACTCGTGTCTCCGCGCTCAGCAAGGACGAGAGAATCGAGGAACTCGCGCGCATGCTGGGTGGCGTCGAAATCACTCAAAAAACGCTCGAGCATGCCGCAGAAATGCTCAATGGTGCGCCGCAGAAACGCGCCTGATCGAAACCGGGACAGTCAGTCTTCGTTTTTTAGTTTTACGTAGAGCACCAGGCTGTGATCAAGCAACTCGTAGCCGTGCTTCTCTGCTATTTCGTGCTGGATGCGCTCAATCTCTTCGCTGACAAACTCAATGACGTCACCGGAATCAATACAGACCATGTGGTCGTGGTGTTCGCCATCATCCAGCTCAAAAACCGAGTGGCCGCCTTCGAAATTGTGGCGTGTCACAAGCCCGGCTGATTCGAACTGCGTCAGCACTCGATATACCGTTGCCAGACCGATATCCTCGCCCAGATTGAGGAGTTGCTTGTAAATATCTTCAGCACTCTGGTGCCGCAGCTTGGAATCCTCGAGAATCTCCAGAATCTTGAGCCGTGGCAACGTGACCTTCAGGCCGGCCTCGCGAAGTTCGTTTCTTTGCTGCATGTAAGCGCTCTCACAGGTATGATGCGCGCCTATTATGACAATGTGGCTGAACATTTACAGCCAGTGATACTCAAATAAATGATGAATATGCGAAAAACGATCCTGCTAGCCGTGTCCCTGTTCTGCCTTGCACTTTCGAGTGGCTGCGTCTATCGCGCTGCCATATCGCAGGGAAACGTTATAAAACAAGAGGATCTTGAACAGTTGGAGGTCGGCATGACCAAGAATCAGGTGCGATTCTTGCTCGGCACCCCGATGATTGACGATCCGTTCAGCCGGCAGCGTTGGGACTATGTCTATTACCTGAAACTCGGCCGCGATAAAGCAAACCAGAAACGCTGGGTATCCGTGGTCTTTGCGGACGAGGTCGTTGCCGAGATTCGTAAAGAGCTGGATCTGGCTCCGAAACTCTAGGTTTCAGCTGCGCCGCGCATTGTCTGGCCCGCCAGCGCGAGCTTGCGCCGGGCCTCACGGGGGTCAATCTCAAGTTCACGATACAACTCGATGCGGTCCCCCGCGACGACTCGATGCTGACGATCGACGAGCCGAGCCCAAACGCCCGTAGCGAGCGCCGCGATGTCACTATCCGGAAAGCGTTGTTCGATGCCGCTTGCAGCGATTACGTCGGCCACACAGCTGCCCTCTTCTACAGTTACCGATGTTAGCCATTGCTCCTCCGGCGACGCGAACACCAATTCGACTTCTATATCGCTCAAGATGCCTGGCCTGCGTACAGCTGACCTGCGCGGACCGTAAAGGAATCGATCAGCGAGCCGCAGATGCGCTCGAAGTAGCGCCCCAACGCCTTGTCGAGCAAATCGTTGCTGAATTCAAAACTGATCTCGAGGGACACCTTGCAACCATCCTCACCCAGGTTCCGGAAATTCCACAAACCCGTCAGCTCTTTGAAAGGCCCGTCAACGAGCTCAAGCGTCATCTGCCGTGCGGGCCGCAATTGATTGCGGGTACGGAAGGTTTTGCTGATACCGCTGTGGCTAAATTGAAGTGACGCTTCAAGAATAGCGTCTTCCTTGAAATGCAGCTCTGCGCTCTTACACCAGGGCAAGAAACTCGGATATTCTTTCACGTCTTCAACCAGCACATACATTTGATCTGCTGAATACGGTACCAGCGCGCTACGACTGATTTTGTGCACAGGCCCTTATCTATACGACGTTCTTGATCGCGAAGAACAGCACAATAGCAATACCGATAGGCGCGATTACGCGCGCGCCGAACCGCCATGCTTTGTACGACAAGCCGGCACCGCCCAATTCGTCTGCTGTGGAATTGCGGCACATGACCCAGCCCGCGAACACCGCGATGAAAAGGCCACCAGTTGGCAGCATTATCTGGTTTGTTAGGAAATCCAGATTGTCGAAAACCGTGCCCTGGAAAAACGTTTTGTCCTTCCAGATGTTCCATGAAAATACGCTGCCAAATCCGAGCAGCCAGATTGTTCCGCCAATGATGAGCGCCGCTTGCGCCCGAGTACGCTCATAGTGCTCTACGAGCCACGCGACCGCTGGCTCCATCAGGCCAATT
Organism: Gammaproteobacteria bacterium; assembly: GCA_022600955.1. GTDB lineage: Bacteria > Pseudomonadota > Gammaproteobacteria > Steroidobacterales > Woeseiaceae > UBA1847. The sequence goes on from JAHZJK010000010.1 coordinate 91,253, forward strand.
GCAGAGGTCCAGGCCGCGAATGACAGCAGAATAAAGAAGATCGTCGAGAAAAACGCGCCGCCAGGCATCTGTCCCAATGCCAGTGGCAGGGTTTGAAACACGAGGCCCGGGCCCGCATCCGGCTGCAATCCATTGGCAAATACCAGCGGAAATATCACAAGTCCGGCGAGGATCGCGATACTGGTGTCCGCCGCAACGACTGTTGCTGATGCGCCGGTGATAGAAGTCTCTTCAGGCAGGTAAGCGCCGTACGCCATGATCGCGCCCATGCCGATACTCAGGGTGAAGAACGCCTGTCCCATTGCCTCAAGCACGCTACCCCAGGTCAGTTTGCTGAAATCCGGTGTGAACAGGAATTCGACACCCGCACCGAAAGAGCCGGAGGTAATTGAATATCCCAACAGCACGATCATCATGGTCAGCAATGCCGGCACCATGAAGCGAACGGCCTGCTCAAGGCCACGCTCGACGCCACGCGCGACCACGAACACGGTAAGACTCATGAATAGCGTGTGTACGAACGACATCATGCCAACATTCAGCTTGAAGGCCTCATGATCGGCGACCACTTGTGTCGCTGTGGCGCCAACAAAGGTGCCGGTGGCACTTTTGACGATATAAGACAGCGTCCAGCCTGCGATCACACTGTAATACGAGAGAATGAAGACACCGGCAATTACACCCAGCATGCCGACGTAGCGCCAGTTCTTGGAGCTGCCCTCTTCTTTGCCAAGCAACTCCATCGTCGACACAGGATTGCGGCGACCGCGACGGCCGATCAGGATTTCCGACATCATCACGGGCATGCCGATAGCGATGACACACGCGAGATAGACGAGCACAAAGGCACCGCCACCGTTCTCACCTGCTACATAGGGAAACTTCCAGATATTTCCGAGGCCCACCGCAGAGCCTGTGACTGCAAGGATAAAGGCCATCTTGGATGACCAGTGCCCGTGTAATGAGGTACGTTTCCCGTCGCCTGCCTGATTGCTTAGCATTGTTATTGTCTCTAATCGGCAATGATTCACGCGATTCTTATACAAAATCAGGTGCCTTACAACGCTTACACCGTATAATCCGCTCGCGCCCACAGGGTCGCGGCCAAATCTGATGAGCAAAAGCAAAGCCAAAAAACCGTCCGGAAATGTCATCGCTGTCAATCGAAAGGCACGCCATGACTATTTTATAGAGGACACCTACGAAGCCGGCCTGGCCCTTGAGGGGTGGGAGGTTAAGAGTATGCGTGAGGGTCGCGCACAGATTACCGAGGCTTATGTCAACCTGCACAGGGGTGAAGCATTCCTGGTCGGCGCGCATTTCTCACCGTTGAAAACGGTGTCAACGCACGTCAAGGCCGATCCGACACGTTCGCGGAAGCTGTTGCTGCATAGACAGGAGCTTGATCGGCTCACGGGTGCGGTCGAGCGTAAAGGCTATGCCCTCATTCCTCTAAATCTGCACTGGCACAAAGGCCGCGCAAAACTCGATATCGGCCTCGGCAAGGGTAAAAAACAGCACGACAAGCGCGCCGACAAGAAAGATCGCGACTGGGAACGGCAGAAAGCGCGCATTCTTAAGCCCTGAATTGACGGTCAAAAAGCCGCCTGTTCCGGGCGAATACCCTTGTAATCCGCCAACTTGCCCCTAAACTGTGCGTACACGGGGGTGACATGGCTTCGACGTGGGTCGCGAAACTCCGAGTGCATGCCGAGGGACAGAGTACCTCGCAAATCCAACTGTAAAACTTATAGTTGCCAACGACGACAACTACGCTCTAGCTGCTTAAAAACCAGTAAAAGCCTTCTGCCCGGATCGTGCCTGTGCGTCCGGATCCCAGGAGTCATCCACACAGGACCGCGGTGAGGGCATGTTCAGGGCTCAATCCGTTAAATCCTTACTGAACTGGCTGTAGGTTTTCCCTGCCCGTCGGGTAGCCCGCAGTGAGATTAATGACGGAATAAGCATGTAGACCTCGTAGCGTAGGGCTTGCGGACGCGAGTTCGATTCTCGCCACCTCCACCACTTATGTAGTCGTTTCAACAACTTATGGATGAGTTGTTGAAACGACCATCATAAATACCACCATAAAAGATTGACTGCTGATTGCTGCTATTCCAGTGTGGATACGACAGACGAGTGCTGAAACACCCGCCTGTCGCTGACCACCACGCCTAACTGGAGGACGCAATGGCTACAAAACAAGATAGCACTGCCCCGTCTATTTCGACGACTGGATGCCCGAGAACAACCATTGATGGGCAAGTCGCTCATCGCAAATCCGCCAGGATCCTAGGGCTCCGATCAAAATCTCGAACAACGTCAACCGCCGTAAAAGGGAATCTCCCACCTCGACGCAGGCCAAATGCCGAAGTACGGTCTCGAGAGTATCTAACCAGCGACGAAGTCGACCGGCTAATCGCGGCATCCAGAAAGATCGGCCGGCATCGCCACCGCGATGCATCGATGATCCTTATTGCCTTCCGGCACGCCCTCCGCGTTTGTGAACTTACCCATTTACGCTGGGACCAAATCGATTTGAAGGAAGGCTGGATCCACGTCCGACGAGCGAAGAATGGGACCGCGTCTGTCCACCCGCTCCGAGGGCCTGAGATTCGCGATCTAAGGCGACTGCAGAGAGAATATGGCAGCACGCCGTATGTGTTTGTCACGGAGCGTGGTGGGCCAATCACAACGTCCACAGTCCGGACATTGGTCGCTCGAGCGGGCCGTCAGGCCGAGATCCCATTCCCTGTACATCCTCACATGCTTCGACATGCCTGCGGCTACAAGCTTGCAAACGATGGCCAGGATACGAGAGCGATTCAGCAGTACCTCGGACACAAGAACATTACTCATACGGTGCGATACACCGAGCTCGCGCCGGATCGCTTTAACAGCTTTTGGCAAGACTAGGACAAGCATCGAAACTGCAATTAGGAGACCACAATGAATGACGAATCTCGTATTGAAGAAAAGCTAGATGTCGAAGGTAAGATGTGGCAGATCAAGAACATTGGCATGCTGCTGTCACACTTAGATAGCAACCAACAACTCGATAAGAGCGCTCTCAACTCAGTTGGGCAGCTAATCGAGAATTTGGCTCTAAGGGCTATCCAAGACTACTCAGCGGAGGGAAGGTCATAAGCGACGTATTATCGATTGAGGGAAAGTCACCCGCCAGTTTCGAAGACTTGGCGGGCAACGACCAGTGGAACGAGGAATGCGATGAGCAGCCCTGACTACGAGCTCTACGTCGTAGAGCGAGGCTGCCAGATTAAACCAATGTAAGGAGAGTGAGAAATGAGCAAGAGTAAAATTGCAAATATCGGAGACCAGCGCCAACTATTGGCAAATGCAAACGATTACCTAATCGACGCTAGTGACTTCACAATTGTGCTGAAAGCGTTCTTGGATTCCGATAATACGAAATCTGATCGCGGCCGAGGTCAGACGGTGTGCGATCACATAGATAAACTAATCGAGCAAGCGCGAGAGATTGTCGTAGACGTCTAGGACAATGCCTGGGGCCAGGGACGGCTTTGTACTCGGAAGTAGCCATTGGGGTATGATTGTGTGAACGACTGCTACTGACCCAAAGCGGCCGGTCACGCCTCTACCAACCCAACAACAATACACCGAGAGAAATGTCGCAAAATCGGCTCCAAAAAAGACTCTTGTTCGCTAGCGTCTTGGCCGTTGTTCTAGTCATTGGCTTCACTCAACTTCCGTTCCGCATGCAGGGCCGAGTAGTCGAAATTGTCACATTCGATGACTGGCCTTTGGAATGGGCCGTGCATCGCCAATTTGAGAGGAAGCAGCCCGAATTACATTCGATTATTGAGTTCATGAACGAACAACCGGACGTTGTTGGCCTCACTGTTACTCCCGTCGGATTGCGGGCTAACCTTGCTGAAGAGAAAGGCGTTGATCACGATCTAGACAAGCCCAATATCATGCAAGCACTGATGTCCGTGGAGGCACAATTCGTGAAAGGACATGAAGACCGCATTAGCGTTGTTCTCGGTACCGAGTATCGCGGAAAAACAAGTTTTCACGCCAGCTACGTTCATCCGTTACAACCCATCGAAATGCCATTGTGCGAGTCAGTAGATGCAATTAGCCAAGTAAAAATAGGCTACTGCGGCATTGAGTTGAGCCGTACGTGGTATGCCGTTTACCAATGGGAGCCAACGAATATCGATGAGCTTGAGCAGGCATTTGAAGAGATGAAATAGGCGACCGCTTTTGGCCGAAAGCAGCCGATTGGCTAAGCATTTGCGAGTGGCTGCTATTGGAAAAATCGGACACTGCCCACGTCAGACAGACATTGAATCAGTCCAGGTTAGAGAACGGCCTAACCAAGCTGGGCCCCAGGAATCGGCGAGAATGACATATCTTCGATTTTGATCATCTTCGTTACCATGGCCTCAACACGTGGGTCTCCAACAAGCGGGGCATACCAAGAATCAACCGCACAACAAACTTCTTCGCAGAACTTCTCGACGTTGAGCGTGAGGGCGCTCTGGCTATTGATCGAAATACGGATTCTGTGCATCGACATAGTCGTAAATTTGAACTTGTTTAGCACTTCGTGTGCTTGGTCTGCAGAAATGTCGTCGGTACCCGCGTGAAGTAGCGAACATCTCAGTGCCCAACATTCCGACGCTGTCATAAAGACTGAATCTTGGCCACCGATGTTGGATATGTTTGATCTAGCCAAGTTTTCGTCAAACCATTTTCTATATCGTGCCCCGGAACTAGTATTGCTAGGAGAGGATATCTTCCCACAGATATCCGGCATGGTGAGCGCCATGAAGAGCGCACCATACCAATTCTCTGATGCGACACACGCGCGGATTGAGTCTGTAAACCTATTGATAGTCTGCCCTAAATGAACTCTTGAGCCACCGCCATACGATTGTGGACTGAGGAATTCAGAAAATCGCAAGAGTTCTGAATGAGACTATCATATCGCGGGATTCGGTCTGTGACTTGTTATGTTCGCGACCGCTCCGGACACTTGCGCGGCGCCAGCTATGGGCCCAATCTAATTAGAAGATGGCAGATGACCGATCCAGCACGCCTCTGAAATGATGGCTAGTGGCACGCCGGAACTACGGTAGTCGACCGCTTTTTCGATCTTGCGTCCAAAACTTGTATTAGCCCAACTCTCTGTTGTGTTGGTTCCTATGACTAGGTAGTCGAGCTTCTTGGTGATTCCTTTGGCGGCGATGCCTCCGGCCGATTCGGTGGCTTTGTGGCACGCCGCACGTGTACCAAACAGGAATGTCCCGGTAAAGCAAAAAGAACTGCTAGGAAAAGCGATCGATTCCACGTCCTCAACAGGGAGATCTGTCGGAAGCCCTTCGGTCGCACCAGTCTCTTGCATCGTTCCGCCGATCAGAGATTCAAGGGTATCGGTTAGGTATTTTCGCTCACTCTTATCGATAACCCCATCAGCCAAAACTTGATTGATTCGCTTATATACAACCTCACCTGGCCAGGTTGCCGCTAGCATGTCATTTTCATCGAGCCAGTTTTTGAGAAAGAGAATCTCCTCATCGGCCAGGAATCCATCGGCTAACATTCCCCTACACAGGCCGATTAGTGACTCACAGGACCGTTTCAGTAGCCTGGCATCTGTCGCCGCCTGGCGTGCAAAGAACCCCATATCAGTACCCCCAATCATGTTGATGCTGAGGCTATTATAGCGGACCGTGGCTCGACCAGTGCCGACCAACGAACTCGTATCATTCCCATTCGCGAATACTGATGGCTGCACGAAGTCGTGCTGAGAAGCACGAAACTATTGAGTATCGTGATGAGCACTTTCCCTTGAAGGGTCGATTTCGGGAGAGCCCAGGTGCGATAATTCCTACCTGATCGGCAACGCCAGTTTTTCTCACTTTTGCGGCATTCACAAGGAGGCCCCATGAAGAAGATTGTATCCTGCGACAAAATCAGAATTGTGAAGGGCAAGGCGAAATTTCAATTCAAATTTGTTGATGGGCAGACCGAGAACTATGAAACCAAGTTCGATAATCTCGTGACTCTTACCAACGCACTACACGCGAGCTACGACCCCTCGCAACTAGGTTTGACCGATAGATCATTTGACACCTATTCAATTCACAAAGGTGACGAGAGTGGAACCATTTTGCTCCAATTGACAAGTCCACGATCAACGAAAATTCAACATTTCTACTTGACAGAAGATTTGGCAATGAAACTCGGCTACGCGTTGATAACTAGCGTTGGCAGCAGCGTATGAGACCTCTCCAGCACGACCGGTACGGGCAATCCGTACTCGTCGGTTACCGTGTACTACTTACAAAGATCAAACACCGCCTTATTGTCATCCGAACTCTGCATAAGTTGGTTATTAACAAAGATTTGAATGAAGACGCAGGCTGTGAGTGTTGTTTCATTCAGCTTAGAATGATCTGCGAACTTATTGGTCTTTCCTGCCTTTTGGCACACAGCGACATACCGGAAACCAAGACAAGATCGAATCGTCGACTGGAGCGGCCGTCAGACATTCTAAAACTTCTTGGGGAGCTCCATGAGGATTTCTTTCCCAGGGCAGTCAGGTTCGTCAACAAAGAGCGTGATCCTGTTCCACTGTCTGATCTCGACAATGCAGGTTATGAGTACATCGAAGAGCGCTCCCTTTCCTCGCTGGATTTACTTGATCTCTACGGGCTGTGTGGAGATATGGTCCACAATGGAACGTTGGAAAGGGCTGTTGGCACGGAAAAATTCAAGTCCATGGATAATGTAATTGAATGGACAGATCGCCTCCACACGCTCCTCAAAAACCACGAGATCAGACTGATTCATCCGGATTACGTGATTTGGGCCAGCCTTGGGGAGGACCACCAAAAAGTCGAAGCATTTCTAATGAGCACTCGTCCCCCTCAATAGATATTGCCTCCACCTTCAACGGTCCACCTGGGGAGTCGACGATATCACCAATCTTTAACTCTAGTCGGTTACCCGTTTCGTCTTGCTTCATCACTATTTCTCAACTATGTAACTGATTGTTCGACGCAAGTCTGTCAGGTGCTAGAGGTAGGGTCGGGCATCGAAATTCAGAGTTTAGATTTGACATTTCAAAGACCGCTCTACTTCTGTGCGAGTCGCTCTTCAAGCTGTTGCAGGCGTTTCTCGAGTTCTTCCAATTCGATTGACGTGCGAACTCCTGCCAGTACGTCCGCCAGTCTCTTCGCCTCAAGTGGCAACGGAAAGCGGCCAGCTCGCTTTCGGCTCTCTCGGTATAATTTGCCGAGTTCCGAGCGACAGGCTTTCAGTGAATCCAGGCGGGATACACGAACAGACGCACCAATAGCTAACTGCTTGCTTTGATTGACCTTGTCGACGTCAGACTGCGTCGCGTCTTGACCGCCTGAGGCCGTCTGAGGGTCATTTTTCGGTGTCGAGGGAGGCTTTTTGCTCATCATGCGGCTCCTCAGTACACTTCCATGCGGCATTTAGCATCTCGCTGAATGGCTGACCGATAACATGGCGTCGATACGGCCGGCTCCATAGCGTTCCGTCTTCCTTCCGTTCGACGAGATTGCGTTGAACAGCGATGAATGGCGGATCCGGAGGACCACCTGCGAAGTCGGATAGCTTGTCCAGGCGGCGTCGCAGTGCGTTAGCTGACATCGTCAGGACGCCTGTCAACGAGTACCAGGACATCAGGCTTCGGCGTGTGCTCGAAGTGATTTCCGACGTGATGATCGTCTGGTCCCCTCGTCTTTATCAGCTCACCCGAAAAAGGCGCACATGCTTGGTCCACCAGACTTGGAAGGAGCGAATCCGTATGGCGCCAAGATGTATCGAATGAGCCCACTTCGACTCTGGGGTTAAGGCCAACGCTGTGGCCCGACAATAGCCAACTCTCGGCTTGTGCCTGGGAATCAAAGCAAACGACCATAGCGTTATGTGCTATCGCCCCACTTTGGTCTGAATGTCGAGTTGCAAATATCATGTATATCTCCCTTCCGATTCACACGCCTCATTGGCGCTCCAAGATTTCACGAAGGCGCTCTTGGAGGATAGATGTCGCCTTCACCAATACAGCTTGCTGATATTCCCAAACGGTCTCAGGAACTGTTTCCACAACAAGCGACTCGCCTAATATCCGGATATCCGGCTCAAGTGCGTCTAGAGCGCGGCGAATCTGCTCGTTACCCAGTCCAGTACCCGCCATCCCCTCGGCCAATCCGGTTCTGAACGCCTTAACTAAGCGCCCGGTCTGTCTAACATCGGTCGGAAACGTAATCGTGTTATCACTCATCAAAACCTCCCTCGTTGAGCATTGAGCAGCTGTATTGCAGCGTCACGCCCCGCTGGACCAGCAGTATTCTGAATAAAGGCTTGCAGCTGCGTCGGGAACGCGATCGGAAAATTGAATTCTTGATTGATTCCACCACCACCGCCAAGCGCGTGATTCGGAATTATCGTGCCGGCTGAATCGGGCACGAACAGTTCAGGCCCACGCTCACCAACCACAGAAGGACGTCCTACTGGCGGCCTACCACCGTCCGCAAATCCCTTGATACCGAAGAAGCTCAGTATCGGTCGAACAACCCCAACACGAATGATCGATGAGATGACCTCATTCAAGATTGCCTTGGTAGCATCGGCAAACCTACGAACACCGGTCAGCGCATTGGTCAGGTTATCTTCTACGGTGCTGTGGATCGCAAAACCGAACTGCTCCCATGCACTTGTCGCATTCTCACCAGCGGTAACTGCAGCATCGCCGACCTCTCCGATACTCCCCTTCACTGTCGGCAACTGACTCAATAGCTTCTGAAATTTCAACCCCATGTTCTCAAGAGAAAATCCTGCTGCGTCGAATTCTGGTATCACACCCGCCGCGGCACCTGCGAGATCATTGAATTTCGTTTTTACAAAGTCGATCGCGTTGCTTGCAGAAACCTTGAATTCCTCGAACTCTCGCTTCCCGGTTGTGGTTGCCTCGGAAATTACCGACTTCATATCGTCGCTAAAGGTGTTCTCAAGAATGTCATTGACACCGATTCGTAGCTTCAACCCAGCCCCGGCCGTTAATGGCGATTCGAGCAAGAATTCGCTGAGTTTGTTTACGGACTTCTGGAACGGTATGACGACGAGATTGTTGAATCCCACAACAAAGGCATCTCTGATCGCCAAAACGAGACCCTTGAAGAATCCGACTACCGTGTCCTTGAATACAAAGAATCCGCCGACAATCGCGGCAAGCGATGTGATAATAATGCCCGGTACAGTGGAGAAGAAACCTAGAAACCCGACCACGACCACCTGGACTGCAATGAGCACCGCCTTGATGGCTTTTCCAGCAAAGGTCAGTACTGGCACCAAGAGAACAAAACCACCGATCGCGAAAGCAATCGCCTGCACCAGTAACCCAATCGCAAAGATGGCAGGACCGATAGCTGCGACGAACGCCGCAACAACCAGTATTCCGGATTTCACGTTCTCGGAAAGACCCAGAAACTCCTTGCCGAGCTCAGTGATTTTCGACGCTAGAGACGTAGCGATTGGCAACAACCTGTTTCCAATTTCGACTCGAATATTCTTGATCGCAGCGGCAAGCCCTCTAGATTGATTCTGAAAACTCTCAGCTGTTCGGGCGGCATCCCCCTGCGCATCCGTTGTCTGCCGCATAATTAAGGAAAAGCGAGCCATTACTTTCTGACTTTGCGTTGCGTCGCCTACCGAGCCTCTGAATCCTTTGTTCAACAGCTCCTGCTGGACAGCTGCCTCACCGATGTCAATTCCCAAACGCCGTACCGCCTCCGTCTCTCCAGCCAGCCCAGAAAATAGACGAGTAAAGACCTCTTCCTCAGTTTGATCACGAAATGAAGAGATGTCCGTTGTCAGCTGAGTAAGCGCCTTTGACATCGGTGCTACAGCCGCAGGTGCAACACCCAACGGCTTTAGAAACGCCGCAAATTCCGCGGCCGTCTTCATCAAATCAAAGCGGGATCGATTGGTTGCAATTGCGGTGCGCTCTGCCCATTGCTCAACATCTTCAGCAGCCTCCCCAAAAGTCTCTTTGAACAGATTACGCATCTCTTGAACATCGGACGCGGTTTTGACTGCGAGAACACCTATCGCTGTCAGCGGTACGCTTATTGCCGCGGTCAATTGCGTCCCAATTCGACGTGCCGCTTTTCCAACCTTATCGAATGTCTTGGCGAGATCTAGCGCTTTGCGCTTTGCGCGATCAATACCCCTCTCAAAGGCATCGTCATCCGTCCGAAGTTCGAGGACGGCGTTGCCCAGTCGTTCTGTCACAGCCTATCTCCCGTTGTCTTCAAAGCACGTCGAATACGGCCAGCCAGCTTCGGATATTCTTTTTGGGCCGCCGGCCGTAAGAATGGGTATGCCTGCTGGTCGATGACACGGCCCATTGAGTCCTTTCCCTGGAACCCGAACTCTATGCGAATCGCGTACGCGAGCTGCGTTGATCCCCAGATACCAAGCACACCCTTCCTGGGTTTTTCATAGGTCAAGTCAACAATTCGAACTGATCGCTCCAACACGCCGGTCTGTGTCTCAAAACGATCCGCACCATGAGCACCAGCACTGTGATTCCGCTTGGCGTGCAACACACAAGCTGCCATCGTCGAATCGACGCCCGTCAACTGAGCTCGCTTCATCTTCGCTTTGAGCTCGTCACCTTTCCAATCCAAACCCATCACACGCTACCGCAGGGAGTCCAGGTCAACTGTACGCACCAGGTGCCACACAGGGTGAGGCCCAAACCCGCGGCCCTGATGCACAGCTCCAGTCTTCCTGTTTACATGGAAGTCACAGCTTGCGTTTCGAATGTGTCCAACGTCCTTAGGCGGATCGCCAACACTGATACTCAAATCGGCATAGCCGGGAATACCGAGCAAGCATTTCACTGAATTCCCGAAAAGATGGGCATCATCTTCAGTCAACCGACTGTCGGACATATCCCAGCCGGATTCATACTGCCAAAGATGCCGAACTTCATGTGAAATCGTGTCGATCATTTCGTCGACAGCGTCTTCGCGAACGTATATGAGGCGCTTGCCATCGACTTTTCGACCACACAAGGCCAGCCCATCGATATCATTTTTGCGTGAGAAGTCCACTTGCGTGGCTGACGGTCGAAAGAACTTGATTGTTGGGGCTTCAATTTCGAGGGAGTCTGCGATCATCGCCGCACACCCAACGGCCGCACTCGATTTCGCCGCGTCTAATTCACAAAACTCGAACTTGTAGCGATGCGTCTTGGAATGATTCAAGTCTCGCTCGCTTCTAATAATATCTGACGCGAGTAGCTTGGCTTCAATACTCATGAAGGCATTGAGCGATTTTTCCTCGATACCCGTCTTGCCAAGCATATCTCGCCCAACAGAAGTGCGATGCTTGACCGCTAACGTGCGTGTATCAACTCCGGCACCTCGCAGCACTGGCGAGATTTCCATAACATCCATTCGCTTAATCACTCGGACCTGTTCGCCGTCACGAGTCTCGATTTCGGAATCCAAAACGCGATAACCAAATGACCACTCTTGCACAGAAGGTGGATTAGCGAGATCGAATTTTAGTGCGGTGTGCCACTGCTCACCGGGTTCGATATCAAGATTTAATATACCCGTCGCTATGACTTCACTGCCGCGATCGTGCAATCTGGCTTTTCCGAGTGGCACGGAACTATGATTGTGGGCCGGAACGATAGATGCGCTGACACCGTCAAGAGCCCCAGGCGCGATAATATCGCCATCGCTGTCAATCACGTTCAATGTGGCGATGACGGCTTCAAATTCGCCGGTGTCGCTCGCTCGTTTGATAGATCCAGCCAGACACTTCGTTTCATCGAATGTCTGCCACTCACGAAGAGACGCTACGTTATTCATCGTCGATCTCCAGTGCTTCGATTCGCTCATCCAGCGTCGGCTCGATTCGGTGTAGCTGCGGCGGGCCGTCAAGTCGAGTTCGGGCTGCGCGAGTAACTAATCCATTGACGTGGTTATACTCCACGAGCGCTAGTCGTAGAACATCACGTACTTCGACCAGGCGACCATCGTAGGTTCTTCGCCTCTCGATCAACGCTTGTACAGACGGATGATCGGCGGCGTGTTTGTTCTCGAGAACAGCCCCGCGTCGCTCGACATTAGCCCTTCGCGTGAGAACGACTTGCTCCGCGGCTCTCGCTCGACTGAGCTTGCTCTCAGCCGCTTGAAGTAGCTCTCGCTCTTCGCTATTGAACTCCAACTTTGGCGCGGTCGACTCGGGGTAGCCTCCGATTGCCTCAAAGTATTCAGCTGACGAGAGCGGGTCCCCATCACCGAGGATCTTGGACCGACCATTCGTACTTACAACGGCGACACCCGGTCGATGCTTCAGTGGCCTCGTTATCTCGATATTCTTGCTCATGGTTCTGACCTCCAAAAAAGCCGGACGACGACATGGAAAGAGTTGATTGCCGCCGTCCGGCAGACCGTGTCAAGCAACGTCATCATCACATCGATTAATCACGTATCCGTTACTTATCCGTTACGAGTAAATCCGATACTCGTTTTCTTTCATCGCAAGCGGCTTTCCGGCATCGACCGCTGCAATAAATGGCGTCGATCCGTGTTGCTCGAAACAAAAGCCCACACCTGACGCATTCAGTTCGCCCATCGTCGAGGCGAATTGGCTTCTCGAGGCGCGCCCGATCCGCGAGATCAGTGACAAGTTCACACAACAGGTCGATTTGGTCGGAATACGACAATTTCGCCTGTGACAAGACGTTCCGAACACGACTTTTTTGTAGATCAGTAGCGTTCACTCTGCTCAGATCTCAATACAGGAAATCGAAACATTCCCGAATTCGGAAGTTGCGGCGACGTTTCGGTGTGGTTGATCATCGGAGAAACCTTGGTTTGTCGATGGCGTCTTTCCCGTTCTCGGTCATTCTTGGAAGAGTTTCCTGAGCAAGCCAGGCATCCACTTGTCGTACATGGACACGCAATGCACGCGCGATGTCATTCACATGCAACCCGCTTTCAAGCATAGAGTGCACGGCCTGAATTGGATGTTTAGGTCTATAGTTCAAATCTGGCCTCAAGCATGGTAACTACTAAGGGACACTCTATTCGGGTCAGTAGCGTTCGGGAGTGCTCCTTGACTAGCACCCTATGCGGGTCAATCACCTTCGATTCGATGAGTGAACCCTCGTAATTAACACTCCATGCGGGGCAACGTGGCACTGAATACGGGTCAAGAATGTCAATTTCGCCAATCTCCTGGAGCAGCATTCGTTGGACGAATATCCAATTTTCCTTTGCACTCATTGATCGCAAAAAATGCAACAGCCCAAAGATTGCATCGATTTCTCCCACCCTGCCGCGATCGGATGATAAAACCCTTCCCCTCAAGTTCTGCACGCGCCCTGTCGAGTTGCTGTCGCGAGCGCCACCCTCTTTCCGAAGCTCGCGACCAGGGCATCGCCAGATCGCCATTGTTGTTTCCTGTGTATTGCTCAAGAAAGTCCAAAAGGAGTGCCTTCGACTTAGCAGATAGTGAGATGAATTTCTGATGACGCAATACAGCGTGTGGGAGCGCCACATAGGATCCAGATTCACGCCGACCAGTAGCCTTCGCTCGATTGCGCGTCATTATTCCGCAGGCTTGTCTAGTGGTCGCCGGTACGATTGAGTTGAGCGTCATGGTGCTCAATCTCATCCAAAACCCATCGAGTTGTTTTTCCGGAGAGTCGGACCGGTTTGGGTAGAATTCCTCGACTGGACCAACGCCAAATTGTTGACTTATCCACGTCGTAACGTTTCGCGAGTTGAGCGGCTGAAATATACCGAGTCATTAGATAGCATCCTGTTTCAGAGAGTGGCTCTTGAATGCTATTAATGGCAGAACAGCGTATCTATTTCATAGACATTTACTTGCGCTTTTTGGCGGAGTATTTGTCTGTCGAATAACTACTTCAGGAATTCAACAATCGAACGCGCCTTTGGTGCCTGCGATCCCGGGATTTGATCCAAAAGCGCTTCAACTAGAGGAATCATGGGTCCAATGTGTTTTTCCGATCTGTGGTCCCAAAATGCCCCTTTGCCTTTTCCTCCGGCGCTCTGCCAGACTCGGTGAACGTCAACGACAAACAGTCGGAATGCGTCGTGCCTTCGTCGGCCGCCGGCCGATCTCCCACTATCAGCGCCCTGTTCCAGCAGCGCTCTAGATGCAATAGACAAGCGTTGCAGAACGGCCTTCACGTAGTCGGGATGACACTCAACGTCCCATGGCCAGGTCGAATTGAATGCTACTTCGCTTGCTTCGTCGATCGATGAGAGCGCGTCTCTGAGGCCATTAGAATGCCTCTGAATACGCTGGAGAGCCTGTCTAACATGCCGCGATGACGGGGTCTTGTTCTCGAAAATCGACTCGAGCCAATACCTTGAGATTGCTCTAGCAATCTCTCTGCGGTGATCCTCGTCAAACGAAACGGTTGCGACTTTCTCAATTAAATCCCAATCGAACTCTCCTAGCCCGTCAGCTGCCATGATTGAAAAGTTCTGAAATTCCATCTCTATTCGGACAACACAGTCATACAATATTCGGCCCAATCGTCCATCATCTCGCGCCGCTTACTCAGTAGCTCGTCGCGGGCATACGCGGCGCGAGTGGCATCTGTAGATACGTGAGCTAGGGCGAGCTCCGAAACCTCGTCCGCAGATTCAGTCGAGTTCCTCGCCCAATCTTTGAAACTTGATCGAAACCCGTGTGGGACGGCGTTGACCCTCATCCTTCGTGTAACTTGATTCATCGCCATATCCGACAATTTCTTCCCACGAGTCGAAGGGAACACATAGTCGCATCCATCGATGACGTCCAATTTCTGAAGCAATTTGCTCGCATCATCCGAAAGAGGCACCGTATGCGACCGGCCCGACTTCATCCTGTCCGCCGGTATGCGCCATGTTTTCGCCTTAAGGTCAAACTCTGCCCAAGTTGCGCCACGAACCTCACCGGATCGCGCGGCCGTAAGGATTGCGAACTCAAGCGCGCGCGCGCCGACGCCACTCCTCTTCTTGAGATCAACCATGAACTCGGCTACTTCGGTCCAATGCAACGCAGGGAAGTTCTTTCTCTTGCGAATTTTGGACGGCTTTGGAAGCGCGAACTCTAAGTTCCCTGACCAGCGGGCCGGGTTGTCCCCCGTTCGATAGCCATTGACCTTGGCCCAGGCCAGGACAGACTCTATCCGCTGCCGAACCCTCGTGGCAGTCTCTGTTTTGGTCTCCCAGATCGGTTTCAACACCTGGACGATATGCGGCAGTTCCATCTCTGAGATCTGCACTTCGCCGATCTCGTCGATCACGTGATTATTCAGAGAGCTCATCCAATCACGTCGATGCTTTTCGTTTCGGAATTCGGGCGACTTGGTTGCGTGACAAAGGGACGCCGCCTCCGAAAACGTCATTTGTCGCGCTTGGTCGTGGATCAATGCTCGTTTCGCGGCCTTACGTGACTCGACAGGATCAACACCATCTCGAATCTCTGCTCGGGCGTCCTGAGCTCTCTCGCGTGCTTCCTTAAGCGATACGCTGGGATACCCGCCCAGCCCGACTTCGCGTCGCTTACCTCCAACTACAACCCTCAGAATCCAGCTACGGGCACCTGAGTCTCGGACGCGAATACAAAGCCCAGCCACTCCACCCACGGCGTACAGTCCTGGCCGGGACAACTGCTTTAGCTGCAGGTCAACCATCGGCTTGGCAATTTTCGGCATTTTCGAGGATCTTTTGAGTGACTTGGGGCGGTCAATGAAAAATCAGACCACCATAAAACCCACCATAACATGTGCCATCTGTTGCGCCAATATGCGCCTGCCTGCACGTTCGAAAACTCACTCACCCCTATAAAATATGCGCAAACTGCAATGAAATGCGTCTGAATGCACCTCTCAAGAGATAGACGCCACCTCCACCAAATGAAATGGGCGGCCCTTCGGGGTCGCCCAATTTTATTTGTGCAGACGGAGCGAGTCGAAGTCGCGTAGCGAGGTCACAAAACGCGACGTAGTCCGTTTTGGACGCACGCAGTGCGCCCCGAAGGGGTGAGGCCTGAAAGGCCGAATCCATTCTCGCCAATTCGATCAATCCCGAGGCGTCGACCGCAGTTTCTATACGAGTAACTGGGAGACAGACCGACCCTCCCTCACAGCAGCTACCCATGCAACGCGTTCGGCATCGATGATCCTGTAGTGTCACCGCATCCCATCTATCCTCAGCTCGGCACGGGACCGGCAAGGTATGAAAACTATCGCAGGTTGTTCGAATCTGAGATGAAGAAGGAACTGATCGACGATATCCGCAAAACCACGAATGCCTGCCTTGTGCTTGGCGGCGATCAGTTCAAGGACCAAATTGAGTCGATTTTGAAGCGCCGCGTTCGTCCAGCACCTATTGGCCGACCCCGCATGAATCGGTCATAGCCGAAAGTGCGGTTCGACCCCAATTCAACCACCGCCATGCCCTCAATCAACGACGATTAGTTCAATACCCTTTCGAGAACAGTAGGCGCGGACCTTCTCAGCAATTTCGGACCGTTCCTCGTCCGTAACAGGTATGTGCTGGTTTTCTTCCTCCCAATATGAAATATCCTTCAGTCGTAGTGTTCGGGATGAACCTACGTCCGAATCGGGGTTGAACATGAAATCAATCGGAACCCGACGGTCCCGTTTAACGTAGACAATTGCCTCTCTGTTCAACCAGCCGACAAAGCTTCCGTCTTCAAATCGAGTCGGTGGATTGAATATTCGCTGAATTGCATCAAAAATCTTATCGATAATCAATTGGAATCCCTCGCCTTTTGAGAATCGGTCTTTCGATGCGATTCCACGTCGTTGCCGAATTTCTATAGCGAATGACTGCTTGAGCGTTACCGGTTGCATTTCGCGCGAAAATACTCGACATGAAATCCCAGGCCCTACGACTCTTGAGCCCGACGCCGTTTGCAAGTCGCCCGACAGGGGTTCTTCCTATAGTTGTTCCAAGTCGAATCGCGGTCGCCTCAGCTCCATGACCAGACCAGAATACTGAATTTGCGCCTCCCGACAATCCGCCAACGAATGCCGTCGCGGCACCGTAACCATAGCCTGCGTACTTCGAGCCGCGATATGCCCAGCTGCATTCGTCAACGCCACCATCAATTCCCAAGTCGTTTCTTAAGTCAGCAGTAGAATAGAGACCGAGCGTAAATACAGAAGAAATCCCATCTCCGAAGCCAGCCGCACCATCGACGATTCCTTGAGGTAGGGATGGCCAATCGAATAAGCCATACGGATCGATTGCCGATAGCGGATTGCCGCGAACGTACCCATAGGTGTTCAGCCCGCCTCCCAAGCCGACGGGATCAGATTCTAAGTACCTTCCCGTAGAAGGGTCATACGTTCTAAAGTAGTTGTAATAAAAACCCGTCTCAGAATCGTAGTACTGCCCCGGAAACCTCAGGTTAACTGTCATCGCTAACATGTCACCATCCGGGTCCTCATCTGGCCCAACAGCACCAAACGCATCACTGTCCCAGCGCCATACAACTGTCTGGCTGTCATTGGTCGCAAGCCTAGGCGTTCCAAGATGATCTCGATGCAGGTACGAAAATACCTCTCCTGAATCGACCTGGGCGACTGGCACCCCATTAGCCCAAACGTAATCACGAACCAGACTCCCTGTCCCGTCGTGCTCAGCGATCAGGTTGCCGAAAAGATCATAGACAAAATACGTATCTGTCGATCCAACGGTCTTCCTGGTTCGCTGCCCCATCGCATTGTGAACGTAGGCTGCAACAGACAAACTGTTGTCCCAGACACCGGTGAGTCGATTGGAGTCACTGTACGTGTAGGTTCTGTTGCCACCCGGTTCTGCGGTTCTGTTACCTGCTGCATCATGTGTTATTGACACACTGTCGATAGTGGCAAGTTGATTGGAAAGAGACGCATAGGTCAGCGATGTGACGTTTGAGCCGTCGTCGTAAGACGTGCGATTGCCATTTGCGTCATATACGAAAGTCGCGTCCGCTCCCGAAAGCGTCCTGTTCGAGAAAACACTTGCGGACATTGGGCCATCATAGATAGCGACCTCGTCAATATTCCCTTGGAATCGTGAGAACGGTGCGTTGTTGTGTTCGAGCGCTCCAACGTACACCTTGGGATCGGGTACGGCCAAAATATTTCCGGAGTAAGTGTCCTGTTGAACAACGCCGTCGATCATCATGTGGGTCTTGTTGGTGGCCGCGTCGTAATAGACGGCTACATGATGCGGTTCGCCGGTTGTCACCACGCTGTCAGATTGCATGATCGGTGACTGATTGGCACCTCGCCACACCTTGAAACGTCCGTCAGTCTTGTAGTGAATCAGAATAATTCGGTTGTACGGTGTGCTATGAAGGCTCAGCACATCGCGATAGTCGGCGATTGAGTCGGTTTGATACCAGGTCTCAACCCCTGTGACCGTTACGCCTGTCAGGACTGTGGTGCCTGCGTGGCCGCTACCTGTCGTCGGAATCCGCATTGAAGCGTCGCTGTTGCTAACGAGCGCTGGCTGGCCGAGCGTATACGTACCTGTGTAGGTCAGGTCGTGGCTGTTGCCGCTCGAGTCAGCCGCCGTTGTGCCGCTGGTTTCACCCAGACGCCAATAAGCGACCGGGTTGTCCGCGAGAATCTTCGCGGAATAGTCCCCGCCTTGCGGGAGGTTTTCCTCCTTGATTCTGCGCAGCGCATCGTAATCGAACGATTTGTACAAATTGACGTCCAGAATGTCGTCAATTTCTGAAATATTTGCAGCAAGATCGTAACTGTAGTGCTTGTCGGCGATGCCCGTCGATGTGATTGACGTGATTCGGTTGTCGAGGCCGTATTGATAGTTAAAGACGACGCCGTTGCCGTAGGTCAGCGTCTCAACCGGGCCGAACGGCGCATGTGTGGCATTGCTGATGACGGTCTTGGCTACAGAATTTTTTGTACTCGTTACCTGTGTGATTTCGCCCAGCGCATTGCGAACGTAATCGACGACCCGGCCGCTGGGGTAAGTGACCGCACTGACGTTGCCCGCAGCATCGTATTGATACAACGTTGTGTAGGTTATGCCGGTCATTACCCGCGCATCGGTAATGACCTCACCGAATTCATTGTAGGAATAGGTTGTACTGCCACTCTGATCCGTGATTGAGCGCAGCCGTCCTATTCCCTCTGTCGCTGCATCATCATAGGTATAAGTGACGTTTTCTGCCGAGTTCGGATACGTAATCGACGTCACGCGATTCAAGGCGTCGTAGTCAAAGGTCGCAGTCTTGCTAAGTGCGTTTGTGACTGTAGCGACGTTCCCGGCACCGTCATACGTGTAAGTGGTCGTGCCCCGGTCCGGGCTCGCCTCCGATGTAAGATTGTCGAGCGCGTCATAGACAAAGTCAGTCGTCGCTCCATTGGGCGCAACCGCCTGCGTTACGTTGTCATGGGCGTCGTAGGCATAATCTGTAACCCCTGACAACGCATCCGTTGAAAAATCCAGGCGATTCAACGTGTCGTAGACATACGCAGTTACAAAATCACCTGGGTCTGTCTCACTTGTGAGATTACCGACCAGGTCGAGCGAGAGATCGGTCTCAAATCCGCCACTCGTAATCGAATCCAGTCGATTATTGATATCGTAGACGTAGTCGACTGCGCGCTTCAGGGCGCTACCCGAGTCAAGCGTATCTTCATCCGCAAGATTCCCCATCGCGTCGTAGGCATACTGAATCTTATTGCCAAAATTATCGGTAACAGAGTCGACGTAGTGCGCGGCTGTGTATGCGTAGGTCAGAACGCGGCCGTCCGGCGTGCTCAGCGTTGCGAGTTGCCCCACGTTGTCATAGGTCATCGTCATCGTGCGAGGCGTTCCCGACGTCGGCGTAGCTGTAGTTGACAGCACGTTGCCGCGCCAGTCGTACGTTAAGGCCGTCTGCAGCCCGTTCGCATCAGTCACGAGGGTTGGTCTGCCTGCGGCGTCGTAGCTGTTGTAAGTCGTCACCTGCCCAAGCGCGTTGGTGAATGTATGGAGCTGTCCGCATTCATTTCCGGTGGTGCAGTTGTAGTAACCCAAAGTTGAAATGTCGGTGACGTTAGTTCGAGGGCCGTCAACCGTAAGTAACTGCCCACTCGCGTTGTAGGTCATCGTCCAGCCACGTGACAGAGCGCCTGATGACACCGTTACGGTTAAAACATTGCCCTGAGAATCGTGAGTAAACGTCGTCGTGTTGCTCGGAGAAACCACTTGTGTCGGCACCCGGTAGTCGGCGTGCCATGTTGAGGTCGTCGTACGCTGGTCGAGTGACCCTTTCGCCTCGATCAGTGTTTCAGTTAAGCCACGACTGTTGCGAACCGTCTGTGTCGTATTGAAGTTCCAGTCGATAATTTCGTCACTGAAACCATTGGCGTCATAGGTGCGATCCGCAATGTTTCCACCGGGACATGTGCTGCAGACATCGCCCGTAATCATCGTCGATCGCCGCCGTCCCTGAGCGGTGGCAAACGTGTAGGTTCGTGTCGCTCCGTTGCCCAGTGTCAACGTCGTCGTGCCACTGCTGTTATAGGCGATATTGACGGTTTCCTGGCTGCCGGCGTGCTCGGACAAAATAGCCCGACCATACGTGTCATAGGCCCAGGTCGCATACCGATCAGTATTCTCGTCGATGATGCCGGTCAAATGTGTTGCGAAATCGAGATCTTCGTAAACGTACTGCCGAACAGAGCTGTCAGGTTGTGTCGCGCTGATCAGATTGTCGTTGCCGTCATATCCATACTGAATCGCGCCGTCCGGAGTCGTCACGGTATCGAGGCGACCACTGCCATCGTACGCAAAGCTCAGCGAGTGCCCGAATGGTCCCGTCACACGATCCAGCGTGTCAGAATCGTCGTCTCCACCTTGAGCGGTCGTCAGATTGTACTCAAGGGTCTCGGTCTGACCGTTCCGATACGTGATTGATATGAGTTGCCCGGAGCCGTTGTAGGTCTCCTGCGTGTCACTCGCGGCCGAAAAGACCCAGTTACTGCCTGAGGCCTCGAGTGTCATCGCGGGATTGAGTTCGTTAACCCAATCGGATCCCACTTTCTTGAAGTGATACACCGCGCCGCTCGGACGGGTAATGGTGTGCATCGTCGATGCCGGCGTAAATGCCGGTCGCGACTGTGCTTGTTTCACCGGAAAAATCGCCTTCAACGAACCACCGTCAGAAATTTCGCAGCTGCTGCCGCCAACGAATGTTGCGGTCGCTGTTGAAAGATCGCCGCTCCAGACCGTGGTTTTTATGTCGTCCCAACCGGACTCGCAGGCTTCCAGATCAGATCCATAAGACGCAGACTGACCAGTTGCGAATTTAATCGGGTCTTTGTCTGGACGCTCGTCAAGTGTGCGTGAATAGGTATGTCGCCAGCCGACTCCACCGTTTGCAGTTGATCGGAAAGGGCCCGCACTGTTGTAGAAACGTGAAAAAGACAGCGTTCCCGCGCCGGAACCAGCGTAGTCGTTTTCGGACTGTAACTTATTGCCCGTTGCCAGATCACAAGGGTTGGTGCGATCACAATCCGCCGGTTCAGGAGTCGGCGTCTCCAGCACGTATTTTCGAACGACCTCGATCTCATCAGTCAGCCCATTGACACATTCCGTGCCATCTGAGTAGTACGGGTGCTTGCACAGGCTGACGGCAATCTCGGCAACCTCCAGGACGGGCAAAGCGAAAATTCGGTACCAGGAGTTATCCGGTTGAATGCAGTTGTTGCTGCCATAATATTTGATACTGGGTTTGACGACCCAGGGAACCAGTGAATCGGGTGCATGGCCGTAATGTCTGAAGCCCGTAACATTAGCTTCAGTCGAGTAGTTTGGATATCCGCTGCAACCACCCTGTGGCGTTGTGTACGGGGCCACAAGATCAGTCTGCGTAATTGGTACTTGAGTGTAATTATCACTGTAGAATTTGTGTACGCGACCTGACATCGTTTCATCGCCGCGGTGAACCAGTTCTGTCGATGTCCCCTCGACTGCCGCACGGTCAACCATGAACGTGTGAGCCTCCAGGAAAGTCGCGAACGCTGGTCCATAGAATCCGGGGTTCGTATTGCCGTCGAAAAACTCCGCATGCCATGCGATCGGCGGCAAATGCGGTGTCGGGGGAACCTTGTAGGATCTATTCCCCTCTTCGTCGGCAGTGTCAAATTGCAGTTGCTCGTGATGCCAGTCCACGGCACGCATCGCCGCTTCCGCTTCAGAGAGTTCCTCGAAACAGTCGCCGTCCCACTTAAAGTTGCACTCCGGGGTCTGAGCGTTTGCTGCAGTACTTTGAAACAGCCAGGAGACCGCCAATACACTCAGAGACAGAGCAACGAGACTGTTGGACCCGCGAGCTTTCGATTTGCTTGAATTCATCCGAAGTATCTCCACTAGGTTGATTCACCTCAATGGATCGAAATTTTCATTTGCTTGTGCAGTTGTCAAATATGGTCGAAATCAATCTGGAAAAATTAATCCAACCTCTCAAAGCGCAAAAATGCGCACGGACCCTCACCGAATCACTCACGATTGCGGGCTGCTATTTTGTAAGTTCTTGATCGAATGTTCAGCGCAAGCCAGTTAATTGAATCTCGTTGGCAAAACAAGATGGGTTGGTTAGAGTGCGGGGTTGGCGATCAGATTCCGTTTGTCGAAAAAACGAAAGAGTATCGACCCGTTATTGGAATTTTTTGTTGCAAATACGGCGATTTTTTTCGCTATCGATTTAGAATTCCCAAATACGTTCGCGCAATAATGCGCAAAAATATCCGTCTCCTTATGGCGACAGCTAACAATTTTGGATCTGTAGCCGCACCTGAGAGTCAGGCTGGGGCCTTCGGACAGTTTACTTCTCGGTCAGCGCTTCGCCGACCCTCGCCTTCAGACTTGTCAGTCCAGCATCTTCGCCGATCACAATCGATTCTGCGTCGCTCGCACCCTTCAGACTCGCACGCAATGCCAGCAACGCACCAACGCGATTGCCACTGCCGCAATGCAACAATACTGGCCCATCCGCGCCAGCAATAAGCTCGTCCAATGCCTGTGCCGACTCATAGTTGATGTCAGTTCGACCGATCGGCAGCGATACATAGGTCATGCCGAGCTCTTCGACAACACCGGGCTCGTCGAGACCGCGCCCCTCACCTGGGGTCCGTAAATCGATCACGGTCTTGTAGCCATTCTCCGCAAACACCTCAAACGCCGCCTCATCGGGTTGACCCGACGACGAAACGCCGTCAACGGCTGTAACCTGCCCTGAGTCCCGTATCACATCCAGATCGACCAGTACATCGCCGGCAAAAGCCGGCGATGTGAGGCCGATCAGAAGGATCAATTTCAGTACGTGTTGCATCGGCTAGTCCGCCAACGTGGTACGTGAATCAATTTCCACGCCGCGTTCCGTAAACCGCACATCAACTGACATTCGGTCATACAAAGAACCCGTAGCGGTCATGGCATCTCGCATGGCTTCGCGTGCTGCCAACGGCATCGGTGTACCATCCGAATCCGATTCATCCTGCATCATCGCTTCACCAATCAGCGCGTAGTAGCGTTGTGCGTCAAGACTAATGCTCATGAATGGTGCCGGATCTGAACTATCTGCCAACAGCATGCCCTCAGCGATACTTCCCGAGCCCTCGCCGAACGACAGCGACACTGCGTCAGTCGATAAGGCTGCAAAAGCTTCTTTCGCAATAGCCGCGAGCTCCGCATTCTCGATCTTCACGGCTTTGCCATCAGGAACCAGGTTCAATCCTGCAATTTCCGGATCCATCATCGCCGCCATCATGACCAGGGACTCTGCATTTTCAATTGAAATAAGAACGCTCGCCTCGATCGACTCCGGAGGCGCGTCCGACGCGAAATCGATGCCATCCATATCCATTATGTTCGCGACAAAGCCCCGAAAGCCGTATACGACCGGCGGAATTGGTTGTTCGAGTGCTGCCCTGCCTTTGGCAACGCCGGCCTGAAAGTCTGCGAGTTGCGGGCACTCGTACGGGTCGGCCTCCAAAGCGTCAAGGCGGGACTCGTAGAAGGTGCGTGCCGCCATCGGATTCAAGCTCATGCCAAAGGACATGAAACCGCCCGGATCAATACCGAGACCCGGTACCAATGCTGTCAGCATCGACATTCCCTTCGCAATATCTTCGCGCACTTCCACAACTGCAATGCTGTCAATAGCATCTGCAGACACCTTCGTGTATCCCATGACCACACGTGGCGCAATTCTCGCCAGACTCATGAATTCCTGCGTACAAACCTCGGACTCAACTGGCGTTTCAAACTCGAATGCGGCCAGCAGATCCTTATCGAGACCTGTTGGCCCGTTAACAAAAGTAGACGCAATACGTTCGAGATCAATGTAGCCAGCGAACGAATCCAGCAAGTCGTACTCTTTCTTCATCGCGCGGAATGCACGGCTCTTCTTCAAGCTCTTGCCGGGTTTCTTGAGGCCCAGGGCCACCGACAGCTGCGCGTCGTCAAACGCGGTCGGAACCAGCGTAATGATCGCCTGCTCATCAATGGTGGCGATAATAACTCGCGCCTTTTCGTCACCTGCATACTTGTAGGACTGGCCGTTGACCTCACCTACTTTCAGCTTGTCGGTTGCATTGGCCTCGAGCGTCGAAACCAGCTTATCGAAACCACCTTCGTCTGATAGTTCAACACGTATGACCGGAACAATACCGTTGCCGTAGAAGACGAACGCAGAATCATTCTGTATACCGGCCTCACGCAAAGTCTCAAGATTCAACATGCCGATGAACTGTTCCATCGTTGTTCGAAACGCCGCTGCAGCTTCTTCAGAGCCCTCTTCTTCGGCCTCCGACATTTTCACCAGTTCGTCAGCCATCGCATTGCGCATGACTGTGCGCATTGCATCCAGCATTTCCTCGACAGCGGGCTCCATCTTGTCCGCAAGCCCCTTGGGCAGCGGCTTTGTAGCTGCGAACACATACGGGGTGTCCTCAGGAATGTAAGACAGCAGGTCCGCAGAATTGCCTTTCGCCGCGAAAACGGAGGAAGTTGGCAAAATAAAAGCTGCGGCTACAAGAGCCAGTAGGCCTCGGGCTTTGGTGGTCATGGCAATCGGTCCTTCAAGAAAATGTACGAAAATTTTACGCAGGTAGCGGCCAAATTCAGTGCGGCCGATCACAGACGTGCTTATGCGCAGCAATTGGCTGCGAGCGTTATTTTCGGGCGAAGACGAGTAAAGTAGCGAATGCTGACGGTCTGGATTATTTGCGCTCTGGGCGCTGCCGTCTTGGACATACCATAGCATAGTCTTACACTGTGTCCATGCGAATTGAACAAATTACACCTGACGACTGTGGTGAAGTACTGCAACTCAACGAATCTTCGGTACCGCATGTCAGTAGCATCGACGCAACGCGATTGCAGTGGTTTCTGGACTACGCTGCCTACACGCGCATGGTGCGTGCGGAAGACGGCATCGCCGCGTTCATCATTGGCCTGCGACCGCACACTGACTACGCGAGTCCTAATTACCGGTGGTTCTGCGATCGCTATGAAGACTTCGCTTATGTCGACCGAATAGCCGTGGCGCCGTTTGCAAAACGATGCGGCATTGCCGAAATGCTGTATAAGGATTTCGCAGAAACACGTCCTGAGGCGCCCATCATGACCTGCGAAGTCAACATTCGCCCGTCCAATGAGGCTTCTATGAAATTCCATGAAAGACTCGGCTTTCACCAGGTGGGCACACTGGAATCTGATGGCGGAGAAAAAGCAGTTGCGATGCTGGAGAGAGTACTTTGAGTGATGTAGCAAATGAAGACCGAGAGTTCGATATTGTCGTGCAGGGGGCCACTGGCTTCACAGGAAACCTTGTCGCCGAATATTTACTGCGAGAGTACGGCGCCAATGGCGATATTCGCTGGGCGATGGCCGGGCGCAGCAAGGACAAGCTTGAAAAAGTTCGTGCCGGGCTGGGAGAAGACGCTGGCAGTATCGAACTCATCGTTGCGGATAGCTTCAACACAGACGCGTTGAACGCACTCGCCGCTCGCACCAGGGTGATTCTGACGACCGTCGGACCATACGCCCTCTACGGCTCGGAACTTGTTGCTGCCTGTGTTGCCAATGGCACTCACTACTGCGACCTCGCCGGCGAAGTGCAGTGGGTGCGAAAGATGATTGACCTGCATCACGACGAGGCAAAACGAACCGGGGCGCGGATCGTGCATTGCTGTGGATTTGACTCGGTACCAATGGATCTCGGTGTGTTTTTCTTCCAGCAGGCAGCGAAAGAGAAGTACGGGCAGTACTGTCAGTCAATCAGCATGTTCGTCAAGGCGACGAAAGGTACGGCCAGCGGCGGCACGCTCGCGAGCCTTGTCAACTTGATCAAGGAAAGTCGCGAGGACCGGGAGATCGCTCGTGTGCTCGTACATCCCTACAGCCTGAACCCCGAGGGAGAGCGCGAGGGACCCGACCGGCGGGACCAGCAAAAGATGATTTATCGTGACGAGGTCAAGTCATGGACGGCGCCATTCGTCATGGCGGCCGTGAATACGAAAGTTGTGCGTCGCAGTCACGCGCTCGCAGGCTACCCCTACGGCAAGGAATTTCGTTACGAAGAAGCCGTGTTGACCGGCGACGGGCCGAGCGGCTGGGCGAAAGGCACGGCCATGATTGCGATGCTCGGAAGCGTTGTGCTCGGCGCATCGTTCTCCCCTACGCGCGCATTGCTGGAAAAATTCATCCTCGCTAAACCTGGCGAAGGCCCGGACGAGGAGCTGCAGCAGAGCGGCTTCTTCAACCTTATTCAAATCGGCAAACTACCTGACGGTACTCAACTTCGCACTCGCATAACCGGCGACCAGGATCCCGGCTACGGTTCGACCAGCAAGATGCTCAGTGAATGTGCGATATGTCTTGCCAAGGACGATCTGCCGACCGGCGGCGGCGTCTGGACACCTGCCGCGGCGATGGGTCAGCCTTTATTGCAGCGCTTGCAAAAAAACGCCGGACTTAGCTTCGAACTACTTGCCTGAAGCGTAGTGCAACGACTGGTTGTACTTCTCTCCTGCTTCGATCCTGATCGGCAGGCGATTGCGCGGCGAGGCAACCGGACACGTCGAAAAATCATTGAAGGCGCAAGGCGGACTATAGGACTTGTTGAAATCCAGAACCGTCTTACCGTCCTCCGCGGGCATTTCAGAATAGAGGAACCGGCCCGCGCCGTAGGTAACGCCACGACTCGTCAGGTCGCCGAACACATAGAACAGTCGATCACCTGACGCGTACGCCTCCAGCTCAAAACGCTCGCCGCCGATCTCAAATTCGACCACACCAGGAGACTCCGGGTGATATCCGAGTCCTTCAATAACAGTGCCAACGTTTGCGATCTGCGGTTCGTCATAGCGACGTAGCACAGCCTCCACACGAAACGCCGGGTCGATCGCGAAATAGGGTAACGGCCCGAAACTTGCGACAAATGGATGTTCGAAGTTGCGCAATCTTACGGCGTATCGCTCATCTCTTTCGACGACAGTCCACGCCAGTGACCCGTGCGAAATCATCACCGGCGCATCCGATGTATCGGCAGCGATCAGTATTTCGCTGACTGGCTGCTCATCATGTCGCACCTGGACACCGTCACGCACTGACATTGAGACGCCCGCACTGTCGACCACAAAGGTTCCAATATGCGCGTCGCCAACACCCGGAAACACGATGTCATTGCCCTCAGCAGAGCCGAAACTATAGCTCCCCGGCTCCAGCCAATAGAGCCCGATCTGATTCAAATAGCCGGTCGGCGCGAGCAGGTTTTCAAGCCGCTCGGCGCGCCATTGCATGATTTCTGCCCGGTAAGCTGCCTCATCGAACGCTGCACCGCTGTCACCGCAGGAGGCCACAAGCAAAGCCAGCACTGGCATGTACCAGGTTTTGGTAGTTGATTTCTGCATGGACTGAAGTGTGCCATATCAATTATCAAAAGGGGTCTCTATAATCCGGCGCCTGAATTCCCAGGCCCAACCCCAATGTCCGATATCACTAAATTACGCAACGTCGCGATCATCGCCCATGTCGATCACGGCAAGACCACGCTGGTTGACCAGATGCTGCAACAGTCCGGCACGCTCGGTCCACGAGCGGCCGTACCCGACCGAGTCATGGACTCCAACGACCAGGAGCGAGAACGCGGAATTACGATTCTGGCGAAGAATACCGCTGTCAATTGGAACGACTATCGAATCAATATCGTTGACACGCCGGGCCACGCCGATTTCGGCGGCGAGGTAGAACGTGTCCTGTCCATGGTCGACAGCGTGCTGCTGCTGGTTGATGCGGTCGAAGGACCCATGCCGCAGACCCGCTTCGTGACAGAAAAAGCATTTGCCCAGGGCCTGGTGCCAGTCGTCGTAATCAACAAAATAGATCGAGATGGCGCACGACCTGACTGGGTTATTGATCAGACGTTTGATCTGTTCGACCGACTAGGTGCGACAGATGAGCAGCTCGATTTTCCGATTATCTACGCCTCAGCGCTCGAGGGATATGCCAGCGAAGATGCCGATACCCGCAGCGGCGACATGACGCCGTTGTTCGAGGCGATTGTGAAGAATGTTCCGCACCCGGATGTCGATCCGGATGGACCGTTGCAACTGCAGGTATCAAGCCTGGACTACGACACCTATGTTGGCCTGCTCGGGATCGGCAAGATCACACGCGGCACTCTAAACACCAACGCCTCTGTAAGCGTTGTAGCGCCCAACAAGAAATCGCGCCGCGCGCGAGTTCTCGAGTTGTTCGGTTTTGACGGCTTGAAGCGCCAGCGAGTGGACAGCGCATCGGCGGGCGACATCGTCGTCTTCAGCGGTATCGATAAGCTCGGCATCTCCGACACCCTCTGTGACCCGTTGCATGAAGAGGCGCTACCGCCACTCAGCGTCGATGAGCCGACCGTAAACATGACGTTCCAGGTCAACAAGTCACCATTTGCAGGGCAGGACGGTAAGTTTCTGACCAGCCGCCAGATTCGTGAAAGGCTTGAGCAGGAACTCAAACACAATGTTGCGTTGCGCGTAGATGCGACCAACGACCCAGACAAATTCAGAGTATCCGGTCGCGGTGAATTGCACCTGTCAGTACTTGTGGAGACCATGCGTCGAGAGGGTTTCGAACTTGCCGTTTCGAGGCCTGAAATCATCATGCACGACGTTGACGGTGTCGAACACGAGCCCTGGGAACAGTTGACCGTCGACTTTGACGAAGAACACCAGGGTGGCGTAATGACGCGACTGGCGGATCGCAAAGGCGAGCTACAGAATATGCTCCCCGACGGCAAAGGACGTATGCGACTCGACTACAGGATCCCAACACGAGGGCTGATTGGTTTTCGGACCGAATACATGACCGCGACATCCGGCAGCGGGTTGCTCTACCACGTTCTCGACGACTACGCGCCGCGCGTCAAGGGCATGATTGCGCAACGCAACAACGGAACCCTCGTATCGATGGTTCACGGAAAAGCCCTCGCCTATTCACTGTTCAATCTGCAGGAACGCGGCAAGCTTTTCATCGGGCATGGCGCTCCGGTCTATGAAGGCATGATCGTAGGTATTCACAAGCGGCAGAATGATCTGGTTGTAAATCCGACCAAGGGAAAACAGCTGACGAACGTTCGCGCTGCCGGCACCGACGAAAACCTGGTTCTGACTCCGCCGTTGCGCTATTCGCTGGAGCAGTCGCTGGAGTTTCTCGATGACGACGAATTGCTCGAGGTAACACCGTTGCATTTGCGTCTGCGCAAGAAGTCCCTCAAGGAAACTGACCGTAAGCGCGATGCACGCCAGAAGGTGTCGTGACGGGAGATCCGGCAACACTGGCATTCGCAGGCCTGCAGCCTGAAGACATCGTCGCAACACTGGTCGACCTTGGTTTTGACTGTGATGGACGTTTTCTTGCGCTGAACAGCTACGAGAACCGCGTTTATCAGATCGGCATTGAGGACGCTCGACCAGTGGTCGCCAAATTCTACCGTCCAGGACGCTGGAGCGACGCTGCGATCATTGAAGAGCATGAGTTCTCGATTGATCTCGCGGACCAGGAAATCCCTGTCGTGCCACCGATGGTTATCGACGGCGCCACACTGAAGCACTTTGAGCACCACCGACTCGCCGTTTATCCGTGCCGGGGCGGCCGGGCACCCGACCTCGACAACTACGACCTGCTTGGCCAACTGGGCAGACTGGTGGCACGGATTCACCTCGAGGGCGAGCAGTCCTCCTTCCGGGACCGGCCGCGGATCGACATACAGAGCTACGGCGTCGACTCAGTTGACTACCTGCTCGACAACGACTTCATCCCCGACGACAACATGGACGCCTATGAATCCATCGTGGAACTTGTGCTGGACGGCGTTGAAGCATGCTTTGAACGAGCCGGAGACGTGACAGAATTGCGTCTGCACGGTGACTTTCACCCGGGCAACGTACTGGTCGATCAAGACCGCCTGCACATTGTAGACCTGGACGATTGCCGACATGGGCCGGCAGTTCAGGACCTGTGGATGTTTCTCTCGGGTGACCGTGAGGAACAGACTCCGCAGCTTGAAGCGCTGCTGGAAGGGTACCAGTCGTTTCGTCGCTTCGACGCTCGCGAACTGCACCTTGTCGAGGCATTGCGCAGTCTGCGAATAATGCATTATGCGGCATGGTTAGCGCGCCGCTGGGAAGATCCGGCATTTAAAATCGCATTTCCGTGGTTTGATAGCAGGCGCTACTGGGATGAGCATGTACTCAACCTTCGAGAACAAGTGGCACTGATGCAGGAAGCGCCGCTTGAGTGGCGCGACTACTAGCTACCTGGACGGCAATGCGCGGCGCCGGGGTGAGATATCAAAGCGCTCAATCCAGCGTGAAAAAGTCGCCACGCTAAGCGCCTCAAGTGCATCAATCGAAGCAGGAACCTGATCCCTGATATCGTCAGGCTCTATATTGCCGGCCTCTGCCTGCAAGACTGGCTGATTCGCAGGCACCGTTAACCAGCGCTCGATCAACGACCTGTCAACTTCGAGGTGAAACTGAAACCCGTAGGCATGTTCGCCGTATCTGAATGCCTGCACATCGCTGGCATCAGACGCCGCCAGGTGAATTGCGCCCGGTGGCAGATGAATGCCATCTTCATGCCACTGGAAAACTTCCTGAACAGGCGAAAATGCCGATAACACCGGATCACAGTTGCCGGCATCAGTCAGTTCTACGTTGTACCAACCGATTTCGCGCTTGGCGTTGCGCGTCACTTCACCGCCAAGCGCTTTCGCAAGCAACTGCGCGCCGAGGCAGATTCCCAGCACAGAAATATCGCGCTGCAGCGCCTCACGGATCAGTTCAATCTCAGTCAGAAGATTCGGGTGCGAGTCGATCTGGTCTGAATTCATCGGGCCGCCAAGGATAATCAGCGCCTGATAGCCCTCGAGAGTAGGACAGGATTCCGGTTCCCTGCCAAAATTCACATAGCGAATTCGGAAACCGGCTTTTTTCAGCAACGGATCCAGTGTGCCCAGCGGCTCATACGGAACATGTTGAAAGACAAGAATTTTTGGCCGCGGCATCGAGAAAGGGCTCTGTGTTGCAAATTGGTACGCTATGCGCCTTTATACGCACGGAAAGTCAATTATTGAACCCCGAATTCGTTTGCACTCGTCGATTTGCCAACTTAAAGTGGTCACTGGCTGTTCGCGGTAGGAATTCCGCGGAACTTAGCGCTGGAAACGCGCTCTGATATAGCAGCGAACGGAATCTCAACGCAGGGCCCGACCTTTTGATGGCACCACACAGACTTCACCTGGCAGTTATTCTGTTTGCATTGCTTGCGACAGGTTGTGCAGCGAACGTTACGGTAGAACAGCCAACGATCCCGGAACCACACATCGAACAATTGCCGCTCAGCGTGGCGGTGCGAATTCCAGCCAAATTCAATAATTTCGTCCACGAAGAAAACGTGCTCGGTCGCGAGACATGGACGATTGACCTGGGCTCGGCCAACGCAGCCTTCTTCAAGCAGTTGTTCTCGTACATGTTTGAGAACGTCATTATTCTCGGCCCTGACGACAATGCGCTCGACCACACTTTTGACGCCCTGGTTGAACCTGATATTGAGGGATTCGAGTTTTCGGTGCCAAACCAGAGCAAGACTGACGCATTCGCTGTTTGGATCCGTTACAAGATGCGAGTGTTCGACAGCGCCGGCAACAGCGCTGCGAGCTGGACGGTCAGTGCTTACGGCAAGAGCCAGAAAGAAGGCATCGGAGGTTCCAAAGCATTGCAACGCGCAGCCGTTCTCGCCATGCGCGACGCAGCGGCGCTTATTCTTTTGCAAATGAACAAGGCAACGAAAATTAGCGACCTCGCCGACGGTCCGCTGGACATTCCTGCGCTCGGGGCAGAGTCTGTGGCCGGCCCGGATGCGCCGCCAGAGCCTGGTGGCAGTTTCGGCATTTTCGCGATCGGAGGAATCGACGATGAAGGTGAATAACTCGCTAGCCATAGTGACTGCGATATCTCTCAGCGGATGTGTAACCGCCAGAGTTGAAGACGCCCGCGAGGCAACGACAGGTCTGAATGACGGAGAGTCGGTGGTTGTGATGGCGAAGAGTTACCACCAGGGCAACGAGACAGAAGCTGATTACATCAACTGTGTAGAAAGTGCGTTGGGCAGAGGATCCAAAGGGCTCAACGTTATCCCCAATCAGAATTTCGTCGATAACCTGTTTCCATGGTTTGAACCGCGGACGGCTCCAGCTGACACCAAGGGACTGGTCAAATTGATGAAGCGCCCCGGCGTAACCGATGCCGTGAAGAAAATGGGCGTCCGATACATCATCTGGCTGGATGGCGATACAGAACGTGTCGCGCAGGGTGGCAGTCTGTCGTGCGCAGCAGGCCCGGGCGGTGGTGGCTGTTTTGGTTTTGCCTGGTGGCAGAACGATGCAGACTACGAGGCATCAGTCTGGGATCTTGAAGGCTATGAAACCGCTGGCACCGTCACTGCAGATTTTAGCGGTACGTCATTTCTGCCGGCCCTGGTAGTTCCGATACCGCTGATCGCAAGAACTCAGTCGAAGGCTTGCAAAGGCCTGGCACAACAACTCAGGGCATTCATCGTTAGCGACGAAAAAGCCTGAGCTCTATCGCGGCCGTCCGGCCCTGACAAATGCCTTATCGTAATAATCCGACGTCAAGCTGGCGACAGCGACGGTCTTGCCTGACGACGGGGCATGCACAAACCTCTGACCACCCACGTACATTCCGACATGTGCCATTTTTCCATCAACATTGAAAAACAACAGGTCGCCGGGCTGAAGTTCACGCTTCGACACGGTTTCTGTTGCTGACCAGAGTTGCGAGGTTGTACGAGGCATCCGCAGCCCGGCCTGAGCGTACGAGAATTGCACCAGGCCGCTGCAGTCGAATCCCGTGGTCGTCGATCCTCCATAGCGATACGGAACACCCAACTGACGCAAGGCAACGCGGCTCGCAACGTCCCCCACCGAATGCCGGACCTCGGTCTGCGGGCGTTTTTCCGGTGTTGACGAACATGCACCCAGCATGGCCAACATCGTGAAAATTAAGGCGAAACGCCATTTTTTCCGGAAAAGCTGCGCTATCATCTGCATTTCTTGCCGCCGAACCAGACCCTACAATACGCTAGCGGGCCTTAATACTGTATGAACTGCTTCTCAGGAACACTATTTCTCACAAGCGCCCTTTTCATCTCGGCCTGCAGCGCACCCGCGTCTGAGACCCCGGACTCAAATGGCAAAAATGAGTACCAGGTTCACTATGATGTCACCGCCGATCCCGGCGAAGGCATCGTTCGCGTCGAATTGCAGCTAAAGCAGCCACGCGCTTTACTTCGAGAGCTTTCATTTTCGACCCGGGACGCCCTGCAGGATATTGTCGCCGACGGTGAGTTGCAGATCGACGACGCCCGCGTCACATGGCAGCCGCCGCGAGGTGGGGGATCACTGCGATGGGCGATGAGCGTCAACAGCAAACGCGGAGAAGGCGGCTACGATGCTTATATGAACTCCGACTGGGCCATCTTTCGTGCTGAGGACATTATTCCGCGCAGCCGGACGCGCACCCTGAAAGGTGCCAGTAGCGATACAACGATGTCGATACACACGCCCGCTGGATGGTCCGCCATTAGTCAGTACTCAACTTTGCAGAGCCGAATCGAGATTGAAACACCGGGGCGACGATTCGAACAACCTAGCGGCTGGATCGCGATTGGGAAACTCGGCGTACGCCGTGAAACTATCGCGGGCATACGGGTTGCGGTTGTCGGCCCCGAAAGCCAGTCGATTCGCCGCATGGATATGCTCGCGCTGCTTAACTGGACATTGCCCGAGCTCGCCCAGCTGCTGCCCGACGCCATGCCACGCCTTACGATTATCAGCGCGGCCGATCCAATGTGGCGCGGCGGATTGTCCGCACCTGCTTCGCTTTTCATTCACTCGGACCGGCCACTAATCAGCGAGAACGGCACGAGCACACTGCTTCACGAGGTGATGCATGTCGCCCTCGGGCTGCGATCTGTCGAAGGCAACGACTGGATCACAGAGGGTCTCGCGGAATACTACAGCTTGCAGTTACTGCGGCGCGGCAACGCAATTACGAAACGTCGTTACACCACCGCCATAAAGAAACAACAGGAATGGGCTGCGGACGCCACTGTGCTCTGTCAGTCGGTATCGAGTGGCGCGGATACCGCTCTGGCCGTCGTTACGATGGCGGCGCTGGACCAGGAAATTCGTGAGCAGTCCGCAGGAAAACACAATCTCGACGACGTGGTTGCTGAACTCCACAAGCACCCAGCTCGCCTGGACCTCGAAGCCCTCAAGACCATCGTTGAAACAATGACGATGCAAGCTTCGGACGTACTTCACAGCAAAAATCTGCCCGGCTGCCATACACTGGCGCGCAACACCGACCTCTGAGCGACCCTATGGATGGACATCACGACCTGGAATTGATGCTGCGTTCGCGGACGCCGATCATCATTATTGAGTCGCAAGACGAGCGCCGCATGCTCGAGATGCTGCAGTCAATCACCATGCGCAGAGCCAGTACCGACTATATGCCGACTTTTCGCTGGACCATCACGGATGGCTTGCAGCGTATGGACATTTCACTTGAACCACAAAGCATAAACTCGGAGCCGACCGATGTGCTGAAGCACATTCGTGCGGTCAGCAAACCCGGCCTCTACGCCTTGCTGGATTTTCATCCGTTTCTTGAAGACCCCGTGCACGTGAGATTGCTGAAGGACATTTGTATCCGGTACAGCGAAATCGAACGACAGATCGTACTCATCAGCCACGAGGTAAAGGTACCAACCGAGCTCGAAGGGTACTGCGCGCGCTTTGATATGGCTTTGCCATCGGAGCAAGAACGCGGCCAGATCGTTGCTAAAGCCGCCAAAACCTATGCCAGCGACAACCCCGGACGCCAGGTGCAAATTGACGACAAAGCGCATCAACTGCTCATTCAGAATCTGTCTGGTCTGACCTATGCGGACACTGAGCGCCTGGCGCGAAACGCGATATACATGGACGGCGCGATTACCAAGAGCGACTTGCCGGACGTGATGCAGGCCAAGTATGAATTGCTAAACAGTGGCGGCGCATTGCAATTCGAATACGACACTGCAAGTTTTCGTGCAGTCGGTGGACTGGCAAACCTGAAAACCTGGTTATCACAACGCCGTCCCGCGTTTCGTGGTGACCAGAGCGCCGCGCATCTCGATGCGCCAAAGGGTATCTTGTTACTCGGCATCCAGGGCTGCGGCAAAAGCCTCGCGGCCAAGGCAACAGCAGCAATTTTCGGGGTGCCGCTACTGCGCCTCGATTTCGGTACGATTTACGATAAGTATCACGGCGAAACAGAACGCAAGCTGCGAGAGTCTCTCAATACGGCCGATGTCATGTCGCCCTGCATCCTGTGGATCGACGAAATCGAAAAAGGCATAGCCGGCCGAGGTGGTGAAACCGGCACGACACAGCGCGTACTTGGTACGTTTCTGACGTGGATGGCAGAGCGAAACAGCCAGGTTTTCGTCGTAGCAACCGCAAATGACATT
Organism: Gammaproteobacteria bacterium; assembly: GCA_022600955.1. Classification (GTDB taxonomy): domain Bacteria; phylum Pseudomonadota; class Gammaproteobacteria; order Steroidobacterales; family Woeseiaceae; genus UBA1847. Next base: position 127,450 of record JAHZJK010000010.1, read on the forward strand.
ACGACAATGCCACCGGAGCTCGTCCGCAAGGGACGTTTCGACGAAATCTTCTTCGTAGATCTACCTGGCGAAGAAATTCGTGCATCCATTCTTGCCATACACCTCTCCAACCGGGATCAGCCATTGGGCAACTTTGACATCAAAGGACTCGCGGCGTTGATGCAGGGTTTCTCCGGAGCTGAAATTGAGCAGGCTGTCGTGGCGGGCCTGTATGCAGCGCACGCTCAGAACACCAGTCTCCAGTCTGATCATATTCGTAGCGAGGTCGAGCAAACCCGGCCACTCTCGGTCGTCATGTCCGAACGGATCGACGAAATGCGCCGCTGGGCATCCGGCCGCACGGTTCCATGCGATTGATTTGACTTAAGTCGGTAAAAAAGACGCTCGATGCCGATGCGCCGTGACGGTCACGTGCTAAACTGCGGTCATGGCTAATGAAAACAATAATATCAATGAGTTAGTCGCCGATGATGACGACCCTACCGCTGAGTTGGAGCTCCCCAGCTTTCGCAACTCCGGTGCCAATGACGTCGATCTCGAATCGGACGCCAAAACCTACGATGCCGACGACGATACTCGACTGCTGCCGACCTCAGGGCTGACAGTTTCCGAGCTACAGTCCGACCTTAAGTCGCGCGCTGAAACTATCGGTCAGTTGCAATTTGACATCGAGCAGTTGCGCTCGAAGTGGCTCGGCCTCGAGTCCGAGATCAAAGCCAGGGAAACGCAAACTGAGACGCTCAACAAAGACCTAGCCGCCGCGCACAAAGTCCTCGGTCGCAAAGTCAAACTTATCAAGAAACGGGACAACAGAATTAGCGCGCTGAAAGCCGAAATACGCCAGCGCGATGAAGAATTTCGTTCTTTGTCTGCAATCCACTCAGAACTGCAGGGTTTGAGCGAGCAGCTACAGGAACCACGGCCAGCCAACGGCGACAAGGTCGCGGCAACGACCAGCAAGACCGTAAACGAATTGCAACAACAACTTGATCGTTCCGAAGAATATGCTGACTCCCTGCGGCGCAAACTGCAGGACGTGATCGAAACACACCAACGGGTGGAGTCAGAGCGCGACAACCTCTCCGCCGCGCTGCACACTGCAAACGACAAAATTGAGGCACTCGATGATGCGCTTGCAAGCACGACGGAACGGAGCGCAGATCTGCAGCAGCAGCTGGATACCGTCGATGAGCAGCACCAGGAACAGATACGAATCTTGCGGTTTGAATTAGGCGAGGCACAAGACACAGCTGTGGAAAGCGAAGCAATGAACAATCAGCTTGCCTCCGACCTCGTTGATGCCCATGGATGCAAAGACGAACTCGAACGCATGCTGCATGAGACGGAAGAACATTCGAATGCCGAGCTTGATCGAATGCGGAAAGAACTTGGAAAAATGAAACGTGACGCTCAGGCTTATGAGCAAAAGCTCACAACGAAGAGCGAAGCCATTACTGTTTTACTTTCAGAGCTGGCCAAGAAGTCCGAGCAAATAGACTCTATCGGCGAGATCGAAGATGTAATTCACGAGATCGACGAACGCATATCCGAACGCAGTGCGGACATTGAGGAAAACTCGCGCAGGACAGCTAGCGAGCGGGTTTCCAAAGTTCTTGTTGGCAGTGTCGGTGACCAGGTACTGCGTTTTCCCTTGTTCAAGGATCGCTTAACGATCGGACGCACGGATGACAATGACATCCAGCTCAAGGTGGCCTACATCAGCCGACGCCACGCGGTCATACAGACTGAGAACGGCGAGACGCGCATTATTGACTGGGGTAGCAAGAACGGAATCTACGTCAATTCGGAGAAGGTGTCTGAGCACCCACTTCACCACGGCGATGTCATTACCGTCGGAAATGCACGGTTCCGATACGAGGAGCGCCGCAAGCGCGACACCTGATTCCTCGCTGAATTGTGAAGACCTTCACGGTCTTTTGTTGCCAGTTGTCTTACTATCTTTCGCATCCACAAGGAATGTGAATCGAAAGATGCTTAGTACTACGGCAAGGAAGTCCGTATCACTCTCGGACACGCAGCAGGCGACCCGAAACGCCGGTGCCGTTGTCACGCAGAAAATCTGGCTGCCCAAGCTCTTGTACGACGCGCTGCCCTACTTCTACCTGGCATCGGGGATCCTGGCATTCCTCGCTACTCTCTACATTTCCGATTGGTTCTGGGTTCTCCCGCACTACCTGCTGTTCTGCGCTGCCTGCGTCCATTTGGGCGTTGTGATCTATCGCCGCCGCCACCGGCGCCGTTCTGGCGACGTCCATGAGCAACAATCTTGACGTAACGGTTTCGCTGAGCAACGATACACGTTCTTAACTGAATGGCCGATCGTCGCGAACACTGTGAATACCAGCGCTCCCCAAGACTCTCTGAAACAACTCGCCCTCAAAGAACTGGCATTGTTCACAGGCCTGCTTTTTCTGGGGATCGTCGTACTCCCGTTGGCCGTATTCGGCGTAGGTCAGGTTGTGTTCGGCGCCTATGGTGGTGTTGGCTACGGCGATTTCTTTTCCACTCTTAGCGGCAAAGTAGCGCGCTTTGACCTTGTGGCCTGGTTCCTGATTCTGTCGCCCTACCTGGGACTGCAATGTCTGAGGCTTGCGATCATCGGATGGCGTTTGACGGCACAAAACAGTTAACTGTCGTAGTTTTTTACGATTTGGCAAAATGTGATTTTAATCACATTTTTGAAACAATTTTCGATCTAGGGGCACGGTACTTTGTAAAATAGCCGCTGCCCATAGATGTTGGCGAAAAACCCCATTGCACTGAATCGATGATCGATAAACTAAAAAACTGGCTGAAAACACGCCTTGGCGACGAGCAATCTGAGCCACAGCACGCATTGCCTCCGGCGCGCGTGCCACGCGCCCCAATGCGCAAGAGAAGCCGCAAGGCATCGCCGCGACCTGACCCTGACTTTGTTGATCTTGACCCACAGATTTCGGGCGAGATAGAAGACGCGGGACCGGGCAAGAATGTCCTTATCCGCAACAAGTTCGTGCGGGAAGACACCGGCACACACGAAACGCTGCAGATTCTGGACGACTCCATGGTTCAAACCGGTGAAGAAACCGGCATTGATCCCTACAACACCGGAGCATTCGATCGCTCCCGCAATTGGGATAGCCGCTTCCGCAAGTAGTATTTGGGCAGCTTGCCTTTTTCTCGATATTGAATTTTTCCGGCTCGGATGAATCTTCGTGATAATCTGCCCTGCCCTGAGTATGCGGAGCCCGCTGTTGTCGTTACGAATTTCATTTGAGCTTAATGAAGATGATTTGAAACACTTTCAGCTGATCATGCGTGAGGCACGCCAGGTCGCAGCAAGAATGGCGCCCGAAGACATTGTGGCGGCAGCACAAAACCTGCTGAAAGACATTGAGGAAAGCAGTGCGCCCGGGTTTATTGTGGACCGCCTTCGCAATCTCCGGCTCATGATCCGTATGCTGTCAGATATCGAGTGGCGGTTGCCTCATCAAGAGGCAACGAGGGTCCTCAACGCATTGGCGTACTTCGCTGAACCTGAAGACCTGATACCCGATCACATACCTGGCCTCGGTTTCCTCGATGATGCCATCATGATCGAACTGGTCGTGCGCGAATTGAAACACGAGATCGACGCATACGAGGATTTCTGCCGTTACCGGGACCGCCTGCTCAGTGAAAAGGGCCACAATATCGAGGTTAGCCGTGAAGCCTGGCTGACAAACCGCCGCAAGGAATTACAGACCCGTATGCGGCGGCGACGTAAACGGACGAGCAATTCGCCGTTTACCTGAAATCAGGGCCAGTAAAACCATCCCGTTAACAGCAAGCCGCCCCACATTGCGCCTTGAGTCCAAAGCCATGCGGCATTGTTTTTGAGCAGACTATAGAAACTCGCTGCCGATATGGCTGTCATAACTACAAAGATCGCAAGGCTTTGCAGCAAAGGATCAAATTCGCGTTGCAAACGCGGGTATTCGTCACCAAGCACCAGAACAATGATGATTACGGCGGTCAGGCTGACCATGATCGCGAAACAGGAACCGAGGATTATCAGCGTAACAGCCGTCAAAGGACGCATCTTTTATTTCCAAAGTGGTAATAATTATCCGCGAAGTCGCGGTAATTTTGATAAATGTGCCCTTGAACAACGGGCCCGGTGCATCTAGCCTAGCCGAATTGAAGCATTTGCTAAACAGCCTTTGGCTGACGTGGAGAAAACTTTTGAGTAGACCTGATAGACGACACACCCGTGGACTGGCGATTGCGCTGCTGGCGCTTCTGTCCCTGCCCGCATTGAGCAGCACCCCGGGTAATACGTCCGCAATAGAAGACAATCAGTTTCTCTATCCTGAAGCGCGTCATGAAACGATCGGCCAGATCGTCACCCAGTTTATTCAAAAGTCACACTACAACCAGGTTGCCGTCGATGATGAATTGTCGTCCAAGGTGCTCGATTTTTATATAGAAGGCCTTGATCGAATTCGGATGTACTTGCTTGCGAGCGACATAGAGTTTTTCGAACGCTACCGTTTTGAACTCGACGATATCGTGAAGAGCAAACCGCTTGATCCTGTCTACGAAATGTACGAAGTGTTCCAGACACGCATGCGCGAACGGCTAAAATTCGCGCTTTCACAGCTCGAGAACGAGCCCGACTACGCGACAGATGCCGAATACCAGTTTGACCGCACTGAGTCTCCCTGGGCTGCAAATGCACAGGAGCTTGACGATATCTGGCGCCAACGGGTCATTAATGACGCCCTGGCACTGGCCCTTGAAGAGGAACCGTGGGAAAAGATCCAGGACGTCCTGACGAAACGCTATACCGGATTTCTCAAGCGGCTGGACCAGGTCAACAACGACGACGTCTTTGAGCGTTTTATGAACACCTTTGCGCACGCCGTCGACCCCCACTCCAGTTATCTTTCACCACGCAATGCTGACGAATACCGAATTCAGATGAGTCTCTCGTATGTCGGTATTGGCGCGACCCTGCAAACAGAAGATGACTTCGTCAAGATCGTGAATATTATTCGCGGCGGGCCAGCCGACTTTGACGGCAAGCTTAAACGTGATGACAAGATTACAGCTGTGGCACAAGGTCCTGAGGGTGAGTTCGTCGATGTAATCGGCTGGCGGCTCGATGACGTCGTGGACTTGATACGCGGACCCAAGCAGTCGCAAGTCCGATTGCAGATTATTCCTTCGAATTCAGTTCCTGGCAGTCCAAAAGTCATCATTCCGCTAACACGCGGTCCTGTAAAACTCGAAGAGCAGGCTGCAAAAAGTGAGATCGTCAAAGTACCTCGCGAAGGTCGCGAATGGTCCATCGGCGTGATCGAGGTACCGAGCTTCTACCGGGACTATCGAGCATTGACGAGCGGTGATTCAAACTACACAAGCGTCACGAAAGATGTGAAACGCCTGATAGGCGAGCTCGAAGAACAAGGCATCGACGGCCTCGTACTAGACCTTCGCGGCAATGGTGGCGGCCACCTGACAGAGGCGACAGCGTTGTCTGGGTTGTTTATCGACAACGGCCCAATCGTGCAATTGCGTAATTCGATCGACGTCAGACGCAGTCCGCCGCAAAGACTGGACGATCCTGATCCAGTCGCACGCGTCGCCTACAACGGTCCGCTCGCTGTTCTGGTCGACCGGTTCAGCGCATCTGCATCCGAGATCTTTGCCGGTGCGATACAGGATTACAACCGCGGCGTGATTATCGGCCAGCAAACATTCGGCAAAGGCACTGTGCAAAACCTGTACTCGCTGGATCAGTATATTCGCAGTGAAGACGACAAAGGTTTCGGCCAGTTAACGCTGACTATCGGAAAGTACTACCGCGTAACCGGCGCAAGTACGCAGCATCGTGGCGTCCACCCCGATATATCGCTGCCTTCAAATATTGATGCCGAGATCGTTGGCGAAAGCTCCCGAGAAAACGCCCTGCCCTGGGATACCGTAGATACCACCCGTTTCCGTGCACGTGACCCGTTGTCGACAACGATCGACACGTTAACCAGCAGCCATGTTGCGCGCAGCAAGGACGACCCCAATTTCCAGTACCAGGTGGACAGGATTCGAGCTGCCGAGAGAATTCGGGAGCAAAAGACTATCTCTCTGAATATGGAAACTCGCCGCAGCACCAGGGAAAAGGAGCTGGACGAGGCATTGCAGCGAGAGAATGCCCGACGCACTGCACTGAATCTGGAACCTATTGAAAGTCTTGATGATATTGACGAGGAAGAGCTGCCCGATGTGCAGCTGGACCAGGCTGCCAAGATCGTAACGGACATGGCGACAATGAGAGAAGTCGAGGTAATACCGGCCCAAACAGCACGACTGCATCAATAGATTCAGGCCCTTGCACGACTGAATCGAGGTGTTATACTCGACTATAACACTTAAGGGAGGGGGTTCATGGCGAACCGGAATTCCGGTTTAACAGCACAAAAGAAACTGGCTGCTTCTGCAGCAGGTTTTGTTTTGCTCGCCATATCACTGCCTGCCCTGGGCGCATCGAGCAACAAGCTGCTCTGCGATGAAGAAGAAGAAGCGAATCTGGATGTCCCCGTTGAGAAACTGACGGCAATAGTTGTCGATCACGACGTGATACTCAGTACGGTCAAAGACATAGCAATCGAAGCAGCAGACCGACAACAGGTCGTTTCCCGCTTGCTGGCACCACGTGCCGAAGCCGCAATTCGAGACGCGTTCGGGGAATCCGACCTGGAAGACGAGCATCCAGCGCCTGACCTGAGCTCCTCGGTGTTGTCGCGTCCTGTCGCCGGCGTCGATACGGCGGTAGTGCCCGAGAACAATGAATCCCCGCAGGAAGATCCGGTCTCCGGCATGAACACACAGTTGCCGGGTGTATCCGAAGACGATTTGTCGCGCTTTAAGAAACAGATGTACCGTCGCGATATCTAGCGACCAGTTATCTAACGACTCAATATTTTCGCAATCGCAAAGTAGTTGTCGCCAAGCAAATTGGCATCTTTCTCTCTGACAACACCATTAGCATCAATACTGTAGATCGTTGCCACCGTGCCTGGAACCGGTACGGCGTCCTCATCACTGCGAAAAAGTGCATGGTCTGACAGTTTCCTGGCTCTTTTCTGCAGCACCTCCGCATAGTCGGTGACACTTTCCATCGACTCCCTGCGGCTGTTCAGATTTTCGATGATCTCGTCACACTCGTATTTGCTGCCGTAGTTGACCGCGCCAACGCTTTTCTCACTCGCTTCTTTCGCCATCGCGGCCAGATTGTGTTCTTCAAAGTGCAAATAGAGTTGCTGAGCAAAAGCAATGATCATGAAGTTGATTGACCGCTTGGTAGTTACATCAAGACCTTCGTGGTCTGGCGGTTGCATATTCTCTATGTTCTGCAGATTGGCGAGTAACCCGTTCTCCTCGGCCTTAAACGTTTCGATGTTCACGGCGATTTCGTCCACTGCATCACTTTGTGATCGGCCTCGAAACAAACGCGCAATTCCGCCCATTGTTTGCATCTTGTGTTGCTCTGCCTGTAACTGATCTTCGAGCAACTGGACCTGTAAACGAACCTCTCCTGCCTTGGCTCGCACGGCGTCAGATTTGCCGGAACGCATCGCATTCCACGCGTCCAGCGTCTTGCCATGCACTTTTTGTTCTCGCTGCTGCTTTATATGTTCGGCAAACCGGGCAAGCTGTGCGTTGCAGTGCGCACCAAGACGGCGCAACTGGTAAAACGCTACGACGTTGTGTACCCAGTCGGGGTCCAGCAACAGGCTTTCTAGATGATCCATCTTCTGTTGCACACGAGCGGTCGCGCCCTGGTGCTCTTTGATGCGGTCCTGAAGCTGGTACTTTTCGTTCCGCAGGGCAGCAAACTCTTTCTTGAGTTCGGCTCTGTTGCGGAACAGGTCGACAAGCTTTTCGCTGTTGTCGACCTCTTCATCCTCTGCTTTGAACAACCCTGACAGACCGGTCATCTCGAATTCTCTTTAACATAATCAGCAAACGCCAGACTTATGTCGTGACGTACATGACGCTAATAATGACAATTGATCGCTTGGCAAACTCTGATTCAATCGACAGTTTTAGGAACTGCCCTCAACGTTCCAGAATCAGGTGTCCCTGGTCGGAAAGATACTCAAGCCACTTGTTCAGAATAATATTCCGCCGCCAGCGCAGTCCAAGCTCATTGCGATGCTCCCGCGCGAGGCGCTGCAGAGCGACGTGTCGCTGCTGATCGCCAATAGCCATAGCCTCGGCGAGCCGGCAGTCCGTATACAGCCTGACAGTCATGTCAGGGTCTATGAGCAAGCCTTCATCCGTCTTCAGATGGTACGTCAGGGACAATGTAACGGTATGCCGGCTGCGTTCTATAAACTCAAGATGCAGGTCACAATCCCCGGCAACGCGAGAATGATAACAACCGTCAAGGCGATCGATTTCAGGGATAAGCCGAAGCAATCGAAGGTAATTACTTTCATAGAGCGCCATCAGACCGACGAAACTTCCGGGCCTTACTATCGCTTCAGGATTGATGCGTGAATCTAGTAGCATGACGCTCAATATAGCAGCACAAGGCTGCAAAAATCAGGGTCGAACTCGCCGATCAACACCTGTACTATCGAGGATTCTGCTGGATATTTCTTCGATCGAAAACTCTGTCGTATCGACATGCGGAATCCCGTACCGCTTGAATATCTTGTCCGTCTCGCGAAGCTCAAATCGAACCTGCTGCGGCGTCGAGTAACTCCCCATTGGTCGCCGCTCTTTACGAATTTGTCGCAGACGCTCCGGCTTGATAGACAAACCGAATAGTTTGTCCTTTTGCTTCACAAGGAAATCCGGCAGCTTGCCACTTTCGAACTCTTCCTCCGTCAACGGATAATTGGCGGCATAGACGCCGTATTGCAAGGCAAGGTACAGGCAAGTCGGCGTTTTTCCGGAGCGTGATACACCGACCAGAATAACGTCGGCCACATCATAGTTTCGGCTGATACCACCATCGTCATTGGCGAGCGCGAAATTGGTTGCCTCGATGCGCTTCATATACGCGTCAATATCGCTCATTCCATGAGCTCGACCTGCTTCGAAACTGGGCTCTTCTTCCAGTTCCTGAGCAAGTGGTTCGAGAAAAACGTCAAAAATATCAAGATGCATGCAGTCTGCATCCTTGAGAATCGCTCGAAATTCGGCCTGCACAAGGGTCGAAAATACGATCGGCTTGGGTGCGCCCGACGCTCGTACCGCGTTGATGGTACGTACCGCCTCGCGCACCTTGTCTTCAGTATCTATAAATGGCAAAGTCATTTGCCGAAAATTCTGTCCTGCGAACTGCGTAATGAGACTGTGTCCAAGCGTTTCAGCTGTAACACCGGTCTGGTCCGAGAGTAAGAATACTGTGCGCTCAGTCATCCGTAGGATTGTCCATTTCCTGCCGCGGAAAACAAGGGAGTAAATCTTGGAGCGTAATGTCATCAAGCTCGATGAGCTTGGTATGAATGATGTCGAAACGGTGGGCGGTAAGAACGCATCACTAGGCGAAATGATCAGCAACCTCCACAACATGGGGGTCAGCGTGCCCGGAGGCTTCGCAACCACAGCCTCAGCCTACCGCGAATTTCTGGCTGCAGACGGCCTCGACAAGCGAATCAACGCCACGCTTGACGATCTCGATGTAGACAATATCGATGCGCTCAAAGCCGCGGGTGCGCAAATACGCAACTGGATTCTCGAAACCCGATTGCCGTCAGGATTGATGGACGATATCGCGACCGCCTGGGATGAAATGAGTGGCGGCAATGACATCACCGTTGCGGTGAGATCGTCGGCAACTGCTGAGGACCTCCCGGACGCCTCTTTTGCCGGACAACAGGAAACATTCCTGAACGTCCGCGGTCTCGACCACGTGATCGATGCCATGCACCAGGTTTTCGCGTCACTGTTTAACGACCGTGCAATCGCGTACCGGGTTCATCATGGCTTCGACCACAGTGACGTTGCGCTGTCGGCCGGCATTCAAACCATGGTGCGTAGTGACATAGGCGCGGCCGGCGTCATGTTCACACTTGATACGGAATCCGGATTTCGAGATGCCGTTTTCGTAACGTCGTCATATGGACTCGGCGAAACCGTCGTCCAGGGCGCCGTGAATCCGGATGAGTTCTACGTGTACAAGCCTGCACTCGCCAACGGCAATCGGCCTATTCTGCGTAAGAACCTCGGCAGCAAGGCCCTCAAGATGGTCTATAGCGACAATCCGCAACCTGGCAAGACAGTCGATACGGTTGATGTCGATGAGGCTGAGAGTCAGCGGTTCTCAATCACGGACGACGATGTTGCCGAACTCGCAAAAATGGCGGTGACCATCGAAGAGCACTATCAGCGGCCGATGGATATCGAATGGGGCAAAGACGGCAACGACGGAAAACTCTATATCTTGCAGGCACGACCCGAGACGGTTCAAAGCCGCAGTGGCAGGACGATCCAGCGCTACACCCTTAAAAATCACTCCGACATCATCACCTCCGGTCGTAGTATCGGCCAGAAAATCGGAGCGGGTCAGGCTAAGGTCGTTCGCGACGTTTCGGAGATGGGGCGGGTCAAGGCCGGCGACGTACTCGTCTCCGACATGACGGACCCCGATTGGGAACCGGTCATGAAACGGGCGTCTGCAATCGTCACGAATCGAGGCGGCAGGACGTGTCACGCGGCGATCATCGCCCGCGAACTTGGAATACCCGCAGTCGTCGGTTGTGGTGACGCTACTGAGAGAATTACAGACGGCACTGATGTGACGGTGAGTTGTGCCGAAGGCGACGAGGGCTACGTTTACGAAGGCAACCTCGAGTTCGAACAAACACAAATCGAACTCGACTCGCTCCCGGATATTCCCGTCAAGATCATGATGAACGTTGGAAATCCTGATCGCGCTTTCGACTTCGCGAGCATCCCCAATCATGGCGTCGGCCTGGCGCGTCTGGAGTTCATCATCAATCGCATGATCGGAGTCCACCCGCAGGCGTTACTCGAATACGACACGCTTGATGAAGACACCAGAGCCGCGGTCAATGACCAGATGGCCGGATATGATGACCCTGTCGGCTTTTTCGTCGATAAACTCGCCGAAGGCGTTGCCACTATCGCAGCCGCATTCGCACCTGAGCCGGTGATCGTACGAATGTCCGATTTCAAATCCAACGAGTACGCAAACCTCATCGGCGGACAGATATACGAGCCGGATGAAGAGAACCCAATGCTCGGTTTTCGTGGCGCTGCGCGCTACGTTTCGGAAAGTTTCCGACCATGTTTTGACCTTGAGTGTGAAGCACTGAAGCGCGTGCGCAATGACATGGGGCTAAGCAATGTTCAGATCATGATCCCGTTCGTGCGAACAGTGCAACAGGCCAAAGACGTCATCGCTGTAATGGCTGAAAACGGACTGGAACGTGGTAAGGATGACCTCAAGGTCATCATGATGTCCGAACTGCCGACCAACGCCCTGCTCGCCGATCAGTACCTGGAACATTTTGATGGGATGTCCATCGGCTCCAATGACATGACACAGCTCGCCCTTGGACTCGACCGCGACTCCGCTCTTATTGCGGATACATTTGACGAACGTGACGACGCGGTCAAGGCGCTGCTCGCGATGACGATTTCTGCATGCAAGGCACAGGGAAAGTACGTGGGAATCTGTGGGCAGGGTCCGTCAGATCACGCTGACCTCGCCCGCTGGCTGCTGGATCAGGGCATAGAGAGTATGTCGCTAAACCCGGATACAGTCGTCGAAACCTGGATGTTCCTCGCTGGCGAGGAAGTTGACTAGCGGACTCAGAAGCGGTCGTATCTGGAGCGCCGCTGCCAACGAATACGGGGCAGCCAGATACCGAGAACAACTCCGACCAGCAACACCAATGCGCCGGTCATGAACCAGTAGCGTGTCGTCTGACCTGACAGCTGCCGATTCGACTCTGTTAGCGTATCGACTTCAATCTGCGTCTCCGCCAGCTGATCCATAAGCTCCCGGTTCTGCGAGTTGATCTGCAGTACGTTCGCCGCGGTGCGCCTGATATCAGACAGTTCATTCTGCAGTGCTGTTTTCTCGCGTTCCAGGCTGGCAATCTGGCCGTTGGCCGATTCGTACTCGCCTTTGATTGCCGAAAGCTGGGAGTCGAGGGTCGTGCCGCGCGAATTGGCGTTTGTCAGCTGACTTGTCAGCGTTTGCAGTTGTTCGCGCGCACTGGCCTCGTTCATCAGGTAACGGGTAAGAACCCAGCCTTCTGTACCGCCGGGCGTCTGGACGCGCGAATAGCCGCTGTCTGCATCACGCTCCAGGACCTCGAGGCGCATGCCGCTGCTCACCATTAGCTGTATCGCATTGCTGGTGCTGGGTCCGGACCGCAGTGTAATTTCGAACTCGTCGCTGACCCAGGCGGGCGCGGCGAAGCTGGTTGTCGCTGCCGCAAGCAGGCACAACAACATCGCTCTGGTTGTCATTTTAATCATGGCGCAACTATAAGACACAGAATCGGATCTCGCTAGTCAAAAATGAGGCAAATCAGTCGCTTAACGGAGACAATTCGGCGACGTTCTTTTCCCAGTTTTGACCGTCAAATGGCTCCACAACAAGCGAAGCAATACTGTCACCGCGCAAACAGCGGACATTCACACTGTAGCCATCCGGGTGCGAACGCGGTACGTAAAACGATTTTACACCGCAGAAGCTGCAAAAATAATGTTTGGCGACGCCCGTGTTAAATGTATATGTGGCCAGCGCATCCTCGCCCTGCAGCAGACGAAATCTCTTGCGTGAGACGAACAGGTGCAGAAACCCACTCATGGAACAAATGCTGCAATTGCATTCTGCCGCTTCAATATCGGCCGGCGCATCAATTTCAAATTGCACCTTGCCGCAATGGCAGCCGCCTGTATGCGTTGTCATTCCTCTTCCTTCTGCCAGACGACGATGTGATTGTTCGCGGGCATGGCGTAGAAACGCTTCTGCCGCAATCGGTTTTGCATCGCGAACGAATCGAGATGCTCGAGATCGCGAATACCCATACTTGCGTCGCGCAACTGCAAGGACTTATCAAATGCGGCATTACTGGGTGTATTGAATTCACCACGACGCCGAAACGGTCCGTAAAGGCAAAACACACCACGCGGTCGAAGCGATTTGCCGACCAGACCAAACATTTTCTCTACGGCATCAAGCCCCATAATGTGTGCGGTATTCGACGAGTAGACTGCATCGTAGCTATTGCGAGGCAGCTCGTCGTAGCGCACATCAAGAGTAATTGGCGGGCTGAGTCGCGCCAGTGCCGCGTGCTCGACCCACGCTGCAATGCCAGAGTGATGATCTTCCACATCACTTGTCTGCCAACTCAGGTGCGGCAATGCCGCCGCAAACTTTGCCGCGTGCTGACCGGTACCGGAACCGATCTCGATTACCTGGCGGCAATCGGCAAACTCGGTTTTCAATACTTCCAGAATCGGATCCGCGTTGCGATCCGCACTGATTGCTACTGGCCTTTCAGCCATCACCAGCGTCGCCCCGAAGCGCTTCGGTCGCAAACAAATGCTCGCGATACCACTCAAGCTCTTCTATTGAATCTCGAATATCGGCGAGTGCCAGGTGTTCTGACTCCTTGACGAATCCCTTGGCAACGGCGGGTGCCCAGAGTCCGCACAAAATTTTCAGAGTACTGACGTCCAGATTGCGATAGTGAAAAAACTTTTCGAGCAGCGGCATTTCACGGGCGAGAAAGCGGCGATCCTGACAAATGCTATTGCCGCACATCGGTGACGCGCCTTCGCTGACCCACTCACCAAGAAATGCAACAGTGGCATGCTCCGCATCGGCAAGCGACCACTCACTCTCCAGAACGCGCGCCGACAGTCCCGAGTTGCCGTGCTGGCGCGTATTCCATTCATCCATATCATCCAGCGTGCGCTGCGACTGCCCTATCGCAATAACCGGCCCTTCGGCGAGTTCGTTCAGGTACTTGTCGGTGACAATCGTCGCGATCTCAATAATGGTGTCGGTACGCGTGTTCAGACCCGTCATTTCGAGGTCTATCCATATCAGGTTTGTGGCCGGATCAGGCGCTGTGTCAGGCATAGCAAGATGGTCTCGTATCAAAACACATATAGTTTACATGCCCAGCGAGTGCAAGGCTGCCCACATGACGGCATACTTCGGCGATGACCCAGCAAACCGCCAGTGTAGTCGCCACATTCAGCCGCCGGATGCGCCTGCGACTGCAGGACGATTCCCTCGTCGAAGCGCGCATAAAAGGCAAGAAGCTGAAACCTGTCTGCGGCGACCAGGTTATTGCTGAGCCGATCGACAAGGAAAGCGACTGGCTTATTACACGCATCCTGGACCGAGACAATGAACTGACTCGTCCAAACATGCGAGGTCAGGTCGAAGTCCTGGCGGCCAATCTTGAGGCACTGGTTGTCGTTGCCGCCGTTTCGCCACTCCCCGACTGGTACATTGTCGATCGCTACCTCTGTGCCGCCGAACTAATGGGCGCGAGCGCCATTGTCGTGTTCAACAAGGCCGACCTTCTCGAAGGTCATGATATCGAGATCGACGAACTGGACGAGTATCGTGATATCGGCTTGCCGGTCATAGAGACCAGCGCAGAAACGGGCGGCGGAATTGATGAGTTGCAGTCCGCGCTGGGTGCGCGGCGCGCAATTGTTGTCGGCCAGTCGGGCGTCGGCAAGTCGAGCATCATCAATCAATTGGTCGGTGACGCGAAGCAACGCACGGCGGATATTTCCGGCAAGACTGGCGAGGGCCGCCATACCACTGTCAATTCAGTCCTGATTCCGCTGCGTGACGGCGGTGCGGTCATTGATTCACCTGGCGTGCGCGACTACGCGCCGGCGCTCGCCAACTCCTGCGATGCGGCGCTGGGATTCAGAGAGATTGCTGCTGCCGCAGAAGGCTGTCGTTTTGCCAACTGCAGACACCTGCGGGAACCTGGATGCGCAGTCAAAGACGCCGTCGATGCCGGGGAAATAAGTGAGCGCCGTTACGAAAGTTTCAGGCGTGTCGTCAACCTGACCGAAAAACTGGCAGAAAGCCGTTACTGACGTCGCTATCCCGGCGGCCACGACAATGCCCTGCCGCCGAGCAGGTGCAAATGTATGTGAAACACGGTCTGGCCAGCTGCCGCATTGCAGTTCATGACGGCACGATAGCCTTCGTCAGCTATACCCTCCGCGGCCGCGATCACTCTGGCAGCCGAATACAGGCTGCCCACGATGCCTTCATCGTCGGCCTCAATGTCGTTCAGGGTCGCAATGTGCTTGCGAGGAATGATGAGTACGTGCGTTGACGCCTGAGGATTAATATCGCGAAACGCGATTGCGGTGTCGGATTCAAATACGATGTCCGCAGGAATCTCGCCATCCAGAATCTTGCAAAAAAGACAGTCCGACATAAAGCCTCCTAGTCGACGACCCTGCGGCCGTAAAATGCATGCGATAGCGTGCCGCCGTCCACATACTCGAGCTCGCCGCCCAATGGCACACCGTGCGCTATGCGACTCGCCTTAACATCGAAACGACCCGCAACGTCGGCAAGGTAGTGAGCGGTCGCATCACCCTCGACGGTTGGATTGGTTGCGATGATCAGTTCAGTAACCTCCCCCTGGCGTAGCCATTCCTCCAGCCGATCAAGGCCCAGTTCATCCGGACCGATGCCATCCAGTGGAGACAGATGCCCCATCAAAACAAAATACAATCCGCGGAACCCTGTCGCATCTTCCAGCGCCATGACATCGGCGGGTGATTCGACGACGCATAGCTGCGTAAGGTCACGCCCGGTTGCCGAACATATAGAGCACAGCTCATGCTCTGTAAACATCCGGCAACGACTGCAATGACCTATGCCCTCGACGGCTTCAGCAAGTGCTGACGACAGACTGCCTGCACCATCCCTGTCTCTTTCGAGCAAATGGAAAGCAATGCGTTGTGCGGATTTTTGGCCAACTCCCGGCATGCATCGCAGGCCGTCAATCAGCTTTACCAGTAAAGGGGAGTACGACATTGGCTAAAACGGCAATTTCATTCCCGGCGGCAGATTCAGGCCGGATGCCATTCCAGAAAACTTTTCCTGCGTCGTCTGTTCGACTTTTCGAATGGCATCATTGAAAGCTGCCGTTATCAGGTCCTCAAGCATTTCCTTATCGTCCCCGAGAAGCGTGTCATCAATCTCAACTGCCTGCACCTGATGCTTGCAGGTCATTGTGATTCGCACCATACCTGCGCCCGATTCGCCCGTAACCGTTAACGAAGCCATTTCTTCCTGTGCCTTCTGCATATCGGCCTGCATTTGTTGTGCCTGCTTCATGAGCTGGCCAATGCCACCACCCTTCATCCTTTGTCTCCCGGGATAATCTCTATTGTGTCGGTCTTCAATTCCGCACCGAACATCGTCTTAAGTGTTTGTACGTTCGGGTCCGCTTCGAGTGACTGGCGCGCTTCTTCAAGCTTTTCATCAGCCATTCTGGACTCCTGCTGCAGAGGCGTCTCCGCCTCCTCCGCACCGAGCGTAATCTCGACTGCCAGTCGCTCGCCAAAATACTCACTGAGGCGTTCACTGATTGCATCGCGACGCTGTTTCGTCAGCATTGATTCTGAACGCGGGTCCAATCCGAGCGAAATCGTGTTGCCATCGCGTCCGTGATAAGCGCAATTGCTGGCCAGCAAACGTACCGCCCCGTTCAGGCCAAGCTGCGTAACCAACTGACTCCAGTCTGGCTCTTGCCAGGATTCGGCTTCGGCCTTTGCTGTCTTAGCGGGCGCGGCTGCGGCCTCTGGTGCTGACGTTGCTGCGGCAGATTGCCCGGGCGCAGCTTTGCGCGCCCGCTTTGCAACAGGAGCACTCCCGCCACCACCGGACGACGCAGTTGTCTCAGCAGCAGCCGGACGGAACGCAAGCATTCTAAGCATGGTCATTTCCGCACCGCTGCGCGGATCCGGCGCCAAATGCAGGTCTCGTCGACCCATGATCGCGATTTGGTAGAACAGCTGCACATCAGAAATATCGAACGCTTCAGCCAGCTCTGCTACTTCACCTTCGGACATTTCCTCTTCGCTGTCGCTCGCACCGACAACCTGATAGACGGCGATGCGTTGCAGGTCTCGAGCGAGATCTTCGAGCAATCGGCCATAGTCAGGAAACTGCTCATCAATCTCCTGCATTGCCTCAATGATGCCCCTGGCATCATTCCCTGCCAGCAGGCGTAACAATCGCATCACGTGATCGCGGTCAATCGTACCCAGCATCAATGCCGTTGACGTCTCATCCACCTTGCCACCGCAGTACGCAATCGCCTGATCCAGCAGACTGAGCGCATCTCGCATGCTGCCATCGGCTGCGCGCGCCAGCATGGCGAGCGCGGAAGCCTCGTATTCAAGGTTTTCCGCGTCGCAAATATACGTCAGGCGATCCGAAATCAGACGTGGCGTCATGCGTTTAAGGTTGAACTGCAGGCAGCGCGACAAGACAGTAACCGGCAGCTTCTGCGGGTCCGTCGTCGCGAGCAAAAATTTGACGTGCTCGGGAGGCTCTTCAAGCGTTTTCAAGAGCGCATTGAAGGAGCTCTTCGACAGCATGTGTACCTCATCGATGAGATACACCTTGTAGCGACCACGAGCTGGCGCGTACTGCACGTTATCCAGCATGTCGCGGGTATCGTCGACCTTGGTCTTTGACGCCGCATCGACCTCTATAAGGTCTACAAAGCGGCCTTCGTCAATCTCCTGGCATGCGCTGCACTCACCGCAGGGCTCGGCAGTAACGCCTGTTTCGCAATTCAGTGCTTTTGCCAGGATTCGGGCTATCGTGGTCTTGCCCACGCCGCGAGTACCTGTGAACAGGTAGGCGTGATGCAAGCGCCCTGTTTCCAGTGCGTTCATCAATGCCTGGAGCACATGCTCCTGGCCAACAGTGTCTGCAAAGTCTTTGGGCCGCCATTTGCGGGCCAGGACGAGATAGCTCATAGATCGGGTAGTCGGCGTGGCTGTGGACGAATTCGTACGCTCAGTGTAACGCAAGTGGCCCGCGCCAGCTGCTCCCCGGCACCCGGTATCACTGCTACCGTTGCTCCCTTCCGGGCCTGGCGGAGTTCACAGCTGACCGTCGCGGGGAAGCCGACGCGGACCGGGCGAGATTATGGCTGCAAAGCCGGCTCGACACAATCCAGTAGCTGACCTAATCCCAGAGATGTCGGTCTTTATTGATCACCTGTGAGGAATGTCCAACGATCAGGGGATCAGGCCCATCGACGATTTTGTGGTCCTTGTCGGGATAGTCGAGCTTCGACAGAAAGTGCTGCATGCAGTTGAGCCTGGCCCGCTTCTTGTCATCGGATTTCACGATCGTCCAAGGGGCGTCTGCCGTGTCGGTATAAAAGAACATGGCTTCTTTGGCGTCCGTATATTCAGCCCATTTGTCTCGGGATTGTTGATCGATCGGGCTCAACTTCCACTGCTTTAGCGGATCCTTGGAGCGCGCCTCAAAACGTCGTTCCTGTTCTTGCTGAGTAACTGAAAACCAATACTTGAACAGCCGAATCCCCGAACGCGCCAACATGCGTTCAAGATCCGGTGCCTGGCGCATAAACTCGAGGTACTCCAGCGAATCGCAGAAACTCATTACGCGTTCGACGCCGGCGCGGTTGTACCAGGAGCGATCGAAGAACACCATCTCACCTTCGCTGGGGAGATGCTTGATATAGCGCTGAAAATACCATTGACCGCGCTCGTGGTCTGTTGGTTTTTCGAGCGCGATAATGCGCGCCGCGCGCGGATTCAGGTGCTCCATGAAACGCTTGATCGTGCCACCCTTGCCCGCGGCATCGCGCCCTTCGCAGATCACGACAATGCGCTGGCCCGTCTGTTTGACCCAATTCTGGACTTTTAACAACTCGACTTGCAGCTCCTCCTTATGCGCCTCATACGCTGCTTTGCGAATCTTGGTCTTATAGGGGTAACGGCCACTGCGAAACAGTTCTTCGATCTGCTCCGGGTTATGGCGGATTTCGCCGAGAATCGAGTTCGGGTTACGAGGCGGTTCCGCAATCGCGGTGTCTTTGTTCAGGGAAACCACGGTGTCTGTCTTCGTTGTGCCGTCTGTCATATTGGGCAAATCCTTCTCGCAAATGTTTTACCCAATTTTCCTCCGACTGGAGGCGATGCTGAATAAGGAAAACTCCCTATTTCAGCACTTGACACTGAACTCCGCGAAGCCGCGGCTGTATGCCGGGGCGTCAGATGCCCTCTCCTCCACGGACGGCTTGCGCTGCATCCATTCGCCAAAGCGACTGCTATTCTGATGCGAAGGCCGCACGGACCAGCGATACCTGCTGCACGCCGGCAGCTCGATGCCGACCCTGTGCTCGCTGGCCGCTACTCCAGCTGCGGAGTAGACGAGTTGCTGCTGGTCGTAGACCTCCACATCGAATCGAATATCCTGTTCGTCAACCGGCTTCGTTGCGCCGCTTGCCCAGGTCGCTGCAGGCTGCGTTAACTCCCATGCAAGTGTTGGTGACGTGGATTTGGTCGCGGCGCGCCACGGATCCTTTTTTACCAATTTGAGGTCACGTGTTTTCGCGGGATTTAATTCGTACTTCCAGGCCACTCTCTCAAACAACTCAGCCGCAATATCACGGCTGATTGAGTGACGCGAAAAATTGACAAAGTTATGCCACAAAGCATTGTTGTCTTTCGTCCAGTTGCTTAGCGTGTCTTGATCCTGATACTCAAATGCCTTGTCGTACAACGCATGGCCGTCGCGCAAGCGACGCAAGGTCGCATTGGCTTTCATCGTTATCAGAGCTTCGCTGCCGTCAACGCTGATATCGACGCCGTACAAACTGACGTACAGGACGGAGTCAGTGCCGGCCGGCACTGTCGGACTCTGGTTCAGCAACTTTGCGCCCAGGCCCGGTACACTGCGTATACGCCAGAACACATCGGCAGCCAGTGCATCATGATTCAAGTCCGGATTCTCGGCATCTGCGAGTTTGTCGGTCAGCGCGTCACGAAAGTCCTGGATTTCGCGCTCAGTCATCCCTTTCGCACCGCCAACAATCATGCCGGGAATCGTCAGCTTGGGCAGCGGAATTCTAAGTACAACGCCACCGAATTCCTTTGAAACACCTTTGCCAATCTGCCCGCCTTCGTTTGCGCCATCGACGAATCCAGAGGTACGTTTTTCATAGCTGCCGGTAAGGTCTTTTGCCGTCGGACTGGTGCCCGCGAAAACGACAACATTTCGTACTTCGGCACGAAATTCGTCTGACATCTGCGGTTGCGGCGCATTCGCCGCGGTAGCTGGCGCAATAGCCAGAACCAATGTGCTTATCGCTACGAGCGCTCTCATGCCCCAAGTGTAGCAAAATTTACCGGTTCTCCCGGCGACGCGGCGGCAGCCGGGCTAGGGCCTGGCGGCGCCCGGGAAAATGGCGTAGAGCAGCAACCCGGAAGCAATAATGCCCAGGCCAAACAAGGCCTCTACCGGCCTTTCGATAAGCACGAAAAGCAGCGTCCAGCCAGTCAGTGCCAGGTACAGAAGCGGCGTTAACGGATACAGGAATGTCCGGTACGGGCGCGCCAGTTCGGGCTGCCGCAGTCGCAGGACGAATACGCCCAGCACGGTTGCAAAGCTGTTCAGCGCGAGGATGAAACCGGAAAACACCAGCACCGACTCGAAGCTGGATGTCAGGATGAAAAGAATCGCCAGGGATGATTGAAAGACAATCGCTACCCCGGGAACCCCATCACTGTTGGTGTGCGCCAGCAAACGCAAGGCGTGAAAATCCTGGCCGATGACCTGCAGGACACGAGGCCCCGCGACCGTCATCGCACTCACCGTGGAGATCAGGAGCATGCTCAGAACAAGACCCGCAAACCGGCCTCCCGTAGCGCCAAACGCGGCATCAGCCGTGATATAGCCCACCTCGACCTGCCCGACCATCGCCTGCATCGGCGTCACGCGCAGGAAAACGAAATTCAGAGCCAGGTACAGAGCCATAACCACCAGCGTGCCGGAAATCAGGATCCAAGGAAGCGTCTTTTGCGGGTTCTCCAGTTCGCCGCTCAAATAGGTGGCGGCGTTCCAGCCCGTGTAGGCATAGCTGACATAGATCAGGGCGACCGCGAATGCACCACCGGTGACAATTTCAATATCATCGGGCGTCGGCATGAACCGCACAGGCTCCGGCACATCGACCGCCATCACAGCCGCAATACAGAAAACTACGATAACCGCGATTTTCAGCACTGTGAATATGACCTGTGTACCGCCGCTGTTACGTCGTCTTCCACTGTGCAACGCGGTTAGCGCCAGGATCAGGCCGCAAGCGAGCAGTTTCAGCAGCCAGGGATGCGCCCCCTGTGGCAGTACCGCCGTCGCGTAGGCTGCAAACGTAATCGCGGCCAAAGCCGTCGGGCCGGCAAATCCGACCGTCGCCGACACCCAGCCAGAGACGAAGCCGAAGGCAGGGTGATAGATACGTGTCAGGAAATTGTACTCACCGCCGGACCGGGGCATTGCTGAGCCGAGCTCGGCGTAGGTCATCGCACCACAGAGCGCAATGAGTCCGCCGACAGCCCACAGCAGCAGCAAAGCGAAACCAGAACGGATCTCGAGAAGCTGAAAGCCGAGACTGGTGAACACACCCGTGCCGACCATGTTGGCGATTACAACGGCGATCACCGTCGGGTACTTGAATTTCGTAGTAGCCATGCGAGGCCAGAATACAGGTTTCCAGAGTGGCGGAGAGGGCGGGATTCGAACCCGAATTTTTTACTAGAATATCAACATCTTCCGGACTTTCGTGCCGAACCTGTGTCGTCACTTGCAGATTCCGACAATATTATTCTTGCAAAGCAAGCTGGCGTGCTCTTTCCTCTTGTAGACGCTCGGCTTTCGAACGCCAAACTTTTGTCTAAACTTGTCGCCAAAATCTTGCTGTAACGGACCGTCTTTAGTGCAAACAACTTTGCAACAACTTTCTACCACCAAAGCGATGACATGCGGATCGTCGCTGTGCAAATCGAAGTTCTTTTCTATTTCTGCTTCTTTGGCGTCGATAAGATCGTCATCCACCTTAACTAGTCGGCCCGCAGTTCGAAGCTGACTGAATATTTTGAACGCGTTACTGACATTCTCAAGTTCTTTCTGATACTTAGAACCGCCTACTATTGCCTTTCCTTCACCTTCGCGAATCCACTTCAGGGCAGGCGCGAAATCGCTGCCCTTGAAAAACTCCGATAAAACGTTTGCATCGATTATTAGACACATTAGACGCCGAACAACTCTATCTGCTCATTTAGGAAGAACCGTCTGAAAGACTTAGGTTGAGCAGAGTCATATGTTCCGTCTGCATTAATCTTGACTTGCGCTGTCTGGTTGAACCCTTTCTCCTGTTCAAAAAATAGTACTGATGAACTAAACCCAACTTGCATATCTTCATCCTTGGACACTGCGAGTCTAAATCGATCAACAAGATAGTCGCTGTGAGTCTCCACAAAGAGCCACATGTTTTTCGACACTCCTACTTCATACAGAAGGTCGCCAAACGCAGCTTGGGCTCTCGGATGCAGATGCACCTCCGGCTGCTGAATAATGTAGGAATCGCCTCTATCCCCGAGAATAATCTCAACTGCAATGGGCAGTACTTGAGACACGCCGTATCCAACGAACGGTAAATTGATTGGTTTCTTGTCCAACACCACGCCAATCTCAAATGGAACTCCACTCCCGGACGGTGAGTCCCCACTGTCGCCGAAATTGTGAATTTGTATGTCTTTGAAAAGACCACTTGCTAGACCGAACTTCTGAAGTCCTTCCCGTAAATGGCTGGTCGTATTACTTGGATCAAGTTCTCGTCTAAGGACGTACGGAGTATGATTTCCAAGATTGTCAGCATCGGGCTCTAGCGAATCGTAAATCGGACTCGGTTGTGTGCGAATCGGAGCAATAGAAGTGGCATGGAGCCCCGCCAGCATCACAGGATCCGAGAACGAAGACTTCTTTTTCTTCTCTACAAAATTCTTTATGTAGTGTTGCGGGCCGAAAAATGGAGATCGCAGAGGATAATCAGTCGGTTTCCCATCCAAGTACGTGAGATTTCTAAGGCTAGTCATATGAGAATTCGCGGTTAAAGCGAAACTCTTATTGACGCCCTCGTGAGATCTCTGAAATTTCTGGATTTTGTCTATACGGTACCCGACCCGTTTTTCAGTGAACTGCACTTTGACGATACTATCGTGGTACAAGAATGAATAACGAAATAGTCGAGGTTTCCCGTTCTGTTCCTTAAACGTCAATAGCGCAAAAACGGCAACTGCGGGATCGCTATCAAGCGAACAAAAGGACCAGCCCATCGTAAAGTAATCTCTTTTCTTGGAGTTCTTCGACACTATTTCCTGGAAAGCTCCGAGATTCGTATCGTTCTTTCCAAATTTTGGCTCAATCCAAAAATCGAATGAGCTCAGTAACTCTACAGCTGCCAGAAACGAGGTCTTGCCAGTACTATTTTCGCCAACGAGAAACGTAACTGGCGAAAGTGGCGTAAATTCCTGTCGAAATCCCCTGAAATTGTCTAAGTAGATCGTGTGCACCGATCGTCCGCCTTTATGTATCGCCCATAAACTAATCGAATCATACCCCAATCTCTGTGTCCCATCTGCTGTGCTACGTACATTGGGTTCATTCCATCGCTGAGAAGCTGGGACGCGAACGTGTGCCTAGTGTGATAGGCCGTCCTTCGCCTCATTTGGAGCGCATCAAGTGCTGGATACCAAAACCCTTTTCTTAACGACTGATCACCCTTCCACGGTTCACCTGTCCTGCAGTCACTGAACAATACGTCGCTTTTGTTCTTTTCATTGCGAAGCGATGAAGTCGCTCTTCTTGCGTCAGGTTGAAGATCCACTTTGCGGCGGCCATTGGTCGTCTTAGGCTCCTTTAGGACGCCACGAACTTTGGCTTTGTTGGCGAATACCGTATTTTTTCCCATGTCAATATCGTCCCACGTGAGCGCGAGTAATTCGGATGTTCGCAGACCGGTTCCGAACGCGAATTGAAAATAGATCTTGGCGCTGGCCGAACGGCGCCCGATTTCCCCTAGCAATTTCTTTACCTCGGATCGACTAAAGGGGTCCGGTTCAGAGCGTACTACAGGCAATGCCTTGATCCGGTCCAGAGGATTTCTGTCGATCTTCTCCGACTGGTACGCCTCGGCGAAGACATCTCTAAGAGGAATAAGGATGTTATTAATGGCTTTAGCAGAAAGGTCGGTAGAGTTGTACCAAGATCGGACATGATCAGCGGTGAGTTCGCAAAGCGGAAAATCGCCGAAAATCGGAAGTAGATGGGCATAAATTCGAGACGAATAGTCTTTGTACGTACTCAGGGAAAGGTGCGATTTCTTCCGTACAAGAAAACATTCGAGAGAGTCTCGTATCGTGATGTGTCGGCCGGGAAATCGTGAATATCTTATGGCACTTCTGCTGCGTGGGAAAAATTCAGGGTAATCAAACGTACCTCTATCAATAGCAGCCAATGCAGATGCCCTGAGTTCGTAGGCCTGCTCTTCACCTTTTCTAGTGTGCGGAAAACGAACAGATTCCCGACACCGCGTTCCGTCAGGAAGCGTAAAGGAGATCTGCCATCCCTGCCCTCGTTGGGTTACGCCTCTGTACCTTCCAGCCATCTGTAAAACTCGTTCATATCAATGAATATGCGGCGACCTTTCTTGACGAAGTGCTCACCCAGCCGAATCTGCCCCTTCTTGCGGTACGCCCAAATCGCCTCGCGCGTCAGTCCGGTTTCTGCTGACGCCTTTTCAACAGTTACCCAACGTCTCTCGATCATCAGATTTCCACCTCATCATCAGCCAACCCCTTATTGGCAATAGTTCGTCGCCCAGTGACGACATCCCAGAACGCCCCAATCTTGTTCGCGAAACGAACCCCTAAGAGCTTGTCGGCTAAGTGGGTATCAGGTGGGCATAAGTCCTTGAGCTTTCTCCCAAGAACCCGGTCGTATTTTCTAATTGTCTTGGGGCTGTGCATTATTCGGAGCGCTCTCCAGCCAAAATGCTGCCCGAGCACCAGCGCGCCAAGTGCAGATTGCAAATCAGAACCCTGCCCTCGAAAATTAGCGATATGTTTGCAGAGATAGGCTTCCAGCTCATCGTCAACGTCGAGTAACGGCGTTATTGGAGTTCGATCAAACATAGTGGACCTCATATTCAGTAGTGAACTTAGCGTACACTAGTGAACCCTAGAGTCAAGTCCAGCCCAAATCAAGCACTTAGGCATGGGTTTGTCTCAGACTGAGACTAGTGTGCGGTATTACTGTACTCGCACACGCAGACCGACCGCGGTCCGGCGCCCGTGCCGCGGCGCAGCCGCTGGCACCGGCCGACAGACCATCACCGGTCCCCGGACTCCTCGAAATACGGTAAGCGCGCTCAATCGCCACGCGGCTCGTTAAGCGCATGCGATCAGCTCCGTGCCAACGGCCCATTCCGGAATGTCCGCTTGATGTTCGGCAGTTAGGTAAGTCACTAGTGGAACAACGTTCGATTCAGTCCGAGGGGGTGCAGAAATATCAATGCCGTACTTCTTGAGCTCGCCCCTGTACCGATAAAACGTCGCACGAGGATAGATCGAACGAAGATCGTTGCCGGCCTCCCAGAGCTTCACAGCTCCCACGAGCCTTGGCGGTAACTTTGAAATCTCGGTAGCAGTCAGTCTCATTTTCTTGGGCATTTCTAGCCTCCCTATTCGTTCTTCGAGAATTTTTGTACAAATGCTCGGTGCCCATTGAGCCGCTTTATTCAAATCGCGGCGTTTAAGCTCTTGCGAATGAAGTCGAACTTCGACACGAAGTAGTCCTTGCGCATACTCAATCAATTTGTGGTAACAAGGTAAGTTCTTATCTGGCTTGTGCTTCAAGATCTCTTTCCCCTTGTTGTAGATTTTCAGGGAAATTCGTCTGGACTTTTGCCCCACATAGATCGTCTCTCCGCCATAGGCAGATACGCCCTGGTGCTTGCCTCGAGCTAGAGGCGCTGCTGATCGAATCCAGTTTTCAACAAGGCTTGAGGAATCCAAACGAAAGCACTCGGCAATATCGACACATTTGAGGTCGTAATTTCCAGCCTGCCACGCGTAGAAATTGTCGCTGCTTGGTTCCAATTGAAGTCTATCTGTAAGCTCGATCATCAATAGCAGAACGAGCTGCTTAAGATCGTTCGAGCCGAATACGCTATGGCCTTGCAGAAACTTTGAAGGATTCCCCGATATCCACAATCGTTGTTGGTCATCGGCCTTAACTTGGAACTTGGACGAGTAAGACCCCTCGACTGAAAGGCGGCGATTAGATTGCCATTCGACCTGACCGTCGGCATCGACGCAGAGAATTTTGCCTCCTGCCAGCTCGCCAGCGCCCTCGCAGGGAACAATAGCTGTAATCCAGTCGATCATCTGGATGTGTCGCTACGGTGTCTTTCTGAGGCCCAATTTGGACCTCTGGAGACGGCCAGATGCGCATACGAAAAGACCGCTACGCCCTGTGGCACAACGGTCTTGACCCGACTGGAGCGGTCTACGCTAAGTCGTTGATTGGCGGAGAGGGCGGGATTCGAACCCGCGGTACGCTATAAACGTACACTCGCTTTCCAAGCGAGCGCCTTAAGCCACTCAGCCACCTCTCCGAATTTTGGAATTATGCCCTACTTGGGTGTCACCTGCGGCGGCGCCTCGATGCAGCGTAGACCCGCTGGACGTGGCTTCGACTCAGCTTTCGGAATCGGCATCTCGCGGAATTCCTCCAGCGGATCAAGACTATCCGGGACGACTACCTTATTCGTCTCAACGGCCGCCTGGTAAAGCTGTGGTTCGTCGCAGGTCAATTTGATATCTCCACCGCCGAAGCACCCGCTCACAGACGTGGTCACAACCAGGGCAATCAGACTCATCGATAATTTGGCACAGCTCATGCATTTTCCTCCAGAACAACCCCGGCTGATTTCATAGCAGCGCGCATGTTGTCATGATGTTGTTTCTCGTAGGGCGTCAGTGGCAATCGAATCGCGTCATTCATCAATCCCATTCTCGCAACCGCCCATTTTACAGGAATTGGGTTCGACTCGACGAACAACGCCT
Organism: Gammaproteobacteria bacterium; assembly: GCA_022600955.1. GTDB lineage: Bacteria > Pseudomonadota > Gammaproteobacteria > Steroidobacterales > Woeseiaceae > UBA1847. The sequence continues at coordinate 154,657 of JAHZJK010000010.1, forward strand.
CGTTCAATGGTTGCAAGCTCGCATCCAGCGCAGCAGCCCGCTCTGCTTCGCCAGCGAGTGCGTATTCGCAAAGTTTCGCAACCTGCTGAGGCGCTACGTTGCCACTAACAGTCACCACCCCATGGCCGCCCTGCTGAATGAACGGCAGCAACGTAAAATCGTCACCGCTGAACAGTCTAAAATCTTCATCCACCAGCGCCTTGATCTCCTGCAAGCGCTCAAGACTGCCTGTGGCCTCCTTAATCGCGAATATACGTTCGTGCCGTGCGAGTCGGGCCACAGTCTCAGGCAGCAAGTCTGCGACCGTGCGCCCGGGAACGTTGTACATCATTACGGGCTTCTCGACAGCATCCGCGATCGCAGTGAAGTGTCGATAAATACCTTCCTGCACCGGCTTGTTGTAGTACGGCACAACGATCAGGAACGCGGCGATTCCGAGCGTCTGCACTGAACGTGACAGATCAATCGTCTGTGACGTTGAATTCGACCCTGTTCCCGCGATGATCGGCAGCCGGTCATCGGCATACTCGACCGCTCGTTCAATGACTTCAATATGTTCAGAACGCGTCAGCGTCGCCGACTCACCTGTGGTGCCGGCAATCACGAGACCATCACTGCCCTGCTCGACATGAAAATCGACCAGACGCTTGAGACTCTCGAAATCGACCCGATTATTGCCATCAAATGGCGTTACGAGTGCGACCAGACTGCCCTTGAACACAAATCCACCTCGCCACAAATGAGGCGGCGATGTTACTGTTCATACCCGGTGCTGGCAAGGACTCATTGCAGCCCCAGAATAGACCTCAGGGAAACTTTATATAAATGTCACAACTCATTGTTATTTCAGCAGTTGGTACTGATAGAACCGGTGTGGTCCAGGAACTGACCAAAGTTATCCTGTCCTGCGACGGCAATATCGAGGAAAGCCGCATGACGACGCTGGGTTCAGAGTTCGCGATGCTGCTACTCGTATCGGGCAACTGGGCAACCCTGAACAAGCTGGAACAACGACTGTTAAAGCTCGGTGACAAAGTCGGATTGAGTATTGCCATCCGGCAAACGGATGCCAGGCGCCCTGCAGGCGATCGCATGCCCTACGCGGTCGATATTGTCAGCCTGGACCAGCAAGGCATCGTTTTTAATCTCGCCAATTTTTTTACGTCTCGTGATATTGAGATCGCTGACGTTGCCACGCGATCCTATGCTGCAGCGCATACAGGGTCGCCGATGTTTGCTGTACAGATGGCGATCAACGTGCCAGCTGCGGTGCATGTGGCGCAACTGCGAGAAGATTTCCTTGAGATATGTGATCGCCTCAACCTCGACGCCATTCTCGAACCCGTAAAAGCCTGACAACAGGACCCCCTATGAGTGCCCCACGTATGAACCGAGTTGTCGCGAACTTCAAAGCAGACACTACCCGCGAGCAGCACATCGAGCTCAGAAGCTTGCGCGGCAAGAATGTGGTTATCTATTTCTATCCGAAAGACAGTACTCCCGGCTGCACAACAGAGGGCCAGGATTTCCGTGACCTGCATGCGAAGTTCAAGCGCCAAAACACGCTCATCTTCGGCGTATCTCGAGACAGCCTCGCATCACACGAAAAATTTCGCGACAAACAGAGCTTTCCGTTCGATCTGATCTCGGATCCGGACGAGGCATTGTGCAAGCAATTCGACGTCATCAAAGAAAAAATGCTCTACGGTCGAAAATTCATGGGAATAGAACGCAGCACGTTCCTGATCGACGCCGCTGGCAAGCTACGAGCCGAGTGGCGCAAGGTCAAAGTAAAAGGGCACGCTGAAACAGTGCTAAACGCCGTCAAGGACCTGAAATAGCGGGAACCACGGCAAACAGCCCTAGTCGGAATTGTAATGAACACAGCTTCCATAAAACGCTTTGCCCTGACAGCATTTGTCACAGCTGTCGTCTTTGTTTCAGGCGCAGGCGCAGACGACATTAAATTGCCGGATATGGGGAGTCCGGCGGACGCCATATTGAACTCAAATGACGAGGCGCAGATTGGTCGCGCTATCATGCGGGATATTCGTCGCAGCGGCCAGGTCGTCGAAGACCCCCTGGTTACCGAATTTATCAACGAAATCGGTAACAAGGTGGCAGCCCAGACCAATGACGGCGATCTCGATTTCACGTTCTTTGTCATTGACGACCCTCGGATCAATGCATTTGCGCTACCCGGCGGCTACATTGGCGTGCACACGGGATTGCTGGCAGCAACCCGCAGTGAAGACGAACTCGCAGGAGTACTCGCGCACGAAGTCGCGCACGTTACGCAAAGGCATATCGCCCGCGCTATTCACGCAAACTCACGCCAGAGCATACTCTCAACCGCAATTATGCTCGGCGCCATGATTGCGGGTGCAGTAGGTGGTAGCGGAGACGTTATACAAGCCGGTGTCGCCGTTGCCCAGGGGACTGCCGCCCAGCAGCAGATCAACTTCACTCGCACCCACGAGTACGAGGCGGACCGCGTCGGCATTACAGCCATGGCTGATGCCGGATTCGACCCGTACGGAATGGCGTCGTTCTTCGATGTCATGTCCCGACAAAACACGCGCGCACCGGATGAGCGCATGCCGGAGTTTCTACGGACCCATCCAGTCACGACTGCACGCATCGCGGAAGCTCGCAATCGCGCAAGGGGCTACCCACAGATTCGCAGCGATGACTCGATCAGCTACCAGATTGCCAAGACACGTATGGCCGTTGCCGCGCCGGACACGCCCGTAGAAGCTATCGCCTACTTCGAGAAACGCAGCTACGCAAATCAGACGTCCGTCGAAAAATACGGCCGCGCACTCGCCTATTACCGCGCAGGTCAGTATTGGAAGGCACGCGACATTCTCGAAGACCTGGTGGACCAGGAGCCGGAGGTAATTGCTTATCACATTGCTCTCGGAGAAACGCTGGTTGCAATGGATCAGCCACGCGATGCGATCGACGCTTACGAGCGTGCGCTTGGCTTGTTTCCCCGCAATGTGCCGTTGGTTATCTCTTACGGCGAACGCCTGCTGACATTACGGCAACCGGTCAGATCACACGAGCTGCTCCTCGATCTTCTCAACAATGTACCGCCGACGCCGGCCCAGGTTCAGTTGATTGCACGAGCGGCTGCCGAGGCAGGTGAAGACGCAGAGTCGTTGTATTACTTGTCCGAGTACAGGCTTATGATTGGCGACCTGATTGGCGGAATCACTTTCCTGCAACAGGCTTTGCGTTTACCGGAACTGGAAGAAATACAAAAAATTCGGTTCGAAGCGCGTATCGATTTTATCCGCGAATTCATGACCGAAGATCAGTTACGCCGCATGCGTCGGCCACAATCGTCGGGCATTGCTGCCCGCAGAGACTAAAGACATGACGATCCACTCTGCCCTTCGCGGCGGCAGCTTGATAGGCATCCTGTTGCTGGCCTCTGCCTGCGCTAGTATTCCGCCTGAGCAACGCGCCGAGCACGATCCCTGGGAACCGCTGAACCGGCCGGTCTACAAATTCAATACTGTCGTTGACAGCGCCATCACCAAGCCGCTCGCAAAGGGATACCGCAAGGTTGTTCCGGGCCCGGTTAAAACGGGCGTTACTAACGTTTTCGTGAACCTGACAACGCCACGCTCTGCACTGAATAATTTTCTGCAGGGCAAACCGAAGCGCGGCTTCTCGGAAATCGGCCGTTTCCTGTTTAACAGCACCGTCGGCATCGGCGGGATTTTCGATGTCGCTTCCGCAAGCGGCATGGATCAGTATCGAGAAGACTTCGGACAGACTGCCGCTGTCTGGGGTGTCGGGGATGGCCCATTTGTGATGCTGCCGATACTGGGTCCAAACACCTTACGTGACGCCATCCTGATGCCACTCGACATCGCGTCCGACCCTGTATTTCACATTCGACGCAGCGATGTACGCGACCCGGTCGTCGTCTTGCGCATTATCGACCTGCGCTATCGTTTGTTGCCGACGGACAAATTGCTCGAAGACTCCAAGGACCGCTACCTGACCACTCGTGAGTCATATCTGCAGAATCGTGAATACCGGATCTATGACGGTAATCCGCCCGAAGACGATGACTTTTACGATGAGTATTTCGACGAGGAAGAGGAAGAGGAAGAACAGAATTAGGCGGCGCCGGGTGACTCGATAAACCCGGCCCAACGTTCGCCACGTGTTAGCAATCCGTCCACCTCGGTCGTTTTCGCGATTGCCAACAGTCGTTCGGGAATATCCTTGAATTGAATCTCGCGCACCGTGTGATTCGCCCACGTTACCCACTCAAGCAGCAACGCCAGGCCCGCAGAATCACCGGTTGTAACCCCGGAAAGGTCGATCTCGATACGCGTATGTTCTTCAAAAGGCTTTTCGCTCGCCGCCAGAATGCGTTCCGCAGTATCAAAAGTCATTTCACCCGCCAACGCGAACTGTCCGTTACCAAGATCTTCGAGCGTAAAATCAGTCATTGGCAACTGCGATTCCCGCTTCTGATTCAAGTCGCTCAATAACCGCTACGAGACTCGAGCCTCGAATCTCTGAATCAAGTTCAGTCCGAAAATTGCGCACGTAAGACACGCCTTCGATAACAACATTGAACAGCAACCATCCCGATTCGCGCTTCACCAACTCGTAGTCAACGGCAACCTTGCTGCCATCTTCCAATCGAACCGTACTGCGTACCTTTACACGCTTTTTCGAAGCATCACCACGAAACGGCAATACAGAAATCTGATCTTCATCAAACTCAAGGACTCCATCCGCATACTTGCGAACCAATGCCTGGTAGAAGCCCTCGATAAAGCGATCGCGCTGCTCTTTTTCAGCGCTACGCCAGTGCTTGGCGAGCACCACCTGCGCCGCAAACCGGCGATCGAAGCGAGGCAACAGAATCTCATCGATCAACGCGTAGAGCGCGTCGCGATCGTCTGACAATTCGTCACGACGTCCGTCGAGTTTTGCAGCGAGCAAGGCCACTGCGTCTTCGACTACTTTGTTCGGCGAACTGTCTTGTGCCGCTACAGGCGCACTTAATCCACCCAGCAGCAGAAATGCCAATCCTGTGCTCAGAGTCTTCCTCATCATCTGTCTAGTCCTTGCTTGATCCCGCATTTACCAAAAACTTGCCAATCAGGTTCTCGAGAACGATTGCAGACTGTGTAAAAAGAATCTCGCCGCCATCTTCCAGATAAATATCAGAACCGCCCGCCTGCAAGCCAATGTACTGACTACCCAGAAGACCGGATGTCAGAATACTCGCATCAGAGTCATCTGGAATTTGATCGTACTGGCTGTCAATGACAAAAAGTACTTTCGCCTCGAGTGTGACCGGGTCAAATGTGACACTGGTAACCCGACCGATCGTAACGCCTGACATCGCAACCGGAGCTCTGTCCTTCAAGCTGCCGACGTTTTCAAAGCGTGCTTCAACCTCGAATGTGTCAGCCGCGGAAAAGTCCTGGCCGCCCGTCGTCTGCGTTGTAAGAAAAAACAACGCTGACATGCCCAGTAAAACAAACAAGCCGGTTCCGATCTCAACTGAACGGGTCTGCTGCATGGTCAACCCCTATAGCAATACTGCTGTAATCATGAAATTTAAAATCAATACGGAAATCGCAGTTATAACCACTGTCCGCGTCGTCGCCAGGCCAACACCCTCGGCAGTAGGAATCGCATTATAGCCTTCCCACACCGCAATCAGCCCCGCAACTATCCCGAATGCAACGCTCTTTACAATAAACTCGAAAATATCCTTGTCAGCCAGCGCCAGTCGCATCTGTTGCCAGAATGCACCCGCGTCAACCTGTAACAACTCGATGGTCACAAGATGTGCACCCAGCAAGCCAACGCAAATAAATATTGCGACCAGCAATGGCAAGGCAACGCTGGCACCGACAAACCTGGGCACCAGCACCCGCCGCACCGGATTCACAGCCATCATTTCCATCGCGGATAGCTGGTCGGTCGCCTTCATCAGCCCTATTTCCGATGACAGGGCGGTTCCCGCCCGCCCCGCAAACAGCAACGCAGTAAAAACCGGACCGAGCTGTTTGATTAACGCAAACGCAACCAGCGTTCCAATAGCATCTTCGGCATTAAAACGCGCGAGAATATTGTGCCCAAGCAGGCCCAGTACTGCGCCTACGAAGAAGCCGCAAACCATGATAATGACCAGCGACAGCGCACCAGCGTTATAGATTTGCTTGATAACCAGTCGCGGACGCTTCAGCAACATCTTCGGTGTGTGTCTGAGCAACCGCAGGAAAAAAAGCTGAAACGCGCCGAAGGTCCGAACGAACTCCAGCACAGTGCTATGCAGGTCACGAATCAGTGCTTTCATTCGGTGTCGCGCCCCAGGAGTTGCTCGGCGTAGTTAGGCGCTTCGAAATGAAAAGCGACCGGCCCATCCGCCATCCCGTGCATGAACTGCCGAACCAGCTCCGAGTTTGCCGTGCGCAGCTCATCAGGGCTTCCCGATGCCGCTACCTTGCCATCGGATATCAGGTAGCTGCAATCCGCCACGGTCGAAACCTCTGCGACATCGTGGCTGACGACGATACTCGTAATACCAAGCGCATCGTTCATGCGCCGCACAAGACGCACAATAACGCCCATTGAGATGGGATCGAGACCAACGAACGGCTCGTCATAGATCAGGATTTCCGGATCCATGACCATGGCACGCGCAAGCGCAACCCGGCGTGCCATGCCACCCGACAGTTCGGACGGCATCATATCTGCGGCACCACGCAGACCGACCGCGTGTAGCTTGGTCAGAACAACGTGTCGAATGAGTCGATTGCTGAGTCTGGTGTGCTCCCGGAGCGGAAATGCCACGTTCTCGAACACATTGATGTCTGTTAGCAAAGCACCATTCTGAAACAGCATTCCGAATCGCCGCCGCAGCAAATACAATTCCGACTGATTCAGTGTCGCGATGTCGACACCATTCACGAAGATTGCGCCCTGCTGAGGAATCAACTGTCGTGTTATCAGGCGCAGCAAGGTGGTCTTACCCGTGCCGCTGGGGCCCATAAAGGCCGTGACCTCACCACGCTTGATGGTCAGGTTCAGGTCTTTGAAGATAACCCTCGCGCCGCGGGAATACATGAGATCGTGAATCTCAATCAGATTTTCAGAGTAAGCGCTCACAGGGCGGAGCATACCAAAATCACCTGTTGGGTATAGCGTTGGAATACAAATAGGACTAAAATAGTCCTTTATCGCTAACCACCACCATCTCCAGTGCTCAGAATCAGCAAACTCACCGACTACGGGACCGTGCTGCTCGCTCACCTCGCAGCGAGCGATGACGATGTTTGCAGCGCCGCTGACGTCGCGGCCGCGACCGGCATCGCGCTGCCGACCGTTAGCAAGCTGCTTAAGCTACTGGGCAAGGCGCAACTGGTCGTTTCAACGCGCGGCGTAAACGGTGGCTACCAGCTCTCACGCGACCCAGGACAGATTAGCGCAGCAAACGTTATCGATGCTCTCGAAGGACCGGTATCCATTACCGAGTGCAGCGCCAGCGACAGTCAATGTGAGCACGAAGGTGTCTGCAGCGTTGGTGGCGCGTGGCAACGCATCAACGTTGCGATCCGCAAAGCACTGGAAGACGTCAGTCTGAGCGACCTTTTGCGCAGCAACTCGTCGGCCCCCACTTTCCATTTTGCCGGACTGCCGGTAACAGTTGAAAAGAAATGAGTTCAGAAAATATCGAAAGCATCGTCAATCGATGCTATGAACATGGCTTTGTCACCGACATCGCTACTGAGAGCCTGCCACCAGGTTTGAATGAGGACGTCATTCGCGCTATTTCGGCGCGTAAGAACGAGCCTGAATTCATGCTCGAGTGGCGCTTGCAGGCGTACCAGCAATGGCTCGAGATGACTGAGCCTGATTGGGCCCATGTAAATTACCCACCGATCGATTTCAATGCAATCTCCTACTACGCCGCACCAAAATCGGACGAAGATCGCCCCAAAAGCCTCGACGAGGTAGACCCGAAGCTGCTTGAGACTTACGACAAGCTCGGCATCCCGCTGCACGAGCGCGCGCGACTCGCTGGTGTTGCTGTTGACGCCGTCTTCGACAGCGTCTCTGTCGCCACAACGTTTAAAGGCAAACTCGCAGAAGCAGGCGTGATTTTCTGCTCTTTCTCGGAAGCGGTTCACGACCACCCGGAACTTGTGCGCAAGTACCTGGGCAGCGTCGTACCGCGTCGCGACAATTTCTACGCCGCCCTGAATTCGGCGGTCTTCAGTGATGGCTCATTTGTATACATTCCGAAAGGCGTTCGCTGCCCGATGGAATTGTCTACCTACTTTCGCATCAATGCCGCCAACACCGGTCAGTTTGAACGTACCCTGATCATCGCTGATGAAGGCAGTCACGTCAGTTACCTGGAAGGCTGCACAGCGCCAATGCGTGACGAGAACCAGCTGCACGCCGCTGTGGTTGAACTGGTCGCGCTCGAAGGTGCCGAGATCAAATACTCAACGGTTCAGAACTGGTATCCGGGCGATGAAAACGGCGTCGGCGGCATCTACAACTTCGTCACCAAACGCGGCGACTGCCGCGGTGACAACTCGAAGATCTCCTGGACGCAGGTCGAAACGGGTTCGGCCATCACATGGAAGTATCCAAGTTGCATTCTGCGTGGCGCGAATTCAGTAGGTGAATTCTACTCCGTCGCTGTAGCCAACAATATGCAACAGGCAGACACCGGCACCAAGATGATCCATATTGGGCCAAACACACGGAGTACTATTGTCTCCAAGGGCATCTCAGCGGGACGCGCGCAGAATGCTTATCGCGGTCTGGTCAAAGTCCTGCCGCAAGCGCACGGCGCGCGCAACCACACACAGTGCGACTCCCTGCTCATCGGCAAGGAATGCGGCGCACATACATTCCCGTACATGGAAATCAAGAATCCATCGGCAAAAGTCGAACACGAGGCTACGACCTCCAAGATTTCGGCCAATCAATTGTTTTACTGCCGACAGCGCGGCATCTCGGAAGAAGATGCTGTCAACATGATTGTTAACGGCTTCTGCAAGGAAGTGTTCAAAGAACTCCCAATGGAATTTGCAGTCGAGGCGCAGGCGTTACTCAACGTCAGCCTCGAAGGCGCTGTTGGCTAGGAACTCGAAATGCTTGAAATTGAAAATCTACACAGCCAGATCGGTGGTACCGATATTTTGCGTGGTCTGTCACTTAACGTAAATGCTGGTGAAGTACACGCGATCATGGGGCCGAACGGCTCCGGCAAGAGTACGCTGGCACAGGTAATAGCCGGTCACGAAGAATATGTTGTGACTGACGGCAGTGTTACCTACAAAGGCGCTGACCTTTTGTCGCTCGACCCCGAAGAACGTGCCCGAGACGGCATCTTTCTGGGTTTTCAGTATCCGGTCGAGATTCCCGGCGTCAATAATGCCTACCTGCTAAAGGCAGCGATGAATGCAAAACGCAAACACCTCGGATTGGAGGAAATTGACGCGTTTGAGTTTCTGAAGCTTGCAAAGGAACGCATGGCGATGCTCGGAATGGACCCGAAATTCCTGAATCGAGGCGTCAACGAAGGCTTCTCCGGCGGCGAAAAGAAACGCAATGAAATTCTGCAGATGGCAATGCTGGAGCCAAGCCTCGCCATTCTTGATGAAACAGATTCTGGCCTCGACATCGACGCGCTGAAAGCCGTAGCTGAGGGCGTCAATTCACTACGGACGCCTGAGCGTGCCATCGTCCTCGTCACACACTACCAGCGCCTGCTCGACTACATTGAACCTGACTTCGTACATGTACTTTCAGAAGGCCGCATTGTGCGCTCCGGCGACAAATCTCTGGCGCTGGAGCTTGAGGACAAAGGCTACGATTGGGTGCGTGAGGCAGCGAACGGATGAAGCAAACCGCCCTTTCGCTTCCCGCACTCAGGGGCGTCGTAGAAAGCATGAGCGACGACGGGCTGCGACCTGCACGTGAGGCTGCACTGCGGAGCCTGGATACTCGCGGCCTGCCCACGCTTCGTGATGAGGATTGGAAATACACCGACCTCAGCAGCGCTATCGCGATCAGCAATCAGTGGCTCAAGAACGGCGCGCCTGCAGCGAGTGACGACTTGCAGGGTTCCATCGATGAAATCACAGCGGCCGTTGCTGCAAACTGGTTGATCGTTGCCAATGGAGTAATCGATGACACACGATTCACACCCGGCGACGCTATCGATGTCGAACGATTCAGCGCAACGACTGCGCCAATCGTTGCAGACCGCGCGCTTGCAGACCTGAACGTGGCACTGCTTCAGGACGGATTGCGGATACGGGTCCACGCAACGCCAGAACGTCCGTTGGGCATATTGGTCATAGACTCAGCCAACGATGCAGCAGCCGTATCACAAGCGAATATTGAAATCTGCGTCTCAGACAACTGTAGCGCAGAAATTGTTGAGTACCATGCATCGGTTGGTGAAGGTGACCATTACGCGAACACGATCGTTTCGCTCGACACCGGGTACCGGTCTCAGGTCGGTTACACTCGCATACAGAATCGTCGCATCGGCCACGTGTTTACAGGGCGCATCTCCGCCGCGCTCGGCACGGACAGCACGCTTGATATGGCGAACTACGATATTGGCGGCGGCCTCGTCCGCAATGACGTCGACATCAACCTGGCTGCCACTGGAGCAGCGGCGAACTTCAATGGTCTCTACTTGGTTGGCGACAATCAGCATATCGACAACCATACCTCTGTCGAGCATCGTGTCGGTCCCGCCGTGTCTTCGCAGGAATATCGAGGCATCCTGAATGGCAGCTGCCGCGCCGTCTGGAACGGCAAGGCGATCGTGTTTGAAGGAGCAGATGGAACGGACGCAACACAAGCAAACCACAACCTGCTGTTGTCCGAGCGTTCTGAGATCGACGCCAAACCCGAATTGGAAATCTACGCTGAAGATGTCAAGTGCGCCCACGGGACAACGGTTGGGCAACTTGATGAAACCGCCCTGTTCTACCTTCAGTCGCGCGGTATCGACAAAATGCAGGGTCGGCAAATGCTCACGCATGCTTTCGCCGTTGATCTCGTAAGTCGAACGCCGGTTGATGCCACACGCGATGCAGTTAACGCCCTCGTCAGCGCCCGGCTCGAGGAACTGATCCGGGTACAGGCGCAGTGATGAACACGGCCAATGCATGGCGCGCCGATTTTCCGGCGCTGTCCCAGGAAATCAACGGACAACCGCTGACCTATCTGGACAGCGCTGCGTCGGCACAACAGCCGCAGGCCGTCATTGATGCTGTTGCACGGTATCAGCGTGAAGACCATGCAAACGTGCATCGAGGCGTACACACGCTGAGTCATCGTGCGACTGATTTGTATGAAGGGGCCCGCGACAAGCTCGCAAAGTTCATAAACGCCGGCAGTCGCAGTGAACTGGTCCTGACCAGCGGCACCACGGAATCTATCAACCTCGTTGCGCAGAGCTATTGCCGGCCGCTCCTGCAACTGGGTGACCAGGTATTGATCACGTGGCTTGAGCATCATTCGAACATCGTGCCGTGGCAACTGGTGTGCGAACAAACCGGTGCGGAGTTGATAGTTGCACCCATCAATGACGATGGCGATGTACTGCTGGACGAACTCTTCGATTTAATGGGGGAGCGCGTTCGCATGCTTGCGATCGGTCACGTTTCCAATGCACTTGGGACCGTCAACCCCCTTGACAAGATCATTCAGCAAGCGCGAGAGAAGGGCATTCCTGTGCTTGTCGACGGTGCTCAGGGTGTTCCCCACATGCCGGTTGATGTCGCGGCGCTCGACTGTGACTTCTATGCATTCTCAGGCCACAAGATGTTCGGCCCAACCGGCACAGGTGTGCTGTGGGGTCGTGAAGCATTGCTCGAGCAGATGCCACCCTACAAAGGGGGTGGCGACATGATCCTCGAGGTCAGCTTCGACAATACCGTTTTTAATGAATTGCCGTACAAGTTCGAGGCGGGTACGCCGAACATTTCTGGCACTATTGGTCTTGGCGCTGCTGTCGACTACCTGCAAAACATCGGCATGCAGCGCATCCACGAACATGAGTCTGCCTTGCACAGTTACATGGTTGAGAAACTGTCAGCGGTCGATGGTATCCGCAGAGTTGGCCAGGCCACCTCGCAAGCCAGTGTGCAGTCATTCATGCTCGATGATATCCACCCGCACGATCTTGGCACCATTCTGGATCATCAGGGCGTCGCTATTCGCACAGGCCACCATTGTGCGATGCCGGTGATGCAGAGCTTCGGTCTGCCAGGGACAGCACGTGCGTCCCTTGGACTCTATAACCAGCCAGAGGATGTTGATCGGTTGGTAGCGGCGCTGGAAAAAGCGAAGCAGATATTCGCATGAGCGAAGACGCGACCGAAATGCAGGACCTTTACCGCGAGCTGATTCTCGATCACGCGCGCCAGCCTCGCAATTTCAAGCGACTTGCAGACGCGACCCACTCCGCCGAGGGCATCAACCCATTGTGTGGCGATAAACTGCATCTGTACCTGGTCGTTGATCAAGACAAGATTACGGAGATCTCTTTTCAAGGCTCTGGTTGCGCAATCTCTATGGCATCCGCCTCTCTGTTAACAGAAACAGTTGCAGAGCGAAGCGTTGCCGATGCCGTCGCCTGCGTCACAACAGTTACGCGTCGACTGACGACCGGTAAAGAAGAGGCGTCCGCCACATTCGATCTTGGCAAGTTGCGCGCGCTCGACGGCGTCACGCAATATCCGTCGCGCGTCAAATGCGCCACACTTGCATGGCACGCATTGCGTGCCGCACTCAACCAGGCCGGGGCACCGGCAACCACGGAATAAGGAATCACATGTTCGGCCATACCAACGAACCATTCATACTGTCGCGCGACGTTATCGCCGTCATTATTCCCGCTGGCGAAGAATTGACGTTGCGAGAAGGCACCAGTGGATTTATTACCCAGGCACTCGGCGGCAGTTTCACGGTTTACGTGGAGGGCAACCTGTTCAGGATCTCCGGTACTGACGCTGACGCCCTGGGCAAAGAACCCGTGCCGCCACCTGAAGTACCGGACAACCCCACGGACCAGGACATCGAGGCCGTTATCTGGGATCAGCTCAAAACCGTATACGACCCGGAAATACCGGTAGATATCGTCAATCTTGGCCTGGTCTACCGATGTGAAATTACTGGCCTCGGCAATGGCCAACGCTCGGTCAGCGTGGATATGACACTCACCGCGCCGGGCTGCGGAATGGGCGATGTTCTCGTAGCGGATGCACGAGAGAAGATTGCGATCATCCCGACGATTGCCGATGTTACTGTGGAGCTGGTGTTTGATCCGCCCTGGAACGTGGGCCTGATGACGGACGAGGCACGCCTGCAAACCGGTCTCATGTAACATTAAGTATTGGTCATAACTTGATGAAAGTACTGACTATAGTTAGACATGCAAAATCGAGCTGGAGCGATACAGGCCTCCCCGACAGAGAACGCCCGCTGAATCGTCGTGGCGAACGCGACGCACCAGAAATGGCCCGGCGTATTGCGGCGCATGGCATTCGGCCGTCGCAAATTGTCTCCAGTCCTGCTGTTCGTGCATGGACAACGGCGAAGGTCGTCGCGCAGGAAATAGGCTACCCGGTAGAGTTTTTGCAGCGTGAAGACTCGCTGTATCTTGCATCGATGGATGAAATCCTCGATGTCATTGTCGCGCAGGACGCTGGCTTCAACAGCCTCATGCTGTTCGGTCACAACCCTGGCTTGACCGACTTCGCAAACTTCCTCTCACCCGGCCTGACGAATAATCTGCCGACTGCGGGCGTCGTTTCAGTTCAGTTTGAGCGGGAAGACTGGAATCTTCATGAGCGGCCTGATGTAGAGTTGCTCACCCACGATTACCCGAAGCGGGTCTAGCACTCCGGAACATTTACGGCGAGTCCGCCTTGCGAAGTTTCTTTGTAGTGTGCAGACATATCGGTGCCTGTCTGCCGCATTGTCTCGATAACCTGATCCAGGGTAACTTTGTGCGTGCCGTCGCCATGCATCGCCAGCTTGGCCGCGTTAATCGCCTTGACTGCACCCATTGCATTACGCTCGATACACGGTATCTGAACCAGCCCGCCAATCGGATCGCAGGTCAGGCCGAGATTGTGTTCCATCCCGATTTCAGCCGCTTCCTCGATGTGATCATTGGATCCGCCCAGTACAGCAGCCAGACCACCCGCCGCCATCGAACAGGCAACGCCGACCTCTCCCTGGCAGCCCATCTCGGCCCCTGAAATAGACGCATTGATTTTGTAGAGCACACCGATAGCACCGGCCGTCAGCAGAAACTCCCGGATACCCTCCGCATCTGCCTCCGGAACAAAGCGATCGTAAAACATGAGTACGGCCGGAATAATGCCTGCAGCGCCGTTTGTAGGCGACGTCACGACTCGCCCACCGGATGCGTTCTCTTCATTAACCGCGATAGCAAACGCGTTGACCCATTCCATGGCATCGAGCGGTGACGCTTCGCCACGTTTCGACAAGGTCTTGCTCAACTTCGCTGCACGACGTAGCACAGACATATTGCCGGGAAGCACACCTTCAGTACGCAGTCCTCGCTCGACACAATCCCGCATCGCCACCCAGATAGCATCCAGGCGTTGCTCAACCTCCTCCCCGGTTCGCCAGGATGTCTCGTTGCGGTGAATCAGTTCCGCAATACTCAGGTCGTTGTCCGCCGCCTGTTGCAACAGTGATTCGCTGGTATCAAATGGCAATGGCGGCTCACCGGTTTGCCCAACAGGCTCTGGCTCATCATTGCGGGCTATAAATCCTCCGCCAAGAGAATAATAGAGCTCCTCTGCAAGCACATCGCCGCGGGAGTCCAGTGCTCGAAAACGCATACCGTTGGTGTGTCGCGGCAGTTCTTCGTCGTAGTCAAATACGAGTTGTGAGTCTGGATCGAAGGGCATTATGCCGCTACCAGGGACGTCCAGACTTTTGTCCGCATGGATTTTCCGCAGCAGATCGTCAACCGTATCCGGATCAATTGTCTCTGGCATCAGGCCTGACAGGCCCAGCAGGATCGCCGAGTCTGTGCCATGCCCCTTACCGGTCCAGGCAAGCGATCCGTGCAACGAAACTTCGAGTCGTGACGCGCTCTGCGATTTACCGGCAATGCCTGCCACAAATGCTTCTGCAGCCTTCATCGGCCCGACTGTATGAGAGCTGGACGGACCTATGCCGACCTTGAAAATATCAAAAATACTGATCGATGCCATCAGTCGCTGCTCAGTGACAATAACTTCGCGTTTCCACCGACGGCGGAAATATTGTTGCTGACCGTGTACTCGCTGGCGAATCGTGCCAGGTAGTGCGGACCGCCAGCCTTTGGCCCGGTGCCCGACAGGCCGCGCCCACCAAACGGCTGAACCCCGACAACTGCACCGATCATGTTACGGTTGATATAAATGTTGCCGGCGCCCGATGCATTTACAAGACCTCGTGCGCGCGAGTCGATTCGACTGTGCAAACCCATCGTCAATCCGTACCCCGTCGCATTCACCGCATTCACTGCCTTGTCCAGATGCCGGCCTTTGAATTTCATGACATGCAGCACTGGGCCGAATACCTCGCGTTGCAGCACGTCGAGGCTGTCAATCTCAATCAGGGTCGGTGGAAAAAACGTTCCGGAGCGGGTGCCTTGTGGCAATTGGCTCTGGTGAACGACGCGTGCCTCTTTGCCCATACGCTCGACGTGCGCCTGCAGCATCGCACGGGCCTCCTCATCAATGACCGGCCCCACATCCGTCGCAAGCATTTTCGGGTCACCTATGACCAATTCGTCCATGTAGCCTTTTAGCAGTTCCAGTGTACGTGGTTCAATGTCCTCCTGAACGCACAACAGGCGCAATGCGGAGCATCGCTGCCCCGCGGCGTTGAAGGCCGAATACGCGCTGTCATGCACAACTTGCTCAGGAAGCGCTGAACTATCAACGAACATCGCGTTTTGCCCGCCGGTTTCGGCGACGAATACGCCTATGGGACCGTCACGGCCAGCCAGCGTCTGATTGATAACACGCGCCGTATCAGTTGATCCGGTAAATGCGACTCCGGCAACACGTGGATCGGCTACTGCCCGCCCGCCCACTCGTGCTCCATCGCCAGGAAGAAAGTGCAGCACGTCCGCTGGCACGCCGGCTTCCAGTAGCAACTGTATCGCGCGAAATGCGATCAGCGAGGTCTGCTCAGCGGGCTTGGCGAGAACCGCATTGCCGGCCGCGAGCGCTGCGGAGACCAGTCCCGTAAATATCGCCAACGGAAAATTCCAGGGTGATATACAAACAAATACACCGCGCCCACGCATACCGACTACGTTGCTCTCGCCTGTCGGTCCAGGCATCTCGGTGGGCTCTCCAAACAGCCCCAGGCACTGGGACGCGTAATAGCGCAAAAAGTCGACTGCCTCGCGCAACTCAGAGACAGCGTCGGGAATTATCTTGCCAGCCTCGCGCACGCATAACTCCATGAGTTCGGCGCCGTGCTCTTCGTACAGATCAGCTGCCTTGTTAAGAATTCGGGCTCGCTCCGCTGCCGGGAGCCTGTCCCAGCCCGGCTGGCTTGCAATCGCAGCATCCAATGCAGCGTCGACATGCTGCTCTGTCGCAAAATCACAAGAACCCACAACATCTGACAAGTCTGATGGGTTCACAGACGACATCGGCTCTCCCGGCAGTTGTTTGCCAGAAATGATCGGACCTGCTTTTAGAGCCCTGTCGCCAAAGGCCTCCATTTTAGCGAGCAGCACACTCGTTACATTGCGATCCTCGAAGTTCAGCCCAATCGAGTTACTGCGCTCCGGCTGAAAAATATCCGCGGGCGCCGGAATGCGCGGGTGCGGCAGGCAATCGTGCTCACGTACCGCGGCGATCGGATCGGACACAATATCCTCGATGTCTATGGACTCATCCACTATGCGGTTAACGAACGACGTGTTGGAACCGTTCTCCAGCAGGCGGCGAACCAGGTACGGCAATAAATCCTCGTGACTGCCAACCGGTGCATACACACGGCAGGGACGGTTGTGTTTGTCCGGATCAACGACCTCAGCGTAGAGCTCCTCGCCCATGCCGTGCAGTCGTTGAAACTCATAGTCCTGCCGAGATCCTGCGTAGTGCAGAACACTCGCCAGGGTATGCGCATTGTGGGTCGCAAACTGTGGGTAAAGCTTGCTTCCCGCCGCCAGCGCCTGTCGTGCGGCGGCTAGGTAAGAAACGTCGGTATGCGATTTGCGCGTAAATACAGGGTAGCTGTCGATGCCCCTTTCCTGCGCCAGCTTGATCTCGGTGTCCCAGTACGCACCCTTGACCAGTCTGACCGGAATGCGGCGGCCGACATCACCTGCCAGTTCCTCGAGAAAGCGTAACGTATCCCGACTACGTCGCGAGTAGGTCTGGACAGCGAGACCAAATCCATCCCAGCCATCCAGTGACGGATCACGGTAGACAGCTTCGAAGATGTTTAGCCACATCTCCAGCCGGTCCGCTTCTTCGGAATCAATTGTCAGTCCGATACCGATATTTTTTGCACGCTGAGCCAGCGACAATACCTCGGGCACAAGCTCCTGCATCACACGTTCTTCATGCGAGAATTCGTAACGAGGATGCAAAGCGGAAAGTTTCACGGAGATGCCCGGCGCTGCGAACACATCTTCGGGCGACTCGGTCAGCGTTTCGCCGATGCTCTTGATGCCTGCATGGTAATTCTCAAGATAGCGTTGAGCATCAGCTGTCGTTAGTGCCGATTCGCCGAGCATGTCGAACGAATGCCGATATGGCAGAGTCTCGTGCTTCGCCGCGCGCTTGATTGCCTCCTTGATCGTCCGGCCCATCACGAACTGGTGCCCCATAATCTTCATGGCTTGCCGCATAGCCGTGCGCACAACCGGCTCACCTGCACGCCCAACCAGCTTGCCGAGCATTTGTCCGGGATTGGTTTTGGCCGATTCGTCGAGGCTCAGAATCTGCCCCGTCAGCATCAATCCCCAGGTCGATGCATTGACGAACAATGAGTCACTCTCACCCAGGTGATCCTTCCAGCGCGCCGAGGTGATTTTGTCGGCTATCAATCGGTCCGCCGTATCGGCATCGGGAATCCGCAACAATGCCTCAGCAATGCACATGAGCAGGACGCCCTCTGACGACGAGAGATCGTATTGCTGAAGAAACGCCTCGATCCCACCATCCGTTTTCGAATTCTTGCGCACGGCGCGCACGAGTTGGTCAGCGGTCTGCTTGATCTTGTTGCGAACGGCCTCTCCCGGATCAGCCGCGTCAGCCAGCTCGCGAACCAGCCTGGCTTCATCGGCAAGGAACAGATCGTTAATGTATGGAATCCTGCCTTTGCGGGCAGCCGGTTGGTCGATAAAGCTCATTCTGCGACTCCGACACCAGGCACTCGGTGTCTCAAGGTTTTTGAAGTTCAGGCCGAGCGATTATAGGGCAATTGTTTGCAAACGATATATAATTTCGGCCCACCACAGCTAACGGGAATAACCGTGCCGGACACTTTCCTCGCAAGCCTCGCGACACAAACAGAGGCGCTTAAATCAGAAGGCCTTTTCAAGGCTGAGCGGCAGATCGCCGGTCCACAGCAAGCCGCTATCAATGTCCGTACAAATGGCGGCACGGCAGAAGTGCTGAATCTATGTGCCAACAACTATCTTGGGCTTGCAAATCATCCGACCGTCATCGAGGCCGCGCACAAGGCACTCGACGAGTACGGCTACGGCATGGCCTCGGTGCGATTTATCTGCGGCACGCAGACCATTCACAAAGAACTTGAGCAGCGAATCAGTGCGTTTCTCGGCACAGAAGACACAATTCTCTATCCTTCCTGCTTCGACGCCAACGGTGGCCTCTTCGAGACTATTCTTGGACCGGACGATGCTGTAATCAGCGACGCCCTGAATCACGCAAGTATTATTGATGGCATTCGACTGTGTAAAGCCAAGCGGTTTCGCTATGCGAACAACGATATGCAGGATCTGGAGAAACAGTTGCAGGACGCGGCACCTGCGAATACCCGGCTCATCGTTAGTGATGGCGTGTTTTCGATGGACGGCACCATAGCGGACCTCAAGGGAATCTGCGATCTCGCTGGGAAACACAATGCGCTGACTATGATTGATGACTGTCATGCGACCGGATTTCTCGGTGAAACTGGCCGTGGCACGCATGAGTACCGTGGCGTCATGGAGCGTATCGATATCATCACGGGCACTCTCGGCAAGGCACTCGGAGGAGCCTCGGGTGGCTATACATCCGGGCGCAAGGAGATCATAGGCTGGCTGCGGCAACGCTCCCGGCCCTATCTGTTTTCCAATTCCGTCGCACCGATGATCGCCGCGGCGTCGATAGCCGTGCTCGACCTTCTGCAGCAGGACAACTCGCTGCAACAAAAACTGCACGAGAACGCACAATACTTTCGCGCCAGAATGACGGAGCGCGGTTTCGACCTGAAACCTGGCGAGCACCCGATCATTCCGGTCATGCTTGGAGACGCACGACTCGCATCAGAAATGGCTGACAAGTTGCTTGCACGCGGCGTGTACGTAATTGGCTTCTCCTTCCCTGTAGTACCGAAGGGTCAGGCTCGAATTCGCACACAAATGTCGGCTGGGCTGAGCCGCACGCAACTCGACATGGCGATTGATGCATTTACGGATGTCGGCCGCGAACTGAAGATTATTGACTAGGACTTTTCAATGAAAGCACTGGTAAAAGCAAAAGCCGAACGCGGCATCTGGATGCAGGATATCGCCAAACCCACTGTTGGCCACAACGATGTCCTGATCAAAATCAATCGCACCGCCATCTGCGGT
Source organism: Gammaproteobacteria bacterium (assembly GCA_022600955.1). Classification (GTDB taxonomy): domain Bacteria; phylum Pseudomonadota; class Gammaproteobacteria; order Steroidobacterales; family Woeseiaceae; genus UBA1847. The sequence goes on from JAHZJK010000010.1 coordinate 174,545, forward strand.
ACCGATATACACATTTTCAAGTGGGATCAGTGGGCCCAGGCGACGATCCCGGTGCCGATGGCGGTCGGGCATGAATTCAGTGGGGAAATCGTCGACATGGGTGTCGAGGTGCGCGGCTTCAGTGTGGGCGACCGGGTTTCCGCCGAGGGACATATAACCTGCGGTGTCTGCCGCAATTGTCGTGCAGGGCGCCGCCACCTTTGCATGAACAGCATAGGTGTTGGCGTCAATCGGCCGGGTGCATTCGCCGAATACATGTCGGTACCGGCATTCAATGTATTCAAGCTGCCAGACTCGATAACCGACGACATGGCATCTATTCTCGACCCACTGGGTAACGCAACGCATACCGCACTTTCGTTCGATCTTGTCGGAGAGGACGTTCTCATCACCGGTGCTGGCCCAATCGGCGTGATGGCCGTCGCTATTGCAAAGTACGCCGGAGCGCGCCATGTCGTCATAACAGACGTTAACGACTATCGTCTTGATCTGGCAATGAAGATGGGAGCATCGCGTGCAGTTAACGTTACTCGAACGTCAATCGATGCAACGATGAAAGACCTCGGAATGGTCGAAGGTTTTGATGTCGGCATGGAGATGTCGGGCAACCCACAGGCTTTCCGCGACATGCTGCACTCCATGCATCATGGCGGCAAGATCGCGATCCTGGGAATTCCCCCAGGCGATATGGCAATCGACTGGAACGAGGTCATCTTCAAAGGACTGCAGTTGAAAGGAGTCTACGGTCGTGAGATGTTCGAGACTTGGTACAAGATGTCCAGCATGTTGCAGAGCGGACTCAATATCGAGCCCATCATTACGCACCACTTTCCGATCGACGAGTTTCAGCCAGCGTTTGAACTAATGGAGTCCGGACAGACAGGCAAAGTCATTCTGCACTGGCACTAGTTGATCTCGCAAAAGCAATGCGAGTAGATCGCCTTTGGATCGTTGAACCTTGCAACACTTGCCAGCAGTGCTTCCAGTCGGTCCGTAATGACCTGAAGTGCCGACTGCTTGCCTGACAGCGACAGCCAGTCGAGACCCGCGCGCTGGGAAAGAGCCAGAAAGTCGAGAATCATTTGTTCCGATGGTGACAAGGATGGCTGGATACGTTTTTGGCCATAGGAGCCCTCTTCCATCCCGGCCAGTTCAGCGGCCACGCGTATGGAATCACTCAAATTTCCGAGCTCGTCGATTAAGCCGTGCTGTAAGGCGTCCCGGCCGGTCCAGACCTGCCCTTGCGCCACGCTGTCAACCGCGGTTTTATCCATCGCACGGGCTGTCGCAACACCGGAAATGAAATCGTCATACGTATCGTTGATCAGCAGTTGGAATACCTGCTTCATGGGTTCTGACATTGCAACGTCAGGACGTAACTGTCCCGCCCACGGCGTCGTGCCGACACCATCGGTAGCGACGCCGATAGCGTCAAGCGTACGATGATAGGTTGGAAACATTCCAAATACACCGATCGATCCCGTCACCGTTGCCTCGCTCGCTATCACACGATCAGCAACTACCGAGATCCAGTACCCACCGGACGCTGCCACGCTGCTCATCGATGCCACCACTGGCTTACCAGCCGCTTGCAATGCGCGTACCTCGTGCGCGATAACCTCGGATGCGAAGACACTGCCTCCCGGGCTGTCGACACGCAATACGACAGCCTGAACTGAATCATCGCCCAGCGCATTACGTAACAGAGCCGCCGTTGAGTCTCCGCCGATCGTTCCCGGCGACTGGAACCCATCCAGAATCTCACCCGCCGCCACAATAACGGCGACGTTTTCATCGCGTACGTCGTCGCCATGCAGGAGGCTCATTTGTGACAGGTAGTCGGACGAATGAACTGCCGAATACATAGTGTCGTCCTGCCCGTCCTCGCCCGCATACTGTTTGAGAACGTCGCGCAACTCTGCCCGACTGAGCAAATCATCTACCAGGCCCGCGTCTCTGGAGGCTATGGCTATATCACCCCCCGCCGCTTCAACATGCTCAACGAGATTCTGCGCGAAGTCATCGATACTGCCGCTATCCAGCCCTCGAGCGGCATCAACATCGTGTTGATACATATCCCAGAACTGCGTGATCAGTCGGCTGCGTGACTCACGATCTTCAGGCGACATATCCATGCGCGTGTACGGTTCTACAAAAGATTTGTGTGTCCCGACTCTGAATACATTCCAGTCGACGCGCAGCGTATCGAGCGCCTCCTTATAGTAGTTACGATAAGAGCCATAACCTTGCAGAAAAACGAGCCCCTCGGGGTGCATGTATACCTCGTCCGCAAACGCCGCAAGATAAAATGCCTGCTGACTGTAGTAATCGCCGCTTGCGACCACGGGCTTGCCCGAGTCCTGAAAATCGCCGATTGCCGCAGCGACCCGGCGAAGTTTGCTCAGGCCCGCTCCGCCCAGGTAGCTCAGTTCAAGATGTACCGCCGAAATCCGCTCATCGTCCTTTGCATACGCTAGCGCGTCGACCAGGCCCTGTACCAGCGTTTGCTGTTGCGCGTCGCCGACCAGTTCCGCGACCGCCCGGTCGTAGGGATCGCCATCGAGTTGGTCAACAAGAGACCCAACCGGTTGAATCAACAATGCCGCCTGGTTTGGAATGATCGGTGCATTGCCCGCAAGAGCACCCAGGAACCCCAGAAAAACAATCAACAGAAGCAGCAAATGCAAGACTTTGCGTATGCCGTCGAGGCCGCCCCAGACAGCGGACAGAAATCTTACCAAGACGTTTCGTTCACTCATGATTACTGCTTCCTACTGTAGTGTTCACATAGCTGATGCGGTAAATCTTACCGTCGCGGTCATCGCTGACCAATAATGCCCCATCGCTGGCAACGACTATGTCGACCGGGCGTCCAGAGACACTTTCGTTCTTCAACCACCCGGTTGCAAATGCCTCATATGAAATCGGCGCGCCGTTTTCCATTCTCACCAGAGTAATTCGATACCCTGATTTCTTTGACCGGTTCCAGGACCCATGTTCCGCGATGAATAGCTGGCCATGGTATCGCTGTGGAAACTGCTGCCCGGTATAGAAGCTCAGCCCGAGTGCGGCCACGTGTGCCCCCAGCTTTTGCGCGGGCGCGCGAAATTTTTCGCATCCGGCCTGAGCACCGTACTCCGGGTCCGCGATATCTCCCGCATGACAATACGGATATCCAAAGTGCTGCGCTGGTGCTGTTGCCTGGTTCAACTCGTCTGCGGGTAAATCATCACCCAACATGTCACGGCCGTTGTCGGTAAACCAGAGTTCATCAGTAACAGGATGCCAGGCGAAGCCGACAGAATTGCGGACGCCGAAAGCGTATGTTTCGCGGCGCGACCCGTCGGGCTGCATTCGCACGATTTCCCCAAACCCCGTTTCGTCGCAGACATTACACGGCGCACCAATACTGATGTAGAGCTCGCCCGCGGGTGAAAATCCGATGTACCGCCAACCGTGATGCCGCTTATCGGGCAGGTCTATGTCAAGAACTATCGCAGCAGGCACATCTCGCAAATGATCTTCGATGTCATCGTAGCGCGTCACCCTGTTGCGCTCGGCGACGTACAGATTGCCGTCATGAAAGGCAATACCGTTTGGCGTGTTCAGACCGTCGAGTAACCTGATCGTTTCCCGTTCTCCACCGCTATCAATGACGGCATACACAGCGTTCTTGCGCCGGTTTGAAACAAACAGGGTGCCGTTTGTACCAAGCGCCAGTGAACGCGCATTAGGAACATCGGCATACTCTTCGATAATGAAGCCCGGTGGCAGCAGAATGCCATCAACAGCGAGCGCAATGTTGGTGCACAGAATCAGGCCACTGATCGAGAGAATGTAGCGCCAACGTATCCCCATGATTCCTATTCCGACAGGAAGAATAGTGATAGCTGCGGAAGAAACGTGATCAGAATAACCGACAACATGAGAATAATGAGGAACGGGAACGTCGCAGAATACACGTGCATGATCGGCTTTTCGAAACGATAACTCGCTATGAACAAGTTGAGTCCGACCGGCGGCGTCAGATAGCCAAGCTGCATCGCCGCGAGGAACACAATTCCAAGATGTACCTCGTTAATATCGTAACCAGCAGCTATTGGCAGTATTAGCGGAACGACCAAGACGATGGCCGAAAAAATGTCGAGAATGGCGCCGAGAATCAACAGGAAGATCAACAACAAAATCAGGAACGTTGTCTGGCTGCTGACGAGCGATGATACGACAGCAAACAGCTGTTGCGGAATATCGGCATCAATCATGTAGCTCGTTGACGCGACAGAAACGCCGAGAATAATAAGAATTCCGCCTACCAGAACCATGGACGCCCGCATGATGCGCGGCAATTCACGCAGCGGAATCTCGCGCAGAATAACGACCTCGACAAGCAGCACATACAAAGCGGTAATTGCCGCAGCCTCGGAGACCGCGAAGAACCCGGAGTAAATTCCGCCGAGCACGACCACGGGCAATGGTAACTCCCAGATCGACTCCCGCAGTGCAGCCGCAACTTCCCTGATAGAAAATGAACTCAGTGGCTTGCGTATTCCACGATTCACCCAAAGACTCCAGCCGGACAACATGACCAGCATAAGCAATCCCGGCAGGATGCCCGCGAGAAACAGGTTGTCGATCGACACTTCAGCGACGACACCGTAAAGGATCAGCGGTAACGATGGCGCAAACAACAAGCCAAGGCTGCCTGCCGACGTCACGAGGCCAAGGTTAAACTTGTCACCATAGCCATCCTGCTTTAGTGCCGGATACAGGATCGCACCCAAGGCAATGATCGTCACGCCCGAGGCGCCTGTGAACGCTGTAAAGAATGCGCATGCCGCGAGACACACCAGCGCCAGCCCGCCAGGCATCCAGCCGAGCATAGCGCCGGTCAGACGCACGAGCCTGTTTGGCGCATTGCTTTCGCTCAGCAAGTAGCCCGCAAACGTAAACAGTGGGATCGCTGCCAGGAAAGGCATGCTCGCAATGCTTTGTACCTCTATAGCCATGATCATCAGGTCAGATTCCTGACCATAGAACCCGATCATTGCGCTTGCCGCGATGACCGCGAAGAGAGGAGCACCGAGGATCGCCAAAAGTGCCAGCAGCAGACTGAACATGATCACTCGACTAACTCCCGCGCGGGCTCAATCCAGATACCCATGCCCTGCCGTGCGGCGTTGATAACGAATCGATATGCAATCAATGCGAATGCTACTGGCATGATGATGTGCGCCAGCCATGCAGGCGTATCGACCATTACAGTGTCTTCGTATTCAATCTCAATTTGCAGGTAACGCCACGCCTGCACGGCGATGATGGCGCAAACAGCCGCTGCGAAAAGATCAACCAGGACCCGAATTATTGTTACGGCGAGGTCGGGCAAGATGTGCGATAGAGCATCAATTCGAATATGACGATTCTCGCGACACGCGGCAATAGAGCCCACGAGCGCAAGCCACAAGACAATCAACCGGACCAGTTCATCCGCCCAGCCAAAGCCTGTGCCGAATACCTCCCGCATGACGATCTGACCAACCGCGACCAGCATCATCGTAGTCAGCATGGATACGAGCAGTGTGGTCTCAAGCGCGTGGCCGGCCCGTTCAAGCCGATCCAATAGTCCCCTGATCTTCACGGAATTGCTTACTCGCCGGCTTGTAGCTGCCCTTGCCGGTACTCATCGACATAGCCCAGCATTTCTTTGTATAGCTCAAGTGAAAAAGCACCTTCGGCACCGAGCTTCAGATTTGACGCAAGCAGCAGATTGCGGACTTTTTGAAACTCGGCTTTATCAATATCGACCGACTGGATGCCGCTGTTGAGCAGAGCCTGGTAGGCGCCCTCGTTGTCCACGAGATTTACCTTGTCGAAATTCATATACATCCGGGCCATTACTTCGTGCACGATGGCTTTGTCCGCATCACTGACCTTGGCAAACGATTTCTGGTCGATCGCCATGAAGCCGTATGTGTAAACGAGCGGTAAGCGCGTAATGTATTTGACCTTCGTGTGCCACTGCATGATCAACGCAACGATTGGTGGTATCGCGACGATATCGATAAGTCCGGTTTGCAGACCGGTCAAAACGTCGGTTAGCGGTAGCGTCACTGGCGACAAAGACAGCGCTTCCATCGAGGCGTAACTGATCGAGTCACCTTCCGGCACCCAGACTCGCTTGCCTTTAAGGTCATCCAGCGAATCGACAGGCGTACTCGACATGATGTTGGCGAAACCAGACGTCGCAAATCCAAAATTGACAAAACCGGCGCTCTCAAGCCCTTCCGAGATTTTTTGATCCATGCGGCTACGCACATAGGCGACTTCATCTTCCGAGTCGAAAACGAGCGGCATGCCGTACAGATTCAGACCTGAATATTGGCTCGACAAGGCGGACGGCGTAAAAGCGCCACCCTGCAACTGGCGAATTCGAATTTGTCCGAGTACCTTGGCGTCGTCGCCTTTCACACCGCCGCCGTAATACTTGATCTTGACCCGGCCTTCAGTGCGCTCAGCAATTTCCTTGGCGCCGGCGCGCATGTCCTTCATCCACTGCGTGCCCTCCGGCGTCACAGTCGCGATTTTCAGTGTCGCCGCCATTGCAGGCGCACACAGAAACAACAATACGATAGAGGCAATAAATCTGTTCATTTTATCCTTCCAGCACCAGGGCTTCCTGTAGACCCGGCTCGATTCAGAAATAGTCGTCAGCCTCTGCCAGCAATACGGCTGCCTCTTCCTGGGCCATGATATTGCTTAGCACGAAGCCGTCCTTGTAAGGGTCCGCTGCCGTCACTTCGGTCAGCAAACGGTCATGCAATTCTCTTTCATACAGCAGCTTGGCGTAGCCTTTCGCGAACTCCACCTTGGCGCTCAAGTCGTCACCAGCAGTCTCTGCTATTGCCTTCTCGAAGTACTCTCGAGCGCGTTCCGGCTCGCCACCCAGCGCCGGAGGTCGCAACGTCAGCAATATTCCCATATAGGTGTAAACGCTACCGTTAACTTCGTCACCACTTATGTTGAGATAGTGATTGAACAGAGCTTCGATCTGCGGCAGCTCCGCAAGCGAATTCCAGTCTGCGCTATGCGCCCGCAAGAACGCCAGGGAGGCGAAGCCATAGGTATACAGAAGCTCTGCCTTTCTCGGCCCGATGCCATCCAGCGTGGCTACAAACTCGTCGTAAGTCGAATCCGGCCATGCGCAAGACGGCGCGTATGATTCACACATTGCCGTCAGGGCATAACGCCGCGCCCGTGTCGTCAGCCGCGACGCACGTACCTCGTCTTCAGCGAAAACCGCGCCATAGGTGGCGTACAGCGTCGCACCGGCTGAAAGAATCGCGGCATCATCGGGACTGCCCTCGATAAAGCTATCGAGAAGCAACAGATAGGACGGCGCGCCTGCGCGCACCAGTTCGGGGTCGTCCTGATTCAGGATTGCCATCGAGAGATTGTCAGACAATCCCGTCGCCGCGGAAGACACAAGCGTTGAGCAAGCGCTCAAGCTAAGTCCCAACAACAATATCGGCAATATTCGTTTCATAACACGACGGACCCCAACGCCTTCCATTGGTTCAGCCAGGTGGCTGAATTTGGCGGCATTATAACGAAAAAAGCCCCGGGCACTGACGTGGCCGGGGCGATGTTTTTCTGATGTTTACTAGATCTTCTCTTTGATCCGCGCCGCCTTACCTGTCAGGCCACGCAAATAGTAGAGTTTGGCGCGACGAACGTCGCCACGACGCTTAACTTCCACCGAATCAACCACCGGGCTGTAGGTCTGAAATACGCGTTCCACACCTTCGCCGTGGGAAATCTTGCGAACTGTAAAAGATGAGTTGAGGCCGCGGTTGCGTTTTGCAATAACCACGCCTTCGAACGCCTGCAGACGTTCACGCGTCCCTTCCTTAACCTTCACCTGCACAACAACCGTGTCACCTGGAGCAAACGCCGGTACTTCTTTGCCCATTTGCTCGTTGTCGATCGCTTCAATAATTTTGCTCATTGTCTTTGCTCTTTCAAATATTCGTCGAGCAGCTGCTGCTGCTCATCGGTCAATTCCAGTTTTTCCAGTAAGTCCGGCCGCCGTTCAAAACTGCGCCCAAGAGCCTGCTGGTATCGCCAACGGGCGATTGCTTTATGGTCACCGGATAACAAAACTTCCGGAACCGCAACGCCCTCTATTTCTTCCGGCCGGGTGTAGTGCGGACAATCCAGCAACCCCTCCATAAAGGAGTCCTGAGTTGCAGACTCGTCGTCGCCCAACACACCTGGCAATAAACGAACAACTGCGTCGATTACTGCCATCGCTGCTATTTCTCCGCCCGAAAGCACGAAATCGCCCAGCGATAATTCCTCGTCGACATGCGACTCGATCAATCGCTCATCAACACCTTCATAACGACCGGCGACCAATATCATCCCCGGCAGTCCGGCAAGTCTGTTCGCGACATCCTGATCGAACACCTTGCCCTGCGGTGAGAGGTAAATTACCGGGCTTCCAGTCGGTAAACGGCTTTTCAGCGCGTCTATCGATGCCGCCAGCGGCGCAACCTTCATCACCATCCCGGGCCCACCACCATACGGCCTGTCATCAACCGTATTATGAGCGTCGTCGGTATGATCCCGCGGATTCTCAATCTCCAGCGAAACCAGCTCACGGCGCCTGGCCCGGCCGACGACCCCGAATTCCGCGATCGTCTGCACCATCTCCGGAAACAAGCTGACGACACTCATATGCATCGGTCAGTCCCATTCCCAATCAACGTCAACCTGCCCTGCGGCAAGATCGACATTGAGTACAACTCTGTCTACCACGAACGGTATCAGCCGTTCTTTTTCGCCCTTCAGAACCATGACGTCATTTGCACCCGTCTCGAGCATGTAATCGATCTTGCCGAGCTCAGTACCGTCACGGTGGACGACTTTCAAACCGATGAGATCAGACCAGTAGTACTGACCTTCATCCGGTTCCGGCATCGATTCTTTGCTGACCCGGATTTCCTTGCCAACCAAGACTTCTGCCGCTTCGCGATTATCCACGCCCTCGAGGCGAGCGATAACCGATTTACCCTGCCGCTTGCCTTCAGCGACTTTGACTGGTTGCCACTGCTCATTCTTGCCGAGCATCCAGCCCTTGTATTGCAATACCGCTTCACGCGGATCCGTGTACGAGAACACCTTAATCCAGCCGCGGACACCAAACAGGCCGACAACACGGCCGAGAATCACTGGTTCAGCGACCCGACCGTTAATTGCTGGCTGCAGCCTTGCGGTGCTTCTTCAACAATGACGCAACGCGATCTGAAGGCTGTGCACCCTGGCCGATCCAGTGATCAACACGCTCGAGATCGATACGCAGATTCTCTTCATGTTCCTGGCCAACCGGGTTGAAATAACCCAGGCGCTCGATGTACCGGCCATCACGGCGATTGCGAGAATCGGTGACAACCAAGTGATAAAAAGGACGCTTTTTCGCACCAGCGCGCGAAAGTCGAATCGTAACCATTTCTTTTCCGTATAAAAAAACTAATTGGGAGGCAGACATGCCTTGACTCGGGCCGACCCGAGTAGACGGCGCATTGTACGGGTTTTGCGGCAAATGTGAAGCGTTTTGGCAGCCAAAATAACCAACAAATCCAGCCACTTACACAGCCACCAAAGTGGATCGCCTATTTCAGGCGAAATTACGCTGAAAACTGGGCCGCTTTCTAGCGCAATCCCGGTGGCATACCACCGCCCGGCATCCCTCTCAGCATCTTTTTCATGCCGCCCTTTGACATCTTTTTCATCATCTTCTCCATCTGCAGATGCTGCTTCAAGAGCCGGTTTACATCCTGAATCTGCTGCCCGGCCCCTCTGGCAATACGTTTTTTCCGGGAACCGTTGATGGTCTTGGGAAAACGCCGTTCGCCGGGCGTCATGGAGTTGATTATCGCAATTTGTCGCCGTATTTTTTGTTCGTTTGCGCCATCCTGCAACGCTGCCGGGTTTACATTGCCAGGTAGCGGCAGCTTTTCGAGCATGGACGCAAGACCACCCATGTTCATCATCTGCTCCAGCTGATCCCGCAGGTCCGAAAGGTCAAAACCCTTGCCTTTCTTGAGTTTCTTCGCCAGCTTCTCGGACTTGTCCTTGCTGACTTTCTGCTCGATCTCTTCAACCAGCGTCAGCACATCGCCCATGCCGAGGATACGGGATGCCACGCGGTCAGGATGGAATGCCTCAAGCGCATCGACCTTTTCACCAACACCCATGAATCGGATCGGCTTCCCGGTCACTTCCCTGACCGACAGTGCGACGCCGCCTTTGGCGTCGCCATCGGTCTTCGTCAACACAATGCCGGTTAGCGGCAAGCTTTGGTCAAACGCTGAGGCGGCATTGACGGCGTCCTGCCCCGCCATACTGTCAACAACGAAAAGCGTTTCGTGCGGCTCAGCCTGTGCGTGCACCGCAACAACTTCCTGCATCATGTCGCTATCGACGTGCAAGCGTCCCGCCGTATCCACGATAAGTACATCTGCGTGCGAACGCCGCGCCTCATCGAGCGCCCGGGAAACGATCTTGACGGGTTTTTGTGTGATTTCACTCGCGCAGTGCAGTGCGCCAACCTCTGCGGCCAGCGTCTGCAGCTGCACAATTGCGGCGGGCCGGTGAATATCGACACTAACCAGCATCACCTTTTTCTTGTCCACGTCGATGAGACGCTTGGCGAGTTTTGCCGCCGTTGTTGTCTTGCCTGCGCCCTGCAAACCAGCCAGCATTATCACGACTGGCGGCTGCGCTTTAAAACTCAGTGGCGCTGATTCACTGCCGAGAATGGTGACCAGTTCCGCGTGAATGATCTTCACAAGCGCCTGCCCCGGCGTCAGGCTCTTGCCGACCTCCTCGCCCATAGCGCGTTCGCGGATGCGTTCGATAAACGTCTTGACAACAGGCAATGCAACGTCTGCTTCCAGCAATGCAAGTCGCACCTGGCGCAGCGTATCTTTTATATTGGCTTCGGTGAGCCGGCCCTTGCCCGTCAGGCTACGGGCGGCATCCGACAAACGGCCGCTTAGATTTTCAAACATGCGACGGATTCTAAACCGTCAGCACTGTCCCGCGCGAGAGCATCTGGATATTTTTATCGGGCGCCGCCTTAACGACCTGCTCGTATATCCGTTCTTCCTCTCCCGGCTTCATGCCGGTCAGCCAGATCTCCGGCTCATGTCGCAGACGCTTCAGGTCTGCTGTCAGCGTCCTGGGAGTGTAGTGGCCGGCCTTGGCCGCCAGCTCTCCCATTTCGTCGGGAAACGACACTTCGATAACCAACACCTTGAGATCTTCGCAAGCATTCAGCACCGGCCACAGCGTTTCGTTGGTTTTCGTGTCGCCACTGACGGCAAATGCGCCGCCGGAATTCTGCACCGTGTAGCCAAGTGACGGCACGCTATGCATCACGTCAACGGCGTAGAAATCGCGGTTCCCGATAGTGAAAGTGTCGCCCGGGCTGCAGACCTGGTAGCGCATCATCGGTTTCGTTGCGGTCGGCAGTTTTGCGAAATCCGGCCAGATGACTCCATTGAACAGATGCTCCTGAACCGCTCGCAGCGTTTCCTCACGCGCGTAGACAGTGACCGGCTCCGCCAGATTCTCATCGAAAATACGGTCGATTAGCATCGGCAATCCGGCAATGTGATCGAGATGTGCATGCGTCAGAAACACATGGCGAATGGAATCGATATCTTCGAGCGCAAGGTCACCGGTACCGGTGCCTGCGTCGATAAGTACGTCATTGTCGATCAGAAGCGCGGAAGTCCGCGATCCAGCGCCAATTCCGCCACTGCAACCGAGTACGCGAATTCTCATTAGGAGGGTTCTCTTAAACTACGCCATATGGGATGATTCAGGGCACCCAAAGTAGGTTAGTCACCATTGGCTTTCTGTGTCTGATATCACAATTTTTTTGCTGTACATTTTGGCCGCTGCCGCATTCGGAAGCTCGCGCCTGCCGCGCTTTGACCACCAGTCACGTCCGCTTTTTCTCGCTGCCTCAATTCTTGTTGCGATCGGCATCACACTGCATAGCCAGACCTTGTATGCGCAAATGCTGGCTGCAAACGGGCTCAACCTTTCGCTCGGCAATGCCGCGTCCTTGATCGGACTGGAGCTGGCGCTCATCGGTCTGATCGCAGCTGTCCAACCTCCGCTGCGTGGTATCAGTGCGGGCCTCTTGATTCTTGGCGCTCTCGCCGCGTCACTGACAGGCCTTGAAACAGCACCAGAATCCGTCGCGGCACTCGCGTGGCAGATTCGTCTGCATGTACTCGTCTCACTCATGTCCTACGGCCTTCTTACCGTAGGCGCGATCGTCGCGGTTTACGCGCTGATTCAGGAGCGCCGTCTGCGCGCAGGCCGCCTGTCCACTTTCAGCCACTTGTTCGCACCGCTTGAGACAACAGAGAAGTTGTTGTTTGCAATTGCAGCGGCCGGCTTCGCGGGACTGGCGATAGCGATCCTCTCTGGGCTCACTTTTGTTGAAGACTTGTTCGCACAACACCTGGTGCACAAGACGACCTTTTCCCTGTTGGCGTTTTGCGTGTTTGGCGCATTGCTGGCCGGACGCTTTTTTAAGGGCTGGCGAGGTGCGGGCGCAATTCGATTGTATCTCGGTGGTTTCTTGCTGCTTTGCCTCGCCTATTTCGGCACACGAGTCATTCTGGAACAGTTTCTTGGCCGCAGCTGGGGTTGAGACACGTGTTCTTGACAGTCCGTGAGGCGGCTGTTGAACTGGCAGCGTACTCAATAATCAGGAGGTGCCCTTCTTTTGGGCGATGACATTCCACTGGCAGGTCTGATCGGCTTGCTCGTAGTGCTGCTTGTGCTTTCCGCGTTCTTCTCCGGCTCGGAAACGGCTCTTATGAGCCTCAACCGCTACCAACTCCGCCACAAGGCGCGCGAAGGTCACCGCGGTGCAAAGCTGGCAGACAACCTCCTCCAGCGGCCCGACCGACTTATCGGTCTGATACTGCTTGGCAATAACCTGGTTAACTTCGCTGCTGCTTCCCTCGTTACGCTGGTCGCCAAAGATCTCGGTGGCAACCTTGCTGTCGCACTCGCAACCGGTGCTTTCACACTGACTGTCATAATTTTCGCCGAAGCCGCGCCCAAGACGCTCGCCGCCCTGCATCCTGAACGGCTCGCATTCCCCGCAGCGATGGTCTATTACCCATTATTGAAGATCACCTATCCCATCGTGTGGATGACGAACGTTGCTTCCAATGGCGTGCTGTACCTGTTTGGCGTACGCAGCGGCAAGAATGATCTACAGTCGTTAACGCGCGAGGAATTGCGCACTGTCGTGCATGAGGCAGGAGCCCGGATTTCTTCACGTTACAGGGAAATGCTGATCAGCATCCTGGATCTTGAGAAGGTCACTGTCGACGATGTCATGGTGCCGCACAACGAAATTATCGGTATCGACCTGGATGACGAGGATGCAGAAATTGAGGGAGTTATCGCGAACAGTGAGCATACTCGCCTGCCTGTGTATCGCGACTCAATTGACGACGTCGTCGGCGTTTTGCATCTACGCCAGCTGGCCAACATGGCAGAACGCAGCATCAATAAGGACTGCATACAAAAGCTTCTTTCCGAACCGTATTTTGTACCGGAAGGCACACCATTGAGCACGCAGCTGGTGCAATTTCAACGTCGACGCGAACGCATCGCACTGGTCGTTGACGAGTACGGCGACATTCAGGGCATCGTAACGCTGGAAGACATTCTCGAGGAAATCGTCGGCGAGTTCACTACGGATCCAGCCGATGAAGACGACGATGTCGTTGAAGAAATTGGCGACACATTCATGGTCGATGCGACCGCAAACATTCGCGAGCTTAACCGCTCGCAGGAATGGGAATTGCCCACGGACGGACCAAAGACATTGAACGGTCTGATAGTCGAGTTACTCGAGACCATTCCGCAACCCTCTACGTGTCTCAAGATCAATGGCTACCCGATCGAAATCATCGAAACTGATGACAACCGTATCCGCACAGTAAGAGTTGGTGCCCGGGAACCCCAGGCTAATACAGGCGACGACGACTAGAATGCTTCGTCAAGCGCCTCGCTTAACCGGCGCACACCAATAACCTCAATGCCTGCGGGCGTTTTCTTCGGTACGTTACCGCGTGGCACGATCGCTTTGGTGAATCCCTGCTTGGCCGCCGCTTTAATTCTCTCACCGCCGAACCGGACCGGACGGATCTCCCCCGCAAGACCTATCTCACCAAAGCAAACCAGTCTTTCAGGTGCCGCACGGTCTCGAAAACTCGACACGATCGCAAGTAAGGTTGGCAAGTCTACTGCGGTCTCGGCGATACGCAGCCCGCCCACAACATTTACAAATACGTCTTCATCGGTCACCGATAGCGAGCCGTGCCGCTGTAACACCGCCAGCAACAGAGCAAGCCGATTCTGATCGACCCCCTGCGCCAGCCGCTTTGCATAATTGCTGTTGCTGTCGGCAACGAGTGCCTGGATTTCCACAAGCAACGGCCGACTTCCTTCCCATGCAACAGAAACTACGCTGCCGGGCTCATCGGTTGACTCGCGTGACAGAAATATCGCCGATGGGTTGCTGACTTCCAGAAACCCGGATTCGGTCATCGCAAACACACCCATCTCCCCGCTCGCACCGAAGCGATTCTTGACGGAACGAATCATTGAGTAACGACTGCCTGGATCACTTTCAAAATACAAGACAGTGTCCACCATGTGCTCGACAACACGGGGTCCTGCTATCGCGCCTTCCTTGGTCACGTGACCAATGACAAATACGGCGACTTCGTTTTGTTTTGCGAATTGCACTATTCGGCCAACGCCCTCGCGAAGCTGCGCCACAGACCCTGGCGCTGACGGCAATTGTTCATTGGTCATGGTTTGTATGGAATCAATAATCAACACGCGCGCCCGGCACTTGGTTGCCTCCGCAAGAATATTGCCGAGCGATGTATCGGACAGCAGGTTCATCGCCGCGGCATCAAGCCCCAAACGCAGCGAGCGTTGACCAATCTGGCGCAAGGACTCCTCGCCTGTTGCGTAACAGACCGGTACCTGTTTCATGAGGCTCGCTGAAACCTGTTGCAATAGTGTCGACTTGCCGACGCCAGGGTCGCCGCCCAACAAGACTACTGCGCCAGGCACCAGACCTCCGCCAAGCACGCGATCAAACTCGCCGAAACCTGTCGGCGTACGGTGCTCGATATCACCTGGCAAATCATCGAGTGTCGTCGCCGACGCTGAGGATGCTTTCGCCGCGGGCACCGCAATATGCGTTTCGGAGAGCGTGTTCCAGGATGCGCAATCAGGGCACTGCCCGGCCCACTTGACGCTGTGCGCACCGCACTCACTGCAAACATAGGCAATTTTGGCTTTTGCCACGGCGAAATCCTCTGGGTTTCCGTATTTGGGATGCAAATCGCGCGCAAAGCGTGCCTGCGCACCAACACTAAAACTATAAGTTATTGTTTTATATGATCTATTGCCGATTGCCCAGCGATATTGCGAGACCAACGACCGTATTATTGTTAAATTCGCGGAAATCTGCGAAACGCAATGATAGCAAAGCTTTCAGGACCCTTATTACATAAAAAATGCCAACCCTATCTCATTAACAATGTTGTCATTTATCTATAATTTTGCCCTTAAAACAGGGACATGACCGATTTTGGACAAGGCCAAACAACAAAAACGCAACAGAATTATTGCGCTCTCATTTGTGAGCGTTTTGTTGTTGTTGGTCTATGGGCCTCTGGCCCAGTGGTTTGTCTCTGCCGATCGCCTGGTCTACGACCAGATCGCGGCCGGGCTTCCCGGCAAAGCACTCGACAATGCTTACATCATTAGTATCGACCCGCAGCGCTCCGATAAAGATGCCCTGCTCGACACCTACGGTGAGGTGCTGATGCTGATGCAGCACTATGGTGCCGCCCGAGTAGTTCTTTCAAACCCTCCGGAGCTTCCCGAGAACCAGGCGTTGCCGGATTGGAGCAACTTGCTGAGCTCATCGCTGCCGGTTTTCGTGCCGACACGTCACCGCTTCGCCAGTGTCGCAACCCGCGACGGATTCGTTAGCATTATCGCAGACAGTGATGGTGTACTCCGAAGCTCGAATCTCTGGCAGCTCAATAGTGGTCTGATGTCGCCATCACTGCCGCTTGCGGTAGCGTTCGAGTCATCCGGGACCGGTTCTGGCAGTGCACTGCTGGGAGCAGACGATGCAATCTACTTTTCAAACTTTACGGATTTGCCTCGCATAGCTGTAGAGAACCTGCGACATGACGAAGTCAGAAAAGCGCTGCGCGGCGCAACGGTGTTTATTGATTCAGATCCGGCGCTCGTTAGCGCCGCCGCGATGTTGCCTTCCGGTCAGTTCGTAACGACGTCGGAGATCACAGCCGCGCTGCTCGCTGATATTGAGAATGGCCGCACAATATCCAAGCCGAGCAGCTTCCAGGCACTGGAGTACCTGATCCCGGCGTTGCTGGCGATCGTCGCCGTTCTGTTCCTGCCAGACCGCAACCGGCGCGAAATCGCCGTCATGACTATTTCGGTTGTTGTCGCCCTGTTGCTTAGCGAAGCCTTGCTGATGCTCGGCCTTGGCATCCGGATTGATCTCGGGCGCTCCATACTGATATTCGTCGGCGTTGCCATCCTCAGCGCCTGGCTGGTTGTCGATGTCAAAAAGGTCTCCGGTGATGCTTTCAAGAAGGGCTCGGACTTTCTTACAGCCGGCCGACTGGAACCCGCATTTGCGGAATTTCGTCGCTGCAATCCATCTGAAACCGTCGCCTCGGTAATGTACAAATTGTCGCTCGCGTTTGAGCAACAAGCGAAACCAGAACGTGCCGAAGCCGTGCTTGAGTGGATGAAACGCACTCAGGGAACGGTGAAGGCAGCTGAACACACCGGCAAGAAACCGGCTGGCGTGCCGCAGCGCCTGGGACGCTACGTTATCGAGCGCCGGGTTGGTCGTGGCGCGATGGGTGCCGTCTACCTCGCGAAAGACCCCAGAATTAATCGTCCCGTTGCTCTGAAGGCCATTCCAATTGAGAAGGAGTTTGAGGACGAGGAACTCAAGGAAGCGCGGCTACGATTCTATCGTGAAGCCGAGTCCGCGGGGCGCCTTACCCACCCGAACATCATTACCGTATTCGACGCTGGCGAAGACAAAGGGCTAGCCTATATTGCAATGGAATACGTACCCGGCATTCCGCTGCGGGATTTCACGGACGCCAATCGATTGCTGGCGCCCAAACGGGCCCTCGAACTCGCCGCCGCGACCGCCGAGGGACTCGACTACGCCCATAATCAGGGCGTCATCCATCGCGATATCAAGCCGGCCAACCTGCTCTACAACCCGAAGGATGGCTCTATCAAGATCTCGGATTTCGGCGTCGCCCGGATGACAGACAACAACAAGACGAAAACCGGCATCGTGCTCGGTACGCCGATGTACATGTCACCCGAACAGCTCAGTGCCGAAGACCTGACCGGGCTCTCGGACTTATTTTCACTTGGTGTTACTCTATACGAGCTATTGGTTGGCGAGGTGCCGTTCAAAGCATCTAATATTGCAGTTTTAATGACAAAAATAACGACCGAAGACCCAACGCCAATAGCATCGCGGCGCGCCGGCATACCACCCAGTGTTGATGCCGTGCTTGCGAAAGCATTGGCTAAACGTCCCCAAGATCGCTTTTCCTGCGGTACCGAAATGGCCATCGCACTACGGAACTGCGCTCGTGTCTCCTGAAGCAAAAGAGCGATAAAGAAAAGATTGATGACCACCCTGCGCGGAAAAATTGATTTCGGAGAACTCACGGACACTGGGCGTGTCCGCGAACACAACGAAGACGCGATCGGCTCGATTGGCGACATCGGTCTGATGGTGCTTGCTGATGGAATGGGCGGTTACAACGCTGGCGAAGTTGCAAGTGGAATTGCTGTCGAAATCGTCACCAAACTGGCCGCTGAAGGTGCCGACCGCGAGGAACGCAATGAAATTGACCCTCACAGCGGAATGATGCGTCAGTCAATCGTGTTACGCGACGCGGTCTATCGAGCCAACAAGATCATCTACCAGACGGCGCAGAGCCAGACCAATTGCGAGGGCATGGGCACGACAATCGTGGCCTGCATGTTCTACGACGATAAGGTTTCAATTGCCCATGTTGGCGATTCTCGGGCCTATCGGCTGCGAGGCGGGCAACTCCAGCAGGTAACGCTCGACCACTCCCTGTTGCAGGAGCTGGTGGATCGCGGCTTCTATTCTGCGGAGGAAGCCCAGCGCTCGACCAATCGTAATTATGTGACCCGCGCGCTCGGTGTTGAACCCACCGTAGAGGTCGAGGTTCACGAGTATGAGGTACTCCCGGACGACATCTATTTATTGTGCTCCGATGGCCTGTGCGACATGGTCGAGGATGACGATATTCACTTAACTATCAGTACTTTTAATGATAGTCTTGACGTCGTTGGTCAACAGCTGGTGGACTTGGCTAATGACCATGGTGGGCGTGACAATATATCAGTGATGCTTGCACAGGTTAAGGAAGCCTTCCCGGCAAAAAGGGGCCTGTTGGCAAAGATTGCTGGACTATTTCGTTCCTAGGCGATGAGCCAGGAAAGCATGGAACCAAGAGCGAGAAATCATGGCTAGGTTAATTCTGAGTCTGGACAATCAAGTCCTGGCTGAATACAACATGACCAAAGAACGCTACACCATTGGTCGACTTCCGGACAACGACGTTCGGATTGATAATCCAGCTGTCAGCGGGCACCACTCGCTGATAATCAATATCCTGAATGATTCCTTTCTTGAGGATCTCAACAGCACCAATGGCACCTACGTCAATGGCAAGTTGATCAAGAAACATGCATTGCAACATGGTGACGTGATCACAATTGGTCACCACCAGCTGCGTTTTTCCGACCAGCAGACGAATGAGACCGAGCAGGACGAGTTCGAGAAAACCATGGTTATTCCGGCTGGCCAGCAGAATGCCGATCAGTTAGCAAAAGCTGAAGCTGCCGCAGAAGAAGCGGCTGCCGCGGCTGCCGTCGAAGCCGACGCAAGCCCGTCCGACGACTACAACGAGAAATCGGCCGCTGAAGGCGTCAAGCTGGATCCGGAAGAAGCCGCAGCGCTCGAAGATGAAACACCAAAGCCACCAGCAGCACCCGAGGCACCGAAGCCTGCGCCAGTACGCGAGAAGATTTCACACACTGAAACAGCCCACGGTATCGACCCGGCCAACGCCCCCAGCGCTTTGCCGCTCGCCAAGCTACAGGTACTGAGTGGCGCTTTTGCCGGTCGCGAACTCGAACTCACCAAAGCACTGACCACCCTGGGACGCCCCGGCGTGCAGGTCGCGGCAATCACCCGTCGTGCTGAGGGTTATTACATCGTGCACGTCGAGTCGGGTGAGGAAGGCGATTACCCGCTGGTCAATGGACAGCCGATTGGTGCCCAGGCACGTAAGCTGGAAGACAACGACGTTGTCCAGCTGGCAGGCGTCAAGATGGGATTCTTCGCCGCGTAGTATCGCGTCCAGGGACTTTTCTACAGCACGATCTCGCTTGCTTCGCGGTTCATAACGCCGCACAGCAACTCGTATGGAATCGCGTCGGCCCACGGCGCGACCTCCTCCACAGCCAGACCATCGCCCCACAGCGTGGCGATATCGCCGACCTGGTCTGTGGCACCGGGACCGAGGTCGACAGCAATCATGTCCATTGAAACGTTACCAATCACCGGAACGCGACGGCCATTCAGCAAGACCGGCGTACCACTGCGGAAGTGGCGCGAATAACCGTCACCGTAGCCCGCCGACAAAATCCCCATGCGCGTCCCTGCAGCAGCGACATATGCACCCTTGTAGCCAACCCTGGCGCCTGCGGCGAGAGCCTTGTTCGCTATCAGGCGTGCTTCAAATTGCATTACAGGCTGCAGACCCAGCTCCGCTGCAGTCTTGTCCGCAAACGGGGATATGCCGAACAGGGCGATTCCTGGTCGAATCCAGTTTGCCGCATTGCCAACACTGACAACTTGTTTCCAGGCTAATGCAGCGGGTGTGTTGGCGATGCTAACATCACCAGCAAAGCCACTACAGACGCGTTCAAACGACTCTATTTGCTGCGCCGTCGTCGAATTATCCAGCTCGTCAGCACTCGCAAGATGTGTCATCAGCCGTATCTCTCCAACAGATGCCATCGAACCCAGGCGTGCCAGCAAATCGGCAGCGTCTTGCGGCGCGAACCCCAGGCGATTCATGCCCGTGTCAAACTTCAGCCAGACCGGCAGCGCACCCTGGTCACAATTGAGCAGCAGCTCGACCTGTTCCGGGCAATGCACAACTGGCTCCAGATTCCACTGCAGCGCCGCTGCGAGTTCTGATTCGTTGAGTACACCGGCCAGCAATACAATGCGTGTGGTAATACCGTTTTCACGCAGTTTGACTGCCTCCGGTACCCGGGCGACCGCAAACGCATCGACGTCCACGAGGCTTTGAGCCACAGCGACCATGCCATGCCCATAGGCATTGGCCTTGATCACAGCCATTATTTTCGAGTCTGGCGCGAATGATTTGATGACGTTGAAATTGTGTCTGAGCGCAGCGAGCCGGATCAGGGCTCGTGCTCCGAAACTCACTGATAACCCTCGTCGGGGAAGTCGCCGTAATTATCCGGCACCCAGTTTTCGAATTTCGTATAGCGGCCGACAAAGGTCAGCGGGAAATCGCCAATCGGGCCGTTTCTTTGCTTGGCAATCGCAATATCTGCAATCCCCTTGCGAGGCGTGTCCTGATTGTAGACCTCCTCGCGGTAGATGAAGAGAATCAGGTCGGCATCCTGCTCGATCGCGCCCGACTCGCGAAGATCCGACATGACAGGACGCTTGTCCGTGCGCTGCTCAACGCTACGGTTGAGCTGCGACAACGCGATCACGGGGCATTCCATTTCCTTTGCAAGCGCCTTAAGACCGCGGGATATCTCGGAAATCTCCGTAGCACGGTTTTCTGTACTGCCGTGTACCTGCATCAGCTGCAGGTAATCGACGACGATCAGGCCGAGACCGTGTTCTCGTTGCAGCCGCCGCGCCCGTGCACGTAACTCACTCGGTGCGAGGCCCGGTGAATCGTCGATAAAGATCGGCGCCTCTGACATCAGCTGTACCGCAGTGTTGATTCGAGACCAGTCCTCGTCCGGGAAATTGCCGGTACGAAGATGGGTCTGGTCGACTCTGCCCAACGACGAAATCATGCGAAATGCCAGTTGCTGAGCCGGCATTTCCATCGAAAAAATTGCTGTGGGCACTTTGGAACCGATGGCCGCATTTTCAGCCATATTGATCGCGAGCGTGGTTTTACCCATCGATGGTCGCCCGGCAACAATAACGAGGTCGCCCGGCTGCAAACCCGCGGTCATCTTGTCGAACTCGTTGAAGCCCGTCGAAATGCCGGTGATATCGCCATCTGACTGGTGCAACAGATCAATACGATCTACCGCGTCGGGGAGTATCTGCTTAAGAGATTGAAAGCCCTTCTTGCCGCGCGAGCCTTTCTCGGCAATCTCAAACACCATGCGCTCGGCGTCGTCGAGCACTTCGGCTGCAGTGCGGCCGTCATTGGTAAATGCGCTTCCGGCAATCTCATTGCCAGCGTGTATCAGATCTCTGAGTGTGGAGCGTTCACGAATGATCTTCGCGTATGCGCGGGCATTGGCTGCGCCAGCAGTCTCATTTGCGAGCGTCGCCAGGTACTCGAGGCCACCGCAATCGCTTAGTTCGCCGCGTGAGTCAAGGTGCTCGGAAACAGTTACGACGTCACAGGGACTGCCACTCTCCACGAGATTGGCAATCGCGGCGAAAATCAGGGCGTGGTCTTTGCGATAGAAATCATCGCCTTGAAGAATATCCGCGACCTTGTCCCATGCCTGAGCATCAAGCATCAGACCGCCGATCAGAGACTGTTCGGCCTCCGTGGAGCTAGGCGGGAGCTTGAGGCGCTGTTCAGCACCCCCGTCCATCATGCCATCGTCCACAGCTCGGACCATTCCCCAATACCCTTCGTCAATTTCTTCCTGGCTCAAAGGTAACACAGCCGGCCAAGCGAATGGCCTGCCAGATATTACTCAGCCGCGACTACTTTAACCGTCACTTCTGCGTTCACATCGGCGTGCAAATGAACGCCAACCTGGAAGTCACCCAGTTGGTGAATCGGTCCGTCCGGCATGCGAACTTCCGAACGCTCAACTTCGACCTGCACAGCAGCGAAAGCCTCGGCGATATCGATCGGGCCGACAGAACCGAACAGCTTGTCTTCACTACCCGCATTTGCAGAGATGACCAGCTCAAGGCCGTTGATTGCGGCCGCACGGGTTTTCGCTTTCGCGACCTCTGCCGCTGCAGCTTTCTCAAGCTCGGCGCGTCGAACTTCAATCTGTTTAATGTTCTCCGGAGTCGCCAGAGCAGCCTTGCCCTGTGGCAACAGGAAATTACGGCCAAACCCCGCTTTTACCTTCACGAGATCGCCTATACCACCCAGATTTTCGACGTTTTCCAACAATATGACGTTCATGTTTTAGAACCTTTACGTTTTTATCAATCGACGCCGGAAATCAAACCAGGCATCGGTATAACCAATCAGTGCCAGCACCATTACCAGCAAAACCTGCAGTATCGGCAGCAATATATACACCGACACCAATGCTGCCAGCGGCAGAATGCCAGCGCCGCGCAACCAGTGCACCAACGCCAGGCCCTGCAGCATGAACATTACAAACAACGTGAATGCAATGTTCTGCAGCCAGGACGCGTCACTCACAAACGCCAGCAAAGATACCAGCGCCATCGTGAGCGCAATGACACGCCCATAACTAAAATCCTGAAAGCGACCAAATGCGCCGCTTTCGTCGGGCAATGACCGATACAGGCCATACCCCAGCAACAATCCCGCGATGTAGAGCAACCAGAACGACAATGTTGCTGACATTGTCATGATGTCCGGAGACAACATCTCTGTATCGAGCTCCAGGCCATTCTGGCGAATCATGTCGGCCATGGCCGCCACTATCGGTTCCCAAAATGCCGCGGCATCGGTGACGACGAGCATGAAGCCGATCATCGCTGCCATCGCCACAATCACCGACACCTGTATTACCAGTGTCAACGAACGCAGCGTTACCAGCATTACTGCCAGCAACAATACCGGAATCCAGGTCCCGGCCATCAGCGCCAGTATCGACGACGCTGATACACCCACAATTTGCGACGTGAGCAGAATCGCTGCGGCAGCAATCAATGCTTCGATTACCGCCTGCCTCGTACCATGCGCTAAAACCAGCAGCACCATAATGACGCCACTGGTGAGTTGTGGCGCCGGAAGCAAGAGTGTGGCAGCCAGCCCTATAACCGCGTTCTGCGGTTTGGCGACCAGCCACGCGGCTATCGCCGACACAACGCTTTACTCCAACGTCGCCTAATGGCGATCGGTGTACGGCAACAAAGCCAGAAAACGAGCCCGCTTTACTGCTGATGCCAGCTGGCGCTGGTAGTGTGCCTTAGTGCCCGTAATACGACTCGGGACGATTTTGCCTGTCTCTGTGACATACGCTTTCAGCAGGTTGAGATCCTTGTAATCGATCTCTTTGATGCCTTCGGCAGTGAAACGGCAATACTTACGTCTACGTGAATAACGACTCATAGCAACTCTCCTCAGGCGCTCTTAACTTCAGCTTCGGGAGCTGCGTCATCAGCCGCATCGGCATCTGCCGCTGCTGGCTTTTCATCGGTGGCTGCGACCGGTGCTGCTTCGGTCGCTTCGGCCTTGGCTTCGGCAGGTGCCTCTTCTGCCTTGGCTTCAGCAGGTGCTTCTTCAGCCTTGCGTTCGGAACGCATCGCCGCTTCTGCGACAGCTTTCGCCTCACGACGCTGCTGAGCTTCTTTTTCCTTGGCTTTTTCTTCGGCCACAGCGACCGCCATCGGCGATGCCTCGGTGACAGCTTCGTCGCGCGCCATAACCATATGGCGCAAGACAGCATCGTTGAACTTGAATGCCGTCTTGATCTCTTCGATAACGGAGAAATTGCACTCGATGTTCAGCAGAGCGTAATGCGCTTTGTGGATTTTGTTGATCGGGTGCGCCAGTTGACGACGTCCCCAGTCTTCGGAACGGTGCACTGCACCGCCGGAATCGGTCACCATGCCCTGGTACTTTTCAACCATGGCAGGAACCTGCTCGCTCTGGTCCGGATGAACCAGAAACACTATTTCGTAATGCCTCATTGTAGCCCCTTTCGGATTATAGCTACCCGGCGAATCCGGTGTAGCAAGAGGTTTCCCGCTCATTGGAACGGGACGCGCATCCTACCCAACCCAATCGCTGCGCGCAAGCCATAAATAGCGGTTTTTCAGTGGTTTTTGGCGGACCGTCAAGCCCGCTGACGGACGATCTCGTACAAGCAGATTCCCGTGGCGACAGACACATTCAGGCTCGACACCACACCCTGCATGGGCAGGCTGACCAACTGATCACAGCGGCTCGTGATCCCCTGGCTAAGCCCGGTATGCTCGCGGCCCATTACCAGCACCACGGAACCATTCAAATCGGCTTCATAAATGCTCTGATCGGCCTTGTCTGATGTTCCCAGACCCCGTACACCGTAATCAGCCAGCCAGCCGATTACCCGGCCGAGATTGGCAACGGGCACAAAAGGCAATTGTTCCGCCGCTCCAGCGGCAACCTTGCTGACGGTCGGACTCAGCCCCGCCGCACCGTGTCGGGGTACGATGATTGCATCGACGCCAGCTGCATCAGCGGTACGCATGCAGGCGCCGAGATTGTGCGGGTCCTGCACGCCGTCAAGCGCCAGCAACAGCAGCGGCCTGCCCTCCTGCAGTTGCTCCTCAACAAATGAACGCAAACCTGACTCATCCATCACGGTACTGCGTTTGATTTCAGCGATGACGCCCTGGTGACGATCTTCACCACCAATTTGCTTAAGCCTGGCGCGATTTGCAGCCTGCACGTCAATACCTGCCTGGCGCGCAGTCTGAATAATGGCCTGAACGCGCGGGTTGGCGGTCTGGTATTCGGCGAATATACGTCGCACTTCGGCGGACTCAGACGCCAGCAACTGCTCCACTGAGCGCAAGCCCGTTATGTATTGTGGCTTGCTCAACGTCGCTCTCGCTTGCGTCTCTGATCCACAGGCCGAAAGTCGATCTTGCGGCTGTCCATATCGACCTTGTGCACGCGAATTCGCATCGCGTCGCCCAGACTGAAGGTCTTGCCGCTGCGCTCGCCTATCAGGCGCTGTGAGCCAGAGTCAAATTTGTAGTAGTCGTTGTCGAGGCTCGTGACATGCACAAGTCCATCCGTCATGAGATCGGTGACCTGCACAAATACGCCGAAATTGGTCACGCCTGTAATGACGCCATCAAACTCCTCGCCGAGATGACCTTCCATGTACTGACACTTGAGCCAGGCCTCGACATCACGCGTTGCGTCCTCCGCGCGCTTCTCGTGTGCCGACGTGATTGAACCCAGGCGCTCCATTTCATCAGCGCCATAATTGTACTTGGCCGGCTTGCCGCCTCTGACAATATGTCGGATAGCCCTGTGGACCAACAGGTCCGGGTAGCGTCGTATAGGCGATGTGAAGTGTGCGTAAGAATCCAGAGCAAGTCCGAAATGCCCGATGTTGCTCGGCGAATACTCGGCATGCGTCAACGAACGCAACATCGTCATCGTGATCGCCGCAGAATCCGGCCTGTCCTTGATCTGCTGAATCAGAACGTTGAACTGGCGCGGCTCAACGTGGTCTGGATGTGGCACCTTGAGTCCGAGCGACAACAAGTAAAGCCGTAGCTCGCCAAACCGGTCCGAGTCCGGTTTTGGATGCACGCGAAACAGGCCCGGTATTCTGTTTTTCTTCAGAAACCTGGCAGCCTGTACGTTCGCAGCAATCATGCATTCTTCGATCAGCCGATGCGCATCGTTACGTGGAACCACTTCGATACGATCGATTTCGCCGTCTTTGTTGAGTTTGAACTTTGTCTGCGGCAAATCTATTTCGATCGCCCCGCGTCGGTTCCGCGCTTTCGCCATCTGTTGGTATAAAGCATGCAGTTCGCGAACCGGCCCGTGCAATGCCTTCGGTACAGCTTTATTCGAAGCGCCCGTCAGAAAGTCGTTTACCTGCGAGTACGTCAGGCGACTCTTTGAGCGCATGACGCCCTCAAAAAACTTCGAACCCGTAACCTTGCCGCCAGCGCTGATCTGCATGTCACAGACCATGCAAAGCCGGTCAACTTTCGGGTTGAGTGAACACAGTCCATTCGAAAGAACCTCCGGCAACATCGGTACAACGCGATCGGGAAAATAGACCGACGTACCGCGTTTAATCGCTTCCTTGTCCAGGGCGGATCCCACCTGGACGTAGTGAGCTACATCCGCAATAGCGACCAGTAGCCGCCAGCCGTTGCCTGACTTTTCACAAAACACGGCGTCATCAAAATCGCGTGCATCAGCTCCATCGATAGTCAACAGATCAGTACTACGCAGATCTTCACGGCCACGCTTTGCCCCTGTGGTGACAGTCGTGCCGAAATGCTCTACTTCATTGTTCACAGCTTGTGGCCATTCGAACGGGATGCTGTGTGCGTGAATGGCTATGTCCGTGGCAATCCCCTTGTCATCGGGAGAGCCGATCACGGTCACGACTCGTCCGGTCGCCTGTTCGACATGCGTTGGGTAGTCGAGGATCTCTGCCACAACCATGTCGCCATGTTTTGCCTTTGCCGTCTCGTCCCTGGGAATCAGGATACGGTGCGACAGTTTCGCATTGTCAGGAACGACTATGCCGATGCCCCGTTCCTTGATGAACTGACCCGCCACTTCGCGAACACCGCGTTCGAGCACCTCGACCAGTTCGCCTTGTACACGGCCACGGTGATCTTCACCCGAAATTCGAATGGCTACACGATCACCGTCGAATAGCGCCCGCATTTCGCGCGCCGACAAGAAGACATCATCGGGGTCACCGTCATCACGGATCACAAAACCAAAGCCGTCACGATGGCCACTTACCCTGCCCGTTACAAGGTCCAGCTTGATCGTCAGGCAAAACTCACCGCGCCGATTCTCGAGAATCTGACCGGCTCTGACCATGTCATACAGGCGCTCGACCAGCAGGGCACGCATGCGCTGCCCTTTTAGTCCATAGGCCTTCATTATCGGCTCCGCCTTGAGCGGCTTGCCGACATCCTCGAGCATCTCGAGAAGGTCGTTGGGGCTTGGAATCGGGTGCTTGTAGGGTTTTCCCTTGTGCGGATTCTTGCCTTTTGATGATTTTTTCCTGGCCTTTCTGGGCAAGTGATAAAACTCCGTTCGTTAAGATAATTGACAGATTGCGCTGCGTTTGAGTAAAGTGCGCCACCCGCTCAAGCTGCGATTGTACGCGGTTCGAACCTGCCGAGGTGGCGGAATTGGTAGACGCGCTAGCTTCAGGTGCTAGTGGCCTTATGGTCGTGGAGGTTCAAGTCCTCTTCTCGGCACCAAAATCAAAGGGCTCCCTCTCCGGGAGCCCTTTTTTGTTCGAGAGCAATGAGTCCTTGCGGCTCGCCGAAGACTGTCAGTCAGTCGCGACAGCCTGTTCGCGGCGTTCCGTAATTTGACGCTGCACTGCGTCAAAAAGCCCCTCGCGCAACCCCACGAGCTTGAAGGCCTCAACCACAGTGAAAAACGGCGCTGCGAGGTTTGCCTGAATCGGGTGCTTGACCAGCACTGGCATCGATTTTTCTACAGCATGCCCAACAAACTGCGCCGCGTATCCGCCGAAGAAACAGCCCGCAGCGATCATCCAGCTGGCGTTACCAGGGTATGCAACACCGATCACCACTGCCAGCTTTACCAGCAGCCATGCACCAACGGCAAACGCCACTGCAAAAATGACATCCAGCGTCAGGTAGAACAGAAAGAATCCGAGCATCACCACATGTGCGAGCAGGAAGCGAAACTCGTTCACTTCGAATCCCACCTTTGTGAGCGGGATAATTACGCCCAGCATGATCGTCGGAATACCAATCATGTGCACGAAAATGTTGAATGGATGCTGATGTGCCGATGCATATCCTGTCAGCATGTCCATCAGTTTGCCTTCTGTTTTCATAACCTGCCCTCGCCATCACCCCCACAAATCTAACACGATTTCTCTATACTCATGGTGCGCTTAACCAACAGGGAGAACAGCATGGCCATTCTGATTGCAGGCGTCGTATTCTGGAGCGCCGCTCACCTGCTGCCGGCACTCTTGCCAACTGTGCGCAACAAGCTCGCAAACAAGCTCGGCGAAGGCCCTTATAAAGGCCTGTTTGCGCTCGACATTCTTTTGGCGCTTGGGCTGATCATCTATGGCTGGAAAACAGCGACGACAACTCTCCTTTACGCACCACCTCTTTATGGCAGCCCGATAGTTGGGTTCATGATGTTGCTGGCGCTTGTGTTGTTTGTGGCCTCGTCCGCCCCGACCAATCTCAAACGCTTTATTCGTCACCCGCAGATGATGGCGGTCGTACTATGGGGTGCCGCACATTTGCTGAGTAACGGCGACAGCCGGTCCGTGATCCTGTTCGGCGGACTCAGTGTCTGGGCATTGCTCGAAATGGTGTTTATCAGCCGTCGCGATGGGGTTTGGAAAAAACCATCGGCCAAACCGGCAACCGCTGACCTGATCGTGATTGTGATTGCTGTTATTGCTTTCGCCGCGTTGCTGAATTTTCACAGCTATCTGTTTGGTGTCGACGCAATAGCGGGCTTCTAAGAGTCTGTATATTGCAGGAATCTCCTATTTTGCGGAATATCGCAGTAGAAGAAATGCTATAAATGGGACCGCGCTAACAAGAAACGACATGTTCAAGTCCCTGGGGAGAGGCACCGATGCAGGAAACACTACTCGTCGCGGCGCTGATTTTGGCGGTGATTTGGTTGGTGCTCCGGATACGCCGCAACAAGCTTGAAATCGCGGCAGAATCCCGACCCACCAAGACCAGCACAGGCGGCGCCTTTCACGCGGTCGCGATTAGCTATTCAGAATCCGCGTGCGATGCGGCCAAGGCAATGACCGGCAGACGCTTTCTGTCCAGTGCAGCCCCTCGACTGCCGCTGCCGGAATGCGATGCCCTTGAGTGCCGTTGCCAGTTCACGCACCACGATGACCGTCGCACAGGTCAGGACCGACGCAGCCCATTTTCACCGGGTAACTACGGCGGCGGCACGGGCACCTATGAACGGGAGCGCCGTGACCGCAAAGACCGGCGCAAGAGCACCGGCGGACAGTCCTAGTAGCCCATATCCGCGACAGTGATCTGGTAGTGGTCGAGCTCAACCTGGGAGCGCGCGCGCTCCGCGTACAGGTCCTTGATCTGCGCTTCCAGTTCACCTGTTCGCTCATGCAATTCCTTGAGGTCGGCCAGCAATAAGACGCGATCCGCCGTTGCCGTATCCTCGCCAATCAGAGCGGCCTCCTTATCATCAATTCTTTTCTTGATGCGATCGATCTCGTGTTCCTTGGCGTTTATTGCCGAGGATGCCCGGTTCACGTTGCCCCGCAACGTATGTAGCACGCGACCAGCGTTGTAGGCGTCAAGAAAGTCTGCTTCCAGAGTGACATTGCAAACTCCATTGTAACTGCCGCCACTCGCACCAACATTGAAGCCACGACTTGGCTGACAAAACTCGACCAGCCCTTGTTCGCGACCGTTTTGGTATGCGGCGAAATCCGGAGCAACGCCGTGTTTGGCACAAGCCTTGCGATGTTGACCGATGCGCTCCGCGGTGTAGCCGCGCGCGCCGTCCTCATAGCCGATCGTCTGCCAGTCACTGGTGAGGCATTCGTCGCTACTCATCGAGGCACAACCACTGAGCGTGGCCACGGCGAATACGACAGTGAATATACCGAGCTTGCTGTTCATTCCGAACTCCCATCCAAAACTATTCAAATCATGCTCGCATAGATACGCCTGGGCGACTGAACGGGACCTGAAAATCGCGAATTAGGACGCCCTTCCCTGTGCACCAGTGTGACATGCGTCACAGAGTCGGCCGTAGCGCAGCGCTAATCTCAGAGACTAACCCCGGCAAATGGATCCAGCGAAATGGAACTCGAAGCGATCAGCGGAGCGGCGACTGTCGCGTTGACAAGCACAATCGTGTTTTTGTTGATCGCCAAGACCTGGAACACAGTTGCACGCACCGTCGCATCTACGCCCAGCTTCTCGGACCGCATCATGCGCGAAGCGGCACAACGTTTTCGTGATGAACTGGAGCGCCTCTCCAGTTCGCAGCAGATCTACCTCAGCGGTTCCCTCGTATTCGTCATGCTGTTTGTGGCCGCGTACCTGCTTAAGGCCCGGGAGCTGTTCGCGGGCTACCCTTCCTGGCAACTGTACTTGCAACTTGGATTTATCGGCCTGACAACAGGCTTCGCGATTTACAGGCTATGCAAGACCGTTGCCGCCCGCTACCGGGTCAGCTTTGTTCGCGACGCGAACATAGCCGTGGGGCACCAGTTACAACAGCTTTCTGCCGGGGCTACACGCGTCTATCACGATGTCGAGACTTCGGCAGGCGTAGTGGATCACGTCATCGTCAGCCAAAACGGCGTTTACGCAATCAACGTTGTTGCACGTCGCAGCCACAAGAGAGCGAGCGCGCGGCTTATCGAAAATACGTTGCAATTCTCCAATGGCAAAGCGGCTGTCTCAATCGTCGACATCGCAGCAAAGAGTAAGCGGCTACAAAAAGAATTTCGCCAGCTTCTCGGACACAAAGTCCGGGTTCGCTCCGTTATCGCACTGCCGGGATGGGAAATAGGCGAACAGAGCAGCTACGATCACCTGCTCGTGAACGAGCGAAACCTGGCCATGCTTAGCGGCTGGAAAGACAACAGCGATCACCTCATGAACGAGGATGCAGACCTGTTGCATCAGGAACTGCGGTCGCGCTGCCTGCGGGCCTAGGCGATTGCGGTTGCAGCCTGAGAAAGCTGGCTGCGCGCTTCGTCAAACTGTCCCGCCGCCTTCTTGAGATAGGTCTCCGCCTCTTCGTCATAGCCATCCGCTGATGCGGACCACACGCGATTGATATAGCGTTCACCTGCTGCAAAATGACTCATGATGTCCGCGTAGGCCTGCAATCCGAACAAGTGCACCATGCTCTCCCGCGCATCTGCGAAACGCCGCAGGTCTGCCCGGAGATGCATGTCGATTTTCTCGCGAAGCGCCGCACCGTGCGCCACAGCACCACTGGTCATGGCCTCGAGATCCCTGACGATGTTCTGAATCGATTCAGTCAGTTCACTGCGATTGGATTGCAACACGGACTCGGAGCGGGCATGTGCAGAAGCCTGGCGCTTGAAAATATAGAGTCCGGCAATCGCCGCGATGGCACCAGAGCCGAAAACCATCCAATTGACATTCTGCACGTCCAGTGAGGTCGCGAAAGCGCCGACCAGAAATCCAACCGTGATCAATAAGAAACCCAGATTCTTCATAGTTCTCTCCTGCTACGACGCCATTACGATATGTAATGCGTCGCCCACCCCGACGAGCGCCTCTCCGACAATCAGGCCGGCGGCAATTGGAATGCCGACCTCCTCGCTCCATGTCTGGCCTTTGGCCCTGTCTGTTAGCTCGCGAGCCAGAGTACCCAGCGAGTACGTCAATACGATATTGAATGGCAGATAAAAGCCAAGTCCAACTGTAATACCCAGGCCGCCGATTACTGCCGACAAAATGCCGCCAAGCACCGCACCAGCGGCGTATTTCTGGGTCGGCACATCGCCACCCATTATGCCGTCAATAGTGCTCGCCAGCGCCTGCGCTTGCGGTGCTGGCAGTTTGTCACTTCCGAGCCCGTGCGATTCATTGAGAACGAAAATCACGCCGATGACCACGATAGGGCCCAGCCAGGCACCGGCAAACTGACCGATCTGCTGCATACGCGGCGTCGCACCGACCAGATAACCTGTCTTGAGGTCCAGCATGAGGTCAGTCGCTTGCGACATCGCGACGCAGGTTGCGGCTCCCACCATCAGCGCAGCAATAATCGAGTCCGCGCGGTCCATGCTGAACGCCTGCGTGACGACGATGAGCAAGGTGATACCCACAAGTGTCATTCCCGACAGCGGAGACCAGTTGGTGCGCCCTATAGCCTCGGACAATATGATGCCGGACATCCATATCCAGAGTGTGCCCATCAGCGCCATTGAAACACCGGTAACCAGGCCAACAGACTCGACCGAAGTTACTGCCATGACACACAACAAAATGGCTGCACCAGCAACTGCGAAATACAACAGCTTGATCGGCATCTCGTCGCTGGATGCGCTGGACGCTACTCTGGCAGCTTTTTGCATGGATCGAATGGCGCTAACGATCAACGGGAATGCAAGGAACACGCCCATAACCGCGCCGCCAATCAACATGCCAATACCGAGCGGACGGTACAACATTAGCCGAAGCGGACCCGGTGCGTTGACTGTTTCGCCAGCGGCATCGACCGGAAAAGACCCGGTCGCCGCAAGCATTGGAGACAGGAACCAGTAAGCGACGAAACCACCGATGATAAACGCGACGCCGCCTCGCCCTGCGATGTAGCCCACGCCGATCGTCATAAGCGACAGATACCAGATACCGTTCATGTACTCCGGCATGCCGATAATCGCGCCAAGATTCCAGTTCGACACGCCTGTCTTGATTGTGGCGAAATGTACAGTCGCACTTAACAGTGCCGCGATCAGGAGAACCACCGCTTTGCGTACGCCGGCACCGGGCGACTTCAGAATCGTCGCAACTGCTACGCCACCAGGATACGTCAGGCGCTCGTAGTCGATCATGTGTTTGCGAAGCGGGATGATAAACGCGATGCCGAGGAACGCACCGGCGATACAGCCAAATGTCAGGATGACTGGATCAAAACGATCACCAAACCCGAGCAAGAATATTGCCGGCACCGAAAACATCATGCCCGATGACGCACCATTCACGCCGCTGGCGATCGTCTGAACAATATTGTTCTCGACAATACTCTTGCGTCGCAGGATGCCGCGCAAAACGCCGAAACCCAGAATCGCGGCAAGTTCCGAACCTTCGATGGAAAAACCAAGAATCAAGGCTGCGTAGCCGATTGATACGGCAATGATTACGCCGATGAACCAACCCGTGACCAGCGCAACCCAGGTGAGTTCCGGATATGGGCGTCCGACTGTGGATCCGCTCATACTCATCCCCTCTTTTTATTTTGTGTCAGATTATCACACAACCCTGTCAGAGCGCCTGCAGACGCGCGGCGAACTGATCTTTCTCAAGCACTTCGACAAACTCATCTGCCATTTGCTCACAGGCCGCGACGCAGGCCGTCCAGATCTCGATGCGCTGCTTCGGTGTGTATTTCACAAAGTCGGTGCGATCGGGAATCTTGCCGTTAGGAAGCGCAGCCACGAACTCCTTGGACGGGCTTATGAGTATCGTCCTGTCGACGTGCTCGGACTGCGGCCGGCGCCATCCCAGCTTTTTGTCGAACCAGCCAGGCACAATATAGTCGTAGAAGTGCGGGTACAGAGTCAGACGCTCCGCACTGCTGTGCGGCAAATCGTGGTGATAGTCAATGATTCCGCCATCACGATACATACCCTGTTTTGCACCGGCGATATCCGCTACACCTGACAACACCAGCGGTATCGCACCGGTCGCGACAATCGCGTCGGCCAGGTTGTCTTCCTGAAGCGCCACCTGTTGCAGCGGAAATCCAGTGGCATCGAAAAATGGCGGCAAGTCGCGTTGGTCATAAAACAGCGCGCGTTCGAAAAACAAACCCAGCGTTTTGCGACTGATAATGTTCAGCGTCGCTGCTGTCACAAGCCCGAGGCCAAGCAGCCACTTGTTTTCTGACGCCGTCATGTGGCGACTGCGAACGGCCATGACGTGGGTTCTGAACACCGGGTGACTCAGTACCTCGCGCGCGCCATCGGGCCCCAGCACGACCTCGATAACCTCACGTGTCTTCTCTGTGATTTCATGAATGTCCGGTGCTTCACTATAGGTCTGGTGGATATAGGCCGATTCAAATCGATTAATCGCCGCGACAGGATCCCGTTGCGCATAACAGGCGAATCGCCACGACCCGATAGACGAACCAATGAGATGTACAGGAGCGGACAGCTGCGGCACCAGGTTCGACAGAATCGCGCGGTCGAGTTGACTTAACACAAGCCATTTCGCGCCACCGGATGCGCCAGCGATGGTTCCTATCGACGATATGTCGAATCCATGCTGTTGCACGGATTTAAGGGCACCAGCGCCCGCTTTGAATGTCAAAGAGAACGAATTCACAAAACGTCAGATTGCAGAGGTAGTGGACAGGATGAACGGCTATTATAGGGGCTTCCACCTCAAATCGGTCAATTCGATGACGCGTAGCGTATTACTCGTGGCCTTGCTGTCACTATTCACTCTGACGGCGAAAGCCGATACACCAGAACCGCCGGTGCGTGTTTCCCCTCACGGAGCGGACGCAGGCGACTGCCAGGATACCGCTGCACCCTGTCGCAGCCTGTCCTATGCATTACAACAGGTCGGCAAGAACGGACAAATTCGAGTGGCTTCCGGTTCCTATGAGCTTACGCGAATGAGCGACATCGCGTACCTCGTGAGTGCGGCAATCGATGTTCGGACGGACCCTTCGAATAGCGCCGCAACAACGCTGTTAGGTGTCCCGCATGCTTTTGCCGAGAAACTCGAGAGCAAGGGCTTCACAGTCATAGCGGATACCAAGGGCTTTAATCGCAAAGCCGTTGAAACTCACCTGAGCATGAACAACAGCGCAGTCGCAACCGCGTGTACGGGCGGACTGGCAGGTGCGTTTCCCTGCAGCAATGTCGATCTGCTCGCCCATGTCGCGGACCGTACGGCGTCAGCCAGTGGCGCCGACATTTGGGGCTTTATGGATCTGAATACCAACCGCGAGTATGCAATTGTTGGTTACAGCACCGGAACAGCGGTTTTTGACGTCACTGATGCGGAGAATCCTCGCGAAGTCGGGTTTGTCAGCGGTCAGCGAACGACCTGGCGTGACATCAAGGTTTACCAGTTCTGGAACGGCAATACGCAGCGCTTCAATGCGTATGCCTACATCACGGCAGACAACGCCAGCGATGGCCTCTTCATTCTCGATCTAAACGATTTGCCGCACAGCATTTCCAGAGTCAGCTACGCCAGCGATTTTGCGGCTGCCCACAACGTCTATCTCGTCGACGCCGAATTCTCTACAGGACTATCCATCAGCGGCGATTCGCCGACACTAATCCTTGCTGGCGCAAATATCAGCGACGGACGCTTTCGTGCCTATTCTCTGGCGAACCCGGAAGCGCCGTCTTTTATTACAGCGCCAAGTACGCCGCCAGATCAGCCGGGTGGTAATCGTCTGTATATGCATGATGCTGCATCCATGATCGTTACAGATTCGCGCAAAGACAGTCAGTGCGTGAACGCTGGCGGCTCAACACACTGCGATGTTCTGTTTGACTTTAACGAGTCGACCGTTGACATATGGGACGTCACCAATCCGGCGAACCCGTCACGACTGAGTCAACTCCCCTACAGCAACGCTCGCTACACGCATTCCGGCTGGTGGTCGGAAGACCAGCAGTTTCTGTTCATTCAGGATGAACTCGACGAACGTGACAGAGGCCTGTCGACAACGCTGCGCGTTTACTCAATCGCAGACCTGACCGCGCCAACACTCGCCGGATCCTGGATTGGGCCTACTACTGCAATTGACCACAACGGTTTCGTGCGCGGCAATCGCTACTACATGTCCAACTATGCTCGCGGGCTTAGTATTCTTGATATCAGTAATCCTGGCAGCCCTGCACTTGTTGGCCGCTTTGATACCTTTCCTGACGGCGACTCAGTCGGTTTTCCTGGCAACTGGGGCGCCTACCCTTACCTGCCAAGTGGCAATATCGCGCTCAGCGATATCGATCGCGGGTTTTTCATGGTTGCTGACAACACGTTGAACGCTACAGGTGGCTCGCTGTCGTTCACCGCAGATGCTTTTGGTAGTGACGAGTCGCAGGCCCTTGTTGCCTCTGTTCAACGTCTCGGCGGTTCCGCCGGCGCAGTCGGCGTACGCTGGGAACTCGTCCACGCGAATTCCGCTGCAAATGACGTTACTGTGAGTAGTGGCGCATTAAGCTGGTCTGACGGCGACTCAGCTGACAAACAGATCAGTATCCCGTTGAATAATGACGGCAGTGCCGAAGGTCTGGAGCGCATGTTGCTGCGCTTGATCGCTCCTTCGAGCAATGCGACCTTGTCCGGACCCAATATTGCCAGCGCCTATATCGGCGACCCGGGTGACACGCCCGTCGTGCAGTTCAGTGAGACTGGCCTGTCTGTTTC
The DNA here is from genome assembly GCA_022600955.1 of Gammaproteobacteria bacterium. Taxonomy (GTDB): domain Bacteria; phylum Pseudomonadota; class Gammaproteobacteria; order Steroidobacterales; family Woeseiaceae; genus UBA1847. Next base: position 211,050 of record JAHZJK010000010.1, read on the forward strand.
TGAACGCGGCTTCGGCACAGCCGTGGTCGTCGTACATCGTTCCAGCAGCGCAGCTGGAACGCTCAGCGTTGATTACGCAATTTCCGGCGGCGATGCGGGAAATGGCAGCGACTATGTCGGGCCGGCATCCGGAACCATTACCTGGCCGGATGGTGATGCGAATCCAAGATGGATCGAGTACACCATTACCGACGACGGCAGTGGCGAAGCAAACGAGTTTTTTGAAGTGTCACTGAGCAACGCTGCAGGCGGCAGCATCGGCGGGCGCAGCAGTTTACGCGTGGACATTCTCGACGGCACGGGCGTAAACAGCGCCCCCAACTCCGTGGCCGGAAACAATCAGACCGTCTCATCTGGCGCAAGCGTGACATTAAACGGCAGCGCATCAAATGACCCTGATGGGGATTCGCTGACTTATGCATGGACCCAGACAATGGGTACGACGGTGACTCTTTCGGGTGCGAGCTCAGCAAGCGCCAGCTTCACCGCGCCTTCGGTAACGTCCGACGACCTGCTGCGATTTGACCTGACTGTTACTGACCCTGGCGGTCAGACGGACACGTCGACCGCATCGGTGACGGTGTCTGCAAATGCTGGCGGTGGTAACGCCGGCGGCGGCGGAGGTGGCGGAACACTCCACCTGCTCGCGGTATTCGCCCTGCTGCTGCTCAGCGCGCGCGCAGCCGTCACTCGAAAGGATGCGTCTTGATGATCGTCTGATCGCGATCCGGTCCAGTCGAAATAATGTCTACCGGCACACCTGCAAGCTCTTCAATACGCGCCAGGTAGTCGCGTGCTTTCTGTGGCAGTTTCTTGTGGTCTGTGACCCCAACAGTTGACTCCTGCCACCCTGCCCATTCTTCGTAAACGGGTTCGCACTGCGCGAAACGATCGACTACGACAGGCAACCCGGAAATCTCCTCGCCGTCGATTGTATAGCCAACGCAAATCTGAATGGTCTCGAGCTCGTCGAGAACGTCGAGCTTTGTCACACACAATCCAGATACACTGCTGTTGATAATCGAGCGCCGCAGTGCAACCGCATCGAACCAGCCGCAACGCCGCGGTCGTCCCGTTGTCGCGCCAAACTCCGCACCAACTCTGGCAAGATGTGCGCCGTCGTCATCGAACAACTCTGTCGGGAATGGCCCGGCGCCGACCCGGGTCGTATACGCCTTGACGATACCCAGGACGTAGTCGAGATTGCGCGGGCCAACACCAGTACCTGTACTGGCTGCAGCCGCAACAGTATTTGACGAAGTCACGAATGGATACGTCCCGTGATCGATATCGAGGAAACTGCCTTGAGCACCCTCGAACAGGATGCTCTTATCCGAGTCGGCAAGATCCTGAAGGATTTGCGTGATGTCGGCTGTGATCGGCGCAACAATCTCTGCGTAGCCGAGCGCTTCGTCCAGCGTCTTCGCAAAATCGACAGTGGCTGCACCGTAATAATTCTTGAGCAGAAAATTGTGGTAATCGAGAACTTCACCGAGACGCGCAGCGAACTGTTCACGTACGAATAGATCCGAAACCCGCAATGCGCGGCGTGCAACCTTATCTTCGTAGGCGGGGCCAATACCGCGGCCAGTCGTGCCGATCGCGCTGGAACCGCGAGCTTTTTCCCGGGCCGCATCGAGCGCGACATGCGAGGGCAGAATCAAGGGACAACCGGGGCTAAGCTTTAGCCGTTCATATACGGGAACACCGCTCTCAATCAGCGCGTTCGCTTCAGTGACCAGTGCATCGAGTGCCAGCACAACGCCATTGCCGATCAGGCAGCTAACGCCATCACGCAGGATGCCAGAGGGAATAAGGTGTAGTACGGTTTTTTCGCCGTCGATTACTAACGTGTGGCCAGCGTTGTGACCGCCCTGGAATCGCGCAACTGCCGCGGCCCGGTCGGTGAGCAGATCCACGATCTTTCCCTTGCCCTCGTCACCCCATTGGGTGCCGATGACAACTACGTTTTTTCCCATGGTATTTTCGCTCGTTAGGTTTTCAGGCGCTAGCCGCGCACCGTAAACAGGGTCACCAGACCCAGAATCATGACAATCAGACCGACTTTTCGAATCAGATTGTCACTCAGCTGTGAAATTTCCGCCACAAACTCGCGGTATTTTTTTGGCGAGATGAACGGCAGCATGCCCTCGATAATCAGGACCAGTGCCAGCGCTGTAAATATCTCGGTGGCTATTGTTCGCCATCCGACTGGTTGAGGTAGCGGAAAAACTCATTGTTCGGATCGAGCACCAGCAAGTCGCCTGCAGTGCCCATTGATCGTCTGTACGCTTCAATGCTGCGGTAAAAGGCGTAGAATTCTGCATCCTTGTTATAAGCGTTGGCGTAGATTTCGGCCGCTCGTGCGTCGCCTTCACCGCGGATGATCTGTCCGTCGCGCGTCGCATTTGCCAGGAGAATCGTTCGATCCTTGTCAGCTGTTGATTTGATGAGTTCAGCAGCCTCCTCGCCTTCGGACCGCGTCTCGGCAGCGACCCTCGCACGCTCTTCACGCATCTGCTCATAAACCGAATTCGCAACCTGCGAAATGAATTCCACCTGCTTCACTCGAAAGTCGACCACCTGAATGCCAAGGCCTTGCGCCGTTTCGGCAGAATTCAAAAGCATGTCCCGCATCAGTTCCGCGCGTTCTACCGAAATAGCTTCCTGGATGGTGCGCTTACCAAACTCTGTAACGATCGAGTTCTTTACGATTTCACGCAGGCGATCCATTGCGACTTCCTGCAGGCCACCCGTCGATGTATAGAATGCAACCTCATCAACAATCCGCCATTTCACGAAGTAGTCAACGGTCATGGCTGTGCGTTCCAGCGTAAACACACGCTGCGGTGCGTCGTCGATTTTCAAGATCTGGCTGGGAAACTTGCGCACAGTCTCATAGACAGGAATCTTGAAATGCAATCCCGCGTCATAATTCGCAGCAACGACCTTACCAACGCGCAACTTGATTGCGAGCTCGCGCTCACCAACCGTAAACGCGGCCAAACCGACAATCACCAGCGCGATGCCGAATATCACTACGCCTGTAAATCTTGAATTATTCATTCGCGCGTCCTCCGTTCGCGGCTGGTATTTGCCCGATCATCAATGCTGTCGAGTGACGGCAGCTGCGATGCGCCCGCATTGTTCGATCCATTTGCCGGCAACGAACCGGCTTGCCTCAACAACTGATCGATTGGCAGGTACAACAGATTTCCGCTGCCTTCGGAGTCGAGAATAATCTTGCTGGAGCGACCGTAGACGTCCTCAACAGCCTCAATGTAGAGACGATCACGCGTCACCTTCGGCGCTTTCTGGTACTCGGCCAGTAAGGCCTCAAAACGCGCCGCATCACCTTCTGCGGTAGCGATAAGACGATCTCGATAGGCTTCGGCGTCTTGCAGTACGCGCTGCGCGGCACCACGTGCGCGCGGGATAATGTCATTGGCGTAGGTTTGTGCTTCGAGCTCGTAGCGTTCTTTGTCGTTACGTGCTTTTTGTGTGTCGTCAACAGCTTCCTGAACTGACTTAGGATAGTCGACGACCCGCAGGTTGATTGAGGTGACCGTCAAACCCGCACCATAGGTTTCAAGCGTTTCCTGCAACTCGGTAATCGTGCGCTCGGGAATTTGCTCACGTCGTTCACCGATCAGCTCCGTCAATGTGCTCGTGCCAACTACACCACGCAATGCACTTTCTGTGACGTCCTGTAGCGTGACTTCCGGACCCGCAACCTCAAAGCTGAACTTGACCGGATCGGTACGACGATACTGTACGACAACGTCGATGAAGACGTACTGCTCGTCTGCTGTCAGCATTTCCGTGCTGAAAGGATAGTCGTTTACTTCCTGGACATTGACGACATCAACGGTCTCGATGGGAAATGGCCAGTGCCAGCGTAAGCCCGGGGCTGCAGTCTGAACGTCCTCTGACTCATAGACGTGTTTGCCAAAGCGCTGCACAACACCGCGTTCAGCAGCGTCCACGCGGTAAAACCCGGTCAGGCCCCAGGCAATCAACAGCATGATGATCAGAGCGATTCCGCCGCCACCGCCAGCGCCGCCGCCTCCACCGATTATTTTGCCGAAGCGCTTTTGCCAATCCTGCACGATCTGATCCAGATCATTGGGCTCATCGCCATCACGTTTCCACGGGTCGTGGCCATTTCCAGAGTCGTTATTTGCCATAGTCTCAGTCTTTACTCATTCGCCGCCGACGCCGTTACGGGCGCAGGCTCCAGTTGTTCGTCGTCGAGATTTTCACGCTTTAGGAAACGCCGCAAGTCTTTTTCAGCCATACGAAGTTCCAGTACCCAGCTGCCATCCTCAAGAATCTCTTCATTAAGGACTGCGCCCATCTCAAATAGTTTAGCCCGCTGGCGGCCCTGTGTGGGCTGCAAACGCATATTCCGGCTGACTGTCTTTTGCCGAAGGCGATTCGCGATGGCTTCTTTCAGCATCGAAATGCCTTCACCGGTCGCGGCCGACAGCCAAACGGCCCGACCTTCACCGTGTCGATTATTCGTCATTCGGGGTTGCCGATCCAGCTTATCAATCTTGTTGTAGACGCGGATTTGCGGAACCTGGTCGGCATCCAGCTGTTTTAGCACCGCATTAACCTGCCGCACCCGCTGCCAGCGGTTTGGGTCGCTCGCGTCGATCAAGTGCAATATGAGGTCAGCTTCGCGCGCCTCCTGCAGCGTCGACTTGAAGGCTGCGACCAGCTCGTGCGGCAGATCGCGCACGAAACCCACCGTATCCGCAATAACGACATGCCCGCCTTCGAGCAGATCAAGCCGGCGAACGGTCGGGTCAAGCGTCGCGAACAGCTGATCCTGAACGTAAACGCCAGCGTCTGTCAGCGCATTGAACAAGGTCGACTTGCCAGCATTCGTGTAGCCCACGAGTGCGACTGTTGGCGTCTCCGCACGCATGCGGTTACGGCGATTCATCGAGCGTCGGGTATCAACCGTTTTCAGTCTTTCATTGAGTTGTCGAATCCGGTCGCCGATGAGACGGCGATCCGTTTCAAGCTGTGTTTCGCCAGGACCGCGAAGGCCAATACCGCCTTTCTGACGCTCCAGGTGAGTCCAGCCTCTGACCAGACGTGTCGACAGGTGCTTCAACTGCGCGAGTTCCACCTGCAGCTTGCCCTCGAAACTGCGCGCCCGTTGCGCGAAAATATCGAGGATCAGCCCCGCTCGATCCAGAACCCGGCACTTCAGTTCACTTTCAAGATTGCGTTCCTGGCTGGGACTAAGCGACGCGCACGAAATCACGAGCTCGGCATCGTTTTGCCGAATTAGCGTCTGCAACTCCTCAACCTTGCCCTTGCCGATAAAGTATCGCGCATCCGGCCGCTTGCGCGATGTGGCGAGTTCAGCGGCCACGACGGCGCCCGCGGAGCGTGCCAGCTCAGCAAACTCTTCGCGTTCGGATTCGTCGGGTAGACCCTCGGGACTAGCGTAAACGAGTACTGCTCGTTCGCCGCTCTGCGGTCTTTCAAACAATCACCACCTCCAGTCGAGATGGCGACAAAGAAAACCTAGTCGTCGTCATCTCCAGATTCGTCGTCCGGCATCGGAAGACGAACATTGCGCGACGGTACAACCGTCGATATCGCATGTTTGTATACCATCTGGTTAACACTGTTCTTTAACAACACCACGAATTGATCAAATGAATCCACCTGACCCTGCAGCTTGATGCCATTAACCAGATAAATAGAAACCGGGACCTTCTCTTTCCTGAGGATATTCAGGAATGGATCCTGCAGTGTCTGCCCTTTAGCCATATTGGGTCTCCTTATTCTTCGTATTTTTATGAAGCCGCGTTCCGGTGGCGCCGGTTGCCCAGTGCGGATTCAGCCTAAGCGTTGAGAAATTCTACCAGATAAGACGAAATAGTGCCGATGGCCTCGGCTTCAAGGGCATCGACGAAAAATACGTCGTTTTCCGAGCGCAGCCACGTCAATTGGCGCTTTGCCAGCTGCCGGGTGGCAAACAGCGTCTTGTCATGCGCCTGCTGCAGATCGTCTTCACCTTCGATATAGCGCCAAAACTGACGGTAACCAACTGAACGCATCGCAGGGCTATCGGCGCTCAGACCAGGCCGCAGCTTCAGGTGTCGCATTTCATCTTCAAAACCGGCATCCAGCATGTTTTGCAGACGCAGCGCGATACGTTCGTGCAGCAGACTTCGCGGCTCTATCCGCAGTCCAATTTTTGCGTATTCAATATCGTCACCGCCGTGTATGTCTTGCCGGTGCCAGTCACTAAGTGACTTGCCACTTAATCTGAATACCTCAATGGCTCGCTGAATTCGCTGGCTGTCGTTTGGGTTCAAGCGGGTCGCCGACTCCGGATCAATTTCCGCGAGTTGCCGGTGCAGCGCCGGCCAGCCTTGCTCAGCGGCTTCTGCGTCGATCTGTCGTCGCACTTCGGTATCCGCTGCCGGCAGCTCAGCCATACCCTGTGTTAATGCGCGAAAGTACATCATGGTTCCACCGGCCAGCAACGGTGTGCGCCCTGCGTCAAAGCTTTGTTGCATGGCGGCTTTTGCATCGCGCACGAATTCGCCCGCTGAGTAGCTTTCCTCCGGGTCGCGTATATCGACTAACTGATGTGGTACGCGTTGCAAAGTCTTCTGGTCGGGCTTCGCAGTGCCAATATCCATGCCGCGGTACACGAGCGCCGAATCAACACTGATAATGTCGCAGGGAAAACGCTTGCTGAGACTGATCGCGATCTCGGTCTTGCCCGAAGCAGTCGGGCCCATCAGAAGTATCGCTTTGTTTTTCAATGGCTGGGTCTAGCGGCCGCGCAAGAACAGGCGATCAAGTTCGGACATAGTCACAGTCGTCCAGGTCGGTCGACCGTGGTTGCACTGATCTGCGCGTTCTGTGCGCTCCATGTCCCGTAGCAGCGCGTTCATCTCGTCAATCGTCAACAAACGATTCGCGCGCACCGAGTGGTGACAAGCCATTGTCGACAGATAGTCGTTGCCAGCATCAGCGATACGATTGCTCTGCCCCGCCTCGGCAAGGTCAGAAAGTACGTCTCGCAGCAAGGATTCGACATCAGAATCGCGCAGCAGTGCCGGTACCTCTCGTACCGTAACGCTGCCTGGACCTGAACGATCCACAACCAGGCCGAGTGCCGCCAGTGTCGCGCCGGACTCCTCTATCAGATTGGCCTCGCTCTCTGCGACCGAAATCGATTCCGGAACCAGTAATGGCTGGCGTACGAGATTGCGGTCATCGTAGCCCTGCTTCAATTTTTCATAGGTAATACGCTCATGCGCCGCGTGCATATCAACGATAACAAGGCCATCTTTGTTTTCGGCAAGGATATAGACGCCGGCAAGCTGTGCGACGGCGAATCCCAGGGGCGGCACTTCTGTCGCGTGCTCCGGTACGTCGGCCAGCGCCGGAGCAGTCGCCATTGAGCGGTACGTTGCGAGCGTGTCGCGGACGCCCGACGCCGATGGTCGCGACGCAAGTGGCATGGAACCCTGGTGAAACACTGACTCACGCGTCATTGGTACCGGTGTAATATCGTGGCCACCAGGTCGAGTGTCTTGCAGTGCAACGTCCACGGTTTGTGACACTACGCCGTGTACCCGCCGGCCATCTCTGAAGCGCACCTCGTGCTTGGCCGGATGTGCGTTCGCATCGACACCCGCTGGATCCATCGTCAGGTTAAGGACGTAGGCAGGGTATCGGCCGTGAAACAGGACATCCCGGTAAGCGTGTCGAACAGCATGCGCGAGCGTCTTGTCGGAAACGCTGCGGCCATTGACGAACCAGTACTGCATGTCTGGCTGGCTGCGGTTAAACGTCGGCAAGCCTATCCAGCCCGACAGTGCGATACCTTCGACTTCACGTTCCAGGTAGACGCATTGTTCAGCAAAAGCTTCGCCACAAATCTTGCCGATTCGTTGCCGCTGCGCCGCTTCGTTTTTTGCCGCCGGGGTGTGCAAGACAGTGCGTTGATTGTGCGTCAGCGTGAATGCGATCTCCGGACGCGACAAAGCGAGGCGACGTACCCATTTTTCTATGTGCCCGAATTCTGTGCGCTCTGTGCGCAGGAACCGGCGTCGGGCCGGCGTGTTGTAAAACAGGTCGTGGACTTCGACAGTCGTACCCTGAGGATGTGCGGCGGGCTTGGGGGCGCTGACCTGGCCGCCATCAGCTTCAATCTGCCACGCACTATCACCGTCGACGACGCGCGAGCAAAGACTCAGCCTGGCCACAGACGCGATACTCGGAAGTGCCTCGCCACGAAACCCCAGCGATGCGACTGCCTCAAGATCATCAAGGCTCGAAATCTTGCTGGTTGCATGCCGATTCAATGCCAGAGCGATTTCCTGCTTGTCGATGCCCTTGCCATCGTCGCGGATGCGAATGAGCTTTTGCCCGCCGGCAACGACATCGATCTGGATTGTCTGCGCACCGGCATCAAGACTGTTTTCAACAAGTTCCTTAATCACGGATGCCGGGCGCTCGACAACCTCGCCGGCCGCGATCTGATTGATCAGGTGATCAGGGAGTTGTTGTATAGGCATGCGGATCGACTGGCGGAGACAATCCGCCATTTTTTCAAATCCGGCTGCAAATGTCTCGTTTAGCCGCCGCTAAAAATCGGGATATTGAGTGTCTGACCGACGCGAATGTTGTTAGTGGCCAGTTTGTTCGCGCGCCGAATCGCGGCTGGACTGACGTTGTATCGCTCAGCAATCTCGGAAATTGTGTCGCCGCGCGCAATGACATGCCGAACCTGTTTGGTCGGTTCACGGTTCAGATTCATTGCAATCTGGGATCCGGCAGGAGGACTGGTATAGAAATAGTCTCGAACGCCGGCCAGAATGGCTGCCGCCAGCCGACCCTGATGGCCACGGTCACGCAGTTTCTTTTCATCCGCAGCGTTGGACATGAAACCCGTCTCGACGAGGATCGACGGCATCTCTGCCGATGTCAGTACGGCCAGGCTTTTTTCCTTGACCTTTTTGCTGTGCATCTTGGTAACACGGCTCATTTCCCGGCTGACGCGGCTGCCGACGTCATTGCTGGCGCTCATGGCTGCACTCTGCGACAGGTCAAACAAGACAGACGCCAGCACAGGATCCTTGTCATGCAGGGAAACGTCGCCCACCTTGACGGGCCCCTTTCCACGCATCGACAGCGTTTCGCGCGCTTCCTTGCTGGCGCGCTCGAGGTTCAGTGCATACACCGACGCACCGCTCGGGCGCGAATCTCGATTGGCGTCGGCGTGAACGGATATGAACAGGTCGGCTGCGTGCTTGCGCGCATAGGCGATACGCGCCATATGATCGACGAAGACATCATTGTCCCTGATCATTACCGCTCGCATTCCCGGCTCCGCATCGATCAGGCGTGCCAGCTGCTTGCTGATCGACAACACGATGTCTTTTTCCTTCGCGCGACGCCCCGACGAACCCGGATCATGCCCGCCGTGCCCGGCATCAATAGCGACGACTATGTCACGCCCCTGCGTATAGGCCTCGGAAGCACGCTTAACCGTAGTGAGACTGCCGCTACTGTGAAGGTCGATGACAAGACGATCGCCGTATTGGCCATTTGGCCCTGCAGCAAACGTCCGTGAGCGAACCGCCTGAGTCAGATCCAGCACAACCCGCAACTGGCCGTCGGCACGTACGGCACTGCGAATTGAGCGCACGGTACCGACACCCTGCGGCATTTTCTTGAATGATGCGGCAAGCCGGCTGTCATTAAGATCGATAACGATGCGGTCCGGACCTCGCAGCGTGAAGATTTTGTGTGGCGCCGATTTGCTGAGATCGAGCACGACGCGGGTCTTACCGCTGTCAGACCAGATGCGGACATTCTCAACAGTCGATCCTGCGAAGGACGCATTGCTGAGCAGTACGCTCACGGCGATCAGGACAAGGCGAATGTTTGGCATCAGGACTCGGTCGACGATTTCTTGGATTATGTCCTGTGAGTATACAAATTTTGATGGAAAAACCAAGAGTTTTCGCTTCAAAATTATGTAGATAGAGGGCTTATTTAATCTTCTGAATTAGCGCTATACAGTACCCCTGCCAGACTTTTGCCGCGCTCACTCAGGCCAGTCAGCACAGCATTGCGGCCGCTACCCTCGTAGCTAAGCTCCAGCGACAGATCAGCTTCTTCATGCAAGCCTGGCGCGCGACTTGGCCATTCGACCACGCGAAATCCGTCATCGAGCTCATTCCAACCCAGGTAGCGCAACTCGTCTTCACTAGAAACTCGATATAAATCAACGTGATATATTTTCCCTCGCGCAAGCTCGTAAGGCTCCACAAGGGTATATGTCGGGCTCGGCACCGCGCCCTGATGTCCCGCCGCCCTGATTATCGCCCGAGCAAACGTCGATTTGCCTGCCCCGAGTTCGCCGCTCAGCAACAGCGTCCAGCCCCCAAACTCCTGCGGAAGTCCGGCAAGTAACTGTTTTGCAAGCATTTCAGTATCCGCTTCGCCTGCCAGGTACCTGTTCATGGATTCACTTCCTGGCGCAATGCGCGCACGACATCACTTGCGATCAGGCCGCGTTCTCCGTCACTGGCCGCTCTGTCGCCCGAGCGAGCGTGGATTTCCGTGCCGACGATCGCCGCCAGATGCAAACTCAGCCCCTGTGCCGCGAGCCCCGCTATGACACCCGTCAGCACATCGCCCATGCCTGCGGTCGCCATTCCGGGGTTGCCCGAACATGAAATAAACGGCACGCCATCTTCGCCAGAAACAAGTGTACCGGCACCCTTGAGAACGATTATCGCGTCCCAGCGCCGCTGCAATGCGACCAGCGCAGCGACTCTGTCAGCCTGTACCCTGGCGGCCGTTTGATTCAGCAACGTGGCTGCCTCCCCCGGATGCGGGGTCAAAACTCTGTTGCCAGCTGTATTCCTCCCCGGCGCCAACAGGTTCAGAGCGTCTGCATCCCATACTGCGGGATGCCGGTCGGTGATCAATACATCGAAAAGCTCTCTGGCCCATTCTGATTGCCCGAGCCCCGGGCCGAATGCAACAACATCGGCCCTAGCGAGCAGCGGCGCCAGGTCTTCCGCCCCGCCCACGCCCTGCACCATAAGCTCGGGCCGACTGGAGTTGAGGTACGCCGCGTGGTCCGGATGCGTTGCAACGCTGACGCGCCCAGCGCCGCTACGCAGCGCCGCTTCGCCGCAGAGTCGCGCTGCGCCCGGCATCCCGGGCCCGCCGCCGACCACCAGAACATGCCCGAAATCACCCTTGTTAGCGTCGCGCGCGCGCCGCGGCAGCGCAATGGTTTGAGAATCGATTCGCCTGAATTTCGGCTCGACCGCCGAAACCCAGCCCTGATCAATTCCCAGGTCAGAATACGTCAGATGGCCGCAGTGGTCCGGGCCATCACCGAGAAACAACCCGGCTTTCAGGCCGACAAACGTCGTTGTCAGATCCGCCTCAACGGCGATTCCCTGTACGACGCCACTGTCGCCATGAATTCCAGTAGGGATATCCATCGAATGAACCGCGGCAGGGTGTGCATTTATCGCAGCGACAGCTTCTCCGAATTCCCCATCTACGTCCCGCCGCAGACCACTGCCCAGTATTGCGTCGACCATGAGGTCGGCATCTGGGTCAAGAAAGCCCTCCCAGCGCAAGACGACGCCACCGCAGGCCTCGAAGTCACCCCTGGCGGTTGCCGCATCGCCCTTAAGCGTTGCCGGATCGACCAGTGACAGAACCGACGCGGCGAGTCCCTGCTGCGCCGCGAGGCGGGCCACGACGTAACCATCTCCCGCATTGTTGCCCGCGCCACAAACGATCTGCCAGTGCGTCGACGCCGGGAATTCTTGCCGCGCAAATTCCAAGGCTGCCTCGGCCGCTCGCGTCATCAGATCGTATCCGGACGTCGCATGATCCTCGATCGCAATGCGGTCCATTTCTCTGACCGAGGCGACTGAATAAATCTTTGTGGGTAACGTAGGCATCGCCACGATTATACTGTGACGAGCAATGGAACGAACACCGATGAAAACCGAAGACGACTACGCTGTGACCGACATGCTCGCCCTGAAGAGCGAGCTACAGTCATGGTGCAGGGAATTGGGGTTTCAGAAAGTCGGTATAACCGACATTGACCTCTCGATCGCGGAACAGCGCCTGAGCGACTGGCTGACAGCAAAGTTTCACGGCTCGATGGACTACATGCAGCGTCATGGCAGCAAGCGCAGTCGCCCGGATGAACTGGTGCCCGGAACCATTCGTATCATCTCGGTACGAATGAATTATCTGCCCGAGGCACAGGAACAGGCAATAGAACGGCTCGACGACGGCAAGTCAGCCTATATCTCACGCTACGCGCTGGGTCGTGACTATCACAAAGTTTTAAAGGGACGCTTGCGAGCCCTGGCGCGACGTATTGAAAAACGAATCGGTGACTTCGGCTATCGCGTATTCGTTGACAGCGCGCCTGTACTGGAAAAAGCCATTGCCGAAAAAGCCGGACTGGGCTGGGTCGGAAAACACACCAATGTAATCGATCGCACTACCGGCTCGTGGTTTTTCGTTGGCGAACTTTATACCGATATTCCGCTGCCGACAGACAAAGCCGAAGTATCACATTGCGGAAGCTGTCGGGCGTGCATTGACGTCTGCCCCACCGAAGCAATTGTCGCGCCCTACTCACTCGATGCGCGCCGCTGCATCTCGTACCTGACAATCGAAAACAAAGGCGCAATTCCGGTCGAGTTTCGCAAGGCGATTGGCAATCGAATTTACGGTTGTGATGATTGTCAGCTGTTTTGTCCATGGAACAAATTCGCCAAACCGACTGCCGAAGACGACTTTGCGCCGCGTCACAATCTCGGTACCGCGAAAATGGTCGACCTGTTCAGCTGGGACGAAGCTACCTGGCTAACCAGGACTGAAGGTAGCGCGATTCGTCGTATCGGCTACGAGCGCTGGTTACGCAACATCGCTGTGGCTCTGGGCAACGCGAAATCCAGTCCGGATGTAATTGCTGTACTGGAGTCACGCAGCAAGCATGACTCTGATATGGTTCGCGAACACGTCGAGTGGGCAATACAACAACATCGAACAATGGAGACGACGGATGTTTGAAGCACCTGAATCGCAGTACCTGGTTCCTTATGACGGCAGCTTTAAAGTCAACGATGCCAGCACCAAGCCGCAAACAGACGGCCACAACCACAAAGGCAAGCATCGTCGTGATGCGACCGAGAATCTGAACAAACTTCAGCGCGTACTTGCCGCGGGTGATCGCCACTCATTGTTGCTCGTATTCCAGGCAATGGATGCCGCGGGCAAAGACAGTACGATTCGGTCGGTGATGCAGGGAGTGGACCCGTCTGGCTGCCAGGTGTTTACGTTTAAGAAACCATCAAGCCTCGAACTCGATCACGACTTCCTCTGGCGCAGTACCTGCCGTCTTCCCGAACGCGGGCGCATCGGTATTTTCAATCGCAGTCAGTACGAAGAAGTGCTGGTGGTGCGAGTGCACCCCAAGATTCTCACCTACCAGCGCCTGCCAGGCGAACTCAATCTTGAAACCATCTGGGACGAAAGACTGACGTCTATCCGTCAGCAAGAAGAGCATCTTGCACGCAATGGCACGGTCATTCTCAAGTTCTGGCTCAACGTCTCGAAAGACGAACAAAAAAAGCGCTTCTTGTCACGTCTGGATGAACCCGCAAAGAACTGGAAGTTCGAACCTGGCGATATCGTAGAACGTCGCTCTTGGGACGACTACATGAATGCCTACGAAAGCGCACTGAATGCCACCTCGCGACCCTGGGCGCCCTGGTATGCGATTCCGGCCGACGACAAGCCGTATATGCGAGCTCGAGTAGCCGAAATAATCATCGGTTCGCTGCAGAGCATCGGTTTACGCTATCCCGAAGCAACGCCCGAAGACCGGGCCATGTTCGCTGAAAGCCGTGCGGAGCTTACCTCTGACGAGTGACGCACGTCACGTTTTACGCCGTTTCCAGCAAATCTGTGGTCTGGTCGATATTTCCGCGGGCCGAAAGCCGTAACAATCTCCGGGATACTAAACCGGAGCCATTGTGCCTCAGTCACTCGCCATCAATTCGGACTACAAGCGTTCGCTACTGGACAGCCTCGAGCTGTTCAAGGATGTAGCGCCGGACGACGTCCATGATTTGCTGCAGCGCTGTGACCGCCGTGACCTCGCGACAGGCGAACTGCTCTTGTCGCCCGGCGCCAGAAACGAGCACGTCTTCATTGTCCTCTCAGGCAGCCTGAGTGTTCACGTTGGTTCCATCGACACTCCGGTCCTCGCGAGTATGAATGTCGGCGCCTGCGTAGGCGAAATGTCGATCATTGAGGATCGCGATCCATCTGCGTTTGTTGTCGGCGCCGAAGCTTCGCACTTGCTCGTAATTCACCAGAGCGTACTTTGGGAAATGGTCGATGCTTCGCATGACTTTGCAAAGAACCTGCTCGTGGTTTTGTCGGAACGAGTTCGCAGCCATAATCGCGTCATCGCCGACAGCTACGACGACCTCCGCAAATTTGAAAGACACGCGACAACGGATGCGCTAACAACTCTTGCGAACCGACACGCGATGGAAGAACTGTTTCCGACCGCGATCGCTTTGTGCATCGAAAAAGAACAGCCCGTGTCGATGATGATGATCGACGTTGACAACTTTAAACAGTTCAATGATATGTTCGGCCACATTGCAGGTGACCGAGCTTTGGCTGCTGTATCGAAAATCCTCATTGCCCAGTTTCGTCCGCGCGACGTGCTGGTCAGGTACGGTGGCGATGAATTTGCAGTGCTACTCCCTGGCGCCAATTGTGAACAGGCACTTGCTGTCGGTGAACGAGTCCGCGCGGCGGTCAGTGGTACAACGGGTGACGGCAGCGATTCGCTGATTCAAATTCCCGTCAAAATTTCATTGGGCGTTGCGGAGCTGGAACCTCGGCAGAATCTTGATTCGCTGACAAGAGCCGCTGACGCGGCACTCTACCGCGCCAAGCACGGCGGTCGAAACAAGGTCTCTGTCTAAATCGTTACAACGATGTTGTCGATCAAACGTGCGTCACCCAAATGTGCGGCCGTAAGAACCACGAGCTCATCGCAATCCCGATCCGGAATGCCCAGATTCTGAGCCCGACGTATCGCAAAATAGTCGACTGTAAAACCCAATTCAGTCAGACGTTCAACGGAATCGGACTCCAGCCTTTCATAGTCTCGTTTGCCACTTTGCAGTTCGGTCCCTGCGGATAGCAGGACCTCGTACAGACTCGCTGCAGTTTGCTTTTCGTCATCATCCAGGTACTGGTTGCGTGAGCTCATTGCAAGCCCGCTTTCTTCACGAACAGTTTCGCCCGTGATCACCTGGACTGGCAAGTTCAAATCCTGCGACATGTGGCGAATCACGAGTTGTTGTTGATAGTCCTTTTGCCCGAACACCGCCGCGTCCGGCTGTACCAGCCCAAAAAGCCGCGCCACAACACTCGTTACCCCATCGAAGTGCCCGGGGCGGGATGCGCCGCAGAAGTTCTCGGTCAACCTGGGTACCGAAACGGTCGTGGCGTCCTCCAGGCCAAACGGATACATCGTATCCACGTCGGGAACAAATATGGCATCCACACCGACTTTCTGCAGCCGACGCTTGTCGCGCTCCAGCGTTCGCGGGTAGTCGTCAAAATCTTCGCCATCCCCGAACTGCGTCGGGTTCACGAATATGCTCACAACGACTCGCTCGGCATGCTCTCGTGCTAACTCAACGAGTGAAATGTGGCCCGGATGCAAATTGCCCATGGTTGGTACAAGGGCAATGTGCTCATCATTGTGTCGCCACTCGACCAGCAATTCATCAAGTGCATTCTTGTTATGAATAACGTTCACGAAAAACAGTGCTCCGGAGCCGGATAAACGCTCTCTCTGACTTCGCCGACATAGTTTTGCAACGCTTGAAGTGGCGATGTGCACCCTGCCTGGTAGTTCTTGACAAATTTGGGCGTACGCCCTTGGGTAATATCGAGAATGTCGTAGAGCACCAGGATTTGTCCATCGACATCCGGGCCCGCGCCTATTCCAATAACCGGTACTTCCAGAGCATCCGTAATTGTTTTGCCGACCTCATTCGGTACACACTCCAGTAACACCAGATCGGCACCCGAATTCTGCAGCCGTTCTGCGGCCGCACGCATTTCCTGGGCCTTGTCCGGCTCACGCCCCTGCACCTTGAATCCACCAATCTTGTGAACTGACTGAGGCTTCAGCCCAAGATGCGCACACACCGGAATATCATGACGGGCCAGGTGCTCAACGATCTCCACCTGGTCGTCGCCACCCTCAAGCTTGACCATCATTGCGCCGCCTTCCTGCATCAGGCGAACCGCGTTGTCGAGCGCAATGCCCGGTTTGGTGTAACTCATGAAGGGCATGTCGGCGACCAGGAACGCACGCCGCAACCCGCGTGCCACGGTGCGCGAGTGGTAGATAATGTCATCGACGGTCACAGGAACAGTGGTGTCATGCCCCTGAATAACCATGCCAAGAGAGTCCCCGACTAGCACGAGATCTGTCCCTGCCGCATCGACTAACGCCGCGTAACTCGCATCGTATGCGGTCAAACAGGCAATTGGCACGCCATCATGTTTCATCTTGCGGAGAGTAGAGACATTCACCGGTGGCTCCGGCATGCCGCGTTGTTCTAGCTGTGTATACATAAGTTTTCGCCGTTATCAGGCTAGCGCTGCAGAGACGGGGTTAAAGAAATGACGCCCCCCGGTTGTACGTTCGATTTGCTGGAACAACTGCTCAAAGTCCGCATCATTATTGACTGGGTCAATCTGCGATGCATTGACGATTAACAACGGCCCGTCGTCGTAGGTATGAAAGAAACGCGCATAGGCATCAGTCAGTCGTTCCAGATACGAACGTTCAACAAATCGATCATATATCGAATTGCGGCGCACCAGGCGTTGCATAAGTGCATCGACAGATGCCTGCAAATATATGACGAGGTCGGGAACCGGAGCATCAACTGCGAGATTGTCTGCAATCTGGTCGTAGAGTTTAAGTTCCTCCGCATCCAAATTGAGCTCCGCAAACAGGCGATCGCGCGTAAACAGGTAGTCGGATATCCGTACGTTGGAGAACAGGTCCGGCTGCCGCATATCTTCGACCTGGCGGGCTCTCGCGAACAGGAAAAACATCTGCGCGGGCAATGCCGCAGAACGACCGTCACGATAGAAGCGTTCAAGAAAAGGATTCTCCGCAACTTCCTCAAGCACCAGCGCAGCGTCCAGGCTATCCGCAAGCCGTTTCGCCAGCGCCGTTTTACCCACTCCGATCGGTCCTTCGATTGCGATGTAGCGCGACGCGCCAGATGCCGTATTGATGCGACTGACTTTCACTATTTCCCTTTACCCAATACGAGAAATCGCAGGTTCATCATTCACTGCGAGACTCGCTGTTCGCCCAAGCCCGGGAATATGCAATTCCGGTGCTATTTCCATTAGCGGTAACAATACAAAATTTCGATCGACAATGCCCGGATGCGGGACTTGTAGATCCACGGAATCGATTTGCTGATCCGAATAGACCAGCAGATCCAGGTCGAGAACGCGCGGGCCCCAGCGAACGCCGCCCTGCTCGCGGCCACGACTCTCCTCGATTCTCTTGAGCGCAGTCAACAAATCCCGCGCGCTCAGTCGCGTTAGCAGCGCCGCGGCGGCATTTACAAAGTCCGGTTGCTCAACACCCCCAAACGGTGCCGAGCGGTAAAGCGAGCTAACCGCGAGCAGGCGGGTTTGCGAAATCTCAGCGAGTGAGGAAAAGCTGCCCTCCAGTTGCTTCGCGGGGCCATCCAGATTGCTGCCAAGACCGATATAGGCAGGAAACCAGTGTTGAACTTCGGTGGAGGTCATTTGGAGTCTTTGACCTTCAGGACTCTGCAGCCGGTTTGCGCCTGCGTCGACGACGCGGTTTGCGTTTGCCAGCTGGCTGCGACTTCATGCCGAAACTCGCCGTGCGCTCTTCCGCGGACTGCGTTTGCACATCAGTCCAGAATGTCGCGATTGCCTCATCGGCCTGGCCAACCTCAGCCTGCAACATCATGAAATCGTACGCAGCGCGAAAACGGCGATGTTGCAACAGATTAGTCGCGCGTTTTCCGCGCATAAATTCGAAGCGCGGCTGCAAAGAAATCATTTCCCGCATGGGTACCGTAAACCGACGCGGCAATGAAATACGCTGCTGCTGTTGTGCGACGATCTCGTAGGACGCCAGGCTAAGCGACTGCGACTCCGACATTTTTTCCTCGGAGCGTCGAATCTCTGCAAGCTTTTTCACTGGCCACCAAATGAATACACCCAGCAGGAACATCGGCGTAACAGATTTTCCTTCGGCGACGCGTCGATCCGTGTTGCGTAAAGCCGCCCGAACAAAATCCATAAACCGGTCATCCTGGCGCAGCTCTTCCTCCGTCGCGGGAAACAGCTCGCCAAACAACTTGTGCTCACGCAGCAAATCAAACGTTCGTTCAGCATGCCCTGACTGAAACAGTTTCAGGAACTCGTCGAATAAGCGTGCCGCCGGCACGTTACCGAGTAAGCCGACGTTGGGCCGCATGGCTTGCACGACACTTTCGTCGATCGTGAAATCCAGCTTGCCAGCAAAACGAACCGCCCGCAGCATTCTCACCGGGTCCTCTCGCAAACGCTGATCCGGGTCACCGATAAGAACCAGACGCTTGCGCTTGACGTCCTCGACACCGCCGACGTAGTCCCAAATGCTGAAGTCTGCGATGTTGTAGTAAAGCGCATTGCAGGTGAAGTCGCGCCGCCAGACATCTTCGTCGATTGTGCCATAGACGTTATCCCGAATAATTCTGCCTTCGTCATCGTGCTTTGAATCATCGTCGTGGTGATTCGCCGCAGCACGAAATGTTGCCGTTTCGATGATCTCCCGCCCAAAGCGAACATGCGCCAGGCGAAATCGCCTGCCGATCAGGCGACAGTTGCCAAACTGGGCTCGCACTTCTTCCGGCGTCGCGTTGGTTGCAACGTCGAAATCCTTCGGGTGCAACTCCAGCATACTGTCGCGCACGCAACCACCAACCAGAAACGCCTGATAGCCGGCTTTGTGCAGCCGATACAGTACTTTGAGGGCGCTCTTGGATATGTCCTTTCGAGACACATTGTGGTCGGAGCGGGGAATTATCCGGGGGGGCTGGGAGCCCTTGTTCCCGCTGTTTTTCAAATTGTTATCCGCATTAGTGGTGCCAATCGGCCGTATCATAACAGCCCTGAGAGACATAAGAACCACGCTTTGAAGATGGCCGATTGGGCTTGTGATCTCAGAAAGCCGCATTATAATACGTCGCCCGGCCTTGCCAGCGACCACAATGCTCCCTTCGTCTAGTGGTTCAGGACGCTGCCCTCTCACGGCGGTAACAGGGGTTCGAATCCCCTAGGGAGTACCAAATAAAACAACAACTTAGGGCCAATTTCGATCGGCCCTATTCTTTACGTCTAGAAAACGTCTAGATATTTACCCGAAATGAATCACAAATAGGACCCTATGGTCGACGCAGAAATTAGTGACCCTAATTCGATCAAGATTGGTTGTGCAGCGCCGCGTTGATAGAGCGCCGTCGTTAGGTAGAAACGTCAAGTCCAAATAGGTTGGATACCCATCGCCCTATTTCCAACAGCTTTTCTGAATCTGACAGCACGTCTGACAAGACCTTTATTGCGACGGCACTCGCGACCGCAATAGCCCATGAAAAAAGCGGCGCACCCACACGACTCCTAAATCCTGGTCTCGATGGGCCAAGCTCGATCACTGTCATTGGCACAACTCGCGTATGAAGAAAGCGCAAAAACAAGATTATTAGAACTGCACCCGCCAAGTATCCAGCACGTATGTAGGAATTCCCACTGGGCAAGAATGCAATCGCGATTAGGAAAATCACAAAATTAAAGTCAAGTCCCCGTCGCTTGTAACCCGTTACTAAAGACCGCTGATGTAGTGTTACTTCTCGTGTCACGGTCTCTGCTTTGCCAACAACCCAACTCTCGACAGACCCGAATGTGCTGACACTGCTGTCTCCTTCGGAAACAAGCTCAACTGTTACGCCTCGGTTTATGTTGTTCGGTTCAGACTCCTGAATTCCTATCGTGATGCTCTCAAGAGGTTCACTCAGTTCGGTATCAGCCAACAACGTAGCCGCATGCTCCGTTCTTCGACTGCCGCCCTTCGGGGTATAAGTTACGATCACGTCGCTCTGACTAAAATCTGTCTTCACAACTGAAATTAGCTGGCGTAGTTCTTCTCGCCCTAACCGAACGGCGCCTATTTTCTGACTAGCGTTGTAAACGCGCGTCGGGGCGACACTGGGCTGTGACGATACTTCGTCTCCTGTTTCTGAGGGCAAGTGGTAGCGCTTTAGAGTCAAAACGCCGCCAGTGCCAATTTCCGAAGTCCATTCACCATGAAGTCGACCATCAGAACCAAGTTCTAGGGATACCGTTACTTCGCCTGATTCGACGTTTTCTGGGACAAAAGAAGGCTCAAGTTTTAGCTCAACTTTTTCGCCAGCGGTACCCGAAACTTTATAAGTAGTTGGGCCAATGGCTTCATCCATGAAGCGCGCTTCACCAGAAATCTGAGAATCGTCTTGCTCAATTTTTACCGACGCGTTTCCGACGTTTGTTCCGTAAACGTTTCCTATCCAGTTCCCGGAAATTTGTATGGGTACAACTCCGTCACCGTTACCACCCGACGCACTATTCGAGTCTTCGTTTTCCGGTTGTTCTTCGCCATCTTGCTGCTGGTTATCATCACTCAATTGATTCGCCCTTTCTTGAAGGAAGGATTTGAGGGATCATGTTGCGAGCGCGGGTTGCTTCGCGATCTCGCAATTTTGAAAGCCACCGGCCCCCATTTGTTTCTGGATCTCTTGATTCGCCCCAACAAGGCGAATGCACCCTAGTCATAACGGACCATTCAGTGACTTGATCTAGCTGCGCGTCTAGTTCGCTGCAGAAGACTCTGCTCTCTACGCTCCAATGTTGATAGCCACTTTCGTCCCGGTTTGGTTAGAGGCTCGACTTCCAGCTTTAGGCGAACGCGTGAAATCTCCCGACGCGTTAAGTGCAATTGTTTGCGTACGTCGTGGTCTTCCGATCGTCCCGGTCGAGATCCGTTGAAGTGATACGGTTGAGAAATTCTTGGCGTCGTAACCATATGTAATCATAGCATATTTGTAGCGGTTCCGGCTACATATGGTACATAACGCGCTTGGGTAACGACGGTAAACTGGGATGTCGAGTAAAGACCGATTTCGGCCAAATGCAGACGCTCACAAAAGGCAAGATTGGGTCAGAAGTTTCCTCTGACTATCAGTTGACCGTGGCGGCCGACCTGTGGACTGTATCAACTTCCTTGCGAACCTGATTCGATAGACTAATACTGCGCAACCGCTCCGAGGAGCATAAAAGTGAACAGCGGCAATAGAGTGGCGGTACTTTGGCAACGGCTGGAGTCTTGGGCCGGAAGGAACTCACCGGAGATGCTGAGGGATCTGAACCCCGGTGCGGATGATGCCGATATCGATGTCTTGGAGAAGGCGTTTGGTCAGCCGCTTCCGCAGTCCTATCGAGATAGCTTGAAGACGCACAATGGCGAGAGTGACGGTTGGCCTTACCGAGTATTCGCAGACATGGGCGCCTACCACTCTACCGAATCGGCTCTCAACGACTACAACATGTACTTAGATATCACTGGCCGGATGCCCGATTTCGATGAGGCCGAATTAGCAGCACAGATAGCAGACGACATCATTACAGTCGAAGGCTCTGTACAGCCACTCTCGTTTAGTACTGACTGGCTCCCAATTATGAACTGCAACGGTGATGTGTTTTGGGCGCTCGATTTCGCACCGGCGTCCGGGGGGCAGAGGGGCCAGGTTATTCAGATCGACATGGAAGGATGTTACTGGGGCGTCGTGGCGCCCGATTTTGAGACATTCTTTGAGCAATATGTCTCAGCGCTTGAGGCCGGTGAATACGAAGTCCAGGAAGGCCTGGCGACCAAAGAACCTATTGATGCACGTGAACTGGCAATAGATAAGGCCGTAGCGAATTCGATCACCAGGGATGAGCTGGAAAAGAACGAGCCTGGAGAGGTCGTTCGTATCGTTGGTTGCCGTAGCGGAAAGGTAAAAGGCGATCGTTGCGTCATGGCGATCCATGGGGGTGAAATTCAATTGCGTGGGTCACTCAGGGGATCAACCTTCAACCAGGT
This sequence comes from Gammaproteobacteria bacterium, assembly GCA_022600955.1. Classification (GTDB taxonomy): domain Bacteria; phylum Pseudomonadota; class Gammaproteobacteria; order Steroidobacterales; family Woeseiaceae; genus UBA1847. The sequence continues at coordinate 233,359 of JAHZJK010000010.1, forward strand.
ACTACGGGTAACAATACGTGTTGGCAAGCGACGCGCTTTCGGCTTGCTTGCTCCGATTCATGACCTCCTGGAGTGGGAGCGTGTTGAGTGAAGCGGCTAAGCAGCATCTCCTGACCCAAACTCGCCGCTGGGGAAAACGGCGGCAATGGGTCATTTGCAGACGGTCACCGTCGTATTGAATCAATGGCCGCATACCAGCTGTGACCAGCTCCGTAGTGTTACACTTACTCATACAACGTGTGTTCGGTTAAGTCTAGGTTATCTAACTTAGTCACGTGGCTAATCGTTGATCAATGCCACTTGGCCTCTCGCGAAAATAGATCGATAAGCTGTCGCGACTAACGACGAACACTTTCTTAGATCCTTTCTGACGAATGACCGTCGATCCTTTTTCGATCAGTCGCATTCTGATCGCGGCTCGTGGGCGATTCGCAATAATGTGTGATCGTATCCTGTCAGGCGTGCATGGGCTCACTCGCCATGCTGCAAGATGCAATGCAAACTTGACGCAGTCGTCGGCACGTCCAATTTTTCGAACTTCATCACGTAGATTTTCGGCCGTTGCGTAGCGAATTTCTAAGTTGCCAGTTCTGGGCACGTACACATTCAACAAAAACATTTCCGACATAGGACGCTCCGCTAGACGAAACAGTGGCAGCTCCGGTCAGGAGTGGACCGGAGCCGCCCTGCTACGGCGATTTAGCTTGGTGCTGACGTCAACGCCGGCAACGTAGCCGTATAAACCATCGCTTCGGGTGTCGCGATCTGGACATTCTCACGACTGGTGATCGTGTACTCGACAACACGTGTGCGCGGACGATATTCGCCATCAACACGAATTGCTCGATGCACGCCCCAAGTCATATTCGATCGCGGACCAAACAACATTTTATTTGGCATATGCGGATCGGCAATGATTGGAATTCCGTTCCATGCAAGCGCAGCTCGACCGTTTACGATAACGCTATCTCCTAGGCCGGTTTCCCGGTTTGCCAGATGATCGCCGTAAAGATCTGCGACGTCGACAGGAACAAACAACGCAAGATCCGGCAATAGTCGGTATTGCTGATCCATTCCATTTCGCATTGCACGAAACGCCGTTAAGACGCTGCCAGCGGCGATGGTTGCCGTCCTAACTTCGCCAATGGCCGTACCGAGACCGATCGTCGTGATCAGCTTGTTAAAGCCTTCATGGATATTCAAGAAATCAGCATCGCCGCCGGCGTCGGCAACGTCGCCGTTCCAGGCAAGATCGTTCATGTCCGATCCGTATTGACGAGTCAATGCAGACGCCACGTGTTGCTCTGCGCCCTGCCGCTCGATGTTGTCCTCGAGAAACGAAAGCGTAATGTCTTCAGGCAAAATTGATTCGGCTACTGTTGCGCCGCGTCGACGTACTGCTGACGGATTCGTTTTCGTTGGCGCTGTAGCTTCGACACCAAGTCGCAATTGACGGGTTTTAACGGTTAGCTCGTCGAGAACGAATGTCGGAGACAAGAGGCGACGGACAGCGATTGCGCCAAGCGTCGGCGTTTGCTCGCGAACGTGATCAATAAAGCGATCGGCGACGTCAACAGGCAAGGACCCGGCTGAACCAAGTGTCAACGCCGCCGGCGCAGTTAAATCACGTTGTAACGTATCCATTGGCTTTTCGAGACGATCGCCAAAGATATGCCCCTGGTAATGATCGCCTGGGCGATTTTCCATGCGGACGTAATCTTTATTGTAGTTGTCCATTTGCGCGACAGTGTAAGACGCCGAATATTTGCTGAATCCATGACCCAGAGAAAGGCGCTCAGCTCGATCAAGTCGCGAAGTTTCCGCGCATCGTGTCGCCGTTTGTAAGATTGAAGCGACTTCGCTTTTCGAAAGCGTCATGTCTTCGGCTGCAGCCAGGTTCTCAATTCCGGCCGCCGTTATGTCGGACAGCTTTGCCGCCGAAGCAATACGGGTTGCAAGCGCTCGCAATTGAGCATCTGAATATTTCATTTCGATAGTCTCCGGACGGCCTGCTAGACGTCTTCGCCGAACCGACCGCCAATCAATAGCAGTTACCGCCATGAGTCGGCGGAGTTAGTTTAAATTTGCTTCTGACTCAGAGATTTCAATATCGAGACGGCCTTCAGCGTGCGCGAGTCGAATGCGTTCTGCCATTCGTGACGTTAGGTATTGTCCGAACTTTTCGGCGAGCGTTATTAGCTCGTTTTGAAAGTCCGCACAAACCATCGACAGTTCGAGCGCGTGTTGATCCGTCGGATCCGAGTCGTATTTGCGCCCGGCATTAATCATCGGTGCAAATGCGTCCAACACTTCCCGGTAGCACTCACGGGTCGTATCCAAATCGAACGGTAACGTCTCGCTCGATTCGAGATCATCCTGTCCGAATTTTATGTCCACTGCAAGGTCTTCGGATCTAGCGTTTGCGTTTCACCTACGACGGCATCGGCCAATCCGCGATCGATTAGCGCTTGCCCTTCGCACTTCGGAGCGTCGCATTCACCAGGCAAAACAATCGGCCCGCTATTCCAATACTTTCGAATGCACTCGATCAAAAATAGATACTTGCTTCGCTCTGCCGTCGTTGCGCGCTTGCGCACTGCAAAAGCTTTACGAGACTCGCCGTCTTTACGTTTCAACATTGGTTTTTCCTTCGATGGTTTGCCGGCCTGATGCGTCCCAGGCTTTGGCGTTGGCTTCCCAAGCGTCAAGCTCGGGTTGATTGGCGATCGTCTGTCGATCGGCCATATAAATCGTTTGAGGCCACGGATGGCCGGCGTCGGCGTAGCGCATGAAAATTGCAGCGTCGTGGATGTACGTAACCCACGGATGCACTTTTTTGTTGTCGCCGGCTGGTAGCAAGTCCTTTTGCAATCGGAGCGCCTGGACCTGTGCGACACTTCCGGGCTTAGCCGATTTGGCCGTTTCTTTTACGTCACGAATTAGCGACTCGAGCGACAGCGTTTCTTCCTGGCCGTTTGAATTGTCCGGAATGTCCGGTTTATTTTTTTTATCCTGGACCGATTCTCGGGCTATATATTCGTTGATTTCACGCTTTCGCCTTCTCAATGTTTTTTCGTTAATCCCAAGTAACTTGGCGGCTTGAGAGGCGTTTCCGTTTGTTTTTCGAATCGCTACGACGATTTCTTCGATTGATAATTTTGTAGGCATTACAACTCCAATCCGGACTTTACGAGCCGAAATCCGGACATTGCGGACATTGAGGCGGACATTTGATCAATGAACCGCCGTCAAGCCAGGCATAGTGCGGCGTAGACGTATTTGGACGATTAGCGACTCGACCAGGCTGCGCTCGGATTCACCGACAGCCGGATCAGTTTGTAAGATCTCGAGAAATTCGTTTTGCTCGCGCTCGGTTAATTCGCTCAAGTCAGTAAACATTTTCGCGATCGTTTTGTGCATGTGTTCAGGCGTCACGCTTCCAAGCCTCGCTTGAATATTGAGCTGCCACGAAGTTCGCGCTCGAGGATCCGACGTCGCATGATCCAACCGCTAAGCACGACGGCCTCGTCGCGTGTCAGATACGGTTTCTGTTGCGCCGTAATGATCTGCTGATCGATTTGATCGAGTTCCTGGCGTAATGCGTAAAAATCAACGTTAGCGTGCATTCGATGTTCCTTGATTTGGTTGTAGTCCCGCTCTCGTGACGAGACGAACGACTAGACGTTTAGCGGCAATCATTCCCACAGCGCTATTTGCTCCGCCGTGAGATGGCGGATTCGTTGCGCTTCAACCATTCGCGATATGGCATTCGACCGTTTGGCCGTTTGTCTTCGTGTCGGCGTCTGACTGACGCACCAGCATCCGGAATTGATTTTCGAGATACCTGGTCGGGAAACTTGGTTGTTCGTCGACAGGTAACGCATCGAAGCCCATACGCTGTGATTGTCATTCGTTCTCCACAGCAGTCATTCATCGTGCAAGTTCCCGTAGGTCTCACTGTGTAATGACCGACAGAAATCAAAATGGAATGTCGTCGTCATCGTCGCCTCCATCACCATTGGAGTTCTTATTGGCTTTAGTGGTAGCTGATTGAGATGTAGAAACAGAGCCAGAAGTAGAATTAGAGGCTTGACCAGACGTGTTCACGCCGGGTGACTGTAAAAACATCATGTCGTTGTTTTTACTCGTTGTTTCATCCTCGGCAAATTCCACTATGAATCCACTTTGAACCAACGTTGCGACCACTTTGACAACAGTATGCGAACGGATTGATAACGCATCGGCAACGAATCGTGGCGTCGAATACGGGATCCGATTATCGCGAGTCGGGCCACACGCATGAGGTCAACCAAGACACCTCGAGCGGCCAGCGACAGGTTTCGATAGGGTTCCAGGTCCAGATATCGCACGTGTAATTTCAGCCAATGCGGAGCGCGCTTAGGGCGTCGTGGCGGCTGTAATTCGTCGAAGTCGACAACCCGGAGAAATTTCCGGCTTTGTGCCATTAACTAGATTTCGGATTAACGACGCGCTGCGCTTTCATTCGGCGCGCGTACCATTCGGCATATTCGGGCGATGCGACAGGAATAAAGCGGCGATTGTTAACGACGACCGTCGGTGGTGGATCACTGCTGTTGAACCATTTGTAGCAGGTAGACGGATCCTTGCCCCAATGGTCCTTCGCCCATTGAGCGATCGATACATTGCGGGGAAGCGTTGCGTATTCTTGGGCCATAGCGACGAACCTCATATGAGATTTTGCTCGTCGCTTTTGCGGTTGATTCCGCTTACTTGTCGCCCTGTTCCCTACAGGCACTTGGCTTCGTCTGTTTCAGGTTGCTAACAAGGGGGAACGAATCC
>JAHZJK010000001.1 GCA_022600955.1 Gammaproteobacteria bacterium
GCCAGCAGGTGTTCTTTAGTATGGCCGTACCTGGTAGTGACGTTGAGTACTATCAGGCGCGCTACAATTTTACGAAGTATTTCCCGATCACAAATCGTTGGATTGTGCGCCTGAACACCGAGCTTGGATTGGGCGAATCACTTGGTGACACAACGGCATTGCCGCCCTACAAGCAGTTCTATGGCGGTGGACCGCAGTCTGTGCGTGGCTTTAAGGAGTCATATCTGGGCCCGCGGGACAGCTTTGGGCGTCCATATGGCGGTAATATGTTGGTTGCCAGTCAGCTAGAGCTTATAATCCCGTTGCCGGAGAAGTTCGCCAGCCAGGCGCGAGCAAGTATTTTCTATGATGTTGGTAATGTATTTAACAACGGTGAGGTCGCGTTTACCGACAAACTAGGCAGCCCGGTTTTGTACAAACCCGATTTTGATGAACTGCGTACATCCGTAGGAATTGGCGTGCAGTGGCTCGCACCGCTAGGATTGTTCCGGTTCAGCTATGCTTACCCTCTGAATGTTTATGATGGTAATGACAGGTACTACGGAGATGAGATCGAAAGATTTCAATTCTCGATTGGACAGGCGTTTTAAGGAATGGATTACATGAGTATGAAGCAACAAATGGTAAAAGCGGCAATGGGATTTGCACTGGTATTTGCGTTTGCGATGCCGGCCGCCGCTCAGGACGTGAAAATTGGTGTAGTTAATCTTCAGGATGTCGTGCAACGCGCACCTCAGACTGCCGCTGTGATGAATACACTGCGCGAAGAGTTTGCGCCACGCGAGCGCGAAATTGTCGCCAAGCAGAAAGAGATCGAGGACCTGCAAGCCAAAGTGCAGAAGGATCTTGCGGTAATGGGTGAAACTGAGCGTCGTAATGCTGAGAAGAACCTGCGTGAGCTCGGTCGCGAGTTTGAGCGCCTTCGCTCCGAATACCAGGAAGACAGCAACTTGCGTCAGAACGAAGAGATCGGCGTACTGCAACGTTCAATGCTGAAGGAAGTTCAAGACTATGCTGAACAGCAGGGCTTCGACCTGATCGTTGGTGATGGTGTGCTCTACATGAATCAGTCCATCAACATTACGGACGAAGTTCTCGCCGCAGTACAGGCCAAGTTCCAGGCCGCAGCTGCACAGTAAGCTGGCTGCAGGCGAATCTATGCCGATCAGTCTTGGAGAGCTTGCCACACGGTTTGGCTGCGAGCTGATCGGCGATCCTGACACGGTGGTTAGCGGCGTTTCGTCGCTGCAAGACGCCGGTCCGGAGTCGCTGACTTTTCTATCCAGTTCCGCGTATGCGAAACAGCTGCCGCAAACAAAAGCGGGAGCCGTGATCCTGCGCGCGAGTGATGCTGAATCCTGCCCGGTAGCCGCGTTGGTCAGCAGTGACCCGTATTCGACGTACGCACGTATGGCGGCGGCGGTTTGTCCTGTTGCACCCGTTGAGCCAGGCATACATTCATCCGCGGTTGTCGCTGCTTCGGCAGACATCGCAGAGAGTGCTTCGCTCGGCCCGCATGTGGTTGTCGGCGAGCGTACGCGAATCGGTGAGCGCGTGAGTATTGGACCGGGCTGCATCATCGGCAATGATTGCGTCATTGGTGATGACAGTCGCCTGATTGCCAACGTTACGTTTGTCAAAAGGGTGAGAATCGGCGTGCGCGGTGTGTTTCACCCGGGGCTGGTTGTCGGGGCCGATGGTTTTGGCAATGCGATGACACCTGATGGCTGGGTGAAGGTGCCGCAAGTGGGCGGTGTTCGAATCGGCGATGATGTCGAAATTGGTGCGAATACAACGATTGACTGTGGCGCGATAGGTGACACAGTTATCGACAATGGTGTTCGCATCGATAATCTCTGTCAGATCGCGCACAACGTGCATATCGGTGAGCACACGGCTCTGGCCGCAATGAGCGGTATCGCCGGCAGTGCGACCATTGGCAAACGCTGCATGTTTGCCGGGCAAGGCGGCACAGTAGGGCACATAAGCGTTTGTGACGATGTTATTGTAGCGGCCAAGTCGTTTCTGTCGAAAGACGTCACAGAGGCAGGTACTTATGGCTCGAGTTTTCCCGCGGTTCCAGCTAAGTCCTGGGCAAAACAGTTGGCGCGTTTTCGGCGCCTTGCAAACCTCAACGAACGCGTGAAAAAACTCGAAAAATGATACACCCAACCGCCATAGTTTCGGAGACCGCAGCCATCGCCGACGATGTCGAAATCGGTCCCTTCACGGTCATCGGAGACAATGTAGAGATTGGTCGCGGAACCCGAGTCGATAGCCACGTTGTCGTCAACGGTCCAACGATCATTGGTGAAGACAATCATATTTACCAGTTCGCATCTGTGGGTGATGATCCACAGGATAAGAAGTATCGTGACGAGCCAACGCGTCTGGTTATGGGCGATCGCAATACGATCCGCGAGTTTTGTACGATCAGTCGCGGTACCGTCCAGGACCAGGGCGTGACAATCATGGGCGATGACAACTGGATCATGGCGTACGCGCATATCGCGCATGATTGTGTCATCGGTGACAAGACGATCATGGCCAACGGAACAACTCTCGCCGGGCACGTACATATTGGAGACTGGGTCATTTGTGGCGGCAAGAGCGGTATCCATCAGTTCTGCAGAATCGGTGCTCACGCGTTTCTTGGCATGTATTCCGGCGTGAATCGTGACGTGCCGGCGTACACAATGGTTTCGGGGCAACCTTCTGTGCCGAAAGGTATCAACAGTGAAGGTCTGAAGCGTCGAGACTTTAACGAGCAACAGATTCGCAACATCAAGAACGCATATCGCATTGTGTATCGCAGGGGGCTGAAACTGGCTGAGGCATTGCAGCAACTGGATGAGTTACTCCCGGAGCAGCCCGAACTTTCGATACTGATTGAATCACTGCGTTCATCCGAACGCGGCATCGTTCGCTAGTTCAAGCGGCAATGCGAATTGCTCTTGTCGCAGGCGAGTCTTCCGGCGATGTGCTTGGTGCTGGTCTGATACGCGCCATACGAGCGCAAATTCCTGACGCTGTATTTGAAGGAGTCGCCGGACCCGAGATGCTTGCGGCGGGCTGCGATCAACTGGAGCCGGCCGAATCGCTGGCTGTAATGGGCCTCGTAGAACCGTTGGCGCACATTCCAAGGCTGCTGAAACTTCGCAAGCAGCTTGTACAACGCTGGAGTGCGTCGCCTCCTGATGTATTCGTCGGCATTGATGCTCCTGATTTCAACCTCGGACTTGAGAAGCGGTTGCGCAATGCGGGTGTGCGTACCGTCCACTATGTCAGTCCGTCGATCTGGGCCTGGCGTGCCGGGCGAATCAAGACAGTGGCTGCGGCGGCGGACAAGGTGTTGTGCATATTGCCGTTCGAGAAGGCTCTCTATGATGACGCAGGCATTGATGCGAGCTTCGTCGGGCACCCCAGGGCCGATGGGACCCCGGCTTCGACGGACAGGACAGCTGCACGCGCCTCCCTGGGCATCACTGCCGCCAATGTAGTGGCCGTATTGCCAGGTAGCCGCGTTGGTGAAGTAACGCGCTTAGGTGGCGTCCTTACACAGGCTGCAGCGATTATCGCGCAGGGTCGCGACGACATAGAGTTTGTAACCCCGATTGCGACGCCGGCGTTGCGCGCAATCATAGAGCGGCAAGTTGAGATGGCCGGCATGAAAGGTCGCTTCCGACTGCTGCAGGGCGATTCCGAAACCTGCATGATTGCAGCGGACGTTGTGCTACTGGCATCGGGGACCGCAGCCCTGGAGTCAGCATTACTCGCCAAACCGACTGTTGCAGCCTATCGAGTTGCCGCGCTGACCTATGCAATTGTCAAAGGCCTGAATCTGGTCAAGCTGGAATACTTCACATTGCCGAATCTGCTGACAGAAGAACCCCTGGTGCCTGAGTTTATTCAAGGCGACGCCCGCCCTGAACGCATTGCGGCGGCGGTCAATGAGCTCCTCGACGATCCTGACAGGAGGCAAATCATTAGTGACAGATTTGCTAAACTGCGTAGCGAGCTGGCACAAAATACAGACCAGCGCGCGGCTGATGCGGTTATTGAGCTCGCAAACCGCTAATACCACCAGGCAATCACAGCAGGACATGCAGCAGGCTGACATGCAGCAAGCCATTCGATTCGATTATGACGGTCTGACCGCCGGCGTTGATGAGGCCGGTCGTGGCCCGCTCGCAGGTCCTGTTGTCGCGGCTGCAGTCATTCTGCATGCCGACGCACCGATCGAGGGCCTGGCTGACTCGAAAAAGTTGCCAGAGCATCGCCGGGACTCATTGGCGATAGAGATCAAGCAGCATGCCGTTTCATGGTCGGTCGCCTGGGCCGATGCTGCTGAAATCGACGCGCTCAACATACTGGTAGCAACCATGCTGGCGATGAGGCGCGCAATTCTGGGATTACACGTTACGCCTTCTGCGGTGCAGGTTGACGGTAACCGGCTCCCCAACCTTGCATTCGGAGACCGGCTGCTTGGCGGAGAAGCGATCGTTGGTGGCGACGGCAAAATTGCTGCAATCAGCGCAGCTTCTATAATCGCGAAAACGACGCGTGACAAGATCATGGTCGGGCTGGATCAGATCTATCCGAGCTATGAGTTCGCGCGCCACAAAGGCTATGGGACACGGATTCACAGGGAGCGTCTGCGTGAACTTGGACCGTGCTGCGAACACAGACAGTCTTTCGCGCCGGTGAGGGCTGCGTCCTGATGTCGTCTACATTCGTACATCTGCATCTGCACACCGAATATTCGATGGTGGATAGTACAGTGCGGATTCCGGAGCTCATGCAGCGTTGCTCGACCGAGCAGATGCCTGCTGTAGCACTGACTGATCAGAACAACCTGTTCGGGCTCGTAAAGTTTTACCGTAAGGCGATTGCTGCTGGCGTAAAACCAGTTATCGGACTGGACCTCAGGGTATTCAACGACGACGATACGGAGCATCCGTTTTCATTGCTACTGCTGGTCCAGAATAATGATGGCTATCGAAAGTTATCGGAGCTGGTAACGCGCAGCTACCTGGAAGGGCAGGTACGCGGCGAGCCGATGGCGAGGCGGGAGTGGCTGGACGCGGAAAGCTGCGCAGGACTGATCGCACTGTCGGGCGGTCGTGAGGGCGACGTGGGTCGGGCGCTTGCGCACAATCATGGCGAACGTGCCGAAGATTTGCTGCAGGGCTGGCAAGAAGTGTTTGGCGATCGCTACTACCTGGAACTGATTCGGACAGGACGCCCGCACGAGGAAGATGTTGTGCAAAGAAGCGTCGAGTTGGCGGCCAGGACAGGTACAGCCGTTGTGGCAAGTAACGATGTTCGTTTTCTCAGTCAGGACGACTTCAATGCACACGAAGCGCGAGTTTGTATTCACGATGGACGTGGACTGGCAGACGCAGATCGGCCACGTCTGTACGCGAATACGCAGTACCTGCGTTCGCCGGAGGAGATGGCGAGCCTGTTTGCCGACATTCCCGCGGCATTGCAAAACACACTTGAAATTGCACGACGATGTTCGCTTGACCTGAAGCTTGGCGACAGCGTATTACCCGCCTTTCCGGTACCGCAGGATCAAACTGAGGCTGAGTTCCTCGAGTCCGAATCGCGCAGCGGCCTGGAGCGTGCACTGGCAGACAAGTTTGCCCGCGAGAAAGTCGAGCCGAATCAGCGAGACGCGATGTCGGCACCGTATTTCGAACGCTTGCAAATCGAACTCGACGTTATTCAGTCAATGGGGTTTCCGGGTTACTTTCTGATCGTTGCGGACTTCATTCACTGGGCGCGCGAAAACGATGTACCAGTGGGACCCGGCCGCGGCTCGGGCGCTGGTTCGCTGGTCGCCTGGGTGCTCGGCATCACGGATCTCGACCCTCTGCATCATGACTTACTGTTTGAGCGCTTCCTGAATCCAGAGCGCGTTTCCATGCCTGACTTTGACGTCGATTTTTGTATGGAAGGCCGTGACAAGGTTATCGACTACGTTGCTCAACAGTATGGTCGCGAAAGGGTATCGCAGATCATTACGTTCGGAACGATGGCTGCGAAGGCCGTCATTCGGGATACAGGCCGGGTGTTGGGGCAGCCGTACGGTTTTGTTGACAGAATCGCCAAACAGGTGCCGTTCGACATCGGCATGACGCTCGAAAAAGCACTCGTCGAATCCGAAGAGCTCGCCAGTATGTATCGCGATGATGAAGAGGTTGCGGCGATCATCGACCTGGCACGTTCGCTGGAAGGGCTGGTACGCAATGCGGGCAAGCATGCTGGCGGTGTCGTAATCTCGCCCGGTGCGCTGACCGATTTTGCGCCGCTATATTGTGAAGAAGGCGGCAGCAACCTCGTGACGCAACTCGACAAGGATGACGTCGAAGCTGTCGGGCTCGTCAAATTCGATTTCCTGGGTCTGAAAACGCTGACTATCATCGATTGGGCCGTGCAGATCGTCAATGAGTCCGGCGGCGCTGGCGACTTTAGTATTGAGCAGATAGCAGAAGGCGACGCGAAGACTTTCAAACTTCTGCAAAGCACGCAGACAGCAGCCGTATTTCAGCTGGAGTCCAGCGGAATGCGTGATCTGATAAAGCGCTTGCGACCGGACCAGTTTGGTGACCTCGTAGCGCTCGTGGCCCTGTTTCGCCCTGGCCCGTTGCAGTCAGGCATGGTGGACGACTTCATAACTCGCAAACATGCCACCAACAAGGCAGATATCGACTACCTGCATCCGGAACTCAAACCGGTGCTCGAAGAAACCTATGGCGTCATCCTGTATCAGGAGCAGGTGATGCAGATTGCCCAGGTTCTCGCAGGCTACACGCTCGGTGGTGCGGACTTGTTGCGACGCGCTATGGGTAAGAAAAAACCTGAGGAGATGGCAAAGCAGCGTGAGATTTTCGTAACGGGCGCCACTGAGCGTGGCGTTGCGGAGAAAACGGCGACACGAATTTTTGATCTCATGGAGAAGTTTGCGGGCTACGGCTTCAACAAGTCGCATTCTGCCGCGTACGCCGTCTTGTCGTATCAAACGGCGTATTTGAAAGCACACTATCCCGCGCCGTTCATGGCAGCCGTCATGAGCGCGGACTTGCACCAGACCGATCGCCTGGTGACGTTGAAAGATGATTGTCGTCAACTCAAGCTAAACTTGCTGGCGCCAGACATAAATCGGTCGGCCTATCATTTTAGCGTTCCGGACGAACAAACCATTTTGTATGGACTTGGTGCGATCAAGGGCGTCGGCAAAGCCGCCGTAGATTCACTGATTGATGAGCGCCTGGAAAATGGACCATACAGTTCGCTCGCTGAATTCTGTCGGCGCATGGACAATGACAAGATCAATCGGCGCGCACTGGAAGCCATGGTCAAGTCCGGTGCAATGGATGCGTTTGGCGATTCGCGGCGTGACCTTATGCACCAGGTACCCGAAGCATTGCAAAGTGCCGATCAGGAAGCGAGGGCCGCTGCAGCCGGGCAGAACGATATGTTTGGTGTTGCTGCACCGGAACCGAAGGTGGAAGAGCGCGCGCAACCGGCAATGGCCGAATGGCAGGAGCGCCTGTTCCTCAGTAATGAGAAGGAGGCACTTGGCCTGTATCTGACCGGCCACCCGTTTGATGCCGTGCGGAACGATGCCCGCCATCTGGCAGATGGCCGTCTGGCTGATGTTACTGGTGAGCCTGCACCGCAGCGGGCTAAGGGAGAACGCAATTACGCGCAGGCGCGCCGCGAGGCGACGGTTGCTGGTCTGATCGTTGACGTGCGCAAGCGCGGCAATCGTGTCAGCGTTACGCTTGATGACGATACCGCGCGCATGGAAGTCAGCCTCTTCAGTGAAGCGTTCCAGGAGTTTCGTCATTTGCTCGTCAAGGATGAGATCGTTGTGGTTACCGGGGCGCTACGCTACGACGACTTCATTGGCAGCTGGACGGTAAATGTGAAGAACGTCCTGCATATTGACCGGGTGATCGAGTCGCGGGCAAAGAGCCTGCTCTTAAGCCTTGCGCCGAATGGACAGGGTGAGCAACTACTGACACGGCTGCACGACTTGCTGCTGCCGTTTCGTGAAGGGAGTTGCGACGTTTCGGTACGTTATATAGGTGATAGCGCGGCGGCACGCCTGTCATTGGGACCAGAATGGGCCGTGCGCCCGAGTCGTGAGCTTCGTGACAAGTTGACGGAGCTGTTGGGGACCAATAATGTGCGCTTACTTTATGCCCCACAACGTGAATTAATGTAGTGTTATAGCCCGTTTAGCAGGCGACAGCAGGAACACGGATAGCCGAATGGACCTAAAATTTCTCGACTTTGAACAACCCATTGCCGAACTTGAGGCGAAGATCGATGAGCTTCGCTACGTTGGCGATGATTCTGAGATCAATATCAACGAAGAAGTGGCGCGTCTTAAAGACAAGAGCGAGTCGCTGACGAAGTCCATATTCGCGAAATTGTCGCCAGGGCAAATCGTACGCGTCGCAAGACACGAATCGCGCCCTTATACACAGGACTACCTTGATCTGATCTCTGACGATTTTCAGGAGTTGCACGGCGATCGCATGTACGCCGATGACCCGGCTATTGTCGGCGGCGTAGGGCGCATCGACGGCATTTCTGTGATGTTCATAGGGCATCAGAAGGGTCGCGATACCAAAGAGCGCGTGCGCCGCAACTACGGCATGCCGAAGCCGGAAGGCTACCGCAAAGCACAGCGGCTCATGCGCATGGCAGAGAAGTTTTCATTGCCTGTTGTTACATTTATCGACACGCCCGGCGCCTACCCGGGAGTGGGTGCCGAAGAACGTGGCCAAAGCGAAGCAATCGCTTTCAGCCTCTACATGATGGCAGGCTTGAAGACGCCGATTATCAGCGTTGTAATCGGTGAAGGTGGCTCAGGTGGCGCCCTGGCGATCGGTGTCGGTGACAAGCTGCTGATGCTGCAATACAGCGTGTATTCAGTGATTTCACCAGAAGGCTGTGCGTCGATCTTGTGGAAGAGCGCCGAAAAGGCCGAGGATGCCGCGGAGGCGATGCGCATTACTGCACCCAACCTGAGCGAATTCGGCCTGGTCGATGAAGTTCTGGAAGAGCCACTGGGCGGTGCACATCGCAATCCCAAGGCGATGGCAGAAGTTGTTCGAAATGCCCTGTTGCAGAGCCTGGAAGAGCTGCAGTCGTTGTCCACAGAGCAGTTGCTGGAAAACAGGCAGCAACGTCTGGCGAGCTTCGGTCAGTTCAAAGAGGCGTGAGCTTCAGCCCTGCGATCCTCGGATCGCTACTGCGAGACCTTGAGCATGCGGCTCGTCCAGCGGCTCGTTACGTCGTAGCATTCAGCGGCGGATTGGATTCCACAGTTCTCTTGCACGCTCTCAAGGCGTTCGGGTCAGACGTACCCATCGTCGCAGTTCATATCAATCACGGTTTGCAGGATGAGGCAGTGGCGTGGGAATCGCACTGCAGCTCAGTCGCGACCGAGCTTGGTGTCAAATACGAGTCGATCGACGTCGATGTTGACTTGCAGTCGGGCAAGGGGCCGGAAGCGGCGGCACGTGACGCGCGCTACGGAGCGTTGCTTGAGTGCCTTGACGACAACGACTGGTTGCTCAGTGCGCACCATCGTGATGACCAGGCGGAAACCCTGCTGCTAAACCTGATTCGCGGCAGCGGGCCTGCCGGGGTTGCCGGAATGGGTGGCATTCGACGTTTTGGGTCCGGTTGGCTGGCGAGGCCGTTGCTGAACGTCGAACGCGAATCTCTGCACCTCTATGCACAAGACAGTTCATTGCGGTGGATAGAGGACCCATCCAATGTTGATACGCGATTCGACCGAAACTTCCTGCGACATGAGATTGTGCCGCGGCTGCAGTCGCGTTGGCCTGATTTATCTGCCCGGTTCCAACGCAGCGCCGGGCACGCGGGTGAGGCTGCGAAACTGCTCGCCGATCTGGCGGCAATCGATCTCGATCTACTGGAAGGCCGTGCCGAACGCCTGCCCGTGCAGGGTCTTCTCAAACTGTCGGATGCGCGCAAACGCAATCTGATTCGCTATTGCCTGAGACAACTCGGACTCACGACGCCAACGGCGCAGCAGCTGCGGCGCGTGCTCGGCGAGGTCATCCCTGCGCGTGCAGATGCGCAACCACTTGTCAGTTGGCCTGGCGGTGCTGTCCGGCGTTATAGAAATCACTTGTATCTGTTACAGGATGATCTGGCTGTGGCGCTCGATTCGCAGCCAGTAGTGGATGGGACTCTCGAGCTTGGCCGTGGCCTCGGTACGCTGTGTTTCACGCCAGGCGCGGGTTTTGGCCTGTCAGAGGAAATCTTCGACGCTGGTCTGACCGTCTGCGCAAGACAGGGAGGCGAGAATATTCGGCTTCCAGGTCAATCACATACAAAGAAACTCAAGAAATTACTTCAAGAAGAAGGTGTTGTTCCGTGGATGCGCGACCGTATTCCTCTGCTCTATGCGAACGAGCAATTGGTTGCTGTCGGAGACCTCTGGATCGCGGCGGGCGCAGGTGTTGAACACGGGATTTCTGTGCTCTGGCGGGACCGGCCCGCATTGCATTAGGAGGGGCTGCCTGATACCGTTCAAAACCGTCTTTAGTCCAACGACGGCGCGGAATTCGAAGGGTTGGAAGAAAGCACATCGCGAAGCGTTGCAGTGCTTTTGTTCCAGCCCTTTCTTGTTTCTCGCTTTCCGCGAAATTCATGCTCAAAAAGCTCTGAGTTAATTTATGACCTCGTATGTATTTATTACCGGCGGTGTGGTCTCTTCACTAGGCAAGGGAATCACTTCGGCCTGTCTCGGCGCGATACTGGAAGCGCGCGGATTGACGATCAGCATGATCAAGCTCGATCCGTATATCAATGTCGATCCGGGCACTATGAGCCCGTTTCAGCACGGTGAGGTCTTCGTGACCCACGACGGTACTGAGACCGATCTCGATCTTGGCCACTACGAGCGCTTTGTGCGCACTGCGAAAGGTGGCCGACACAGCAACTATACGACCGGCCGCATTTACGAAAGCGTCATCGGCAAAGAGCGTCGCGGTGACTATCTCGGAGCGACTGTGCAGGTGATCCCGCACATAACTGATGAGATAAAGGACGGCGTCAAAAAGGGTGCCGGTGATGCAGACATTTGCCTTGTAGAGATCGGCGGCACGGTTGGTGATATTGAGTCATTGCCGTTCCTTGAGGCAATTCGACAGATGGGTGTAGAACTGGGGCATGATCGCGTGGTCTACGTGCACCTGACGCTTGTGCCGTACATACCGACATCCTCAGAGATCAAGACGAAACCAACGCAGCACTCAGTAAAAGAGCTACGCTCGATCGGTATTCAACCCGACATTCTCGTGTGCCGATCAGAGAAACCATTGCCGGCAGATGAGCGTCGCAAGATCGCTCTGTTTACGAACGTGCAGGAAAAAGCCGTTATCTCGGCATGGGATGCAGATGACCTGTACAAAATTCCGGCGATGATGCATGACCAGGGGCTCGACGGTATCGTAGCGCGCCAGTTGGGGCTCGATCTGCCGAAAGCCGATTTGCATGAGTGGGATGCCATCGTTGAGGCTAAACAGAACCCGACGGCAGAGGTGAGCGTCGCGATGGTGGGCAAGTATATGGATCTGAAAGATTCCTATATCTCGCTGGTCGAGGCGCTGCAACATGGCGGTATTCATACGCGCACCAAGGTCAGGATCAGCTTTATCGAATCTGCGGACATCGAAAAAGATGGCATTGGTGCACTTGAAAATGTCGATGGCATCGTTGTGCCCGGCGGATTCGGAGACCGCGGAGTCGAGGGAAAAATTCAGACTGTGCAGTTTGCGCGCGAAAACGGCATTCCGTACCTCGGCATTTGCCTGGGTATGCAGGTCGCAGTTATAGAGGCCGCAAGAAATCTTGCTGGGCTAAAGGGTGCGATGAGTACGGAGTTCGACAAGGATACGCCACACCCCGTCGTTGCGTTGATTACCGAGTGGCGGGACGCGGCGGGTGGCACCGAAGAACGAGACGAGGCTTCGGAACTGGGCGGTACGATGCGCCTCGGAGCACAGTCGGTGACATTGGCGGAAGGCTCGCTCGCAGCGAGCAGCTACGGCAGTACTGAAATCGAAGAACGACACAGGCATCGTTACGAAGTGAACAACAACTATCGCGACAAATTGTCCGCGGCAGGCCTGATTTTTTCAGGATTGTCGGTCGATGACCTGGTTGAAATGGTTGAGATCAAAAACCATCCGTTTTTTCTTGCAAGTCAGTTCCATCCAGAATTTACATCCAACCCGCGCGACGGCCATCCGTTATTCAAGAGTTTTATCGGTGCTGTTCGCGAACACAAAGAGGGTGAATTACCCGAGGCGGCTGAAGCATGAAGCTCTGTGGATTTGAAGCGGGTAACGACCAGCCCCTGTTCCTGATAGCAGGCACTTGCGTTGTCGAGAGCGAGCAAATGACGCTGGACACGGCCGGTACTCTGAAAGAGGTTTGTGGCGAGCTTGGTATTCCTTTCATCTACAAATCATCGTTCGACAAGGCGAATCGCAGTTCACGCGACGGATTTCGTGGTCCCGGCATGGAAGAGGGGCTGCGCATACTCGGCGAGGTCAAGAGGCAGCTGGATCTGCCTGTGTTGACTGACGTTCATGAAGATACTCCGATGGACGAAGTTGCCGACGTTGTAGACGTATTGCAGACGCCTGCATTCCTCTGCAGGCAAACTAACTTTATTCTGCGTACGGCCGCGACAGGACTGCCCGTAAACATTAAAAAGGGGCAGTTCTTATCGCCTTGGGAAATGCAAAATGTTGTCGATAAGGCCAGATCCACTGGCAATGACAACATCATGGTGTGCGAACGGGGCTTTTCGTTTGGTTACAACAACCTGGTTTCCGACATGCGCAGCCTTGCCGTCATGCGTGGCACCGGAGCGCCAGTCGTTTTTGATGCGACGCATTCTGTACAACAGCCAGGTGGCCTTGGTACCGCCTCAGGTGGACGCCGCGAGTTTATTCCTGTTCTGGCGCGTTCAGCCGCCGCCGCAGGCGTTGCAGGCTTTTTTATGGAGACACACCCGGATCCTGAAAAAGCACTCAGCGACGGCCCCAATGCATGGCCCTTGCACAAGATGAAACAGCTTCTGGAAACGCTGATGTCAATTGACCGCTGCGTTAAGCAAACTGAATTCCCTGAAGCCGACTACGGTCTCGGGGTTCCTGGTACGGAGTAACAATGATCAAGATTACAGATGTGCGTGGTCGGGAAATTCTTGACTCGCGCGGAAATCCAACGGTTGAAGCCGACGTAACGCTCGCAGACGGTAGCACGGCACGTGCTGGCGTCCCGTCCGGCGCCTCGACCGGAACCCGCGAAGCCGTCGAGCTGCGCGATGGTGACACGTCGCGCTACCTCGGCAAGGGCGTTCGCAAAGCTGTAGCCAATGTAAACGGCGAATTACGTGATGCACTGCTGGGTGTTGAATTCGCAGGACAGCGTGACGTTGATCAGTGCATGCTGGACCTTGATGGCAGTGACAACAAAGGCCGTCTTGGTGCAAATGCTCTGCTAGCGATCTCACTCGCCGTTGCCAAAGCTGAGGCCGCCTCGAAACAGCTCTCGTTGTTCCGCCACTTGGGCAACAACACAACCATGCCGGTGCCCATGATGAATATCATCAACGGCGGGGCGCATGCCGACAACAGCGTGGACATTCAGGAGTTCATGGTTCTGCCGGTTGGTGCGCCAAATTTCTCGGAAGCCCTGCGCTATGGCGCGGAGATTTTTCACAGCCTGAAAAGCGTACTGCGTGGGCAGGGTCTCAATACGGCTGTCGGTGACGAGGGCGGTTTCGCGCCTGACTTGCCGTCAAATCGCGCTGCGCTGGATACCATCATGACTGCAATCGAAAAGGCGGGATTCAGACCTGGCAGCGATATTCTGCTGGGTCTGGACGTGGCCAGTTCGGAGTTCTACAAGGACGGTATTTACGATCTTGAATCCGAAGGACGGCAGTTCGATGCGGCCGGTTTTAGCGCGTTTCTGGCCGAATTGGCCGATGCCTACCCAATCATTACGATCGAAGATGGTATGGACGAAGGTGACTGGGAAGGCTGGCGGCTGCTGACCGATGCCATAGGAGGCCGCGTTCAGCTGGTCGGGGACGATCTTTTCGTGACCAATACCTCGATCCTGGATCGCGGCATCAATGAGAAAATTGCAAATTCGATATTGATAAAACCCAACCAAATCGGTACCTTAAGCGAAACTCTTGATGCGATTACTATGGCTGATGAAGCGGGCTACTCTGCGGTAATCTCGCACCGCTCGGGGGAAACCTCCGACAGTACGATTGCCGATATTGCAGTAGGCACGCAGGCGACACAGATCAAGACCGGGTCCCTGTCCCGGTCGGACCGGGTCTCCAAGTACAATCAGCTTTTGCGAATCGAAGAAGAGTTGGGCGCGGAAGCAGGGTACGCGGCTCGCGAGGCGTTTTCTGTCAAGGCAGACTGACGCCACAGAAGTACGGTGTTTTTGAGGTAGACGCTTGTTCGGTTCACGCACGTTATTGCTAATCTTGGCGCTCACAGGCCTTGGCCTGCAGGGACAGCTGTGGTTTGCTGATGATGGCCATCGCAAGACTCTGAAACTACGCGCGGCGGTCGCCGAGCAACGTGCGGACAATGAAGTGCTGCGCTCTCGCAACCAGGCGCTCGACGCAGAAGTGATTAATCTGAAGCAAGGGCGTGATGCCGCAGAAGAGCGCGCGCGCACTGACCTCGGCATGATCGGTGAAAGTGAGACTTTTTACCAGGTTGTGCCGTTAGCCGACGCCGGCTGGTAGCAACTCCTGTGTCATTGCCAGATTGGCCCCGTGCACACGGGATGCCGTTGTTTGCTGCACGCATCAAAAGCACACCGGATGACTTTCAGGTGACCGAAGTCATCGGTTTTGAATTCTCCGGTGACGGTGAACACGACTTCCTGTTCATAGAAAAAACCGGCAACAACACCGAGTGGGTCGCACGCCAACTGGCACGATTTGCCGACGTCCCTGCCAGGGACATTGGTTATGCTGGCCTCAAGGATCGCAATGCGATCACTCGCCAGTGGTTCAGCGTACCCCGCTGGTACAGCCCCGACTGGACGCAGTTGCAAATCGATGGCGTGGCTCTGCTGCGCGTGGAGCGGCACTTGAAGAAGCTGCGTCGAGGCAGCCATCGCCAGAACAGGTTTCGCCTTGTGCTGCGCGGTGATTGTAGCGATTCGGCTGCTGTCGAGGAGCGGCTGCGGCTGATTGCCTCGCGCGGCGTCCCAAACTACTTTGGAGATCAACGCTTCGGGCGTGACGCTGGCAACATCAGGCTCGCCGACGGGTGGGCTTCAGGTAAGCGATTGCCGCGGCACCAACGCAGCCTCGCAATTTCGACAGCAAGGTCATTCATGTTCAATGAGGAGTTAGCAGGTCGAATAGAGGCGCGCAACTGGGACAGCCTGACAGAAGGGGACGTCGCGAACCTAGACGGTAGTGGCAGCGTTTTTACTGTTGAGGCCGTTGACGAAACTATTCTGGCTCGGTGCAGGGAGCTTGATATTCATCCTGCTGGGTTGATGCCGGGCGATGGTGACGATGTTGCAGGGCGTGAACTCTGGATGAAAGCGCTTGCAAAGGGGCGTGTCGACTCTGCCCGTCGCAGCTTGCGCTTGCGAGTTGCAGATTTGCAGTGGTCTATTGAGCCAGAGGCGGTGACACTCGAATTCGCACTGGTTCGCGGTAGCTTTGCAACCTCTGTGCTGCGTGAGCTGGCGAGTATTTCATAAGCAGCGAGCTTGCGAATAGCGGGTTTCGCTCGTTTCGTGACGCCCACACGCCCATTCAGCAGGCCACTCTCTAAAATGGGTGGTAGGGATGCGAAATCCGTCTTCCAGGATACAAAATGATCTATCGTTACCAACTAGCTGCCCTGTTATTCCTATGTGCCTGGCTTTCGCCGGCCACGGTGAATGCAGAGATATTCAAGTGTGTTGCCGAAAACGGTGAACTCACGTTTTCTCAAGCGCCTTGCGTGGAAAAAGGCACCACAGTTACCGTCATGAAATCAGGTGGGGACTTTGGTGGCGAGCCTGAGGAGTGCGAACATGCACGTCGCTTTGCACTTAACACGGCACAACGCATGAAGTCAGGCGTTGGCTCGAGCACGGTTTTTGACGGCTATGGCGGAATTGGAGCATTGTCCAAGGGTTCCGTAAGCCTGATCAGTTACGTTTTCCAGTTTCGAACCAATGCCGATGTTTCGGCAGCAAGAGTATCGGCGCTTGCAACGGCCAAGTGTCAGGCACGCGCTTTTGGCGACGTCAGTTGTGAAGAGCTTCCGACATCGTTCACCAACAGATATGGCGGCTGCAATATTGATGAAGACAGTCCGGAGTTAACGGCTTCCGCGAAGTCCGCAATCATTAGCACGCAGGTAGCGCAACCACAGTCTCTCGGTGCTTCAACCGCTCGCGTGAGTTCACAATCCACGGTCGCTGACGACCGGGCACATGATCGCGAAAGAAAAGCGCTGGTAGAGGAGCGACGTCTCGAATGTCGTGACCGGGTGAAATCGCAAATCGAAAGCATCAATGCAAGATTGCGCGGCGGCTACGGTGTCTCGCAGGGGGAGTCCTACAAGAAAAGACGCCGCGACCTCGAGGCAAAGATGCGCGAATGCTAAGGCCGCCCCTGAGTTCAGTGCACCCAGCTTTGAAATGCTAAGATTTGCGTAGGCTCGTCTGGCCCGGGCGCCAGATTAGGCTGACAGCGTCATAGTGAGCCGTCAATCTGGAGGCATTGCATGCTCAAAAACATTGCGATTGTCGCGCTATCAGCCTCGTTGGCGACTTTGCCTTTCGAGATTTGGTTGCGATTCAATTGGGATAACAAATACATCACAATGCCTGCAAGCGGCTATCACCGCACCTGGCAGGAACAAGACGAAATTTACGAGATTGGTGGTCTGTTCGAAAGTGAGTTCTCGACAGTGCGCATCCATACAGACCGCCACTGCATCGCCCGTGAAGGCCGATATTCGACGATGCCTGTCAGGCAGATGTTTGTCGGCGGCAGCACGACGGAAAGCGCGTTGGTGCAGAGTTTCCTGCGTTTCCCGGTTCTGGTAGACAACGCATCGCTGACTTGCGCGTTGTCGGGCAACAATCTGCTGGATTCGCAACAAAATATTTCGTTCCTGTTTGCAAACAGGGAAGACCTGGATTTCGTTGAGCGCATCTATTTGATGCATGGCATCAACGATCTGGCGTCGTTCTTCAGGAATATGGAGCCCGAGGTTATCAGCGACGTCAAGACGCTGATTGAGTATCACCACAGAAAACGCGCCAAAGGTGATCGGACTCTATTCGTGCGCGTAAAAGACGCTTTCAAGAACATTTACGTAGTAGCCTACGCGTACGAACAATACGTTAAGTGGCGATGGCCGCCGCTGACCGGAACCCGTATACGCGAAGTAGCCAGACAGGTTGCCGAGGAGAATCGTCGCTTGCCTGTTCTCGGCGACATAGAGTTCGATGCTATCCTGGACTCTGCTGATTTTCTTGCTTTTCTCTCAAACAGGTCGGCCACATTTCGGCAGATTGCGAGTTTTACGGAAGACCGGAACATCGCGTTGGTAATGTTGACGCAGCCGCACGCTTACGAGTTGAAGCCGCACGAATATGATGAAGACTTCAGGACGAACTTCCAGATCGCCGGCAAGAGAACGTCACTTGAGCAGTCCGCCAAACTGATGCGCCTGATCAACATACATACCCGGGAGATCGCTGCCGCAGCGAATTTACAGGTCATCGACGTGGACCATTGTCTGCGTCGCCAGCGGGTGCGACCAAATCAGTTCTACGACAGTGTTCACTACACGGAAGCAGGGAGCAAGGCGGTCGCGGCGTGTATTGTTGCAGCCGGACTAATTGAGAGTGTCGAGACGAAACGGTTGTCGTTTCCCGTAAGTGAGTGAGCGCCACAGCCACTCCACAGGCCCGAATCGAAATCTCGTTACCCACCATCCGCTTGCCCAAATCTGGACTGCGAAAAAGGCCACGGCAAGCGCAAAACACAGCGTCGCACCAAGCACGTTCAGCAGCCCGAGTCCAAAACCAAACAAGACAAATACGTATATCAGGCTCTGCAGCAGGTAGTTTGTGAGGGCCGTGCGTCCTACAGCTGCGACACCTCTCATCGCATTGCGAAAACGTTCGCTACGGCAGAGGGCTACTATCGCTGCCGCGTAACCGAGTGCCAAAACCAGCTGCGGCAGCGGGTCGAATGAGAATGCCAGCGCCTCGCTGAATTGACTGATGCCCATCCCGGCTAATACGAGGGCGACACCGGTGCCTATCAGGATACCGGCCCAGCGCCGAAATACCGGGCGCAGGGTGGATGTGTTTTGTAGCCATCCCTGACGGAATATCCAGGCGCCCAGCATGAAGCGACCAAGTGCAGTTGCACAGTAGTGAATATAAAAGGGCACACCCCACATTGTTTCCCAGGATGCCCACCACAGTTCGTCTACATAGGCGGGGTAGCTGTTTCCCTGCAGTACTGCGAAATGCCGCTCAGCCGCGATGTCGAAAACAGGCCACCACGGAAATGGTTCGTCGTACAGGAATTGCAAAATGGCTTCTACTGTTCCCACGCTAAACAGCGCCAGTATCAAACCAGCAATCAGCAGGCTTCGATCAGACCAGTTTCGCGTCAGGAACAGGACGAAGCCCATCAATGCATATACATGCAGTATGTCGCCAAACCAGATGAACCAGATGTGTATGATTCCAATCGAGAAGAGGATCGCGGTGCGGCGTAGGAAAACCCTCTCGGCATCCACTCCACGAGCTTCGAGCCTGCTCATGATCATGGCGAAGCCGTAGCCGAACAGCAAGGAGAACAGCGCCATGGCCTTGTTGGAAACGAACATGTCAGCGACAGGCGCAATCAGTGCGTCCAGTTTCGCGGTTGCAAGGTTGTCAAAACTTCCGGCGGGCACCAGGTTGTAGCCGTGTGCGACGAGATTGAGCCAAAGCACGCCAAACAGAGCGAAGCCCCGAATAATATCGATTTCCTGGATGCGTTCACCAGCTCCGATTGGCGATGAGTTCGACATATAGGCTCCATTGTGACCAAGAATAGCTGCTTGCTACGGGATTCAATTGCATTCTTCTTCGTGTTTTGGCAATGATAAGTCTATGAGTTTGAAATTACATACCGATCGCCTGACCCTGGCGCCGCTTGAGTTGACTGATGTTGACCTGGCGATTGACCTGTGGACTGACCCTGAAGTTGTCAGGTACATATGCGAGGTACAGTCAGAGGCGGAGCTGCGAGAGGATATGCCCGATGCAATACGGCGGGGTGGCAACGGTTGTATCGGTATCTGGTGCATTTCCGATCGCTTAACGGGCCGCAAACTTGGGAGCACCTACCTGCTACCAATGCCGACCGAAGATGACGACGTAGACTACGACCTGATAGCTATGGGTCGTATGCCGGATACAGACATTGAGGTTGGCTACTTCCTGACGCCATCGGCTTGGGGCCAGGGATATGCAACCGAGGTGTGCAAGCGCATATTGCGGTTTGCGTTTCAGGAATCGCCGCTGAATGAGCTGGTTGCTTCAATAGATGAGAACAACGCCGCGTCAAAACATGTTCTTGAGAAGTCCGGCTTTCGATACTTTGGCAGAACGCTATGCTGGGGCAAGGACGGCCCGATTTACAAGATTTCGCGTGATGAGTGGACCGAAATTCAGCGATCAGCATAGCAAAGGAGTCCGGTTTACACTGACTGCGATTACTTAAATGCGGACCCGGCTTGGGTAAGTTTCCCGGCCAGCCTATACTTCAAGTCAATTGTCTGAGGAGCCTTAGCAAATGTATAGAACTCTGAGCCTGATACTCGTCCTCCCGCTTATTGCAGTCGCACAAGACAGTTCCGCGCCTGAGCCAGAGGCAGGACTCTATCGCGTCACTGTCGGTGTGAGTGGTCAGGATCTGCCTGCCGGGCTGGTGAATGAAAGCGTAGAACAGTGCGTGACACAGGAAGAACTGGCGGCCGATTCCTCCAGCATACTGGGTGAACACGCCGGCATGGAGGGCTGCACAATCTCCAGTTACGAATGGAGTGACGGCAATATCAATATGCAAATGCATTGTGCACTGGAGGGTGTCGACGCGTCCGCCGAAAGCCTGGGCTCCTACACTGCCAGCGGCTATGAGTTGATTACTACCATGAGTATCAAGGTAGGTGACACAACTGTAGACATGCAAACTTTCGTCCGCGGAGAACGCATCGGCGATTGTTGAGTTGTCCCCTGTGATCCACGAGTAAGGAAAGTTACAGGAATCGGCTCAAGATGTGCATGGCCGATCGCAGTCGCCTGCGGTGCCGCCACAGTGCCAGGACTACTGCTTTATTACTCAGTGCTATCCAGCCAGCGATAAGCAAAACCAGCGGCTATCGCACCGACTATAGGGGCCACCCAGAACAGCCATAACTGCCCGATCGCCGCGCCACCTTCCAGCAGCGCGGGCCCGGTGGAGCGGGCCGGATTCACTGACGTATTCGTGACCGGGATGCTGATCAGATGAATAAGAGTCAATCCGAGTCCGATCGCAATTGGTGCGAAGCCCGCCGGCGCACGGTCAGCAGTGGCACCAAGGATGATAATGAGGAACATAAACGTCATGATTATTTCAGTAGTAAAACCCGACGCCAGTCCGCGTCCACTCGGTGAAAGCTCGGCGTAGCCGTTCGAGGCGAGGCCTCCATCGCCACCAATCGATCCGTAGGCAATGTATGAAAGAGCTGCCGCAGCGACGATTGCGCCAAGCGTCTGCGCGATGATGTATCCGGGAAGTTCGGCGGCCGAGAAGCGACCACCCGCCCATAAGCCGAGCGAAACAGCAGGATTCAGGTGGCAGCCAGAGATGTGGCCGATCGCATACGCCATCGTCAAGACGGTCAGACCGAAAGCCAGCGAAACGCCGACCAAGCCGATTCCAAGGCTGTTTTCAGCGCCTGCACCAGGGAAGTTCGCAGCGAGAATTGCGCTGCCGCAACCGCCCAGTACCAGCCAGAATGTGCCGATGAACTCCGCTGCAAGTTTCTTTGATGTACTGGTCATGATCCGCCCCCTTAATTTTTTTCTGTATTCCGGATCGACGTTTTGAACAGAGCCGCCGTCGCTCTGCCTGCTACCTTACCACCCTTTCGACCCACTGCACTGTCACGCAGCGTGATCGATCTTGCCGCCGAGACGGCTGCCGAGCGGCTGCTTGGAATAGCGGCTTTTCTTTTGCCATTTCGGACCATGATATTTCACGGTGCGTGCGGAGCCCGTGTTGAACCAGAAATGCTCCCGGTTAAACATCCATCGCGGTTGATACTTCGGGTGCATCGATGCGAGCGATAGTCGCCGCATGCCAGGACGTTTGTCAGTCGCTTCAAACAGGTACTGCTTGCCTTCCTTGAACAGAATGACCCAGGCATGTCCCTCGCCATCGAATTCGCCAGCGACCACTCTTGCGTCTTCGCCCATTTCGATCAACCAGTCTGCGAGCGCGATCGCATGGTCTTCGCAATCACCGCGCTTATAGAAAA
This sequence comes from Gammaproteobacteria bacterium, assembly GCA_022600955.1. Lineage (GTDB taxonomy): Bacteria > Pseudomonadota > Gammaproteobacteria > Steroidobacterales > Woeseiaceae > UBA1847. Next base: position 21,657 of record JAHZJK010000001.1, read on the forward strand.
ACGCCTCTCGACTGGTTTGCCACAACTCACGAAAACCCGTAATGCTATTGCGGTCAAGCTGGTAAGTCTTGGTGCGGGAAAGCGTGTATGCCGGACCGAAAATGTTATCAGTCTCGAACGGTGCGAAACCGACAAGGTAGGCGTTAACAAAGTGCTGCGCCTGGTCCATCCCGGGTGCTATCGCGAACGCATTCTCATCGTTCTCGGTACCCATGATGTAATGCCTGTCTGAATCAAGTCCCCTGGTCTGCATCTGCGCGACGTATTCGGGGATTTCCAGTTTGCTCTTGAGCAAGAGCATGCTGCCACCAAAATCCGGACTTCTGCCCCGTACCCGGGCGTCCGGAAAGGCCGCATCAATCTGCCTGTCAAGTACGCTGCGCGGACTGTTCCTCTGGGAGTCGGCCTCAACAATGAGGAATAGCGCAAAGAAAAGTACCGCAGCTGTCTTCCATATTGTCCCGGCGGATAGCCTGAGCATCAGGTCAGCCTCTGAATCCAAACGTTACGATCAGCGCTACAAAAATCATGATCGTTGACGCGAAGATCGCCACGGCCAGATTGCCGTTCTTCATTTCTGCTTCGATATCAATATTGCTGAGCAGTTTCTTGTCGATGATCTGGAGTGCCAGGATGCCGATAAACAGGGCAATCATCGTGTAGATCAGGTTTACGCCCAGGTTCAACATAGTTGCAATCAAAAAATCAGTTTCCATCGTGTGTTCTCCAGTGATCCAGATTTCAAAACAGGGGTGTTAGTCGCGCTCCAGCAGCACATAAATTGCGCCTGTGCCGCCGTGAACCTGGCGCGTTGAGACGAATGCCAGAACGAGATCCCATTTCCGCAACCAGCGATTCACGGCGTTCTTGAGTACCGGGCCGCGGTCTCCGGAGCCGAGCCCCTTGCCGTGTACGACCCGGACGCACAGATTTCCCTGTTGCGCGCTGTACTGAATAAAGTCACGCAGCCGCGGTTTGGCTTCAGCGAGGGTCATTCCATGCAGGTCAATTTCGTCCTGTACGCTGTATCCACCTCTTGTCAGCTTGCGCATGGTGCGGCGGCCAACGTGTTGCCGATGGAATCGCAATGCGCCACCGTGCCCGTGTTCGGTCGCGTCGATGTCGTCCTCAAGGCTCTCCTGCAGTACTTCCTGCTCGTCAGCACGGGCAAATCTCGCTCTTGGTTTGGGCTTGGGGCGTGATTCCGGCGCACGTTCTACAGGGTCCAGCCGTTTGGCTCCCGACATGGCGCGTTTGAATTCGTCGATATCGTCGTCTGTCATTGTGAGTGATTGAGGCTATGGTGCAGAGGAAACATTGAGTATAGTGAGCGCGATTGATTCCACCAACATCCATCGCCACAAACCGAGCCCAAACGTCAATAAAATGAAAATCCTCGTAAGCAATGACGACGGGTATCTCGCCACCGGTATCAAGGTTCTCACCGAAGCGCTCGAGCAGGTCGCTGATGTTGTCGTGGTAGCCCCGGATCGGAATCGTTCGGCTGCCAGCAATTCTCTGACGCTGAACATGCCGCTGCGGGTATCTGAGGTGGCGCCTGATCGCTACAAAGTAGACGGTACGCCATCAGATTGCGTGCATATGGCATTGACGGGATTTCTCGATTTCGAGCCGGACCTGGTTGTGTCTGGAATCAACCATGGGGCCAATCTCGGCGACGACACGATCTACTCAGGCACTGTCGCCGCAGCGATGGAAGGGCGTTTCCTCGGGTTACCGACGATTGCAGTGTCACTGGTCGGGGACAAGCTGAAGCATTTCAATACTGCGGCACGGGTGGCGACGCAACTGGTGGAGCGTATTGCGGCGGCACCGCTGGCGTCTGATGTGGTCTTAAACGTGAACGTACCTAATATCCCGTCTTCAAAGCTCAAAGGTGTTCGCGCTACCCGGCTGGGGTTCCGTCACAAGGCTGAGCATATTCTGAAAGACAAGGATCCTTATGGCAGGCCAATCTATTGGGTCGGGCCTGCGGGCGAGGGGCAGGATGCTGGCGAAGACACGGATTTCCACGCGATCGAAATGGGCTATGCCTCGGTAACGCCGCTAAAGGTAGACTTAACGCGTTATGAGTCGATTCCGGACTTGACGACATGGCTCGGCGCCGGCGAATGATTGGTTCTCGCCAGGGTATCGGCATGACATCGGCTCGCACGCGCGACCGTCTGGTCAAGCGACTCATGGACCAGGGTATTCGCTCTGAGGCTGTGTTGAACCAGATTCGCAGCGTGCCACGCCACCTGTTCGTGGACGAGGCGCTGGCGAGTCGCGCCTATGAAGATACCGCGTTGCCTATTGGTCTCGGCCAGACTATCAGCCAGCCGTTTATTGTGGCGCGGATGACCGAAGCATTGCTGGCGGGATTCGAGGGTGAAAAGGTTCTTGAGATCGGCACAGGCTGTGGCTATCAGACTGCGGTACTCGCACCGTTGGTCAAGCAGATTTACACGGTAGAGCGGCTTCGCGAACTGATGGTGAAGACGCGGCAGCGCCTGCGGGATCTCGATATCTACAACGTGCAGTATCGCCCCGGCGATGGCTGGGAAGGATGGCCTAAATACGGGCCGTATGACGGCATAATCGTAACGGCGGCGGCATCTTCAATGCCGAAGAAGCTTTTGCAGCAGCTGGCCCCTGGTGGACGACTGATAATTCCAATCGGCCAGCCCGGTCAGCAGGACCTCACGATGGTCGTGAATCATCCGGACGCGTATGAGCAGGTTTCCCTGGGTCCTGTCAGCTTCGTACCTCTGGTACAGGGTAAATAATATATATTTATCAATATGATAGGATCATTACTGAATGTTATTTCTGTAACGTTGCACGTGGGTTTTTGCGTATGACTCTGTTTGCGCCTTTGTATGATCGGGTAATGCGCTGGTCCCGGCATCGGCATGCCGAGTGGTATCTGGGCGCAATGAGTTTTGCAGAATCGTCGTTTTTCCCGATTCCGGTCGACGTGATGCTGGCGCCGATGGTGCTTGCGAACCGGGCGCGCTGGATTCGACTCGCCGCTATTGCGACGATATTTTCAGTGTTGGGTGGTATTGCAGGTTACGGCATTGGCTATGTACTTTTCGACGCGATTGAACCCTGGCTGCGTGAATCGCACTACTGGGATGCATACGTGACCAGCCGAGACTGGTTTGACGAGTACGGCCTTGTTGTAGTCTTCGTCGCTGGCTTTTCGCCGATACCGTACAAAGTCTTCACGATCGCCGCCGGAGTCGCGGCATTGAACTTGCCGGGATTTGCTCTGGCGTCCCTGATCGGGCGCGCGGCGAGATTCTTTCTGGTCGCCGGGCTGGTCAAAGCAGGTGGACAACGTTTTGAAGATACGCTCGAGAAATATGTCGAGCGCATTGGCTGGGCGACAGTGGCGCTAGCTACGGCTGTCATTGCCTGGTTGATGCTCAGGGGACAATGACACGCGCGCTGCTCTTAGTCGTTACGGTATTCCTGCTCGCCGGATGCGGGACACACACTTCGTGGCAGGATAGCCAGACACACATCGTTCGCAAGGGTGAAACGCTGTTCTCGATCGCGTGGCGATACGGTAAGCGGCCGGAGGATATCGCGCGCTGGAACCGGCTGGGGGACGGCTCGTTGATTCACCCGGGCCAGCGTCTTGCATTGAACGGACCTGCCGCCACAGGCAGCACGCGTGCAACTCGCTCCAGCCAGCGTCGTGATCCGAAACCACTGCCCTCTATTCCGGCGCAACCGCCACCGAAGTGGAGCTGGCCTACGAGCGGTCGGATTAATGTCGAATTTGGCGCAAAACCCGGCACAGGAACCGGCGTGTTGATCAACGGCAGGACCGGTCAGGCTATTCAGGCCGTAGCATCCGGGCGTGTCGTCTACGCCGGTGGTGGACTGATCGGATACGGCAAGCTTATTATTATCAAACATAACGACACCTACCTCAGTGCCTACGGGTACAACGCGTCGCTGCTGGTCAAAGAAGGTGACCAGATCAAGAAAGGCCAGAAGATTGCGACCATGGGTGAGGGGCCGGAACGCAAGCCGCGACTGCATTTTGAGATCAGGCGCAACGGCAAGCCGGTTAACCCGCGACAATATTTGCCAGCGAGATAATTCGACCAGGCCAGACGCCACGCTCGTCGCTCCTTGCGAAAGGGGAGATAGTACGTGGGACAGTTGCTCGACCCAACGCGACAATACCTTGACGAGATTGGAATCTCGCCACTCCTGACTGCGGACGAAGAAAAGCAGTTCGCGCGCCGCGCACAGGATGGGGACGAGTCAGCACGTCACCGCATGATCGAGAGCAACCTGCGACTCGTTGTAAAGATAGCTCGACGATACCTGAACAGAGGGCTGCCGCTCCTTGATCTGATCGAGGAGGGCAACCTGGGCCTGATCCACGCAGTCAAAAAATTCGATCCTGAGCGTGGCTTTCGGTTTTCGACCTATGCGACCTGGTGGATTCGACAAAACATCGAGCGCGCCATCATGAACCAGTCGCGTACGGTACGACTGCCTATTCACGTCATCAAAGATATCAACGCCTGTCTGCGAGCGTCGCGACGCTTGCGCCAGAATTGCGACGGGTCTCCGAGCGTCGCTGATATTGCAGCCGAAACAGGACGCTCTCACGAGGATGTGCAACGACTGCTTTCCCTGCACGAACGCGTCACATTGAGGGCAGGGCCGTCGGACGGCGCCGGTGCAGGCCCGGTCGATCTGTTGCCTGCGAAGAAAGATGCAGAGCCCTCAAGATGCGCTCAGAAGGCGCTGGTTAATGCGATTGTGGATCACTGGGTGTGCGAACTGGGCGACAAACAAAGGACGGTTGTAGAGCGTCGGTTTGGATTGCACGGTTGCCGTCGGGCAACGCTGGCACAAATTGGTGACGAGATTGGTGTCACGCGCGAGCGCGTGCGGCAGATTCAACTTGACGCTCTGAAAAACTTGCGGGAAATGATGGAGAGTCACGGAATATCGGGCGAGAACACGCTCGATTAGTGAGAGTCTGCCCGGTGACAAACGGCGTCCACTTACTCCTGTATCAGTACAGCGAGAACTCTCCTTCCTTCGCCTGCCAGTACATTGAAAGTCCGCGCAGCAGCTTGCGTGTCCATAAACTCAAGACCGACGCCACGCCTGGCGAACGCAAACATTAACTCACGAGTCGGCAGCTCACCGGTTTTTCCTGTGCCGAGAAGCACGATCTCGGGATCTTTGCTCAATACTTCGGCGAAGTCGTCAGCCGTAAGCTCGGCGACCGGCTTTTCCGTCCACCCGGCTATGACCTCTTGAGCGGTGAGTGCGATATTCTCAGTCCAGACCTCGTCGTTGACGCGGATCCCCGCTGAGCTGACGCTGCGCACGGTTAGAGTGCCCGGCAATTCTCTTGTGAATTTCAAGTGCGCTTCCCTTACCATCTGCGCTGATCGTGAATACATCATATGACAAAAATACCGCTGTGGTTGTATTGCCGCCGGTCAGGAACGGCCGCCTCCAAAACGCTGGCTTGCGTGCCTGGCTGGCGCGTTCGGACCTGACGTGCGAGCCTGAACCGGTCGAGTTACTGGCGCGCGTTTGTGGTGAGCTGGGTCAGCCATACCCTGAACAGGGTTTCGCGGCGCTGCGCATGTGGGGGCAGACGAGTGATCGACCAACCAACTGGATATCGGCAGCCGATCCGGTATACCTCGAGCCACGCCTCGATCACCTGTGTCTGCATGCGTTGCGGCGTGTCGGCGTCAAGCCGAAGGACATGCGTGCTCTGATAGACCACCTGCAAGACACACTGTCTGCGGGCGGCGAATTCGGTTTTGCGCGACTCGGTTCATACAGTTACGTCAGTGCACAACAGCCGTTTGCGACCGCCAGTGTGCCAGCTTATGTTGTCGACCAGCAGGTTCCCAATGACTACTTGCCAAGTGGTGATGGCGCGGATCGACATCGTAATTTGCAAAGCGAGATCGAGATGGCATTGCACGATCACGATGTAAATCAGGCGCGTGTGGGACGCGGCGAGCAGCCCGTTAATTCGCTGTGGCTTTGGGGTGCAGGAGTTGCTCCGCAGCAGACGACGCGGGCCCAACCGCCACTGTTTTCTGATGATGCCTTGTTGACCGGCTATTGGTATTCGGGAACCGGCGTTGCAGAACCGTGGCTGGGGAACATTGCGGCTTGCCTTGATGAGTCTGTCGCGGGATTCATTGCGGAGACCCCCGAGTTCGATAACGACCCGGGGTTGCTCGAACGCTGCTTGCTCGAATTGCGCGCTGCTCTGCGATCGAAGCGATTGAATCGATTGATTCTGCTGTTCCGCGACGGTGTGCGTGCGGACGTTGTCCGCTCCCAGGCATTGCGTGTCTGGCGTCGCGACGACGCGTTGCTCGCCGAGGTGAAGTCGCAGTGAAGACGAGCAGACCGATCGTGGTTCGCCCACAGCCCAGGCCAGATGTAGTCGCGAGTCTTGGTGAAATAGATCCGATACATGCACGGCTGTTTGCGATGCGCGGTCTGACCGACGCCGTACAACTTGACTATGGCCTCGCTCAGCTCGCTCCTGTTACCGCCCTGGAAAACATCGATGCAGCTGCCGAACTCGTTATTGGCAAGCAACAACAACGCATAATCGTCGTGGGCGATTTTGATGTCGACGGTGCAACCAGTACAACGCTGGTATTGCGGTGTCTGCGTGCGTTCAGTTTTGCTGACGTCGAATACCTGGTGCCGAACCGCTTCGACTATGGCTACGGCCTGACGCCCGAAATTGTTGAGGTTGCCGCCGAACGTTCACCGGCGTTGTTGATAACGGTGGACAACGGTGTTTCGAGTATCGATGGCGTTGCCCGCGCGAATGAGCTGGGCATTCCGGTGCTGGTTACGGATCATCATTTGCCCGGCGACGAGTTGCCGGATGCCGCGGTGATCGTAAATCCAAATTTACGCGGCAGTAGATTCCCAAGTCGCAATCTCGCCGGTGTCGGTGTAGCGTTCTATCTCATGGCGCGTGTCGGCCGACTGCTGGAACAGGGAGGTGCCGACGGTGCATCGAGGATTCCTGCTCGCTACCTGGATCTCGTAGCGTTGGGCACCGTCGCAGACGTGGTGCCTCTTGATCACAACAACCGGATTCTTGTGCAACAGGGGCTCCTGCGCATGCGTGCCGGCCGTACCGTTCCCGGAATTGCCGCACTGCTGCGGCAGTCAGGTCGCCAGTTGTCCCGTTGTGTGAGTACGGATCTTGGCTTCGCCGTCGGACCCAGGATCAATGCGTCAGGTCGCCTTGAGGATATTTCTGTCGGAATCGAGTGTCTGTTGACCGATGATGACGCAACGGCTGCCGACTACGCGCAGATTCTCGACCAGATAAATAGTGAACGACGGGATATCGAGGCAGGCATGCGCGAGCAGGCCTTCAGGTACGTGGACCAGATCGGCGAACAACGCTGGCCAGCATGCGTCTGCGTCTACGATGCGGGCTGGCACCAGGGAGTGGTTGGGCTGATCGCAGCACGTGTCCGTGAGCGGTGCCACCGACCTGTGATTGCATTCGCACGCGAGGATGACACTTTTCTGAAGGGTTCAGCGCGATCGATCGCGGGCGTACACATACGCGACTTGCTCGAGGCGGTATCGAGCGTCAGGCCGGGACTCATCGAAAAATTCGGGGGTCATGCAATGGCTGCCGGATTGACTATCGCGGAAAAATCGCTCGGTGAATTCAAGAAGATTGCAGGTGAGCAGATGACGCGCTTGTATCCGCAGGCGGATTTTAGCGGTGCGATCGTCACCGACGGTCGGCTGCCGGGGTCTGCTCTTAATCTGCGTTTCGCGCGCTCGTTGCGCGACGCGGGTCCGTGGGGCAGTGCGTTTCCAGAACCGCTGTGGAGTGGTGATTTCGATGTCGTCGAACAACGAACGGTTGGCGAGCATCACCTCAAGTTGCGGGTGCGACCTGCGGATGGCGGCAGCATTATCGATGCCATAGCTTTCAACCAGGCGGGTGGTGCCTACCGCGGTGTCGTGCAGCTGGCGTACAAGCTTGATGTGAACGAATTTCGCGGCGTGGAGAATCCACAGCTTGTCGTCGAGCAAATTGCAGCTTTGCAGAGTGGCGCTGCGTGCTAAGATCGCGCGATTCGCGACGCCTTAAACGAACTGCAAGCCATGGAAACCAGCCAGATCAAACAATCGATAGTCGATCTCGTCGAACGCACAGATGCGTTGAGGAGGTATCTTTGACTATGAGAACAAGGCAGAACGGCTGACCGAAGTTCAGCGCGAACTGGAGCAACCCGACGTTTGGAACGAACCGGAGCGCGCACAGGCGCTAGGGCAGGAGCGCTCGCAACTCGAACAGATTGTGCTCGGTCTCGATGAGTTGACGACCGGCCTCGCAGACGCCGGTGAATTACTCGTCATGGCGGTCGAAGAGGATGATGCGGGTACTGTCGATGAGATCGTTGTCGACCTGGCGCGCTTTGAAAAGACTGTTGGTGGTCTCGAATTCCGCCGAATGTTCTCCGGTGAGATGGACACCAATAGCGCTTACCTGGATATCCAGTCGGGTGCCGGCGGCACAGAGGCGCAGGACTGGGCCGAAATGATTCTGCGAATGTATCTTCGCTGGGCGGAAGCGCATGGCTTCAAGGCAGACGTGATCGAAGCATCGGCCGGTGAGGTGGCGGGAATCAAGAGTGCCACGGTGCATATCAAGGGCGAGTACAGCTATGGCTGGTTGCGCACGGAGACCGGTGTGCATCGCCTCGTGCGCAAGTCGCCATACGATTCGGGCAATCGCAGGCACACGTCATTTGCTTCAGTGTTCGTATCGCCCGAAGTCGATGACAATATCGACATTGAGATCGACCCGTCAGATTTGCGCATCGATGTATACCGCGCGAGCGGCGCTGGCGGCCAGCACGTTAACCGGACCGAATCCGCCGTGCGTATAACGCATTTGCCAACCAACACTGTGGTGCAGTGCCAGAACGATCGTTCGCAGCACAAAAACAAAGCGACTGCGATGAATCAGCTGAAGGCAAAACTCTACGAGTTGGAGATGCAGGAACGTCGTGCCGCTGCCTCAATCGTCGAAGATAGCAAGGCCGATGTTGGCTGGGGCAGCCAGATTCGCTCCTATGTACTGGACCAAAGCAGGATTAAGGATTTGCGCACCGGCGTAGAAACCGGTAACACTCAGGCTGTACTCGACGGTGGGCTTGACGCATTTATTGAAGCCAGCCTGAAACAGGGATTGTAAGCACTCGTGACTCAAGAAAAAGACGAAAACAAACTCATCGCGGAACGGCGCGGCAAACTCGATGCTCTCAGAGAGCAGGGCAACGCCTACCCGAACGACTTTCGGCGTAATGCGCTGGCAGAACAATTGCAGCAGACGTTTGAGGCTCATGACAATGAAGCCCTGGCTGAAGAACTGGTCAGTGTCAGCGTGTCAGGCCGCATGTTGCGAAAGAACGTGATGGGAAAGGCCAGCTTTATCGCCTTGCAGGATCGGTCGGGGCGTATCCAGGTACGCGTCGAGCGTGACCGGCTTCCCGAGGGAGTCTACGCGGCATTCAAGAAGTGGGATGTTGGCGATATAGTGGGTGCAACGGGCGTACTGATGCGCACTAACAAAGGTGAGCTGACAGTGCTCGCAGATGAAATTCGTTTGCTGACGAAGTCTTTGCGTCCGCTGCCCGAAAAATGGCACGGCCTTTCGGACCAGGAGACTCGCTACAGGCAACGTTACGTAGACCTGATTATCAACGAGTCGAGTCGTGACGTGTTTCAGAAGCGTTCGCAGGTTATTACTTACATGCGTTCGTTCCTGGAGGCCGCTGATTTTCTCGAAGTCGAAACGCCGATGATGCAGACGATGCCCGGAGGAGCGAACGCCAGGCCGTTCAAGACGCATCACAATGCGCTGGATATGCAGCTCTATATGCGTATTGCGCCGGAACTGAATCTAAAGCGCCTGATTGTTGGCGGCTTCGATCGCGTATACGAAATCAACCGTAATTTCCGCAACGAAGGCGTGTCGACACAACACAATCCCGAATTCACGATGATGGAGGCTTACCGGGCGTACGCCGACTACAACGACTGGATGGATATGACCGAAGCGATGCTGCATGGCATGGCCGAGGCAATCAACGGTGCAACCACTGTTAGTTATCAGGGCGAAGAATTCGATTTCGGCAAGAGTTTTCACCGTGTGACCGTGGAAGAGGCCATCGAGGCCTACAACCCGGGATTCGACATGTCGAAAGTCAGGGATCGTGACTATCTAAAAAGCTGGTGCGATAAGCTCGGAATCGCTGTGCAGGATAACTATGGCGCCGGCAAGCTGCAGATCGAGATATTTGATGCGACAGGCGAACATCAGCTGCGCGAGCCGACTTTTATCACCCAGTACCCAACCGAGGTCTCGCCATTGTCGCGAATCAACGATGACGATTCCTTTGTCACCGATCGTTTCGAGTTATTTATCGCCGGGCGCGAAATAGCGAATGGCTTCTCGGAGCTCAACGATCCGGAGGACCAGGCGGCTCGTTTCCGGGCGCAGGTTGAGAATGCGGCGGCCGGCGACGATGAGGCGATGTCCTATGATCATGACTACATCCGGGCGCTTGAGTACGGTATGCCGCCAACCGCGGGTATCGGAATCGGCATCGACCGGCTGGTCATGTTGCTGACGGATTCAGCATCGATTCGGGATGTGCTGTTGTTCCCGCATATGCGAGCTGAGACGTTCGACTAATCCTGAGTCGTTAGCGCGTAGGGCAGCGGCGCGAGCGCGATAGCAGTTTCGCCGACAGCCAGCGCTGCGCCGCTCTTTGCCACCGGTACCACGGCAAGCAGGTCAGTGCCGGCCACATTCAGGACTTCGCCAATATCGCGGCCATCGAGCGACACCCTGTCGCCGGCGCGGACGGGCTGCTCGCTCTGGAAACGTTGCATTCGACGCTTGGTAGCGCCTTTGTAATGTGTGCGGGCCACGATTTCCTGCCCCGTATAGCAGCCTTTGTCGTAGCTGATCGCGCCCAGCAGGTCCAGGTTCAGCATGTGCGGCGTAAACTTGTCCATCTGCAATGTGCTGATGAATGGGTGACCTCGATTCACCAGTGTCTCCGCATCGACAGTCGCAGAATCGTCGGCGATTTCGAAGTCAACTTTGGCGCGGAAACGAAACACGCTCAATCGTTTTACGATGTCATCGGCAGTTTCAGATGGCGCTGACAACTCGTAACCGTTTTCGATGGGGACGACAGTGCCAAACCAGAGAACGCGACCTTTTGGCGTGCACCAGGCAGCGAATATCTCGGCGTCTGTTTCCAGGCGGGTCAAATCGTTGCTGAGCTGGCCCTGCAGGAAATCAAAGGCGTCAGGTCCAGTGACTTTTATGCTCGAAATTCTGTGCATTTCTACCTATGTGGTTGACGGTACTGCGGCAGGCGATTGGCTCTGGCATAATCTTGCCATGAGTCGCGATCAGCCTGAAAAAGACATTGAAAAAGAGACTTCCAGTGCGGAGTCCGAAGTCCATGATACCGCGCCGGCAGATGACGCGCCCGCGAAAGAAGTCGGTGGTCGGGGTGGACTGGACCCAACACGCTATGGCGACTGGGAAAAAGCAGGACGCTGCATCGATTTTTAGGGATAATGCGCAGGCCGAACCCGGCTACATACGTCAACACAAAGAGCTTTCATGAGCAACAGACCTCTGTCGCCACACATATCGATTTACCGCTGGCCGATCACAATGGCCACCTCCATTCTGCATCGAGCAACCGGAATCGCAAATTCAGTTGGGTTTATCGTGCTGGCAGCGTGGTTGTTCGACGCGGCTGCGGGTGCAGATGCCTATGCGGTCTTTGCCGCATTCATGGGCAGCACGATCGGAAAACTGCTGTTAATCGGCTGGACCTTCTCGTTCTTTTTTCATTTCGGCAACGGAATACGGCACCTGATCTGGGACGCGGGGCACGGCTTTGAGATAGTCCAGGCCAATCGTTCCTCCTGGTTCGTCCTTATTCTTGCGGTCGCATTGACCGCGGCGTGCTGGGCGGTATTGCTATGAGCTTGCGGACACCGTTAAACAGAGTGCTCGGACTGGGTTCGGCGAAAGACGGCACAGGTCATTTCTGGGGGCAACGTGTCTCGGGCATCGCGCTGGCGCTGCTGGGGCTGTGGTTTATTGCGTCAATGCTGACGCTGCCGGGCTTCGCGTATTCGGATGCCATCGCATTTATTGCGGCTCCATTAAACGGCGTGCTGTTGTTGCTGCTCGTGGTAACCATCGCCTGCCACTCTCAGCTTGGCGTGCAGGTTGTTATTGAAGACTACGTGCACAGTCACAGCCTGAAACTTCTGTTACTGATTCTGTCGCGGTTCGCCCATCTGTTTCTGGCGGTTGCGGCAATCTACGCAATATTGAAAATCGGACTTGGCGCATGAGCGACTACGAATTTATCGACCACAGTTATGACGTTGTGGTAATTGGCGCCGGTGGTGCGGGCTTGCGTGCAACGTTCGGACTTGCCGAGGCAGGCTTCAAAACGGCTTGTGTGACGAAAGTTTTCCCGACACGCAGCCACACTGTTGCGGCACAGGGCGGCATCAGCGCTGCGCTGGGCAATATGGGCGAAGACGACTGGCGCTGGCACATGTATGACACCGTCAAAGGTTCGGATTGGCTCGGCGACCAGGATGCGATCGAGTACATGTGCAAGGAAGCGCCGGACGCGGTGATCGAGCTCGAACACTACGGCGTGCCGTTTTCCCGGACTGAAGACGGCAAGATTTATCAGCGACCATTTGGCGGTATGACTACGCGTTTCGGAGAAGGCACAGCGCAACGCACTTGTGCTGCCGCCGATCGCACCGGGCACGCGATGTTGCACACGCTGTACCAACAGTCGCTAAGACACGAAGCAGAATTCTTTATCGAATACTTCGCCATCGATCTGATCATGGAGGACGGCGTTTGCCGTGGCCTGGTCGCGATCGATCTGGCGACCGGACGACTGCATCGTTTCCGGTCGCATCAGGTCATCATGGCGACTGGCGGTTACGGCCGCTCGTACTTCTCCTGTACGTCAGCGCATACGTGTACCGGTGACGGTAGCGCCATGGTGATGCGCGCTGGCCTGCCGGTTCAGGACATGGAGTTCGTGCAGTTTCACCCAACCGGCATTTACGGCGCAGGCTGCCTGATAACGGAAGGCGTACGTGGTGAGGGTGGCTACCTGACGAATTCGGACGGTGAGCGTTTCATGGAACGTTATGCGCCCAATGCGAAGGATCTGGCATCGCGTGACGTTGTCAGCCGATCTATGACCATCGAGATTCGCGAAGGGCGTGGTGTGGGTTCCGAAACCGATCATATTCATCTGCATCTGGAGCATCTCGGGCCCGACGTTATCGAAGAGCGCTTACCCGGTATCGCGGAATCCGCCCGCATTTTCGCGGGCGTAGACGTAACCAAAGAACCGATCCCCGTGCTGCCGACGGTGCACTACAACATGGGCGGTATCCCGGCTAACTTTAATGGCCAGGTAGTCACGAAGAAAGATGGTGACCCCGAGTCCGTTGTTCAGGGCCTGATGGCTGTTGGTGAAGCCGCATGCGTTTCGGTACATGGCGCAAACCGGCTTGGCTCAAATTCACTATTGGACCTGGTCGTGTTCGGGCGTGCTGCGGCGCATTTCTGCGCAGAGAAGATGACACCTGGTGCTCGCCACAAACCATTGGCTGCCGACGCTGGTCAGAACAGCGTAGAGCGCCTCGACAAGTTGCGCCAGGCGGATGGCGGGCGCTCAACTGCGGATATAAGGCTGGAGATGCAGAAGGTCATGCAGGCGCATGCTGCTGTTTTTCGCACGAGCGAAACACTGGATGCCGGCGTCAAACTCATGCACGAGACGTTTTCGAGTTTTTCAGACGTCGGTGTTTCAGACCGCTCTTTGGTCTGGAATACAGACCTTGTCGAGACGATGGAGCTTGAAAATCTGTTGCTTAATGCTATGGCGACGATTGAGTCGGCGGCGAACCGCAAAGAAAGTCGCGGAGCGCATGCGCATGAAGACTATCCCGACAGAAATGATGATGAATGGATGAAACATACACTGGCATGGGTTGACGACAACGGCACGGTCAGTATTGATTACCGGCCTGTGCACCAGGAAACACTTACCGATGAAGTTGAATACGTTGCTCCGAAAGCGCGCGTCTACTAGGGAAATCGACTGTGGCTGAATTCAGATTGCCGAAAAATTCGCGCCTGACCAAGGGTAAGCACTTTGCCGCGGCAGACGGCGTTAGTAATGTCAGAACTTTCGCGGTGTATCGCTATGACCCGTCCAGTGATAGCAATCCGCGCGTGGATACCTACGACGTGGACATGGATAGTTGTGGGCCGATGGTTCTGGATGCCCTGATCAAGATCAAAAATGAAATCGATCCGACATTGACGTTTCGGCGTTCATGCCGCGAGGGAATCTGCGGGTCCTGCGCGATGAACATCGACGGCGGCAATACACTCGCGTGCACGCGAGCAAATGACGAGGTTAAGGGCGACGTCAAGATCTATCCGTTGCCGCATATGCCGGTCGTCAAGGATCTTGTTACCGACCTGACAAACTTTTATGCGCAATACGCATCGATCAAGCCCTGGCTGCAAACGCGCACGCCGCCGCCGCCCGATCAGGAACGCTTGCAGAGCAAGGAAGATCAGGAACTAATCAATGAGCCAGCCGCGTGCATTTTGTGCGCATGTTGCTCTACCAGTTGTCCCAGCTACTGGTGGAACAGCGACCGTTATCTCGGCCCTGCTGCATTGCTGGCATCCTACCGATGGTTGGTGGACAGTCGCGACGAGGCCACGGGCGAGCGGCTGGATGAGCTTGAGGATCCTTTCCGCCTGTACCGTTGCCACACGATCATGAATTGCACCCAGACCTGTCCGAAGGGCCTGAACCCTGCGAAAGCGATCGCTGAAACCAAGAAAATGATGGTTGAGCGCAAATACTAGACGGAGTCCGCGCATGAGCGAGCTTTCACGGCTCAGGTGGCAGTGTCGCAGAGGGATGCGCGAGCTCGATGAATTGCTGCTGCGATACCTTGAAAAAACGTACGCAGACAGCAGCGATGCTGATAAGACCGCTTTTCAGGCTGTTTTGGCACTGTCAGACCCGGAACTAAACGGATATCTGTTGCAGCGAGATACCCCGGCTTCGGAGCCGCTCGCACGTGTCATCGATCGGATACTCAACTTGCCTCAAGCCTGATCCCCGGATTCGCCGGGCGGTCGTCTGCAGCGGCATTCTCTTCTCTGCTATAGGTTGTATGTTATTGCTTTCATTGCGGATTGATGCAGTCTGGCGGGCGATCATGTGCGTCTGCTGGAGTTCTTTTTGCTGGCACGAACACGCCCGCATGCGCCGCAGCGGTGCTAACTGTCTCGCTATTCGCTGTCACGCAGGTGGCGAAATCGAGATACAGACGTGCGATCTGGGCTGGATTCCGGCTACGCTGCAACCAGGTAGCGTGATATACAGACGTTTCGCCTGGCTTCGTGCGCGGGGTGAGGACGGCCAGCTATACGTGGAGCTGCTCTCAGGCGATGCGCGGGCCAGCCAACAGTGGCGTCGATTGCAGGTCATTTGGCGACACATTGGAGCGGCCGCCTGAAGCTGCTAACATACTGTCGCAGCAGCGAAAAACACGAATAACAGCAGGATTGCAAAGGCGCGGGCCGGCACAACACGGAAGGTCAGATCCGCACACACGGACAGGTGTCACAGAATTAAGATGAATAAGGCGCATTTTCGAGAACTAATCGTGCTGCGGCGGGTCTATCCCGGTGTTGAATGGCTGTGTGGCAAAGCAAAGGACTGTTGCTGAATGTCGAATCAGGCATCCGACAAAAAACTGGTTGAGCGTGTGCAAAAAGGTGAAAAGCACGCGTTTGATTTGCTGGTGCTGAAATACCAGCACAAGATCGTCAATCTTGTGATGCGCTATGTCCGTGACCCCGAGTTGGCGCAGGATATCGCGCAGGAAGCGTTTATCAAGGCGTACCGGGCGTTGCCGCGGTTTCGAGGTGATAGTGCTTTTTATACGTGGATGTACAGAATTGCAGTGAATACCGCGAAGAACCATCTCGCGGCACAACGCAGGCGGCCAATGGACGTGGAACTCGATATGCAGGATCCGGATCAATATGACCTGCACGCAAAACTCAAGGAAACGGATACTCCTGAAGGAGTTACGCTTTCCAATGAGCTGAAGGAAACGGTTGAGCGGGCCATTGCTGCATTGCCGGAAGACCTCAGGACCGCGATTGTCTTGCGGGAGCTTGAAGGCATGAGTTATGAGGAAATCGCCCAGACGATGGAGTGTCCCGTCGGTACTGTGCGATCAAGGATTTTCAGAGCGCGAGACGCGATCGGCAAGAAAGTCGGATCGTTGATACGCTAGAGAGGCGAAATGCCTCATGCGAGTGAAGTATGAATGACGCAATTAGGATGCAGTTGTCTGCATATGTTGATGGTGAACTTCCGGAGAACGAAGCAGAGTTGCTGCTGCGCCGGATAACCCAGGACGCAGAACTCCGCCAGGAATTCGCAGAATACCTGGCGCTGGGTCGACTGTTGCGCGGCGAACCGGGAGTTGCTGCCGCCGATCGTTTGCATGAGCGTGTAATTGCCGGTCTGGACGACACACAGGAAGAAAGCGCCGTAGCGACGAAAACCCCAGGCGCAGCCACGGCGATCAAGCCGCTCGCAGGAATTGCCGTTGCAGCCAGTGTCGCGCTGGTCGCGATTTTCGTGCTGCAGCAGGGCAACCTGGCTCCTCAAGAGGGTCCGGCGCAAGTCGCAGAGACGGAAGAGGCGCCAGTGGTACCGGACCTGGACGCAGTCGCTCAGCAACGTGCGTATTTCCTCAATCACGCGGAGGCGTCGTCACGATTCGGTGCCAACGGAATTAACTCGCGGCTGGTCACGCTGCGCTTCAGCGAAGAAGTGGCGGCAGAATCGGATTCTGATACATCCGTGGATGAGCAGGACGAAGAACTCGAAGAGCAGTCTACGCAACCTTGATGTCAATGCGACCATACAGTGTTTTATCCGGGCTCATTGCAGCCTGCGGCCTGCTGTTCTCGGTGAACGCCTCAGCTGCGAATGAACAGCCTTTCGACTGGCTGGCACGGATGGGCGCGGCGGTACAGTCAACCAGTTATGAAGGTACGGTAATACGTATTCAAGGCGGTGAAGCGGAAGCATTGAAAGTCGTTCACACCGTGAAAGATGGCGTCGTTTGGGAAAAAGTCGTTGCACAGGAAGGCAACGGTCTGGAAATCATTCGCGTCGGCAATGAGGTGCATTGCATTCTGCCTGATCGCAAGTCAGTACTGGTAGAAGAGTGGGACGACCAGTCGACACTGTTTTCGACATTGCCAAGCAGCGATATTCGTTTCGGCAATGAGTACGATGTCGCAATTGTCAGGGAAGACAGGGTCGCCGGCAGGGAGACGCTATTGTTGGCGATTCGTCCACATGACGGTTACCGCTATGGACACCGGCTCTGGCTTGATACGGAAACGGGCTTTCCACTACAAACACAACTTATTGATGAGGCAGGTTCGGCGATAGAGCAGGTGAAGTTCGCAGATATCCGTCTCAACCACGATATTGCGCCAAGTGCCCTGGCACCTTCCTACAGCACTGAACATTTCACCTGGCTGCGACAGTCGGGCGGACACGCGACGAGTGCGATTGAAACCAACTGGAGTAGCGACGAGCTGCCGGCAGGATTCGAGGCTGTATCTACGCATGAAGAATCAATGCAGGGCGGAGAGCAGATGGTGACACACATTCTGTTCAGTGACGGACTTGCGAACGTATCGGTGTTCGTTGCGCCCGCACATGCGAAAAACGTGGAAGGTGCGGCGCGCGTCGGCGGATCCAACTCCTACACGACGCGCCAAGGGAATCATGATGTCACCGCGATAGGCGGGGTTCCTGCGATAACGGTGCGCCAGATAGCGACATCAATGCAGCTGCGTTAGGCAGCGCTCACGTCAGAATCAGGGCTGCCAGTCCTGTAAACTCATTCCATGCAAAACCCATACGGCAAAATCGTTGCGATGAGCGCTGACAACAGCGTCGCCACCGTTGTCGTCGAGGCGCAGTCTGCCTGCGCCCGCTGTGCCGAGGGTCGTGGCTGTGGCGCTGGTTTGCTGGGTGGGCAAGACCGTGAATCGACAATCCAGGCGAGCGTTGGTGCGAATGTGCGAGTGCGAAATGGCGACGCCGTCAGCATTGCGCTGCAGCCAAGAAATATCTTGCGGGCATCATTTGTCGTCTACGGATACCCGATGTTGGGGGCTGTCGCAGGCGCCGCGCTGGCGTGGCAGGCCAATCTCGGCGATCTGGCCGCTGCACTGGCTGCGTTGTCGGGTATTGCTGTGGGGCTCGCTGTTGCGAGAGTTCGGCTTAAGGCGACGAGTTGCCTGCGCGACTTTACGCCAGTGGTCGTCGGACGCATGGCGGAGAACGTTTAGGTGCCGACATTCGACTTCTATACGCGCCGTGGCTGTCACCTCTGTGAGGTAATGCTGGAGGCATTGTTGCCGTTGCTGCGCGGCCGCGCAGAAGTTGATGTACACGATATCGATTCCAATCCTGACTGGCGGCGGCAGTTCGACCGTCGTGTGCCAGTACTCGAATTCACTGGTGAGCTGGTCTGCCAGTTCCAGCTCGACACCGCAGCGGTCACGGCGGTATTGACCAGAATTGCTGAAAACCCTGCGGAACATAGGTGTTGAGTCCCGAAATCTGTATACTTCGGCGCTGCATCAGACCGAGCGTCGCCGCTCGCGCCGCTACCGAACGTCCATCATGAAGCACATCCGAAACTTTTCCATTATCGCGCATATCGACCACGGCAAATCGACGTTGGCCGATCGCTTTATCCACCACTGTGGCGGGCTTTCGGATCGTGAGATGGAGGAGCAGGTACTGGACTCGATGGACCTTGAGCGGGAGCGCGGTATCACCATCAAGGCGCAGAGTGTGTCGCTGGAATACAAGAGCAATTCTGGCGAGGTCTATCAACTGAATTTTATCGATACGCCGGGGCATGTCGATTTCTCTTACGAGGTGTCACGATCGCTGGCGGCTTGCGAAGGTGCACTACTGGTCGTCGACGCTGCGCAGGGTGTGGAAGCACAGAGCGTTGCCAATTGCGTCACGGCCATTGATCAGGGCCTTGAGGTTCTGCCGGTACTCAACAAGATCGACTTACCTGCTGCGGATCCGGATAAGGTCGTTGCCGAGATCGAGGATATTATTGGCATTGATGCTGGAAACGCGATCCGTGTCAGCGCCAAGACCGGCCTCGGAGTTCCGGAGTTACTGGAAGAACTTGTTGACGTGATTCCTGCACCAGAAGGCGATCCGGACGCGCCTCTGCAGGCACTGATCATCGACTCCTGGTTCGACAACTACGTCGGTGTGGTTTCGCTTGTGCGTGTCGTCAACGGCAGTATCAGCAAGCGCAGCAAGATCACGGTGATGTCGACGGGTACAAGTCACGGCGCAGACCGCGTCGGCGTATTCACGCCCAAGATGGAAGACCGTTCCGAGCTCAGTACCGGAGAAGTCGGTTTCGTAATCGCCGGCATTAAGGATATTTATGGCGCGCCAGTGGGCGATACCTTGACGGCGACCCACAATCCCTGCGAAGAGCCATTGCCGGGATTCAAGCAAGTGCAGCCACGTGTCTTTGCCGGCCTGTTCCCGATCAGCTCCGACGACTATGAGAATTTTCGGGAGGCGCTGCAGAAGCTGCGCCTGAATGATGCGGCATTGCATTTCGAGCCGGAGTCGTCCGCGGCACTGGGTTTCGGATTCCGTTGTGGGTTTCTCGGCATGCTGCATATGGAAATCGTGCAGGAAAGGCTTGAGCGGGAATACAATCTGGAGCTCATCACCACCGCACCCACGGTAATTTTCGAGGTGGTGAATACTGCCGGTGACGTAATTCACGTCGACAACCCATCCAAGCTTCCGCCAGTTAACGAGATATCGGAGCTGCGCGAACCGATCATCATGGCGAACATACTTGTTCCCGAAAAATACGTGGGCGCGGTCATAAAACTGTGTATTGAAAAGCGCGGTGTGCAAAAGCAAATGCGCTATCTTGGCGGCCAGGTATCAATCGAGTATGAGCTGCCGCTCGCCGAGGTCGTGCTCGATTTCTTCGATCGCTTGAAGTCGGTCAGCCGTGGATTCGCGTCTTTTGACTACCATTTCGTAAGATTCCAGCCGGCTGAGCTCGTACGCCTCGATGTGCTGATCAACCAGGAGCGTGTTGATGCCCTGTCGGTAATCGTGCATCGCGAACATGTCAAAACACGCGGCCGGGATCTAGTGGAGCGTATGCGCGAACTAATACCACGGCAAATGTTTGATGTGGCGATTCAGGCTGCGATCGGCAGCCAGATTATTGCCAGAAGTAATGTGAAAGCGCTGCGAAAGAACGTAACCGCCAAGTGCTATGGTGGTGATATTTCGCGCAAGCGAAAATTGCTCGAAAAGCAAAAAGCTGGCAAGAAACGCATGAAGCAGGTGGGTTCTGTAGAGATTCCGCAGGAAGCTTTCCTTGCCGTCCTGCGTGTTGAAAAGTGAGACCTTATATTGACTGTTAACCTGGCACTAATCCTGACCGCACTAACCGTTATCAGCGGTGTAGTGATTCTCATCGACAAAATGATCTGGAAAACAGAGCAGGGTGAAGGAACCTCCAACGGTCCTGTCGAGGTTCTGGTCGAATACTCGCGGTCATTTTTTCCGGTGCTGGTTTTCGTACTCGTGATCCGTTCGTTCGTGTTCGAGCCGTTTCGCATTCCGTCAGGCTCGATGAAGCCCACCTTGCTTGAAGGCGATTTTATCTTCGTCAAAAAGTACAGCTACGGACTGCGCCTGCCGGTTACGGAGACCAAAATCCTTGAGACCGGGTCACCGGAGCGAGGCGATGTCGTGGTGTTTCGACTGCCGTCGGACCCCAGCATCAACTACATCAAACGAGTTATCGGCTTGCCTGGCGACCAGGTGCGCTACGAACGACAACGCCTGACCGTGAATGGCGAAGTCGTTGATCTCGCGGCTAACGGCGAGATTTTCGAGAACGCGCCAGTTTACGTTGAAGACCTGGATGGACGTATTCACGATATCCTGATTCATGATGTTGGGCGCTCCAAGCGTGATGGCATCTACGTGGTGCCGGATGGTGAGTACTTTGTCATGGGTGACAACCGGGATCGCAGCAAAGACAGCCGTTATATCGGGGCGATACCGGAGAAGTACCTGGTGGGTGAGGCGGTGCGGGTCTGGATGCACTTCGTGCCATGGAATGCGCCGGATTGGGGCCGAATCGGGACGAAAATCGAATAATGAGGTGTCAGTCACTGAAAACGTGGCTAAAATGCGGCTAAGCTGTTGATAGTTATTGCTATCGAATGAAGACATACGGAGAAAACACCATGTTTGTGAAGACACGCGACGGGCAAAGTCTCAAACACCGCCAGGGCGGCATGACGACGCTCGGGCTCATAATCCTGGTGAGTTTTATCGGCTTGTTTGCGTTTGCCGGCATCCGGCTGACGCCTATCTATCTCAACTACATGAAAGTTGTAGGTGTTGTTACTGGTGTCCATGAAGAACTTGATGGCACGAATGCCACCAGGGCAATGATACGCACGTCCGTCGCGAAGCGATTCGACATCGAGAGCGTCGGTGTTATCACGGCGAAGGACATCAAAGTGACTAAGCAGGAGGGCGGTCATCTGGTCGCAGCGACTTATTCACACAAAGCTCCGTTTATCTCCAATGTTTCGTTTGTCGTCGATTTTGACAAGCAGGTATTGGTTCGCAAGTAATATCCCCCGGGAGAGCGACCCGGTAACCTGACAAGAGCGAATCCATTGAAAAATGCCGAGCGTTGGCTGCAGCAGACGCTTAACTATCAATTCAGCGATGCTGAATTGTTTGCGCAGGCACTCACCCACAGAAGCACCGGCAATCGTAATAACGAACGTCTCGAATTCCTCGGTGACGCGGTCCTTGATTTCGTAATATCTGACGTTGTCTATAACGCACGACCCGATGCCTCTGAAGGAGATCTGAGCAAGTTGCGGGCGTCCCTGGTCAAAGACGAATCGCTAGCTTCACTGGCACTTGAATTCGGGCTCGGTGAACACCTTATTCTTGGTAGCGGAGAGCAGAAGTCGGGCGGTCATCGTCGAGAGTCGATTCTTGCCGATGCGCTTGAGGCTATTTTTGGCGCTGTGTTTCTCGACGCGGGTTTCGCTGCATCACGTGCGGTAATCGAGCACGCATTTGCCGAGCGCCTGCAGATCTTGCCAGACATTGACGACCTGCGTGACCCCAAAACACGTTTGCAAGAGTGGTTACAGGCTCGCAAGATGGAGCTGCCGGTATACGAGTTGCTTGAGACGACTGGCAAAGACCACAAGCAACGATTTAAAGTGTCTTGTTCTGTCCCCGAAAAATCGCTAGCGACTATCGGAGAGTCTACAACCCGGCGCAAGGCCGAACAGCATGCTGCACGTGAAATGTATCAGCGAGTCAGCGGGAAGAAAGAATGAAAATTAGCGACGACTACCGTTGCGGATTGGTGGCCGTTATCGGCCGGCCGAATGTTGGCAAGTCGACCTTGATCAATGCGGTTATGGGCCGCAAAGTCAGCATCGTAACGTCGAAACCGCAAACGACCAGGCACCGGATTCTCGCTGTGCTGACTGATGCGCAACAGCAAATAATTTTTGTCGATACACCTGGCCTGCATCGCAACGCAGGCAAGGCGATGAACCGCTTGATGAACCGTACTGCCGCTAACGCACTGGCGGACGCAGATCTCGTGTTGTTTGTTAGCGACGCGACTCGCTGGATGTCGGAAGATGATGATGTGCTCAATCGGCTCAAATCCTGCAATGCACCTGTTGTCGCGCTACTCAACAAAGTTGACAAGGTGCATCCGAAGGAGAAATTGCTGGATGCGATCGCACTGATGTCTGCGCGACATGATTTCACGGAGATTGTGCCTGTTTCTGCATTGAAGAACGATAACCTTGAGCATTTGCTCGCCATGATTCCTGCATTTTTGCCCGAATCGCCACCGCTGTTCCCTGAGGATATGCACACCGATCGCAGCAAGGAGTTTCACGTCGCCGAGATAATCCGCGAGAAATTAACCCTCATGCTGCATCAGGAATTGCCTTACGGATTGACCGTGCAGGTAGAACGTATGGACAAAGAAGAGCGAGGGTTCGGTATCAACGCCGTAATCTGGGTCGAGCGGGATAGCCAGAAAGGCATTGTCGTGGGCAAGCAGGGTGGCGTACTGAAAAAGGTCGGTCGCGCCGCACGGCTCGAAATCGCTGACCAACTTGGTGCTCGCGTGCACCTGGAGTTATGGGTCAAGGTGAAGTCCAATTGGGCGGACAACGAGAAAGATCTTTTGAGCCTCGGCTTCGAGTCTCCAGGCTAAGGTCGCCGCTATGAGTTCGCAACGCCGCGTGCAGCAACAGCCCGGGTACATTCTTCATCACCGACCGTTTCGCGACACGAGCCAGATACTCGACATTGTTACGAGAGATCACGGCAAGATTGCGGTCGTCGCACGCGGCAGCCGAAGCGCGAAATCACGTCTCGCCGGCGTACTGCGTCCGTTTTTGCCACTTCGGGTTTCCTGGGTCGCCAAATCGGATCTCGGTACACTGACCGGCGCAGAAGCAGCGGGCGCACCGTCCGGAATGGCCGGCGACTCGATGTTTTCGGCATACTACGTCAACGAATTGCTGCTGAACTTTCTGCATCGCTACGACCCGCAGCCAGAAATCTACGAACTCTATGTGCAGGTTATCCAGGCACTGGCAGGGACCGACAACGTGGCTGCGACGTTGCGTTCTTTTGAGATCGAATTTCTGAGTTTGCTCGGCTACGCGATCAATCTCGATCAGATCGCCGGCAGTCACGATACGGTGGTCGCCGGGCAAAACTATGAGTACCGCATTGAACAGGGTCCAGTGGCGGTGCAACGCGATGCAGGCGGTATGGTTTTCAGTGGGCAGCGTTTGCTGCAGATCGCCGCACAGCATTTCGAGGACGCCGAAACGCTGCGAGCGGCCAATCGCCTGTTACGGGAAGTCATCGCGTTTCATCTCGGTGGGAAAGAATTGAAGAGCCGCAAGGTGCTCATGGAACTGCATCGCGGTAGAATCGCCGCTTCGAAACAACGGAATACCTCAAGTGACTGAACCCCGTCCTCTATACCTCGGTGTAAATATTGACCATGTAGCGACACTGCGCCAGGTGCGCGGAACGTCGTACCCGCGGCCTATGGACGCCGCTGAAATGGCTGAGCGGGCGGGTGCCGACTCGATAACGGTGCATCTGCGTGAGGATCGCCGCCATATTCAGGACAGTGATTTGCCCGAGATCGCCAAAGTAATGCGGACACACATGAACCTTGAGTGTGCGGTGACGTCTGAAATGCTCGATATCGCGGTGCAAACTGCACCAACGGATGTTTGTCTTGTGCCTGAAAAGCGCGCCGAACTTACGACTGAGGGTGGCCTGGATGTGAAAGGGCAATTGGATACCGTCTCTGCAGCGTGCGCAAAACTGACAGCAGCGGGTATCCGGGTTTCGTTATTTATCGACCCCGACAAAGAGCAGTTGAACGCGGCAGTAGCCGCTGGTGCGCCGGTCGTGGAGTTACACACCGGAGCTTATGCCGACGCGGAGGGAGACGAGCAGGCCGCAGAGTTGCAGCGCGTTGTCGATGCTGCAGCCTATGGCGACAGCCTTGGGCTGGTCGTTAACGCTGGTCACGGACTCCATTATCAAAACGTCGCCGCCATTGCCAGAATTCCGCAAATCGTCGAGCTGAATATCGGCCATGCGATTGTTGCCCGTGCAGTCTTTGATGGCCTGTCCAATGCTGTTAGCGCAATGAAACGCCTGATGCTCGAAGCGCGAGCGGCGTGAGCATGATCTTCGGTATTGGCACGGACATCGTGGAGATGTCGCGGATAGAAGCGACCTGGGAGCGGTTTGGTGAGCACTTTGCCCGGCGCATTCTAATGGATGAAGAGATGCGCCTGTTCCAAAAGAGTAAATGGCCGGCCCGGTTTCTGGCTATGCGTTTTGCCGGCAAGGAGGCAACGGTAAAGGCAATGGGCACAGGGTTCGCACATGGCGTCTGGGTGCGTGACGTCGGTATCACGAACAATGACTGGGGACGACCGCTGGTCATATGGTCGGAACGTGGGCAGCGGGTTTGCGATCGTCTGGGCATCGGCGCGGGCCATGTCAGCCTGACAGACGACGCTGGATTGGTGATGGCATTTGCCGTTGTTGAACACGCCGACATCGCAGGTCCGGAGAAAGCACAATGAATCACTTCTGTTTTGATATCGAAACCGTTCCGGATGTAGAGTTCGGACGAAACTATCACGATCTTGACGGGCTGCCTGACGACGACGTCGCGACTGCAATGATGTTCAAACGCCACCAGCAGACTGGCTCGGATTTCTTACCCCTGCATCTGCAACGTATCGTCGCGATTTCAGTGACGTTTCGGCGCGGCGACACGTTCAAGGTCTGGACACTGGGCGACGAAGCGTCCGGAGAAGCCGAAATTGTGCAACGCTTCTTCGATGGCATCGAAAAATACTCACCTGACCTGGTCTCGTGGAATGGTAGCGGTTTCGACTTGCCGGTCCTGCACTACCGTGCACTGCGCCACAATATTCAGGCACCGCGATACTGGGAGATGGGCGAGAACGACCGCGACTTCAAATGGAACAACTACATGAGCCGCTTCCACTGGCGGCATGTCGACCTCATGGATGTACTGGCAGGCTTTCAGCCGCGCGGCCGGGCAAGTCTCGATCAAATGGCAGTGCTGCTTGGCTATCCGGGAAAACTGGGCATGAGCGGCGACAAGGTCTGGGACAAGTTCCAGGAGGGTGGGATTCGCGAAATTCGTGATTACTGCGAAACGGATGTCCTCAATACGTGGCTCGTGTTTCTGCGTTTCGAGTTCATGCGCGGCAATCTGGACCAGACCGATCTTGAGCGAGAACTGGCGCTCGTGCGTGCTTCGCTAGCCTCGATGGATGAGCCCCACCTCAACGAATTTCTCGCCGCCTGGGCGGCGTAGGGCGCTTCTATGGGCAAGAGAAAGCGGCGTGGGCCCGAAACGGCCACGATTGAGTCGGCAGCGCATGATGGCCGCGGTATCGCGGCTGTCGACGGTAAGAAAGTTTTTGTAGCGGGTGCTTTGCCGGGGGAACAAGTCGAATTTCAGCGGCGCAAGTTTCGCCGCAATTTCGATGAAGCAGAACTGCTGCAGGTATTTGAGCCATCCGCAGATCGTATTGAAGCGAAGTGTGAAGCGTTCGGTCGTTGTGGCGGCTGCTCGCTGCAGCACGTCAGTGCAGAGTATCAACGCACCCTGAAAGAACAGACGTTGCGAGACAACTTGCAGCGCATTGGCAACGTCGCGCCGGACGAATGGCTTAAGCCCATGACCGGTCCTGTCTGGAACTACAGGCGCAGGGCACGCCTCGCGGTGAAGGATGTGCCAGCGAAAGGCCGGACGTTGGTCGGGTTTCGAGAAAAACATGCACCGTTCATTACCGACATGCACCGTTGCGAGGTTCTCAGCGAACCGATGGACGGAATGCTTGACGAGTTAAGCGATCTCATCGGCGGGCTATCCATTCGAGCGCGCTTGCCGCAGATTGAAGTTGCAGTTGCGGACAATGGGATTGCGCTGGTGTTTCGGGTTCTGGATCCGCCGACTGATGCGGATCGGCAGGCTTTGATCGAATTTGGCGCGAGCCGCAATCTGCGCATATACCTACAGCCCGGCGGTCTGGATTCATTGCAGCTTATCGAGCCCTCTGCGGTGACCGAGGCACTTTGCTACAACTTGCCCGAGTTTGATATCCGTGTGGATTTCGAGCCTGTTGATTTTGTTCAGGTCAACGGTGATATCAATCAACGTATGGTGCATTTTGCAGTTGAGCAACTGGACGTGCGCGCCGATGACCGTGTGCTCGACCTGTTTTGCGGAATCGGCAATTTTTCATTACCGCTGGCGCGGCGGGCAGCGACGGTACTGGGAATTGAAGGTGAACAGTCCCTGGTCGCGCGTGCTGCTGAAAATGCACGCAGCAACGGGCAGCAGAATGTCGATTTTCGCGTTGCGGACCTGAACAAGATTGACGGTACGGAAGCATGGGCGAAAGCCGGTTGGGACCGGCTGCTGCTTGATCCGGCGCGCAGCGGGGCCGCTGAAATAGTAGACCGTATGCACATTCTCGATCCGCAGCGCATCGTCTACGTCTCCTGCCATCCCGGTACGTTGGCTCGCGATGCTGGCGTTTTGGTATCCAGGCACGACTATCACCTCGAATCTGCGGGTATCATCGATATGTTCCCGCATACGGCGCATGTAGAATCAATCGCGGTATTCAGGAAAACGTGACCACTAGCAACGAGGCGCAACGGATGTCGCTCGGACCCGTGATGCTCGATATCGACGGACAGGCTTTGAGTCCGGCTGACCGCGACCTGCTGCGGGAGCCCGCTGTGGGTGGAGTAATCCTGTTTACTCGTAATTTCGACTCGGTTGAGCAGGTTACGGACCTGGTCGCCGAAATTCGCGCATTGCGCAGTCCACCGTTGCTGGTTGCCGTCGACCATGAAGGTGGGCGTGTCCAGCGGTTTCGCAAGGACTTCACAGTCATGCCGCCCATGCGGCACATTGGTCGCGAGTGCGACCGCGACAATGCCAGGGGTCTTGGTATTGCACGCCAGGCGGGCTGGCTGATCGGCTCTGAGCTGCGCGCCGCCGGCATCGATCTGAGCTTTGCCCCGTGCGTGGATCTGGACTGGGGCGTGAGCGAAATTATCGGTAATCGCGCTTTTCATCAAAAACCGGATGTCGTGAGTGAGCTGGCCGGCGCATTTGCGCGCGGTATGCGCAATGCAGGCATGGCAGCAGTAGCCAAGCACTTTCCGGGTCACGGGGCAGTGGTTGCAGACTCACACCTCAAATTGCCTGTCGATCGCCGTGACTACGGATTGCTGCTCGACGACATGCGTCCGTACGAGCGTATGATGAATACAGGTGTTGTTGGAGGCGTGATGCTGGCCCACATTGTGTATCGCGAAATCGATGCGATGCCGGCCGGTTTCTCCGAGTACTGGATTCAGCAAGAGTTGCGCTCACGCCTCGGCTTTGGCGGTGCCGTTTTTTGCGACGATCTGAGTATGCATGCGACGCGCGACTACGGCACGATGGCAGAACGCGCGCGACTGGCATTGCAGGCGGGTTGCGACATGATCCTGGTGTGCAACGACCGCGATGCGGCGCATCAGGCTGTTGATGCACTAAACGACTACTCCAACCCATTGTCATTAGTAAGACTCGCACGGTTGCACGGCACGGGTCAGATGCTCCGCGAAACACTGATGGCAAGTGATGAATGGCACGAAGCCAATGAACTGTTTTCAAACTGGAGTCACCAACCGGAGTTACAACTGGATGCCTGAGCAATATGCAATGATCATCGGAAGCGGTTTTGAAGAGTTTGCTACCGGGTCTGAACTACAAACAGGGGAAACTCGCTTCGGATCACCGTCGGCGGCACTGCGCAGCACTGATATTGCCGGGACGCCGGTCATTACGCTGGCCCGCCACGGTGAACCGCATTGCATTCCACCTCACGCGATTAACTACCGCGCCAACCTTGCGGCTCTAAAGTCGGCCGGGGCGACGTCTGTCATCGCGCTGTGCACAGTCGGAGTCGTCTCCGCTATCCGTGAGTCAGGCGAAATTGGTTTGCCTGATCAGGTTCTCGATTTCACATGGGGAAGAGAACACTCTATCTTCGACGGGTCCGACGGCCAGCTGCAGCATATCGATTTTACCGAGCCGTTTAGTGTTGGCTTGCGAGCACAATTACTACACGTGGCGCGGTCTGCGGCAATCGACTGCTACGATGGTGGTGTCTACGCGACGACTCAGGGGCCGCGGCTGGAGTCAGCGGCAGAGGTCGATCGCCTCGAACGTGTCGGCGCTGACTATGTTGGAATGACGGCGATGCCTGAAGCAGCCCTGGCCCGCGAGTTGGGCATGGAATATGCCTGCCTGGCTTTGGTCGTGAATCGTGCCGCGGGTCGTGGTGACACACCTATTCATGATGATGTTGAGGCCAGTACAGAATCCGCGCGATCGCTGACGGAATCCCTGCTGCATGCTTTCTTCGAGTCTATCGGCGCGTAGCAAAATGAAAACAGTCAGCCGCAAGATACTCGAACAAGTGATATCCGGAACGACGGAGCCGGTGCTCGTGGTTCGGGTAGACCAGCCGGACTGGCCCGTGGTGCTCGCAAACCCTGCGTTCGAATCGATCACTGCAGATGCTGTGCTGCGGCAGCCTTTCGCGGATGTCATCGAATCACTTGCGGGACGGGAGCTGGCGCTCGAAGTCAGCGAAACAGTCCGCGCACAGCAGGAGAGCAGCCTGCCAATCGAATCCAGTAGTCGCGAGTACCTTTTGATCCTGAAACCATTGCGGCTCCCCGGTGTCGAGAGCGTCTCGTTTTATGCCGCGTACTGGCGCAGCGGTGTTGGGGCTGGTGGTGCGGAGAGCGCGGAAATGCACCACGCGCTGCTGAAAGCAAAGCGTCGAATTCGGGATTTGTCCCGAGATGATCCTGTCACAGGCCTGTTGAACCGTCGTGCATTCGCTGATGTTTTTGAGCACGACTGGGCAGTCGCAGCACGGGAGAGCAGCAAGTTGTCATTGGTCATGTTCGCGCTGGACGAGTTTGACGCGTATGTCGAAGTCTTCGGCAGGCATGCCGCTGATTCGTGTCTGCGCCGTGTCGGGCAGGCCATACGCCGTTGTCTGCGCCGTGCGAGTGACGTGGTGGCGCGCCCTGACGGCGACCGCTTCATAGTGTTGTCACATGCCGTGGACGGGCAGGGCGTCGGTGAGTTTGCGAGCAAGATTTCCATCGCGGTTCGCGAACTGGGCTTGCATCACCCGCGTTCGGCCGCAGCGAAGTTTGTGACCGTTTCTTACGAAGTCGCTGTCGCCGATGTCAGCAGCGAACAGCTGCACGCGCGGGAATTCCTGAACGAGTTACTCGCCAAGTAGCTCGGTATTGAACAATTCTTCCTCGTCGGGTTCTTCTTCCTCGACTCGTGCAACCTTGACCAGTACTCCAAATTTCGGATGGTCAAAATAGCGTAACTCGCCGTTGCGAAAAATTCGGTCTTCTTCGATACGGTAGCGTGTCGGGCCAACAGCAGGCGCGGTATCGCGTTGCCGGTAGAAGTCTTCGCGGTCGCCATTCGCTGCGACAAGCTTCGATGCGGCTGCTCCGGGCTTTGCGTCCAGTTGCAGGTCCACGGCGAGGTGCAGATACCGGCTCAGATACAAAGTCAGGTCGCCTTGCAGGCCCGGCGGAGGTGTCGCATATGACGACAATGCTCGTGTCTGCGGTGCCTCATCGGGGTAGGTGGCTTGCGTCCAGCCAAAGTGCATCAATGGCGTGTAGGCCTGCAGCCGTCGCAGCCGGCCGTATTGCTCGTCAAGCGTGAACTCGTCATCGGTCATCATGACAATTTCCAGCTCTCGCGACCGACGTGCCAAAGGCGCCAATTCCATAAACTCGCCGGGCAGACTCACAACGGGCAGCTCATCGGGTACAAATATTTCTGTGCCGCCGGCGAAATCTTCCGCATAGGAAAATATGATGACCTCCACGCTATAGCGCCGGATATCAAGCTCCTCTGCAGTTGTCAGATCGTCCTGGGCGCCTGCGCTCAAGGCGGTGCACGTCAGCAGCAATGTAAAATATCTTTTCATGCCTTATCCTGTTCCTTGATCTTTGACCGCCAGACGCTGCATTAGGTCCTCGATGGTCTTAAAACGTTTCTCAAGATCCGAGAGATTATCCTTGATTTGCAGTCGATGCGATCCCTGCAATCGGTAGCGACGGCTATCATTTTGCACTAATTGGATCAAAGCGACAGGGTCAATATGGCTTTCGGCAGCAAACACAATGTAGCCGCCGCCGTCCGCGGCATCAATTTTCTCTATGCCCAGCGCTGCAGCGGTTTTCTTGATTGCGGCTATTCGTATGAGATTCCTGGTCGCATCCGGCAATAGTCCGAAACGGTCTATGAGCTCAACTTGAAGCTCACGCAAGTCTTCCGCGGTTTGTGCCGCCGAAACTCGTTTGTAGAGCATCAGGCGCAGGTGCACATCCGGTACATAGTCATCTGGTAACAACGCGGCAACATGCAGATTGATGTCGACGCCACCATGCAGCGGTGCATCGAGGTCCGGTTCCTTTCCGGACCGAAGAGAATCGACAGCGCGCCCCAGCAGTTCCGTGTACAGCGAAAACCCGATTTCCTGGATCTGGCCACTCTGGGTATCGCCGAGCAACTCGCCAGCGCCGCGGATCTCCAGGTCGTGTGTCGCCAGTGTGAAACCAGATCCAAGATCTTCGAGCGAGTCTATAGCTTCAAGTCGCTTTACCGCATCGGCAGTCATAGCCGTCTTCGGCGGCGCCACCATGTAAGCATAGGCGCGGTGATGGGAGCGTCCAACGCGGCCGCGCAACTGATGTAACTGTGCGAGACCAAAACGGTCCGCGCGGTTGATAATGATTGTATTCGCAGTGGGAACGTCTATACCGCTTTCGACGATCGTCGTACAGAGTAGTACATTGAATCTGCGGTGATAGAAATCGAGCATGACCTGTTCGAGTTCGCGCTCTTGCATCTGCCCATGACCAATGCGAATGCTGGCTTCCGGTACCAGCTTCTGCAGCTGCTGTTCGATGCGCTCGATGTCGTTAACGCGGTTGTGAATGAAATAGACCTGTCCACCGCGTTTGATCTCGCGCAAACACGCCTCACGAATCACAACGTCATTCCATTCTGATACAAAGGTTTTTACAGCCAGCCGTTCAGCCGGTGGCGTTGTGATCAGTGACATTTCGCGAATGCCGCCAAGAGTCATGTTGAGGGTGCGTGGAATCGGTGTTGCCGTCAGCGTCAGAACATCTACTTCGCTGCGCAGCGATTTGATCGATTCCTTGTGCCGAACGCCGAAACGATGTTCCTCATCGATAATGACAAGGCCAACGTCGGCGAAGTCGTTGGTATGGCCGAGCAGGCGGTGTGTGCCGATAACGACGTCAACTGCGCCTGATTTCATGCCAGCGACGGTGTCCTTAACCTGCTTTGCGGTCTGAAACCGCGATAACACCTCGACACGGATTGGCCAGTCTGCGAAACGATCACGAAAATTCTGTCCGTGTTGCTGCGCGAGCAATGTAGTGGGTACCAGCACGGCGACCTGCTTGCCACCGTGCACGGCCGCAAATGTCGCTCGCAAGGCGACCTCGGTCTTGCCGAATCCGACGTCACCGCAGACTACGCGGTCCATCGGTTGTGTTGACTCAAGATCCGCCAGCACGTCGTCGATGGTTTGCGCCTGGTCCTCTGTAAGTTCAAACGGAAATCCGGACTCAAAAGAGCGATATTCATTCTCGGGCCATCGGAATCGGTGTCCCTGCCGTGCAGCCCGACGGGCGTAGATGTCGAGCAACTCGGCCGCAACGTCGCGAATCTTCTTGATGGCACGCTTGCGCGCCTTCTCCCATTGATCGCTGCCAAGACGGTGTATCGGTGCGTTGTCCGGAGAGGCGCCCGTGTAGCGTGAGATTAACTCCAGGGCGTGCACGGGAACATAGAGCTTGTCACCGTCAGCATACTGCAGGTGCAGGAACTCGGCAGCTATGCCGCCAGCTTCAAGTGTGATCAGTCCGAGGTATCGACCGACGCCGTACTCCGCATGAACGACTGGTGATCCCTCTTCGAGATCGTTGAGTTGCCGGATGATGGCTTCCGGATCACGATCGTCGCGCCGCTTTCGCTTGCGCGCCCTGGTGCGCTCGCCAAATAGCTGTTGCTCGCTGATAAGCGCGGTCTTTGCTTCCGCGAGCAACACACCGTCTTCGAGCGGTGCAATTGCCACCCCGATACGGTGTGAGTCTTCGAGGAAGCCGCGCCAACTGTCGACCCGGCTTAAGTCCAGGCCGCGTCCGGCAAGCAGTTCGTAAAGTTGCTCACGGCGACCGGCCGAGTCGGTGCTGAACAAGACTCGACCGTCGAATGATTGCAAGAATCGTATGAGCCCTGCGGCCGCATCTTCGAAGCGTGCCTCAATCTTCATTGCCGGCGGTAGCTTGGCTTCGAAATTCAACGCCTTGCCCGGCAGTGTTTTGGCCGCGTATCGGATCTGACTGAAACTGCTAAGGCGAGCCTCTATCTGGTTTGGTGCCAAGAAGGTTTCATCGCAACCGAGAATCGGTCGCTCTTTGTCCAGGCTGCACATTTCGAATCGTTCGAGCACCTCGCCTGCGAACTGCTCGGCGAGGGATGGCTGCGACTCCGGCACCAGGACGACGCTGCCGGCAGGCAGATAATCCAGTAGTGAGGCCGATTGCTCAAAGAATAACGGCAGGTAGTACTCGATACCGCCATGGGCGATTCCGTCGGAAACGTCCCGGTAAACACGCGATTTTCCGGGTTGTCCTTCGAATCGTTCGCGGTAGCGGTGTCTGAAGCGACTGACGGAGTCAGCGTCGAGAGGTACTTCACGCGCCGGTAGTATGCGAATGGCGTCAACTTTCTCGCCGGATAACTGCGTGTCTGGCGAAAAATAGCGCAGCGACTCGATTTGATCGTCAAAAAAATCGATTCGGACGGGGATTTCCGTACCCATCGGGTAGATGTCGATCAACGATCCTCGCACGGCGAATTCGCCATGCTCGGATACCTGCGGCACGCGCAAATAGCCTGCCTCGACCAGTAACTGGGTGAAGTCTTCGCGTACCAGCGTTTGATCTCGGCGCAGAGACAAAGAGCGAGCGGCGACGTAGTCGAGGGGTGGCAGACGCTGGTGCAACACTCCGCAGCTCGCGATCACGACGCCGACCTGCATGGAGGGCAGTGCGGCGAGCACGCTCAGTCGCTGGGAGATGATGTCCTGGTGCGGCGAGAAGCTGTCCCACGGCAAGGTCTCCCACTCGACAAAGTGTTGTACAGGCAGGGCAGTTCCTGCGAAAAAACGTAGTTCCGCTTCCAGTTGGTCAGCGTGGCGTGGGTCCTCGGCAAGTAACAACACGGCCGCTGGCGTGCTACTGGCTGAAAGGCGAGTGGCGAGTTCGGCCGCCGCCAGCGCCGTACTGGCGCCAATGAGGAGGCCCCAGGCAGCGTTCTTGCCGGGTGCCGGGATTGGCGTAGAGGCGGGTATGAGGAGTGCGTCTGTCAAAGCGTATTTCAACGTGTCCGGGTTCGCGGCACGCGATTATTACACAGACACAAAAAAGCCCGGACCGTTTCCGGTCCGGGCTTTCAAATTGCGTCAGATACTAGCGCTTGGCGACGGCGTGTATGACCTTGTCATACTCGAAAAATACGACGAAATCGGCGTATTCCCAGCGTGTAATCGGTGGATCGCCGACTGGCGATGCGACTGATGCAGGACTTCCAAACTTCGACTCGACGCGCTGTTGCGTCATGCCGCGGGTGGGGTGTCCGTCTACGGCTGCGCTCGCGCCTTGCATATTGAGGGTATCAGCAGTCGCCGTGCCGCCGAATGCAACCAGCAGTGTGACGAGGCCTAACGTTCGCAGTTTGTTCATAGGTGCTACTCCTATCAGTACTCCGGCACTATATCATTGCTGGCAGCAGTTCCCCATGCGAACTGTGTCACAAGTTACTACAGCCATTTGGAGGCATTTCGGAAGCCTGGAATGTGGTTTAATGCGAGCCGATGCTAAACCCAGTAGAACTCTTTGTCGGGCTGCGCTACCTGCGCGCCAAGCGCCGCACCCGCTTCGTGTCTTTTATCACGTTGATCAGCCTCATCGGCATATCCCTTGGCGTTGCCGCGCTGATCGTTATTCTGTCCGTGATGAACGGCTTTGAAGGCGAGTTGCGCAATCGACTCCTGAGCATGTCGGCACATGGCTCGGTAGCCGCCAGCGAAGGCACAACCGACGACTGGCGCGATCTGCTTGCGGCTGTTGAGTCAGAACCGGGCGTTAAAGCCGCCGCACCATTCGTGCAGATGGAGGGCATGATTCAGTCAGGCAAAGAGCTGTTTGCCGTACTTGTGCACGGCGTTGACCCTGCATTCGAAACGAATCTCTCCGGTGACACGATCAACATGGTCGAAGGTAGCCTGGCTGGGCTGTTACCCGGCGAACGAGGCATTGTTCTGGGTCGCGGCCTGTCATATGAATTGGGTGCCCGTATTGGAGACAATGTAGTCCTGCTGGTGCCGAAACCCGTCGGCGATGGCACGTTGCAGCCGGTTCTTGAACGATTCGTCATGCGTGGTGTTTTTGAGGCAGGCTTGTCAGACCACGACAGTGTGCTGGCGCTGGTGCATGTCGACGACGTGGCCGCAATACTTGGCCTCGGTGACGCAGTCAGTTCGATCCGTTTTCGTGCAGATGATGTGATGGCGGCGCCCGCCATTTCTGCGTCCATTCAGTCCAGGCTCGGAGCTGACGTAGTCAGCAGCGACTGGACGATAGAGAACGGCAGCTATTTCAGGGCCATACGCCTCGAGAAGACGATGATGTCGTTGTTACTGTCGCTAATCATCGGTGTTGCTGCGTTCAACATCGTTGCCAGCCTCGTGATGGTCGTCACCGACAAAACAACCGATATTGCAGTGTTGCGCACGCTCGGTATGCCGCCACAAGGCGTGGTCAAAATATTCTTTGTTCAGGGTGCGATCATCGGCTGGGCGGGCGTCATCATCGGCGTCCTGCTGGGAATTGTTCTTGCGATCAATGTTCCCGTTATCGTGCCGATACTGGAGCAGACGCTGGGATTTCAGATCATGCCCGGGGACGTCTACTACGTGACCCGCATTCCGTCAGAGCTGGAGCGACAGGACGTCGCGATAATTGCCATTGCGGCATTCGTGCTTACCTCTCTGGCGACCTTGTATCCTGCTCGACGTGCGGCGCTGGTCAATCCAGCGGCAGCTTTGCGCTATGAGTAAGCGCTAATGGCCAATCGTTTCGAACTCTGGGTCGGCAATCGCTACGTACGGTCTCGAAGCAGCAATAGCTTCGTGTCATTGATTTCTGCGATTTCGATGCTCGGCATTGCGATTGCAGTAATGGTGTTGATTGTCGTGATGTCAGTCGTCAATGGATTCGAACGCGAGCTCAAGGATCGATTGCTCGCCATGACCGCTCACGCAACCATTGAGGATGTCGACGACGCATTGGCGAGCAGCTCCGACATGATTGCGACGGCGATTGAGAATCCACGGGTACGTGCAGCAGCACCGTATATTGACGGCCAGGCATTACTGGTTTTCGAAAAACAGCTCAGTGGCGCAGAACTGCGCGGCATCGATCCGGTGCTCGAACATACTGTCTCTGGTATAGGCGACGTCATGCAGCAGGGCGAACTTGCCGCACTCGAAGCTGGTGAATTCAACATAGTGCTGGGCATTGAACTCGCCAAAGAACTTGTCGTCGGCGTGGGTGACAAGGTCACCGTCACACTCGCGCAGGGTGTTGTCACGCCGGCCGGTGTTGTTCCTAGGATGAAACGCTTCACGGTCAGCGGGATCTACCGCGTCGGCATGTACGAATTTGATCGGCGGCTGGCGTTTATCAATATCGGGGATGCGCAAAAACTCTACCGCAAACGAAACAATGTCACTGGCGTGCGGCTCGCTGTCACGGATATCTACGATGCCGCGGCGATCGTACGCGAGGTCGTGTATGAGCATGGTGAACTGATGCTCGTGTCGGACTGGACGCGCCGACATGTGAATTTCTTTCGTTCGATCCAGATTACCAAGTCGATCTTGTTCGTCATCTTACTACTGGTCATTGCCGTTGCCGCGTTCAATATCGTCTCAACACTGGTTATGGTCGTGAAGGACAAACAGGCCGATATTGCGATTCTAAGAACGATTGGTGCAAGACCGGCAAGTATTCTCAAGATTTTTGTGACCCAGGGAACGATAGTCGGCGTGGCAGGGACGATCATCGGCGTTGTGCTGGGATTGGCGCTGGCGCTCAACCTGGAACCAATTATCAGCTTCTTCGAAACACTTTTTGGCATCAAGTTTCTGGCAGCTGACGTGTATTTCATCAGCGACCTGCCGTCAGAAGTGAAATTTTCCGATGTCTGGCGTATTGCGTCGATTGCGCTTGTCCTGGCACTGGTTTCGACTCTTTATCCCGCCTGGGTAGCCGCGAAGACGGCACCGGCTGAGGCCCTACGATATGACTGACTCTGTTCTCGATTGTCGCGGTGTTGTGCGACGCTTCAACGAAGGCGCTTCTACTCTCGAAGTGTTGCATGGCATCGATCTTGTAGTTAGGCCGGCCGAACGCGTCGCTATCATCGGTTCATCCGGATCTGGCAAAACCACGCTGTTGCAGATCATGGGTGGTCTCGACGAGCCCGATGAGGGCCAGGTTTTCATCCATGGCGAAGCGATGCACGGCACTGATGAAACAACCAAGGGCGACCTGCGTAACCGCTACATCGGTTTTGTGTATCAGTTCCATCATCTGTTGCCTGAGTTTACGGCTGAAGAAAACGTCGCGATGCCATTGATGATTCGGCGAGAGCCTCGCGCGGCTGCTATCGACAAAGCACGCGAGTTGCTCAGTCGAGTAGGGCTCGGTGAGCGGCTGCATCACAAGCCCGGCGAGTTGTCAGGTGGTGAGCGACAACGTGCGGCAGTCGCTCGTGCACTGATCACCCGGCCGCAACTGGTACTCGCCGACGAGCCGACCGGCAACCTTGACTCGGGTAACGGCGAGCATGTCCTGCAACTGATGCTGGAGCTCAACCAGGAATTAAAGACGAGCCTCGTGATTGTTACGCATGATCATTCAATTGCCGCGCGTATGGATAGGGTGCTTGTGTTGGAAGACGGCACGTTGAAAACGCCCGACTAGCGGCTGCGCTTATTGCGGATCTCGCGCTTGCGCGATTTGTAATCGGCGATTGAGGCGCGCCACAACAAGTCGAGACCGACGTAGCCGAGCAGGGCCGCGCCAACTCCCAGGATTACACTGCCCAGCAGCATGGGCTGCCAGATTGTGACGAATGTATGTGTCAGCCAGTCCCACGATAACGCGAACGCGACATCCTGTGCGGGTGCGCCAAGAATCACATTGCCGAGGTGGTAGGCGCCCGGGTACATAATGAATATCGTCACCGGGTTGCTCACCCAGGTTGATAGCGCAGCGACCGGGATGTTAACTCGTAGCATCAGGGCCAGTAACGCCGCAATCAGCGTATGCCCAGGCGTCGGCAGAAAGGCGATAAACAAACCAAGCGAAAACGCCGGAACCACGGTGCGGCGACGAATTCCCCACAGACGGTGATCTTGCAGCATGCCGCGAAATGGCGACATGAACCAGAGTTCGCTGAGGTGCTGGCGTTTAAACGCAAATTTCCTGAAAAAACGCCTTGGCATATCACCTTGGTCCGGGTTTTATAGTTGTTGCCGACATTCCTGAATCGTTGCCTGATCGCTAACGATGTTGGTTCGTGTCTGTCTGTTATTGCTTGCCGGTGGTATCGCGGCGCAGCATAGCAGGGTTCTTCTCTCCTCGGACCATCGCGCGGTGCTTTTAGTTGCGGTTGCGGCATGTTTTTGTTGCAGACGCCTGCGAGGCGCTGGCCTTGTTTTGCTTGGCTACTGGCTGTTGATGGGCGCAGGTGCAGATGTAATCGATGCCCGTCTGCAACCTCGATATGCCGGGGACAGCCTGCTCACCACGGTTTCGATCTGCAGCGCGGCGAAGACTGTGGCAGGTAGCAGCACGTTTTGCGTGTCACCACTCAGCGACAAACGCCTTCCGACGCGTTCCAGTGTCAGTTGGTACATGCCGGCTGTCACACCCGGAGTCGGCGAAGTATGGCAGCTCGAGCTGCGCCTGCGCCGCCCGCGGGGCTTGCGTAACCCAGGGACATTTGACCGGGAGACGTGGCTGTTCCGCAAGAAGATTCATGCGACTGGCTACGTTGTTACGGGGAAGCGGAATCAGCGTCTCGCTGTTGCAACACTCTCGCTTACGGACACTTTTCGACGCGACTTTGTCGAGCAGGCATATCGGGCGAGCGACAGCGCTGCAGCGGTGTTGTCCGCTGTTGGCGTCGGCGAGAGAGCTTCAATTTCCCGTGAGCAGTGGGATCGCTATGCTGAAACGGGGACCAGCCACCTGATGGCGATCTCGGGTCTGCATATCGGGCTTGCAGCGGCATTCGCTGCCGTCGCGGGTATCGTTTTCTCGGGATGGTTGCGCTTGCCGGGCAATCCTCGAACATATGGTGTAGCTGCAGGTTGCCTGTTCGCCCTGGTCTATGCGCTATTGTCGGGATTTGGGGTGCCTGCACAACGCGCGGTCCTCATGCTGTGGAGCGCTCTTGTTCTGTTGCTGTGGCGGCGGCGAACAAATGCTGTTGCAATCCTCGCGGCTGCGGCGATCGTCGTGTTTGTCGGCAATCCACTCGCGCTGCTCGCACCCGGCTTTAGCCTCTCGTTCGCCGCAGTGCTGGTGTTGATCAAGATAGCTGCGGAGTTTCAGGGCCGCGCGCAGGGCAGGCTGGTGCGACGCCTGCTTGCGTTGCGCGCCCTGGTCAAAATGCAGTGGGCGTTACTATTCGGGCTTTTGCCGTTCACGGTTCTCTGGTTCGATCGAATTGCATTCGCGGCACCCGTCGTCAATCTGATTGTCGTGCCTGTTTTTAGTGCGATCACCGCGCCGCTTGCATTGCTCGGGATGCTCACGTTGCCGGCGTCGAATGATTTGAGCCTGCAACTGCTCAAAGCTGCCGCCCTGAGCGTTGACGCTATCGAGGATGTCATTGCATGGTTTGCGGCTTTCGACTTCCTGAGCGCCGAGATCGTCGAACCGCGCGGCGTCATGTGGTGCGTGCTATGCCTGCCGGTGTTATGGGTCGTCTTGCCACGCGGATGGCCCGGGCGCTGGATCGCGATTATCGCAGTAGCCCATATCGTCAGCTATCGGCCAATACCGGTACCAACGGGCTGCTTCGATACTGATGTACTGGACGTCGGCCAGGGGCTGGCGGTGGTTGTTCGCAGCCAGTCAAAGATCCTGCTGTTTGATACGGGGGTGCGCTATCGCAATGGCGGCAGCGTGGCGGAGCAGGTATTGCTACCGTTTCTTGGCAGCCAGTCTCAAGAACGTATCGACGTGCTTGTGGTATCGCATGCTGATGATGATCATGCAGGTGGCGTAGCGCCTTTGCTGAAGTCATTGCCGGTTGGCCATGTCTACTCCGGAGAGCCGTTGCGACCGGACGTCAACAATCTCTCACGATGCAAAGCCGGGATGTCGTGGCGGCTGGACGGAGTCGATGTCCACATCCTGCATCCGTCCAGGCCGGGCCTAAGCGGAAACAACGCGTCCTGTGTATTGCAGGTTGTGGTGGGCGACTATCGAATGCTCCTGACAGGCGACATCGAGTCTGCTGCGGAGCGGCAATTGCTGAAATTCGCCGACATACAGTCCGATATCGTCATAATCCCACATCACGGCAGCGCCACGTCCTCAACGCCGGCTTTTGTCGAAGCGACGCGGCCGCGGGTCGCCATTGCGTCGGCCGGCTTTGCCAATCGCTGGAACTTCCCCAAGACGTCTGTGGTCCGCCGTTGGCAGAGTATCGGCGCACGTGTCTACACAACTGCAGAATCAGGTGCGTTAAGCTTCAGAGTGTGTGAGAAATCAGGTGTTTCAGCGATAGTTGAGCAGCGCCTGGCCAGACAACGATTCTGGCATGATGGATTAATGCCCTAGGCATTGAAAAAGCTGGCGTTTCGGCGAGAATTTTCGTCGCGGTCGCTGTATATTTCCTTTTTCCACCTCGTTCAGGTTCCCATGGTTGAGATCGTAAAATCCGGCGGCTGGTTGATGTTGCCAATAATCCTTTGCGCGATAGTCGCAATGGGGATCATTCTTGAGCGTTTCTGGACGCTCCAGCAAAAACGCGTCATTCCTGAAGACCTGACAAGCAAGGTCTGGGGTTGGGTCAAGAAAGACCAGCTGGACCAGAAACAGATTCAGAGTTTGCACCAGGGCTCCGCGCTGGGACAGATTCTCGCCGCAGGCCTGATCAACCGTGATCGCGACCGTGTCGTTCTGAAGGATTCGATTGAGGATACCGGGCGTCATGTCGTGCACGAACTGGAACGCTATCTCGAAACACTGGGGACGGTAGCAGCTGTGTCACCGTTGCTGGGACTCCTTGGCACCGTGATCGGTATGGTCGAGGTGTTTACCGAGATAACAACCCATGGCGTCGGCAACCCGACCGCGCTGGCGGGTGGCATCGCGCAGGCATTGATAACGACGGCCGCTGGCCTGACAGTTGCGATTCCGGCATTGATCGGCTACCGCCACTACCGGACCCGCGTTGATACTCTGGTTGTCGATATGGAAAAAGAGGCCATCAAACTCGTCGAAGCGCTGCACCGGCGCTCGAACAGTGGGTAAGCAATGAAGCTCAATCTGCGACCAAGGGCGCAGCCAGAGGTGAATCTCACATCGCTTATCGATGTCGTATTTCTGTTGCTGATTTTTTTCATGGTATCGACGAGCTTCGTCAAGCAGTCACAAATCAACATCAGTTTGCCTGAGGCTGAATCCACGGCGGTGACGGAAGAGCCGCCTGAGACTATCGATATCATGATTACCGAAACAGGTACGTATCTCGTCAATGGACGGGAGCTGATCAACAATCGGGCAGAGACTATTCGCAATGCACTGCAGAAAGTGTCGGTCGGGCGAAATGACCTGCCGATGACGATCAGTGCCGATGCGAATGCAAAGCATCAGCACGTCGTGACGGCAATGGATGTTGCAGGGCGGCTTGGGTTTACGCAGATCAGTATCGCCACTGTTAGTGAAAGCGTTGACTAAGACCATCGACACACAGGTTCGCGATATTTATGGCCGGCTCTGGCATTACGTAACGCCTCACAAATTGATTGGATTTGTCGCTGTTGTCGGAATGGCCGCGACCGCCGTGATTGAGGCAGGTCTGGTCGCGTTGCTCCAGCCATTGACCGATGAAGCGCTGGTAGCGAAGAACCTCGAGACCGCGCGGTGGATTCCATTTGCGTTCATGGCGATCTTCATATTGCGGGGGATCTCGGGTTTCGCAACGGAAGCGTCACTGGGATGGATAGGGCGCCAGGTTATCAGCGACCTGCGACGCCAGGTCTTTGCAAAATTCCTGACATTACCGACGCAATTTTTCGACAAGCAGGCTGCAGGACCATTGCTGTCTCGCATGACCTACAACGTCGAGATGGTAGCCGAGTCGGTGACGAGCGTGGTTACTATTGCAGTGCGCGATACATTGACCGTTATCGCAGCGATTTGCGTCATGCTGTATTTCAGTCCGACGCTGACAATCTTTGTCGCTATCCTGTTTCCAATTGTCGCAGCACTGGTGCGTTTGCTCGGTATTGCGTTTCGGCGCTATAGCGGTCGTATCCAGGATTCTGTTGGTGAAGTCACCCAGGTGACCGACGAGGTGATCCGTGGCAACTGGGTCGTTAAGGCATTCGGCGGATACGAGTATGAGAAAGACCGACTCACGGACGTCGATGAACGTAACCGCAAACAGAATCTGAAACTGATTCGTGTGCGCTCGTTCGGTGTGGCCGTGACCCAGGTGGTTTTCGGATTCGGCATTGCGATGGTCATTTACGTCGCAGGCAGGCAGTCCCTCAACAATGCGTTAACGGCTGGAGAATTCATCGCGTTTTTCTCTGCAATGATGCTGATGTTGCAGCCGGTGCGACGCATAACCAACGTCAATGCGACGCTGCAACGCGGCGTTGCAGGTGCTGACAGCCTGTTCGCGGTGATTGATGAAACCGATGAAGAGGACAATGGTGATGTCGAAATCGAACGCGTTCGCGGCGATGTCAGCTTCGACAAGGTGTGCTTTTCCTACGGTGACGAAAACGCGATTGTAATCGACAATATCAGCGTCGACGTTGCAGCGGGAAAGACACTCGCCATCGTTGGCCATTCGGGCAGCGGCAAGTCGACACTGGCAAGCCTGTTGCCGCGTTTCTACGATATAGATTCAGGTGCCATACGCATAGATGACGTTTCTATTAGCGACTTCACGCTGGCAAGCTTGCGCAATAACATCAGCCTGGTGAGCCAGGATGTCGTGCTGTTCAATGACACTATTCGTAATAACCTGGCGTACGGGCAGCTCAGGAATCATTCTGATGAGGAGCTGATGCAGGCAGCCGAGGCTGCGCACATCGTCGATTTTGTGAACGAACTTCCCGACGGCTTCGAGACCATGGTCGGAGATCGGGGCGTACTGCTGTCAGGTGGGCAGCGGCAGCGCATTGCCATCGGCAGG
This sequence comes from Gammaproteobacteria bacterium, assembly GCA_022600955.1. GTDB lineage: Bacteria > Pseudomonadota > Gammaproteobacteria > Steroidobacterales > Woeseiaceae > UBA1847. Next base: position 65,280 of record JAHZJK010000001.1, read on the forward strand.
GCATTGTTAAAGAACGCGCCGGTACTGATCCTGGATGAGGCGACATCTGCATTGGATACCCGGTCCGAGCGCCGCATTCAGGAAGCCTTGAATACACTGATGCTTGACCGCACGACACTGGTAATTGCACATCGCCTGTCCACCGTGGAGAAGGCTGACTGCATTATCGTCCTGGACGCTGGCAAGCTCGTCGAGTCGGGTACGCATGCCGAATTGATAGCGCAGGATGGACACTACGCTGCGCTCTATCGCATGCAGTTCAGCGACGAGTAGATTCCCGTGGGATCCCTGTACAATTGGCTGCAGCGTGTCTGGTACGACGGGGGTGCGTTCGGCTGGATCTTGCGGCCACTTAGCGGTCTGTATTGGCTCGTCAGCCGGCTACGGGCGTGGCTGTACAGCCGTGGTGTTTTCAGTACGCACAAGGTGAGTGTGCCGGTGGTCGTGGTTGGCAATATTACAGCCGGTGGAACGGGCAAGACGCCAACAGTGATCTGGCTGGTCAATGAAATGCGGGATCGCGGCTATCAGCCGGGAATCATCAGCCGCGGCTACGGCGGCAGCAAGTCCGGGACGTCCATGCGCGTTGATGCGGACAGCGAAGCCGCTGTCGTCGGTGATGAGCCGGTTCTGTTGGCACGGCGCGCAGCATGTCCGGTTGCTGTGGATGCCGATCGCGTCCGAGCGGCGTCGATGCTGGTCGACGATGGTGTCAATGTCATCATTGCGGATGACGGGCTGCAGCACTTGCGATTGCAGCGAGACTTTGAGATTTGCGTTGTGGACGGCGTGCGCGGCCTGGGGAATCGCCGCTTGCTGCCTGCCGGGCCGATGCGTGAATCGGAGGACAGGCTCCAGTCTGTCGACCAGGTCCTGATAAATGGAAACGAGGACATCGACCTGCGAGGTACTCACTTTGTGTTACTGCCCGCTGATGCAGAGCGTGTCAACGGATCGGCAACAAAGGCGCTGCGTGAGTTCGCCGGATCAACAGTGCATGCGGTGGCGGCAATTGGTAATCCTGCGAGGTTTTTTGACATGCTCCGACAGCATGAGATTGACGTTGTGGAGCACGCGTTTGCTGATCACGCGAGCCTTGGTCGTGCGGATCTGGATTTTGGCGATGAGCTCGAGGTGTTGATGACGGAGAAAGATGCCGTCAAACTGGGGCGGAGTATTGCGAACAGGTTTTGGTACGTTCCGGTCAACCTTTCAATGGAGGCAGTCTCTGTGGCAACGCTGATGCAACAACTTGAGGCACGGCTCGCCACCGGAGGGGACGCCGCATGAATTCCTTCATCGTTGTTATTCCAGCACGTTATGCGTCCACGCGGCTGCCGGGCAAGGCGTTACTCGATTTGAACGGGAAGCCGATGCTGCAACATGTCTGGGAGCGAGCAATGGAGAGCGGTGCTTCCAAAACCGTCATTGCGACCGATGACGAGCGCATTGCCAGTGCGGCGGAGGCTTTCGGGGCGTCGGTTTGCATGACAGGGGATCAGCATCTGTCGGGTACTGAACGCATTGCCGAAGTTGCCGAGATCATGGACTGGGACGATGCGCAGATTGTCGTCAACCTGCAGGGTGACGAGCCATCAATGCCGGCCGCGCTTATCAATCAGAGTGCCGCACTGCTCGACGATCTGAGGGCAGACATAGCGACGTTAGCGTCCCCGTTTCTGAGTGTCGCTGACTTCGAGAGTCCAAATTGCGTCAAGGTGGTTCGCGCAGATAGTGGTCATGCACTCTATTTCAGCCGAGCTCAGATTCCATATGCGCGGCATCCTGAGCACGCGGAGGTGGCGAAGGAGTGTGCATTGCACCATCACGGTATCTACGCCTACCGCTGCGGCGTACTGCGTCGTTTTGTGGCGGCCGACGCCTCGCCGCTGGAGATCAGCGAGCAGCTTGAACAATTGCGGGCACTCTCGCTGGACATGACGATTGCGGTGGGTGTTCCCGAGGTACGGCCAGGGATCGGCGTCGATACGCCAGCTGACCTGCAACGCGCAAGTGCGGAGCTCTCACGATGAAAAACCTGCTGACCATAGTTTTAATTGCCATGCTATCCGTCGCGTTGCCGACGCGAGCGGAGCAGCATTTCGCCGCGCTGGGTGATGTTGAGCTGTTATCCGGCGAAGTGTTACTCAATACGCGTGTGGGCTATTCAACCTATGGTGAGATGAACGCGGATCGCTCCAATGTGATCGTATTCCCGTCCTGGTTTACCGGTACCGGCGAGCAGCTGCATGCTTATGGCAAAATCGGCCCCGGACTGCTGGCCGATACCGATAAGTATTACGTTATCGCCATGGATGCGCTTGGAAACGGCTTGTCATCGTCGCCATCAAACAGCAAAGATCAGCCCGGAAAGCAGTTTCCGATGGTGTCGATCGGAGACATGGTACAAGTACAACATCAACTGCTGACAAAACACCTGGATATTCAGCACGTCAAGGTCGTGATGGGCATTTCAATGGGCGGCATGCAGACATTCGACTGGATCGCCCGCTATCCGGATTTTATGGACTACGCGATTCCGATAGACGGGTCTCCGGATATGACCTCGTACGATTTGCTGCAATGGGAGTTACATCGCGATCTGATCATCTCGATGCAGGAAGATGGTCGTAGTGAAGCGGAAACGATGGAATTGCTCACTCGGCTGGGTCAGCTAACCTTGTGGACCCCCGAGTATTTCGTACAAAACATCAGTCCCGAGGCATTGCCGGAGTACCTGGAGAATTCCCGTTCCAGTTTTGATAGCAACGATTACCTGTTGCAGTTACATGCCATGATCAATCTTGATTTGTTTGGTGCCGATGCGGCTACTCGAGAAGTCTATCTTGAGAAAATTCAGGCGAAGCTCCTCGTAGCCGGCGTACCAAGCGATCACACGGTCAACCCCACGCCTGCAATGCAGGCGGCTGCGGCAATCGACGCAGCGTACTTATCCAATCCCAGTATTTGTGGGCACATTGGCAACAGTTGCGAGTCCGACACTCTGGTTGCTCGTGTCCGCGAGTTTCTGGGCGACTAGAAAACGACGACCTAGCTCCAGAGTTGCTGCTCGCCGAGGCGCACGATCAGCGTGTCGCAGGGAATGTGATCGATTACACGTTCGGCCGTACTGCCGATTATTGCGCGCTTGAGTCCCCAGCGCGCCAGCGCGCCCATGATAAACAAACCAGCATCTTTACTGCGTGCGAATGCAGGCAGGATTTCATTGCTGCGGCCGGGTAGCTGATGAACGTGCTCGCTGTCCACGCCACAGTCGGCGGCGAGCTTGTCCAGCGCGGCGCGGTGTTCTGCCCGGACGCGCGCATCGATTTCGTCAATGGGTAGCGTGACCGGGACGAAGGTTCGGTTTGCCGCAGTTCCAATCTTGCCAAGGTTTTCGTAGGTATGAACCAGGTGAACATCGCCATCGATAATCTTCGCGACTGCGTTCGCAGTATTGACGATTTCGTGATCGAGGGCGGCTGGCTTGTCGTGCGCATGGGTTGGATCGACGGCGGCAACAATGACCGGGTTCTCGGGCATTGAGTCGGCTTTGACGAACCAGAGTGGTACGGGGCAAACGCGCATCAGCTGCCAGTCGGTGTCGACCATTATTCGTCGTTCCGCAACGCTATGGTGTTGTGTTGCCTTGACTACCATCGTTGGCGACACCGCAGAGACGGTCTCGAGGATGGCGTCACCGAGTGGTCGTTGCATCAGTACCGAAGTGTCTACGTCGATGTTATCGGCGCGAAGCCTTTGCGCGAACTCATCGACCAGGCTCTCCTGAGCACTATGCAATTCGCGACGAATCGCATCGGCCTCATTCGATAATGCGAATCCGCCCAGTAAAGCGCCGTCGTCAGGCGCGAACAGAACGAGATGCACGCGGCAGTCGAACGAATTTGCGAGCCAGGCAACACGTTTGAGAAGCCGGTTCGGTTCTGAGTCGAGTTCAAGAATTGCAAGAATGGTTTTTCGGTCGCTCATAGTCTTACTCACGGATACATACGGTACTGGTACTTCGGAATGACGACTTCGTATTGCGGCTGCAGATACATGACGAGGTCAGTGAGTTCCTGAACTGTCATGTAACGGTTGTATACGTACATGTTTGAGACGTCATCCTCTGAGACGACATCCTTGGCATAGCCGCTAGCCAGCTTGTGCGACGGGTTGATGATCGCGGTGACCAGCTCGCCGTACGTCTTTACACTTGATACCTTGCCGCCCAGTTCGATATAGGGTGGGTCCGCAAGGGGAATTGCCGGAAAGCTCTCTCCCTGAATAGTGTGGCATTGGTGACATTGCATATAGAGAAACGTGTCCCGACCAGAAATAGCATCTCCGTCCGGGAGCTTGAATCCAACCGCAGAATCTGCCTTGGGTGCACACCCGGACATAGTTGCGAGGAGGGCAATGGCGAGCAGGGCGGAGCAAAACTTGATCATCGTATTTCTCCATTCTCAGGAAGTGCAACGTCAATAATGCGTCTATATTTTTATCACGAAAGGCCCCTTGTCCAGATACGGATTTGACGCAAAATTTTTCGGCAATTGTCGCCTGGTGCTCGGCATCTGTGCGCGAGAGCGGCACTAACGGTAGAATCGTCAGTCCGGGCAGAATTCGTCGTGAATTTCAGGATCTCATCATGAATCGGGCAAAACCAACGCTGTACCTACTCGCGCTATGCGCCATGAGCAATTTCGGCTGTGCTCAGTAGACCTCGACCCTGTTGAATTTGCAGAAAAAGACATTCGCCGTGGCATGCCGCGTTTTCAGGAACCACATTTCTCCAGGAATCGAGAGTGGTTGCCTGAGTTCAGGAATCTCGCTGATGAGGTGGGCTTTACGCCAGCGCAGCTCGCATTGGCCTGGGTACTGATGCATGGCGACAACGTGCACGTGATTCCAGGCACAACATCGGTGAATCATCTGGAAGAGGACTATGTCGCGAAGGACATTGAACTATCTTCTGGAGTTTGTCGGAGGCTTGAGTCTCTGATCAATCAGGAAACGGTAAGCGGGCGCAGGTATACAGCACCGACGCAAGCGGAGATTGATACAGAGCAATTTGCATGACCGGATCAACCGCCGAAAACAAGCGATGCATTATCGTCGGTGCCAGTCACGGCGCGCGCAAGTGGCTACTCGCCAGCGCCGGCCGGGTTGGGATGGTCAGATCAGCTTGATTGGTCAAGAAAAGTGCGCCCAAAACTAAGAACCTTGCGCGCCAAAATCGGTATTTCCGTCACGTTGGCAACCTGATCTCAATATCAAAATCGCTACTTACGAAAATCAGTATTGCCTGTAGAATCGCTTGCGGAATTGGCTCGAACGGGTGCCTGCTGTTTCCGTGTTGAACTGAATCAAAACCGACTCTTACACAGGCTGTATCTCGCAAGATGAAAGTACAACAAATGATTGATAATAAAGAGAAAACTTCTGTTCTCTTCGTCTGCATGGGCAATATTTGCCGTTCGCCGACGGCGGAAGGCGTGTTCAGGCACTTTGTGAATGAGGCTGGATTGGCAGAGCAATTCGATATTGATTCCGCAGGCACGCATGCTTACCACGTTGGCGAACCACCGGACCGGCGTGCCGTCGCCGCGGCCGAGCGGCGTGGCATGTCATTGGCGGACATATTTGCACGCCGCGTTAGCGACGCAGACTTTGAGCGCTTCGACCTGATCATAGCCATGGACACCGACAACAAACAGCGTCTGATCGATAAGGCGGGCAACGAGCACGCCGCCAAGGTGCGCTTGTTCCTGGAGTACGCAAAGGGGCCGGAAGCCGAGGTCCCTGATCCCTACTATGGTGGTGCAGCAGGCTTCGAGCGCGTTCTGGATCTTGTGGAAGCAGCATCCCAAGGCTTACTGGCGACGTTAGCTAAACCGTAACTCAATGATTTCGTAGCTAGTTTTCAGCAACCGCGCCGTTTCGCGGTGCAGACGGGGCTATTCCGTAGTTGACAGATAATATAGTTGGGGTTAATTTACCCAACTATGAGCACTGATAACAAATCAATTGTCTACTACGTCTGCCGCATCGTGCTGCGGCCACTCGCTTCGATATTGCTGAAATGTGGACTCACGTGGAAGGAGTTCTCCGACATTTCAAAGTCGGTGTTCGTCGAGGTCGCTAGTGACGAATATGGCATCAACGGACGACCAACGAACGTCTCCAGGGTCTCGATTCTGACAGGGATCAGTCGCAAGGAGATCAAACGACAACGCGACCTTCTGTGTGGCAATCAGCCTGTAGTCAAAAGCAAAACGACGGATGCGACACGGGTTCTGTCGGGGTGGTTTCAGGATTCCGACTATATCGACGCCAATGGAGATCCTCGACTGTTGAACGAGAGAGGAGAGGCGCCCAGTTTTGAGTCTCTGTGCGAGCGATACAGCGGTGACATCGCGGCGCAGACTATGGCGAAAGAGCTGTTACAGACGGAGACGATCGAGCGGGCTCCTGACGGTAATCTGCGCGTCAAACGGCGCTTCTACCAACCGGCAAAACATGACGACGAGAATCTCGCATGGGGCGCCGCAATGATCAGAGATGTTGCGGCAACGATGAATAACAACGTGTTCCTGAGTAACGGCGCGCGACCGAGATTCGGGCGCAAGGCGGAGACCGTGCGTGTACTTCCGGAGACCGTAATCGAATTCAGAAAATATCTGGACAGCAAGGGCCAGTCGTTCCTCGAAGAGGTTGACGGCTGGCTGAATAAACATGAAGCAAGTGATGATACTCGCGAATCAGAATTCGTGCGTCTGGGTGTCGGAATGTTTGCTATTGAGGACGAATTGAGAGAGGAGAATTTGAAATGAGAATTTCAAAAAGCATAGCAGCACTGGCAGCGGTCGTCGCATGCACGATGATCGTTAGTTGCAGTGGCGGTTCTGATACGGTGCCAGCCCCGGTTGCACCGCCACCGACCGGTGGAATTAGTGGCAACGGGATTGCGATCGGACCGATCAGCAACTTTGGCAGTATTATCGTTAACGGCGTTCGCTACGAGACCAATGCCGCGACCTTCATGGTCAATGATGTCGCCGCGAACCAGGCTGATCTTAGCGTCGGCCAGGTGGTCACTGTTGTTGGGACGATCGACAGCAATGGTACAACCGGTAATGCGAACACTGTGACTTTCGATGATGTCGTGAAAGGACCTGTTGATAGCATTGATACTGTCGCAAGCCAGCTCATTGTTCTTGGGCAGACGGTGCGGGTCAGCCCGGACACATCCTTCGATGATAGTTTTAGTCCGGCATCACTTGATGGTGTGAGCGTTGCACAGATTGTCGAAGTCAGCGGGCAGTTTGATGCCAATGGTGACATTGTCGCTACGCGTATAGAACCAAAACCGGCAGGAACACAGTTCGAGGTGCACGGAACAGTCAGCGCGCTAAATGTGGGCAGCATGACTTTTGGCCTGAGCAACCTGGTTGTCGATTACAGCGCGGCAACGCTCGATGATTTTCCATCGGGTCAGATCAGTGACGGCGATTTTGTTGAGGCAAAGGGAACCACACTGGGCACAAGCGGTGAACTGATTGCCACGCAGGTTGAACTGGAGTCGGCGTTACCAAACACCAATGATGGCGATCGCCTCGAAATCGAAGGGTTTATCACGCGATTCGCATCGGCCCAGGATTTTGATGTGGCCGGCGTTCCTGTGACCTCTGGTAGTAACACCGTTTTTGAAGGTGGTACGTCAGCTGATCTTGGTTTGAATATCAAGGTGGAAGCTGAGGGCAATCTCGATGCGGCCGGAACTCTGGTTGCAACGCGAATCGAAATCCGACGAGCCAAGGTAGTTCGCGCAACGGCCAATGTCGACTCAGTAGACGCTGCGAATAATTCGCTTGTTGTGCTGGGAGTTACGGTCAGTGTCGATGCACTCACGCGATTGGAAGACAAGAGTTCCGCGGACGTAGATCCAATGGTGATTTCTGACATCAACGCCGGTGATTACGTTGAAGTACGGGGCGACGAATTCCCAGCCGGTAGCGGCAATGTTCAAGCAACAATTCTGGAGCGTGAAGATTCGGACACTGAAGCAATATTACAAGGCTTCGTGGAAACAATCAGCGATCCGTCCTACACGGTTCTCGGTGTTGATATTCAAACGAATGGGGCTACAGTTTTCCGCGACGAAAATGACAGTGTCATTTCCGCCACGGATTTCTTTAACGCCCTGACCGTGAACGCACTTGTGAAAGCCAAAGGTTCAGAAGTGTCGGACACGACGATCGCGGCCACCGAGGTGGAATTCGAGCTGGAATTCTAGGCGCCGCGTTTAGTCCTGCTTCGGTTGCTGGTTGCCGCCGTCTTCCCACGGCAACAGCTTAGAGGCCGGCTTTGCGACTGGCTTGGCTACCTCAACTTTGGCTTCGGCCGCGGGTTTCGCGTCCGGAGCCTTTTTGTCTGCTTTCGGCGCGGGCGGAATTTTGTATGAACCCGTGGCATCAGTTTTTGGCGAGTCCGCCGCGCGTTCCGCATCGGTACGTACTTTTGGCGGTCCATCCGATTTCGGTTTCGCAACGCGCGCAGGTTTTGCTTCGGCTGGTTTCTTCTCCGCTTTCGGCTTAGAGTCCACGGGCTTTGCATCGGCCGGTTTCTGCTCAGGTTTCGGCTTAGCGTCCACGGGCTTTGCATCGGCCGGTTTCTGCTCAGGTTTCGGCTTGACGTCTACAGGCTTTGCTTCTGCTGACTTCTGCTCGGACTTTGGCTTCGCGTCGCCAGCCCCGGACTCAGGTGCTTTCTGCTCCTGTATTGGTTTGTCCAGCTTGGGCTTTTCCTGGCGTGGCTTACGTTCGCGTTTCGGTTGCTCCTGCTTCTGAGCATCCTGCTTAGGTTGTTGCTCCTGTTTGGACGCGTCAGCCTTGGGCTGCTGATTCTGCGCCCCCTGATTGTTCTGCTGCTGATCTGTAGCCTGCTCAGGCTTATCAGCATTGCTGCGCCGGCGGCGTCGTCCGCCGCGACTGCGACGGCTGCGAGTACGCTTTGTTTCGCCTTTTGCCTCGTCAGACTGTTGCGCCTGCTGCTGTTTCTGATCCTGCTTCGGTTTTTGCTTCTGCGAAGAATCCTGCTGCGCCTGCTTTCTGTTCTGCTGTTTCTGTGGCGCTTTCTTCTTGGTCTTCTTACGTTGCTGACCGCGCTTGTCACCGCCCTGGGCATTCTTGCGGTTGTCGCCTCGCTTGCGAGATTGCTGCGACCGGCCACCACGCGTGTTTCTCGTGTTCTTACCACGTCGCTGCTGCGATCGCTTCTTCTCGTCGTCGTCTTCACCGACACCGAACCATCCAAGAATGGTTGCGATGAGACCTTTGCCTTTAGGCTCCTGGCGTTTCGGCGCTGGCGTTGACGGTTTCAAGGTTCCAACGGCGGCCGGCTCGGCGCCTTTGCGTTCGAGAATGGCCTGCGGCGATTCCGGCTCCGGCGCGGCTTCAGCCAGCGAGTAACTGACGCCAGCGTTTTCGGCCAGCTCGGTCTGGTCATCACGGACCCTGCGTACATCGTAGTGCGGTGTTTCAAGTGCCGAGTTCGCCACGAGTACGACCTGTGTATCGTTGCGGCTTTCGAGATTTTGCACCCAGTCACGTTTCTCGTTCAGCAGATAAGTCGCAACTTCGACCGGCAGCTGAGCGATAACCTTCGCGGTACGTTCCTTGCGGGCTTCTTCGCCGATAATGCGCAGAATCGCAAGTGCCAGCGATTCGGTACCGCGGATCGTGCCGAAACCCGTGCAACGCGGACACGTCTTGTAAGCCGACTCGCCGATTGACGGGCGCAGGCGTTGACGTGACATTTCAAGCAGGCCGAATCGACTGATCTTGCCAATCTGGACTCGCGCCCGATCCTGACGCACAGCATCACGAAGGCGATTTTCAACATCGCGCTGGTGCTTTTGCGGCCCCATGTCGATGAAGTCGATAACGATCAGACCACCGAGATCGCGAATACGAAGCTGACGTGCAACTTCTTCTGCGGCCTCGAGGTTGGTATTGAGTGCGGTCGCCTCGATGTCACCACCTTTGGTGGCGCGAGCCGAGTTGATGTCGATCGACACCATCGCTTCAGTGTGATCAATGACGATACTGCCGCCGGATGGCAGCGTTACGTTGTGCGCGAAAGCGGATTCAATCTGGGATTCGATCTGGAAGCGTGTAAACAACGGCACCGGATCGACGTAGTGCTTCAGCTTTTTGATGTTGTGCGGCATCGTCTGCTGAACGTGTTCGAGCGCGTCTTTATAAGTCGCTTCGTCATCGATCAGGATTTCGCCAATTTCATTCGTCAGGTAATCGCGCAGTGCACGTACGACTGAGTCGCTTTCCCGGTAGAGGAGAAACGGCGAGGGGCGTTCCAGCACAACGTTCAGGATGGCGGTCCAGACGGTGAGCAGGTTTTCCAGATCCCAGGCGAGTTCCTCGGCACTGCGATCGATACCTGCTGTACGCAGAATAACGCTCATGCCATCGGGCACAATGACGTCATTGAGTGACTGTCGCGCGTCGTCGCGATCAGCACCGGTGATACGTCGTGAAACGCCACCAGAGCGGTCTTTATTCGGCTTCAGAACAATGAAGCGGCCGGCGAGGCTGACAAACGTGGTCAGTGCGGCGCCTTTATTGCCACGTTCTTCCTTGTCGACCTGGACGACAATGTCCTGGCCTTCTTTTAGAACGTCTCTGATATTGGGCTTGCCGCCGGATTTGTTTTCCTTGACGAAGTACTCGCTGGAAATTTCCTTCATCGGCAGGAAGCCGTGGCGTTCGGCGCCGTAGTCTACAAACGCGGCTTCGAGGCTGGGCTCGACGCGCGTGATTTTACCTTTGTATATGTTGGCTTTTTTGCGTTCGCTAGCCGGGGCTTCGATATTGAGGTCGTATAGGCGCTGGCCGTCGACCATCGCCATGCGCAACTCTTCTTCTTGAGTTGCATTGATTAGCATTCTTTTCATGTTGTCCTACTTGAATAGTGGAGGACAGCAGATCGGGGGTTTGCGCCGGGCTGGCAGAGGGGAGGTCACGCAAAGGAACGCGGCGCCGGATTGCGCCGTCGATTATGTGTATCACTTCGTCCCGGGCCTGGCTAAGTAATGCCAGTGCCCATAAAAAAATCAGCATGATTTCCCTGCGGCCTTGCCGCTTTGGCGCTAGCCGGAATCCGGTCTTGCTGCCTTCTGAAATCAGGTCTCGCAGGTTGCGAGACCAAAAAAAAGTCGTTTTAGGAGCCCCGGCTGGTATGCCGGAACGTCGCTGAGCGGTAATATAGCACACCGCAACACCACTTCAAGTGATTGATCATGCAAGAAAAGCCTTCCAAAGGCACGAAACCGGCTGAATCTGACGGCACGCAGATGACCAAGGTGAGGAAAGTCAGCATCGATGCTGAAAGAGCCGGGCAGCGGATCGACAATTTTCTGCGTGGAGAGCTGCCTGGCGTGCCAAAAGGGCGGCTTTATCGCCTGCTGCGACGGGGTGAGGTGCGCGTCAATGGTGGCCGGGTCAAGGCCGAGCACAAGCTGCAGGAGGGTGACGAGGTGCGTATCCCGCCGGCACGTATTCGTGCCGAGGGCGCTCCGCCGGCGGAAAATCTCGCGGCCAGGATTCTCGATACGATCATTTATGAGGACAAGCGTCTGCTGGTCGTCAACAAGCCCTCCGGTATTGCGGTACACGGTGGCAGTGGCGTGAGCCACGGCGTCATCGAGCTGATGCGGCATGCCAGGCCAGAGCTCAAAGACCTTTCCCTGGTGCACCGCATCGACCGTGAGACCTCAGGGTGTCTCGTGATGGCCAAACGCCGCAGTGCGCTCCGCGAACTGCACGAACGGTTTCGCGAGGGCAAGGTAGAGAAGAACTACATGGCACTGGTCGTTGGCGACTGGCAGTTTGGAGATCAGTTGATCGACGCGCCGTTGTATGTGCAGCACCGAAAGAACGGTGAGCGGCATGTCATTGTTAATCACAAGGGTAAGTCGGCACAGACCCGCGTGCGGTTATCACGGTCGTACGGCGCATACAGCCTGCTGCAATGCACCCCGATTACTGGCCGTACGCACCAGATTCGCGTGCATCTTGAGCACGCAGAGCATCCGATCGCGGGCGATGAGCGCTACGGCGACGACGACGCCAACAAGAAAGCCAGGAAACTGGGGCTAAAGCGCCTTTTTCTGCATGCCCAGTCGATTGCTTTTGTCGATGACAGTCACAACGATCTGCATTTCACGGCCCCGCTGGCCGATGACCTGGAGCGTTTTCTCAGTAATGGCGTCATGAAGGCGCGGCGCCCTCGTCAGGGGATCAGGTAGCCCAGCTCAAGCAAGCGGTCTGATACCCAGATCATCGGCAGGCCGATCAATGCGGTCGGGTCGTCCGTGTTGACCGATTCGAACAAGACGAAACCAGCACCCTCGATCTTGAAGCTGCCCGCACAATCATAGGGCTCGTCCAGGCGCAGGTACGCCTCTGCATGGCGGCGGTCGAATTGCCGAAACCGGACCGTCGTCTTGTCGACATGTTCGTGGCGGGTGCGTCCAACCGGGTCCAGTATGCAGACTGCTGTCATGAATGTTACGGCCTTGCCGGATGCGGCCAGCAGCTGCTCAATCGCATTCTTGTGGTCGCCCGGCTTACCCAAAACCCTGTCTTCGAGTACCGCGAGCTGATCTGCACCAATGACGAGTGCCTCACGTGAGGTGCTGGCGATGGCTTCAGCTTTCTTGCGTGCCAGGTGGGAGGCCAGTGCCTCCGGTTCGAGGCCCTCCTTATTAGTCTCGTCGACGTCCGGGGAGATAGCCTCGAACTGCTCCAGGAAACGGTCCAGCAAACCGCGCCGGTACTCCGAAGAGGAGGCCAGGATGATCGGCGGTGAAGTTGGGTTTTGCATATGTAAATCATAACCTTAAGCTTGGGACGGAGGAGTTTACCCGGTTTGCTGGCTGGCGCGGATAGTTTTCTGGGAAACGATTGTCGTAAGCCTTTGACACTAGCGGCGTGGGTCCTTATCATGCGCGCGCCATGGGCAATCCTCTGCGAGAACGACGAACCGCCGCCGAATGGGCGTCGAGTTCTCAAGTTATTGAAATAGCTGAGAAAATTAGCTCTTTCGATGATCTTGTCGAGATCGTGGAAGCGGATCTGGCTGCGCTCGACGCTGAGAAAATACCCTCGGCGTGGCGCGAAAGTCCGATTCGAGGTGAATTGCAGTTCGAATTCGCCGATAGTGATCAGCCTGTTGCCACGATGAGTGGTCACGTGAGCGTAGATGTTGATGCAGTCTGTCAGCGCTGCCTTGAGCCGTTCCAGCTGAGGCTGGAGATTGAGCCACGACTGCTGCTGTTAGGGCAGCAGGAAGAGGCAGAGGGCTATGACGACTTTGAGGTCTGGGAGCTTGAAGAAAGTGCTTTCAGGCCGGCTGATGCGGTACAGGAGATGTTGATCATGGCGCTGCCGTTTGCAGCGATGCACGACAACATGGCGGAGTGCAAAGCGTTTTCGACAGAGGACGAAGTTGCAGAGAAAATGACAACACCGTTTGCAGACTTACGTTCGCAAATGAAACAGAATCAATAGGACGCGCAGGAGTTCGCGTGTCTAGAGGAGCAGGAAAATGGCAGTTCAAAAAAGTCGCAGGACGCCTTCAACACGTGGCATGCGTCGTTCGCATGACAAGCTGAAAAACGCAGCATTGTCAGTTGACCCGACGTCCGGTGAAACGCATTTGCGTCACCGTGTAACACCAGACGGTTTCTACCGTGGTGTTCAGGTTGTAAAGCAGCCTGAAGTCGAAGTAGACGACGAGTAAGCATCCCCTAAAGGGCCAGGCAAAGTGACTGGCCTTTCATTTGGTGGGAACACACTCAACTCTTTCACTTGATGCAATGAGCGGCGACCTCGGTGCCGAGGTGGTCGTGCGCGCCGCTGCCGCGACGCTCGAAAAATACGCCAACGTCAGTTTGTTGCTGGTCGGTGATGAAGCCGAGCTGCGCCCATTGGTGACTGCAATCGCTGGCGACGACTCGCGCTTGCGTATCGTGCACGCGAGTGAAGTCGTCGCAATGTCGGAGCCGCCGGCAGAAAGTCTGCGCAAGAAAAAAGATTCGTCCATGCGTGTTGCTCTGAACCTGGTCAAGGCTGGCGACGCGCATGCGTGCGTCAGTTCTGGCAACACCGGGGCACTGATGGCAACCGCCAGGTTTGTTCTGAAGATGTTACCGGGAATCGACCGCCCCGCGATCATTGCAGAACTGCCCGCAATTGGTGGCTCGCTGCATATGCTTGACCTGGGTGCGAATACTCTCGCAACAGCGGAACACCTCTACCAGTACGCTGTAATGGGTTCCATCGTGACGTCGGATATCCTGGGTATCAAGGAACCGCGTGTCGCGTTGTTGAACATCGGTGAAGAAGACACAAAAGGGCACGACACCGTAAAAGAGGCCGCCGCAATGCTGCAGGATAGCCCGGTCAATTACATCGGATTTATCGAAGGCAATGAGTTGTTTTCCGGCAAGACAGACGTTGTTGTCACCGATGGTTTCACAGGCAATGTCGCACTGAAGACAATGGAAGGAACAGTCGGTCTCGCAACCTTCTATCTGAAACGCGCTTTCACGCGTAGCTGGCTGACCCGGCTGCAGGCGATACTCGCCCGCAATGTTTTGAAAACCCTCTCAGTTGAGATGGATTCGCGCAACTACAACGGTGCGACTCTCGTGGGTCTTAATGGTATTGTGATCAAGAGTCATGGCAGTGCGGACGCGGTCGCATTTCAACACGCGATCGATACCGCCATCGTTGAAGTCAGAAATCAATTGCCGCAACAGATCGGCACAATGCTGCAAGGGGAAAGGGAATGACCTATTCGCGTATCGCAGGCACTGGCAGGTACTTGCCGGAACGCATCATGACGAATGCCGATCTGGAAAAGATGGTCGATACGTCAGACGAGTGGATTCGCACCCGCACCGGCGTTGAGCGTCGCCATGTCTGCGCGCCTGATCAGACCACGTCCGACATGTGTGTTGAGGCGGCGAAGATTGCAATGGCCGAGGCTGGTGTCGGACCAGAAGACGTCGACATGGTCATCACCGGAACGACATCGCCGGACCTGGTGTTTCCAAATGTCTCGACGATTATTCAGCACAAACTGGGTATTCCCGCGTGTACGGCATTCAGTCTTGAGGCGGCCTGTACCGGATTTATTTATGCGCTCACTACTGCAGACAAGTTCATTAAGGCGGGTGAAGCAAAATGCGCACTCGTCATGGGTGCGGAGTGCATTACCAAACTCGTTGACTGGAAAGATCGCAATACATGTGTGTTGTTTGGCGACGGTGCCGGAGCCGTAATTCTGAAGCCGTCAGAAGAGGCGGGCATCATTTCCTGCGCACTGGGTGCGGACGGACAGTACAAGGATTTGTTGTACTACCCGGTCGGTGTATCAACCAACCTGGCCGCTGCAGGTACCGATGACGCCGCGATCATGATGACCGGCAATGAAGTTTTCAAAGTCGCGGTTAAGACACTTGGCGCGATCGCCAAGGAAGCGCTCGACAAAGCCGGCGTGTCCAAAGAAGAACTCGACTGGCTGGTGCCGCACCAGGCCAATATCCGCATTATCCAGGCGATGGCAAAACGACTCAACATGCCAATGGAAAAAGTTATTGTAACCGTGCAGGACCATGGCAATACATCAGCTGCATCCGTTCCGATGGCGCTGGATGTCGGTATTCGCGATGGCCGAGTGAAGAAAGGCGAGCTGATACTGATGGAAGCGTTCGGCGGCGGCTTCACCTGGGGCTCGGTGTTGATGCGTCTCTAGGGGCGCTACCAGATTTTGCTTTTGGTTAATCGCGCCGAACGTCGCCGCATTCGCTGATGTAGTTGCTGCCGCCGGCGATCGATGCGATCGCGTCGTATGACCGGGTCGATATCTTTAGCTTGCTTCTTTTCAAAGTCATCCCTGAACGCGCAAAAATCTTCGTAGGCTTCGCGCACATGGTGCAACTCGCGGACCGCGAGTTCGATGATGATCACATCGTCGAGGTAGCCGATAACCGGAATATCATCCGGCAGAATATCTTCCGGATCTGCGAAGTAGACAAACGTTGCCAACAGGCTTTCGCGATCGCTGTCGGGTAATTGCCATTCTTCGTCGTTGAGCATGCTTATCAATGACTCGAGTTCAGGGAGTCGCTTGCCGACGAAATCCGGCAACGGCTCACTTTTTCGAATCTCGTCGAGTACATCGGTAATTGCATCGATGATCTCGGACTCTTCCGCATCTTTGACGGCCTGGCGCGACTGGCTCAGTGCCTCACGGAAAAAACCCAGGTCGCGGTCTGTAAGTTCGAATGAAATTCTCATGCCCATGCCGCAGGCTACCGGGAAGTCCCTATATCGGTCAACGCCGAATGGTTTACCATAGGGGGACATAACGCGGTCGGTACGATGACAAGCAAACTCATAATCGGTAACAAGAACTACTCATCCTGGTCACTGCGAGCCTGGTTGTTGCTCAAAGAGGCGGGCATAGAGTTCGATGAGGAGCGTATTCCGCTCGACCTGGCGGACTCAGCGCAAAAGATCAGGGCAGCCTCGCCAGCAGGTTGTGTGCCGGTTCTGAAACTCGATGGCGCGACAGTCTGGGATTCGCTCGCGATTGCGGAAACCGTCGCGGAGCGTTGGCCTGAGAAACAGTTGTGGCCTGCGGATCCCGAGATGCGTGCGCACGCGCGATCGATATCAGCGGAGATGCATTCCAGCTTCGGGACCTTGCGGAGTTGCATGCCAATGAACTGCCGCGCGATGGGCCGCAAGGTAGCGATACCAGACGAGCTCGGTGAGGACATTGACCGCATCATAGCGATCTGGGCTGAATGCCATCGCAAATATGGCGATATGGACGGGGGCTGGCTGTTCGGTGATTTTTGCGTGGCTGACGCAATGTTTGCGCCTGTGGTATTGCGTTTTCGCACCTACGGTATCAATCTTCCTGAGTCCGCGGGTTTTTATCCACATCGCCTGCTTGAAAGCGAGGCGTTGCAGGAATGGCTGGCGGCGGCAGAATCCGAAACGGAAGTTATCGAACGGGAAGAGATAGGTCAGTGATGCGGTGTTTCTTGATCGCGGTTGTGGCACTCGCCACAACTGCTCCGGCTGTGGCTGCGATTTACGACTTGCCGCCTGACGGGCAGGATGTCGTTGGTGCTGTCGCAACCGTGACGGCGAGCTACGAAGATACGCTGGTCGACATCGCGAGACGTCATGGACTGGGCTATCAGGACATCGTGCGCGCAAATCCGGGAGTGAATGTCTGGGTACCCGGCGAGGGTACCGAAGTCGTGCTGCCGAGCCGCTTTGTATTGCCGCCAGGGCCGCGCACGGGACTGGTACTGAACCTTGCCGAGTACCGTATGTACTACTTCCCGCAGGCAAAAGCGGGTGAAACGCCCAAGGTGCACACGTATCCGATGAGTATCGGGCGTATGGACTGGGAAACGCCGCTGGGGCGCACCAGGATCGTCGCGATGGCAAGACACCCCAGCTGGTATCCACCACAGTCAGTACGTGACGAGCACGCTGCAGACGGCGATCCGCTACCGCGTGTTGTGCCGGCAGGTCCGGATAACCCGCTTGGTACAAGGGCCATGCGACTGGGGATTCCGGGTTACCTTATTCACGGCACCAATCGTCCCGCCGGCGTTGGCATGCGCGTGTCGCATGGTTGCATACGCATGTTCCCTGAGGACGTTGAGTTCCTGTTTGATCGGATAGCGGTGAATGCCGCCGTGCGCATTATCGATGTACCCGTGAAAATCGGCTGGGATGGTGAGGCGCTGGTTGCCGAGGTGCATCCACTACTGGAAGTGCCGCAGCGTTTGCCTGAAGAGACTGAAGAGCATCTGCAGACACTCGATGCTGATGTTCAGCAACCTGAGGTGGAGTCGCTGAGCAAGGATCCGCTAACGCATGTCACTGAGCAGTTCATTGCCGCAACGGCAGAACGTGCGGGCATGCTCGACTGGGATGTTGTCGAAGCGCTCGTAGGGCGTGCTGACGGTATTCCCGGTGTCGTGGGTGAGGGCATAAAAAACGCCGCGACAAGCGCGGCGTTCGAATAGATGTTGTGAAGTAATCTAAAGGATTACTTGGACATCGATTTCTTGAACATGCGTTCCATGCTTTCACGGTTAGCTTCGCAGCAAGCCTGTGATTCTGTAGCAGCAGACAATGCCTGATCAGCAGTGCTCTGAGCTGAAGAAGCAGCCTGAGCAGCACGATCAGCAGCAGCGCGTGCAGCTTCAGCAGCTGATGCAGCAGCGGCAGCGTCAGCAGCAGCACGATCAGCCGTAGCTTTAACGTCGTCCAGACCTGTAGTGGCGCAACCAGCGGCCATTGCGACGAGGAGTGCGAGTCCGCTTGCTCTGAGTGCGGTCTTTTTCATTTGGATGTTCCCTTAGATAGTTGGATAAAACAGCAGGCGCATTATTTCCCAAACAAACGCCTGCTGCAATGAAAATGCCTGTTTTTATTATCATTTGTCTGCATTCGGCGACAGAGGGGCAAAAGGCTTGCACTGTGCGAACTACTGTATATAATCCCAGCATACTGTGAATCCATACAGGAACTGCTGAAATGCGCGAACTAACCCCCAGACAAAAGCAAATTCTCGAAATGATTCAGGAATTTATCGCCGAAACAGGCATGCCGCCAACACGCGCTGAAATAGCCGGGGAACTCGGTTTTAAATCGGCGAATGCCGCCGAGGAACATTTGCGCGCCCTGCAGCGCAAAGGTGTGCTCGAATTATTGCCCGGCGCATCAAGAGGTATTCAGCTTAAAGACTCATTACGCGATCAAATGGGACTGCCGCTGGTTGGTCGTGTTGCGGCTGGTAACCCGATCCTCGCCGAGGAAAATATCGAAGCGCATTATCAGATCGATCCGCAATTTTTTAGCCCAAAGCCACACTACCTGTTACGTGTGCAGGGTATGAGTATGAGGAATGCCGGTATTCTCGATGGCGACCTCGTAGCAGTGCATCGCACACCTGAGGTACGCAGCCGGCAGATAATTGTTGCGCGTCTTGACGATGAAGTGACGGTCAAGCGTTACCGGCAGACGGGTACGGTTGTGTCACTGTTACCCGAGAACGAGGATTTTGAACCGATCGTTGTCGACCTGAAAACACAAGCTCTCGTTATTGAAGGTGTTGTAGTGGGCGTCATTCGCGATGGCATGCCACTGCACTGATGAGTTTAGAAAAGCTACTGGAGAACCCTCGTGTCTGGCGGGGTAGCAGTCAGGTCGATACCCGGATCGGGCTTGCCAGTGGCTTTGCAAAACTTGATCGTTGTTTACCGGGCGGGGGCTGGCCGCAGCAGGCACTGACAGAAATACTCATAGAGCAATACGGAGTTGGTGAACTGCGTTTATTGATGCCGGCACTGGCGCAACTGAGTGCTGAAGAAGCACATGCCGGACATGACGATTATAGTGAGCCAGGCTGGATAGCCTGGATAGCGCCGCCGTTTCAACCCTATGCTCCGGCATTGCAGCAATGCGGTATCGATTTATCACGCATGCTGGTTGTGCGCCCTAAAGACGATAGCGAGTTGTTGTGGTCTGCTGAACAGGCATTATCGTCCGGTACCTGCGCTGCTGTGTTGTTGTGGCCAGCGATGCTTGATGATCAGGCGAGTCGCCGCCTGCAATTGGCCGCTGAGAAAGGTCACAGCTGGGCGATTGCTTTTCGACCGCTGGCAGCACGCAAGCAACCGTCAGCCGCTGCTTTGCGGCTCGAGCTGCAATCTACAGAGCAGGGTACGCGTGTTCATATTCTCAAAAGTCGTGGTGGTCGCCCGGCCATATTAGACAGTCTGCTTTAGCCATGTCGCGGGCATGGAAATCTCCCGTTGCAGCGCGGGACGCGGCCCCGACTCCCGTCGCCGAACAGCAGGTATTGCCGTTTGCGGAGCCTGTCGCTGCGGTCAGGCCGTTATCGCTGACACCCACGCCCGTAAAGCGGCTCTGGTTTTGCGTGTGGTTGTCACAACTGGCACTCGAAACCGTAAGCGGTGGATGTTCCGCCACCCGGGAATGTGATCCTCGCTTCACTCACAGGCGCTCGGGCTCACATTCCCGGGTGGCGGAACATGAAGCACCCATCGCGGTCGTCGTGGAACAGCATGGCATTCACCGGGTTTTGCAGGCTAATGTGGCAGCCCAAGCTGCGGGCATTCAACCCGGGCAGTCATCCAATGCGGCGCTGGCATTATTGCCAACGCTGTTGCTCGAAGAGCGCAGTTTGCTGCGCGAGCAACAGGTGCTTGAAGTACTGGCGAGTTGGTTGGAGCGCTTTTCATCGTTTGTAAGCATTGCAGGCAAGGACATTTTGTTACTTGAGATAGCGGGCAGCCTGCGTTTGTTTGGTGGCCTCAAAAGCCTGCGGCAGAAAATCTCGGAGGGTCTTCGTGCGCAAGGTTTCTCGGCTGCCCTGGCGATTGCACCGACGCCGTTAGCTGCAACCTGGCTGGCCAGGGCCGGTCGACGTGCCTGTATTCAGGACACACAAAACCTGGCTCCGGTATTGCGCAAGCTGCCACTCGATTGTCTGCGCTGGCCCACAGGTCAGCGCGAGACACTGACTGGCATGGGTGTGATTACAGTCGGTGACTGCCTGCGTTTACCGCGCGAGGGTTTTGCGCGGCGTTTTGGTGCTGAACGCTTGCTGGAGCTGGATCGCGCCCTGGGGCATTTACCGGACCCGCGCGATTCATGGCGTTCGCCAGAACGTTTTTGCGCCGACTATGAAATGACTGAGGAGCAGACCGATCGCGAGTTGCTGCTGAATATTTGCCGTGAGTTGTTGTTGTCACATGAACAGTTTTTACTATCGCGGCAACTCGGTACACAGCGTTTGTGTTTCAGTTTCTTTCACCTGAAAGGTGTTGCAACAGAGCTGCGTCTCGGTTCAGCATTCGCGGATCGTTCTGCGACGCGCTGGCTGGATCTTCTGGCGTTGCGGTTTGAGCAGTTGCGTCTGCCGGAGGCGGTAATTGCGGTGCGTTTGCGCAGTGGTTTGCCACAAGCTTTGCAGGCGGAGACCGAACGGCTTTGTTTTCAACACAAGGGTGGACAGCAACAGCGACGCTATTCCATCGCACAGCTGGCCGAGCGGCTGATTGCACGCATTGGCAAACAGTCGGTCAATTCGCTGACGATGGTGGCGGAGCACCGGCCCGAGTATGCGTTTCGTGCAGCGAATCCGCTGGCAGACTGGTCAGCTAGTGACCTCGCCATGCAAAGGCATGTGCAGAGGCCCTTGTGGATGCTGCCAGAGCCATCCCTGTTGCCTGCAGACAGCGGTTATCCATTACACAAGGGGTGCCGTCTTACATTACTTGAAGGTCCCGAGCGGCTTGAGACGGGCTGGTGGGATGAGGATGGTATCTCGCGCGATTACTACACGGCTATGAATGCAGAAGGTGTGCGTTTTTGGGTGTTTCGTAACCGTCGTCAAACACCCGACTGGTATCTGCACGGCATTTTTGGATGAGCAGCGGCTATGCGGAACTGCATGCGCTGAGTAACTTTACGTTCCTGCGCGGTGCTTCCGACCCTGAAGAACTGGTCGCGAAGGCGGTGGAACTCGGCTATGAAGCGCTGGCGATTACCGATGAGTGTTCGATGTCGGGGGTCGTGCGAGCACACGCTGCTGCGAAGGAGCATGGACTCAGGAAGCTGATCATCGGCTCCGAACTGCGATTGTGCAATGGCCGCAAAATTGTGGTGCTGGTACAGAACAGACGTGGTTACGCAACGCTGTGTCAACTGATATCGAATGCCCGCCGTGCCGCGAAAAAAGGCAGCTATGAGTTGACGCGGCTCGACTTTGAGAATGGTTTGCCAGGTTGCCTGGTGTTGTGGGTGCCGGATCCCGGTATGAGTCTTGATGTCGAGGACCACTGGCTAAGGGAAACTTTTCGCGATCGTCTCTGGATTGCGGTTGAGTTACTTGCGGATGGCCGGCAGCACGAACAGCTTGAGCGATTGCGTGAAGAAAGTCGCCGCCTGAGGTTGCCGCTCGTTGCAAGTGGCGATGTGCATATGCATGTACGTTCACGCCGTATCGTGCAGGATGCGCTGACGGCAATTCGCGTTTGCACAACCATCGATCAGGCGGGCTTTGCCCTGTACCCCAATGGTGAAAGACATCTGCGGCCGTTACCGGTATTACAGCGGGTTTATCCTGATGACTTGCTGGCAGAGTCATTACGCATAGCGGATGCCATTCAGTTTTCGCTTGATGAATTGCAGTACGAGTATCCCGATGAACTTGTGCCGCAAGGACATACGTCTGCAAGCTACTTGCGCCAGCTTACCGAGGAGGGCATGCAAAACCGCTGGCCTGATGGTGCACCTGCCAGGGTTGTGTCACTCGTTGAGCATGAATTGCAGCTCATTGCCGAGCTTGAGTATGAGTCGTATTTCCTGACGGTACAGGACATCGTTGCTTTTGCTCGTGAGCAAAAGATCTTGTGTCAGGGACGTGGTTCGGCAGCTAATTCAGCGGTGTGTTTTTGCCTTGGTATTACCGAGGTCGACCCGGGTCGCATGCAGGTGCTGGTAGAGCGCTTTATCTCGAAGGAACGCAATGAGCCACCGGATATTGATGTCGATTTCGAGCATGAACGCCGCGAAGAGGTTATTCAGTATATCTACGCAAAGTACGGCCGTGAGCGTGCGGCACTTGCTGCGACAGTTATTACCTACCGCCCGCGTAGTGCATTACGTGATGTAGGCAAGGTGCTCGGCTTAAGCGAGTTGCAGATTGGTCGTCTGTCGCGTTCGATGCAATGGTGGGACGGTCACAAAGTTGATGACGGCCGAATTCTTGAAGCCGGGCTTGACCCGGATAGTCCCATCATCACGCGGCTTCTGTACCTGGTAGGGGAAATTATCGGTTTTCCACGGCATTTATCACAACACGTGGGCGGTTTTGTTATTTCCGATGCACCACTGTATGAGCTGGTACCGATCGAGAATGCGACGATGCCGGATCGAACCGTTATTCAATGGGAGAAGAACGATCTGGAGGACCTCGGTTTACTGAAAGTCGATGTGCTTGGACTCGGCATGCTGACGGCGATACGCCGCAGCTTTGATCTGATTCGCGATTTCGATGGACGCGACTACACACTGGCGACGGTACCCGCAGAGGATCCGTTGGTGTACGACATGATTTGTGATGGTGACACGATGGGTGTCTTTCAGATTGAGTCACGTGCACAGATGGCGATGTTGCCGCGTTTGAAGCCGCGCTGTTATTACGATCTCGTTATCGAGGTGGCGATCATCCGGCCCGGCCCGATTCAGGGCGATATGGTGCACCCATATCTCAGGCGCAGGAATGGCGAAGAGGCTGTCGATTACCCAAGTGAGGCTGTGAAAGGCGTCTTGCAGCGCACCCTCGGTGTGCCGATTTTTCAGGAGCAGGTAATGCAACTCGCTGTTGTTGCAGCGGGGTTTACGCCTGGTGAGGCAGATCAACTGCGGCGCGCAATGGCGGCATGGAAACGGCGTGGCGGCTTAGGGCCATTTGAGGAGAAACTGGTTAATGGCATGCGTGAACGCGGCTACGATGAATCTTTTGCGAGACAGATTTTTCAACAAATTCTTGGCTTTGGTGAGTACGGCTTTCCCGAGTCTCATTCTGCGAGCTTTGCGTTGCTGGTGTACGTATCGTGCTGGTTGAAGCGACATACACCCGCTGCCTTCACTTGCGCACTGCTCAATAGTCAGCCGATGGGATTCTACTCGGCATCGCAACTGGTGCAGGACCTGCGTCGCCATGGCGTTGAAGTACGTGCTGTCGATATTAACCGCAGTGCGTGGGACTGCTCGCTGGAGCGCAACGACGCAGGCGCTGCTGTGTTGCGGCTGGGTTTACGCCAGGTCAAGGGATTGTCGGAGGAGGCAGGGCAGAGGATTGTTCTGGCGCGACAGTCGGGTGCATACGATCGTGTGCAAAGTTTACTCGAGAGAGCGGCGCTGGACCGTCGCGAACTTGGACAGCTGGCCTCCGCGGGTGCACTGAAAACGATTTCTGGTGACCGTCACCGGGCACGTTGGGCAGTATCCGGTGCGGAAAAGCCGATGCCATTGTTCCCGTCGATGGAACGTTACGAAGCAACACCATTGTTGAAGCAGCCGACCGAAGGTCAGAATATTGTGGCTGACTATCAAACCACGGGACTGACCCTGGAGCGTCATCCGATGTGTCTTTTGAGGACCAAGCTTGATCGCTATGACTATGTTACGTCGCAACACTTACCGGGTATGCGCAGCGGGCAACGATTGCATGTGGCCGGGCTCGTGATTACCAAGCAACGGCCGGGGACTGCGAGTGGTGTGACGTTCGTAACCCTTGAGGACGAGTTTGGTCAGATCAACCTGGTGGTATGGAAACAGGTCGCCGAGCACTACCGGGCAGCACTTCTGAACGCGCGTTTGATGGGGATTTCCGGGGAGCTGCAGATCGAAGGAAAGGTGATTCACGTCATTGCAAACCGCCTGTTCGATCACACCGATATGCTGGGTGATCTGAGTATACGGTCCCGCAACTTCCGCTGAGGTCCCGGTCTAGACGTCTTCGTCAATGTTGAAATTGTAGGTACTGTCGAGATCGGCGTCTTTCTTTTCACGAAGTTCTTCGAGTCGCTTGCGCACTTCGATTTTTTCCGCAGCTTCATCAGCGTCGGTCTTGTCCAGTTTGGCAACAAGTTCGTCGACTTTGATCTCTGCCGTTGCCTCGAGCACCATATCTTCGTCAGCATCCACCATGACTACTGTTTCGGTGGGATCAATCGAATCTGCGGACTCCTCGTCCTCTACCTGTTGCGGCTCATCAGGTTTGTCTAAATCGCCGTTCATTGCGTACCTCGTCGGGCTGGTTAAAGCTTACTGAATCAGATTGTTGATCTCGAAAATAGGCAACAGGATAGCCAGAACAATCGTTAGCACTATGCCGCCCATCAGCACGATCACCAATGGCTGCAATATACCAAGTAATGTGGCAATAAGGCCATTCACTTCGCGCTCCTGACCAGCCGCCGCACGACCCAGCATTTCTTCCAGTTTACCGCCGGCTTCGCCACTCGATACAAGATGAATCATCATTGGCGGGAACAACTTGCTGGCATCGAGCGACTTGGAAATGCCTGCACCTTCACGTACGCGGACGCTCGCATCCGCAACGGCGTCACGCATCGGCAGATTTTCAATAACCTCGGCCGAGATCTTCAATGCCTCGAGAATGGGCACGCCGCTACCGGCAAGGATGCTAAGCGTTCGCGTAAAGCGTGCTGTGTTGATACCCCGTGTCAGGCGTCCGGTAATCGGCGTACGCAGCAACATGCGATGATAGGTACGCCTTGGTCCGTCTTGCTGCAGTAACCACCACAACCCGTATACGGCTACTGCAATGCCAATAATCAATAGCAACCAGTGGTCGCGCAGGAAATCGCTGGCAGTGATCAAGCCTTGCGTCAGCCCTGGTAATTCTGCGGACGTGCTCTGGAATACGCCGACAATCTTTGGCACGACGGTTGCCAGCATGAAGCTAAT
Source organism: Gammaproteobacteria bacterium (assembly GCA_022600955.1). GTDB lineage: Bacteria > Pseudomonadota > Gammaproteobacteria > Steroidobacterales > Woeseiaceae > UBA1847. The sequence continues at coordinate 90,932 of JAHZJK010000001.1, forward strand.
GATGCCGATAGCCATAACGATCAACGCTATCGGATAAACCATGGCGTTGGTAATATTCTGGCGCAGTTCCTGGCGTGATTCGGTGTAGTCTGCGAGCCGTTCAAGTACGACGTCGAGATGACCGGACTGCTCTCCGGCCGCAACAGTTGCTCTGTAGAGCTCGGGAAAAGCCTGCGGAAAATCGCCAAGACCGTCGGCCAGCGTATAACCTTCCATCACTTTTGCGCGCACGCCCAGCAAGATGCTCTTGGAGCGTGGATTATCATTTTGTTGCGACACAGCAAGCAGCGATTCCTCGAGCGGCATCCCGGATTGCGATAGCGATGCAAGCTGTCGTGTCACCAATGCCAGTTCCGCTGACGACATACCTTTGCGTAGCGAAAAAGACCTTTGCCGACGAGCCTCTTTCTGCGCGACTTCGGTAACGCTGACGGGCAGTAACTTGCGTTCGCGCAACAACTGTCGCACGTGTTTCGGTGTGTCACCTTCAAGCAGTCCTTTCGACTGCTTGCCAGCCTGGTCCATTGCGACGTATTCAAACGCACCCATAATCCGAACCTAGTCTTCGCGTGTCACGCGCAAGACTTCTTCGAGCGTCGTACGGCCGAGTAACACCAGGCGGCGCCCGTCTGCCCGAATACTCGGGCTTTGCGCACGTGCATGACGTTCAAGTTCGTGCTCACCCGCGCCGTCGTGAATCATCTCGCGCATCTTTTCATCGACTGATATCAGTTCGTAGATTCCGCTGCGACCGACAAAGCCCCGATTGCCTCCCGTGCCGGGTTTGTACAAGGTGGGTGGGTTGGCCGGATCAACACCGAGAATCTCGCAATCAGACTCCGATGCCGTGTAAGGAACCTTGGTCGCATCATCAAGAATTCGGACGAGTCTCTGCGCCAGTACGCCGAGGAGACTCGACGACAGCAGGTAGGGTGCGACCCCCATGTCACGCAGGCGGGTTACAGCACCGCTGGCCGTATTGGTGTGCAAGGTTGATAACACCAGGTGACCCGTCAAACTGGCCTGTACGGCGATCTCAGCGGTCTCGAGATCGCGAATCTCACCGACCATTACGACGTCGGGATCTTGTCTGAGGATAGCGCGCAGGCCGCGTGCAAAAGTCATTTCGACCTTGGTATTGACCTGCGTCTGTCCGATACCGTCGATCAGGTACTCGATCGGGTCCTCTACAGTCATGATGTTGCGCGAGTTGTCGTTGATTCGCTCGAGCGCAGCGTACAGCGTTGTTGTCTTACCAGAGCCAGTCGGCCCGGTAACAAGGATGATCCCGTGCGGCTTGTGGATCAGTTCATCCATCGACAGCATGGAGCGTTCTTCCATGCCAAGTGATGCGAGATCGAGGCGTCCGGCCTGCTTGTCGAGCAATCGCAATACGACGCGCTCACCGTGACCTGACGGCATTGTCGATACACGCACATCGACGGCTCGACCGGCGATCTTGAGCGAAATACGACCGTCCTGTGGCAGTCGCTTTTCCGCGATATCGAGACGTGACATGACCTTGATTCGGGAAACGACTAGCGGTGCCAGTGCACGCCGCGTTTGCAAGACTTCACGTAAGACGCCATCGATTCGAAAACGGACACCGAGGCGGTTTTCATAAGTCTCGATATGTACATCAGATGCGTTTTCTTTGACGGCCTCGGTCAGCACGGCATTAATAAAACGAATGATTGGCGCGTCGTCGTCACTTTCCAGCAGGTCAGAGGGCTCAAGTTCGTTTGCCACCTGGCTCAGGTCGAAATCTTCGTCGAGGCCGTCGACCATCTGTGCTGCGTTTTTGCTGTCCTGTTCGTAGGACTCCTGCAACATCGTGTCAAAGACTTCAGCCGAAACGCGGGACAGCTTCAGAGGCACGCCAGCAAAACGCCGCGCCTCCGCCAGGCTTAATGGCGTAGCGCCGTTGCGGTAAATTGCGGTTCCGCCCGACTCATCAAGATCGCTGATCAGTACACCATGGCGTTTGGCAAATGAAAACGGTAACGCCCGGCGTTCGACGGTTGCCGCATCATCGGCGTCGGGTGCCGTTTGCAGAACGATTTCGCTATTCGCTTCCATCGTCGTTTTCATCAGTTTCGTTGGAGGATTTGTCTTCGAGTGGCGGCAGGACCGGGCGAGACCGACCTGGCATCAATTGTATTGCGTCACCTTCGCGACCACGTTGCACGTTGCGGATCGCATTGTACTTCGCATTAGTCTGGAAAGAGGTTTCTGCGCTGTCGCGCATGATCTCTGCGCGAATAAATATCATCAGATTGGTTTTCGTCTTCTCGGTCTTGCGTGAACGAAACAAACTGCCGAGCACGGGAATCTTGCCGAGTATCGGTACCGACTGGTCACTTTCCAGCAGGGTGTCTTCGAGCAAGCCACCGAGGACCAGGATTTCACCATCATCGACGATGACCGTCGTCTCCACAATTCTTTGGTTGGTGATCAGGTCGACAGCGCCAGCCGCCGACTGTGCGATACTCGATATCTCTTGTGATATCGCAAGCACCATCGAATCGCCTTCGTTAATTTGCGGCGTGATCGAGAGTTTGACACCGATCTGTTGTCGATTGATGGTCTGGAACGGATTCACCGCTCCGCCTGAGCCGCCCCCTGTGTTGGTGAATGAACCAGTAACAAACGGTACTTCCTGGCCGACGTTAAGTGTTGCCTCTTCGTTGTCGGTCGTAACAATGGATGGCGTGGAGATGATATTGGTATCAGCGTCGCCTTCCAGGGCGTTCAGGATAGCGGCAAAACTGACGCCTGAATCAGTGATTCGGCCAACGCCGACAGTTACGCCGCTGCCGATGAGGCTTGGATCAACCGTGCCGCCATTCGCGGCAGAACCCAATTGTACGACGCCCGCGATATCCGGGAAATTTGTGACAGCGATCGGGGCGTCGCTACCGCTGGCTTCAACCGCCCAGGAAACGCCGAAGCGATTTTCCTCGTCAGCAATGACTTCAACAATGATCGCTTCCACCAGGACCTGTGCGCGGCGAATGTCGAGCTTGTCCACAATCTGCATCAGGGAACGCATCATCTTTGGCGGTGCGTTTACGATTATGGCATTGGTCTGCGGATCGGCCCATACGCTGACGGCGTTGCCAGCGACGGCGGTCGCTGCCTGTCCAGCCGCAGCCGCCTGAACCTGGCTGGTAAAATGCGTTTGCAGTTTTGTCGAGAGTTCCTCGGCATCGGCGTAGCGCAGGTAGCGTACCTGTGAATCGCCGCCGTCCTCGAGTGGCGTATCAAGATGCGCGATCAATGTCCGCAGGCGCAGACGGTCGGATTTGTCGCCACCAATCAGAACGCTGTTGGTGCGCGCATCCGCCACCATGCTGGTGCGAACAGGGGCGCCGTCTGCACCCTGGGTCTGCGTCAGGGCTGTCATGATGCGGACGATTTCAGTCGCGGACGCATTCTGCAGGGCAACGACTTCGATATCTTCGTCGCTCGCCATGTCGATACGCCGAATAATGCTGACCATGCGTGCCAGGTTCGCCGTTCGGTCCGAAATGATGAGCATATTGGAACCGGCATGCGCCACCATGTGGCCGTATTGCGGGATCAATGGTCGCAGTATGGGAACCAGCTGAGTGGCGCCAATGTTCTTTACCTGAATAACCTGTGTTGCCATGTCATCAGGTCCCGCCGAATTCGCGGTGCCGAGAGGGCCGGGGAATTGCCGTGCCGTCGCATCAGGCAAAATCTTGATGAGGTCGCCACTGGGCACGGCGACGTAGCCATGTACCTGCAAGACTGACAGGAACGCTTCATAAACCGCTTCTCTTGGCATGGGCTCAGCCGACAACAGGTTGACCTTGCCGGTGACACGCTGATCGAGCAGGAAGTTCTTGCCCGTTACCTCGCTGACCATTTCAACGACCTTGCGAATATCGGCATCCTTCCAGTTCAGACTGATGTTGGTGTCCTGGGCGTGCGTTGCTCCAACGACGGATAACAATGTCGCGAGCAGCGCCAGGCGAATTCTTTCAAGTCTGATATGAGTTTTTCGATTCATTGAGTTTTATTGCCACTGAGGTCGAGTTGACTGGTTTTGAGCACGATAGTCTGAGGTTTGCCACCACGTTCGACAGTGACAGTTACCTGTTCTGCCGTACCGAGCGCCTGAAAAATTTGCATGGCATTCTGCTGGTCGGTCAGGGATTGACCATCAATGTCCTTGATGACGTCTCCAGGCCGGAGTCCAAGTGCGGCGAATTGCTGCCGGTCGCGTCCCGGGTAAACACGAAAGCCCGCTGGTTTGCCCTTGTCGAGCATCGGCGTAAAACGCACTACGTCGGATAACTTGCTCAAATTCTGGGACACCACCGCCTGAATGCTCTGGGTGTTGTCTGGCTGCCTGCTTGCCGCGGTTGTGCGACGAATGGTGGAGGCAGGAACGTCCTTGAATTCTCGCGGCAATCTCAGGTTCGTCAATACGCCGTTTTCATTAAGCACGACACGATCCGGATACACGGCGTGCAATGACGCCCGGGAATCCACCTGGTCACCGATAACATAGACTTTCTGGTCGTTGCCACCGTCTGATATCAGCGCCACTGAATACTCTGGCTCCCGTGAGGCCACAGTGCCGTTGAGCGTCAGGTTTACCCGACTCGTATCAGCGAGGTCACCGTCGGCATCTTCGAGCGGGATGTTGGCTTCCGGGTCTTCGCCCGCAACGCCAAACATGTGCGCTGTTGCAATGCTTTCGATTTCGCTGGCACCGCCAGGCGCGGAGGCTGCAATCGGCAGAGATTTCGGAACTGCCACGGGATCACCGGCAGAATTCCCGGGTACGAGCAGCCAGACTAACCCGGCGAGCTGCCAGCCAATCAGGATGACCAGTGCGAGGCTCACCAGCGGCGGCAGAACACGGTTTGCCGCAGCGACGGCGACGCCGCTGTCAACATTTGCAATATTCGTCCAGTTTACTCTTGAATTCATCTTCAACGAGGCTATCTATGGTACCTGTTATACCTGTTAACGCAGCGACCCGATGATACGGGTTGAACTGCGACACGAACAAGCAGATTATTGACTTTTAAGCGAAATATTCCCTTTTCAGGCCCATATGAGTGAGACACCAAAAGATGTAGAGCGATACGGCGGATTTGACCTCGCCGTCGAGGAGGCGGCTCCCAAGCTCAAACCGCCGCCCTTATATCGTGTGGTTCTGATCAACGATGATTTTACGCCTATGGAGTTCGTTGTTGATATTCTGGAGTCTGTGTTTGCCATGGAGCGAACAAGGGCTACCCAGGTGATGCTTGAAGTGCACACAAAAGGGAAGGGTATTTGCGGCGTTTTTAGTTATGAAATCGCCGAAACCAAGGTTGCCCAGGTAATGGGAATCGCGAAACAACATCAACATCCGCTGCTCTGTACGATGGAAGAGTTATAGCGGTGCAAGAGGCTTATTTATGCTGAGCAGTGAGCTCGAATTTTGTTTGAACGAGGCTTTCCAGAGAGCCCGCGACCGGCGTCATGAATTCATGACGGTCGAACACCTGTTGCTCGCATTGCTGGATATCCCGTCTGTGCACGAAATCCTGAAAGCCTGCGACGCGAATATTCCAGAGCTGCGGCGTCAATTGGTCGAATGCGTTGACGAGCAGACACCGCTGCTGCCTGACGACGATGATACGGAAGTGCAGCCGACTCTCGGCTTTCAGCGTGTATTGCAACGTGCCGTATTCCATGTGCAATCCAGCGGCAAGAAAGAAGTTACCGGCAGCAACGTGCTGGTGGCGATATTTTCGGAGAAACAGTCGCAGGCTGTCTATTTCCTGAGTCTCCAGGACATCTCTCGCCTGGATGTCGTGAATTACATTTCCCATGGTCTGCCGCAGGTGCAGGGCGAAAGTGCTAACGAAGAAGGTGAGCCGCAGCTGGAGACCGAGGCGGAGCCCGAATCGTCTCCGCTCGAGAAGTTTGCGACTAACCTCAATGAGCTTGCGATGCAGGGAAAGATTGATCCGCTGATCGGCCGCGAGCTTGAGATCGAACGTACGGTCCAGATCCTCTGCCGACGACGCAAGAACAACCCGCTTTACGTGGGTGAAGCGGGCGTCGGCAAGACGGCTCTGGCGGAAGGTCTCGCTCGAATGATCACGGAAGAGCGGGTGCCGGAGGTTCTCGCAGATAGCACCATTTACGCGCTCGATATGGGTACTCTGATCGCCGGTACCAAGTACCGCGGCGATTTCGAGAAGCGCCTGAAAGGAGTCATTGCCGAGATTCGCGAGGACCCGGGTGCGATTCTGTTTATCGACGAGATCCACACGGTGATCGGCGCGGGAGCGGCATCCGGTGGTGTAATGGACGCCAGTAACCTGATCAAGCCGGTTCTTGCGAACGGTGAGATACGTTGTATTGGTTCCACGACGTACGCAGAATACCGTGGTATTTTCGAGAAAGATCATGCACTTGCGAGACGTTTCCAGAAAATAGATGTACCGGAGCCGAGTCGTGAAGAGACAGTCGCGATCCTGAAAGGACTGAAGTCGCGATTCGAAGAGCATCACGGCATCAAGTACGACGACGCCGCCCTGGAAGCGGCTGTCGAGCTCTCGGCGCGCCATATCAACGACCGTCATCTGCCAGACAAAGCGATTGACGTTATGGACGAAGCCGGTGCCAATTTGCGCCTGCGGCCTGTCGCCGAGCGCAGTGAGCGCGTCACGATCGAAATGGTCGAGAACATCGTCGCGAAGATGGCACGCATTCCGGCGAAAAGCGTATCGGCATCTGATCGTGATGCACTTCGCACAATGGAACGCGACCTTAAACTAACCATTTTCGGGCAGGACAGGGCGATCGAGGCGCTTTCTGGTGCCATCAAGATGTCTCGCTCGGGACTGCGCGAAGAAGAGAAGCCGATCGGTGCGTTCCTGTTTGCCGGGCCGACAGGTGTCGGCAAGACTGAGGTCACACGGCAGCTGGCAATGCTGATGGGTGTCGAGCTGATTCGTTTCGATATGTCTGAGTACATGGAGCGGCATACCGTGTCGCGCCTGATCGGTGCGCCTCCGGGTTACGTCGGGTTCGACCAGGGTGGATTGCTGACGGAGGCTGTTAGCAAGAACCCGCATGCAGTCGTGTTGCTCGACGAGATCGAAAAAGCACACCCCGAGGTTTTCAACCTGTTGTTGCAGGTGATGGACCATGGAACGCTTACGGATAACAACGGCCGCAAGGCGGATTTCCGCAACGTCATTCTGGTCATGACGACAAATGCCGGTGCCCAGGAAATGTCGCGTGCGTCAGTTGGCTTCACGCAGCAGGATCACAGCTCTGACGGCATGTCCGTAATCAAGAAGCAGTTCTCGCCGGAATTCAGAAACCGGCTTGATGCGATCATTCAGTTCGCATCGCTCGAGATTAATTCGATTAAGCGGGTGGTCGACAAGCTGGTAGTCGAGCTTGAAGCGAAGCTTGGCAATAACAACGTGACACTGGAACTCGACGACGACGCACGCGACTGGATCGCAGCACGAGGCTACGACGCCAAAATGGGCGCGCGACCGATGGCCAGAATCATACAGGAGCAAATCAAACGGCCGCTCGCGGAGGAACTGCTGTTCGGCAGCCTCGCAGAGGGCGGGCACGTGAAGATCACCGTCGGTGATGACGATAACCTGAAACTGAATGCAGAACCGGTGCTAAAAGAACTGGAGCACCTGCCAGAAGACTAAGCTGTTAGCGGCCTCGATACACGATACGGCCTTTACTCAGGTCGTACGGGGTCAGCTCAACGGTGACTTTGTCGCCCGTCAATATACGGATGTAGTTCTTGCGCATTTTTCCGGAGATATGCGCCGTCACAATATGACCATTTTCGAGTTCGACTCGAAACGTGGTGTTGGGAAGCGTCTCGTTAACGACGCCCTCCATCTGGATGGCTTCTTCTTTCGCCAAGGGATTCAATTCACTCTACTGCTAAAAGGCTCGCGAATTGTGCAGAAACGTGCCGTGTAATGCAATGCGGCATAGCGCTATTCTGTTAACAATCGCGAGCACGAGATAGGGGTTGCAGGCCAGTTTTCAACCCGTGTCGCAGGATTAGCCGCCACCTGCAGCTGATCAACAAATTCGCTGCGCTGCATGCTAGTTGCGCCGAGACGCAGTAAATGTCCGGAAATCACTTGACAATCAATGAGTTGTAGAAGACCAGTCTGCAGGCAGCCGGACAGAAACAGCAATGCATATTTTGACGCGCCGCTCACTGTGCTGAACATGGATTCACCGAAGAAAACCTGACCGACTGCGAGCCCGTAGAGCCCGCCTACCAGATTTTGGTCGTCCCAAACCTCTACCGAATGTGCCCAGCCGTCCCGATGCAGCTGTTCGTACGCGTCGATCATGTCCGTTGTGATCCAGGTTCCCTGCTCGGTGCGACGCGGTGCAGCGCACGCCCGTATGACGTTGTCAAAAGCAGTGTTCAAACGTATTTCGAAAGTGGAGCGACGCTGTTCTCGAAGGAATCGGCGTGAGGTTCGATATTGGCCCGGCAAGAATACGCAGCGTGGGTCCGGTGACCACCAGAGTATCGGTTGGCCATCGTCATACCATGGAAAGATTCCGTGGCGATAAGCGTACAGTAGCCGTGCGCTACTGAGGTCGCCACCGGCTGCGAGAAGACCATCGGGTTCCTGCAGCGCCCGGCTGACGGGCGGGAATGCTTCCACTGGATCGTCTTTGCCGAGCCAGAGAACGCGCGTGTTACTCACTTGTCGTCCGTCTGTGTCTTGTAGGGCGTGTGTGAGTCGACAGAATCCATGTAGCGGTCAACATGTTTGCCTTCCTCGCCAAGGTAACGCTCGATTGCATCTGCGAACTGCGGGTGTGCGAGCCAATGCGCGGACCAGGTGGCAACCGGTGCGAAGCCACGACTGATCTTGTGCTCGCCTTGTGTTCCGGGTTCGAATACCTGCTTGCCGGTATCGATGCAGTAGTCTATCCCCTGGTAGTAGCAGGTCTCAAAGTGCAGCGAGTCGAAGTGGCCATCACTGCCCCAGTAGCGGCCGTACAGCGTGTCTGGCCCGACAAAAAATACGGCCGCGGCAATCGCAGCGTCGTCTTTTTCCGCAAGTATCACCAGGATGTTGTCCGGCAACTGCTCGCTGATAGCGCGCAGGAACGCATCGTTGTAGTAGGGCATAGAGCCGCGCAGCATGAAAGTACGACTGATGAGTGCGTAAACACTCATCCATGTCTCGTCGTCTAATTCGGCGCCTCTCAGTCGCCGAAACGTGATCCCGGCTTCGACAACCCGGCGCCGGTCTCGCTTCGCTTTCTTGCGTTTCACAGACGTAAACGTTGCAAGGAAATCATCGAAATTGCGATAAGCGTCGTTGTGCCAGTGAAACTGGCAATCCTTGCGTAGCATGAGTCCTGCGTCTTCGAATACGTTGACGTCGGATTGCGCCGCAAACTGGATGTGCAATGAGGAACAATCGGTGTCGTTCGCAAGTGACACGGCTGCCTGTAGCAGCGCATTCGCGGCGCCAACGTCACCTTGGTCAGCTAGCAGCAGCCGCGTGCTTTGTGCTGGTGTAAAGGGTATCGCCGAAACCAGCTTTGGGTAGTAGTTGAGGCCTGCCTGCTCGTATGCATTGGCCCACGCCCAGTCGAAGACAAACTCTCCCCAGGAGTGGCTTTTCTCATACAGAGGCATCGCCGCTCGCAGGTTCTTTGCAGAGCCGATAGTCAGATGCCGCGGTGTCCAGCCGGTCGCTGGCGCAACGCAGCCAGTGGATTCTCCGAGCGTCAGAAACTCGTGGCGCAGAAACGGATAGTTGTTGCCGGCCAGTGAATTCCAGGCATCACGGTCGATCGCAGCAATACTGTCGTGAACGGTGACCTTCATACAGGCACCGCTCGCTCAGGCCGCCGCGTTGTCCGCAGTTGTCTGTTTGTCGAGTGCGTCGATGTATTTCTCGGCATCCAGTGCCGCCATGCAGCCTGCGCCTGCCGAAGTGATCGCTTGCCGATAGACCTGGTCTGCAACATCGCCGGCTGCAAATACGCCGGGAATGCTGGTTGCAGTTGCATCGCCAGAAATGCCCGACTTAACGACAATGTAGCCGTTCTTCATGTCGAGCTGTTCGTTGAACAAACTTGTATTGGGCTTGTGCCCAATAGCGATAAAGACGCCATCCAGTTCGAGGTCCGTTGTCTGTGTCTCGTCCTTGGTGCTGCGAATGCGCAGGCCAGTAACACCCGAGTCATCGCCAAGTACTTCATCGACAACATTATCCCAGCGAATGTCAATCTTGCCCTCGCGCTCTTTCTCAAAAAGGTGGTCCTGCAGAATCTTCTCGGAGCGCAGTTCGTCGCGGCGGTGCACGAGCGTGACCTTCGAGGCGATGTTGCTGAGATACAGAGCTTCTTCGGCAGCCGTATTGCCGCCGCCGATCACTGCAACCGGTTTGCCACGATAAAAGAAGCCATCGCAGGTTGCGCATGCAGAAACCCCGCGGCCCTTGAACGCCTCCTCGGAGTCCAGCCCAAGGTACATCGCTGTTGCGCCGGTCGAGATGATCAACGCGTCACAGGTGTAGCTGCCGTAATCGCCGTCCAGCTTGAACGGCCGTTGCGAAAGGTCGGCTGTGTGGATGTGGTCGTTGACTATCTCGGTATTGAAGCGCTCCGCGTGCTTCAGCATGCGCTCCATGAGTGCCGGGCCCTGCAGGCCTTCGACGTCACCGGGCCAGTTGTCGACATCGGTGGTGGTCATCAGCTGACCGCCTTGTTCGATACCGGTTACCATCACCGGATTGAGGTTAGCCCGGGCTGCGTAAACCGCAGCGGCATATCCGGCTGGCCCGGAGCCGAGGATCAGAACCCGGCAATGTTTCAAGTCACTCATGTATAATTTATCCGTAACAATGTATGGCAATGATCCGCCCGCTTCAGACCCATCAAATATGTGCATTTAGCCGTCTTTCAAGTAAGGACTTGGAAGGGATATGATGCGGGCTCGCGGTATGCGGATCGGTATGTCCTTGGGCTAGTGTAGGGAAAACAGAATCTTTATGGCAAGAGCCACGAAAGCGAAACAGCCTGAAGCGCGCTTGTCGTCCCAGGTGCACCGAGCCCTGCGCGAGGGCGCGTTGTACGTTTTCGGCGTGCTGGCGGCGATATTGTGGGTATCTCTGTTCACATATAGCCAGTCGGATCCGGGACCATTTCACGCAAACACCAGCGATGCCGTGCAGAACGGCATCGGACGCGTCGGCGCGTGGATCGCTGACCTGTTATTCACCAGTTTCGGCCGACCTGCCTACCTGTTCACAGTCATGGTGTTTTTCCTGGGCTGGATGTTGTATCGCGAAGAGAAAACCAAGATTGAGCTGACGAAGCTCGACTTCGGCCTGCGATTTGCCGGTTTTTTCGCGACCCTCGTAACCAGCTGTGCGTTGTCGACCCTGCATTTCTCGCCAGTCGGCTTCAACGAGACTGCCGGTGGCATCATAGGCGAGGCATTTGGCGGCTGGCTCCAGGGGCTCATGAAACTGTTGGGTGCAAGCGCACTGCTGTTCTGCCTGTGGGTCGCATCGATCTCCCTGTTCCTTGGAATTTCCTGGATACAAGTAATGGACCGGACAGGTCAGCTGGTGCTCAAAGCTTATGAAAAAGCGCACGCCAAGATTGACGAGTTAAAAGACAAAGCTGAAGGTCGTCGTCAGGCGGCGGCCCGCCAGGATGTCGTCAAGGTTGAGCAAAAACTCAAGGCAAACCGCGCCAAACCGCGCATCGAGCCTGTATTGCCGACGCTGGAACCTAGTGAACGTGCCGAGAAAGAGCGACAGGTTCCGCTCTTCGATCCGCCAGAGGCAGGCGAGCTGCCACCATTGTCGTTGCTGGACGATCCGCCCGTGCAGAAGACGGGCTACTCGAAAGACTCGCTAGAGGCGATGTCACGGCTTGTTGAGCTGAAACTGAAGGACTTCGGTATTGATGTCGAAGTCCGGTCAGTGTCACCGGGTCCGGTGATTACCCGGTTCGAGCTGGATCCCGCACCCGGGGTCAAAGTCAGCCAAATCGCAAACCTGGCTAAGGATCTGGCAAGATCGTTGTCTGTGGTCAGTGTTCGCATTGTCGAAGTGATTCCGGGCAAGTCGTTCGTCGGGCTCGAGATTCCGAACGAAAACCGGCAACTCGTCACGCTGGGTGAAATCATCAAGTCACGCGCGTATGACGATCTTGCGTCGCCGTTGACGCTTGCGTTGGGGAAAGATATTTCCGGCAACTCGGTGGTTGCGGACCTCGCACGCATGCCGCATTTGTTGATTGCCGGTACGACGGGCTCCGGTAAGTCGGTCGGTATTAATGCGATGGTGTTGAGTATTCTCTACAAGACTCAACCTGAGCATGTCCGCTTGATTATGATCGATCCGAAGATGCTCGAGCTGTCTGTATACGAGGGCATTCCGCACCTGTTGGCGCCGGTCGTTACGGACATGAAGGATGCTGCGAATTCGCTGCGTTGGTGTGTTGCCGAGATGGACAGGCGCTACAAACTGATGTCGGCACTCGGCGTACGAAACATCGGCGGCTATAACCGCAAGGTGCGCGATGCGATCGAGGCGGGCGAACTGATTAAAGATCCTACCTTCCGACCGCCGGAACTGTTCGACGAAGAAAAACCGATCGAGCACCCGACGCTGACACCACTGCCATTCATCGTGGTCATCATTGACGAACTGGCAGACATGATGATGATCGTCGGCAAGAAGGTCGAAGAGTTGATCGCACGCCTGGCGCAAAAGGCTCGAGCGTCGGGCATCCACATGATTCTGGCCACGCAGCGACCGTCCGTTGACGTCATCACCGGTCTTATAAAAGCCAATGTACCAACGCGCATCGCGTTCCAGGTATCGGCCAAGGTTGATTCGCGCACCATTCTCGACCAGATGGGTGCTGAGAACCTGCTCGGCCATGGCGATATGCTGTATTTGCCGCCGGGTACCTCGTTGCCAGTACGCGTGCATGGCGCGTTCGTCGACGACGATGAGGTCCATTCCGTCGTTAAGCACCTGAAGAAAAGCGGTACTCCACGTTATATAGATGAAATTTTGGACGGGCCATCGAGTCCAACACCAGGACTGACCGGAATCGACAAGCCGGGTGAAGATGGCGTTGATGCTGAAGCAGATCCGCTCTACGACCAGGCGGTTCAGGTGGTAATGGATACGCGGAAAGCGTCGATATCGGGCGTTCAGCGGCGTCTGAAGATTGGCTACAACCGAGCGGCACGCATGGTGGAGTCGATGGAGGCCGCAGGTCTGGTCGGTCCGTTGCAGTCAAACGGCAGCAGGGAAATCCTGGTACCTATACCTGCGAAAGATGATGGATGACGCGTACTGCACAAGGAATGGCTCAACTATGAAAACGTTTTTTTTGTTCTTGTCGATCGCCGCGAGCGGTGTAGCACTTGCCGGAAACGCCGTCGACGATCGCGGCGAATTGCTGGTGAATGATTTTCTGACCAAAGTCATTACGCTGGATGCCCGCTTCGAGCAGTCTCTGATCGACGCAGAAGGCGAGGTCGTCGAACGCACGAGCGGCACGCTGGAAATCGAACGACCCACCCGTTTTCGCTGGTCGTATACCGAACCCTACGAGCAGTGGTTGATTGCCGATGGCCTGAACATCTGGAGCTACGACCTCGATCTTGAGCAGGTAACAGTCAAACCGCAGGCTGAAGCGCTGGCGAATACGCCTGCTTTGCTGCTGGGTGGTTCCGAGAATGCATTGGGTCAATTTGATTTCGGCGGTACTACGGTCGAATCAGTTACTACCTGGGTGCGGCTTGAGCCGAAAGACAAGAACAGCGGATTTGAGCGTGTCGAACTCGGCTTTATTGACGATCAGCTGCAACGCATGGTGTTTTTCGACAATCTTGGACAAACCACCCTGGTCGCGCTTCACGATGTGACGGTAAACGAGCCAATAGATTCCGAGCGATTCGATTTCATTGTGCCCGAAGACGTTGACCTGGTGGGTACCGCCGCCGCGCTGGATCCCTAGGTGCTGCCATTGCAGCATACGCGTCGCTGGCTGGCCGCCAGTGTTCTCATGCTGGTGTTTGTTCTGATCGCTGCGATGATGCCGGCAGTCTGGTTTTTTGATAGTAAGGTCGCGGCGCTAAGCTGGTTTGAAAATGTCGACAAGTGGCTGCATGGAATCACTTTCATGGTACTGGCCGCGTGGTTTACGGGCATGTATCGGCGGCACTCTTACTGGAGAATTGCACTCGGCTTGCTGGCGTTTGGTCTCATGATCGAAGTGTGTCAGCGCATGGTCAGCTACCGCAGTGCCGATTTTTACGATCTGATGGCTGACGCAGGCGGTATAATTGCGGGCCTCTTGATAGGGATTGCGGGATTAGGTGGATGGTGCATGCGACTCGAGAATCGGCTGGTTGCCCGGGCACGTCGTGACTGACCTGTTCGCCAGCGCCGTTGTCGTCGATCATGACCGGCCCCTGGCTGACCGCATGCGACCCGCGAATCTCGACGAGTTTTTCGGTCAACGGCATCTGCTCGAAGACGGCAAACCATTGTTGCTTGCTATCGAGCAGGGGCGAGCGCATTCAATGGTTTTCTGGGGACCGCCCGGAACCGGCAAGACCACACTGGCGCGCATGATTGCGGCTACCACTGACTCCCATTTCATCGCGCTGTCTGCGGTGATGGCAGGCGTTAAGGATATTCGCGCGGCCGTCGCCGAGGCAGAGCAACATCGTCAAATGAGCAATCGCAGTACGGTGTTGTTTCTCGACGAGGTGCATCGATTCAACAAATCGCAGCAGGATGCATTCCTGCCTTATGTTGAGGACGGAACGCTGACTTTCATCGGCGCGACCACAGAAAACCCGTCATTTGAATTGAATAACGCATTGCTCTCAAGGGCGCGCGTCTATGTCTTGAAGACGCTGCAAACTGACGAACTCGTCGACATTCTGCAACGCGCGCTGCGCGATACCGAACGCGGATTCAGTGGCGAGTATTCGATAAGCGCCGAGTCAATCAAGTTGATTGCAATGGCTGCGGACGGAGATGCCAGACGCTCGTTGAACCTGCTTGAGCTCGCGGCGGACCTTGCTGACGATGGCCAGATTTCTGACGAGACAGTTAAAGAAGTGGCGTCTGGCAACCGACGCCGCTTCGATAAACAAGGGGAGTATTTCTATGATCAGATATCCGCCTTGCATAAATCGATACGCGGTACGGATCCGGATGCGGCCCTGTATTGGCTGATGCGCATGCTGGATGGCGGCTGTGACCCGCTGTACATCGCCAGGCGGCTGATCCGCGTTGCCTCCGAAGATATCGGCAATGCCGATCCGCGCAGCCTGCAGATGACATTGAATGCCTGGGAGGCGATGGAACGTCTCGGTAGTCCGGAGGGCGAGCTCGCTATTGCTCATGCGGTGGTCTACCTGGCGTGCGCTCCGAAGAGCAACGCCGTCTACACCGCTACGAAAGCAGCAATGCAGGACGCTCGTGAGCTCGGTTCGCTCGAAGTGCCGATGCACTTGCGTAACGCGCCGACAAAGCTCATGAAAGATCTTGGATACGGTGAGCAGTATCGCTATGCACACAACGAGGAAGATGCTCATGCGTCGGGAGAGACGTACTTTCCCGAGGACATGAGCCCGGTTAAGTATTATCATCCGGTGCCGCGCGGGTTAGAGATTCGAATTCGCGAGAAGCTCGAGGAAATCGAGCGCCGTAATCAGAAATCGTCAACCGAAAAGTAACAACATGATTGATCCAAAACTCCTTCGCCAGGCCGCAACAGATGTCGCCGCAAACCTTGCCCGACGTGGCTTCGTGTTCGACACGAATGCCTATATTGCACTCGAAGAACAACGCAAGTCGCTGCAGATCGAAACGGAGCAGCTGCAGAGCGAACGTAACGCCAGTGCGAAAAGTATCGGCAAAGCCAAAGCGCAGGGCGAGGACATTGAGCCCCTGTTGGCAGCCGTCCAAGACCTCGGTGACAGGCTGGAGAGCAAGACGGCTGCATTGCAATCGGTGCAGGAACAGCTCAGTGATATCGAGTTGGGATTGCCGAATCTGCTCGATGACAGTGTTCCCGATGGCAAGGACGAGAGTGACAACGCTGAGGTTCGTACCTGGGGGAACCCGGTTGAACTCGATTTCGATGCTCGTGATCACATTGAGCTAGGTGAGAGCCTGAATTTACTCGAGTTCGAAACTGCTGCGAAAATCTCCGGTTCCCGATTCACCGTGATGAAGGGTGACCTGGCAAGACTGCAGCGTGCATTGATTCAGTTCATGCTGAATACCCACACCGAAGAACACGGCTACGAGGAAACCTACGTTCCTTACCTTGTTCGTGCGGACGCGTTGATCGGTACCAGCCAGTTGCCCAAGTTCGAAGAAGACCTGTTCAAGATTGAGGCAGATATTCCGTATTACCTGATCCCGACTGCCGAGGTGCCCGTGACGAACTTCGCGCGCGACACTATTTTCGATGCGGCTGATTTGCCAAAACGCTACACAGCGCATACGCCGTGTTTTCGATCGGAGGCTGGCTCGCATGGTCAGGACACGCGCGGCATGATTCGACAGCATCAGTTTGAGAAAGTCGAGTTGGTGCACTTCGTCGCTGCAGGCGAATCGATGGACGCGCTGGAAGCACTCACGGGTCATGCTGAGAAAATTCTGCAGAAGCTCGAATTGCCGTACCGGGTCGTCGCGCTGTGTGCCGGCGATGTCGGCTTTGGTGCAGCCAAGACGTACGACATTGAGGTGTGGCTGCCGGGACAGCAGAAGTACCGGGAGATTTCATCTTGCAGCAACTACAACGATTTTCAGGCGCGCCGCATGAAAGCGCGCCGGCGCACAGAAGAGCCGGGTAAACCCGAGCTCATACACACGTTGAACGGTTCCGGTGTTGCAGCGGGCAGGGCGTTGATCGCTGTCATGGAAAACTACCAGAACGAGGATGGGAGCATTCGAATACCCGAGGTGTTGCAGCCCTATATGGGTGGCAGAAGCGTCATCAACGCAGCATAAAAAAAGGGCCCTCGCGGGCCCTTTTTCATGGTGTGTCTTTTTTTGCTTGCTTAGTCGCGGCTCATGAACAGGCGCAGGATGTACCAGAACATCATCGCGATAGACGCAAACAGTGCCATCGACGCTGCCACGTATTTGTCCTGCGGATAGTGATGCATGATATTCGACGTGTCATAGAGCACGGCAACGCCTGCAAAACCGATCATGCCGACGGAGAACCACGTGCCGAGATTCCAACCGAACAGGAACGATGCACCGATCAGCGCCATGATGACGAAGAATCCCCATACGAGGATGCCACGCAGGAACGAGAAGTCTTTGCGCGTGATCATGACTGTCGCGATCAATGCAACACAGCCGAAGACTGTCACGCCGATAGCGCTCTCGATCATGCTGCCGCTTGGATCCATGGCCATAGCCATGAAAAGCATTGGCACGAACATGATTGCCCAGGCCATAACGAAGGCCGCGAAAGCAGCGTACTGCGCCATCGTTGACTCAAGGCGATGTGCAAGATGACTCGCACCCCAGCTCAGCGCAATAAAGCCGATCAGGACAATCATCGGGCTCTGCAGCATCGGTATCGCGATGGCCTCGGCTATGCCCGAGCTGAACAGGTAGGTTTCGATCGCGATGAGCGCGAATATCGCACCAACGACATGCGCGTAACACTTCCAGATAAATTGAGACCGATCCTCAACCGCGAGGCTGGATACCGGTGCCATTGAATTCACATTATTCTGCATTGGGGGTAACTCCTTGTTATCGCCAGTGAGCGTATTCTACCACGGTAAGACGTAGCCTTCGGCATGCCAGAATCCGCCGCTAGACTCGATAGTGAGGTCGTCTATACGCTGAATCAAGCCCCGCGCCGAATCTTCTGGCGCAATGCCCTGCTGATTGGTCATCTCAGTTGCCACGAGGCCCGGGTGCAGCAGCGCGACAGCGATGCCCCGGGGTTTTAGCTCGTGCATCAAATTGGTTCCAATTTGATTCACCGCCGTTTTCGACGCGCGATAGCCGTAGTAGTTTCCGGAACTGTTGTCGGCGATTGAACCTACACGACTCGTGACGATGGCCACCTTGGCGCCGTCGCGCATGTTGCCTGCGAGCGCCTCTGTCACGCGCAGCGGGCCCAGCGTGTTGACGCGGTACTGCTGCAGCATTTCGTCGTAGTCCAGCGCACCAAACTCATCGCGCAGCAGTATCCCTGCATTGTTGACGAGCACATCAATAGTGGTGTCGCCGAGTTCCTGCCTGAGTTTTGCGACCGACTCACCGTCGGCAACGTCAATGCCATCAATA
Organism: Gammaproteobacteria bacterium; assembly: GCA_022600955.1. Lineage (GTDB taxonomy): Bacteria > Pseudomonadota > Gammaproteobacteria > Steroidobacterales > Woeseiaceae > UBA1847. The sequence goes on from JAHZJK010000001.1 coordinate 109,312, forward strand.
ATGCGAATGTCCAACGCCCGGAGTTCGTCGCTCGGTGTTCGGCACACGCCGATAACGTCGTCGCCGCGTTGTTGCAGTTGAGAGGCCAGTTGCAGACCGATGCCACGGTTGCAACCGGTGATCAGGAAAGTGCTCATGAATACCTCCAAATCAAAAATGCCCCTGCAAAGAGGGGCACCAGGGAATATGGCGGAGAGGGTGGGATTTGAACCCACGAAGGGCTATTAACCCTTGCTGGTTTTCAAGACCAGTGCATTCAACCGCTCTGCCACCTCTCCGGTGTTTCGCGGCTGCGCATTGTGCGTCGAGAGTGCGACGGTTTCAAGCATCGCTGTCATGGAATATTGAAATTCGATCGAATGACTCCCATATTGGATTGTCTTAAGCCCTGTAGTGAGCAGGGGAGATCTTAATGAAAAGTTTAAGAAATATCTGTTACTTATTGATAATTAACAGTGTATTGCTATTCAGTATCGCGTATGCGGATGACGACGCCGACACCTTGTACCAGGCAGAGAACTGGCCCGCCGCGGTTTCTGCTTACCAGGCAGTCGTTGCCGGCGATCCTGAGGATGCCAACGCCTGGGTCCGGCTCGCCTCCAGTGCGCGACAGGATGCGCAGTATGAGCTCGCGCTCGAGGCATTGAATGCTGCGGCTGCACTGCAATTCTCCCCGGTTCAGATCGGGATTGAGCGTGCTCGTATCAACGTGCAGACCGGGGATCAGGCTGGCGCTGTCGCTGAATTGCGCAGCAGTTTCGAAGCCGGTTTTACCGCCGTCGGCTTCGTGACGACTGATGAGGTCCTTGGCACGCTGGCCGGACAGGTTGAATTCGATGCCCTGGTGGCGGAGATGGAGGTACAGGCATACCCCTGCGAAAACGACCCGGCCTTTTCCGAGTTCGACTTCTGGGTCGGCAGCTGGGAGGTCCATGTCGCCAGCGGCCAGTTTGCGGGAAATAATGAGATCACGCGGGAACAACGCGGTTGCCTGTTGATCGAAGACTGGACCAACGCCAGCGGTAGTGGTGGCGGCAGTATCAATTACGTCGACAAGATTGACGGCAAATGGGTACAGATATGGAATGATGCCAGCGGCGGCCAGATCAACATTCGCGGCGGCCTGACGGACGAAGGCATGTTGTTGGTCGGGACTATTCACACAGTTTCGAACGGCCAGACATTGCCGTTTCGTGGCTTATGGACGCTGCTGCCCGACGGCAGGGTTCGGCAGTTTTTTGAGCAATCCCTGGACGACGGTGCAACGTGGAGCCCGTGGTTTGAAGGATTCTATACAAGGAAAACGGATTGAAACCTTCATCGTTTAACAATGGCTTCCCGGCTGGAAATCCGATAGCCAACATTTTTGTCATTATCGTCGGTGCGCTCGCGATAGGCGCATCGATCGTGCTGGGCTTTTTTGCTTTCGTCGTTCTCGGCAGCATCGTGCTGATAATGGCGTCAATTATTGGCATCAGGGTCTGGTGGCTGAATCGCAAGTTGGCGCGACAGGCGCCGAATCGCCCTGCAGGCGGGAAACCCGCTGCTGGTGGCGTGATTGAAGGGGAGTTCAAGGTCGTTGCTGATGAGCGCGATGGCGAGTAAAGTCGCTCTCCATGCAAAAAACCAAGTCAGAGATTGAGCGCCGCAAGCGCCGCCGCCGCCGCCGTATCCAGATAATCGTGATTTACACCGCCATTGCGGTGGGTCTGGCGTGGTTCTTCGAGTCGCAGTCTACGACCACGGTCATATTCGTTCGGCATGCAGAAAAGTCGACGTTGCCGGCAGGCGATCCGGAACTCAGCGAGGCGGGCCACCGACGTGCGGCAGAGCTGGCTCGACAGCTGGTCGATGCGGACGTTATCGCTGGTATTGACGCAATCTATTCGACCTCGTACCGGCGCACGGAAGACACGGCCAGGCCTGTCGCTGACGCATTGGGTCTACAGATCGTCCCTTATGATGCATCGAACACCGAGACGATCATGGATGAGATTGTCGATGAGCACCGTGGTGAAATAATTCTGGTCGTTGGTCACAGTAATACAGTGCCAGCGTTGATCGGCAACATGGGTGCGAGCAAAAGCGTGCCCGAGATCAACGAGAATGAGTATGACAACCTCTACATCGTGACCATTCCCTGGTTTGGCAAGACCAAGACTATTCGCTTGCGTTACGGGACGCCGTACCAGCCAGGCCTGTGATCGCGCGGGAGCAAGTCACGGTCTCGACGTCGGGTCGGGGTACCTACGATCTGGGTCATGAGGTGCGGCGCATCGTTGCGGCGTCCGGGATTTCCACCGGCACGTGCCATGTATTTATCCGCCATACCAGCGCCTCACTGATGCTGTGCGAGAACGCGGACCCGGATGTAATGCGCGATCTGGAGACCTTCATGTCTCGGCAGGTGCCTGACGGCGACCCCGACTATCTGCATACCGCAGAAGGCCCGGATGACATGCCCGCACACGTACGCAGTGTGCTTACGCAGTCCGACCTTAACCTTCCCGTCGTGGATGGTTCCTGCGCCCTTGGCACCTGGCAGGGAATCTATCTATGGGAGCACCGTCACGCACCGCACTCACGGCACATAATCGTCACAGTGACGGGCGAGTAGGCGCTAGTCCGATTTCAATCCTGCCGTTTCTCGCAGGATGATCGCTTTCTTGATGAACTCTTCATGGCGGCTGATGCGAACGTCGGCCATCATCGCGTCCTTGATAATTCGGTCCTGACTGATCAGGAACGTCGCGCGCCGGACGCCAACGCCAAACGGACCATCAACGTCATACATTTTGACGGCAACTTTTTCTTCGTCGCTGAGCAAGATGAATGGCAAGTCGTGTTCTTCACGAAAGCGGCGGTGGCTATCAGCATCCTGTGGGCTTACGCCCGCGACCTGCAGGCCAACGGATTTGATGTCGTCGTGATTGTCCCGAATCGAACATGCCTCTTTGGTACAGCCCGGCGTGAAATCGGCAGGGTAGAAATACAGGATCAGAGGGCCGTTTTGCACCAGGTCAGACAACGAAATCTCATTGCCGTCATGATCATTGAGTAAGAAATCGGGTGCCCTAGCGCCTACGTCCAGCATTATTGTTCTCCGGTGTTTTTGGTCGTCGCAGGAAACATGGCTTCCATGACGCGGTATTTAGGGTCAATCATACCTAATGCAGCGTAGGTCTTCTGCGCCCGTTCATTATCGTTCTCGACGTACAGCCGCAGACCGCATGCGTCGGCGTCTTCCTGCGCTTGCGAAACAACATACTTGTAGAGCGCCGAGTAGACGCCCTGGCGCCGGTAGTCAGGATGCATATAGACGCTCTGAATCCACCAGATGTTTCCGTTTCGCCAGTCACTCCATTCGTAGGTGACCATGATCTGTCCGATGATCTTGTCGTCAGCTTCGGCAACCCAGTAACGGCCTTTGCTCGCATCTTCGAGGACACGCATGACGCCTGGCCCGATAATGCTTTCGTCCAGCGCGCGTCCCTCTGTTTCTTCGGCCATAAGAGAGTTGTAGGAGGCAATCGTCGCGCCGTCTGTCGGCGAGGCGTTTCGGATTTCGAGATTCATGTTTTGTCGCTCTCAGGAAGATGGTGCGCCCGACAGGATTCGAACCTGTGGCCCCCAGATTAGGAATCTGGTGCTCTATCCGACTGAGCTACGGGCGCTACAGCCTCGTACGATAGTGGCTTTCGATTGCGCTAGCAACGTCTTACTGAATTCTGTGCTTAGACTGGGTTTAACAGCCAATCCCTTGTGACGCGGGGCTTTTTTGCTGCTGGAAATGTCCAAATGTATGCGGTTGTAACATTCAGGGCGTCTCTATTGTTGCGGTCCGGGAGCCTTCGTATATTCGGTTTCAGGATTTGAAACGGAGTTACCCCCATGAGTGCTGTTGCCGCCAAAGCGATCAGCTGGACCGAAGCCGGCCTGGTGCCGGACTCGGTCATTCGTAGCGGCATTCGCAGACTGCTCGAACGCAAACGCCAGGAGATCCACGCTGACGATGTTGAGGCCTCTGCACGCAGGCTAAGCGAGTTTGCCGACATGATGCGCGGTTCTCCTGTGGCGCTCGTCCCCGAACTTGCCAACGAACAGCACTACGAGGTTCCGGCGGAGTTTTTCGTGGAGGTGCTCGGCGAGCAACGCAAATACAGCTGTTGCCATTGGGGCCCGGACACGAAGTCACTCGATGCTGCTGAAAGAGAAGCATTGCTGATTACCGTCGCGCGTGCCGGAATCAAGGACGGCATGCAGATACTCGACCTCGGTTGTGGCTGGGGTTCGCTGTCTCTCTGGATAGCAGAGCGCTATCCAAATGCTCGCATCACGTCGGTCTCGAATTCGCAGTCGCAGCACGATTTCATTCAAGAGCAGGCCGGCGTGCGCGGACTAACGAACATCAATGTCCAGGTGTGTGACATGAACGACTTTGAGACCGACAAGTTGTTCGATCGCATTGTCTCTGTCGAAATGTTCGAGCACATGCGCAACTACGCGGAGCTCTTCCAGCGTATCGAATCATGGCTCGTACTGGATGGTCGTTTTTTCATGCACATCTTCACTCACCGGACGACACCGTATGAATTTGTCGACAAAGGCCCGAGCGACTGGATGAGTCGGCATTTTTTCTCCGGCGGCATCATGCCAAGCACGGACCTGCCGCTGTTGTTTGCCGATCATCTCGTTCTGGACAAGCGTTGGCGCTGGAATGGCCAGCACTATGGCAGGACGGCGCGCGCCTGGCTAAACCTGATGGACGCACGCAAATCCCGGGTTATGCCGATACTGGCTTCCACCTATGGTGATGCCGATGCGGGTCGCTGGTGGACGCGCTGGCGGATGTTCTTCATGGCTTGTGAAGAGTTGTTTAACTATAACGAAGGTACAGAGTGGTACGTCACGCATTACCTGTTCCGCAAAAGGATTCAGTGATATGCCGCTATTGATAAACTTTTCAGCGTTCCAGATTGGCTGGTTTTCGTCCGTAATGGGCGCGGCAAGAGACATGCCGTGGCTGGGACCGCTTGTCTTTCTCGCAGTACTCGCAATTCACATCCGACAGTCGCGCCGTCCCGCGCTAGAGGTCGGACTTGTTATCTCATGCGGCGTTATCGGCGTGTTCTTTGACAGTTTCCTGGTCGCAATCGGCTGGGTAGCCTATCCATCGGGTCAGTTTCATGCATTGCTGGCGCCGTACTGGATCGTAACGATGTGGATGCTGTTTGGCACCACGCTCAACCTGTCTCTGACCTGGTTAAAGGGCCGTACTCCGCTCGCCATCATAGTAGGCGCAATCGCCGGGCCGACCACTTACCTGGCCGGGCAGAAGCTCGGTGGCATGCAGTTTGTTGATCCGACAGCGGCAATTGTCGCGCTTGCGATTGGCTGGGGATTCGTGATGCCGGTTCTGATGAGACTGGCTGAGCAACTGGATGGAATCAGCGCGCCTGCGGCGGTCGCGGGGCAGGCGGAATGAGCATCTACCTCACGGCGCTTGCCCTGATCCTGCTGGTTGGCGCGGCTGCATGGGTGGTCAGTGTGTTGATAAGGGACGTGAGCTTTGTTGACAGCATCTGGTCGCTGTTCTTCCTGTTGGCGGCTGTGTTTTTCGCGGTCTCATTCGAACAGCTGAGTTTTCGTGGCCAACTCGTTTTAGTCCTCGTAGCTGTCTGGGCTCTGCGCTTAAGTCTGCACATTACCGTCAGAAACTGGGGCGAGGGTGAAGACTATCGCTACCAGAGCATTCGTGCGAACAACGAGCCGGGGTTTACGGTCAAGAGTCTTTACCTTGTCTTCGGATTGCAAGGCCTGCTTGCCTGGATTGTTGCCGCACCTCTTTACCCGGCGATTACGTCAACGATCGCGTTTGGCCCGCTCGATGCTGCTGCAGGCGTGCTTTGGCTGACGGGATTCATATTCGAAGCAGGCGGCGACTATCAACTGGCGAAGTTCAAGGCGGATCCGGCCAACAAGGGTAAGGTGATGGACAGGGGATTGTGGCGCTATACCCGTCATCCGAACTACTTTGGCGATTTTTGTGTCTGGTGGGCTTTCTACCTGTTCGCCTTGTCTGCGGGCGCATGGTGGACGATCTTCGCGCCGCTGCTAATGTCCGTATTGCTTCTCAAGGTCTCTGGCGTCGCAACGCTCGAAAAGACGATTGCGGACCGGCGTCCCAAGTACGCAGACTATATCAATCGCACGAATGCATTTTTTCCCGGACCGCTAAAGAAGTTTGGGCAAACTCAGCGGAGCGGCTCATGAAAGTATGTTTCCTGACGCTGCTTGCACTGCTGCTGGCTGCCATGCCGTCGTATGGCAACGCCGCGGAAAGCGCCAGAGTATTCGACTTCGCTGTCAAACTGGATGGTGATCAGATCGGCTACCATCGATTTGAAATAGTCGATGATGGTGCATTGTTACGCGTCACCAGTGAAGCGAAATTTGATGTGCGCTTCCTCTTCATCAACGCTTACAAGTATCGACACACCGGCAATGAGCTTTGGGACGGTGGTTGCCTCTCCGAGTTCTCTGCCAATACGCGCGTCAACAGCAAGAAACTGAACGCGAGTGGTTCACGCCAGGATGATCGGTTTGTAATTGCTGGTAACTCCCAGGGTAGCTCCGGAAGTGATTGCGTAATGACGTTCGCATACTGGAACCCCGAGTTCCTGAAGCAATCGCAACTCCTGAATCCACAGTCCGGCGAGCTACTGGATGTGGATATCGAAGCGTTGCCCGCCGAGACAATTTCGGTACGCGGTGGCGACGTTGCTGCCTCGGTGTTCAGGCTGACGGCCAAAAAAATGGACCTGAAGGTCTGGTATTCCCCCGACAACGAATGGCTGGCGCTCGAGTCAGTCGCGAAGGGCGGCCGTATCATCCGCTACGAGTTGACCTGATATGAGAACAATTCGCCGATTCGTTGTTGTTTTGGCCGGCACGATGCTGCTGGTGTCATGTGCGTCAAAAGGGCCTGAAATGAAGACTGTTGACTACGTTGATCTTGAACGCTTCATGGGCGACTGGTATGTGATCGCGAATATTCCGACGTTTCTTGAGAAAGGTGCGCACAACGCGGTTGAGAACTATGCGCTCAACGCCGATGGCACGATTGCAACGACGTTTACATTTCGCGCGGATGCGTTCGATGGAAAACAGAAAGAGTATTCACCCAAAGGCTTCGTCAAAAACACCGAAACCAATGCTCTCTGGGGAATGCGGTTTGTCTGGCCAATCAAGGCGGACTATCGGATCGTATATCTCAACGACGATTACACGCAGACGATTGTTGCGCGGCAAAAGAAGGACTTCGTCTGGATCATGGCGCGAACGCCCAGCATCTCCGATAAGGACTACGCACGCATGAGCGAAATCGTTGCGAAACTCGGCTATGACATGAGCAAGGTGGAGCGTGTGCCGCAAAGTTGGTAGCGCACAGAGTTGACAAGGCAATGAGCAGAGATACCAGAATAGCGATCATAGGCACCGGCATTGCCGGAAACCTGGCAGCTTACAAGCTCCGCGAGCGTTTCGATATCACGGTGTTTGAAGCGGCGGCGTACGTTGGTGGACATACTAATACCATCGACGTAGAGGAAGGCGAAGAACGCACTCCAATAGCGATAGACACCGGATTCATCGTTTACAACGACCGGACCTATCCCTGTTTCATCAAGTTACTGGACGAATTGGGTCAGCAGACGCAAGCCAGTGAAATGAGTTTCAGCGTGCATTCGGCCGATGGCGGAATTGAATACAACGGCTCGAATTTGAATGGCTTGTTTGCGCAGCGGAGCAATTTGCTACGGCCCACGTTCATTCGGATGGTGCGTGACATCCTGCGTTTCAATCGCGACGCATTTCAGGACCTTAGCACCGCGCCAGTGCCGCTGACTCTCGGTGAGTATCTTCGCGACAAGCGTTACGGAAATCACTTCAGGGACCACTACCTGGTGCCAATGATCGCGGCAATCTGGTCAGCCGAGCCGATGGCTGTGCTGGATATGCCGGCAGAGTTCCTGGTGCGTTTTTTCCAGAACCACGGTCTGCTGCAGTTGGACGACAGGCCACAGTGGCACGTTATCAAAGGTGGTTCGCGCGAGTATGTGAAACGCCTGGTCGAGGGGCACCAGGACCGAATTCGCCTGAGTTGCCCGGTACAGTCGGTGTCTCGCACTGCCGGCGGGGTTGAGGTAGCAACTGCCGAGGGCGGCGTCGAGTTGTTCGACTACGTGTTCATGGCCTGTCACAGCGACCAGGCGTTGCAGCTGCTTTATGACGCGACAACAACCGAGCGAGCAGTCCTTGGAGCGATTAAGTATCAGCCAAACGAGGCGGTCTTACATACAGACATTCGGGTGCTACCGAAGCGTCGGCGTGCGTGGGCTGCCTGGAACTATTTCGTGCCTGACGGTGATGCCAGTCACGTCGCCGTGTCTTACAACATGAATATTCTGCAAGGGCTGGAGTCCGCTAGAACATATTGTGTGACGTTGAATGACGACTCTCGAATTGCGGAAGATAAAGTCGTGCGGCGAATTCAATATCAACATCCCATGTTCACTCGAGAGTCCGTTCTGGCGCAACGACGCCAGCGGGACATCAACTGCGATCGCACGTTTTATTGTGGTGCGTACTGGCGCAACGGATTTCACGAAGATGGCGTTGTCAGCGCGCTGAACGCTATCGGACACTTCGAAGAGAGGCTCGAACATGCAGAGCTGCATTTACGAAGGGCAGGTTAGACACACACGGCGCAGCCCGGTCCGGAACCGTTTTCGATACCGGATCTTCATGATGTATCTCGATCTGGCGGAATTGCCCGGCGTTTTTGAGAGGCGCTTGCTGTGGTCGACGCAACGCAGCGCGCTGGCCCGCTTTCGACGTTCCGATCATTATGGTCCGCAGCAACAGAGCCTCGATGAGTCCATTCGTGAGCTGGTCGAGCGTGAAACCGGAACACGCCCGTCGGGGGCGATCCGGTTGCTGACGAACCTGAGTTACTTCGGCTACTGTTTTAATCCTGTCAGTTTCTACTATTGCTACGACAAATCGACTCAGCGCCTCGAGACAATCGTCACGGAAGTCAACAATACACCGTGGGGAGAGCGCGACATGCATGTGTTGTCGTGTTCAGCAGCGGACGACAACGCTGTGCCGCTGCGGTTTCAGCCGAAGAAGAACATGCACGTGTCGCCGTTCATGCCTATGGACGTTGACTACGACTGGCGTTTCACCACACCGCTCGATCAAATGAATGTTTACATGGCCAACTACAAGCATGGCGAGAAATTCTTCGACGTGTCGATGCGGTTGCAACGCAAGGAGATCAGTGCGGGATCGCTTGCGCGTGTTTTGCTCAGGTTTCCGTTCATGACGTTCAAGGTCGTACGCGCGATTTACTGGCAAGCGTTGAAGCTTTGGCTCAAGCGTTGCCCGTTTTACGTACACCCAGACAAGAAGAATCCAATGACGGTGCAATCTCGATGAAGACTCTCTCGGTAGGTGACGCAAAGTTCCTGCAGCGAACGCAGAAACCGACCTGGCTGGATCGGCTGGCGCGCAAAATAGTTCTGGCTCGCTTGCGGTCGCTACGGTATGGCTCGGTAAGCATTACCGAACATGGCGAGACCTCGTGCTACGGCGTTGCGAGTGAGGACTTTCCGATGTCGGCGCACATTCGCGTTAATTCACCGGCGTTCTATAGCGATATCGCGTTTGGCGGCTCTGTAGGCTCGGGCGAGGCGTTTATCCATGGCCACTGGGAGTGCGATGAGGTTGAGTCGCTCGTACAGATTCTTCTGCGCAACCGGGAGGTATTGGACAACCTGGATTCCGGGGCGTCACTCGTTACGGCACCGCTGCAGAAGGCGTTTCACTGGTTTAATCGCAACACCCGCAAAGGCAGTCGCAAAAACATCTCGGCGCATTACGATCTCGGCAATGATTTCTACAAGCTCTGGCTCGATAAAAACATGATGTATTCGAGTGCCTTCTTCGAGTCGGCCGAAGTGACGCTGGACGAGGCCGCGGAAGCCAAGCTGGATCGCATCTGCAGAAAACTGCACCTAACGCCTGACGACAAGATTGTCGAAATTGGTACGGGTTGGGGTGGCTTCGCCGTGTACGCCGCGAAGCACTATGGTTGTCACGTCACCACAACGACAATTTCACAACAGCAGCATGAATACGCCAGCGCTCGCGTCGAGCAGGAGGGGCTGCAGGACAGGATAGAGCTGTTAACGTGCGACTATCGTGACCTCGAGGGCCAGTTCGACAAACTCGTTTCGATCGAGATGATAGAGGCGGTCGGGCACGAGTACCTGGATACATTTTTCGACAAATGTTCGTCGCTGTTGCGGCCGGACGGCGAGATGCTGCTGCAGGCAATTACGATTGCGGATCAACGCTACGACAAAGCGAAGAAGACGGTCGATTTTATCAAGCGCTACGTATTCCCGGGCGGGTTCCTGCCATCCGTGACCGCAATGAATGACGCGATGACGCGGGTTACCGACCTTCGCTCGATTCACATAGAGGACATAGGCGCACATTACGCGTTGACTCTGCAACGCTGGCGTGAGCGGTTCTTCGATCGTATGTCGGAAGTTCGGCAACAGGGCTTTTCGGATGAGTTCTTGCGTATGTGGGAGTTCTATCTCTGCTATTGCGAGGGAGCATTCCTGCAACGCGCGATCGGCGTAGTTCAGCTGCATACGATCAAGCCATTTGCACAACCCAGAATGGTGGCTTCCGTCCAGTCGCCGACCTGATAAGATGCCCCTATGCAGGGCATCTTTCTCCGTACCGCTATCATCATGCTGGGTCTGTTTCTGGCTTCCAGAATAGTCCCGGGTGTCTGGATAGAAGGTACCGGCAGTTTTATCCTGGCGGCGTTGCTGCTTGGTCTCGTCAACGCCGTCGTTCGCCCCGTCATGCTCGTGCTGACTCTTCCTCTGACCATTATCACGCTGGGCCTGTTCATTTTTGTCCTTAACGCGGCCATGTTTGCGCTGGTAGCCGGACTGCTGGAGAATTTTACGGTTTCCGGGTTCTTTCCCGCACTATTTGGCGCCATCGTTGTCAGTATCACGAGCACTGTAGCGTCCTGGTATATCGGGCCGGACGGTCGATACCAGGTTTATGTCGTTTCTCGTCGCAGAGACTAGTTCTTTCTGGAGCACTAATTGAGTATTCAAACCCGCCTTGTCGACTACGGTAGCGGCGATTCCGCTTACAGGGGAATGCTTGCATGGGATGATTCTCTAACCGGTCCGAGGCCTGCTGTACTGGTTGCGCACACGATTCGCGGCCGCACTGAGTTTGAAGACGAAAAAGCGCTACGACTGGCTGAGCTTGGCTACGTCGGGTTTGCCGCAGACGTATACGGCGTGGCGGAAACCGGGACTGACGCCGCCCGTAATCGTGAAAACATGGAAAAACTGAAAGCTGATCGCGTGGAACTGCAACGTCGGATCAGTTTGTCGTTCTCGACAATGCTGGAACAAGCCGGGGTCGACACCAAAAGAACGGCTGCAATTGGCTATTGCTTCGGCGGCATGTGCGTTCTTGACCTTGCTCGTATCGAGACGCCGGTGAATGGCGTGGCGAGCTTCCATGGCTTGTTTGAAGCACCAGGAAATACGGATGGGAACCGGGTGTCGGCCAGCATATTGGCATTGCACGGCTGGGACGATCCACTGGCAACGCCGGATTCAGTAGTTGCGCTTGGCGAAGAACTTACGGGGCTCGGTGCGGATTGGCAGGTTCACGGCTATGGCAATACAGTGCATGCATTTACCAACCCGGCGGCCAACAATGATGAGCGCGGTACGGTGTACAATTCGATGGCCGACCGTCGGTCCTGGCTTACAATGAAAAACTTTCTCAACGAACTATTCGAACCATCAATTACGGAGTAAACCGAGTGAAAAACTCACTATTTCTGGCCGCTGCGGTCGGTACAGCGATGCTCATGGGCTGCAGCAAACAAGCGCCTGAAGCGGCAGCGACAACAGAGTCACAGGCGCCAGCAGGCAACCAGGCAGCAGAAGCGGCATCGTTGCAAATTCAGGGCGAGTACATGCGTGGTATCGTCGCGGAGATTTCCAGCGATGCCTACGAAGGTCGCGGACCGGGAAGCGCCGGTGACGTCAAGGCGCGGACTTACCTGACGGCCCGCATGCAGGACCTGGGCCTTGAGCCTGGCGCTGCGGACGGTGGTTGGGAACAACCATTCGACCTCGTTGGAATCAACGCGTCGCAGCCGGCCGAGTGGGTTTTCTCTGGCCACGGCGAGACGAAGACCATCAAGCAATGGGATCAATTTATCGCAGGAAGTGGCGTGCAAAACGAGCGCGCTGAGTTCAGCGATGCCGAGCTGGTATTCGTCGGCTACGGTATTCAGGCACCAGAATACGACTGGGATGATTACAAAGGCGTGGACCTGCAAGGCAAGGTTCTGCTGATGATGAACAATGATCCGGACTGGGACCCAGATTTGTTCGGCGGTGAAACACGCTTGTGGTACGGCCGGTGGGACTACAAATACCTGAGTGCCGCCAGGCAAGGTGCTGCGGGTGTCATCATCATCCACACCTCACCGTCGGCCGGCTATCCATTCCAGGTTGTGCAAACCTCATGGACGGGTGTGCAGTTCGAATTGCCAGCGGGCGACGAGCCGCGCAGCCAGGTAAATGCATGGGTGACAGAAGACACCGCGAAAGAACTCGTAGCCATGGCCGGTATGGACCTCGATGAGCTGCGTGAGCAGGCGTTCAACCGGGACTTCAAACCGGTGCCACTTGGCATTACGACGTCTCTTGCTATGGACGTTGAGATCGAGCGCGTTCAGTCAGCCAATGTATTGGGACTGATTCCGGGAAGCGACCCAGAGCTCAATGATGAAGTCGTAATCTATACCGCACACCACGACCACCTCGGTATCGGTACGCCGAATGACGACGGCGACGTGATTTACAATGGTGCACTGGACAACGCTACCGGCGTGGCGCAAATCCTAGCGATTGCAAAGGCGATCAAGGCGCTTCCCGAGGCGCCACGGCGTGCGACGCTGTTTGCGTTGGTCGGTGCGGAAGAACAGGGTCTGCTGGGCTCAGAGTACTACGCGGCCAATCCCACTTTTGCGCCTGGCAAGATTGCAGCCAACCTGAACTACGACGGCGGCAATATCTGGGGACATACCCACGACGTTACTTATGTGGGACTCGGCAAGTCTTCCATCGACCAGATTGTGACGATGATTGCGGATGAGCAGGGCAGGGTCGTCAAACCGGACCAGTTCTCGGACAAAGGCTACTTCTATCGCTCTGACCAGTTTAGTTTCGCGAAGATTGGCGTGCCGGCGATGTATCTTGATTCCGGAACTGATTTCGTAGACAGACCACCGGAATGGGGTCGTCAGCAGCAGGAACATTTCACCGAGGTTAACTACCACCAGCCGACTGACGAGTACGATCCAAGCTGGAATTTTGAAGGCATGGTCGACGATGCGCTACTCGGATACTGGACCGGTCTTGCAATTGCCAATGCGGACGACATGCCGACCTGGAACTCCGGTGACGAATTTGAAGCGGCGCGTCTGGAAGCACTGCGGACAGCGGAGTAATACATGCATCACATCAGATCGATATTGGTACTGCTGACATTTTTCCTGTGCGGGGTTGCACACGCGGAACTGTCATCATCGGAACAGCGCCTGAATGACATTATCGCCGAGCACTGGGATTTCGTTTTAAGAGAAAACCCTACGGCCGCAACGTCTGTTGGCGTTAATGATTTCAACGATCGCATGCCGGTCGTCACTCGCGAAGCGCAGCTGCGGCGGATGGAAGCCGAAAAACGCCTGTTACGACGCAGTGCTGATATCGATCGGAGCGCATTGAGTGAAGGTGGCCGCATCAATGCGGATATTTTCGCCTGGGTACTGGAAGACTCGATTGCTGAGTACGAACTGAATCTTTCGCGCATCCCGTTCAACACCTTCTCCGGTTTCTTCATGAATGCGTTGACTGCCAGCGATAGCGTGGCAATGAACAGTGTTGCAGACTATGAGGCATACATAGCTCGCATGGCCGATATACCGCGCTACTTCGACGAGAACCTCGACAACATGCGCGAAGGGGCCAGCAACGGCTTTGTGTTGCCCCAGATCGTCATCGATGGTGTGTTGCCGACAGTTGAGGCGCAGTTAAAGAGCGATCCCGAGGACAGCAGCTTCTATGGTCCGTTTGTGAGCATGAGTGATCGTGTGTCAGCAGAAGATCAGGAACGCTTGCGCTCAGAGGGCAGGAACGTCATCGCCACCCAGGTTCTTCCCGCATTTGCCGAAGTTGCGAGTTATCTGGGGGATGAGTATTCGGCAAGCGCCAGTGTCGGTGCTGAGCAACTGGCGGAGGGAAAGGCGTACTACGCGTTCAATATCAAGCGTTATACGACGCTGACCGATGCAACTGCCGACGAAATACATCGCACCGGCCTGGCCGAGGTTGCACGTATTCGCAAGGACATGGACAAGATTATTGCGGAGCTTGAGTTTGATGGTGACTTTGCAGCATTTGGTGAATTTCTTCGGACCGACCCGCAGTTTTATGCAGACAGCAAGGAGCAGTTGCTGAAAGAAACTGCGTACATTGCCAAGCGCATCGACTACAAGATGCCCGGTTTTTTTGGCAAGCTGCCGAGACAGCCCTACGGTATCGTTCCAGTTCCTGACGAAATCGCCCCGAACTACACAACCGGTGCTTACTACGGAGCACCTCTTGGTGGCCGCAACGGCGGTGCCTTCTGGGTCAACACCTATGCTCTTGACCAACGGCCACTCTACGAGATTCCGGCGCTTACATTGCATGAGGCAGTTCCCGGGCATCATCACCAGAGTGCAATTTCTGCGGAACTCGAGGACGTGCCCGAGTTTCGTCGCAACCTGTATTTCAGTGCCTATGGTGAAGGTTGGGCTCTCTACACGGAAAAGCTCGGTGTAGAGATGGACGTCTATCAGACGCCTTACGAGCACTTCGGCCGACTAAGCTACGAAATGTGGCGCGCTTGCCGGCTTGTCGTCGATACCGGATTGCATTCGCAGGGTTGGACCCGACAACAGGCTCTGGATTTTTTCATGCAAAACACGTCATTGTCGGAGGGCAATATTCGGGCCGAGGTTGACCGCTACATTTCCTGGCCGGGTCAGGCGCTGGCGTACAAGTTGGGTGAGCTCAAGATCTGGGAGCTGCGGCGTATCGCTGAGCATGACCTTGGCGACGATTTCGACTTGCGCGAGTTTCATGACGTAGTGCTTGGCAACGGCGCCTTACCGCTGGCAATGCTCGAGGCAGTCGTCCTGCAGTGGGTGGAAGAAAAAGCAGGCGATAGGGGCTAGTTAGCCACGCTGGTCGAATTGCGACCATCGCGTTTGGCGCAATAGAGAGCCTTGTCAGCTCTCTGCAGCCAGTCTTGTGCCTCTTCTTCGACATTAAGCTCGGCGACGCCCAGCGATATCGTCACCGAATGATCGGTTGCCAGCTCATTGGCCTCAACCAGGGTGCGTAGTTGTTCCGCCAGGTGCGTTGCCCGCTCAATTCCCTGGCCTTCCAGAATGACGACAAACTCCTCACCGCCTATCCGGTACAGACTGTCGGTAACGCGAATGCGCAGATTGAGAATTTCGGTAATTCTTTGCAGGATTCGGTCACCGGCGGCATGGCCGTGCACATCATTGACCTTCTTGAAATGATCCAGGTCGATCATCAGCATCGACGCCGCCGTAGCATTGCGCCGGTATGTGTTCACGATTTCTTCGAGCTTGTCATCGAGGCTGCGTCGATTGCCTGCACCCGTCAGCGGATCCTTGGTCGCCAATTGCACAAGGCGTTCCCGCTGCCAATTGGTGATCAGGGAGAAGGCGAAACCGAAGGCGCTCATGACGGCAAGCGTGATCAGGACCGTCGTAGTGCCGTGCGTGTCCGTCGATTCCAGAAGTTTTGGAAGCAGTACTATAACGGCCAAAACAGTAAACCCGATCGCTTCACGTGGCCGTAAAAGGTAGAAAACTGCCATCAGTGCAGGGTAAACCCAATAAACCTGGTGTGGGCCGACGAGATAGACAGTGGCAATAACGCCCGTCATGCAGAGAAACGACAAGGCTATGCTGGCCATGCGAACCCGGCGTGTGCGAAAGACATACCAACCCAGCGTTACGAAACTGATCACAATGGCGGTATCAACCGCGGCCGCAACCCACTCCTGTTGAATGAACCGCAACACCAGGAAAGGAAGAACGCCGAGTGCGCCCGAAGCACTGAGAATCAACGGAAGATACATCTCGACGGAACTGCGTCGCGAATCCGAACTGGTAATGTAGCGCCAGGCATCCAGCCCGGACTGTAGTTCCTTCACGCGTTTGTTCCTCGCAAAAACTTGTGTGGTCCTGATGCCCCAATGGAAACTGAAAACTGCCTGATCACGGGCCGGCTGTCAAAATATTGGCGGGAAATTGTCCTATAGGTCAACGATTTAGGCGCAATTCACGCAGGTTGGCGCTGAATCAGGAGCGCTTGAAGCGGCTGAAAAATCCGCTCTTGGATCCCGCATCATCGTCGTCATCTTCGTCCTGGCTGACGGGCGGCCGTACGTTCAGGGCCTTTAGCGTTTGCGTCATTGACGTGTTGATCTGTTCTTCAATTGACTCCGGCGTATCGATGGGCTCTCCAGCCTCGTTTGCGGCCACTTCATCGGGGTCGCGCAAAGATGGATGAAGATCTGCATTCAGTGCCCGGACCGTTTTCAGCCGTTGTGATGCTGAGAGATCCATACCGGTGGGAACAGTTTTGCCTGGTGCTTCCAGAGTGACTTCGACATCTGCCGGCATCGCAAGGCGCTGTTCTTCTACAACCGGTTGCTGAATCTGGTCATCCTCGATTTCTATCTGTAAGTCCTCGATCGGCTGCAGGTCAATTTTTTCCTCGACTGCATCGGGTTCCGGGGGGTTGGCAACAATCTGCGCAGCGATCATGCTGATTTCAGCGCCGAAAAGGGTTTCCGCCATCTGATCGTCGATGTCTTCAAGAGATTTCGCTTTCGCCAGTTCCGCCGAAATACGGTTCAATTCGGCATCGGCTTTCTCGGTATTCTTTTTGGGAAGGCGTACCGCAGGCAGATCCTCGCCGGCAACATCACTTCCTGTTTTCCCGGGACGGCTGATCTCGCCCGGTTCATCGATCAGGCTGTCGTCAATCCGCTGGCTAATCGCGTGGTCCAGGGTAATCTCAGGAATTACCTCGTCTTCCGGCTCCGCAGACTTGGCGGGTGCGGCGGCTTCTACCGGCAGAACCGGCGGCTCAAGAGCGTCGTCATCGATGAATCCCATCGCTTCTTCGAGCGCATCCAGATCCGGTCGCAGTTCGGCCATAGTCGGATCCCGGTCCCAGGCTGGCACGGTAGCAGCGTCCAGATCGGTCCCGGCTGAATTGTCGACTGACAGCTCGGGAATCTGCTCTGGTTCAGCTTGCGCTGCGGGTTTCGTTTCAATCACCGGCTCTACTTGCGCCACAAGGTCCGCTGCAGACTCTTTTTCCGGAACAGCAGGAGCAATCGGCTCGAGCTTATCGAGCGGCTCCAATTGCGGAATGTCTGCGGCTTCTGCAGTTACATTCGGAGACTCGGGATCGGCCAGTTGCGGTGCCAGTATCTGCAAGTCTGGAAGTGTGTCCTGGATCAGGTCCGGAATGAGTTCCTCTGGATTGGCGAGGACGTTGACCGGTTGGGTCTGATCTGTGCTGATGGGCTTTGCTTCCGCCGCAGCGACAGGTATTGCTTCAGGTTCTGGTTCCGTCGTCGCAACGGGCTCTGGTTCCGGTTCGGGGTCAGGCTCCGCTACAACAGCGGGCTCTGGCGCAGGTTCAGGTTGGGTTACCGCGACGGCCTCTGGCGCAGGTTCAGATTGGGCCACTGCGACGGGCTCTGGTTCAGGCTCGGGCTCAGCGACCGGTTCTGGTTCCGGTTCGACTACAGCGACTGGTTCTGACTCCGGCTCGGCTACAGCGACCGGCTCTGGTTCTGCTTCTGGCTCTGGCACTGGTTCAGGCTCGGCTTCAGCGACGGGCTCTGGTTCCGGCTCAGGCTCAGGCTCGGCTTCAGCGACGGGCTCTGGTTCCGGCTCGACTTCAACAACTGGGTCTGGTTTTGCGGTTGCTTCTGGCTCTTCTGCGGTTTCCCATTGCGGAATCGCTTCCAGGCCGAATTCGTCGACAGCGACTTTTGCGATCGTCTTCGACGGTACATGTGAGAGCCCCTGATCAGCAGCCGCGCTCATCGCAGATTCCACCAGGTTGTTGACGACCCTCGGAATTCCATCACAAAGTTCATGCAGTTGTTCGACGGCGTTCAATTCAAATACACGTTCAAAGTCGCCGCCAGCGAGCCGGAAGCAGTGTCGCAGGTAGCCACGCAGTTCAGCAGGGCATAAAGGTGCGAGTGTCTGGCGTTGCCGAATACGCTGCTGCATCCGCGCGAGTGTTGAGTCTCGTAGTAGTCCGGCGAGGCGCTCGTCGCCCATGAGGATCAGGCTGGCGCCTTCGGATTCACCCGCGTCTGCAGCAGTTAATGCTTCCAGTTCAGCTAGTGCATCGGCACCCAGTCGCACCGCATCTTCGATGACGATAAACAGCCGATCGCCATTTTGTTCAAGTTCCCTGAGGTGATTCCTGAATGCGGAAAATCTCTGAATAGTGCCGCTAGGCAAACGCCGCAGGCCCAGTTCCTCGAGCAAAATATCGAGCAGATCATTGCTGCCAAGACGCATTCGAGCGAGCTTGATGACAGTACGAGGACCAGGTATTGCGGCGAGAGCACGACTGACCAGAGTGGTTTTGCCCGAGCCAACCGGTCCTGAAACCGTGACAACAGCGTCGGACGTGCCGAGCGCTTTTTTGAGAACGGCCATTGTTGTTGCAGTCTGTGGTCCGACAAACACGTCGCCACCGGTTGCGTTGGCACGAAATGGTCGCTTATTAAGCCCAAAATGCTTTACGTACATATCCATCCGATCGGCTTTTTCATGGCCGAGTTCCGCTACTGGTCCAGTCAGACGGTCAGTTTGGGCGTTGAGCGCCCGAAATACATGGAGTTATGTCACAAAAATGGCGTAAGAACGCCGATATGACGGGCCCGAACGATTCCTTGCCTCGAGCCAATAAATGCCTGATTTATTGATCAAAAAGTCGCAAAATACGCGCTGTTTAACCAAGTATAAAAAAACAACAATTCAGGATATTCGGCCTATGCGCATCCCGATCAATTTCGGAACACCTGATTCGGCCGTTTCTGCCGTCCCCGGCGGTGTCGATATCACGGTCGGACCGCAGAAACCGGAATAGCTAAATGTCTCCCAGTGAAAAGACGTCGCGAGAGGGCGTAATTGCCGGATTGTCCGCGTACCTGATGTGGGGATTTCTGCCGGCATATTTCGTGTTGGTGCGAGAGGTTCCGCCGACCGAGGTGCTGGCCCACAGGGTGCTCTGGGCGGTTCCGTTCGGCGCGCTTATCGTGGTGTTTCGGAAGCAGTGGCCCGAAGTAGGGAGAGCATTTACCCATCGGGGCATGCTGGCCTGGTTATCGCTGTCGACGTTGTTCATCGCTCTCAACTGGTTCGTTTACATCTGGGCGATTCAGGATGGGCGAATCATTGAAACCAGCCTGGGGTACTACATCAATCCGTTAACCAACATGCTGGCGGGATTTCTGTTCTTTCATGAGCGACTCAGTCGACTGCAGTTGTTGGCTGTACTATTCGCGATTATCGGTGTTTCGATACTCACAATTTCGGGCGGCGTAGTGCCCTGGGTAGCGCTTGCTCTCGCGATCAGCTTTACGATCTACGCGACCGTTCGCAAGCGTGTCGTCATAGGGGGCATGCCTGGTCTTTTCGTTGAAACGGTCTTGTTGTTGCCATTTGCAGCCGTATGGGTCGCCTATCTCTGGAGTATTGACGGACTGACCTTTGGTGGCCCGAACAACTCGTTGAACTTCTGGTTGCTGATGGCGGGTCCAGTTACGGCATTGCCCCTGTTGTGTTTTGCGCTTGCGGCCAGGCGACTGTCGCTGACGACCATCGGATTCATGCAGTTTCTGGCGCCCACTTTGCAATTTGGTACCGGCATTTACTTTGGCGAGACGCTGACGACCGCGCACGTGGTGTGCTTTGGTTTTATCTGGACTGCCGTAGCATTTTTCATTTTCGACGCAATTCGCTCAGCCAAGAAAAAGCCCCTGATGACAGAATCACCAGGGGCCTAGTTTGGTATCGCGGCTGGCTACTTGTTGGCTTTGCGCTCAGCAGCTTCCTTGATAACTTCCTCAGCGACGTTGGCCGGGCAGGGCGCGTAGTGTGAGAACTCCATTGAGAACTGACCACGACCTGACGTCAGGGTCCGCAGGTGACCGATGTAACCGAACATGTCGGCCAACGGTGCGTCTGCTTTCACGCGAACACCCGTAGGGCCCGCATCCTGAGACTTGATCATGCCGCGACGGCGATTCAAGTCGCCAATCACGTCGCCGACGTTGTCATCCGGCGTGAACACGTCAACCTTCATAATTGGCTCGAGCAGCTGCGGACCTGCTTTCGGTATCGACTGGCGGTAAGCTGCCTTCGTAGCGATTTCGAATGCCAGCGCTGAGGAGTCGACGGCATGGAAAGCACCATCAAGCAGCGTGAACTTGACGTCGAGTAGCGGATAGCCCGCCATCGTGCCTTCAACCATGCAGGCCTTGAATGCCTTTTCGATCGCGCTCCAGTACTCGCGCGGAACGTTGCCGCCCGTAACCTTGGATTCAAACTCATAGCCAATGTTCTGTTCACCGGGCTCAATCTCGTATTCGATTTTGCCGTACTGACCAGAACCACCCGACTGTTTCTTATGGGTGTAAGTATCCTCGATCTTGCGTGTAATCGTCTCGCGATAAGCAACCTGCGGCTTGCCCATTTCGACGTCGACATTGTGCGTTCGACGCAGGATGTCTACCTTGATATCGAGGTGCAGCTCGCCCATGCCCTTGATCAAGGTTTCGCCGGAGTCTTCGTCCGTAGCGACCTGGAATGAAGGATCTTCCTGGACCATCTTGTTGAGTGCGACGCCCATTTTTTCGGTGCCCGCTTTGTCTTTGGGCGAAATTGCGATGGAGATTACAGGATCCGGGAATACCATTGGCTCCAGTGTCGCCGGGTTGTCGGCGTCAGCCAGGGTATGACCAGTACGCGTGTTCTTCATGCCCAGCAGCGCGACAATATCGCCTGCCTGTGCGGAGTCGAGCTCCTCACGTGAGTCGGCGTGCATCTCGACGATACGCCCGATGCGCTCATTCTTGCCCGTGAACGTATTCACGACGTTGTCACCCTTCTTCAGCGTGCCTGAGTAGATACGCGTAAAGGTCAGGGCACCGTAGCGGTCGTCCATAATCTTGAACGCAAGCGCGCGCAGCGGCTTGCTGGGGTCAACCTCAGCGAAGCCACCGGTCTCGTTACCTTCGAGATCGATTTCAGGTTGCGGCTTAACTTCTGTCGGGTTTGGCAAATAGTCAACCACTGCATTAAGAACATTCTGTACACCTTTGTTTTTAAACGCAGAACCACAGAAGGTCGGGAAGAAGTCGAGGTTGATTGTACCCTTGCGGATACAGCGTTTCAGATCCTCAATCGACGGGATTTCACCCTCAAGATAGGCCTCTAACAGGTCATCGTCCTGCTCGACCGCTGTCTCAACAAGCTTCTCGCGCCATTCGGCAACAAGTTCGGTCATGTCGTCCGGTACGTCACCGATCGTGTACGACGCTGGATCGTTTGAATCACTCCAGATCCATGACTTTTCGGTCAGCAGGTCAACAACGCCGACGAAATCATCTTCTATACCAATCGGCAGAACCATTACCAGCGGGTTTGCCGCCAGGACGGTCTCAACCTGTTTGACGACACGATAGAAATCAGCGCCAATACGGTCCAGCTTGTTAACGAAAATAATGCGCGCAACTTCCGAGTCGTTGGCATAACGCCAGTTCGTCTCTGATTGCGGCTCAACGCCGCCAGAACCACAGAACACGCCGACGCCACCGTCCAGCACCTTCAGGGAACGGTAGACTTCGATTGTGAAGTCAACGTGTCCAGGTGTGTCGATAATGTTCATGCGGTGGCCATCCCACTCGCAACTGGTCGCAGCAGACTGAATCGTAATGCCGCGTTCCTGTTCCTGGTCCATGAAATCCGTCGTAGCCTCACCGTCATGGACTTCGCCGGTCTTGTGGATCTTGCCGGTCAGCTTCAGGATTCTTTCTGTCGTCGTGGTCTTGCCCGCGTCAACGTGGGCGAAAATGCCGATATTTCGATAAACACTAAGGTCTTTCATTTCAATAGCTCTGTCAGTTGTTCTTCACTCACCGACCGCTTTGTTGCCATACCGCCAAGCGCTCTCTAAGCCTTCACGAAGCGAGAACCCGGCAATTCAAACGGTGGGTGCACGTAATTCCTGGCCGGTCCCTTCGTAGCGCTGTCCGGGCAGCGGGTGCGATGCTGCAAGCCGGGTGGGACGGGCATTCGGGCGCGGATGATAGCAGTGCAAAGCGCCCCAGACCAGTCTATTTGGAGTGTTCCTGGGGGATTGCAAGCCCTGCCACCATTAAGTCAACAAAAACAATAAGATAGGCGTTATCGGCGCAGAATTGCCAGCCACCGCGCGATGTTCAGCAGACTCATCAATGAAGCGGACACATATGTCAGCGCAGCAGCCTTCAGCAAGCGTCGCGCGTGCGGCCTGTCGACACTTTTCAAAATGCGGTGTTCATCGAGCATCGGAAGCGCCCGATTGAAGCTCGCGTCGAACTCGGCCGGCAAGGTGACCGCGTGCACAACAGCGGACGTGCCCAAGGTCAGAAAGCCAGCTGCAAATGTGATCAGTCCTAATGCAGGGACTCGTGTGAGCGCCCCGAGAAATGGCGAAATGATGAGGATTCCAGCGCCAAATTTCTCGATGCCGCTCAATGCCCTGACCAGCCTGGTGCGCCATTTGAGCGGTCCGAAGCCCGTGTGGTCCTGGATGGCGTGGCCCACCTCGTGAGCAGCGACTGTAATTGCAGTGAGGGATTTGCCGTCGTGCTTGTCCGGCGTTAGTCGAACGACTTTCTCAATTGGATCGTAGTGGTCGCCGAGCTCAGTGACTTCGACCGCAACGGACTGCAGACCGTGCTTGTCGAGCAGGTGCCGAGCAAGACTTGCGCCGCTGCCGGCATAGCGATCGTCCGGCTGGCTGTATTTCGCAAGTACGCGCTGAACCCAGATTCCGGGCCCGAAGATCATCGCAAGTACGAGAACAATCAGAATGATGTAACCCATAATCCGATCCTAGTCTATCTTGCATTAGCCTGTCTGCAGGGTAGTCTTGGTCGCCCAATAATGAATAACAAGGCGATAACCATGCTGCGCTCTTTCCAAACAGCAGTTTTACCATTATTTGCCGTTGCGCTGATCGCGGGATGCGGCCGTGAAGAGAGTTCCAGTGAGGTGATTGCTGCGGCTGATACCCCGGTTGGATCGGTGGCCAGGTACGACTGGTACATGCAAGGTACGACACCGGCGGGCCAGACAACGATTACCAAGAATGGCGATGGCAGAATAACCAATGAGTCATTCGTGCATTGGAATAATCGTGAGTGGACTGTCAATTCTGAGTTGCAACTCGACGAAAATGGCCGCATCGCTTCGCAGAAAATAAGCGGCATTTCGCCGTTCAAGTCAGTTATTGATGAGTACTTCACCTATGAGAACGGCGTTGCATCCTGGGGAACACCGGGTGAAAACGGATCCGTAGAGACGGACAAGCCCGCGTTCTATCTCGCGGATGAAGGCTTGTCGTTCGGTGCTGCCGGAGCCATGGTAAAAGCAGCCGTCAGCAACATCGACAACTCGATTGATTTGTTTCCGAATGGTCGTGCACGTGTTGAAAAGGTTCGGGATGTTGCCGTCGATACACCGGATGGCGAGCAGACAGTTTCGTTGTATGCAGTACACGGTATCGGCTTCACACCAAACTATCTTTGGTTCGATAAGAATCTTGATGTCGTGTCATTCGATGGCGATGGTTACCTCGGCATGATTCCCGAAGGTTGGGACGTGTCTGTCCTGAAAGAGTTGAGCGCAGTCCAGTCAGAGGTCGACGGCGAATTCATTACCGAGCTCGCCAGCGACCTTGCAACTCCCGCGCAGGACAGGCTTGTTTTCGAGAATATTGATGTTGTAGATGTCGTCAACGGAGTGCTGATCGAAGACCAGAATGTTCTGGTTGGCGCGGGCAAGATCATCGCAGTGTCAGCTGCAGCGATCGACGACGCCAACGCAATGCGCATTGATGGCAACGGCTTGTCGCTCATGCCCGGACTCTGGGATATGCACGCGCATTTCTCTCTGTCAGATGGCGTGCTCAATATCGCGGGTGGCATTACCAATGTACGCAATATCGGCGGTGTTCATGAAAAGACGATAGAGCTCACGGCCAAGCATGATTCTGGCGAAGTAATCGGACCGAATACTTTTCGTGCCGGTTTCATGGACAAAGCGGGGCCATATGCTTCCGGCTGGGCTGCCGAATCGTTGCAACAGGCATTGGAGCGTGTCGATTTCTATGCAGAACATGGCTACATACAAATCAAATTGTACAGTTCGATAGAACCTGACTGGGTTGCACCGATCGCTGAACGGGCGCATTCCCACGGCATGCGTGTCAGTGGTCACATTCCGGCGTTCATGTCGGCAGAGCAGGCGGTTCGGGCAGGCTACGACGAGATCCAACATATCAATATGGTCTTCCTGAATTTCCTCGCGGGGGATCGCGAAGACACACGCCAGCAGATCCGCTTTACGCTGTATGGCGACGAGGCGGGCAACCTGGACCTCGAAAGCGACGAGGTCCAGGATTTCTTTGCCTTGCTCAAGGATAACAATGTCGCCATTGACCCTACCGCAGCAATCTTCGACACATCTCTGCGACATCTTGCCGGATCGCCTGACCCGACGTTTGCGGCAGTGATTGATAATTTGCCGCCGAGCGTCGCGCGGTCACGTTACAACGTACAGATGAACAAGCGCGGTGAAGAAGAAGCGTGGCTGCGGTCAGCTGAAAACCAGGCCGCGATGTTAAAGGCGTTGCATGATTACGGAATTCAGATCATTCCGGGCAGTGATGACATGGCCGCGTTCACAGTGCACAGAGAAATTGAGCTGTATGCGGAAGCCGGCATTCCAGTTGCAGACGTATTAAGGATTGCGACACTGGACTCGGCAAGAATAACGGGCGTCGCTGACCGCAAAGGGTCAATTGAAGTGGGCAAAGATT
The DNA here is from genome assembly GCA_022600955.1 of Gammaproteobacteria bacterium. Lineage (GTDB taxonomy): Bacteria > Pseudomonadota > Gammaproteobacteria > Steroidobacterales > Woeseiaceae > UBA1847. The sequence continues at coordinate 134,715 of JAHZJK010000001.1, forward strand.
CTGACCTTATATTGGTAGATGGTAATCCGCTGCAAGACGTTAGTGCCATCCGGCGCGCAGTGCTCGTCATGAAAGGCGATACGCTTTATCGACCAGAGGAGCTATACAGTTCAATAGGAATCAAGCCTTTTGTGCCTTCTATAGAGCTGTAACGGATGACGGCTGATCAATCAGTTCTGTTCGGTTTACTGTTTTTCGTATTCGTATTTCTGATCTGGGGCCGTTGGCGGTACGACCTTGTGGCATTTGTCGCGCTGCTGGTGGCATTGCTTACCGGCATTGTGCCGAAGGATCAGGCGTTCTCCGGATTTGGCCATCCGGCGACAGTAATCATCGCGTTGGTCCTGATCGTCAGCCGCGGACTGTCCAACTCCGGGGCGATCGAGATGGTCGCGCGTATCCTGATTGATGCGTCGCGCAAGCTGGCAACACACATCGCGATAATGTCAGGACTTGCTGCTGGTCTGTCGGCACTGATGAATAATGTAGCTGCACTGGCGCTGTTGATGCCGGTAGACATGCAGGCAGCGAAGAAGGCCGGTCGCAGTCCGGCTTTGTCGCTGATGCCTTTATCTTTCGCTTCGATCCTCGGTGGAATGATCACCCTCATTGGTACGCCACCGAACATAGTTGTGGCCGAGTTCCGGGGCGAAGCTCTCGGTGAGCCATACAAGATGTTCGACTTCGCGCCCGTTGGTCTGACGTGTGCAATTGTTGGCGTGGCTTACGTTGCGCTGATCGGCTGGCGGCTACTGCCGCGCGACCGGAAATCCAGCGACGCAGGCAAGGAGTTGTTCGAGCTTGCGGATTACATTGCAGAAGTGCGTGTTTCCGACGGCTCGCCTGTAATCGGCAGGCGCGTGCGCGATCTTGATGACGAGGCCGCGAAAAGCGACGTTGAGATCGTCGGCTTGATTCGCAAAGGGCGGCGCATGCCCGGACTTGCGCGTATCGCCGAGATTGAAGCAGGCGATATCCTCGTTATCGAGACCAGCCCCGACAGTCTGGAGGAGGCACTTGGCAACCTGAAGCTGGATTACGTCGGTAAAGGCTCGGCACAGTTAGACGACGATAATCTGGTGCTTAACGAAATGGTCGTGCAGGAATCGTCTGGCCTGGCGGGGCGCTCGGCGAGATCTTTGCGGTTACTGTATCGCTACAGCGTTGCGCTGGTCGGTGTGTCGCGGGGCGGCACGCGTTTTAGTGAAAACGTTCGCAAGCTGACGCTGCAACCTGGCGATGTCCTGTTGTTGCTGGGTACTGACGAGAGTCTTGTCGACGTTACCAGCCGTCTTGGTCTGTTGCCGCTGGCGGATCGCGGGCAGCGCGTTATCCAGCGTGACAAAGCCTGGTGGGCTGTTGGTATTTTTGCCAGCGCGATCCTGATTGCGAGTATGGGCTGGGTGTATCTGCCAATTGCGCTGGGTTGCGCGACGGCGTTGTACGTGTTGTTCAATATCGTTCCAATCCGCGATGTATATACATCGGTTGAATGGCCTGTGATTGTTTTACTCGGTTCGATGATTCCAATTGGTGGTGCGCTGCAATCAACCGGCGGTACGGGATTGATAGCCGGTGGCATTGTCGACCTGTCGGCAGGGTTTTCGCCGATCGTCGTCCTGACGTTACTGATCATTGTCACAATGACGCTGTCGGACGTGATGAACAACACGGCTACTGCCGTCATCGCAGCGCCGATCGCCCTGGAAATAGCTGCAAGGCTTGAAGTGAATCCGGACCCGTTTCTCATGGCTGTCGCCGTCGCGGCCTCATGCGCGTTTTTGACGCCGATAGGGCACAAGAACAATACACTGATCATGGGGCCAGGGGGCTATCGTTTCGGTGACTACTGGCGCATGGGCCTGCCGCTGGAGATTTTGATCGTCGTCATATCAGTTCCGGCAATCGTCACATTCTGGCCGCTGTAGTCGCGGCATTCTTATGTAAAACCTTTGTCGCTAATTGCTCGAACAGCGTGTCAGAAACTGACAACGTACGACCACATGTGGGCGCAATGTCGGTTAAGGCTTACTGTAAGTGTCTGAAAATTCAGCGTTAAAATATTCGGTGATAGCTACACCAAATTGGCACGGGCCTTGCAAATTCCTTCGTACAGTTACACGGATATACGGAGATCGACATGTCCAGAGCGGCCATACAAGATTGGACCGAAACACAGGTACTAATGAAGTTCGACGACCATAAGGACGTCAAATACTGCGTCTACCGGGAAGACACCAAGCACTTCCTGGCGATGGCGCACATCGACGATACGCCGATTCACACGCTGGAACTGCCCGAGGGCATGAAGCTGGATAAGAGCAGCTACGAAGTTCTGTTGCGCTACGTACTGCTGGATGTCGTCGCGGCGTAGTCCTCGACTTCTTGCCAGACGCGCAGCAGGTTCTCGCCCAGTATCTTTACAATGTCTGCTTCGCTGTAGCCGCGCTTAAGCAATCCTTCGATCAGGTTTGGGAAGGTAGAAACGTCCTTCAGTCCTGTCGGCAAAGAATCGCCAACGCCGTCGTAGTCAGAGCCGATACCCACGTAGTCGATGCCGGTTAGCTTAACGACATGATCAATGTGATCCAGAACATCGTCGAGACCAGCGAACGGAAATGGGCCGTGTTGTTCTGCATAGATCGCCGGGTACTTTGTCCACAAGTCGTCCTCTGAAAAACCAGGGTTCTCCGCCGCGTATATCTTGCCCGCTGCCGAACGCGCGTCGCTGTAGTCGCGTGCTGCCTGGGTAACAAATGTCGATCCAAAATTGATTTGAATGACACCGCCATTGTCAGCCAGTGCCTTGATCATGTCGTCACTCATATTGCGTTCGAAACCAGAAGTGAAGTGACGAGCGGAAGAATGCGATGCGATAACTGGCGCATTGCTGTGTTCCATTACCTGCCAAAAGGCTTCGTCCGACACATGGCTGATATCGACCATGATGCCCAGCCTGTTCATTTCTGCGACAACTTCGACGCCAAAGTCGCTGAGTCCGTTCCACTGTCGATTCTCGTCATATGACGAGTCCGAAATATGGTTGGACAGGCTGTGAGTGAGCGTGATGTAGCGAATTCCGCGGTCGAAAAAGTACTGCAGGTTGTCGATATTTCCTTCAACCGGTGAGCCGTTTTCCATGCCCATTGGCAGGGACATAATGCCATCTGCGAACTGTTTCCGGACATCAGAGGTCGACATCGCGATAGCGAATTTTTCAGGTGACTGAGCGACGAATCCTTCGACCATATCGATCAGCTTGTCGGCGACCACTTTGGATTGACCTTCTGCCTCGAGGCTGGCTGGTGTGTAGATCGACATGAATGGCGCATTCAGACCACCTTCGACTGCTCGGGGATAGTCAAAGTCTCCGCCTTCGGTGGCAACCGAGATATCGTCAGGCTCTGATTCCAGCCGGTACGGTACGTCAATATGGGTGTCGACGATTATGTGTTCCTGAGCTATTCGTACGGCTTTTGCGGCCAGGTCGTCTGATTGCGGGGCGGAAGATTTTTCATTGCTGCACGCGCCGAGAATGAGCACCGCCGCGGTGGCACAGAGAAGTTTATTCATCATGTCGGGATATTTCGCTGGTTCGAAGGGTCGAAGATTGTAACAATATGCACGAGTTCTTACAGGAGCAGTGAGATGAGTGAACAAAATCCTCCCGCCGACCACGCGTTTGACGATAGCGAGCAGTCTGGCAAGCAGATGGAAGAAAACCTCAAGTCGCGCGCGACCTGGACGCGCTTCCTGTTCATGCTGATAAGCGGGTTACTGGTAAGCATTGCCAGCTTCGTCGGCACATTTGTCGTGATACTCGGTTTTTTCTGGGTTCTGTTCACGGGCGAGGTGAATCGCCAGGTGCAGCAGGCAGGGCAGAGTATTGCTGCGTATATTTATGAATCCATTCGGTATCTGACATTTAATACTGATCAGAAGCCTTTTCCGCTTGGCGGAGAATGGCCGTCGGGTGGCGGGGAAGAGTAGACCGCTTATACGGATAGTTCGCGCTGGCCGGGCTGCCATCGCGCGAGATTGATATGTGCTGCGCCCATCCCGAGGCCGCGCACCCAGCGCGCTGCTGCGTCCAGCGTGACCCACGTGCGTACTTTGCCATTGCGTGTTTCCGCCGTAATCGGACCATTCGGCGTCTTTGCTTCGATATGAAACCGCGCGCCGCTGGCAATAATGTTGATGTTCTTGATGGCACCAGCAGCCACCATGGCTTTCAACAATCGTTCATCCATTAGGTATCTCCGGGTATAGCCCGTTCTGTTCCGGTATCGCAATGCCCGTCTGTTCGCAGTGTCTGCGGATTAGCATCTCGATCATGTTCGCCACGCTGCGATGTTCAAGTGCGGCAGCTTCGCGCACGGCATCTTTGAGCCCTGGTTGAATGCGCAGGTTGAGCGTGGAGATTTTGGTTTTAGCCATGCGTTACATTGTAAATTAAAACAAACGTGTTTGTAACGCATTTTGCGGATTAATCGTGGGGTCCGCGCTGTTTAGGTAGGTTTGCGGATAGCGCGGGGCCAGGAAGGGGCGTACAACTATTGGATACGATCAGGAGGTAAGCGCATGGAAACGATAGTGTTCATGGTTTGCATGGGGTTCGGCGTTGCGTCTGTGGCAATGATCGCCTTGACGTTATTGGCGATAGTGCTCGGAAAAGTGGACGTTTAAAACCACATAATCAGTAAAAAACTACCGATTAGGTAGACAAAAGCGCGTTAATCAGTAAAATAGTATCTATTATGACTATTAGTGATGAACGTGTTTCTACGCTTCTGCAGTCTTTTGCGGCCAGGCTCCGTGCGGAGCGCCTGGCTCAGAATCTGACGCAACGAGAGTTGGCAGAACGTATCGGCGTCTCGATCAAGACTGTCGCCAATGCTGAGGATTCGGGGCAAATTTCGATGGAAACATTGTTGCGAGCCCTGGACGGCCTTGGTCGGCTTGATGATCTGCAGCGACTGTTGCCCGACAATGGACCGAGCCCGATTGCGCTGGCGGAGCGCAAGGGCAGGCGACGTGTTCGCGCAAGCAGTGCGCCAAAAGCCGAGCAAGACGGCTGGAGCTGGTGAGCGCAGTCGTTGATACGGCTGAGGTGTTTCTCTGGGAGAAGCGCATTGGTGCCGTGTTCTGGGATGACGCGGCGGGTCTGGCGGCGTTCGAGTACGACCCGAAGTTTCAGCAAAGCGGGATTGAGCTGTCTCCGGTAATGATGCCCCTGGGGCCGCGCATTTACCGTTTTCCCGAGCATCGCCAGACAGCGTTCAAAGGCCTCCCTGGTCTCCTCGCAGACAGCCTTCCTGATGACTTCGGCAATGCCATTATCGATCAGTGGCTAGCGCGTGAAGGGCGGGACAAGGGCTCATTCAGCCCGGTCGAGCGGCTTTGTTACATCGGTCAACGCGGTATGGGTGCGCTGGAATTTCGTCCAACCATACGGAGCACGACGCGTGGCAGCGTGCCTGTCGAAGTTGGCGCGCTGACGAAACTGGCGCAGAACGTACTGGATTTACGCGACGGATTGAAAATCCGGCTAGCAGGCAGCACTCACAGCTATGCTGATTCACTTGATGAAATCTTGCGCGTAGGGACTTCGGCGGGCGGCGCGCGCGCCAAAGCCGTAGTTGCCTGGAATCCTGATACTAACGAGATGCGTTCTGGTCAGGTCACGGCCGCCGAAGGCTTCGAATACTGGATGTTGAAATTTGACGGTGTCAGCAATCGTGAGCACGGCGTTCGCGATCCACAGGGCTACGGCAAGATTGAGTACGCCTATTACCTGATGGCGAAAGCCGCCGGCATCAACATGATGCTCTGCCGCTTGCTGCAGGAGAATGGCCGTAGTCATTTCATGACGCGACGCTTTGACCGCCAGCCTGATGGTGAGAAGTATCACATGCAATCCCTGTTTGCTATTGCGCACCTCGACAACCAACTGCCTGGCGCGCACAGTTACGAGCAGGCATTCGACGTCATGCATGAGCTTGGGATCGCAAGAACAGATTTCGACGAGCAGTATCGTCGATTGGTTTTCAACGTCATTGCACGCAACCAGGATGATCATACAAAGAACATTGCCTACCTGATGGACAAGAGTGGCCGCTGGTCGCTGTCACCGGCATTCGATGTGATCTATTCATGGAATCCGGATGGCGCGTGGACCTCGCAGCACCAGATGACTGTTAATGGGCTGCGGGACGGGTTTTCTCGACAGGACCTGCTCGATGTCGCGACGCGTTACCGAATCAAACGACCAACAGAGATTTTGGAGGGGGTCGAGGCAGCAGTTGGGCGCTGGCAGGAGTTTGCGGACGCCGCTGGAGTTGATGAAGATTCCAGCGGCCGTATCGCCAACGCGCACCGCAAATTGGAGTAGCCACGAAAATGGAATACATGCAATTGGTTAGTGTGAATCTCGGAAGCAGAGAAGAGATATCGCATGCAAATAAATCGGTGTTAAGTGGAATTCGCAAGCGACCGATTGCCGAACCCTGTTTTGTAGGACGGTCACGTATCGAGGACGATGTCATCGAGGACCTCGAACACCATGGAGGCACGGATCAGGCCGTATATGCGTATAGCGTTGAAGACTACGAATGGTGGTCGCAACAACTGGACCGCGAGCTCAGCCCGGGTTTGTTCGGCGAGAACTTCACAATCAGCGGCATGCCCACAGACATGAACGTAGGTGACCGATTGTTGATTGGCGAGGTAGTACTTGAGGCAACTGCGCCGCGTATTCCATGTGCGACCCTGGCCACTCGACTACAGGACTCAGGTTTCGGTACCAAGTTTCGTCAGGCGGAACGTCCGGGCGTCTATTTCAGAGTGCTGAATGAAGGGCAGGTATGCGCTGGCGATGTTGTGACGTTTGTCCAGAATGATACCGTCGACGTCACGATTCTCGATCTCTTTCGTTACAAGTATGCCAATTCGCACGACGAGGCAGATTTGCGGCGCTTTCTAGAGGCACCGATCGCAGAACGTTTTCGCGTCGCTATTGAGAACAAGCTGGCTCTACTCCCGAGCTAGTGTTGCTGCTACGCCAGCTTCAGTTTTTGCCATAAGTGTGCTCCAGTCTTCGTTCGATCGCGCGTCGCGTACGTTCTGACTCATTTCAACCAGGCGCATTTCCATGCGCTCCTGCAGAGCGTTGAATCGGGGGTCTGATCGCAACGCTTCGATAATCGGGTCCAGCGCGAAGGGCCAGCCGTCAAATGGCTGAGCGCCGACGTAGCCCTGGTCTACGGCCTCTTCAAGTGCCTCGATTGCCGCGTTCTCCCGGCCCCGCAGGACGAGAATTTGAACATCTCGAATGCCATGTCCACCCATCCCCATTCGTGGCACTCGTTTCACGACGATTTCTGCTTTAGTGAGTAACGCATTGGCATGCGAGTTGCGGTTGCGGCGTTGCTCTACGAAGGCCAACAGTACGGCCGCGTGTAAATTATCGTGAGTGACATTTATCTCGGTATCTATGTTCATTGCCGGGTTGCTGTCAACCAGGTATTTGAATGCCCGGTCCCAGTCACCGAGCAATACTGATGAGTTGATGAGGATCGGGTAGACGAACTGGCGTGGATAGCGACTATCGGACGCAAACGGTCGAATCTTCGTTCGGGCGGCTTCGTAGTCGCCTTGAGTATAGAGTGCGAAACTCTCACCTATAGGCAGAAGTGGGTGATCGGTTGGAAATGACTCATAGAAAGCATTCATTGCTGCCTCGTCGCCCAGATCCTGGTACGCGGCCAGCAATGCGCCACCGTACAAAGGATCGGCGCTGAGCCGATTGGCCTGACGCCCCCATGCAATAGCTTCGTCAAGGCGGCCCAGCCGTTGCAGATGAGTGCTGATGAATCGGTAGGGTGTCTCCCAGGAGTCGAAGATTCGAATCGCTTCAAGCAGGATTCTTGTCGCTTCTTCATTCTGGCCTTGCATGGCGAGGAAGCTGGGGAGATTGACGTACGGGATTCGGCTGAGAGGGTCGATTGTCAGTGCGGTCGTAAGGTGGTCAATCGCTTCGTCCAATGCGCCTTCCCGTGATCGCAGGGACGCGTACCAGACGTAGGCGTTGGCAAGATTGGGGTTGATGTCGAGCGCCGTGTCGAAAGCATTTGCGGCAAGCACGTTTCCGTTGCCGATCTGGGTTTGTTCCCACCGGCTAAACTCGAGTAACCCGAGCGCAGCGTAGGCTTCTGCAAGACCCGGGTCTATTGTCAGCGCCGACGAAATGGCGGCCTGAGCTCTTTCGAATGCTTCAACCTGGTTTATCGTCGTATGATTAGAGTGCAGAACCAGGAGTGTCTCGGCGAGCTTGGCGTGTGCCTGTGCATAGTTCTGATCGAGTGCAATTGCAGTCTCGAAATGCTCAACAGCTGCAGTTAGCGACGCAAATGAGCGCTCACCAAGATTTCTTGTGCCTTTGACGAACTCGACATATGCCTCCGGGTTGTCCGTCGGTTTCCTGGAGAGCCGGGATCGGTCTTCTGGCGACAGGTCGGCGCGCATTGAAGAGATGATGTGGTTGGAAATTTCCGTCTGTAGTTCGAAGATGCCTTGCAGGCTATAGTCTCTGTCAAATGAATCCGCCCAGAGATGCTCGTCGGTAGCTGCGTCGATTAGCTGGACGGTGATACGAACCTGGTCGCCGGCGCGTTGCACCGCGCCTTCCAGAATGACCGAGACGCCAAGCTCCTCACCAATCTGGCGCATGTTCTTGCTGCTTCCGCGATACTCATTCACCGACGTTCGTGAAATAACTCGTAGCGACTCGATTTCCGCAAGGCGGGTCAGAATATCGTCGTGAATTCCGTCGGCAAAATACTGGTCCTCCTCGTTCGGACTGCGGCTGTCGAACGGCAGGACTGCGATCGACTCGAGACTGGGTTTCGGCGTGACCGTGAGCTCGATAGAGCTTCCCCGCATGCCGGTGATATTGAAAGTAATGGAGATGCCCAGCGCGACCACGAGCAACGCGATTATGGCCGTGTTCTTGCGCCCGGAACTATCCGGCACGTATGACGAGCGATCAATATCCCGCTCTCGTTTGACGCCATCCGGTGTGACTTCGAAAACCCAGGCCGCGACAATTGAGAGCAGGAAACCCGCGATCACAATGATGACGTAGATTCTGAAAAAACTGTCAGGAGCGCCGAATGTTGGCAGCAATACGGAGCCGGCTTCGATGAGAATCCATGAGACCAGTGCATAAGCCGCTGCAACACGCAGAACATTGCGGCGTTTGAGTTCAGTTAAGAATGACATAGCTCGATTATGGCGTTATTCGGCAACTTTCGCAGCTTTAGGTTTCTGAAAAGTAAAAAAATGGCCCCGCCAGAAGGCGGGGCCGGATGCTGAGACTGACCAGTGTTGCTTTCGCAACCGCTATTGGGGAGAACGTCGGTCAGTCATCCAACAAATCGGACGTAATTATCACGTTGAGTGGGGCGCCGCCGCCTGCTGCATCGCGTGCAACGACAGTCTGAACACTACCGTCGGCGAACGTGAGCGTGGCAGGACCAATGGCGGCAGTCTTTGTCCCTGCCGGTGTGACTGTCACGTCATAATCGCCGCCACTGAGGTCTAAATATCCGGTGCTCGCGGCGAATGAAATGTCGCTCAACGTTGCATTAACAGTGTTGATGTCTGTACCGGGTGCAGTTACGTAGATATCGACGTCCTGTGCGGTCGGTGACGAGTGCACAATTCGAACCTTGGAATACGCAGCAACCGGGCGAGGGTCATCGTTCAGAACCAGCGCGGTAATCGACGCCAGGTTGTCGATCGCGAGAACATCGTAGGCCTGCGTTGCTTCGAGAGACAAGTCTGCATCGATAACAATCGCGCCTGCGTTGCCAGCAGCGGTAACTTTGACGTTGTAGTCAGCTGCCGGAACCTGTACGTATCCGGCGAAATCGGGGAACCCCAAACCTGGTACCAGAGGGGCAGCGAAGTTGTCATTCACGACAACATCCACCGTCGGAGCGTCAGGGGACGTATGGAATACGCGCAGCGCAGCACCTGCTGCTTTGTCGGCAATCTCACCAGCGCCCATGCCGTCAAGCACCATTAGCGAAATAGGGGCTACGCCTGTAGTCGTGTTTTCGACTGCCGTAATGACGAGATCGTTTCCGTCACCAAGCGCAACAGACCCAGACTGATAGACAATCGTTGCCTGGTCGCCAGCGAGCGTCACCTGGACCTCATAGTCTCCGGCAGCGACCTCGACCGGGCCGGTTGATTCTGTGAACGCCAGCGTTGCAGTTGGTGCTATGCCGGTCAGCGCCGCACCAGGTGTCGTCAGGTAAATGTCGACAGCAGGCGCAGAGGCAGAGCCATGCAATACATTCAATCGTGCAGAACCTGCACTTACCGCGGTCCGGGGTTGAGCCAGAATCACGGGTTCAATCGAGGCGAGATCGTTGACCGCAACGATTGTGTAGATCGTATCGGCGTCAAGTGTCAGATCAACCGGCCCGATAGCAGATATCATGCTGCCGTCGGCGAGAATTCCGGCGACTTCGACGTTCTGCGTACCGGCATCCACGACAAGGCGTCCGGATCCGTTTTTGAAGTCTACGTCTTCAAGCACAGCTGTGCCGTTCACCACTATATCGACGAGCGGAGCATCAGGGGATGCGTGTAACACCTGCAAATCAACAGTAGCTGCTGGCGGAGGTGGCGCGATAGTAACGAAAGGTGAATCAGACGACGAGCAGGCTCCTAGCAATACTGCTATCGCGATAAGCGTTGAAATTTTGAGCGACTTCATTTCGGGTCCTTTGTGCTGTGTCACGAGCAAGTTTGAGTGGTGGCGAACAGGGACGTACTTTGCCGTCGCGCCATGGACCATTGGTGTCAGGCAGGTTTCAGATTGTTTCCAAGTGTTTCCGATGCGCTTGCGGGCAGGTTTGACGAGCAAAACATCGTTATGATGGGCGTATGAGAAAAGTGTTACTGATTGATGATGACCGCAAACACTCGGAATTGTTGCAAGCGTACTTTGAGCGCTTTGGCATCAACCTGGTCTGCGCGTCTGACGCCGAGGAGGGATTCCGCAAACTGAATCGCGAAGATCCTGACTTGTTGTTGCTGGACGTCATGTTGCCTGGCAAGGATGGCTTCGAGATTTGTCGCGAAGTACGTAAGAGCAGCAATCTGCCGATCATCATGCTGACCGCGCGCGGCGATGTTATCGACCGCGTATCGGGCCTCGAGCTTGGTGCAGACGACTATATCGGCAAGCCATTCGAACCACGTGAGTTGGTCGCGAGGGTACAGGCTTTGTTGCGTCGCTCGGATTCTTCGTCTGGCAGTAGTGGCAAACTCGAGTTTGATGGTCTGTCGATAGACGCAGATTCGCGAACCGTGCATGTTGATGGTGAGCTTGTCGAGCTAACGTCGATGGAATTCGAACTGTTGCTCATTCTTGCGCGTCGCCATGGAAAAAAACTGTCGCGAGACGATATCCTCAGTGAACTGCGTGGTATAGATGCCGCGATACTGACTCGGTCTGTCGATATCATGATCTCTCGTCTTCGCAGTAAACTCGGCGACTCGGTCAAGCCGCCAAAGTATATTCAGACAATCTGGGGCCGTGGCTATTCGTTCGTCGGCTCGCCAGCAACGGATGCTTAGAAAGTTCTCACGCTCTCTGTCGTTTCGATTGCTTGCGATTTTCGTCGTGCTTGCGGCGATGTTTGTCTTTGGTGCTTTTACGGCGCTAAAGCTGCTTTACAATAGTGACGAGATTCGTGGTCTGATATCAGGGCACCTGTCTCTACATGTGCACTACGTCAAAGAAGACATCGGTTCACCGCCACGTATAGAACGCGCGATCGCGATCACCGAAAGTGTGCCCGTAGATATTCGCATTCTTGGCCCGGATCTGGACTGGGCATCCGACAGCAACTTCCCACTGCTTAAGGAGCTGGAATTTGGGCCGAGTCCGAAGTTCAGTGATGACCCGGATGCTTGGGTTGACGAACTTCAGGACCTTGAGTTCGCCGTGCTTGGTCGCCACCGCTTTCTGAAAATTCAGCAGGACGACTACCAGATTGTCGTGTCTACTCCCCGTATCGCCGATGTTTCGTCCGGGCCGGATATTATTACGATTATCGTCGGGTTAGGGCTTCTCTACCTGGCTATTGGCTATCTCGCAGTGCGTTGGCTGTTCAAGCCGATAAGCGCTATCCGTGGTGGCGCGGCGCATATTGGTCGGGGCAACCTGGAGCATCGGATTCGCAATATTCGCAAGGATCAGCTTGGGGATCTTGCGAACGACATAAACAAACTCGCCGGTGACGTCGAACACATGCTTGACGCCAAGCGTGCGCTTTTGCTTGGAATCAGCCATGAGTTACGAACGCCGATGTCGCGGATGCGACTGGCACTGGAGTTTCTCGAAAACCCTGATGATCGAGAAAACCTCCGCAGCGAAATTGTTGAAATGGAGAAGATCGTTGTCAGCCTTCTGGAGGCGGAACGGCTTGCGACACGACACGAGTCTCTGAGCACGACCCTGGTCGATGCGGGCGCGTTACTGGACGACCTGATCGACGACTTTTTTAGTCGTGACAGGGCACGCTTGCACGTGACTAATAAGGCAGGGCAGGTTGAAGCCCGCATAGATGAAGCCCGAATTTCCCTGATGCTGAAGAATCTGATCAGCAATGCGCTGCGCTACAGTACTGACGAGGACGGAAGGGTTGAGGTCTGCATGGATGCGTCAGACACTGATCTCGTCTGGACCATCAAAGACTACGGACCGGGCATGTCGTCAGACCAGGCGCGACATATTGGCGAGCCCTTCTATCGGGGTGACCCGTCCCGGACGCGCGGTACGGGAGGTACAGGGCTTGGTTTGTATCTCGCGCAACTGGTCGCTGAAGCACACCAGGGTACTCTGACATTGCAGAATCCGGACCAGCCAGGGGCGTGTTTTGAGTGCCGGATCCCGTTAGATTTAACATAAGATCAACCTGGTAACCTAAAAAGTACTTCAAAAACAGATAGTTAGCGAACCCTCGTCCGGGTTTCTTGACCTTTTTGAGATTTGATATCAAAATGATATCAAACTGAGAGAAGAGAAAAGGAGAACGTGATGATTCGAGAGCAACTTAGAAAGGTCCCATCCGGTTACCTGATGATTGTGGTTTTGACTATCGTGCAGATCGGACTGGGGTATGCAGCATTTCTTGCCGCCGAAGCGGGTGCTGAAGGGCGCCTGATAACGTTCGTCATCCTCTCTATTGCGACGCTCATAATGTGGGGCGGTTTCATGATGGTGCATCCGAATGAAGCCAAAGTGTTGCAGCTGTTCGGCAAATACGTTGGCACGGTGCGAGACCCTGGCTTGCGCTGGGCGAATCCGTTCTATGCAAAGGTTTCCGTCTCCACCCGTATCCGAAATTTTGAGAGCAGCACTTTGAAAGTGAACGATGCGAACGGTAGCCCGGTCGAGATCGCAGCGGTCGTTGTGTGGAAGGTTTTCGACACAGCAGAAGCGTTGTTCGAGGTAGATGACTACGCAGGATTCGTGCAGATTCAGAGTGAGTCAGCCTTGCGTAATCTGGGAACGACTTATCCTTATGAACCGCACGACGGCGAGACAATTGCGTTGCGCAGTAACCCGGCCGAGATTGCCGAGGCGCTGGTGGATGAGATCCAGGACAGGCTCGCGCAAGCGGGCGTCACAGTGATGGAAGCCAGAATTACGCACCTTGCGTATGCACCTGAGATTGCGAACGCAATGCTGCGCAGACAGCAGGCATCGGCAATTATCGCTGCCCGTAAACAGATTGTTCGCGGCGCAGTCGGCATGGTGCATCTGGCACTGGATGAACTGGATGAAAACGACATCGTGCAACTTGATGAGGAGCGCAAAGCGGCGATGGTCAGCAATTTGCTGGTCGTCCTCTGCAGTGATGAAAGTGCTCAACCGGTACTGAATACCGGGTCTCTGTACACCTAGACCATGGCGGTGCGTAAGTCATTCGCGTTGCGGATAGATGCCAAAACTCTGGCTGCGATGCAACGCTGGGCGAAAGACGATCTGCGCAGTCTAAATGCGCAGATCGAATTCGTTTTGCGTGATTCCCTGCGGCAGGCGGGCAGGCTGCGAGAGCCTGAAAACGATCAGGATGACGACTCAACAGAGTGATACTATCGACCGATGCAATACTTCCTGCCCATTGCATCGGTCATCCTTGCGCTGTTCGCCGCAGGATGTGTTGCGTTTCTCGCCTGGGAGCTGACCAAAGAAGCTGAAAGCGAGCGTCCGTCGAACGACCAGGACGATCCCTAGCGACGCCGCTCGCGTTGCTTGCCCCGGTTCTTGGTATTGCCCGAAGAGCGTTGCTGCCTGGCAGGTGCTTCGCGCTTCGTTTCCCTGGCTTGCGTTGGCTGCGAACGACGCGTTTCATTGCTTCTCGCCGGTTGCTCGCGGCGAGTCTGTTGCCGTTCTGCTGGCTGCTCGCGGCGGGTTTGCTGGCGCCTGGTTTCACGATTCTGAGCCGGCTGCTCGCGGCGAGTCTGCTGGCGCCTGGATTCACGGTTCTGAGCTGGCTGATCACGGCGAGTCTGCTGACGCCTGGACTCACGGTTCTGAGCCGGCTGCTCGCGGCGAGTCTGCTGACGCCTGGATTCACGGTTCTGAGCCGGCTGCTCGCGGTGGGTCTGCTGACGCCTGGATTCACGATTCCGAGCTGGCTGCTCCTGCTGCGTATTGCGGACGTTGGCAGCTTGTCCACGTCTCGTTGTTCCGGTACGGGTCACTGTTGCAGTCCGAGTCGCAGGCTGTGCTCGACGCGTATCGTCACGCGATTGTGAGGCGCGGCGATTGTCCCGCTCGCGAAATGTGATCGGTTCGTAGCGACGCCCCTGCTTGACGACCGGCTGTGACGCCTGCGTCCGAGCCCGGTCTCTATAGCGCTCGCCACGGTCTTCACGGGCATCCCTGTAGCCCTCATGGTTGCGTTGCCGACGTGTCTCGTTTGCGCGCCAGCGGTCGCCATGCCTGTAGCGATTGACAGTCACATTGGTATGGCGCGAGTAGTTAGTATTGTAAATGTTGATGGACGGGCGACGATACCAGTAGTCGTTCCAGTACGAACGCCCATAGTACGGATGCCCACGGTAGCTGTGGTGATACACATGCAGACTGTCGGAGTACCAGCCGATCGTAAACGCGGTCGTTACACCCCAGAAATAGCCGTGACTAAAATGATGACTCGGTGCATACGGGTAGTAGTAGACCGGACGCGGGCGTGGGTAGTAATAATAGGCCGGTCTGGGCTGGTAGACCACGACTCGCGCGGGTTCGTAGTAGGGCACATAGATGACGTCTTCCGACGCAGGCGAGATTTCAATCACACCTTCGTCGTTAGATACGGTCTGGTAGGAGTCACTTTTCAGATTGCCTGCGGCATATGCAATATCGCGAAATGATTCGACGGCCGCTACGACATCGGTCTGTTGTGCGACGACGGCATCGCCCAGGCGCCAGGTCCAGTCAAGATCGCTGTTGAGCAACTCGATGACCTCGGGATAGTTAATCAGGGCGACAACAGAGTCATCCCATTCCGAATTCGGTGTGAGTGTCGGGTCTTCTTCGTATGCCTCTAGAAACCGCGCGGCTTCGACGATCTGTAACGGGTACGCGGAAGCCGGCAGAACGATAGCAAGCAGGTCATCAGGGTACAGCGCAATCGGGCCGACAAGCTCCTGAAGTTCGCCGCTATCGAGTAACGGTATGCCTTCCTCACCCAATGGCATGACGTCAGCCTGCGACACGGACTTGCCAATTACATTACCGTCGTCGTCCACAGGGACCTGTGCCCACGTGAGAGTGGGTACAGCTAATAGGGCTAGAGTCTTGATTACAGCTTTCATACGGCCTCCTGGTCTGCACCATCGCGGACCTGTCGATATTGAGAGCTACCGTAACCCAGCCTAGCTGAACCGCCCCTTAACCGGCGGCGGATTAAGGCAAATCAGTCGTGCTCACCGCCGTGCCATGCAAGAAACTGCCAGCCGTCGTCGGTTCTGACGAGAACGTCTGTGTAGCGGCCGTTGCTTAGCTCAATTTCGCCTTTCTTGTCCTCAAATGCGCTTGAATACATGTATTGCGCAACTGCCACATCTTCGTGGACGACGATTGACAGGGGATAGAGTTCATGCGCGACCATTTTGCCCAGTTGCTCACTGAAGCGGTCCCACATTTTGATGGAGTCCTTGTCCCGCGGAGCAGGTGAATCGTCGCCCCAACCCGAAAAACTGTCACTGAGCAACCTGTCGGGCCACTTGCGGTCGCCCTTCTCATCGGCGTCCCATTCTTCTTCAACGGTAGCCCACACGTCCGCTTCGTCATTGTCATCCTGGGCAAATGCCGGACCGAGCGTCAGTAGCAAGAAGCTTCCAATCAACAGCTTGAACAAGTTAACCTTTTTCATCACTCTCCCCTTAGTCATTCAAAAGCAAAACGTGGCAGCGAGTTTAAGCGCATTCTGGTGCTACGACAAACGTCATTCGATATAGGTCGTCGTCAATAGTGTAGCGAGTTCGTGCAGGGCATCTTCGCTCAGCAGGCCTGCACGATCATACGAATAGATTTCAAGCAGGCCTTCCTCTGCCAGATATTCGGGATGATGCACCTCTGCGATCATCGCGTATTCGAAAACCTGCTCGCCGCGAGCGAGCAACAGTTGGTAAACGTGCAGTGCGAGTGTGGTTTCCTGTTGCAGGTGCATCAGCGTGCTGACAGACGTGTCAGCTGGTAGCGGCAGAGAACCGATGTGCACGGTCTGCTTCTGAATATGCCAGCCATTTTGTTTGAACACTTCGCCGAGCGAATTGCCGGCGAGAACTTCAGCATGTTCCGCGCCAAAGCTGCTGTCAGGGTTATCTACGAAGCGAACCAGCGCATAGGTACGGCAGGTCTTAACGCCATCATCGAGGCTGTACAGGCTGGAGCGTCTCAAGCTGGCCTCGCTCGCGAGCACGTCGATTCCGTAGCTGCCAAATCGATTCTCGATTCTTTCGCTGTTGAGGAGTACTGTTTCCGTCGCGCAGGCACTCAGCGCGGCAGCAAGCACGGCTGGCGCGAGTTTGTTGTTTTCTGAAAATGAGTCGAAAATCTTCAGCAAGTCTGAATCCTTTTGGGTCGTAGATGCATCTATTTGGGATACCGGCGCATCTATCGTCCGACATGATTTGTACATAGGGGAGAATTTTACATGCTTAAGCGAATAACTATCAGTGTTGTAGCGACTTTTTCTTTACTGGCAGGCCTGCATGCCCAAGCGGCAACCTGGGTTGAAAAAAGTGATGAGCACGCGCAGGTCGTGCTGGATGTGTTGGCGAAGCTGAGCCCCGAGGGCGCTGGCAGTCTTGGGGTTGACGGCCTCGACGCCGAAATCTCCGATCTGGGTCCGGGTATCTACGAACGCTCGCTCGCGATGACCCAGGAGGTCGTCGACGAGCTAAGGCGGCGCTCCGCAAAGGAGGCCGACGCCAAGGTAAAGCAGGACCTCGGCATTCTTATCAAGGCGCTCGACGACAACATCAAGAGTTCCGAGCTGAATCGCGAGTTTCTGTTGCCGTATTTCAACATCAACCAAACGGTTTTCTTCGGTATTCGCGGCATTATTGACCCGCAGAACGATCGCGAACGCTATCCGGCCGCCATTGAGCGGATCGAGAAATACGCGGGAATCACCGAGGGGTTTACGCCTTTCACTGAGCTGGCGAAAGACCGCACGCGCGAGCGTTTTGACGTCGAAGGTCTGGTCGGGCCCTATAAGGGTGAGGTCGAACAGGATCTCGAGCGCGCCGAAACAATGATCACGGGCATCGAGCAAGTACTCGCCGACACCGATTTGCAGGGCTGGGAGGAAAGCTACGAGACGCTGGCACTTCAGCTGCGCGACTATAACGAATGGGTTCGCGCTGAAATTCTGCCGCGTGCGCGAGAGGATTACAGGCTGCCGCCAGCGCTGTATGAAGACGCGCTGCGCAACTGGGGTGTCGATGCGTCACCGCTTGACCTGATCGAGCAGGCGACAAAGGGTTACATGGATATTCGCAACGAAATGGAGGCCCTGGCACCGCAGGTCGCTGAGAAGATGGGCTACGACACGACCGATTACCGCGAGGTTATTGCGTTGCTGAAAGAGAACGGTGCTATAGATGGCGATAAGCTGCTCGACCATTACAACGCTGTGCTCCGCGACATAGAAGAAATCATCGTACGTGAGAAGCTCATCAGCTTGCCCGACCGGGATGCCGGTATCCGGATCGCGTCCGCCGCGGAAACGGCTGCACAACCTGCGCCGCATTTACAGCCGCCACGATTGATTGGCAATACGGGCGAATACCCGTTCTTTGTGATTCCGCAGCTCACGCAGAATGAAGATGGCAGCTGGCAGCAAACGGACGATACATATGAGGCTGGCGCATGGACGTTGACAGCTCATGAAGCACGCCCCGGCCATGAAATGCAGTTCTCGAGCATTGTCGAGTCTGGCGTGTCGATCACGCGGGCCGTGTTTGCATTCAACAGCGTCAATGTTGAAGGTTGGGGTTTGTATGCAGAGGCAATTGTGCGACCTTATCTGCCACTGGAAGGGCAGATGATCAGCCTGCAATATCGGCTCATGCGCGCCGGGCGGATGTTTCTGGATCCGATGCTGAACCTTGGCATGATTACACCGGAGGAAGCTAAAAACCTGATCATGGCGGATATGGCTATCGGCGAATCCTGGGCTCAGAACGAAGTTGAGCGCTACACCTACCGAATGCCCGGCCAGGCGACAGCGTACTACTACGGCTACAACAAAATGCAATCGCTACGAGCTCAAACCGAACTCAAGCTGCGCGACAAGTTCAATCAACAGGCATTTCACGATTTTATCCTCGATCAGGGCATGCTTCCGCCGCATATCCTGAAAGAGGCAGTCATGACCGAGTTCGTTCCGAGTCAGTCGGACTAACAAGGCGTTATACTCCGGTTTCCTTCGTTGCTGAGGGGAGCCGGAGTGCCCCAACAGTTGCTTTGTTTTCGCTGTGGAGCGTCGCTCGATGCGTTGCCGCTGCCGTGGTCCAGACGTGACCAGTGCCCGCAGTGCAGCGCTGATCTGCATTGTTGCCGCATGTGCAGGCACTTTGACCGGAATGTGCCCAGGCAATGTCGTGAAGATGGCGCTGAAGATGTGACCGAGAAAGCGCGCCCGAACTTCTGTGACTGGTTCATCCCGTCCGAACACGCGTTTGACGGTGCTGAAAAGCAGCAAGCCGACGATGCACAAGCGGCACTCGACGCGTTATTCGGTGATAGCGATGAGCGTTAATCGCAGGCGATTTCTGGGTCTTGCCGGGGCATCGCTGGCGACCGGAACAATTTCGGGCTGTGGTGTCGACAAGCTGCCGGACGGCGATGTGCCGCAAAGCGCCTTCGACGCTGAGTCGACTGCGGAAGAAGTTACGGCCGGCATTGACCTGAAAGGCAAGCTCGCCGTTGTGACCGGTTGCACATCGGGTATTGGATTCGAAACCATGCGCGTCCTGGCGTTGCGCGGCGCCTACGTTGTCGGAACCAGTCGATCACTGAGCCGCGCCC
Organism: Gammaproteobacteria bacterium; assembly: GCA_022600955.1. Lineage (GTDB taxonomy): Bacteria > Pseudomonadota > Gammaproteobacteria > Steroidobacterales > Woeseiaceae > UBA1847. Next base: position 154,345 of record JAHZJK010000001.1, read on the forward strand.
AGGAGGCCTGTAAACGGGTTACTGGAGTTACAACACCCGTGCAGATGGATCTGGCTGACCTGGATTCTGTGGTGCGTTGCGCAGAAGACGTGCTGTCGCTAAAGACGCCTGTTGATTTTCTGATCTGCAATGCGGGTTATCGTGGTGGCGGCAACGACCGTGAGATTGTTAACGGTGTCGAAAAGCACTTCGCCATCAATCATCTTGGGCATTTTGTGTTCGTCAATCGCTTACTCGGCAGAATGTTCCTTGCCTGGCAAGCACGAATCGTCCTGGTCGCGAGTCGCACCGCGTATACTGATGCGCCAGACAGCGGGATTCTGTTTGACGATTTGCGGTTCACCTCAGACTACGACGACTCGATGGCCTATGCGCATTCGAAACTTGCCAATGTGCTTTTTTCATTGCGGCTCTCTCAATTGTTGCGCGGTACGCGTATCACGACCAATGCATTGCATCCGGGCGTGATCAATACCGATATCGACCGCAATCTCAACGCCGTGACGCGTTTTGGTTTCGGTTTGTTAACGGCGTTAAATGGGAAGACAGTAGAGCAAGGCGCTGCGACCAGTTGCTATGTCGCGACGGCAGAAGCGCTGGGCGCAACCAGCGGCGCTTATTTTGAAGACTGCAATGCAACGATCGTCGGGGGGCACAATCACCTGCGCAACATCGGGATGGCTGAGCGACTGGTCGAGGTATCCGAGGCTCTGACTGCCGACTACCTGGTTGAACAGCAGCGTCCGGATTGGGAGAAACTCAAACAGTGACTGATTCTGCTCTCGTGGTGTTTTCCGGTGGCCAGGACTCCACGACTTGCCTGTATTGGGCGATTGACCGGTTTGGCGATGGCAATGTTTCTTGTGTCACGTTCGACTACGGTCAGCGACACCGTGTGGAATTGCAGTGCGCACGATCCATAGCCGAATTTGCAAGTGTCCCTCAGGTCGAGTTGCCTATTGATACATTTGCCGCTTTGGGCGGCGACTCGCTAACGGATCCTGGCATAGACGTTGCAGCGCAGTCTGATGGTGAAGCAGGATTGCCAAATACGTTCGTGCCTGGCCGCAATCTGATCTTCCTGACATTTGCAGCGGCCCTGGCGTACCAGCGTGGAGTCGGTAATATTGTTACGGGCGTTGCCGAGACAGACTACAGCGGTTACCCGGATTGTCGCGAGCAAACATTACAGAAATTGCAGCGGACCTTGCAGCTCGGCATGGAGAGTGATGTCCGGATTCATGCGCCTCTCATGCACCTGTCCAAGAAACAGACCGTGGAACTGGCGCGTGATCTTGGCGCGATGCCGGCCATGGCGATGACACATACCTGCTATAACGGGCTGCGGCCGCCGTGTGGATCGTGCGCGGCGTGCGAACTGCGCGCGAAAGGATTCACCGAGGCGGGTGTACATGATCCGCTGTTGGACTTATGACGTATTCGGTTAAAGAGATGTATTACACGCTGCAGGGGGAGGGTGCCCACAGTGGGCGTCCCGCTGTTTTCCTGCGATTTGCGGGTTGCAACCTGTGGTCAGGTCGTGAGGAACACCGTGCCGAGGCTGTGTGCCGTTTTTGTGACACACAGTTTGTTGGCGTTGACGGTCCTGGTGGAGGAAAATTTGAAACACCAGCTAAGCTGGCGGATGCCGTTGCCGCCTTGTGGCCAGATACCGCCGAGAATGCTTATGTTGTATGCACCGGTGGGGAGCCACTACTGCAACTCGACAGCGCGTTGATCGATGCAATGCATACCGCAGGGTTTGAAGTCGGCGTCGAGAGTAACGGAACTATTTCCGCGCCTGCCGGAATTGACTGGCTCTGCATTAGTCCGAAGGGCAATGCGCCGCTGCAGCAATTGTCGGGCAACGAATTGAAGCTGGTGTTCCCGCAGCAGGAGCCCGCCGCACAGCCTGAGTGCTTTGTTGAGCTGGCGTTCGAACACTATTACTTACAACCGCTCGATGGCGACGAAACCGATATCAATACCAGAAGGGTCGTCGACTATTGCTTGCGGAATCCACAATGGAAATTGAGCATGCAATCACACAAATACCTGGGAATCGACTAGCGATGAATCACACGGTTGGCCGTGCAATTTTTGGTCTCGTTGTCGGACTTGGCGCCGCGTGGATTTCGTACACCTGGTTGACGAACCCGGCTGGTCGCACGGAACGAGCCATCCAGGAAGCTGTTGTTTTGGAGTCACGAATCGTCGTCAGCGATACGACGGGTATCGATGGGCTGGAATTCGTCGATGCGTTAGCGGCAAATCGGCAAGTTGGCAAAGCTTATGTGTACCGGGAGGAAAACGGGTGGTCTGTTTCTGGATACTACCGTCGCGATGAGGATGATCGCTGGCATCCGTGGCTCCTCGCCCTTAGTGCTGAGCGCCAATTGATTTCGCTCAAAATTCAGGACAAGGACGCCGGCCTTGTCGAGCGCGCCAGTGCAAATCCGCTATTGGAAATCAGTCCCTGAAACAGGGGCAATCATGCGGGCTCGGCCACGGCCGCCTGTTTCACTTCTGCTCGCCATTCAACCACGTTGAGTTCGATAAATACGAATGCGACAAGCCACAGGAATGCATCCCAGAAGTCGACGAAATCGCCTTTGAAGCCCCAGTAAACCGCCGCAAGTAACAGTGCTCCATAGAGAAAGAACTTAACGACGTTGCTGGCCCGCAGCGCCCAGCCCTCAAAGTATCCACGCTCCTGCAGTCGCACATCAATTTCGAGAACCAGTACGACCAATAGCCAGACGGCAGAGTTAATGACATCGACCCACGCGAGGTAGCGAATATCGGTCAGGCCGCTCGCATCGACGACTGCCAGAATTCCAGGCAATTGCATGAAAGCATTTGCGCTGGAAAATGACCCGCAATTTGCGGCTGTAATTAGCGTGTATTCATCGAGATCAATCGCATACGACCAGCCGCCACTGACCGCATTGCACAGGTTATCGATCGCAGCAGGTACGGCCTGGTTTATAAAGGCCAGGTTAACGACATAGCCGTAAAATGCGTAGACGATAAAGGTGTAGCAGAGGATCCGTACTCCCTGCAGTGTCCATGTTACCGCGGGATTGTAGTGATGATCCTCGAGTACGTAGGTCTCCAGTTCGAACATCAGCAGCAGTACAACCCACGCCGCTGTATCGATCGTGGCGGCATACGCCTCGATCATGTCTGCCAGCGGGACCCCGCCAACAAACTGCACGTTTGCGGCGAGCCACTCCTCGCGAAAGAACACAAACACATTGAATGCGAGTAGCGCGTATACGGTGTACTTGAATAACTGATACAGCCTGTTGCTGCTTATATTCAATTTTGAGTACTCAATGGCCGACCCTGCCGACGGTCTGGGGATTCTAGGGCCTGTCTGCCGCTCAAATCAATTCCTGGTCGGCAGCCTCCAGTGATTCCGTTTCTACGCCCGCATAATAGACCCAGACGTTTTCCTCACCCGTGAGGAGTTCGATGTACTTTGGATGCACGAAAATGTTCTCGCGGCCAGATTTAACTTCCCGCAACACGCCGAGTTCGCAGAGCTGTTTCAGGTAAACAGATGCTGTCTGACGTTTGGCGATATCGGCATCAACAAGATTGCCGATACGACAATAGGGTTGCTTGAAAAGTAGTTCAACCAACTCCCAGGAATAGATTTTTGGCAGCTGTTTTTGCACAAATTCGCCCGTGTGCTGCATGAGTTCCCGAATTGACTTGATTTTATCCGTGGTCCAGCTACAGGTTTCCTCGACACCGTCCAGAATAAACAGTATCCAAGTGGACCAGTCGTGATCACGCGTGACGTTTTGCAGCAAGCGGTAATAGGCCGCCTTGTTCTGGATGATATAGCGACTCAAGTAGAGAATAGGTGAGTCCAGAAGACCGTGTTCGACCAGGAAAAGAATGTTCAGAATTCGACCTGTCCGCCCATTGCCATCCGTGAATGGGTGAATTGCCTCGAACTGATAGTGCTGCACTGCCATTCGCACCAATGGGTCGATTTCCGTATTGCTGTGCATGAATTCCGCCCAGTTGTCGAGTTTCTCCATCAGCAGTTGCTGCCCGACTGGCGGTGTGTAAATCGTTTTTCCTGACATCCGGCTTTTGAGTGTTGTTCCCGGTTCAGATCGAATGTCGAGTTCTATGCCTTTTACAGTGCTGCAAATATGGATGGCCATGTCTGTCGAGAGCATGCGCCGCTGGACCATTTTTGCGCCTTCGTAGAGCGCCGTTCGATACCGCAGCGCCTCTTTGGTGGCAGCGTCAGCGCGGTCTTCGGCAATGTCCGCGAACTCGAACAGCTTGTCGGTGGTCGTAACGATATTCTCAATCTCGGAACTGGCGCGTGCTTCCAGGAGTGGAATCGCGTTCACGAGGACTGCTGAGTTTGGGATTAACTCCGCCGCCTGCTTGAGTTCTGCCAGAGCGACGCGTGCTTTGATGCACCGCTTAAGAACATCGGTGGTTTCGAGGGTGAATCCTTCCGGCGGCAAGGCAGGTAGCGTGTTGTATGGCTCTTCTGGATTAAAATCAGTCACTTAGCAGTTCTCCAGGACGTTTTGGCATATGTCCGCGGGATCGACATATCACCGTGATATGTCGAAATTTTACAATTTTATCGACACGTTGGGCCTTTGTGTCGATTGTATCGACACATCTTCCCGATATGTCGAAGAAATGAGTTTTTATCGACATGTATGAAGTATATGTCGATTGAATCGACGTATTCGTGACATGTGTCGAAAAAACACGAAATTTCGACATTGGTCGCGAATCGGAGACATCGTGACAGGATCGCAGTCACGTCATATGCTGCAAAGCTGGGCACTGGGAGAGTCGGCATGACCCGTTTGATACAGGCTTCGGGAGTTTTCTTGGCATTGTTGCTTGCTGCATGTGGTGGCAGTAATGGTGACGCGCCGCCGGTAACAATTGCGCCACCACCTCCACCGCCGACCGTTCCAGCCATTACCACCGCGGCGGCGTTTACGAATCTTTCGTTCATCCAGCCTCTGGCCATGCGGCAGGCGCCCGGGGATGGCAGCCGCTGGTTCGTGGTGGAAAAGAACGGCGCTGTCAGGGTTTTCGCCAACGACCCTGCTACAGCGACGAGCGATGCTTTTATCGATATCAGTGCGCGAGTCAATCCGTCCGGGGAAGGCGGCCTGTTGGGCATCGCGTTTCATCCGGGTTTTCCTGCAACACCGTACGTATTCCTTTCCTACACCCGCACCAGCAGTCCGTTGGTGTCGTACGTGTCTCGATTCACGAGTCCCGACAACGGCGTAACTCTGGACCCTGGCACAGAGCAGGTTCTGTTTACGGTTGAACAGCCGTTCGACAATCACAACGGCGGCGATCTTGCATTTGGGCCAGACGGACTTCTGTACGCGAGTTTTGGTGACGGCGGCAGCGGTGGGGATCCACTGGGCAATGGGCAAAACACAAGTACATTGCCGGGTTCAATCGTACGCATTGACGTTGATTCGGCCTCTCCTTTCAATATTCCGCCCGGTAATCCATTCGCGGGTAACGCGCTTTGTACACAGGGCGTGGGGGCTGCACCGTGTCCGGAGATTTTCGCCTGGGGGTTCCGCAATCCGTGGCGTATCAGTTTCGATCCAGTAACAGGCAAGCTCTGGACCGGCGATGTTGGTCAGGGCAGCTGGGAAGAGGTGGATGTCGTCAACTCTGGCCAGAACTATGGCTGGGACGTTCGAGAAGGGGCGCATTGTCATGAACCTGCGACCGGTTGTGCCGCAACGACGATTGACCCAATCGCCGAATACCCTCGCGGTGGTGGCGGATCGGTAACCGGCGGCTACGTTTACCGCGGCAGCGACGTCGCTGATCTGGTGGGATGGTATGTGTTTGGCGACTTCGTCACCGGGACCCTCTACGCCGTTCCCGAGGACAGTCCAATTGGTACGGCGCCGGAGACTATGGACCAAACCGGTCTGAGTATTGCCAGTTTTGGACAAGACCTGAACGGCGAAATTTACATCGTACATTTTGGGGGCAGTTTACATCGTGTAACGGGCGCGCCTTAGTGCTTTGATTGCTATAGAATCCTCAGCCAGCGAAAACTGCCAAACAGGGGATTCTTAAGTGACTGTCAAGAGCGATATCGAGATTGCGCAAGCGGCGCAAATAGAGCCGGTTCAGAAAATTGCCGAAAAGCTGGGCATTCCGGCTGACGCACTCATCCCTTATGGCCACGACAAAGCCAAAATCAGTGCAGATTACATTGCGGCGAATGAAGACAAGAAAGATGGCAAGCTCATTCTCGTTACGGCAGTTTCACCAACGCCCGCCGGCGAAGGCAAAACCACGACGACTGTTGGGCTTGGGGACGGACTCAACCTGATAGGAAAGAACGCAGTAATGTGCCTGCGCGAACCGAGTCTCGGTCCCTGTTTCGGAATGAAGGGCGGCGCAGCTGGCGGTGGCTACGCACAGGTCGTTCCAATGACCGACATTAACCTGCACTTTACGGGTGACTTCCATGCCATCGGCGCTGCCAACAATTTGCTGGCGGCTTTGATCGACAATCATATGCACTGGGAGAATCAGCTGAATATTGACCCGCGCCGGGTGTCCTGGCGACGTGTGGTCGATATGAACGATCGCGCATTGCGAACCGTAACCTCCGGACTTGGTGGTTTTCACAACGGAGTCGTTCGTGAAGCCGGTTTTGACATTACAGTTGCCTCGGAAGTGATGGCCATATTCTGCCTGGCAACGGATCTTGCCGATCTGGAAACCCGCCTGGGCAATATTGTCCTGGGATACACGCGCGAAGACGAGCCGGTGACAGTGCGGGAGTTGAATGCACACGGTGCGATGACTGCGTTGCTCAAGGACTCATTCCAGCCAAACATTGTGCAAACCATGGAGAACAACCCGGCGTTCATGCACGGCGGACCGTTCGCCAATATCGCGCACGGCTGCAACTCTGTTATCGCAACGAAGACAGCGCTGAAGCTTGCCGACTACGTCGTGACTGAAGCCGGTTTTGGCGCTGACCTCGGCGCCGAGAAGTTTTTCAATATCAAATGTCGCAAAGCAGGTCTGTCGCCTGACGCAGTTGTGCTTGTTGCAACGATCAAAGCACTAAAAATGCAGGGTGGCGTCGCTAAGGAGAACCTTGGAACGGAAAATGTCGACGCGTTGCGTGACGGCTGCAAGAACCTTGAGCGCCACATTCGTAACCTCGGCAAATTCGGCGTTCCGGTAACTGTAGCGATCAACCACTTCACTGCAGATACAGATGCAGAAGTTCAGGTGGTTCAGGAGTATTGCGAAAAGTACGGTGTGAAGGCGATTAAGTGTACGCACTGGGCTGACGGCGGAAAAGGCACTGTTGAGATGGCTGAGCATGTTGTGCAGTTGTGCGACAGCGGAGCGTCGCAATTCAGGACGCTTTACGATGACAGCCTGAGTTTGTGGGACAAGGCGGCCACCATCGCGCGCGAAATCTACGGCGCTGATGACATTATTGCCGACAAGAAAGTGCGCAATCAGTTTGAGAAACTTGAGCGCGAAGGCTTTGGCCGTTATCCGATCTGCATGGCAAAAACGCAGTACAGTTTCTCAACCGATCCCAATCTCCTCGGCGCACCGTCAGGTCACGTGGTCCCGATTCGCGAAATTCGCCTGGCCGCCGGTGCGGAGTTTGTCGTTGTTGTCTGTGGCGCGATCATGACAATGCCGGGTCTACCGCGTGTGCCCGCAGCCAATGCGATTCGCGTCAACGAAGAAGGGCGGATTGAGGGCTTGTTCTAGCGCGCCAGCTTGTTCGGTAACAGAAACCTGCCGCGAGCTCGTGGCGAGAAAAGTATTTCTTCGTCGTAGTAGCGCGAGAGTAATGCACGGCCGTCTTCCAGAATGTCGGCATTTTTAGTTTTGAACTGTTCCCAAGGCTCATCGTCCTCGATACGTTCTCCGATCATCATCAGGAAGAACCAGGTAATTGTCGCGTGGTATTTGTCTTCCGCGCCGAATTTTGTCACAAGATTGTGAATTGCCGTATCGAACCGTGCCATGGCGCCAGCAAGGCCATACTCTTGCACGTACAGCCACCCCATGTAGACGTGCGCTTCATGATTGAACTGGCCCGGATCGATGTTCGCGGTAGCGAATTGCTCGATTGTCAGATCGGGCGCGTTGCCAGCAGTCATGACTCGCCCTCAACGAGCTGGTGGCTGTCGCCAGCGCATAGCTCACAGCTGTAAACCTTTTTCAGCTGCTCGATTACAGCTTGCGTTTCCGCCGAGAATGGCGCCTTGCCCTCAAAGGCGTGCAACACAATGCCCTCCAGCAGATCACCGAGAGTCATGTCCGCATACTCCGCGGTCCCTTTCAGGACCTTCAGTAATGACGATTCGATGCGAACGCCAGTCTGCGTGCGTTTGACGACTGTGCCAGGCATGGTCGGATCCTTTTGTGCGTTGGTAGTAAGGTACCAAGGTACCAAGGTATGTTGGACTGTGCAAGCGGGAAAATGTAGCTAAAGTCGACAGGCGATAAATACGGAGAGCCACCGAAGTGCTTACCGAGGAGCAACTCAAAAAGGGTTTCGTCCTGGGGGATTGCGAAATCCTGCATGACAAAGGGGTCATTCGCCGCGACGGGCAGGAGATTCGGCCCGAGCCACTGGTCTGGCGTGTGCTGTTGTCGATTGCGCGCCGCAATGGTGATCTTGTTAGCAAGGAAGAAATTGTGGCAGATGCCTGGGGCGGGCGTGCCGTAGCAGACGATCCGATAAACCGTGCTATTGCAGGTGTTCGCCAGGCGCTTGGTGACAAGGCGCGGCCGCACGAGTACCTCGAGACATTGCAACGCAGAGGCTATCGACTGCTTAAGCCGGTTGAGCTGACAGAGGTACCTGTAGCAGACCCCACAGCATCTGAGTTGTCTCCGGATTCCGGCACTGGTTCCAGCGGTTGGCGCTTTGTTGCATTGTTACTGGCCGTGGCAATCGTCGCGATTACGGTATTGCTTTGGCCAACCGGGCCGGGCGTGAACTCGATAGCCGTCATGCCGTTCGAGAATCATACCGGGACCCGCAACAACGACTACATTGCGTCCGGCTTTAAAGACGTTCTGGTGCGTTCCCTGGGCGGGATTGAGGGAGTGACTGTCAAGAACGCCCGCTTGAACTACGAACAGGAAGACGACCAGATTAGTGAGTTGCTGGACGTCGACAGCGTATTGCGCGCGTCATTAACACGGGCCGGTGAGGTGCTCACCCTCAACTACACAATCTCCAGGCTAGGGCAGGGCGTTGTGTTCTCCGGAAAGGTGGAGGGCGGTCTCAGTGAGCAATTCTCGTTGCAGGAATTGCTGGCTGTGATGGTGCGTCGAGATCTTGTCGGTAAGTCCGAGCAGACTTTATTCAAGAGTCGCTCGTCGGACAGTAGCGCCTATGACAGCTACATGCGGGGTGCCTACCTGCTGGAATTACGCGGTGTTGCAGGTAATCTGGAGCAGGCGATCGAGCTGTTTCAGGAAGCCATACGCCTCGACCAGAGCTTTGGTCCATCCTATCTGGCGCTGGCAACCGCATACGCATTGCTCCCGGACTACCGCAATCAACCAACACAAGAACTGAATAGTCTAGCGCTTGCCACTGTAGAACAAGGCATCGCCGCTGACCCAACAATCGAGGAAGCTGCGGCGTCGATCTACGGATTCGTTTATCACAAGGAAAAACGATGGCGAGCTTCGGAAGATGCACACGTTCGCGCTATTAATGCCGAGGTTGTCGACTCCAATGCATTCAACTGGTACTCCCGCATGTTGGCAAGCGTTGGGCGACTCGATGCATCGCTGGAGCTGGCACTGGAGGCGGTCAAGTTTGATCCCAGCTCCGCGCTGATGAATAGCCGCGCAGCCATGGCGTACACATGGCTGGAAGATTCCGAAAATGCACACAAGTATTTCTTGCGGGCGGAGCGTCTCGGGGCTGATGGAGTCACCTATAAGCTGGCGTACGCCTTTCTGCTGACGCGTGATGGCCAGTGGCAGAAAGCGCGAGCCTTAACCCATGAAGTTGTGCGCCTGGCGGAGACCAGTGACGACTGGGTCGACCCAGTCTACGACGGCCTGAGAGATTCACAACACGCGGCCACTGCGCTTCTCGCGCTGGACAAGGTCGAGCAGGCAGGGGAGCTTCCTTACCAGGTCAGCCTCGTGGCGAGAACGATGTTGGGCGACGTTGAGGGCGCAATGCGTGTTGCGCAAATGCTCAAGCTGCCCGGAGAAGTGTTTGAAATGGACTTGTTGTTTGTGCCGGAGATGAAACCGTTGCGACAACATCCAGGTTTCATGCCGCTGTTGAGACAGCTAGGCATTGTCGCTTACTGGGCCAGCCAGGAGTGTTCCTGGGCGGGCGAGCAAGTTCGTTGTGCTGGTGACTAGTCTCGACTCACCTTCGCGCGTGAACGCTTGAGGTCGCCGCGTTTCGATTTCGCATCGAGGCGCTTCTGTTTTGCTCGCTTGCTGACCTTGGTTGGAATTCGTCGCTTCCGGGTTCGCAGGGCACTGTGCAGTAACTCGGACAGCCGACTGAAAGCCGCTTGCCGGTTGCGATCCTGACTGCGAAATGCCTGCGACTTGATAACGACGACACCATCCGCGGTGATGCGGTGGTCAGGGCGGGAAAGCAATCGATTCTTGATGGCTGCTGGCAGTGCATCACAATGTGCAATATCAAATCGAAGGTGAATAGCAGTTGCCACCTTGTTGACATTTTGTCCGCCGGCGCCTTGCGAGCGCACCGCTGTTGTTTGGATTTCGGACATCGGGATACGAATGTTGTCCGAAATATCGAGAGTGTCCACTCAACCTCCGATGTGTGAGAATGCACCTCCATCTTCCTCATCGGCGCTCTGAATGCAAGTTCGCAATCTTGTAATCCTGGTTTTCTGCCAGCTGATTTCAGCGACCGGTTCGATTGTGATGGTCACACTCGGCGGAATCATCGGCTCGGATCTTACGACCAACAAAGCATTAGCCACGTTGCCATTGTCGATGATGGTTGTGGCGGTCGCGGCAACGACAATTCCCGCGACGATGATTATGAAGCGGATCGGCCGGCGAAAAGGATTTGCACTCGCTTCGATCTCAGCGGCGGTTGCCTTGATGGCAGCCGTATTCGCTTTGAAGGAGCAGAGCTTTGCGATGTATATCGTCGCTGCGATGCTGTTCGGCATCAATATGGCCTTTGCGCAGCAGTACCGGTATGCGGCGGCGGAGAGCGTCGAGCCGAAGTATGTCCCTCGCGCGGTATCGTTCGTGCTGGTCGGCTCTATCGGCGGTGCTTTTCTGGGTCCTGAGCTCGCGACACGTGGCCAGTTCTGGATTGAGAACATCCCGTATGCGGGCACGATGGCAGTTCTCAGTGTGTTGTTTGTATTGCAGGCACTGATGTTCCTGTCGATGGGTGCTGCAAACAGGCACGATGAGCGATCTGAGTTGCATGCGGAGCGGCCTCTGGGCGTTATCGTCAGGCAGCCCTTGTTCATTGTCGCAGTACTCGGTGGCACGGTTGGCTATGGCCTGATGACACTGGTCATGACGGCGACGCCTCTGAGTATGCATATCATCGACGACTACACGCTTGAACAAACGGCCGCTGTTATTCGAGCCCACGTACTTGGCATGTACGTACCTTCTCTCGTCGCGGGCTTCCTGATCGAACGTGTGGGCGTGACCCGGCTAATGTTCGCAGGTGCAGTGCTTCTTCTCGCGACATCCGTTATCGGACTGCAGGGGCATACGGTTTTGCACTACTGGTGGGCATTGTTACTGCTTGGCGTCGGTTGGAACTTCTTGTACGTCGGTGGGACGACTTTGCTGACTTACACCTACAGTATGGCAGAACGTTTTCAGGCTCAGGCCGTGAATGAATTCCTCGTCTTCGGGACGTCGGCGACAGCTTCGCTGCTGGCCGGGACAGTGATGTACTTTTCTGGCTGGAGCACGCTCATGCTGATTCCGATACCGATACTGCTATTGATTTGCATCGCACTGATTGTCGTGCGAAAGGACCCGATCTTGCAGCACAAGAGTTTTCAGAATGCCGGATAACAGAAATCTGCGAAGCCTGCTTAAGGATGCTGCGGAGCGCGGCGTACAGTACAGGGAGGCCAGTCTGGAGCGACACGTCGCACCCAGGCCAGAAGCCGTCGCTGCGACCGCGGAGTTTGTTGAGCCCATGCCCGACGCAGGTACGAGTGACGCAGAGGTGTTACGAATACTTGATGAAATTGGGTCGCCAGCGACAGTCAATATGGTTGGCCCGCGATACTTCGGCTTCGTGATTGGAGGTTCTCTGCCAGTGACGGTTGCAAGCAACTGGTTAACTGCCGCCTGGGACCAAAACGTCGGGATGCATGAAGTCACACCAGCGACGGCGACATTGGAGCGCGTCGCAATGAGCTGGATGCTCGATATGTTCGGCTTGCCAGGTGATAGCGCTGCGGCATTTGTTACCGGTGCCACGGTGGCGAATTTTACGGCTCTCGCTGCGGCAAGAAACCGGGTCTTTAATGATGCGGGCTGGAATGTTGAGGCCGACGGTCTCATCGGCGCACCTGCTCTAACTGTGATTGTTTCTGCGGAGACTCACCCAACAGTTTTCAAGTCGCTTGGCATGCTGGGATTCGGTCGTAACCGGGTCTTACGCGCGCCGGTAGATGGACAGGGACGTATCGACATTGCTCGTTTTCCGGAATTTGATGGCCCAACGATTATTTGCACGCAGGCAGGGAACGTAAACACCGGTGCGTTTGACCCGGTCGGCGAAATATGCGCTTTGGCTAAGCCGAAAGGCGCGTGGGTCCATGTTGATGGTGCATTCGGACTGTGGGCGGCTGCATCGCGCGAACTTGAGCATTTGTGTTCTGATTTCGCTGCTGCGGATTCCTGGGCAACAGACGCGCACAAATGGTTGAACGTACCGTATGACAGCGGCATTGCATTTGTGCGAGATACGGCGGCACTAAAGTCGGCGATGTCCATCACAGCAGAATACCTGATGACTGATTCAGAATTCCGGAATCCGTCCGACTTCACCCCTGAACTGTCACGACGCGCACGTGGCGTGGACGTGTGGGCCGCATTGAAGTCTCTGGGTCGGGATGGAGTCGCCAACATGATCGACACATGCTGCGCGAATGCGCGGCGTTTCGCGACAGGCCTCGAGGGCGCCGGGTACGAAGTTCTGAATGATGTCGTTCTCAACCAGGTTCTGGTTTCATTTGGTGATGACGCGAGCAATCGTCAAATCATCGATGCCATACAGGCCGACGGCACATGCTGGTGCGGCGTCACTGTCTGGCAAGGAAAGACGGCGATGCGCATCAGTGTTTGTAACTGGTCCACAACGGCGGCCGATGTCGATCTCAGTCTCGAAGCGACCATCCGGATCGCCAGGCAAAACGCATTGCGGAGTTAGTCTTGAGCAAGCGCCTTTATGACGACAACCTGTACCTCTTTGATACACCGCAGCGCAGTTATTGGGAGGCGACCGCGGGAAACACCAGGCTGGACGCGAGTCCCCTCAAGGGCGATCAAAGCTGCGATGTCGCGGTTATTGGTGGTGGCTATACGGGACTTTCTGCCGCTCTGCACCTGGCGAGAGACTACAACATCGATGTCAGGGTACTTGAGGCAGGGCATATAGGCTGGGGTGCATCTGGACGAAATGGCGGATTCTGTTGTCCCGGTGGCACTGGCGTCGATAGCCACGACATGACCAGGATGGTCGGTCTTGAAGCGGTCAGGGAGTATTACCGTGCCCAGGTTCAGGCTGTGGAGCTGGTGAGGGCGTTGGCTGAAGAAGAGGCAATAGACTTGCAGTCGCAAGGTGACGCCGAACTGGTGGTTGCTCATACAGCAAAAGCATTTGATCGCATCAAGCGCGATCACAACATGATGAGTACGCAGCTGGGTCTGGAGTCCGAACTGCTCAGTCCTGGTGACGTACGCGAGCGCTATTACGATTCTGCCGAAAACCATGGGGGGCTGGTTTCGAAGCCGGCATTCGGTTTGCATCCACTGCGCTACTGTCAAGGTCTTGCCGCTGCAGCAGAGCGGCGTGGCGCCGTTTTGCACCAGCACAGCGAGGTGTTGAACTGGAGCAAGACCGAAGATGGCAACCATCGACTGTCCACCGCTGGCGGCATGATAAAAGCCAGGCGCGTCATCTTCGCTGCGAACGGGTTCATGCCGGAGGACCTGCACGAAAAATTCTATGCGCGCACATTGCCAGTGATAAGCGCGATTATCGTTACTCGTCCGCTTAGCGATGATGAACGCGCAGCGCACCGCTGGGTAACGCAACATCCTGCAATCAATTCGCGCCGCATCCTGAACTACTTCAGGATGCTTCCGGACAATCGTTTCATGTTTGGTGGTCGCGGCCACACGACCGGGCATCCTCAGGGAGAGCGGGAAACATATCGACGACTGCAGAACTTGCTGGCAGAGTTGTGGCCACACTGGGCGCAAGCCGAGATCGAGTATCGCTGGCACGGATTGATTTGCATGACGGGCTCTCTGAGCCCGGCGCTGGGTCAGCTCGACGACGATAGCAGCGTTTTATTCGCGCATGGCTACCACGGCAATGGTGTGAACAATGCGACCTGGTCGGGCAAGCAACTTGCAGATTGGATTGGGACTGGCAGTTCGCCTGAGCTACCGGGAATTATGCGCGGGATTGGCCGCAAATACCCGTTGGCCGGGATGCGACTGAAATACCTGCAGTTGGGCATCGCGGTCTCATCCTGGCTGGATCGGACGCGCTAGAAGTTGTATACGAATCCAAGCGACACAACGGGCCATGCTTTGTAATCGCTGACTTCGTCTTCGATCTCCAGGCGTTCCGCTTCCAAAGCATCTATGAACACCTGCTGGCCGGCCGCGTTGCCGTCTGCCTCCAGCGTGACGATCGGCTCGCCTTGCCACAACACGCCGAAATCAAGGTTGAGTCCGACCTTATCGAACACCTCGAAATCGAATCCCATGCCAAAATATGGCGCGGTGTCGCTGAATGATGTGACGCTTCTGAGTGTGCCGATGTCTGCCGCGGTAAACGGTACACCGCCGATGTTCAGATTGGCGCCACCGGTATCGGCGCTCACCATCTGCAGCTCGTTGCCGTTTGAAAAGATTCCTGCGGTGACGCGAAAGGGGCTGAGCGGAAAGCGAAAATTCCCGGTCGCGTAGTAGCTGTCAAGGGCGAACGTCGCGTTGTAATTGATGCCGGCCTGAGACCCACTGTCTTCAAAGTCATAGGCGTTTGCGCCAACACGAACATCCAGCCAGTCTATTGGGCTCCAGCGACCCTCGACACCCAGGCCGAGCGTACCGGCTTTTACACCAACACCGTAGTCGGCATTCGCCGCGCCGGATGTGGCCAGAAGTACAGCGGCCAATGCCGCTTTCGCAAGATTCGTGTTCATGGCTGTTCCTGATTCGCCTGACGTGTTCAATGAGTCGAAATCCTATCGTTACGTCACATTGTTGACTGTGCGATGTATCACAAGCCCGGCCATTGCTCCGGAATATGTCAAATTGAATGAATTGCCCTGATTCGCCAGCGGCCGGCAGGGCTCTAAGCGCCTAGCGTTGTGGGTGCGCAGGAAGCGCGTTTAATAGCAATCAAAGGAGAATGCAATGCGAGAACTCACGGCGAACGAGATGCAGTTTGTTGTTGGCGGTTTTGGGTGCCATGCAGGTGCTGCTGGCGGTTCCGGTAGTGGCTCAGGCGACGACGCGGGCGGCGACAGCGGCAATAGCTACGGTGGCGTTTCAGATACCACTTCGGTTGGCGACGACATCATCAATATCTACGAAGGCCTGGTACAAGCGACCTCGCACATTATCGAGAGGGTGGCGACGTCGTTTTAAGCATGCGATCGCCGGGGCGGTTACGCTGCCTCGGCGGTTTTTTTTTCAATGACGGGCTTTGCGAGCAACCATACAATGCCGGCAATAGCATGTAGTCCGATCACGAGCGCAGCCAGTCCGGGTGCCAGCCGCGGCAATGAATCGATTGCCGGATTCCAGTGGCCCGAGAGACAGCGCCAGTCGAACTGGATCAGACCATTCACAGTCGCATGCGCCACGACGCTACTCCAAAGCGATCCTGTCGCCCAAAACAGTGTGCCGAAAACGATCCCTGCAAATGCGGCGAAAGCCCAACTGTCAGGACGGTGAAAGGCCATAAAAACGAGTGCTGATGTCAGCACCGCGAGTACGGGGGCGCACTGATCCAGCGCGCCCATGACTACGCCCCGATGAATAATCTCTTCAATGATTGGCACAAGCAGTACCATTACCAAGACGCCTAACAGCAGTAGTTCGGTAGCGGGACAATCGAAGCCGAAACTGGGGCCGACAATCGCGTTAGCATCTGTGTTGACATATCGGCCGAAGGAAACACTGGCAATCAACTCGCACCAGGCAACAACACGCAAAAGTATGCCGACGAGTATCGCGCGCAATACAATGCGGCTGCTCAGATGTTGTCGCTGAAACAGACTGGCGACATAGTTTTTGTCGGTCGGCCACAAAGGGCATAGCAACAACAGCAGGATTACCGGTACCACGAGATAAGACAGGTCGGTCGCCGTGGTCGATGGAATTCCGCGGTCCCGGAGTGCAACCAATAGCCAGGAACGCACAACAAGCGCGGCGATGGTTGCGAGCACTGCGACGGCGAGGGTTTTTCGTGAGACGGAGGCGACTGGCATCCGAGTGACACTGACTGAGAGGCCGGCGTATTGCAGCAGGCAAATCTCCGGCTTTCACGGATTTACTCGCTGCCCAATCACTGACCTTTGCTGACACGGGCCTAGCCGGTTCGTCGTGAGGCAGCCTTTTTCATATTCGCTTCAGGGTGATCGAGTTTGGTAAGGATATGGTCGAGCTTCTTACTTATCTTCGTCTGTATCCGAATCATTTCAATCTTCGGCCAGGTAGCTTTTTCGCCCATTTCAATCAACTCGATGACTTCCTCGATAGAACGATGCGCCAGCAACCGAAGCGGATTGAACAAGCGCCGGTCCGGCAGGATATTGATGTCACCAAAATAGTCCTGATTGATGATGCTCAGCCCGATATTGGTAAATCGATTGACCGTCGCATTCCAGGCAAGCGGCTTCTCGAGTAGCGAAGCGCTTGCATTCAGCCACTCGCGCGCCGTGCGGCCCGCGGCGTGTTTTACTGTTGTCAGCGGATCCTTCTTCCTTTTTGTATCGGTTACAAAAGGAAAAATGTGCGGGTTTACCTGGCTGACAACAAAATGGTTGACGCCGTAAATGCGCGACAAGCGCTTCGCCGGCAGATCATCGCTCAGGGAGCCATCGACCCAGCGCCGCGACGGAAGGTAAGGTTGCTTCTTGCCCGCGTCGTTTTTGGCGGCAAGTGCTACAGGCGGATAGAAGCCAGGCACAGCGGCAGAAGCCATGACAGCCTCCCGGACGTAGACATTTGGCGTCGTGATGGCATTCATCAGGCGCGATGTCTGGTGTTTTTCCGCCGCGGCGATTGAAACATTCAAGTGCCGTCCAGTGCATTCGAAAGCTTCCTGGAAGGTAACGTCCGGAATGAGGCGATTGAGCGCCTCTTGCACGTCCTCGATCGGCGTCACTTGTGGCCGGAACATTTCGAAACGCTGAAACAGGCCCTCGTCACGTTTGATTTCCTGAACAAGGTTCTCCGGCTCAAATACTTTTTGAATTTCCTTGTCACTGCGGGTACTAACGAGGGCACCTACGACAGCACCGCCACTGCTGCCCGACAGGATGTCCGGTAAAACGCCTTCCAGCCAGAGCGCTTTTACGACCCCTATGTGGAAGAACAGCAATGATCCGGCGCCGCTCATCATGAGTGACGAACAACCGTAGCAATGACGAGCTCGTCGGAAGAAGTCCAGCCGATCGTCGAGAGGAATATCTCGCGCCTTGTTGCTGGCCAGCAAGTCCAGTGCACTGGCAACTTCGTCAACGTATTCGACGATCAGTTTCTTGGTGCTAAAATTCGCTTTGCCATACAGCGCAGAATTCCCCATGCCGTCGATGTTGCCGTGGATCCCCTCATTAAGCGCGAAGAGAACGCCAGCGTAGTCGTTGTTTTTCTTCAGGCGACGCAATCGTTTCAGCCGACGGCGGATAGACTCGTAGTCGAAGTGCTTTGACTCATCCGAGTCTTGCCACTGCAGAACGCCGGATTCCTTGTCGTGCGCGATTGCCGCGGTCTTCCACTCGTCATAAGTGGACGCGGTCGCCATATCTTCTTTTAGACGTCGAGTTGCTGAGGTGAACATGTGCGGGTTGGCACTCCGTTGCGCGTATGCCGCTCAGGATACACGGTTACTTCAGTCCGGGCAGGTCGGTATACGTTGGTTCGACCATTTTGTCACGGCCCCATTTGAGAAAGATCGAAGCATGTGCGCTGGGTTCTATATTGACGTTGTCCAGATTGCCATCGACATGCGGCAAGGCCATAAGGCGTTTGTCCATTGCGCGAAACCAGAGCCAGGGTATGTAAGCGAGCACATACATGCCGAAGTAGCCATTTGGCAGCTGTGGCAAATCATCGAAATGTCGTAGTGACTGAAAGCGTCGCAAGGGATGGGCGTGGTGATCTGAATGGCGTTCCAGGTGGAACAGGACAAGATTGCTGAAGATGTGATTGCTGTTCCACGAATGATGTGGAAGACATTTTTCCAGTTTTCCATCAGCGTTTTTCTTGCGCAGCAGCCCATAGTGCTCGATGTAGTTGGCACTGGTCAGCTGCCAGTAGGCGAATGCATTGTGAATGAGCAGAAAAGGAATGACCTTCCAGCCGAATACCAGCAGCATTCCCAGGCTGACCAGAAGCGTAATCGCATAGGATTGCAGAATCTGGTTGTTCGGGTGCCAGGCGGACTTGCCGCGGCTTTCGAGCCGCTCGGTTTCTATAGCCCATGCGCCTCGAAATGCGCCGGGAATCTCCCGTGCAGCAAAACGATAGATACTTTCTCCCATACGCGAACTGGCAGGGTCCTGGAGAGTCGAAACATACTTGTGGTGACCGCGATTGTGTTCGATAGAAAAATGGCCGTACGCCGGAACCGTAAGCACGATTTTTGCCAGCAGTTTTTCCAGCTTTGAGTTCTTGTGCCCCATCTCGTGACCAGTATTGATTGCCAGTCCGGCCGTCAGCCCGGCGAACATTGCGAGAGCGATGAACGCCCACCAACTTATTGGCTGTGTGGATGCGTACCAGGCGGCGAAGATCAGAGTTATGAAATGCAGCGGGACGACGGCATACGTCAGTCGTCGGTAATAGGGGTCGCGGTCGAGTTGCATGACAACTTCTTCGGGCGGGTTGTTGCTGTCTTCACCAATCAGCCAGTCAATGGCAGGTGCCAGCAGGTAGTTGGACAGCAGCGGCAGCAGGATCCAAGCCTCGTGGCCGGTTGATACATGCAGCCAGACCGCAACAAATGGTTGCAATGGATAGATGACTGACAAGAACCAGAGCCAGCGTTTCTTGTCGACATAATGGATCGCTTGTCCGTCAGGCAATGTGCCTGTATAGCCTTTCATGGAAGCATCGGTCCTCAAAGTGTCGACAAAATATACAATTCCGGCCCGCATTCGCTTTTTATCAGTTGTATGAGGCAGCGGAACGAAGATTGCTCTATATTAGACTATCGGCAAGCGTTTCGAAGGTTGTTATCGACCTTTATTTTCGGCGTAGTGACGGTTGTAACAGTTGCCTTACGCGCAGGAAATGGAAACAATACGCTGAATTCGGAGTCTCAATAAGAACGCACGCCGCAATGGCCGACGATAATCACGGACGAAGAGTAGTTACCAGACAATGCAGGAAGTAAGCGAAGTCTCAATCAACAGTTGTCCGTTACGGGCCGTAACTGATCGCCGCACGTTTTCCTGGCGAACGGTATTTTTCGGATTCATGCGCTCGCGGCGCCACACCCACCGGCGGGAAGTGGATGACGACGTTATCTTTCTCGACTGGCACCATCCCTGGTTGTTCTTCCTGGCAACTGGCACGATGCTGCTGTCCTGTGCCGATGCTTTCCTCACGCTGCAGTTGCTCAATGGTGGCATGGTCGAGGCGAACCCGGTGATGCGGGCGGCAATGTCACAAAGTACATTGGTGTTCACAAGTACCAAGCTTGCCCTGACAGCATTTGGCATCCTGGTACTCGTCTATCTTGCCAAGTCTCATTTTCTAAACCGCTTTCGAACCGGCCTGCTCCTGACCGTAATGTTTTCGGGATATTGCTGCCTGGTCTGCTATGAGCTCGTCAATCTGTTTGCAATGATGTGAGCTCGGTCGAAGTTCTCGCTTGTTTGGATTCCTTCCAGACGGCGCTTGGGATAAACTAGCGCGCATCGCGCGGGGCTCCCGGATTGCCTCGTTTACTTGCCCGGCAAGGGACCTGTAAACTCCTGAAAACATGAGTGATTCTCTAAAAGAACAATTGGCAACGACGCCACTGTTCGGTGGCAACGCGAGTGCGGTAGAAGCGTTGTACGAACAGTATCTCGAGCAACCTGAATCGGTTCCCTCTGGATGGCGTGATTATTTCGACACAATGGGCGACGCTGAGACTGAAATCGCCCACTCGGAAATCCGCGAGGAACTCCTGCGTGAGGCTCGATCGGGCCGCAAGCGAGGCAGCGTAACGACGCGCTTATCCGGAAAGGCTGTGACGAGCGGAGAGAAACAGGCAGCTGTTTCCCGTCTTATCCAGGTTTACAGCCTGCGTGGCCACCAGGTAGCGAAAATTGACCCGCTTGGCCTGATGTCGCGGCCCGTTCCGGGTGTCCTCAAGCTCGACTATCTCGGCCTCAACGAAGCCGACATGGAGACCGAATTCTACACGGGCGGTCTGGCTGGAAAGCCAAACGAGCGCATGAAACTGCGCGATATCCTGAGTCTCCTCAAGCATATCTATTGCGGCACCATCGGTGCTGAAGTTGCTCATATATCCCGAGCACGCGAGCGGCTTTGGCTTCGCAAGCGCTTCGAGCAGCGTATGGTGGGCGAGGTTCTGACTGATGAAGAACGCCTTTATATTCTGGACAAGTTAACCAGTGCCGAGGGCATCGAGCGCTATCTGCACACCCGATATGTGGGACAGAAACGATTCTCACTCGAGGGCGGGGAGAGTCTTATCCCGATGCTTGACGACATCATTCATCAGGGCGGTGCCTCAGGAATTGAGGAAATCGTCATCGGTATGGCGCATCGCGGCCGTATCAATGTGCTGGTCAATATTCTGGGTAAATCGCCTGAAGAGTTGTTCGAGGAATTCGAGGGTACTTACGACCTGGATGAACTGAAGGGTTCGGGTGACGTTAAGTACCACAAGGGCTTTTCGGCCGATATGAAAACGCCGGGTGGTAATGTTCACCTGGCGCTCGCATTCAATCCGTCTCACCTTGAAATTGTGAACCCGGTTGTCGAGGGTTCAGTCAGAGCCAGGCAACAACGGCGTCGGGACACGGAACGCCAGGAGGTTCTGCCGGTGCTGATCCATGGTGATGCAGCGTTTGCAGGCCAGGGCGTCGTCACCGAGACATTTCAGATGTCGCAGACGAACGGTTTCCGCACAGGCGGCACCGTTCATATCGTGATCAACAACCAGATTGGCTTCACAACGAGCAGGCCTTCCGATGCTCGCTCCACTGACTATTGCAGTGATGTGGCGAAGATGATCGAGGCGCCGATATTTCATGTCAACGGCGATGATCCCGAGGCCGTGGTTCTCGTGTCGCGCCTGGCACTGCAGTATCGGCAGAAATTCAAGAAGGACGTTGTCATTGACCTGGTGTGCTATCGCCGCCACGGGCATAACGAAGCAGACGAACCATCGGCGACCCAGCCGATCATGTACGGGCAGATCAAATCACAGAAAACCACGCGGCAATTGTATGCGGATCGCCTGGTCGACACGAAAGTAGCGACAGCGGCAGATGTAACCCGTCTGCAGGACGAGTATCGTGACCGTCTGGACCGCGGCGAACACGTGCAGGAAGCTTCGCTGGGCATGATCGGCAACGAATACACGGTCGACTGGTCACCTTACCTGCATACCGAATGGGATGTACCGGTCGATACGACGATCAGTCCCAAGACTGTTGCGGATCTGGGTGCCGCGATTACCGATCTTCCTCCTGACGTTAAGCCTCACGGTCGCGTGCAGCGCATAATCGATGAGCGGGTCAAGATGGTTGCCGGCGACACCGGAATGGATTGGGGCTTCGCTGAGACTATGGCGTACGCGTCACTTCTGCAGGATGGTCATTCCGTGCGGCTCGTCGGTCAGGATAGTGGTCGTGGCACGTTCTTTCACCGCCACGCTGTCGTGCACAACCAGATTAACAATCGTGAGTACATCCCACTGACACAGATTGTCGACCGCCCGGATGCATTTCGCGTCATTGATTCTTTTCTTTCAGAGGAGGCAGTGCTCGGTTTCGAGTATGGCTACGCGAGCACGGAGCCCGACACGCTCGTCATCTGGGAAGGACAGTTTGGTGATTTCGTAAACGGTGCACAGGTCGTCATAGATCAATTCATCAGTTCCGGCGAGGCCAAGTGGGGTCGCCTGTGTGGACTGACGATGTTCCTGCCACATGGCTATGAAGGGCAGGGTCCTGAGCACTCGTCGGCGCGTCTTGAGCGCTTCCTGCAGCTGTGTGCAGAGCACAATATTCAGGTTTGTGTTCCATCAACACCCGCGCAGATGTTCCACATGATTCGCCGCCAGCACGTGCGTCCGTATCGCAAGCCATTGGTCGTTTTGACACCGAAAAGTCTGCTTCGGCACAAGATGTCTGTATCGACACTTAACGAACTGTCGAGTGGTCGCTTCGAATTGATCATTCCAGAAGTTGAAGCGATCAACGTTAAGAAGACGCGCCGCATCGTATTCTGTAGTGGCAAAGTCTACTTTGACCTGCTTGAGGCACGCGAAGTACACAACTTAGATGACGTCGCCCTGATTCGAATAGAGCAGCTCTATCCTTTCCCGATCGATGAATATGCTGCACTAGTCGGTGAGTATTCGCACGTTGAGGAAATTGTCTGGTGCCAGGAAGAGCCTCTCAACCAGGGTGCGTGGTACCAGGTGAAGCATCGACTGCAGGAGCCTTTGGGAGACAGTCAACAGCTTTACTATGCGGGTAGACCGAGTGCGGCAGCACCGGCTTCGGGCATTTTCAAAGTTCACTTACAGCAGCAACAGGCACTTGTTGAAGCCGCTCTCGATATCAGGTCGGAAGCCAGCAAAGTCGTCAAACCTCAGAAAACCAAACGGAAGACAAAATGAGTATCGAGATCAAGGTTCCGCCATTGCCAGAGTCGGTCAGCGACGCGACGCTTGTAGCCTGGCACAAGAATGCTGGCGAGTCGGTATCGAGAGATGAAAATCTGGTCGATCTGGAAACAGACAAAGTTGTATTGGAAGTACCTGCACCCAGTTCGGGCGTCATTGCCAAGATAGTTGTTGAGAATGGTGCGACTGTCGAGGCCGGAGATATTCTCGCAATACTCGAAGAGGGCGAGGTCGCTGCTGCTCCAGCAGAGGCTGCCACGGAAGCGCCGGCTCAAAAACCTGCACCGGCACCTGTCGAGGCGAAGGGCCCGGCAAAAACCAGCCCGGCCGTCAGGCGACTGCTGGATGAGCATGATCTGGATGCAACGATGGTCATGGGAAGCGGCAAGGACGGTCGAATTACCAAGGGCGACGTCATGTCCTTTCTCAAGGCAGACGACAGCAGCAATGTAACGCCCGGTGATCCCGCGCCTGCTGCTAGCGAAACGGTGGTCAGTGGGTTCGAACGCTCCGAGAAGCGCGTACCGATGACGCGCCTGCGTGCGCGCATTGCCGAGCGCCTTGTTGTTGCACAAGCAACGGCCGCAATGTTGACAACCTTTAACGAGGTCGACCTTACGAAAGTCATGGCGCTGCGCAGCCGTTACAAGGAATCATTCGAAAAGAAGCACGGCGTCCGACTCGGTTTCATGTCGTTTTTCGCAAAAGCTTCCGTCGAAGCGCTGAAAAGATTCCCAGTCATCAACGCCTCGGTCGAAGGGACGGATATTCTTTATCACAACTACTACGATATCGGCATCGCCGTCTCGAGCGACCGCGGCCTGATGGTGCCGGTTCTGCGCGACGTGGATCAGATGAGCTTTGCTGAGTTCGAGGGTGCGCTGGGCGATATAGCCGGCAGGGCCCAGGCCGGTACGATCGGTATGGAGGACCTCACGGGTGGCACATTCACTATCACCAATGGTGGGATTTTTGGATCAATGATGTCGACGCCTATCCTGAACCAGCCGCAGAGCGCAATTCTCGGAATGCACACGATTCAGAAACGACCGATGGTTGTAGATGGAGACATAGTCGCGCGCCCGATGATGTACCTGGCGCTGACCTATGACCACCGAATTATCGATGGCTCGGAGGCAGTGCGTTTCCTCGTTTCCATCAAGGAACAGCTTGAAGACCCTGCACGCCTGATGCTGCAGGTCTGACCGATTAGCCGAACAAAGGATTAGCCAAGATATGGCCAGAAGTTTTGATGTAGTCGTTATAGGAGCGGGACCTGCTGGCTACGTGGGCGCAATACGTGCCGCGCAGCACGGTTTGTCGGTTGCCTGTATTGATGAGTGGCAGAACCGGGATGGCAAGAATGCTTTCGGTGGTACTTGCCTGAATGCGGGCTGTATTCCATCGAAAGCGATGCTGGAATCGTCGGAGTTGCTGCACAAGGCGCAACACGAGTTCAAAAAACACGGCATTAAAACCGGCGGTGTTGAGCTGGATCTGGCAACAATGCAGAAACGACGTGCCGTTATCGTGCGGCAGTTGACGAACGGCATCGCGGGATTATTTAAAGCCAACAAGATCGAGGGACTGGTCGGCCACGGCAAATTGCTGGCAGGTAAGAACGTCGAATTCACGCCCGTAAGTGGTGATGTAGAGATCATCACGGCGAAGCACGTCATTCTCGCGTCGGGTTCTACCCCGATCGAATTACCGATCGCAAAGTTCGATGGCGACAAGATTATCGATTCATGGGATGCACTGGAGCTTGCTGAAGTCCCGGAGCGACTCGGTGTGGTCGGTGCCGGTGTTATTGGCCTGGAGCTTGGTAGTGTCTGGGCGAGGCTGGGCGCGAACGTGACTGTTCTGGAGGCGATGGACGAGTTCCTGTTCATGGCAGACCGCGATATCGCCAAAGTTGCTGCGAAAGATTTCAGGCAGCAGGGCCTCGATATCAAACTGGGCGCCAAAGTTTCCTCTGCGAAAGCCGGCAAGAAGGGCGTTGACGTCAGCTATGACGACAAGGATGGTTCGCAGTCGATGCAAGTCGACAAGCTTGTTGTTGCCGTGGGCCGTCGTCCGCACACGGACAATCTTTTTTCAGATGATGCAGGCATTCAGCTCGATGAACGTGGATTTATCGTCGTGGATGATGAGTGTCGAACGCGAGTCAAGGGTGTTTACGCTGTAGGTGACTGCGTCCGTGGTCCAATGCTTGCGCACAAGGGTTCAGAAGAGGGTGTTATGGCGGCTGATCTAATCGCCGGTGAGATGGCGGAGGTAAATTACGATGTGATCCCGTCTGTTATCTACACCTCGCCCGAAATAGCCTGGGTTGGTAAGAATGAGGCAGAGGTTAAAGCGTCAGGGCGTGCTTACAAGACAGGTTCTTTCCCGTTCGCGGCGAGCGGCCGGGCCAAAGCCATGGAGCAGACATCGGGCATGGTCAAGGTTATATCGGCCGAAGACGACGACGAACTCCTGGGGATGCACATTATCGGCCCTATGGCTGGCGAGTTGATTTCAGAAGCCGTACTGGCACTGGAATTCAATGCCAGTACGGAAGATATCCAGCGCACCATCCACGCTCATCCAAGCCTGGCTGAAGCAGTCCATGAGGCCTCACTGTCCGTCGACAATAAGGCCCTGAACTTCCCGAACAAGTAACGCCTATTTTTTCCAGAAATCGGCGTTCTTGATGCCCAGTTTTTCGGGATCAAAAGTGAACTGTTCTACGCCGGCTTTTCGTTGCGCCTCGTAGTCTTTGAGCGCCTTGAGAGCAGGTTGGCCCATAAAAAACAGGAACAAGATACCGACGATATTGAGTCCGGCCATTACGCCGAGACCGATGTCACCAAGCCCCCAGGCAAGGTCAGCGGTGCGAATGGTGCCGTAGAACACTGCCGCGAGGAGTACAACCTTGATGACGGTCAATTCGCCAGGGAAGCGGAACGAGCGCCTGATATAGGCGACGTTTGTTTCCGCGATGTAGTAGTAGGCCAGCAGCGTCGTGAAAGCAAAGAAGAACAACGCAACTGCTACAAATATTCGGCCAAATCCTCCGACAACACTCTCCAGCGCGAGTTGCGTGAATGCAGGGCTATTGGACGCAATGTTCGTAGCAAGCATGCCGCCGCTAACGCTCGCGTCGACGCCAGTTACATAGTATTGATCCGTGATAAGAATCATAAATGCCGTTGCTGAACAGACGAAGAGTGTATCGATGTAGACCGAAAATGCCTGTACCAGACCTTGTTGAGCCGGGTGTTGAACCTCGGCAGCCGCGGCAGCATGCGCGCCAGAACCCTGGCCTGCTTCGTTTGAATAAACACCACGCTTGACGCCCCAGCCGATCGCCGCACCGAGTCCAGCCATAGGTGAAAACGCGTCCGAAAATATCAGCGCGATAATGCTCGGAAGATCGGCAGCATGGTAGATAACGATGCCGACTGACATGACAATGTATGCACCCGCCATCAGTGGAACGACGATCTGCGTAAAATGTGCGATACGTTTCACGCCACCGAAAATGATTATGGCCAGCATAAAGACAACAACACTTGCGGTTGCGATCTTGACGTAACTGACGCCACCTATGCCGGAACCTCCTGTTGCCGCACCTTCGAACGCGAGTTCAACCGCCGCACCAATTGCGTTGGACTGAACAGTCGGCAGCAAAACGCCAACAGCGATGATTGTGGAGATAGCGAAGAGCCAGGCGTACCATTTTTGCCCGAGCGCTTTTTCAAAGTAGTAGGCTGGCCCGCCCCGGAACTGGCCTTCGTCCTCCTCCTTGTATATCTGCGCGAGCGCGGACTCGACATATGCGGTAGAGGCTCCGAGGAAAGCGACCACCCACATCCAGAAAACTGCGCCTGGCCCGCCGATTCCGATGGCAGCAGCGACGCCCGCAATATTGCCGGTTCCAACGCGGCCTGACAGTGAGACTGCCAGCGCCTGAAACGAGGAAATACCGCGATCGGATTCCTTACTGGAAAAGAGCAGGCGCCACATTTCCCCAAACATCCGCACTTGCACGAAGCGAGTCGCAATGGAGAAAAACAGCCCGGTTCCGAGCAGTAGGTAGATCAGCGTTGGCTCCCACATAAGACCACTGATCTTGTTGACGATATCCTGCATGCCGAACCCCTTCGATTTGTTATTAGCGGCGCGGCTGATGGTACCCCATATTGGGACGCAGCTGCGCTTTTTCAAGCTGCCGCTGGCCACGTATTCACGATATAGTGGGGGAATCTAAGGGTTCGGGAGGTGAGCAATGACCTGGTGGTTATGGATGGTTATGGGTGCCATTATTCTTGGCGCCGAGTTATTTGCAATCGACGCGCAGTTTTACCTCGTGTTCATGGGCATTTCTGCTGCACTGGTCGGATTGGCAGGTCTGTTAGGAATATCGTTGCCGGAATGGGCGCAGTGGACAGCGTTTGCAACGTTGTCACTCCTGTCGTTTTTTACATTCCGCAAAAGTCTGTACCAGAAAATTCATGGCGGTGTGGTCGGCTTTCGAGAGAATCTGTCTGGCGATTCGGTGAACGTCGGTGACGCGATTGAGCCTGGCGGAGAAGCTCGTGTGAGTCATCGAGGGTCGAAATGGACTGCCCGCAACACCGGACAGAGCGTGATCGCCGCGGGTGCAAGGGCCAGAGTGGTGAAGGTCGATGGTTTGACCTTGCACGTCGAAGCCGAATAAAAATGGAAAGGAGTCAATAATGGATACATCAACAATCGTTGCTTTTGGACTGGTTTTCCTGACAATCGTCATTCTTGTCAAGACGGCGATCGTCGTACCGCAGCAAAATGCCTACGTCGTAGAGCGCCTCGGCAAGTACAGCAAGACAATGAACGCGGGTTTTCACATTCTGTTTCCGTTCATTGAGCGCGTTGCGTACAAGCACACCCTGAAAGAACAAGCCGCTGATATTCAGGAGCAAATTTGTATTACCCGTGACAACGTTCAGGTGGGCGTTGACGGTGTACTCTATCTGCAAGTACTCGATCCAGGCCGCGCCTCGTACGGTATCGGCAATTACATGTTTGCAATCTCACAGTTGGCGCAAACTACACTGCGTTCGGAGATCGGTAAGATCGAACTTGACCGCACGTTTGAGGAGCGAGGCACGATCAACCAGAATGTCGTCGCTGAGCTCGACAAGGCATCGGACCCCTGGGGTGTTAAAGTCTTGCGCTACGAGATCAAGAACATTAACCCGCCGCAAGATGTTCTTAGTGCGATGGAAAAACAGATGCGTGCCGAGCGCGAAAAGCGCGCCGTCATCCTGACATCCGAAGGCGAGCGCGACGCCAGGATCAACGAGGCAGAGGGTGAGAAGCAACAGGTGATCAAGCAGTCCGAAGCCGTCAAGATGCAGCAAATCAACGAGGCACAGGGTGAAGCAGAAGCAATCATGGCAGTCGCAACTGCAACCGCAGGGGGGATTCGTCAAGTTGCGAATGCTGTAACTGACCAGGGCGGTCCCGAAGCCATGCAACTGCGCGTCGCGGAACAGTACATTCAGCAGTTCGGTAATCTCGCCAAAGTCGGCAACACGTTCGTGGTGCCGTCAAATCTCGCAGATCTGACGTCAATGATGGCGTTGGCGACAGACATCGCCAAGGGCAAGTCAGGAAGCGGCTCAACGCCAGCCGAAAAACGGAATTGTCGGTGGGTCAGGCTTTGCGCCTGACCGACACGACGTTCGACAACTGTTCAAGTCGGTTGATGGCCGTGCTCAAAGTCGGCAAGTCCCGAATCTCCAGACTTAATTCCATAATGACCTGCATCGACTCTGTGTCGGTGTGACTCTTCAGATCCAGCACATTTGCATCTTCGTCGGCGAGGACGCCGGTAATATCGCGAATCAATCCGCTACGATCGAACGCGTGCAGCGTCAGGTCCACCGGATAGGAACCGGTCTCTGATTCCCCCCAGCTTGTTTCCAGAACACGCTCTGGATTGCGCTGGTTGAGGCCGAGGAAATTGCCGCAGTCCTGTCGGTGGATACTGACACCGCGACCTTGTGTAATGTAGCCGACGATGGCTTCAGGTGGCACTGGGCGGCAACAGCGAGCGAAATTGCACATCAGGTCG
Organism: Gammaproteobacteria bacterium; assembly: GCA_022600955.1. Lineage (GTDB taxonomy): Bacteria > Pseudomonadota > Gammaproteobacteria > Steroidobacterales > Woeseiaceae > UBA1847. The sequence continues at coordinate 183,825 of JAHZJK010000001.1, forward strand.
CCAACCCCCGATACGCCCATCGTGTCTGGCGCCTTTTTCTTGCGGCGCGACTGTCGCCTCGGTCTCATAACAGGCAATTCTGTGCCACGCAGGTTCTGCAAAGCCGTCGCAATCGAGGCGGCTGTCAGGTCACCGGCACCCAGCGCGACGCAAAGACCATCCGTTTCCTTGTGTTTCAGTTGCACCGCGATGTCATCTGTTGGCACATCTTTCACGTTCAGTCTCGCGAGCTCCCGGTCGAGCATTTCCCGACCCTCGCGCATGTGCAGGTCACGGTCCTGGTGCCGGAACCAGTTACGCACTTTGGCGCGAGAGCGCGCGCCTGCAAGGTAGCCAAGTTTCGGGCTGAGCCAGTCACGGCTTGGTTGGGGCTGACTACCCGTTATAATTTCAATCTGATCGCCGTTTTCAATATGGTAGGTCAGCGGTACGATGCGCCCGTTCACTTTCGCGCCGCGACATCGGTGTCCCACCTGCGTATGCACGTGGTACGCGAAATCGAGCGGGGTTGCGCTGGCGGGCAACTCGATAACGTCGCCCTTGGGGCTTACCGCGTACACACGGTCTTCAAAAAAATCATCCCGGATCTGATCAAGAAGATCTGCATCATCGCCCGCTGGTTCGAGCAGTTGGCGCAAGAAACTGATTTTCTGGTCGAAAGCGGCCGGCGACGATCCGCCTTCTTTGTAACGCCAATGGGCGGCAACGCCGAGTTCTGCGTGCTGATGCATTTCGTGCGAGCGAATCTGCACCTCAACTGTCTTGCCTTCTGGTCCGACGACAGCGGTGTGCAGGGACTGGTAGTCATTTTCCTTCGGGTTGGCAATATAGTCGTCAAACTCGCCAGGAATGTACGACCACAGATTGTGAACCACACCGAGAGCCGCATAGCACTCGCTCACATCCTTGACAAGAATTCGCACAGCCCGAATGTCATAAAGAGAGTCCAGACCGCGGTCCTTGCGCTGCATTTTGCGCCAGATACTGTACATGTGTTTCGGCCGGCCGGAGATTTCCGCGCTGATATGGTTACTGAGGAGTTCCTGCTCCAGTTGCCCCTTGACGCTATCGACAAAACTTTCGCGTTCTGCTCGCTTTTCTTTTAGCGCCCTGGCTATTCCGAGGTAGGTTTCCGGCTCCAGGTAGCGAAACGCAAAATCCTCAAGTTCCCACTTGAGTTGCCAGACGCCGAGGCGATTGGCGAGGGCGGCATATATTTCGCGCGTTTCCAGAGCGAGCGCTTCCTGAACCTGACGGGTTGCGTTGCGCGCTTCGCGTAAACGATACAGTTGCTCGGCGATTCGGACGAGCACGAGTCGCACATCGGAGACAACTGCGAGCAGCATCTTTCTGAGTGCTTCGGACTGTTGTACGGCCAGAACCTCACCGGGCTGCCACGCCTTGGGCAGTGAGAACTGATCCAGCTGCTGTAATCCAATAACAAATCGAGAAATATCCTTTAATTCTTTGTTATTTAGGTATTTATTATGGAGAGTTCCTTCGCGAAATAGCGGGTAGGCGTAAACCGCAGCAATGATGTTATTCGGCAATCCTAACGGCTCGATGATGGCGGCAATACGCTCACCCTCCGTAATCGCCTGCGATAAACCGGCTTTTTCCGGGAGCGCAGCGAGGTATGCACGTACCTCGGTGACGATATCGTCGCGATCGTCGCCGTTCGGTTGTTTTTGTGCCTCAGTTGCCGACATTTCGAATGCTTCTGTTATGTGCCAGTTGGGTCAATACCCGTTATCATACGCGCAGTTTCGACCGACCTATGCGGTCGAAGTTTAATTGGGCATTGTAAGAGCAGAACGACATGGCAGGACATAGTAAATGGGCGAATATCCAGCATCGCAAAGGCGCGCAGGATAAGAAGCGCGGCAAGCTCTTTACCAAGCTGATTCGCGAGATCACGGTGGCGGCGAAAATGGGCGGCAGCGACCTGGAGGCGAACCCGAGGTTGCGACTTGCGGTCGACAAGGCCAAAGCTCAGAGCATGCCCAAGGACAATATCGAACGCGCGGTCAAACGCGGAGCGGGCGAAACGGATGGTGCGGATTACATGGAGATTCGCTACGAAGGCTATGGTCCAGGCGGTACCGCCGTCATGGTTGATTGCCTGACAGATAACCGTAATCGCACGGTGGCGGAAGTGCGTCACGCGTTCACGAAGTTCGGTGGCAATCTGGGCGCTGATGGCTCGGTCAACTACCTCTTCAACCAGGTCGGACAAATCATGTTCCCGGCTGGCAGCGATGAAGACGCTGTCATGGAAGCCGCAATCGACGCCGGTGCTGAGGATGTGATTGTCGACAGCGATAACTCGATTGAAGTGCTGTCGTCGCCAACCGATTTCGAACAGGTACGTGACGGAATCTCTGCTGCCGGCCTGCAAGCCGACTCGGCGCAGATCACGATGCGTGCATCGACAAGCGCTGAACTGGGCGTTAAGGAAGCGAGTTCCATGATCAAGATGCTTGATCTGCTTGAGGACCTGGACGACGTTCAGGAGGTATATAGCAACGCGGACATTAGCGAAGAAGTACTTGCGCAAATCTGAGAGTGATTTGACGACCAAACGACGCATACTCGGAATAGACCCGGGCTCCCGCCTGACAGGCTTTGGTGTTGTCGATTTTGTTGGCGACAAGGCCCTCTATGTTGCGAGTGGCACGGTCAAAAGCGTTGACGGTGCTTTTGCGGATCGATTGCGGCAAATTTTCGAGTCCGTTGGCGGTATTGTTGGTGAGTACCGCCCCGACGTTGTCTCAATTGAAAGCGTGTTTATGCACAAGAATGCGGGCAGTGCCCTGAAGCTTGGACATGCGCGCTCTGCGGCGCTGTGCGCGACGTTCGAACATGGTTGCGAGGTTTACGAATACGCGCCACGCGAAATCAAGCTGGCCGTCGTTGGCAGCGGTGCTGCAAGCAAGACTCAGGTGCAGCATATGATCGTGTCTATTCTGGAGCTCGACGGCGCGCCTGCCGAGGACGCCGCGGATGCGTTGGCTGCCGCGATCTGTCATGGGCATCAGAGCCGTATACGAGCAAGGCTCGGCACCGGCAAAGCCATCGCGGGTGCCCAATGATTGGTTCTCTGCGTGGCCGGCTCACATTAAAACAGGCGCCGCAGGTGGTTATTGAGTGTGCCGGTGTCGGCTACGAAGTTGAAACGCCGATGTCGACGTTTCTTGAATTGCCGGAGGCAGGCACAGATTTGTTTTTATACACGCATCTGCTGGTGCGCGAAGACGCTCAGATACTGTACGGATTTGCCACGGCTGACGAACGCCTGATGTTTCGTACGCTGCTGAAGGTAAATCGGGTTGGCGCCAAGATGGCGCTGGGCATCCTGTCCGCGATGTCGACGAATGATTTTCGTCGCTGTGTCGAGCTGGAGGACACAACCGCGATGTCGAAGATCCCGGGCGTTGGCAAGAAGACGGCTGAGAGACTCATTATAGAGATGCGTGATCGCATTGATGCTGCGGCACCTGGAGGCGGAAAGTCTGCGCCGCTGACGGTTGAGGCGAGTGCGCGCAACGAGGCTGTCGACGCGTTGGTTGCACTCGGCTACAAGCCAAAGGAAGTAAACAACCTGATCAGCAAGTTCGACATCGAAGGCAAGTCGGCAGAAGACATTATTCGTATGTCTCTCAAACAGGCGGCCCACTAGATGAGCAATGTGGAACATGACCGTCTGACAACGGCTGAATCGGTCAGTGATGACAAGGCGTTTGACAAAGCCATACGGCCCAAGACGCTCGAGGAATATCACGGTCAGCCAAGTGTCAGCCAGCAGATGGGTGTTTTCATCGAGGCTGCCCGACGGCGCGAGGAAGCATTGGACCATGTGCTGATATTCGGTCCGCCCGGGCTTGGAAAGACGACACTTGCGCACATAGTTGCTAACGAAATGGGTGTCGGCCTGCGACAAACATCGGGCCCGGTCCTGGAGCGTCCGGGCGACCTGGCCGCAATTCTGACGAACCTCGAGCCCAATGACGTTCTGTTTGTTGATGAAATCCATCGTTTGAGTCCGGTCGTTGAGGAAGTCCTGTATCCGGCGCTGGAGGACTTCCAGCTCGACATCATGATCGGCGAAGGCCCTGCCGCACGTTCAATCAAGCTTGATTTGCCACCATTCACGCTGGTTGGTGCGACGACGCGCGCGGGCCTGTTAACGTCGCCATTGCGGGATCGGTTTGGCATCGTTCAGCGACTTGAGTTCTACAATTCGGCAGACCTTGAGGGCATCACACATCGTTCTGCAGGAATACTGAATTTGCCAATTGAAGCGGCAGGCGCACACGCCATCGCGACGCGTTCGCGAGGAACACCCCGAATTGCAAATCGTCTGCTGCGACGAGTCCGAGACTTTGCCGAAGTGCAAGGCGACGGCGTGGTGACCGGCGACGTTGCGGAGCACGCGATGAATGTGCTGGAAGTTGATCCGCACGGTTTCGATTCGTCGGATCGCCGCTTGCTGCAGACAATTATAGAAAAATTCGACGGCGGGCCCGTCGGTATAGAAAGTATAGCGGCCGCCATAGGCGAGGAGCGCGGCACCATTGAAGACGTGCTCGAGCCGTACCTGATTCAGCAGGGTTTCATGATGCGCACCGCCAGGGGCCGGGTCGTGACCAAGAACGCCTATCTGCATTTTGGGCTTCCTGTACCGCGGTCATCGTCGACAAAGGATCTACCTTTTGACGACGACTAAACCCTTCGAGTTACCGGTACGCGTTTATTACGAAGACACAGACGCGCAGGGAGTTGTCTACTATGCCAACTATTTTCGTTTCATGGAGCGTGCCAGAACCGAGTGGCTTGAGGCCATGGGGATCGATCACGTGACGATGATGAATGAGGACAAGCGCATACTCGTCGTTACCGATGCGCATGCGAGGTTCCTGATTCCAGCGCGTCTTGGTGATTCGCTGGTGGTCACAGCGTCATTGAGCAAACTCAATCGTGCGACGTTTGATATCGAACAGAATATATTTCGTGACAGTACCGATGGTGACCTGTTGATACGCGGTGGTGTAACCGCGGCTTACCTCGAGGCTGGCACGATGAAACCAAAACGCATACCACAAGAATTTTTTGAGGAAGACTCATCATGAACGCAGATATGTCAGTCATCAGCCTGCTTCTGGAAGCAAGCCTTCCGGTCAAGGCCGTTATGCTCTTGCTGATCGGCGCGTCGCTCGTGTCGTGGAGCATCATCTTCACCAAGCGTCGTCTGATCCGGCGGACCAAAGCGGCCTCCGATGACTTTGAAGCAGCATTCTGGTCCGGCGGCGACCTGAACACGTTGTATCGCAGTGCCACGCGTTCCAAAGGCGGAAGCCTCGGAATGGCGAGCATATTTGAGGCCGGGTTTCGGGAATTCAATCGAGCTATCCAGGCGGGTGGTTCAAGTACAGACAAGCTGGTCGAAGAATGCCGTCGCGCGATGCGCGTTGCACAAATGCGCGAAGTCGACCGCCTCGAACAAAGTCTCGCGACGCTGGCAACAATTGGTTCGACCAGTCCTTACGTTGGATTGTTTGGCACTGTTTGGGGAATCATGACGGCGTTTATGAAGATCGGTAACGAGCAAACGGCAACACTGGCAGTCGTGGCTCCACCGATTGCGGAGGCGCTAATTGCGACGGCGATGGGTTTGTTCGCTGCAATCCCGGCCGTGATCGCTTACAACCGTTACGCCGACAAGGTCGTCAGGCTCGAGTATCGTTACGACGGATTCACAGAAGAATTCTCGAGCATCCTGCAACGACACGCGCGCGCCAAACAGGGGGCTTGAGATGGCCACACCACTGCAAAAGCGCAAGTTGATGGGGGAGATTAACGTCGTCCCGTATATCGACGTCATGCTTGTGCTGTTGGTTATATTCATGGTGACAGCGCCATTGCTTACTCAGGGCATTGAGGTCGATTTGCCGAAAGCCAACGCTGAGCCAATCGAGACTGTTCCCGATCATGACCCGTTGGTCGTGAGTGTCGATGCATCGGGCAACTTGTATATCAATGCAGGTGAAGACGAGGACAAACCTTCGTCCGGCCAGAAAATCGAAACGATCGTTGGCGTAATACTGGGAGAAAAGCCCGAAACGCCTGTGTTCGTCAAAGCCGATCGAGCCGTGCCGTACGGCAATGTTGTCGGCGCGATGGTGGTGTTACAGAAAGCAGGTGCGCAGAACATCGGCTTCGTCACTGATCCGCTCGACACGTATCCGATTCCCGAGTAATTCGACGAGTGGCAAGTAACGCCAAAAACCTGGGTCCAATAAGCATGGCGGTCGCTTTGCACGTGGTGCTGCTCGCGTCGATGGTGGTCGCGTTCGACTACTCACGCCCGTACCAGATTACGCCAATGGCAATTCAGGCAACGCTGGTGACCGAAGTCCCGGACGTTGTTCGGCCGCCAGTTATCGATGAACCGGAGCCGCAACCTGAGCCAATCGTCGAACAACCGGAACCAGAGCCCGAACCCGAGCCTGAACCCGACAACAGTGCAGAACTGCAGCGGCAGGCGGAAGCGGAGAAACGCCGCCTGGACGCGCTGATCGAGCAGGAAAGACTGGAAAAAATTCGTCAGCAGGAAGTGGAAGAAGAGCGCCGCAAAGAACGCGAAGAGGCACAGCGCAAGAAGGACGAGGAAGAGCGCAAGGAACGCGAGCGCGAAGAGGCGGAACGAAAGCGAGAAGAAGACATCCAACGCCAACGTGAGGAAAACGAACGTCAGCGCCTGGCTGAGGAAGCACAACAGCGCCAGGCCGAACTTGACGCTGAGGAGCGCCGCTTTGATGCTCGCAACTCTGCCGCAATGGATGCCTACGTTTTTGCAATTGGGCAAAAGATACGTCGAAACTGGGCGGTGCCTGCGAGTGCTGGACCGGAGACGCGCTGCACCGTATTGGTGACGCAACTCCCGAGTGGCGATATTGTCGGAGTCAATATTCGCACCTGCAATGGCGATGATGCTGTAAAACGTTCGGTGGAGGCTGCAGTACGGCGATCTTCGCCATTGCCGCGACCGTCGAATCCGGACTTATTTGACCGCAATTTGACGTTAAACTTAACGCTCGACCGAGACGACTGAGGATATCGTGCTTAAAAGAATTGGATTGATGTTTTTAGCAGTTGTGGCAATGGCCGCTACTGCCAATGCTGACCTTGTTATTGACGTACAAGGTGTGTCGCAACCAACACCCGTCGCTATCGTGCCATTTGGCTGGGAGGGTAACGGTGCCGACATGCCGCTGGATATCGCCGAGGTCATTGCGAGCGACTTGCGGCGCAGCGGGCGGTTTGATCCCGTGGCCGAAAGCAAGATGCTGCAAAAGCCCACGGACGGCTCTGATGTCGATTTTCAGGACTGGAGTTTTGTCGGTGTTGAGGCGGTTGTCGTCGGCAAGCTCATCCAGACGGGCGACAACGCGTATACATTGCAGTTTCAGCTGTTCGATGTGTTCGGTCGCAGACAGCTTGTTGGCTATCGCATGCCAGCGAGTCGCGGCACAATGCGCGGCGCCGCACATCGCACTGCCGACATGATCTACGAGAAGCTGACCGGCATAAAAGGTGTGTTCGGCACCAAAGTGGCCTATGTGACTGCCCAGCAGCAGGGCAAAGAACGGCTCTACTCATTGATCGTGTCGGATCAGGATGGCGAGAATGAGTTCAAGATCATGGAAAGCAAGGACCCGATAATGTCCCCGGCCTGGTCGCCTGACAGCAGGCAGCTGGCCTATGTTTCTTTTGAGGGGTCCAAGTCCGCGATATTTGTGCAAACGCTGCGCAGTGGCAATCGTTTCAAGGTCTCCAACAAACCTGGCATCAACGGCGCTCCGGCATTTTCGCCGGATGGCCGCAAGCTTGTCGTTACGCTCGGCGGGCTGGACGGCAACCCTGATATCTATGTATTGGACATTACATCCAGGCAGACCAAGCGCCTGACCACGCATCGCGCGATCGACACTGAGGGCACCTGGTCGCCGGACGGGCGACATATTTACTTTACGTCTGATCGCAGCGGCGGACCGCAGGTCTATCGCGTCTCAGCGAACGGTGGAACGCCAGAGCGCGTCACCTTCGAGGGAGGGTATAATGCGCGACCACGCTTATCGCCGGATGGCACAAAACTGGCTATGGTTCACCTGGATCGCGGCAACTACCGCATTGCGGTAATGGACCTGGAGCGCAAAGACCTGTTGATACTGTCGACAGGCAGGCAGGACGAGTCTCCGAGCTTCGCACCGAACAGCGACATACTGATCTATGCGACGCGGCAGGCGCGTGACGGAGTACTTGAGACGGTGTCGGCCGACGGCCTGATTCGTCAGAAAATGGCGTCCGGCCAAGGTGATGTCAGAGAGCCGGTATGGTCGCCGTTTCCGAGATTTTAGAATACTATTGACTTTAAGATAGCTTCATAAATATTTGTTTTTCATATTATTTCGCTTTAAGGCACAAAGGGTTTAATCATGTCTATTTATAAAATTATTGCAGTCGCACTCTTGAGTACGATGCTCGCGGCTTGTCCGTCGGCACCGGTACCAGATCCTGAGCCGACCGATACGACGTATGGTGGCGACGACGGTGCATCGACCGATGGAATGAATGGCGATGATCCGTTCGGTGGTGAGAATATGAACGATCCGTTTGCTGATGAACTCGGCGCGGTTATTTATTTCGAGTTCGATTCCTCGGAAGTGCGAGCGCAGGATCAGGACCTGGTGGTCCGGCACGCGATGGCGCTGAGCGGCAACTCCGGGATGCGCGTGCGCCTGGAAGGGCATGCGGACGAGCGCGGCTCACGGGAATACAACATTGGCCTCGGCGAGCGCCGTGCGCAGGCGGTTCGACAGATCCTGATGATCCAGGGTGTTTCTGCATCGCAGATATCGACAGTCAGCTTTGGTGAAGAGCGCCCGGAGTCTATGGGCAGTTCCGAGACTGACTACGCGCAGAATCGCCGCGTCGTTTTCGAATACTAAGATTCCGAGCAATGCTGAATCGATACAAAGTGCTGTGTTTGCTGGGTCCCAGCATGCTGTTCAGTGGCTGTGCGTTACTGCCTGCGAACGAAGATCCGGAGCTGTTGGCCAAATTGACCGAGCTTGAACGACGCCTCGAGAGCATCGAGCGCGTCGTTCAGGGCCAAAGTCTCGTTAATCTGACACAGCAGGTCAGCGCAACAGAGCGCCGCGGTGACGAGATGCAGGGCCGGCTCGAAGAGCTCGAGCATCATTCCGAGAGCACCTCGGAGCGACAGCGACAGCTCTATGTCGACCTCGATGCACGAATTATCGAGCTTGAAGCAGCGATGCGCGATAGCCGTTCTGTCAGTGTCATGGACGGCGGCACGTTGCCGCCGGGCCAACTGCCGATGCCCGGTGGTTCTGACAGGGACAACTACCAGGCAGCATTTGAGTTGCTCAAAGAGCAACGTTACGAGCCCGCTGCACTTGCGTTTCAGCAGTTCCTGGTAGCATTTCCGGACAGCGAGCTTGCCGACAATGCTCAGTACTGGCTGGCCGAGTCACACTATGTAACGCAGCAGTTCGACAAGGCGTTGGCCGAGTTTGAGGTCGTCATCAGCCAGTACGCGGATTCACGCAAGATCCCGGACGCGCTGCTGAAGATGGGTTACTGTAATTACGAACTGAATCGTTGGGACTCTGCACGTGAAGCCCTGGCCCGAGTGCAGACGGATTACTCGGAGACGACAGCAGCGCGGCTGGCAGCCCAGCGGCTACAGCGAATGGACGAAGAGGGCGTTTAGAGTGCCACTTCGCCAGGGTGCTAAAAGGCGCTTGTTATTTGGCAATTTTGAGGTATTATGCCGCGGCATTCAGGTAGCATTCTTGCCGCCCAGCACCCAGATGGGGCGTTAGCTCAGAGGTAGAGCATTCGGCTTTTAACCGACCGGTCGTAGGTTCGATCCCTACACGCCCCACCATTTTCCTCCGAAAAATTGATTTCATATAAAACAGGCGACGGCGGCCACAAGTACCGCTATCATCCACCGTTTTGCGCACAGGACCCTTGCGACAAGTGGCTGGAAATCGCTGGAAAATCCACAAGTTTGGTGGCAGCAGCCTTGCTGATGCCGAGTGTTTCAAACGGGTAGCGGGCATTCTGCTCGGCTACGACGACAATCGAATGGGCGTCGTCGTGTCTGCTATGGGCGGCATGACCGATGCGTTGATCGATCTCGCTGTTCTTGCCGAGCAGGACGATGACCAGTATGTCGCACAATTGCACGCTATTGGCGAGCGCTACGCGGCAGCGGCCAAGGCACTGATTGACGGCGAGCGACTGGTTGCAATACTGGATGCATGGCGCAGAGATTCCGATGACGTAATCGATGTTCTCAAAGCGATAGCGCTGGTCAAATCAGCGCCGCAACGGAACCGGGATGTCGTCGCAGGATACGGTGAAATCTGGTCGGCTCGATTGCTGGCAGCCTATCTTGGGCAGGAAGCTCCACAGCGAGGCGGAACATGGATCGACGCGCGGGATGTTGTCACGGTGACAGAGACGCATCTTGGCCCGACGGTCCTCTGGGATACATCGCTGGAAAAAATGGACACGGTCGTCGAGCCTGACTTCAACGGCATTGCAGTCATAACAGGCTTTATTGCATCGGACGACGCCGGCCTGCAAACCACGCTTGGCAGAAATGGCAGTGACCATTCTGCTGCGATATTTGCCGCACTGGCCAAAGCCAGTGAGCTTAGTATCTGGACTGACGTCGACGGTGTCATGAGCGCCGATCCGAATCGTGTCCCCGAAGCCCAGGTTATCGAGCGACTCACTTACAACGAGGCGATGGAGCTCGCGTACTTCGGTGCCAAGGTGATTCATCCGCAGACGCTCGGCCCGGCCGTTGAGAATGATATCCCCGTGATTATTCGCAACAGCTACAACCCGTCGCACCCCGGCAGTCGTATCGATTCTGAGGCCGTTGCCTCCGACAACATCAAGGGTATTACTGCGATTGGCGGCATGGCGTTGGTCAACCTTGAGGGCGCCGGCATGATTGGCGTGCCAGGAACAGCTGACCGCTTGTTTGCGTCTTTGAAGGATGCCGGTGTTTCAGTAACACTTATCTCGCAGGCAAGTTCAGAGCATTCGATTTGTGTCGCCGTGCCACAGGACCTTGCCTCACGTGCTCGCCAGGTTGTTACAGACGCTTTCGCTGAGGAGCTCGAAAGCGGTCAGATTCAGCGCGTCGATGTCACCGAGGCACAGAGCATTGTTGCTGTTGTCGGGGATGGCATGGCCGGTTCGCCGGGCATAGCCGCGCGCTTCTTTGGCACGCTTGGTCGCGCGGGCGTCAATATACGTGCTATCGCGCAGGGATCGTCGGAACGCAATATTTCGGCAGTTGTCGATTCGGAAGAAGCAACGAGAGCATTGCGAGCGGCTCACTCCGGTTTCTACCTGTCACAGAAGACCATCTCGATAGGCATCATCGGCACGGGGACGGTCGGTGCCGCACTGCTGCGCCAGCTGGAGAAGCAGGCGGACAAGCTTGCCAGCCAGTTCAATCTCGATCTGCGCGTACGGGCTATCGCCCGATCGCAGAAGATGTTGCTCGGTGATCGCCGTATCGATACCGCTAACTGGCAGGAAGCATTCGAGGCATCGGCGGTGGCTACGGATCTCGACGCTTTCGAAGCGCATCTCAACCCTGATCACCTGCCGCATGCTGTCATCATCGATTGCACAGCCAGCGATCACATCGCATCGAAATATGCAGACTGGCTATCACGCGGTATTCACGTAATTACCCCAAATAAGAAAGCATTCAGTGGGCCGTACGATGCCTATCAGAACCTGCAAAAGGCGGCCGATGAGGGCAGTTCACACTACTTCTACGAAACGACTGTTGGTGCCGCGTTGCCGGTCATCACCACGGTCTGCGATCTCGTCTATACCGGTGACGAAGTACGCTCAATACGCGGCATCTTTTCTGGAACACTTGCGTATCTGTTCAACGTCTACGACGGCACCACGCCGTTTTCCGAGATCGTTCGCGTTGCGAAAGAAAGTGGCTACACGGAACCGGATCCACGAGAGGACCTGTCCGGCATGGATGTCGCGCGCAAGCTCACGATCCTGGCGCGCGAGATTGGCCTGGGTATCGAGATCGGTGACTTTCCGGTACACAACCTGGTTCCAGAGGCATTGCGCGAGTGTTCTATTAAGGAGTTCCTTGAGCGGCTGCCCGACTACGATGATGAAATCGATGCGCGCTACAAGAAAGCGGCGGCGGAGCACAAACAGCTTCGTTACGTTGCAATGCTCGACGCCGATGGTAACGCCTCGGTCGGCCTGGAGGCCGTTGCAGAAGAGCATCCATTCTGCAATATCAATTTGACGGACAATATCGTGCAGTTTGAAACTGAACGCTATTCGGCCAACCCTTTGGTCATTCAGGGTCCTGGTGCCGGACCTGAGGTAACGGCGGCCGGAGTTTTCGCTGATCTGTTACGTCTCGCAAACTTCCTGAGTACGGGTGTTGGTTATGTCTGATTTTGTAACTGCTTTTGCGCCAGCGTCGATCGGTAACGTTGCAGTGGGCTTCGACATGCTGGGTCTTGCCCTTGCGGACGTTGGCGACCGGGTGCAGGCGCGCCGCACCGATGCCGAAAAAGTGACCGTCTCGGAAGTGCGAGGACAGGACGGGGAGATTCATCCCTACCTGTCGACAAACGCAGAAGAAAACACGGCGTCGATCGCTGTGCAGGCGCTATGGGATGCGCACGGCGATTCGGGTTCCATTGAGCTCAAGGTGCATAAAGGTGTGCCATTGCAATCCGGTATGGGGAGTTCTGCGGCATCAGCAGTTGCGGGTGTCGTAGCGGCCAATGCTTTGCTTGAGCGGCCGTTATCGACCGAAAAGTTGCTGCCGTTTGCACTTGAGGGCGAGAAGTTTGCGAGCGGCGGGCTGCACGCAGACAATGTAGCCCCGAGTTTGCTGGGTGGCTTGATATTGTGTCCCGAAGTGTTGCTTCCCAAGGTCGTCAGTCTGCCGGTACCCGACGGTGTCAGTGCAGTACTGTTGCACCCGGAACTGCAGGTCAATACAGCGCAGGCGCGCCGCGGGCTCGCGCGGTCGGTATCCGTGCAGAAATGGCTGCAACAACAAGGTTCATTGGCGGGCTTCATGGCGGCGTGTGCGAGCAGCAATCTTGAGATGATTTCGAAGACATTGCAAGACGTCATCATCGAACCACAGCGTGCCCAGAACGTCGTATGTTTCGATCAGGTGTCCTCGGCCGCAAGCAAGTCGGGCGCATTGGGGTGCAGCCTTTCCGGGAGTGGCCCGAGTATTTTCGCGCTTTGCCGCAATGCTGACGCACGCAACATTGCGAGTGCCATGGAGCAGGCTTGTCGCGGACTCGGAATCGATTGCCAGTCATGGCTTAGCCCAATGACCGCGCCGGGCGCGCGCATAGTGAGCGACTGATGGAGTACTACAGTACGCGAGGCGATGGACCGGTCAACCTGGATGAGGCACTTCGTCGCGGTATCGCGTGTGACGGCGGCCTGTTTTTGCCAAAAGCGTTGCCTGAATTCAGAGTCGCAGACTTTGCTGCTGCGGAATCCATTCCCGAGGTTGCTGCTGTTCTGTTGCGGCCGTTTTTTGCCGGCTCTGAGTTGCTCGACGATGTTGAGAACATACTCGTGGAGACATTCAGCTTCCCTGTTCCGGCGACGCGTTTGGCGGTCAGTGATGGCGATGTTTCCTTACTCGAGTTGTATCATGGACCGACAGCAGCGTTTAAAGATGTCGGAGCGGGCTTTCTCGCCGCGTGCCTGTCCCGGCTGGAGGGGAGTGTCGATTCGCCTTTAACAATCCTGGTCGCGACCTCAGGTGATACTGGAGGCGCGGTAGCGGCTGCATTCGACAAGCGCCCTGGCATGCGGGTAGCAGTGTTGTTCCCGGATGGCAGAGTGTCGGAACGGCAAGCGCAGCAACTGTGTTGCTGGAGCGACAATGTCGTTTCGCTGAAAGTGCAGGGTGCCTTCGATGATTGTCAGTCGCTTGTGAAGGCGGCGATGGCCGATACCTCCCTGAATACCGAGCACCGGTTCAGCTCGGCGAACAGCATCAACATTGGCCGCCTGCTACCGCAGAGCACCTACTATGCGGATGCGAGCCTAAGGCACTACAGGCGCACCGGTAACAAGCCGGCCTTCATCATTCCAACCGGGAATCTCGGCAACGCATTCGCCTGCATCATGGCACGCGAAATGGGCTTGCCGATCGGGCCCGTGGTGCTTGCAACCAATGCGAACAGGACGATCGCCGATTACTTTGAAACGCTGCAGTGGCTGCCGCGCGCGAGCTTGCAAACGCTTGCTTCTGCAATGGATGTTGGCGACCCGAGTAACATGGAGCGACTCCGCAAAATGCTCGGTGAGGCAGATGTGCTTCGCGAGCAACTGGCAGTGTCATCAGTCAGCGATGAACAGATCGAATCCGCCATCAAGCGAGATTATCTGGAGTTCGGTTTTGCTACCTGCCCCCACACTGCAACGGCAACTCACACCTGGCGCGATCTGGATGACGAATCGCGATCGGCGCATGACTGGATACTGGTCGCGACCGCGCATCCGGCGAAGTTTGAAACGATTGTTGAACCGCTCATCGGTACAACAATTGATCTGCCGCCGGATCTTGAGGAAATTCTTTCCCGACCGGCAAAAGCTATTTCGATTGATCCAACTTTGCCCGCATTGACTGAGGTGTTGCGGGAGCGATGCGGTTAGAATAGGGCTCAATGTCTGAGTTCCTGCAAATCGATACCAATCCCTGGCTCCTGCCCCTCGGCGGAGTGCTGCTGCTGTTGTTGCTATGGCTTTTGTATCGCGTGTTCCGCGGCCACAAGGGCAGCCTTGAATCGGTGTTGGCAGATATCAGTTTCGACCGCATAGAGGGGCTTGTCATACCGAGCGCGGATGAAGGCGAAATCATGGTCGACTACCTGCTGTTGACGTCGCAGGGTCTCTTGATTCTTGAGATCAAGGATGTCGAAGGTATCGTTTTTGGCGGTGACAAAATGCAGGACTGGACTGTCATTAGCAACGAGCGTCGTTACACATTTTCAAATCCGCAACCGCCACTCTACGACCGTATCGCCGCCGTACGCCAGATTGTCCGCCAGGTGCCTGTCGCCGGGCGTATTCTGTTCCTTGACGGCGCCGAATTTACAAAAGGCGTTCCAGGCCTGGTGTGTAATCTGCAGGAGTTGCTCAGTGAGTTCGGCGAGCCCGACAAGAATGCCGCGAAGTTTAAAGTCGAGGCGTTTAAGCCGCATTGGGATCTGATTCGAAAAGCGGCTCTGACCGCGCAAGTCGGGCAAATACTGGATCGGCAAAAGCGCTAACGACGATGCCGACAATGCGCGCCATCCATGCCGATATTACGACATTGCCAATGGCTGCGATTGTGAACGCCGCGAACGAGTCGCTGCTGGGTGGCGGTGGTGTGGACGGCGCGATACACCGCGCGGCGGGACCCGCGTTGCTAGATGCCTGTCGGGAACTCGGTGGTTGCAAGACGGGTGACGCGAAGATTACACCTGGATTCCAGCTAGCAGCAGGATTTATCATTCATACCGTTGGACCGGTCTGGCACGGCGGCGATTCCGGGGAGGCGCAGCTACTGGCATCCTGCTATCGAAATTGCATCAGCCTTGCCGAGCAATACGATATTGCGTCGATTGCATTTCCGGCCATCAGTACCGGAGTCTATGGTTACCCGTTTCATGACGCGACAGCGATCGCTGTCGATGTTGTATCAGATGCTGTGCAGGGCACACGTATAATCGGTGAAGTGGTATTCTGCTGCCATTCCGAGCCTGACCTGAAGCAGTACCGCGCGGCTCTCATGCAGCCACACTAGGAATCCAGCGCAAAGAATCGTTCGGCATTCGCGGTTGTGATGCTGGCAACGTGTGATTCACTCTGTGCTCGTGCCTCTGCAACGACGCGCAGCACCTCGGGCAGATACATCGGTTCGTTGCGCCGGGTTTTGGGCCGTGGCCGTATACTTCGGGGCAGGAGATAGGGCGCGTCGGTCTCGATGAGGAGCCGGTCGTCAGGTATCACGCCAACGATGTCGTGCAGATGCTGGCCACGACGCTCATCGCAGATCCAGCCAGTAATACCGACGTAAAGACCGAGTTCAACGTACTCGCGAAGAGACTCGCCTTCACCGGTGAAGCAATGCGCTACAGCCCGGGAAAGCTTTGGCAGGGCAGGCTCCAAAAGCTCGACGAAGTCATCGTGTGCGTCTCGCTGGTGCAGGAACACGGGCAGCCCGGTATCGATCGCAATATCGAGCTGCCTTTGAAACGCGTCCAGCTGCGCCTCGCGCGGCGAAAAATTGCGAAAGTAGTCGAGACCGCATTCGCCGACGGCAACGACCTGAGGCTCTTGCACCAGCATCCGGATACGTGCATCAGATTCATCGGTGTAGTCCGACGCATGGTGCGGATGTACTCCTGCCGTCGAATACAAGACGCCGGGAGCCTGCGCGGCCAGCTCGGCGGCACGCACGTTGCTGTCGTCACTGCTGCCGGTAACGATCATTCTGGCTACGCCTGCGTCACTTGCCCGCTGCATCATGTCGGCACGATCGTCGTCGAAGCTTTCATGAGCGAGATTGGCACCAATATCGATTAGTGACTTCGACATATCAATCCGCGGACCAACGGAAAATCCTGGCGCCGACCGTGAGAAAGACGGCGCTGATCAAGACCAGGGACAAAAGGCTTGGTGCGATCTCAGCCAGTGTCGCGCCGTCGAGCATGACAGCGCGCGCGGCGTCAAGTACGTGTGTCAGCGGAAAAAGCTTGGCGGCCTGTTGCACGAGCGGCCCGGCACCTTCCAGCGAAAACCAGACGCCCGACAGCAACATCATTGGCCAGTTGACCAGGTTGAGCAGGCCACCGGCAAGCTCCTCGCTGGTGACGCGGGCTGAGATGAGTAGCCCAACCGATACCAGCGACACTGCGCCAACGACCGCGACCAGGAACAGAGTGAAATAGTTGCCTTCCATAGTCGTGTCGAGAATCAGGTGTGTACCAGCATAGATAAAGGTCGTTACCAGGAGGATCAGCACGAGCCGTGATGCGACCTGTGCGACGATAAACTCGAACGATGACAATGGAGTTGCGCTTAGTCGTTTCAGGAAGCCGTTCTTGCGGTAGCGCACGATCACATAGCCAACACCGAACAGGCAGCTAAACATCATGTTCATACCGAGAATGCCCGGCAGCACCCAGTCGGCATAGCGCACTTCTGAACCGCTTACCTGTTGCTTGTCGAGCACGGAGTGTGGCGGCGCTCCGGACTGCATAAGCGCTATTTCAGCGAAGTAGCCTTTTGGCGACTCGGGATTTATCCAGTATCGCGGCGTTTCACCCAGTTCGACCAGCAGGTCCAGCTGGTGCCGGGCCACCTTCTGCAAGGCGAGGTCCTGATCGGCATAGGCAACAAAGCGAATGTAACGGGTCTGCAGGAATGGATGCGAGTCAGGGTTGATTTCGTCTGCTTGCTGCAACACGCCAACCGTATACGCGTCGCGATCACCGCCAAATGCGAACGACAGGCCGAACATCAGCACAACCGGCAGCATCAGGTTCCACGCCAACGTGGAGCGATCGCGGACGAATTCCCGATTTCGGCTCATGAAAATTGCGTAGATTCGTTGCAGCATACGAGTCAGGCCCGCAATGTATGGCCGGTCAAATCGAGGAACAGGTCCTCGAGATTCGGCTGCCGTATTTTAATCTGGTTGAGGTTGCTGACGTGCGGTGTAAGCTGCTGCAGGCTCGCGCTCACGTCCGTAGTAACGACTTCGATAATGCCAAGGTTCTCATGCACAGTATGTTGAATACCGGAAAGGTCGTCAGTCAGGGCCGACAGAGGTAGTTGGATAATCAGTCCGTCATATTGCTGCCGAAGCAGATCCTCGGGCGAGCCTTGCGAAACAATCTTGCCGGAATCCATGATCGCGATTTCATCACACAGTACTTCTGCCTCATCCATGTAATGTGTTGTCAGCACAATCGTAGATCCCTGCGCACGAATACTCTGCACCAGGTCCCAGAAATTACGGCGTGCCTGCGGGTCAAGTCCTGTGGTCGGCTCGTCGAGAAAAATCAGTCGCGGCCGGTTGACCAGCGCAACGGCCAGTAGCAGTCGTTGCCTTTGCCCGCCCGATAGTTTCCGATTGTCGCGGTCCAGCAGATCGGACAAAGAACACTGTTCCACGATATCGTCGAAGTTGGCCTGGCGCGCATACAGAGTCCGGAACATCTCAATAGTCTCGCGGACCGTGATGTGATCTTGCAGTGCCGTATTCTGGAACTGGATGCCAGCTTCCTCACGAAAACGTCGTCCGGCGATTTCGCCGTAGTAATACACTTCGCCCGAGGTGGCTGGCGTGACCCCCTCGATAATCTCGACCGTAGTGGTCTTCCCGGCGCCATTCGGTCCGAGCAGGCCGAAACAGATACCTTCACGCACGGAGAAGCTGACACCATCAACGGCCAGTACACCGGGGTATTCCTTTACCAGGTTGCGTGCTTCCAGGGCCGTCGTCATGGGCGCTAGAGTAACCAAATGGTCGCTTTCGAACCAGTACCAATGCGGGTTTGCAACCAAATGCCGACGAGCGGTATCTAAGAGATATGAAAACTTCCTATGAGGCCCCGAAAATGGCGAAATACATGACGAAAACAGTGTTCACGGTCGGCTTGCTGATCATGCTCCTGTCGGTGCCGGCTTTTGGTGCCTCGGTCAATAAGAGTGTCAAGATCCCCGCAGGTACGGAGGCGGGCGGCGCAACCTCGGTCAATGGCAGTGTGACTGTCGGCGCTGACGCCGTGGTAACGGGTGATGTGAAGACTGTAAATGGCAAGGTGCACGTTGATTCAGGTGCGACGATCGAAGAAGCCTCGACAGTCAACGGCAGCCTCAAGATCGGCAAGAATGTCAGTTCAAGGTCGCTCAGTACGGTAAATGGCTCGATCAAGGTTGGAGAGTCCTGCGAGGTTGATGGCGAAGTAGAAGCAGTTAACGGCGGCATATCCGTGGCAGACGGGACGAAAATCGACCGCGACGTCAGCAACGTGAATGGCACTATCAAACTGATGGGCGCAGAAGTTGGCGGCGATGTCTCGACCGTCAGCGGAGATGTCTATGTGATTGACGGCACCGTAGTACAGGGCGACCTGCTCATCGAAAAGCCGGGCGGCTGGGGCTGGGGCAAGAGTAAGCGCAAGCCGCGTGTGATTGTTGGTCCGGGATCCAGTATCGAAGGCGTTATCGATCTTGAGCGCGAGGTTGAGCTGTTCATAAGCGAGACGGCGTCTGTTGGCGGTGTTAAGGGTGAAATGAGCATGGATGACGCAGTACGCTTCAGCGGCAATAAGCCGTAGACTAGCGGCTGTGCATAGCGCAGCCGAACAACTCCCGCTTTTCCCGGATGAAGATGAGCCCGATACTATGTCGGGTTTTTCTGTGCGCCAAAGCGGCCGCGCGAAACGCCTTTCTATAAAGGTATATCCCAGGGGCAAGGTGGAGGTCGTGGTGCCAAAGCGCGCGCGTGCAGCTGACGTCCGCGCATTCGTTGAGGACCACAAGGAATGGATTCGCAACGCTCGTGAGAAATTCGCCGCGCTGCATGCTCCCGAACCGTTCGCTTTACCGAAGACAATCCGTCTCGATGGAATTCAAAGTTGCTTTAGCGTTCGTTATGTACCGGTAGCGGATGCCAAAGGCGTCAATTACCGTACTCAGTCTGACGAGGTCGTGCTTACCGGGCGCGTGGATGACGAAAAACTCTGCGTCGCAGCGCTCAAGCGCTGGCTTATCAGTCTGGCGAAGAACCGATACCTGCCGTTGCTCCGGTCCCTTTCGGCATCGACCGGCAATAATTTCAAAAAAATGCATGTTCGTGGTCAGCGCACGTGCTGGGGAAGTCACTCGAGCAGCGGCACGATCAGTCTCAACTATTGCTTGATGTTTCTCGATGCTGAGCATCTGCGCTACGTCATGATTCACGAGTTATGCCACGCGCGCCATATGAATCATTCGCGCCGTTTCTGGTCGCTGGTCGGACAATTCGAACCTGACTACAAGACGCTGGACAAAGACCTGAACGAGAGCTGGAAGAAGATTCCAACCTGGGTTGGCATTTACTAGATTCGCGGTTGTCGAACAGCCATTGCGGCGTTGGCAGGGTGAAAATCGGGGTGGACGTCGGGATGCAGTGCATGCGCCAGGATTTCCAGGGCGTCCAGCAGGCGAGGATTCGGGCTGCTGAAATACGCATTTCCGTCGACGACACAGACTCGCGCATTGGGTAGCTGCTCGCTGACCAAATCGATGTCCAGCAAAGTTCGATCGACTCGAAAGCCGCAGCATGCGACGAAAACCACGTCCGGCTTTGCAGCTCTGACAGCCTCCCATGTCAATGTCGATGACGGCCTGCCGTGAGCACCCAGGAGGTCTATACCGCCCGCAAGCGTGACCAGCTCAGAGTTCCAGTGACCGCCATTGAACGGTGGTATGAGCCACTCGAGGAAGGCCACGCGCGGACGGTCTGTGACTGGAATTTCGGCGCTACGACGTGCTACCGCATCCCGTCTCGACACAAGCTCGCGGACCAGACTGTCCGCGTAAGCTGGTCGCTCCAGGCGTTCGCCTACTCGCGCGATGTCCGCGAGAACGTCTTCCAGCGTATTCTGTGTCAGGTCAATCAGAGTCGGCGATGAAGGCAATTCCTGTATTGCAGTAAATACGTCGCCGGTCGAAACCGCGCAAACGTCGCAAAGAGTCTGCGAGACGACGATATCGGGCGCCGCAGCGATCAGCGATTCTATCTCGAGATCGTACAGTGCATCCGCAGCCGCGAGGTGTTGTCGCACAAAACCATCGATTGTCTGGCTATCGGCACGAAAGGGAACTCGCGTACTGGTCATTCTCGGCAGTGCTTCAATTTGCGCTGGATAGTTGCAGCTGTGGGATATGCCGACAAGCTGGTCCTGCATGCCCAGCGCACAGACTATTTCTGTAGCGCTGGGCAACAATGTCGCAATTCTCATTGCTGCAGTCTTACGCGGTGTGCAACGTTTCGTAATTGCGATCGAGAAGATGGTGCAAGCCGAAGATTACGAAACAGTACGCCGAATCAACGAGGACTGCCTGAGCAAGAAACGGCAGGCCGTTAACGTAGCACTGCAACAGTCCGGCAGCCGTAGGCGGGTACATTCCGACCAGCCAGATCGAAAAGTTGGATACGAGGAAGAATACCGTTGCCTGAACCAAGACGGCGGTACCAATTCGGGAGCGGGACCGGTCTGATCTGAGCATTGCACGCCCGACCATCGCGCATAACACAAAACCGGCGTAAACAAAGGCCATTACTACTGGGTCGAAAAAGCCCGTCAGGAGGTGCCCGACGAACAAGGGAATCAGCGCGACTAACCAGTATGAGCGGCGCTCGCCATACGCGCCGGCATATAGCGCCGTCGCGGCGATCGGAGAAACGCCGAAAGGATGCGGCACGAAATGAAAAATTGACGCTAGTGCTACGAGGAGTTTTTTCATCCTAGTTGCCGAATGTCATTTGTACACCGGCATACAGCTTTCGTCCTGCCGTCTGATAGCCGTAAACCTGTTCGCATTGCGTGTCGAGGAGGTTGGTTCCGCGGGCAAACAACTTGACCGTATCATTCAGCTGATACTGCGCCGTTAGCCCAAGTAACCAGTAGTTGCTGAGTGTTACGATTTCCGAGGGCTCGGGAAACGGCGGAAAAAAGATATCGTCGCGTGTGCCGCCGTAGTCAGCTGTAAAAGCGAGACGCCCGCGATCTTGTGCGAAACGCATGTCAGCGTAAACACTTCCCACATGCCTTGGCCTGCGCAGCTCATCGATACGATTGCCGCCTGCATCCTGCTCGGTAGCGTCGGTGTATGTGTATGTGGAGCCGAGTCCCAGCGATTCACTGATGTTCCATTGCGCAGCTATTTCCGCTCCGCGACGCTTACTGGAGCCCGTCATGTTTTCAGCGGTTGACGAGAACGTCACGGGATCAAAAACAAAGCCGTTAATCTCGTCTTCGAGATCTTGTCTGAAAACGGACACCTGCAGGTCCAGTTTGCCCGCCAACAGCTGCTGCCCAAGCCCCAGGTCATACGATGTAGAGAGCTCGGGCTTCAGATCCGGATTGCCGATGAATTGGCCCGGGAAGAAGCCAAATCGCTCCGTAAATGTCGGGTTCTTTTGCGCCGTTCCGACATTCGCCCGCAGCACTGTGGACTCTGTTACTCGATACGTCGCCGACAAACGGCCGGTCAGTGAGTTGTCAAAATCGCTATTGTTATCCAGACGGGCACTGAGCAACCAGCTCAGGCGCTCGGTTGCACGCCCTTGAAAATCGACGATTGCGCTGGTGACGTCAATCTCCTGGTCCTGGTTGGGGTCGCCAAACACGATCGCACCACGTTGTTCGAATTTTGTCGACTCGCGCTCCACAGCCAGCGAAAGCAATTGCCGACCTAGTCGAATATCGCTCTGATAGCCGATGGTCAGTCGCTCGGATGAGGTCGAAGAATCGTCGCTGCCATCGACTAGATTCTGATTCTCGCTATCAAAGTAGCGAACGTTCAGATGGTGTTTCGTACCGGCATCACTTGCACCGAGGGTTGCACCAAGCTGGGCGTAATTCTGCCGCGTGTCTGTCGCGCTATCGGAATCCGCAGGTAGCCCCGTAACAAAGAAGTCGACGGCGTCGAATTGAGAATACGCATCAATTGACCGAACCCCGAATTTGAAAAGAATCGCGTCATTCGCCGCAAATTGTCCGGAAATATTGGCGCTGGTTATTTCTGAGTCGTCGTCCTCATCGCCAGAACGGGAGATGTTCGTGCCATCTGTTGAAAGCTGCTCTATGCCGTAGCTGATCTTGAATCGCTCCCCACCGGCCGCACCGCGCAATGCCCCATTGAGTGCGCTGTCGGTGCCACCTTCGACGTAGCCACCAACACTCTGCCTGTCACTCCCGGATCGCGTAATGATGTGAACCACCGCGCCCAAGGCGCCGCTGCCCCATAGTGAGCTCTGTGGCCCACGAACGACCTCAATGCGCTCAATGTTGTTTGTCGTCAGGTACTCCCAGCGAAATTCATCGCCAGTTGCCGGGTCATTTGCCTGTATACCATCAATCAACACGAGGACGTGATTCGCTTCCGAGCCCCTGACGCGCACTTGAGTCTGAGATCCGGCGACGCCGGAATGGCTGACTGCGAATCCGGGGATTGTGCGCAACAGGTCGGAAACATAGCGCGATTGGTGACGTTCAATGTCGTCAGATGAAAGCACCGTAATTGCGCTGCCAACGTTGCCAGGCAATACAGGTGCCCTGGCACCGGTCACAATTATCTGGTCGTCGGGCGCGGTCAGATCTTGTGCCGATGCACTGGCGCTCGCCAACGCCATACCAAGAACCAGCGAAGCAATGAATTTTTTCATGATTATCTCTCAAGCACGCATCCCCGTTGCACGCTACATGCTGATTGCTTCGGAGGAAGGAGAGAGACTAAGTCTCCACGAATCGCCCGCCGCGATCAGACTGTGGGATGGTCGGCAGGCCGGTCTCCGGACTCATGAGTGGGGTGAACCTTCGTTGATCGCCTTCCCACGCTAAAAAGCTGCGCAGTGGCGTCGTGATCAACTTACTCATTTACCGTTGCGGGGGCAGTGACGGGGTTGCCTGATGGCGCACCGTCTTCCCGTTTAACCTGCGCTGTCAAGCAGCGCAGATTCACCTGTCGAATTCCGGATGTACGATACGGCAGCGATCAGTGCAATGCAAATTCGCGTCTAACCCTGATCGAGGAGCTCTCGCAAATTGATGACCGCGGCGTTCGCCCGCGCAAGATAGTTCGCCATTACCAGTGAATGATTGGCAAACAAGCCGTAACCGCCGCCGTTCAGGATCATGGGCGAACGCAGAGGGTCGAGGCTGGCCTCAAGCTCGCGGATTATCTGACGAACGCTCGCTTCGGCATTCTTGTCGGCCAGCACTTTCGCGAAGTCAAACTCAGCGGCACGGAAAAAATGCACGAGCGCCCAGGCTGTGCCGCGAGCTTCGAAGAATACGTTGTCGACCTGAAACCACGACGTACGTACGTCAAATGTGTCGTTCTGTGTGCCGGCGCCTTCGGCGGCGGACTCGCCAGCCAGATCTTCGTTGATTCGGTTGCTGACGACACTGTTGCCCAACCGCCGCGTAAGACTGCCGAGTCGCTTCTCAACCTGCGACAACCATTCACGTAGGTTGTCAGCGCGCGCGTAAAACTGGGTATCCTGATCGCCGGCCTGCAGGCGCTCACGGTAGTCGATAAAAGCCTCGATACCGTCGCTGTACTCGGATTCCGTGGCGGGAAATACCCAGGAATTGTTGTCGAAGAAGAATTGCGGTGAGCCTTTGGCGACGTCGGTGTCTTCTTTTGATTGCGACTGACTGCGTGTGTAATCGTCACGCATGACGCGGCCCAGGTCTCGTACCTGGTTTACGACTCCAAGTTCCCAGCTCGGGATATTGTCGAGGAAAACGCTGGGAGGAAGCTTGTCGTTCGTCAGGTAGCCGCCTTGCTTGTCCAGCAGCGTTTCGGCTACCCGGATAAGTGTGTCCGTCGTAGAGAATCCAACGACCGCGGTTTCGCTGTCGGAAGAATGATTGACCCAGAAAACATCGGGCTCGCGTGAGAACCAGATAGCGACGATGGTCATCAGAAGTATGATGATGCCAAGTGTCCAGGCTGTGATTCTGGACCACTTGCTGGTGGCGAGAATGCTCTCGGCAGAACGTTCCATTTTTGCTGTCTCCAGGTAGTCCGTGACTGTCTTAGAGGGCCAGCAAGTTTATCAGTTCCGGCAACACAAGCCCTGATTTTCCGGCAACTATGAAGTCGAAGCCGTCGGCATGGGGAGTCGGGTTGGGATTGATCTCGGCAATGCTTGCGCCGTTCTGCCTGGCAAGGTCGGCCAGTCCGGCAGCGGGGTATACGGCGGACGACGTTCCAATCGACAGGAATACATCGCAATCTGTGGCTGCGGCGCAGGAGTCTTCGAGTGCCCGGTCGGGAATTGTTTCGCCAAACCAGACGACCCCGGGTCGCAGAGGACCGCCACAATGCGGGCATGCCGGTATTTCGTCGTCGTTTGCGACATGCAGGGAGCCGTCACTGAGGCAGCGATCCTCGAACAGATTGCCGTGAAACTCGATGACGTCTGTACTGCCGGCACGTTGATGCAGGTTATCCACGTTCTGGGTAACCAATGTCAGTTGTGGAATGTATTGCTGCAGCGCTGCGATCGCGAAGTGCCCCGGATTGGGGTCGACGTTCGCAACAATATCCCGGCGCCAGCGATACCAGCGCCAGATCAGAGCAGGATCCGTCGTGAATGCCTCCGGCGTAGCAAGGTCCAGCGGATTGTATCGCGACCACAAACCC
>JAHZJK010000011.1 GCA_022600955.1 Gammaproteobacteria bacterium
CCCGCATACGCGCGGCCACATCAATCTGTCGCTCTGAGCGCACTTTGAACGCTGCGTTTTTTGCATCCGAGCGGCCGGCAAAACGCTTATCCAGGGTTGCCATCAGGCCATCAGTCATAAAGCGGCTACGCGCGCCGTAGACGTGTTTATCGCCATCCTTGCGTTGCTGGGTCACGTGATAACGCAATGGTGAAATCAGTGACAACGACTGCTTCGCCCGCGTCATGGCGACGTACAACAATCGCCGCTCTTCCTCGATCATCTCCGGTTTGCCCGTCGCAAATTCCGACGGGAAATTGCCATCGGAGACATTCAATACAAATACCGACTCCCACTCCTGTCCTTTTGCGGAATGCACTGTCGACAAAATAAGGTAATCCTCATCAAGCAACGGGTCGCCCGCCAGGTCACCCGCCGCCGATGGCGGATCGAGTGTCAACTCGGTTAGAAAGCGTTCGCGCGTCGCGTACCGGCCAGAGACCTGCTCCAATTGTTCAAGATCAGCTTCTCGAGTATCAACGCCGTCGTAGATACGCTCGAGATGTGGCTGATACCAGCGACGAACCTGAGGCAGCTGCGACTGCCATCCTTCGTCGCCGGACTCTACCTGCGACAGACTTTCCAGCAACGTGCAGAAATCGGGCCACGCTTGTGCACAGGCAGCCGGTGCACGAAACTCTCGAAGCGTTGAGAAAAGATGCTCGCCAACCGCAAGTTGTTCGAAACAACGACTGGCATTGGACGGCCCCATACCAGGCAGCAACTTGAGCACCCTGAATGCGGCGACGTCGTTTTTCGGGTTTTCCGCCCACTTCAGAACCGACAGCATATCCTTGACGTGTGCGGCTTCCAGAAATTTCAGGCCGCCGTACTTTACGTAAGGAATGTTACGGCGCACCAACTCAAGCTCCAGGCGATCACTATGGTGTGAGCCACGAAACAAGACTGCCTGCTCTTTTAGCTCGATACCGAGTTCACGATTCTTCAGAATATTGTCAACGACAAACTCGGCCTCGGCATCACCATCCTCGACTGTCACGTAGCGCGGCCTGGCACCGTCCTTGCGCTCAGAAAACAGATTTTTCCGGTAGTGCCGTTCGCTTTCTGCAATCAGGCAGTTTGCAGCATCCAGAACAGGTTGCGTCGAGCGATAGTTTTGCTCCAGCGTAATGACCTGCGCGGTCGGCATGAACTGGTCGGGAAAACCGAGAATGTTTTCCACTTCAGCTGCGCGAAACGAATAAATCGACTGCGCATCATCGCCAACAACCGTGACGCCACTCCCGTCAGGTTTCAGCGAATTCAGGATATCGGACTGTACGCGGTTCGTGTCCTGGTATTCGTCGACCAGGACGTGATCGAACCAGGACCCGATCTCTTCGGCGAACTCGCCTTCGGCGACCAGGTGTTTCCAGTACAACAACAGGTCATCGTAATCGAGCACCTGGCTATGTTGCTTGCGAAGGACGTAATGACGAAACAACTCTTTGAGTTCGTCCGCCCAGTCAGAACACCAGGGGTACGTCACATCAAGCGTATCTGACAGGCTTCCCTGCGTATTGACGCAACGAGAATAGATCGCCAGGCAAGTATCCTTTTTCGGGAATCGTCTGGCTGTACGTGTCAGCTTGAGTTCGTGACGCACGACATCCATTACGTCTGCGGCATCGCCTCGATCGAGAACCGAAAAACCCGGATCAAGACCGAGGTTGTGTGCATAGCGTCGCAACAGGCGATTGGCGATCGAATGAAATGTGCCAGACCACGGCAATCCGCCGGACGGCATCGCCTGTGCACCGGAGTGACGCGTCGCTTCGCGCACAATCGCTTCTACGCGACGAGTCATCTCCTGTGCCGCCCGACGCGTAAACGTCAACAGCAAAATCCGTTCAGGGCTCACTCCGGAAACCACCAGGTGCGCTACACGGTGCGCCAGTGTCATTGTCTTGCCTGTCCCGGCACCGGCAATCACAAGTAGCGGGCCCGAGGCGAATGCAGCACCGTCCTGTTGCGGCTCACCATACTCGGCCGCAAGGCGCTGCGCGGTATTCAGCGACGCAAGATGGTCAAAAGTCTGCTCTGCAAGCTGCACGGTCGCCCCTCGTAAAAGTCTGTATTTTTATACAGTACTGGATATATTTACAAGGGTTAGGTGAGGAAATCTTCGATCAGCCCGGCCAATGCCACAGGCGCTTCGAAGTGAATCATATGCCCTGCGCCATCTATGACCCTGGACTCGCTGCGAGGAAACGGCAGCGACGCGGCACTCCCGAACTGCTCGGCAAAGCGACTGCGCCCGCCACTCACAAGCAGGATATCGGCAGCGATGTTGCACCAGCAGGCCTCGGCCTCGGCTCGACGATACAAAACCGGATTCGGTAGTCGGTGCGCCGAATCTGCTCGCAACCTTATCCTGCCGTCTTCACTTTGCTGCGCCCATTCATGCGCGACATACAAGGCACGATCTGCACCAATCTCCGGACTGCGTTTCGCGATACGCTTCGCAAGTGCGTCAAAACTGGCGTAGGTGGAAAAACCTGAATCCTCGTGCTCGGCCTCGATCCAGCTGCGATAGCGAAACGGGGCTTCGGCCGGGTCCGAATCCGGCAGGCCAAATCCTTCTACGTTAACGAAAGCCGAAACCCGTTCGGGAACGGTACCCGCATACAGGGACGCGATGTTCGCGCCCATGCTGTGGCCCACCAACGGAACGGCAGCATCCGGGGCGTAGTGCAGCAACAGAGCGTGCAAATCAGCAAGATAGTCGGGAAACCAGTAACCCTGGGCCCGCAACGCAGACGCACCGAAGCCGCGCCAGTCCGGGGCGATGACTCGCCACCGCGGTGTCAGGGCGTCGACGACGAACTGAAAGGTAGCGCCAGTATCAGCCCAGCCATGCAGGTAAAACAGCAACGGAGCATCTGCATCACCCCACTCTGACACCGCATAGTCAACACCGCGAACAGGCAGGCGCGTGCATGTTCTTGGCAATACGATTTTGTAGCCAGTTTCATCAGTCATTAAATTTTGTACCGGAGTGTGTTCGCGCTCATTACTATGTTACCGCAGGTCGTGTATAAACAGCGTTAAACAACAACTCCAAAGGAAAACAAGAAGAATCCGGTATGACTCCCGAGATTGCACTCGTCCTCGGCATTTTGGTGATCTCGCTGATACTGTTTATCAGCGAAGTTATCCGTATGGACCTTGTTGCGCTGCTCGTTCTCGGGGCTCTCGCAGTGACTGGCCTGGTCGATTCCAACCAGGCATTTGCCGGATTTAGAAACAGCGCGGTCATTACTGTCTGGGCGATGTTCATTCTGAGCGAGGGTCTGACTCGAACCGGTATCGCCGATATTATTGGCCGCCAGGTCATGCGCTTTGGTGGAAATCGCGAAGTACCGTTGATTTTTGTCATCATGGTCACAGGGGCCGTCCTGTCGGCATTCATGAATAACATCGGCGTCGCGGCCTTGATGTTGCCCGTCGTCGTTGAGGTTGCACGCCGTACCGGCATACCTGCCTCGCGCCTGCTGATGCCACTCGCGTACTCGACGCTGCTGGGCGGCCTAATGACCCTGATCGGCACGCCACCGAATCTGCTCATCAGCGAATCCCTGGTATTGAACGGCTACGAACCGTTTGCCTTGTTCGACTTTACGCCGATTGGTGGTGTCGTCATGGTCATTGGCGTGTTGTTTGTTGCCATTGTCGGGCGCTTCCTGCTACCCAAGGTCAGCGCCAAAGATGGTAAGCATGTCAGCCAAAGAAGCCTGCGCGCCCGCTACAAGCTGCAAGAAAGAACCTTCGTGATGCACGTTCCGATGGATTCAGTCCTGGTTGGCAAGACGCTCGCGGAAACGCGCATCGGCTCGTCAACGGGCCTGATCATACTGTCTCTGAGTCGACAGGCTCGCAGCGTGACATTGCCTGGGCGACAAACGCTGCTGCGTGGCGACGACAGGTTGCTGGTACAGGGTCGAATCGACCAGTTTCGTGAGTTGCGTCGCTGGAGTGACCTCGTCATAGAACGTGAGGCACCTGTTCTAAAGTCGATGGTTGCCGCAAAAGTTGTCTACGCAACGGTCACCGTCAAAGCTGGCTCACCGGTTGTTTCCGAGTTGATCCGACACGCTGCTTTCCGAACACGCTTTGATGTCGCTGTGGTTGGCATCATGCGTAAGGGCCGCTATCGACTAACAAATCTTGCGTACGTACCTATCAAGGCGGGCGACCAGGTTCTTGTGCAAGGTGAAGTTGAGGCAGTCGCACAGCTTGATAAGTACTCCGACTTCGAAAATATCGAGCCCTACTCGCCCGAGAAGCTTGCCGAGACGTTTCACACCGACGAACGCATGTTTGTCGTACGCGTGCCGAAAGACAGTGACCTGGTCGAAGAAACGCTTAAGAAAAGCCGCCTCGCTGACGTTTTCGATTTCCGCGTCCTTGCTGTTTTTCGGGACGGCGAGCTGCGGGTGATGCCACGCGGTGACGAGGTTCTGCTGGGCGGCGACCTGCTGCTGATTGAAGGTCAGCAAAGCGATCTGGACGTTTTGCGAGGGCTGCAGGAGCTCGAGCTCGACACCAAGGGGCCAATGACTACAGGTGCGTTCGAGTCAGAGCGCCTGACACTTATGGATGCGACACTCGATCCACGCTCATCGCTGAGCGGCATGACGGTTGGCGAACTTAACTTTCGCGAACGTTACGGTATCGAGCTCGCCGGTATCTGGCGCGAAGGCGAGACAATAGGTACTGAACTCGCCGACGAACGGCTCCAGGTTGGCGATGCGTTGTTGATGCTCGGCCCACGCGATCGTTTGCAGCTCTTGTCGTCGGATTCAGACTTTCTGATACTGACACCGCTCGGCCAGAAGCCGCCTGATACCGGTCGTGCACCGCTCGCTGCTTTCATCATGTTCGCGGTCGTTGGCTCCGTAATGATGGGCTGGGCGCCGATTTCGGTCGCCGCTGTCATCGGCGGCACCATCATGGTTCTTACTCGTTGTCTGAACATGGAGCAGGCCTACCGTTCAATTGACTGGCGTGCCATTTTTCTTATCGCGGGCATGTTGCCGCTGGGTACCGCCATGCAGGAAACCGGGGCCGCCACCTACCTGGCGGGCCAGGTAATGGAGCTACTGGGCGATGCCGGACCATGGCCGGTGATAATGGGGCTTTATATCCTGACAGCCATGGCGACTATGATTATTCCGACTGCTGCACTGGTGGTTTTGATGTCGCCGATCGTGTTGTCGGCGATGCAAGACATGGGGTTGCAACCAGAAACCGCGATGATGGCTGTGGCCATGGCGGCGTCAGCAAGCTTTACGAGCCCCATATCGCACCCCGCAAACATCCTCGTAATGGGGCCGGGTGGCTATCGTTTTGTCGACTATCTTAAGGTGGGCGTGCCTCTGACAATCGTGGTGTTTGTTACAGTGATGGTCTTACTGCCCATACTCTGGCCACTGCAGGCCGTGTGATGTATTTCTGTTTTCGAACGCAGGTGTTTACCGAGTGACTGATCAAATTGTAATCGCGGGCGCTGGCCATGCGGCCGGACAGGTCGTGGCAACGCTGAAACAACAAAAGTTTGCTGGCAGTATCATCTTGATTGGCGAGGAGCCCTACCTGCCATATCAACGGCCACCGCTTTCGAAAAAATTCCTCAGTGGCGAGATGCCTCCTGAGCGCCTGTACGTCAAACCAGCCAGCTTTTATGACGACCCGCAGATAGAGCTTCGGCTGGATACACGCGTTACCTCGATCGACCGAAACGAGCGTCGTATCATGACCAGCACTGACGACGGTATCCACTACGACAAACTCATCCTGGCACTGGGGTCACGGGTTCGGCGGATGGCGGTACCTGGCGCCGAACTCGCTGGAATACATTACCTGCGCGAGATCGCCGATGTTGATGCCATTCGAGCCGAAATGGAACAGTATGAAAACCTCGTCATCGTCGGAGCAGGTTACATAGGCCTCGAAGTTGCAGCGGTTGCGAAGCAGGCAGGGCTCAACGTGACTGTCGTCGAAATGGCAGAGCGCGTAATGAGTCGCGTGGTTTCTACTGAAATATCCGACTTCTACCAAATAGAGCACGCTGACAGAGGGGTTAATCTGCGGCTTGCGACTGGCATCAGCGCGTTTCGAGGCACCGACCGTATCGAGTCAGTTGAAACCAGCGACGGCGAGCAAATTGCGGCGGACTTTGTCGTCGTCGGCGTGGGAATCCTGCCTAATACGGAACTTGCGGCCGATGCTGGTCTGGTTGTTGACAACGGCATTGTAGTAGACGATCACTGCCAGACCAGCGACCCGGATATCTACGCGATAGGTGACTGCAGTGCACACCCGAATGCGATCTACGACCGGCAATTGCGGTTGGAGTCCGTACAAAACGCGCTGGAACAGGCGAAGACGGCCGCGAGCAATATTTGCGGCAAGGACGCTCACTACGATGAAGTACCCTGGTTCTGGTCCGATCAGTATGATCTCAAGCTACAAATAGCCGGGCTGTCCGAAGGCTATGATGCCGTCGTGATACGCGGCAATCCTGCCGACCGTTCCTTTGCTTGTCTTTATTTGCGCGACGGCGTGTTGATCGCTACCGATGCTGTGAATGCGCCACGCGAATTCGTGCAGTCAAAAGCACTTATCGCTGCGCGTGCCAGGGTCGATAGCGAGAAGCTTTCCGACAGCAGTGTTCAGCTGAAAGAAATGACAGGCTAGTCTTGCGCAGACTGTTCTTCCGGATTAATTGACGGAAGTTCAATGGTCAGGCGCCCATCCGCTGCGACCGGACCTGTCTTAGCCGACCAGGCACGCACTATTAGAGATTCGACTGCTGGCATGATATTGCCTTGAAACTCTCCGCTGCCGCCGGTAACCCTGGCCGTCCCAAGCGCACCCGGGCCTGCTGTAACATTTCCTAGCCAGCTGCCCTTCCAGGCATTCGACGCGCTCCGATATGCAGGAAACACAACGTCGCGAACGTACGTCCAATAGTTCTCACTTTGTTCGACGAAGAACCCGCCGCGTCCCGGCAAATACACATACCAGACACTGTCAACAAGCGCCTCCCCATTCAGCAAACGGGTACGTTCCGAGGTTGATGAAAACTTGATCCCCAGCCCGACAGGCTGGTTGCGTGCATCGTGCAACAACGAGGCGACCGCGGACGTCTGTCGTATCGGCGCTTCCCAGAGCTGCAGTACTTTTTCCGGATGCGGAAGAATACGCGACTCACCATTGTTGGTATGCACGATGCTGTTCGCTGCGACTGCCGAATATGACAGCGTCAGAGTCTGCGAGTCGGTAACCGAAATGGGTGACAAATTGCGGCTCTCAACGAAGGGATTGAGAATGACACCTGTAGCGAAGATTACGGCACCGACAACAAGGCCCAGAACCAGGCTAATGAGATATTTCATTCGCTTGACTCCAGTTCACCCACGTATCGAGCTTGTAGTTCAATGCGCCCATCCGGCGCATCGATATCATTCGACGTATCCGTTTTCCAACGTTCTGTCAGGGAGCCGTTGAGCCCGGCAAATTCTCGGGAACCCGCCCGGATCGCTCCGCTACGGAAGCCGCCTTCCTGCGCGGCTGGATCCATGTTGACATACAGGGAGCCCCTGGCCGGAAAATGCAAAACCCATTCAATAACGTCGGCGCCATCCTCCTGAGCTGCCATCCGCGAGGCGACGCCTATGACACTGTCGCGCGCATTGCGAATCTTAAAGAGTTCCGCTCGCAATCCTGAAAACGGCTCTGCCGTCGGCCACTCCAGACTTGCCGGTAGTTCACTGCCAGGCTCACTCGCGCCCGTCATGATGCGATCCATCGGCACATTGATATGGAACGCCTCAAAATTGCCGCCATTGGGAGCGACTGAGATTATCGATGCCTCACGTTGCTGGTCGACGACCGGCAACGCATACAATGCGCCCGCCGCAGCCGCGATACCCAATAAAACACCGAGGAAGAATGTCTTAAGCAAAACTGTTCACCATTCAAACAAAATGAGCCAAATCAGACTCTTGCCAGCCGAGTTTAGTTAAATTGGCGCGCCGAAACACGACACAGCAACGAAACTGTGACGAAGCGCACAAGATTGGCCCGGAAACCGCATAACGGTACAATTCCGGCCGTCTCGAATACAACTGGAATCACGACAATGAGCAAGCCGATCTGCCTTTGGTCCGGTCCGCGAAACGTCTCGACTGCACTGATGTACAGCTTTGCAGAACTTGCGGAAATACGGGCCGTCGACGAACCACTGTATGGGCACTATTTACGCGTCTCCGGCAGTGATCATCCTGGTCGTGACGAGATAGTCACGTCGATGAATTGTGACGGCGACGCAGTGATGACGTCTTTGTTAGAACAGCAGGATCAGGCAGATGGCAGTCGGCTGTTTTTGAAGCATATGGCACATCATCTTGTCGATCTGAGCCTCGAGTTTCTGACTCGCACTGACAACGTTTTCCTGATTCGAGATCCGCGACAGATGCTGCCGTCCCTCACCATTCAACTTCCTGATGCAGGTCTGCCTGACACCGGCTTGCAGAGGCAATGGGAGCTCTATGTCCAGTTGGTCGAAAACGGACAACGTCCTGCGGTGCTGGATTCAAAACAACTGCTGCTCGACCCCGCAGGCGTCCTGCAAAAACTGTGCACCCACCTCGACTTGAGGTTTGATCCTGCCATGCTATCGTGGCGGCCCGGAGCGCGCGAAGAAGATGGAATCTGGGCGCCGCATTGGTATCACGCGGTACATCAGAGCACCGGATTTTCGTCCTACGTTGAGAAGACGGACTTCCCCGAACATCTGCTGCCATTGTTGCAGGAATGCGAACCGTGGTACGAAAAACTCTATCAACATGCACTCCGCGCAGAAACATAAAGGATCAACACTTGAAACTACCTGACCCGAGAAATGCTGACATACTGGTGTACGTTGGCGACGAACTGAAACCGCGCGCTGAAGCCAGGGTTTCTGTTTTTGACAGCGTCGTGCAAGGCGGAGACGCCGTCTGGGAGGGGCTGCGAGTATACGACGGTCGTATTGCAGAACTCGGCGGTCACCTCGAAAGACTGCAAAATTCGGCGAAGACCCTCGCCTTCGCGAATGTCCCAAGCTCGGATGAAGTCAGAGCGGCAATCTTTGCGACCCTGGAGGCCAATGGTATGCGCGACAATGCACATATTCGGCTTACCCTGACGCGCGGTGAGAAATACACATCCGGAATGAATCCGCGCTTCAACCAATCAGGCTGTACTCTCATTGTACTGGCCGAATGGAAACCACCGGTATACAACGACGACGGCATCCGCGTAATCACCGCATCAACTCGCCGAAATACGCCGGAGTGTCTGGATTCGAAAATTCATCACAACAACCTGCTCAACAATATTCTTGCGTCTATTGAAGCGAATGTCGCCAACGTCGATTGCGCCATCATGCTCGACGTGAATGGCTTTGTATCGGAAACCAATGACACGAACCTTTTCCTGGTAAAAGAGGGCGAAGTACTGACGCCGCATGCGGATAGCTGTTTGCCCGGCCTGACACGCAAGATGATCCTTCAAATATGCAGGCATCAGGATATCAGCGCCGTTGAACGCAATCTGTCACTAACTGAGCTATACACTGCGGACGAAGTATTTACGACAGGGACCATGGGCGAACTAACGCCCATTCTCGAAGCCGATGGCCGGGTCATTGGTGATGGCAAACTCGGACCAATGACCAAACGCCTGCAGAAACTGCATCGCGAGTTCGCGTTCGGGAACGGCGAACCGTTGCCGTTCTAGCTAGTCGGCGGAGAAATAGTCCTGCAGATAGGCGTCCAGACTGATCGAATCGCTGGCTTCTATGTCCCGTTGTCGCTGCAGTGACTGCGTGACCTCTTCGGAAAACGCCTGTTGCACTCTATCGCCAAGTGGCGTGATGGATGCAAAGTAGTCGCGATGACTGCGCGACATCGCCAGCGCAAACGGGAAGAAACCTGTGCCGGTTGCCTTTAGCTCTGCGACTATGCGCGCGGATGGCGTCTCGGCGGAATTCGCAACCAGTCTTTTCTGCACTGCGACGGCCTGGCTGTAAGTGTCATTGTCGTCATGACGATCCAGCTGGCTCGCGACTGCAGCTACGCCGTCAAGAATTTCATCCGCCCAGCCTGCGACGGAAACGGGCTCGCCATCGCGCAGCAATCTGAAATCCGGATTGCGACCCTGTTTCGCTGTACCCGTCTGGTTGCGTGCCAGTTCCTGCAACTCGGTATCGGTCAATATCGGGCTATCCTGCAGCAGGCAGTAAAGCAGAAACGCCTCCATAAAACGTATCGTGTTCTGATTGATACCGCAGGGGTCGAACAGATTGATATCCAGCGAGCGAATCTCTACATACTCGATACCGCCACGCTGCAACGCAGCGGTCGGACGTTCTCCTGAGCGCGCAACTCGCTTGGGCCTCACGGGCGAATAGAATTCGTTTTCGATCTGCAGCAAATTCGCATTCAGCTGCTGATAGGTTCCGTCAACTTTGACTCCGATCTCTTCGTACGAGGGCTCGGCCGTGTTGATCGCCTTATCCAGGTCGCGAACATACTCATCGAGACTGTTCAGAGAAATATTAATTCTGGACTGGTTTTGATTGCTGTAGCCGAGATCGCTCATGCGCAGCGAAGTTCCGAATGGCTCGAAGTACGTATCGTCATTGAGCGACTCCAGCTCTTGCTCACCTGCCGCGACGAAAGACTTGCACAAAGCCGGTGAAGCGCCAAACAAGTACAACACCAGCCAACCCATACGACGAAAATTTCGAATCAAACCCAGATACTGCTCAGACCTGAATTCATCGGCGGGCGCATCACTACCCAACAGCGACTGGTAGGCCGGCCAGAAATCGACGGGTACAGAATAGTTGTAGTGAACGCCGGCGATGGTTTGCATCTGCCGACCATATCGATTGCCAAGGCCACGCCTGTAAATCGTTTTCATTTGACCGACATTGGAGCTGCCATAGCGTGCCAGGGGAATTTCATTGTCCGCCGGTATAGCGCAGGGCATACTCGCCGACCAGAGCATTTCATCGCCAAGATTGGCATACGTAAACTGATGAATATTGCAGATAAACTGCAGCGCTTCCCAACTTGTCTCGAACGCTGGTGATACAAACTCAAGCAGTGCTTCGGAAAAATCGGTCGTTATATAACGATTAGTTAGTGCGGATCCGAGCTTGGCAGGGTGAGGAAGACTGGAAAGACTTCCATCGACGGCGACCCGCAGAGATTCCTTTTCAATTCCTTTTAACCCGCCATACAGGATATCGCCGCCGGCCGTGGCGATAGCATCAAGGCGCTTTTCGAAACTCTGCTTCAATGAAGATTCCGTCGTTAGGTGTACTACCCGCACGCTGTTTTACCATAACCGTCCAACAGGTGCGCAAGAGGCGTATTACAGCACATCATGAACTGACGACGTGGATTTGATCTACACTGTAGACAAGCATCCGGAAGAAATGATGAAACTCACCGCACAATCCCTGTCAGCGACGAGCCTGCTGGTCGTCTTGTTGCTCAGCAGCGCCTCGGCAGAGGCGTTCCGCTGCGGCCGCAAAATCGTCAGGGAAGACATGCACGAGGCACAGATTCGCAAGATTTGTGGCAAACCCGCAATAGAAAGACAGCTTGGGTACGCTCTCCGCAGCGCCTACATCCCTGTGCGCCGCGGTAATTTGCCTGGCGTTAATGTTGAGCGTTTTCCCGGCCCTGGTCCCTATACTCAACAAGTGCTGCTTACGGAATACGTCTACAACTTCGGCCCCCGCAAACTCATGCGACGTTTGTTATTTGAGGGCGGCGTACTGGTGAGCATCGAGACTATTGGCTACGGTTACCGGGAAGAGAAATAGGTTAGTATTTGGCCAACTACCTCGGAGCCTCAATTGCATGAATGAATCCAAACTCAGACGACTACGTGACCGGACCGGTGGCGCTGCGACATTGATTAACCATGGTTGCAAGATTTCCGGCGAGATTTCCGGTAGCGGAGACTTCATGATCAGCGGCGAAGTGGCGGGCGACTGCAACGTCAGCGGCACCGTAACGCTTGCCGTGAACGGACTCTGGCAGGGAACCATCCAGGCGGACAACGTGATCGTTGCTGGCCACGTCGAAGGTGACATTGCAGCGCACGGCAAAGTGGAAATCACGGATACCGCCCGCATCACGGGAACCGTCACCGGCGAGGCGATTGCCGTCGCGGAAGGCGCCGTCGTGGAAGGCGTCATGAAGACCAATAATCAGTCCGCACCGCAGGAATTCGTGGAAAAGCGCAACAACTAATTTCCCAACCCGGAAATTTAGCCTCCGATTCAGCCACAGATGCTACACTGCTGGCTGGTAACGGCCGAATAAAAATTACGAAATGATCGGCATTAAAACTCCGCGATTGCTGGTGCTCGCGGTTGCGCTTGGCGCAGCCGTCTCCGGCATCATGTTGTCGGTGTTTTATGTTCAATACCAGTGGCTTGCGCAGGAGATCGTTACCACAAGCTCCGCCGAGCGCGACCGCCTGCTTGCTGTCGAATTTCAGATCATCGCGCAAAGCAAGTTGGAGCTCGCCGGGCACGAACTTGGCGATAAAATCGCGTCTCCGGACGAAATCAATACCGCCACAGCTCTGAACGCAATGCTGCTTCAAGACACGCAGCTTGCCGGCGTCCAGTTCACCTCGACGTCCGGCGCGACATCTCAGGCAGGCAGCTTCCCCCCCGGTCCGCATAACGACTCATCAAACTGGCTCGACAATCGCCTGATCCTCACGACCGAGGTTGGTGCCGGCGGCAAAACACTTGGCGAGCTTTCCGGCGCGTTTGATCTCGAGGATTTGCGTACTGAGTCAAGGCGATTTAGCGCGGCACTCGCGGATGCGCAAGTAGAGAGCAGCAGGGTGAGCTATTTGTGGGCCGCGGCGGGAACCGCCGGCGCCCTGACCCTCTGCGGTCTGGTTGTCTGGTTACTGATACGCGGCCAGACGAAACGGATTCGACAACTCAAGACCCAGGCCGAAAAACTGCGCGACTCAGATTTTGGCGAACCGCTGGCGACCTATCGTGGTGACGAACTCGGTGAACTCGCGTCGGTGTTTAACGAGATGCGGCAACGACTTAGAAGCACCACTCACAGTCGCGACTATGTCGACAGCATTCTTTCCGGCATGAACGAAGCAGTCATCGTCACGTCCGAACTCGGAATGATCCAACGCATCAACACCGCGACCACGCACCTGCTCGGCTATGAGGAAGACGAACTACTCGACACCAATATCGATTTTCTTGTCAATACCAGCAAGAGCGCGTCGCTTGCAGCCGACTCGCCATCCGGCCTTCCCAAAGAGGCAATATTCGAAAGCAAGTACGGTGAATCTATTCCCGTTTCATACACTTGCTCGGTAGTCGACGACAACGCCGACGCGCCGGCCACGCGCGTCTATGCTGCACAGAACATTACCGAGCGCCGCCGGGCAGAAAAACGCATACGCTACCTGGCACGAATCGATCCGTTAACCAAGATCCCTAATCGAATGCAGTTTCAACATTTGCTGCAACGCGGCATCGCGCGAGCGCGGCGAGCCGACAAGTCTCTTTGCCTTTTTTACATCGATGTCGACCATTTCAAGGAAATAAACGATACTTTTGGCCACCTGGCAGGCGACACGACTCTGGAAACAGTCGCAGAGCGACTCAAGTCGGCACTGCCGAATCATTCGATTGTAGGGCGTCTCGCTGGCGACGAATTTGCTGTCATCGTCGATGATCTCGGACCGGATGAGATGGGCATCGTTGAAACCTCGGAAGCCGCACAGAAGCTGCTTGACCGACTTGCGGATCCGTTTTTCGTACAAGGGCATGAAGTATTTATGACGGCGAGCCTGGGTATTGCCTACTACCCGAAGGATGCTCCGAACGTCATTGACCTGATTCGCAATGCCGACGCGGCTCTCTACCATTCGAAGAAGACCGGCGGCAACGTGTTTTCATACTATGCGCCGAAAATGAACGAGGATTCCGTCGAGCGCCTGATGACCAAGAGTAAGCTGAAGCGCGCGTTCGAACGCGATGAGCTTTTGGTGCATTACCAACCTAAATACAATCTGGAAACCGGTGAGGTTTTTGGCGCTGAAGCTCTCGTGCGCTGGGAACTCCCTGAAAGAGGCTTGATCCTTCCGTCCGACTTTATTCCGATCGCAGAAGAAACTAACCTCATTATAGAAATCGGAGAGTGGGTTCTCGACAAGGTGTGTGAAGATTTTCGCATTTGGCAGCGCAGCGTTTCGTCGCCCGGAAGAGTCTCCGTCAATCTGTCGCTTAAACAGCTCCGCCAATTGAATTTCATCAGTCGAATCGGCTCAATCATGCGCAGTCACGAGGTATCACCGACCTCGCTTGAACTTGAGATCACAGAAACAACATTGATGGAAAATCCGGAGCGCACTATAAAGCTGCTCGACCAGCTATATGGTCTTGGCCTGCACCTGGCCATCGATGACTTTGGCACCGGCTACTCATCGCTAAGCGCCCTGCAGCAGTTTCCGATCAGCACATTGAAAATCGACCGATCATTCGTACGGGACATCGTCAACAACCCAGATGACGCCACTATCGTCGACACTATTATTCAGATGGGCCGCAACATGAACATGGACGTTGTCGCGGAAGGCGTAGAGGGAGAGGCACAGTTGAATTTCTTACAAAAACTCGGCTGCACTTACGTACAGGGCTTGCTGTTCGGGGACCCGATGAGTGCCGACAACTATCTCGAACTTCTGCTGGCCCAGGCCGACGGAACCGACACGTATCGTGCGCTGTTCGCATGACTTCACTCAGAAACGCCAACGTGATTTAATATCGTCCACACCCTTAATCCATCTTGCATTTTACGCAAGTTCGAAATAAGTTGAATCAATGAATACATTAAACAAGATCGTGATTTCTACACTGTTTCTCATTGCTGCGCCTTTCGCGAACGCATGTGAATATCCGTCCAAGCCGGCCCAGATGCCGGATGGAAAGACCGCCACTAAAGAGGAAATGCTGGTGGGCGTTAAACACATCAATGCGTATCAGGAAACAATGAAAGCCTACCTGGCGTGCATTGAGGCAGATGAAGCGCTCGCCTCTCAGGCTGCGGAGAACGAGGACGAGGATGCGGAGAAGCAACGCTCTCAGTTGTTCAACAAGAAGTATAACGCCGCTGTCGATGAGCAGACGCTGGTTGTTGAAGAATTCAACTTGCAGATTCGAGCGTATAAATCCCGTTCCAACTAAGTATAGATACAAGTAACAAAGCCCGTCGACAGACGGGCTTTTTTTTTGCCTGGAATCCGCTACTTCAGGTTATCTATTTCCCGACCCAGGTCGTATTTGTTCTCAGTGACTATCCGCTCGAGGACTCTGATGCGCTCTTCGAGTTTTTCAATCTTGGCGAGCGATTCTTCGAGATTCGGGTCATGCTCAGGTTGTTTGTTTTTCATTTTTAAGTACTTTTGGTAAGTATCGGCCGCGAATACGATCGCGACAATAAGAACTATGTAGAAGAAATTATTCATTAACGCATCCCTATGCTTTTTGGTGCTGCTTACAGGCGGCGCAGCTCTTCTTCAATCTGATATCGCCTTGAGGTGACATGCCGCTCCAGCCGGGCCAATCGAGCATCCAGGTCTTCGCAGCGACGTCGTATCACTTCTGCCTTTTCGGACGGCCGCGGCTCCGGTTCGACTGCACTCTTGCGCTGCTTGCGCCGCCGCCGGCAACTGAAAATTGCTGCCTCCTTGCGGACACCCGGGTCACCTGACGACACCGATGGAATCAGGAACACTGCTGCCAGGTAGCCGCAAACCGCTATCGGCATTGCCATCAGAAAAGCGATGAACGCGAGGAATCTCGTAACTTTCAGGTTAAAGCCGAAATACCTGGCCAGACCCGCACAGACGCCGCCGAGCACAGCCCTGTCGGCATCCCGGTAAAGCCCGTGTTCTGACGTCGCATGCATCGTACTCATGTGCGCCTCCAGCGTTCATGTCCATAGCGGCGCCAAAACTCATCCTCGCTCCTGTGGCCCGAGTATACGAGCGGCTTCTCTTTGATTAACAAAGTCGCGCCGAGATACAACGCGGCTGTAAGCCAAAAGAACAGTAACAAGCTGATGAATGCGACAACCCTAACCGTGCCCAGCCGAAAATTGAATCGATCAGCGATGCCTGCGCAGACACCAAAAACCCAGCCATTTTCGCGATCACGATAAAACCCACGCAGTGGGCCGTAATCAATATTCCAGGTGTCTCTTTCCATCCCATTCCTCCTTGCGGCGATTACTCGGTTCCTGTGGCGGCTTGATTGCTACCGGCAACGCGTCGCTTCAACGCATCGAGTTCCTCTTTGACGGACTCTTCAGCTTCCAGACTCGCGAACTCATGATTGAGATCTTTTGGAAGTCCGAGGTCATACGCCTCGACCCGACCTTCAACATCATCGATGCGACGCGTGTAGGCTTCGAAACGCACC
This sequence comes from Gammaproteobacteria bacterium, assembly GCA_022600955.1. Taxonomy (GTDB): domain Bacteria; phylum Pseudomonadota; class Gammaproteobacteria; order Steroidobacterales; family Woeseiaceae; genus UBA1847. The sequence goes on from JAHZJK010000011.1 coordinate 16,580, forward strand.
ATCGCGTCGTCAATCTTGTAATCGTGAATTTTCTTGCGTGCTGCAAGGCGACTGTTCGCGGTCTTGTGGCGGGCCAGCAACGACTTCTGGCGAGCTTTGGCATCTTCCAGCTTGCCCTCTAGCCTTGCTATATCTTCATTGAGTTTGGCCAGACCCTCATCAACTGCCAGGTAGTCCTGTTTCAAAACGTCAACGGCGCTGGTCACTCGGGATTTTTCAACCAGAGCAGCTTTCGCCAGGTCTTCGCGACCCTTTCTCAGAGCGAGCTCGGCTTTGTTGTCCCAGTCCGCGAGATCTCTCTCCAACGCTTCAATCTTGCGGTTCAGATCTTTCTTGTCAGCGATGGAGCGTGCTGCGGCTGAACGAACTTCAACCAATGTGTCCTCCATCTCCTGAATCATCAAACGGACGATCTTTTCAGGATCCTCCGCCTTATCGAGTATCGAGTTGATATTCGAGTTCACGATGTCACTGAATCTCGTGAATATGCCCATGGTAGTTCCTCTTTTGCGTCAATAACCTGTCTGTAGTGTTGCAGCATTCGTGCCAAGTACTGCGATTTCGCTTAAGTAATTGTTTATTAAGCGTTTAATTGGCTTTCGATGGATTCGTGATACACCCTCAAAGTGGTTTTTTTCACCATTTATTAGCTTTTTTCGCTATCTTTTGGCTAAATACGCACATGAATGCACATCCTCAATCTCAGCAGATCATTGGAGAGGCGCCGGTTTTCCTCGAAATGCTTGAGCACGTGTCACGTGCCGCACCACTGTCCAAACCGGTACTTGTTGTCGGTGAGCGCGGCACTGGTAAGGAGTTGATAGCTTCAAGACTGCACTTTTTGTCAGAACGCTGGGAACAGCGAGTCGTAAAGGTCAATTGCGCTGCGCTTACAGAATCGATACTTGAATCCGAACTATTCGGTCATGAGGCAGGTGCGTTCACGGGGGCCGCAACCACACACGTCGGTCACTTTGAGCGCGCAGACAATGGCACCCTGATTCTCGATGAACTCGCGACCATATCGCTGCGCATGCAGGAAAAAATTCTTCGCGCAATCGAATACGGTGAAATCCAGCGTGTTGGCGGCAGCGAAACACTGCGCGTCGATGTAAGAATCGTTGGCTCAACGAATGCAGATCTGCAAAAACTCGCTGCGGAAGGGAAATTTCGCAAAGACTTGCTCGACCGCCTGGCATTTGACGTCGTTAACGTACCGCCACTGAGAGAACGCGTCGAAGACATCATGCCGTTGGCACATGCATTCGCCATCAATATGGCCAGCGAACTGAAATGGAGTTATTTCCCGGGCTTTAGCTCGCGTGCTTCGTCAGCCCTGCTGCGCAACAAGTGGCCAGGGAACGTGCGGGAACTCAAGAACTCAATCGAACGAACTGTGTACCGTGCGTCGGACCCGGAAAAGCCGATCACCAAACTGTCGCTCGACCCTTTCGACACGCCCTACCGCGTTGAGTCAGCAGAACCTGGCAGGGAATCAATGTCGCGAAACCGCGCGACCCCGCTGCTTCCGGCCGACCTCAAACAGCGACTGCTCGATACCGAGAAAGAGCTACTGACTGCAGCGCTTGAGAAATCCCGCTTTAATCAGCGCATTGCAGCCGACATGCTGAACCTGAGCTATCACCAGTTCAGGGGCAAGCTGCGGAAATTTGCTATCCGCAGCAAGCCTGAAAGGAACCAGACGGCTTAGGGGGACCGCCTAGCTCTCGTCGCGGAAGCGGCGCACGTAGATTGCGCCTGTCGTCAGCAATCCGCAAACGATGATGCCCGCCCAGGTACCGCCGCTAGTAAAGAACTTCACGATATCAAGGTGCGCGAGCAGGCTTATCATCTCTTCATTGACGCGCATGTGATCTTCATTGAAGAACTGTTCAAGGTCCAGTTCCCGGAAGATTGGCATCACCCCGCCGCGACCGAAAACGGCCTCAGCGAAAACAGATGAGCGCAGGAATATTCCTTCGAGCAACGGAATCAGTACCAGTGGCATAAACGCCATTAGTAGTGGCGAGCGTTTCGTAAACGCAGAGACGAACAAGAACCAGCCAATAAATGGTGACATCCAGATTCCGGTTGCCAGCACAACAACGAGCGCCGCCAGCCAGTTATCGATAAGAGGAACTGAACCCCAAATCAACAACCCGGCATCGCCACCTTTGGTTGCTACCCAGATACTCGCGATGATCAGGTTTACAAGATGCGTCGCAATAATTGCACCCACCGCGACAACCGGAATCACGACAATGGCCGTAATCAGTTTGGAAATGACCGTTTCGGCATCGGTAATCGGCAACGAGCGCCAGAACAGAATGCTCTTGTCTTTCCGCTCAGCGTAAAGGGAATCCAGCGAATAGAAGACTGTCAGGATGGCAAGCGCGAATAAAAACAGCCAGGACGAACTCAGGAAGAAACCCGTGAGCGCTACTCTGCGCTCAGCTTCGCCGGCCAGGTTCTGCGCACCGAAGATTGCCACATCCAGTTCCTTGGCAAAGCCTGATGCAAACATGAGTGCAGCAAGTGTTCCGAGGGTGACAATACTCGCGATCGCGATCGGCGTGATGTAAATCGAGCGATGCTCCCAGAACTCGCGCTTTATCAATGCAATCTGATGCTGAATCATTGCCGCGCTCCCTTAACTTTGGCCACAAACAGATCTGCGACCGCGGGTGTTCGTAGCTCGCCGAGACCTTCGAGATGATCCCGCGAGATACCTTCATACAACATGACTGATTTGCCAAACATCTCATTGACTGCGATTGGTCCAAGGCCCTTCGCCTTGATGGCATCCTCACCCGAAGTCAGCAATTCGACATAGGAGTCTTCGATCGCCTCCATCGGCGAGTCCAGCAATACCTTGCCATCGTTGATGAACATGATGTCAGTCAGCAGATTCTCAATTTCCTCGACCTGATGAGTCGTGACAAGAATGGTGCGCTCTTCGTCGAAGTAGTCGCTGAGGAGGTTTGCGTAAAACTCCTTGCGGAAAATGATATCGAGGCCCAGGGTCGGCTCATCAAGCACCAGCAACTTGGCATCAATCGACATGATTATCGCCAGGTGCAATTGTGTGACCATACCTTTGGACAGCTCTTTGACTTTGGAGTTACTCATGATCTTTGTCTGGCGCAATAGTTCATGCGCCCGGTCACGAGAAAAATTCGGGTGAATCTGCTCAACGAAATCGAGCAACTGTGACACCTTGATCCACCTTGGCAACACGGCGACATCCGCAATGAAACAAATGTTCTGCATCAATGCCTTGCGTTGCTTGAACGGATCCAGGCCCATGACTGACAGCTGACCCTCGCAGTCCGTTAGTCCGAGCAGTGCCTTGAGAAGGGTGGTCTTGCCCGCCCCGTTGGGACCGATCAAGCCAAGAATTCTGCCTTTTTCGATTTCGAAACTGACGTTATCAACGGCAGTGAACGAGCCGAATCGTTTGGTTACTCCCTGTGCGCTTACCAGGCTAGTCATTCTCCCCTCCTGACTGCTTAGTTGAACCGGTTGCCATGCTCGATTGCAGAAGTTCTGCTGCATCCAGATCGAGTCGCTCGATCGTTGCAATCACTTTTGGCCACTCCTTCTCCAGAAAACGTTCCCGCTCAGCTTTGAGCAGCATTATCCGCGCGCCATCATTGATAAACATGCCGCGGCCGCGTTTTTTCTCTACCAGACCTTCATCAACAAGCTCCTGGTAACCCTTGAGCACCGTCAGCGGGTTAAGACGATACTCAGCGGCAACATTTCTGACCGACGGCAAAGCATCGCCGTCGCCCAGCACGCCCTCAAGAATCATCGCTACCACCCTGTCTCGCAGCTGACGATAAATGGGCTGATCTTCATTCCACTTTGGATCCATTCGCTTATTTGTATCCCGTTGCAGCCACCAGATCGTCGCTGCTGTAGTCAAAAATGCACCGGCCCGACTCTGCGGGCCGGTGCGAAAATTCCGTCGCTACTTTACTCGTCTTCGCCACGGAAATAACTTGAATCGCCATCCAGTGAAATGCTCACTTTGACCGCTGCGTCGCCAAACTGACCATCAAACGCGAGGCGCACAGGTTCTTCGATCGCAGCTGCAGGCAGTGCGGCATCAATCTCCTGCCCCTTTGCACTGGCTTGCCCCGCAATCAATGCGACGATCATCAGCGCCATCACAGCAAGGCTGACGTAATCATTGAACTGAATAGATGGTCTTGGCATTTCTTGTATCCGGGAGCCCCCGGCCTCTTAGTGAACTGGTGTTATAGTTGACTATAACACTAAGAATTCTTATTGCAAGCCCTTTGTCACCCGATTTCTAACCCGTTCGTGCTGATCTACTCGTTTATATAGCGTATCGAAGCTGAGGAATTCCCATGGTTGCAAGTACGGAAGCGGTAGCAGACCAGCTGGCTGGAAACGGCGCCCTTTGCACGGCCGCCGAGCTGACCTATGCTCCCCGCATGGGGCACATTCCTGAAGACAGCGCACTGATGTTGAGGTATCAGGACGGCGATACGGCCGCCTTCGAGACACTCTACCGGCGCCACAACGACGCTTTGTACCGTTATCTGATGCGAATGTGCCGTCATCGCGCGACTGCCGAAGATGTCTTCCAGGAGGTCTGGGGGAAAATCATCAAGGCCCGCTCCAGTTACCGGCCAACCGCCAAGTTCACAACGTTTCTGTATCGGGTCGCTCATAATTGCTTTATCGATCACGTGCGCCGCAATAAGCGCCACTCAGGTGCTGCCGAGCTCGAGCCCGAGTTGCATGCAGATCCACAGGAGTCGCCCGAGACAACGACCGAACGCAGCCTCGCCAGAGAGCGACTGCACATTGCGTTGCTGGACTTGCCGGAAGAACAGCGAGACGCGTTTCTATTGCATGAAGAGGCCGGACTAAGCGTGGAACAGATCGCCCACGTAACTGGCAGCAACCGAGAGACGGCCAAGAGCCGGTTGCGCTATGCCGTCAAGAAGCTGCGGACTGCGATCGAGGAACCGGAATGAATAACGAGCGAGATTTTGAGAATGGTGATGCGACGGTTTCCAAAGCCTATCGCCAGACGGCGCAGGAGCATGCGCCTGACTCCCTGAACGACGCAGTGTTGCAAATGGCTGCCGGAAAAAAGGCAGCAGGCACTAAAGGCATTCTGTTCGCGGGCTGGGTAAAACCCGTGGCGTGGGCGGCCACGATTGGGCTCAGTCTCACGATCGTACTTGAACTAACGCGCGCACCGGTTGCGGTCGATGTCGTGGCACCCTCTCCTGCTGCGGTCGAGTCGGTACAACGGGACTTTGCACCGCAGGAAAACCGTGCCATGGAACAGGCGAAGGTGCTTGAGCGATTGCAGGCCGGACCTGACAATCGGGAGTCGCTCGAGGAATCCGCGGAGGTCGATGTCTCACAAAAACGCACCGAAGCCGCCGACATTGCGCCCCGGGACGATTCTGCAGCCGATAGTGCGCCACAGGAAGTTGCGTTAGCTGATACCGCTCCGCAGGAGTTTAGGCTAGCTGAAACCACTCCTCAGGACGATCCGGTTACTGCTGTCACGCGGCGGTCAGTTGCGGTCGACGAACCGGAGCCAGCCGGGCCAGAAGAAGTCGCCCCAGAAGATAACGCTGCTGCTTTTGCCGCCGACGTTTCCACACCGGGTCAGGACCAAGATGCGGCCCGCAGCCGCGTAGCCGGACTTGTTGCCCTCGCTCCGGAGAAGAAGGAACAGGACAGCAACACGGACTGCGACAAAGATGCGCGTGCGCAAGCAGATACGTGGTTCCTGTGCATAACGAAGCTGCGGGAATCCGGCGACAAAGCTGCTGCCGAGCGTGAATACGCGGAATTTTTGCTTGAGCACCCTGATCCGGAGGCCCATAAGTAGTCAACACCAGTGCCTGATGCGCCTGCCAGTGCTAGAATCCTTCGCCCAAATCGGCACAAAACACTGCAGGAAAAACATCCATGAAAGCTCCCGTTCGCGTCACAATTACCGGTGCTGCCGGCCAGATCGGCTACCAGCTCGCCTTTCGTATCGCTTCAGGTCAAATGCTGGGCTCTGACCAGCCTGTCATCCTGCAGCTACTTGAAATACCGCCAGCGCTTCCCGCATTGCAGGGCGTCGTCATGGAGCTGGACGACTGCGCTTTTAGCACCCTGGCTGGAATAGTTGCTACTGACGATCCAAACGTCGCATTCAAAGACAGCGATTACGCTCTTTTGGTCGGTGCCCGCCCTCGCGGACCTGGCATGGAACGTAAAGACCTGCTGGAGGCCAATGCGGCAATTTTCTCGGTGCAGGGCAAGGCGATGAACGACCATGCCAGTCGGGACATCAAAGTCCTGGTCGTCGGCAACCCGGCAAACACCAACGCACTGATCGCCAGCAGCAACGCGCCGGACATCGACAAAGGAAACTTCACAGCGATGACGCGACTCGATCACAACCGCGCCATGGCGCAACTCGCGGCCAAAACCGGTTCGCATGTTAACGACATCAGCTGCATGACGATCTGGGGAAACCACTCTGCGACTCAATACCCTGACGTCAACCAGGCCACGGTCGTCGGCAAGAAAGCCAAGGATCTTGTCGATCCGGACTGGCTTGCGGATGAGTTTATTCCTGTTGTACAGCAACGCGGTGCTGCGATAATCAAGGCGCGTGGAGCATCTTCCGCAGCGTCAGCTGCCTCCGCTGCAATTGATCACATACACGACTGGGCACTAGGCACACCCGACGACGACTGGGTCAGCATGGCAATCCCATCAGACGGCAGCTACGGCATTGAGCCCGGCATCGTCTATTCCTATCCGGTCCGCTGTAGCGGTGGCAATTATGAAATCGTACAGGGCTTATCGATCGATGACTTCAGTCGTGAACGAATGAACGCAACAGAAACGGAGCTGCGCGAGGAACGTGCCGCTATCGAGAAACTGCTATAAAGTAGTGTTTTTTCGACGAGAAAGTACTGTGTTGCTGGGAGATTACTGAGTGTCCGGAATAACCGTTAGTTTGCTTTGGTTCGCATTGTTCTTTGGCGGAGGGATTTTCCTCGCCTATCAGCGTATCGATCTGCGTACCGCAACGATTGCGACAGGCATCGCAATTGCCACGTATATTTTGCTCGGCGACGGTGCCTGGTGGTGGAACCTGATATTGCTACTGGCGTTTGCCGCGATGATCGTGCCCAACCTGATCGAGTTTCGCCGCGAAAAGATCACCCGGCCACTCCTGTCGATCTATCGCAAGATGCTGCCGTCCATGTCGGACACCGAACGCGAAGCGCTCGAAGCCGGCAATGTCTGGTGGGATGGTGAATTGTTCTCGGGTATGCCCGAATGGGACAGGTTAATGTCCTACCCGGCACCGAAGCTTTCTGAAGAAGAGCAGGCATTCATGGACGGTCCCTGCGAAGAGCTTTGCCAGATGCTGGACGATTGGGAAGTCTGTCATGAGTTGGCGGACATGCCGAAACCGGTTTGGGACTACATTATCGAAAAGCGCTTTTTTGCGATGATTATCCCAAAGCAATACGGTGGTCTGGAATTCTCTGCGTACGCGAATGCCTGCGTCATCACCAAGCTCGCCAGCCGCAGCCCGACAGCTTCATCAACGGTTGGTGTGCCGAACTCGCTCGGCCCTGCCGAGCTGCTGCTGCACTACGGTACTGAAGAGCAGAAGCAACGCTACCTGCCCGGACTCGCCGCGGGAACCGAAATCCCCTGCTTCGCCCTGACATCGCCGCAGGCGGGCTCGGATGCCGCATCGCTGATCGATAGCGGTGTGGTTTGCAAGGGCAAATGGGAAGGTAAAACTATTACCGGTATCCGGCTCAACTGGAACAAGCGCTATATCACACTGGCGCCAGTTGCCACTGTACTGGGTCTTGCGTTCAAACTTTATGATCCCGAACATCTGATCGGCGACAAAGACGAGCACGGCATTACCGCGGCCTTGATTCCTACAGACACGGAGGGCGTTGAGGTCGGCCGGCGGCACTATCCACTCAGTATTGCTTTCCAGAACGGCCCAACATCCGGCAAGGATGTATTCGTTCCGCTTGACTACATTATCGGCGGCCCTGAAATGGCGGGCAAAGGCTGGAAGATGCTGGTTGAGTTGTTGTCGGTTGGTCGTGCAATCACTCTGCCTTCAACGTCCTCCGGCGGTGGTCAGGCAGCCAGTTATGCGACCGGTGCCTACGCCAGCATTCGCAAACAGTTCAATACGTCGATCGCCAATTTCGAAGGCGTCGGCGAAGCGCTAACGCGTATTGCCGGCAACACATACATTATGAATGCTGCGGTTGCTGTTACATCCGGCGCAATCGATCAGGGTGAAAAACCTGCCGTTCCATCGGCAATCCTGAAGTACCACTGCACGGAGCTTGCTCGCAAGACCGCCAACGACGCCATGGACGTTCACGGCGGCAAAGGCGTCATGATGGGGCCGAACAATTACCTGGGCCGTTCCTACATGGCCACGCCGATTGCAATTACAGTCGAAGGCGCAAACATTTTGACTCGCAGTCTCATTATTTACGGGCAGGGTGCAATTCGTTGCCATCCTTTCGTCTTGCGCGAACTGCATGCGGCAGGCGATGAGGATCAGGACCGCGGACTGATGGAGTTTGATGATGCGCTGTTCGGCCATGTCGGATATGCCATCAGCAACATGGCACGATCGTTTTTCCTTGCATTGACCCACGCCAAATTCAGCCGCGTGCCATTAAACACACCAACACGTCGCTACTACCAGAACATCAATCGCTACAGCGCGGCTTTTGCTCTCGCTTCAGATTTCGCGATGCTTACTCTGGGCGGCGCCCTGAAAAAACGGGAATTACTGTCGGCGCGCCTTGGCGACGTGCTGAGTTCAATGTACCTCGCATCTACCGTACTCAAACATTTCGAAGACCAGGGACGACGTGCAACCGACTTGCCACTGGTCGAGTGGTCTGTCCGTACGCTGATGTACCAGGCACAGGAAGCATTGCATGCGTTCCTGCGAAACTTTCCAAACCGCTGGGTAGCGGGCTTGTTGCGCGTTTTCATTTTTCCGCGCGGCCGAACCTACTCCGCGCCGTCCGATGAAATCGGCGCAAAGGTAGTGGACCTGATGACGACGCCCGGAGAATCGCGTGAACGCCTTAGTGAGTTGGCGTACACGACACTCGACCCCGGCAATCCTCTCGGTCTGCTACAGGAAGCGCTCGAGCTCAGCAAAGAGTACTACCCTGTCGAGCGACGCTTGCGACAGGCGTACAAGGAAGGCCTGCTGAAGTCTGACTATCTTGGTGAGCAGATCGAAGAAGCGGAGAAAGGGCAGGTTATCAGCAAGGCTGAGGCGCGCAATATGCGGGCGTATCACGAGAAAGTACTGGCGCTACTGAACGTTGATGATTTCGACCCCAGCGAATTGTCCCGTTCGGGTGCCACCGCCGCGAAGACAAGCGCAAAGAAATCAAGTAACAAGAAAAAGGCCAGCAAGAAGAAACCGGCCTCCAGGAAGTCTGCGAGCAAGAAGAAAGCCTAGGCCGGCGGTGACGCAGCATGTCTAATACGACCGGGCCGCTGTTTGAAACAACGTATGTCGTTTCGAACGCGGCGCGCGAAGAGTTTGAACCCTGGTTGCGTGAACTGCAGACACGCGCAATGCGCGAAGCCGGCATTGAAGATGCGCGCGGCTTTGAATCAGAAAGTACGACAGACGGCGCCGCTCATATCACGTTCCGGTTTCGAGCAACCGACGACCTTGCAATGGACTCGTTGCTTGATGGTTATTTCGTCGAAATCGAAGGTGAAGTCGAAGACCTTTTTGGGGCAAACGTCGTAGCCACCAGTCGTGTGTTACGCGAAGACGCATCCCGACTAAAACCATCGGCCGAGAATTCAAATTGCCTGAATTGCGGTACCCGGCTTCGCGGTCAGTATTGCGGCAGTTGTGGGCAGCGCGCAAGGAACCGTCTCATCAGTCTTTGGGAACTGCTGAGTGAGGCATTTGGTGATTTGCTCGAGCTGGATTCACGACTCTGGCGAACGCTGATACCTCTGCTGGCTCGACCGGGCCAGCTAACGCGCGACTATCTTGAAGGCCGACGCGCGCGTTACATGCCGCCTTTCCGCAGCTACCTCGTACTCAGTGTGATTTTCTTCGTAGTGGCGTTCTTCGATCCACAGCGAGATCTGAGCATTTTTTTCGAGCCGCCGCCGGAACCCACTGCTGAGGAAATCGCAGCCGCCGAACAAGATGCAACGGCAGCTGCTGCCGAAAAAGAACAGAAAATTGCTGAGGCCAAGGAGAAGCTTGCTGAACTCGATGCCGAGGGGGTGTTTCCCGAAGCGCTGGTCGAAGAAATCGCTGACGACGATGACGAGTGGGAAATCAGGCTGGGCGGTGACGATGAGAACAGCCTTTTCGATGATTGTGAAAATGCCTCCATCAGCGATGAAGAGGATATGCCCGAGTGGCTCAGGAAACGCCTCACGGATGAACGCGTCCGGTCAATCTGCGAACGCAATAAGGCGCGCGGCGTAGAGAACTTTTCGGGTGCAATTGTCGACAATATTCCGATTGCCCTGATCGTGCTGTTGCCGCTCATGGCGCTGGTGCTAAAACTGCTGTACCCGCTGTCGCGGCGCTATTTTGTTGAGCACTTGTTGTTCTTCATCCATTTTCACGCATTCTTTTTCCTCATACTGATTCTGCAAATCCTGTTTGCACGGATCGTTGGCTGGGTATCACTTGACGGTGCGATCAGTACGATAATCCTTGTTGCAACATCGTTTTACATTCCCGTGTATCTTTACAAGGCGATGCGGCATGTCTACGGACAGGGTCATTTAGTCACCCTGTTCAAATACCTGCTGCTAATGATTGCGTACCTGACCGGCGCAACCACTACAATGTTTGCAGCATTCCTGATCGCCATAGTTTCTGCCTGATTTCGCGAGAGCCCTACAAAATGACAATACGAATCCTGATTTCCTGTGCCCTCTGTTCAATGCTGGTTGCCTGCAGCAAGGAGCCATCAAACCAGTCTGAGGCCAGCGCGGTCGAAGAGGTGGCAGCAGTCGCGCAGCCGGCAACCTCGGTATTACCGCGCACAGCCGCTACAAACGGCGCCCGGGTATTTTTCATAACGCCTGAGGACGGCGCTACCCTGACAAACCCGATCAATATCGATTTCGGCATAGAAGGCATGAGCGTCGTCAAAGCCGGCGACAATGCGCCTGATTCCGGACATCACCACCTTTTGATTGATACGGATTTGCCCGATGTCAATCTGCCGATTCCAGCCGATGCCAATCATGTGCACTTTGGTGACGGCAGCACCAGCACCGAGGTCACACTGGCTCCAGGTGAGCACACCCTGCAAATGTTGCTGGGTGATCATCTGCATATTCCGCATGATCCACCAGTGGTGTCGGCGGTTATTACGGTCACGGTCGCTGAATAGCGGTAGAATAAGTGGTTGAGTGAAATGGCCGGGACCACTAAAATCGCCGAGCCAAGCAAACGCAATGATGAATCAAACTAACCACAAGAAATCTATCGGAATTAGCGGCCTCGCCGCCTATGTCCCACCGTACCGTGTATGGCTCGAGGATTGGTGCGACTGGACAAATAATCAGTGGCCGAAGATCCGCGAAGTGGTTGGGCGCAGCTTTCGCGTTCGCGGACCGAATCACAGTGTTTATACGATGGCCGCAAACGCCGTTGTTCGCCTTATAGATCAATACGATATCGACCCTTCACGAGTAAAATTTCTGGGCCTGGGCACCGAATCGAGCACTGACAACTCGGCGGGCGCAATCATTGTCAAGGGTATGGTTGATCGAGCCATGGAAAGCCGCGGCAAAGCGCCAATTTCGCGTAGCTGCGAAGTCCCCGAGTTCAAGCATGCCTGCCTCGGCGGCGTGTATGGCATGAAGGGTGCGATCCGGCATCTCGCCCTGGATGGTGCGGGAAGTCAGGCGATTGTCGTCTGTGCGGACATCGCAGAGTACGCACGCGGTAGCTCCGGTGAACCCACGCAGGGCGCCGGCGCAGTTGCGATGCTGCTGGAGGAAGACCCGAAGCTCGCAGTCGTCGATCTGATCGGCTCCGGGTCCGCGTCTGACTATCGAATCATGGATTTTCGCAAGCCTATGCTGCGCTTCTGCGGTCAGGATCGTTCCGAGACGCATCAGGTGCAGGATTTCCCGGTATTCAATGGCAAGTATTCAACCACCTGCTACATCGACGAAACGCTGCATGCCCTGCACGACATGTATGAAAAGCGCGCGCTTGAGCCAACCAGCTACCTGCGCTCGCTTCGAACCTTGTTCCTGCACAGGCCGTATCGCCGCATGCCGGAGACCGGCTGGGCGGTATCGTATTTGTTCGCACTCGGCCAGGGCAGCTCCGAAGATCGAGCGGAACTCGCTGCATATTGCTACGAAGCCGGTGTCGACGTCGATGCCGTGCTCGAAGAAATGATCAGCAAGCCGGAAGTCGCGCAGCTCGCCGAACCAGAAAGGCTGCATTTTGAGGCTTACCCGTTGACGATGGCAGCCTTGCGGGCATTCCGGTCTTCGCGTCATTACCGCCTGGAGATCCTCGACAAGTTGCGGCTTGGCAGCGACACAATGCTCGATCTCGGCAACTTGTATACGGCCGCATTGCCAGCCTGGATGGCGGCTGGCTTTGAACAGGCGCTCGAAGAAGGCTCTCTGCAAGCTGGCGAAGAGATCCTGACACTTGGCTACGGCAGTGGCGATGCCGCAGAGGTTATTCCGTTCTTCATGGTCGACGGCTGGCAGGATGCAGCTGCCAAGATTAACTTTGCTGGCGCTATGAATCTCTCGCTTGACCTGACCCAACAGCAGTATGAGTCTCTACACGATGGACGATCCGTGGTTGGCCTCGACTACGTCGCACGTAACGAATTCGTCATTGACCGCGTTGGCGGTCACGAAGAACGACACTTCTCCGACATGGGGATCGAGTACTACCGCTATATTGCGTAGCGCTCAAGCTGCTCACTGTATAGTTCCTGCAGGGACTGCCACTCCTGCTTGAACCAGGGTGTAAAACTCTCCGGCCGCCTGGCAAGCTCATCGTTTAGCTGCTCCACGCTCACGTAGCGTATCGCATCGATTTCACTTTCATTGGCCCTGACGTGACCGCTGACTCGACCCAGGTAGACGTGGCAAAGTTCATTCTCCGACCCGGCATCACCAAATTCAGCTGTGTAGCAAAACTGATAGACATGTTCGACCGCCGTGCTGATATTGAGCTCATCGCCAAGTCGTCGCCGGGTGGCAACTGCCATAGTCTCGTCGCGGCGCGGGTGACTACAGCAACTGTTTGACCAATAGCCGGGCCACAGGCGCTTCAACGCACTTCGTTGTTGTAGTAGCAGCTGGCCATCGGCGTTAAACAGGAACAACGAAAACGCGCGATGCAGGACTCCCGCACCATCGTGACAATGCGCCTTGGACGCGTAACCCAGCTCATTGTCGTCCTCGTCAACCAGGATCAATTCTTCACCCTCGTAGGAAACGATGCGATGCTGGTTATTCATTGCAATGCTCCGTGCCTACAGCAACGTCGAGTGTCTGGTAGCCGGCCTGCCGCAATGCCGTTCGAACCTGTTCTTCGTTTCCCGGGCACAAAGCGACAATCGACCCTCCACCGCCGGCACCGGTTAGCTTTGCGCCGACCGCACCTGCGTTTCGCGCGATCGCAATCATGCGCTCGAGATCCGGCGTGGATACTTCGATCGCATTCAACAATCCCTGGCAAACGTTCATGAGTCGGCCCAGCGATTCGTAATCTGACCGCTGCAACAACTTGGCACCTTGCTGACTCATGGAATCGATCTGATCAAAAATTTGCTCGTAGTGCGATGTGCTTTCGTCGTAGCGCTCCCTGACTCCTGCAACGAGCTCTCGTGTAAGGCCGACTTCGCCGCTAATTGCGACCACGACAGGCGGCGGCTCCGCCACCGCAAGTGCCGTCGAGCGCAGCCCGTCAGAACTGCGAAACAACGTCGGCTGTCCGTAGCATGCCAGCGTGTTATCTATTCCCGAGGGCGTTCCGTGGAACAGCTTCTCGCATTCATAGGCGATGCCGTTAACCCGGGCATCGTCTGCTTTTACGTCGGCGCACAGTGCAATCGCGCGGGTTAGCGCAACCGCAATCGCCGCCGAAGAACCCAGTCCAACACCCCGCGGTAAGTGCGATCGCACATCGATTGCGAAATTATAGTCAGCAACTCCAAGCGCATCGCGAATAATGTTGATGGCACCGTGCAAACCGTCACTGCGGTTCGCGTCGATGGAAAGATTGATATCCCAATCGGCAACCCGCAACGTGCTGGGCGAGTCGCTTTTGCTCACGGTCGCTGACACAGCATTTTCGATTGGCAATGCCAGAGCGTGGCGCCCGTAAACGACCGCGTGCTCGCCAAACAGGATAACTTTCCCCGCCGCTGCCGCCGTACTCGCTAGCGCGTCTGTCGACGGGCCCTGCAGGTCACACAAAATCTCCCTGGCTTTCCAGGCCTTGACCTCGCCACTCTCCACCAAACGCTCTACGACCTCATCAAGTCTGTGGCCGGGAACACCGGCATTTGCGGCAACGCTACGCGCGTGCATGCGCATGTGACCAGCCTGAATTCCCGTTGTCGCCAGAGCTTTCAATGCCGCGAAGTTTTGTGCCAGTCCGACAACAGCCATGAGCTCGGCTAACTCCTTTGCCGATGTCACGGCAGCAATAGCTAATCCCATTGCAGCCGCAGGATTGGATTTGAGTGTGCCGCCGACCGTGCCAACTTTCAGCGGTATATCAATGCGCCCGGCAAGATCACCGTTTTCCGCAACTGACCAGTCTGTCAGCGCCGCATAGTGGCCATTTCTCGCGGCGTAAGCATGAGCACCGGCTTCAATTGCGCGCCAGTCATTGCCAGTTGCAATTGCGACAGCATCGATACCGTTCATGATGCCCTTGTTGTGCGTCGCCGCACGATACGGATCGGCGAGCGCCAAATCATTTGCCAGCACGATCGAATCACGTACTGCCGCGCCGGATCGGTTGCCGTCTCGCAGCAGCTCACTGGGGAAGCGCACTGTTGCGGTGACGACCGAACGGTCGGCCAGGTTAGAAAGAATCCGGAGCGCGACATGACCACCGCAGAGTTCCTCGATCCGTGGCGCGATTGCCTCGCAAATCGTATTCACTGCATTTGCTCCCATGGCATCGCACGTGTCGACCAGCACATGGACCACAACTGAGCACGCGCCTGAAGGCAACTGTATCGAGCGATCCTCTATAGACCGTACGCCCCCACCTCGCTCCGCGAGCCGCGGATGTACGGCATCCGCTAATTGAATCAGCTCTTCCCGTGACGCCTGGATCGCCGCCAATGCCGCATCCCTGTCTGGACAATCGCTGATGTAAATCTGGCCCGCGAGCAACGACTCTTCGAGTTTTGCCTGGAAACCGCCGCCTTCGCGCGCCAGCCCGGCTGCACTACTCAATGCGGCAACTATCGATGGCTCTTCAACCACAAGTGGCAGCAGGCAATCACGGCCATTGACAGTGAAGTTTGGCGCTATGGCGAATGGCAGCGCGAAAACGCCGACAACATTCTCGATCATCTTGTCGGCAGCAGAGATTGACAGAACCTGCCGGCCACGCAGCAGCGCAGCAGCCTGAGCTGGCGCGAGCCACCCCAGGCGTTCCAGTTCAGCGATTCGCTCGCTAACGCCGAGCTTATAGAGCCCCGCTATTCTTGAGTCACTCAAGGCGCACACCTTCCCTGTCCAGCGCGGCATCCAGTATGGAGTAGTTTGCCGCATTGGCGGCAACGAACTCATCAATTGCGGCCATATCCGTGCCCAAAACTATGCCGACGTCTCCGCCACCAGCGCCACAAGGCTTGTAGACGAGCTCTGTGCCGACTGCTTTTTCAACGAGCTCTTCGTGGCCCGCAGCAAAAACACCGAGATCATGATCGGCACTAAATGCTCGCAGCTGTTCGATGTAGTCAGCGTATTGCGCGATGACTGCATCCGCATCAGCCTCCCGCCATGTGGCTGCCAGCGTTTCCGCTGCAGCAACCAGACGAACTCTGGACGGCTGCCGCGTACTCGCATTCAGCAGGCCGAGCTGGTCACGCGTACTGGCGGGTTGGCCACTCCAGAGCAGCCTGAAACAGAGATTCTCTGGCCATTGCAACGCAACCGCACTACTCCCTTCGCGCCGGTATTCGAGCAAGCCTCCATTCAGGCTGCAGGCAATATCAACGCCGCTACCTACTCCACCTTGCCAATTCGTGTGTGCACGGTGTGCGACGGAGGAAACATCTGTCGACTCACGAAGGGCTGCAGACAAAGCGACTACGAGCGCCGCACTGGAGCCAAGGCCGGTCTTTTCTCCTGTTGTGGCGGACAAAAACGCTCGGCTATCGAGTACCAGCTCGCGCGCGTCCTTTAGTTCTGGTGCGGCCGCATGCCAGACGGCGTCGACGAGGGAAAACCCGCTGCCACCCGAACGCCAGTGCAAGCCATCCTCACTAATTGTGAATTCGCTCGCCGACTGGTTGTAGCCTGGCGCTGTAACTCGAAATGTCGAAGCGTCTCGCACCGCGACTGTAACAACGACACGGCGTGTCACCGCCATTGCGACCGCCGGCGCACCATCAAGTACGGCGTACTCGCCACTCAACACGACTTTGCCCGGTGCCGTAACAACAAACTCGTTTGTCATCGCTGTTCCACGCGACGCGCGCCGTCGCCAAGTCCGGTGACCATAAGCTGTTTGACACCTTCGGTTGACTCGAGTGCCGACGTCACTGCTGCAGTGTCCTCCGGCAGGCAAACCGCTTTTACTTGCGGACCGGCGTCTATTGTAAAGAACACGCCGCATCCGTCGGCCTGCAGCGCACGCACCATTTGCATGCAGCGCATCGTAGCCGAGTTCCAGTACACCATCGGTGGTCGGGAAGCCCACATTACTGAATGCATTTTCAGACAATTGTGTTCGGACACCATAGCGAGCGCGCCAAAATCACGTGCGCTGATTGCCTCGCGCGCCGTAGCGAGATCAACACCCTGCTTGTCGATCCAGCTGTCGTAGAACGGCGAGGTTTTTCGCGATATTTCCATCGCCTCGGTGGATCCTGTGGGCTTTGGAGCGGTTTCGGTGATGGCTACAACCACTTGTAGTGGCCAGTCTCGCGCGTCGCAGAGCGACCTAACATCGATGTTGCTGGCGTCGTTTTGGAGCTCAACGAAACCACCGAACAAGGATCGCGCTGCGGAACCCGAGGCCCGTCCGGCCATGCGTGCCAGCTGTTGGCGCGGAAGCTCCAGCTCAGCCGCAGCCGTCGCGGCGACCGTCACCGCTGCGAAAGCGGACGCCGACGATGCCAGACCTGCGGCGATAGGAAAATTGCTGCTACTGTCAACCAGCACAGCAGCACGCTCACTGCCCAGTACGTTGTCCAGGCATGCGCTGATGCGCGGCAGAAGCTGAGGGTTCTCTTCTCCATTCACCACCAGCGTATCTTTGGCTACAGAACTCTCGAGGTCCACCAGCATCGTCGTTTGCAGCTCCGCCAATGTGACCGATATTGAGCCAACCGCGGGCAGATTTTGCTCGACATCGCGCTTGCCCCAATACTTGATCAGGGCGATATTCGGCTGTGCGATAGCGGTTGCTCGCATGGGCCAGGTTCCTGCCGTTCCGGCACTATCAAAAGGACGCGAATTATAGCCCAGTGAGACGCGCGCACAGAGTCCCTTTTCGGTGTACGCTACACGGCCCGATTTTTTGCGACTGAAGCGCGTGCAAGATACCTTCCAAGACCGAATCGCCGCCTACACTCACCGGGTCGAACGAAAACTCGATGAGGCTTTGCCGCTCGCGTCCACGCAGCCAGTTCGACTGCATGAGGCCATGCGCTACGCGGTCCAGGGCGGCGGTAAACGTGTCCGGCCATTGCTTGTCTATGCCACAGGTGAATGCCTCGGTCTCGACAACCGCATTCTCGATGCCCCGGCCGTCGCGATCGAGCTGATCCATGCGTTTTCCCTCGTGCATGACGATCTGCCGGCAATGGACGACGACGACCTGAGGCGTGGCAAGCCGACAGTCCACAAGGCCTTCGACGAAGCGACCGCGATTCTGGCCGCAGATGCATTGCAGCCGCTGGCTTTTTCGGTATTGGCGAGTGTCGATGGCGTATCTGCCGCCGCACGTACTCGCATTGTGCAACTGGTTGCAGAAGCCAGCGGCTCGCTGGGGATGACAGGCGGACAGGCGATTGATCTGGGCGCGGAAGGTCGCTCGCTCAGTGCCGCCGAGCTGGAGCACATGTACGCGTTGAAGACTGGCGCATTGATTCACGCATCTGTCGTTTCAGCATCCTTGTTGCAGGAGAACCTGCCGGCAAACGATGCGACAGCGCTCGATGCCTTTGCCCGAGCGATCGGTATCGCCTTTCAGATCAAGGACGATATCCTCGACATCGAAGGAGACACCGACGTCATCGGAAAACCTGCGGGCTCCGACGTGGCGGCTAACAAGGCGACTTACCCGGCCTTGATCGGTGTCGCGGCGTCGAAGGCGCGTTGTGACGAACTTTTGGGTGGTGCGCTTGCAGAACTTGAACGCTTTGGCAATCGCGCTGCGTCTCTTGACTGGCTGGCTCGTTACATCGTTGAGCGCGGCCACTAGTACGGTGCCGGACCCGGAGCGCAGCATACTGCATGTCGATATGGATGCATTCTATGCTTCCGTCGAACAACGGGACAATCCGGAGCTGCGCGGCAAACCACTTGTCGTCGGTGGCGGCGGTAACCGCGGCGTAGTGGCTGCGGCAAGCTACGAGGCGCGCAAATTCGGCGTTCGCTCAGCAATGCCTATGTCGGAGGCCAACCGGCGCTGCGATCATCTGTTGCAGGTGCGACCCCGCATGTCACATTACAAAGCGGCGTCAAAGCAGATTTTCCAGGTTTTTCGAGACTTCACTCCGCTCGTCGAGGGTCTGTCGCTTGACGAGGCCTTCCTGGACGTGACGTCGAGCGTACGGTTATTCGGGACTCCCGAGAAAATTGCACAACTCATAAAGCAGCGTATTCGCGATGAAACTCAGCTGACCGCATCGGTCGGTGTTGCACACAACAAGCTTGTTGCAAAAATCGCTTCTGACCTCGACAAACCCGACGGATTGACATTGCTGCTACCTGAGCACTACCGAGAAAAACTCGATCCATTGCCCGTGCGTGTTATTCCCGGTATCGGCAAGGTCACGCTGCAAAAGCTCGCCAGGAGCGATATCGCGACGGTTCGAGATCTGCGTACCGCCAGCGATCGCGAACTCGAGCCGATTTTTGGCCGCTTCACACAGAAGACGAGAGACCGCGCAGCGGGAATCGACCAGCGAGCCGTGACACCGCATCGTGAAGAAAAATCGATTAGCGCTGAGGAGACGTATGACCAGGATCTGTCAGATCCTGCTGATATGGAGCGGGAAATATTGCGACTAACAGAGCGCGCCGCAACGCGGTTGCGCAAAGCCGGTCTTGCCGCGGGCACCGTGCAGATCAAGATACGGCGTGCCGACTTCTCTACCTATACGCGGCAGAGAGTCATGCGGCCACCCACAAACGGAACCGATCAGATAACCGCGGTCGCACGTACATTGCTTGACACCTGGCTGGCCGCCAACCCAGGCGCCAGGGTCCGCCTGCTCGGCGTTGGTGGCAGCAAGCTGGCGCCCGCCGAACAAGGGGACTTGTTTGCGGCTGAGGAAGCTGAGACGCACTCAGCTATCGATGACACGGTCGATGAAATACGCGAGAAGTTCGGCTCACTGTCATTATCCAGGGCCAGCACCTTGGAACGCGACTGATTAGGGTAGAATCCCTGTTCAGCCCGATGACCGACCAAGAATAATGTACACCAGCTTTTTCGGACTACACGAGAAACCGTTTTCAATAACGCCGGACCCGCGCTACCTGTTCATGAGCGAGCGGCACGGTGAAGCGCTCGCGCATCTCGTCTACGGCGTGACTGAAAGCGGCGGCTTCGTGCAACTCACGGGCGAGGTCGGCACGGGCAAGACCACACTTGTACGGACGCTGCTGCTAAATCGCATGCCAGACAATGCCGACGTTGCTGTCGTCCTTAACCCGCAGATCACAGCAGTAGAGTTTCTCGCAACGATTTGCGAGGAACTCGGCATAGAGGTGCCAGCGGAAAAGGACAGCATCAAGGCACTGACTGATGCACTGAATCATCATCTTCTCTCCGCACATGCGGACGGTCGACGCACCATCCTGGTGGTTGATGAAGCGCAAAATCTCGCACCTGCCGTGCTTGAGCAGGTTCGACTGTTGACCAACCTGGAAACAGCGAAGCAGAAACTGCTGCAGATAATACTGATCGGCCAACCGGAACTTCGCGAGCTGCTCGATCGCAATGATCTGCGGCAACTCGCACAACGGATTACCGGCAGGTATCACCTGGAACCATTGTCGAGCGATGAAACCGCGCAATACATCGAACACCGCTTGCGGGTTGCAGGTGCGCTGGGCGAGGTGTTTGAGCCAGCCGCAAAGAAAGAAGTGTTTCGTATATCGCAGGGCGTGCCGCGCCTTGTAAACGTAATCTGTGACCGCGCGCTGCTCGGAGGTTACAGCCAGGAGTCGAGACAGATATCGCGGCGCTTGATCAAACGCGCTGCGGCAGAAGTCGCGGGCGAACTTGAGCCAACATCAGCTTGGCGCAAGATCGCTCTTGCAGCCGGCATTACAGGTATCGCAGTCGTCGCCAGCAGCTTCTGGTACGCAAACAGGAATGTCGCAGACGATACAGTCCTCGTCACCGAGTCCAATGTCATTGAGCTTGTGCCGGCCGACAACATCACTTCGGTGACGGCAACGGACGAATTGGTCAGCGACGAGGACGCAGACGACGCTGCGCAGACGCCCGGCGATCCACCACAAGCTACGCTCGCGGAACAATTGGGAATCGCGGGAGAGCTCACCAATACCAACTTCGCGTTTGCCACTTTGTTCGAGCTATGGGGCCTTGATTACACCAGTGGGGCAAAGAGCGGCTGCGAGCAGGCGCGCGAGTCCGGCCTTGCCTGCCTCTACCAGCGCGGATCCTGGAATGGGCTGCGGCAATTGAACCGCCCCGCGATTCTGACCTTGGTTGATAGCAAAGGCGACACGCATGATGTGGTGCTTTCAGGGATTCGCGGCGCGAATGCCGATCTGTCGATTGGCGGCGTCGCCGTGACGCATTCTGTGGCGGCAGTAGCGGACGCCTGGTTTGGGCAATACCTGCTCCTCTGGAAGCCGCCTGGTGACACGCCGGTATCACTGGCACCCGGCGTTCGCGGCCCTGAGGTGACATGGCTTCGACAAAGCCTGCTCAGCATTGATCCCAGCTATTCGACCGACGATGCCAACTCTGATGAGTATGACGGTGCGCTACAAGCCGTTGTGCGCCGGTTCCAACGCGACAATCGCCTGGATGTCGACGGCCTCGCCGGCCAACAGACGCAGATTGTCGTCAACTCCCTGCTCGCTGACGACCATACACCACGGCTTGCAACGCCATTGCTGGCGAGGGAATAAACAATGTCTTTTATTCTCGATGCGCTGAAGAAATCAGAATCTGAGCGGCAACAACAAACGACGAATGAGTTTTCCGGTGTCCCGACACGACCTGGGCCAGACAGAATTCCACGCTGGTTGTGGATTGTCGGCATACTGCTGGCGATTAACCTCGCGGTATTGATTGGTCTGTTGTTGCGCCCGGAGCCCGCCGCGACTCCAGTCTTGGTCGACGCAGCACCAGAATCGATCGCACTGCCCGAGAAGGTCGAGCCGAGTTTCACAGACCAGGTTGCGGCCGCCCAACGAAATCCTCCGCCTGGTCAGCCGGATGACGAACCTGAAGCAGAGGCGACACCCGCAACTCAACAAGTGCAGCCTGTCGTGATTTCCCAGGATCGCGAGGCAATTCGAAGCACTGCGATTTACCCATCGATGCAGGAAGTACTCGCAGGTGGCGCGGTATCGCTTCCGGAATTGCATGTGGACATTCACGTATTCAGCGAAACCCCCAGTGACCGCTTCGTTTTTATCAATATGAACAAGTACCGGGAGGGTGGCCTGCTTAGCGAAGGACCAGAGGTCGTCGAGATCACGACTGACGGTGTCGTGCTCAGGTATCAGGGCAGTTCGTTCCTGTTAACGCGCGACTAGATTGCTTGGCAGCCGCTACCGACAAACTGCTCACCGGGGATATTTTCGCCAAGGCGCTGATTTCTGGCATTCACCGCGTCATCGGCCAGCAAGAGCACCTGAACAAAATCAATGTTTTTCCGGTTGCCGACAGCGATACGGGAACGAATCTCAGCCTGTCATTGAGCGCCGCGCTTGGGGTATTGCGCGACGAGCGAGAGAAGCACCTCGGAACAATGCTCGCAGCAGTCGCCGATGTTTTGCTGGATGGGGCGCGTGGAAATTCCGGTGCGATCCTCGCCCAGTTTTTTCAGGGCATGAGCGATGCTGCAGGCGAGACAACACGTTTCACGACCTATACGTTTGGCAGGGCGGTATCGACCGGTAGTGAATACGCCCATGACGCGCTGTCGAAACCGCGTGAAGGCACGATACTGTCCGTAATCGATGCTTTCGCCATAAGCCTCTCTCACCAGGTATCCCAACTGAAGGAGGAAAACTTTCCTGCAATCTTTAATGTTGCACGAAAAAGGGTTGCTGATGCGCTTGCGAACACGCCCAGTCAGCTTGCGGTTCTGCGCAAGGCCGGCGTTGTCGACGCCGGTGCCAAGGGCTTTGCCGAACTCGTGAATGGCATTGACGACTATTTGCAGAGCAGCGTCGTCACTCCGGTACCGGATGTTGCCGTATTACAGAATATTGAACCTGCTGTCGATTTCTCCGCAGCAGACAACGCTTCCAGTTTTCGCTTTTGTACTGAGTGTCTTGTCACGGGTGTCGATATTGACCGTCGCAAGCTGCGCGAGGCCCTTGCTGAGATCGGTGACTCATTAGTGCTTGCCGGGAGCAAACGAAAAGCGAAAATTCATATCCATGTTGATGAACCCGAGCGCGTATTTGACGTCGCACGCCAATTTGGTGAGCTTGCGGCACAGAAGGCCGACGATATGCACCGCCAGCAGCATGCCACGCATGATGCTGCTCGCACTTTTGCGGTTATTACCGACTCAGCGGCTGACATCAGCGATGCTGACATGGAGAGGTTCGACATCCATATGGTGCCCTGCCGTATTCAGTTTGGCGACCGCGGTTATCTGGACAAAGTCAGTATTACGTCGGATGAGTTTTACGACGAACTGCGAAACAACGAATCGCATCCGACGACATCGCAACCGGCACCCGGAGACTTCAGGCGTCAGTACCAGTTTCTCGCCAGTCACTTTGCACACGTGCTATCCATAAACCTGACGTCCAGGGCCAGCGGCACTTTCCAGGGCGCGCTTGCTGCGGCAGAGCGCGTCAACGCGGCAGGTGAAATACACGTGGTTGACTCGCTCAACGCTTCCATCGGTCAGGGACAACTGGCGGTACTCGCCGCCGAGTGTGCCGACGCGGGCGTGTCCGTAGAGGACACGCTGCAGTTGATTCAAGAACAGATCCCGAGGACCCGCTCATTCGCACTGCTTGACGACCTGCGCTTCGCCGTCCGTGGCGGCCGCCTGCCACATTGGGTCAAGACCGTTGCGGACTGGCTCCGCCTTATGGTCGTCATCGGCACCAAGACGGATGGGCGTATCGCGCTCAGCGGATTTCTTCTCGGCCGCAATCGCCGATTGGCCAAGTTTGCTCGCCATATCGCGGCGCGTGTTAAATCGGATGAGCCGCTCGTCGTCGGTATTGGTCACGCCATCTGCGAGCAAGATGCTCAGCAGCTCGCGGTTCATATCAAAGAGAACTTTCCAAATATCGAGAAACTGACGATCGACAGCCTCGGCACAGCTCTGGGCGTGCACGGAGGGCCTGGCACACTGCTTGTTTCGACATCGCCATATGTGTCAGCAGATAATATCGCCCGCGGGATCGATTAGAACCTCGCTTTCATTGCGAGCATTGTTGACGCGCCTGTCAACCGGCCACGCCTGTAGTGCGGGAGCTCGATCCGCAGCCTGCTCAAGGAACTCTGTCGAGCCGGACAGCCACTCATCCGCTGTGTCACGCTGCACGATCACGGGCATGCGGTGATGCAACGGCTGCATGAAATCATTCGCCTCAGTCGTAATGAGTGTCGTCGTCTGCAAACTGTCACCAGATGATTTGTCCGTCCAGTTTTCCCAAAGTCCGGCCAATGCGAACGGCTCGCCGCTGGCAAGTGAGATGAAGTACGGCGTCTTTGCCTCGCCCTCACGGCGCCACTCGTAAAAACCGTCCGCCAATACCACGCAGCGTCGATGCCGGAACGCCGCACGATACGATGGCTTCTCCGCCACCGTTTCGGCACGCGCATTGATCATCCGATTCCCGATGGCCGGGTCTTTTGCCCAGAACGGCACCAGGCCCCAGCGCAACATAACCAGCTCTCGCTGCTGCTGCTCGTTGTCTCGCACTGCCGCAATAAACTGTGTTGGCGCGATGTTGTATTGTGGCTCGACAGTCAGAGCACCATCAACACCGAACAACGCTGCCGTTGCTTCACTGGGTGAGTAAAAAGCGAAGCGACCGCACATACTATTCGCGTATTCCTACGCCTTTTCGCATCAGCAATACACAGGCGGAAAACAACAAGATCACAAACACCAGGAGAATGGCGTACGCATAGCCGATACTGATGTCCGAAGTTCCGAGGATGCCGTAGCGAAATGCATTGACCATGTAGAGAATCGGGTTGACCTTGGAAACCGCTTGCCAAAACTCCGGTAGCATCGAGATCGAATAGAACACTCCGCCGAGGTAGGTCAATGGTGTCAGGACAAACGTCGGCACAATGGATATGTCGTCAAATTTCTTTGCGAATACGGCATTTATGAATCCGGCCAGCGAAAACACGATCGACGATAAGAGTACGACCGAGATCATGATAAAGGGATGTGCAACCTCAAGTCGTGTGAAGAACAACGCGACGATCGTCACGAGAATTCCAATAAGCATGCCACGTAACACGCCGCCCGCGACGTGGCCGATAATTATCGTCGCGTTGGACATTGGAGACACGAGCATTTCTTCAACATGGCGACCGAACTTGGCGCCAAAAAATGACGAAACAACATTTCCGTAAGAACTGGTTATGACAGACATCATGATCAGACCGGGCGCGATGTACTGCATGTAATCAAACCCGTCCATAGTGCCGATGCGGCGGCCAATCAGGTTACCGAAGATGATGAAGTACAAGGTCATGGTGATCGCGGGAGGCACGATTGTTTGTACCCAGATTCGCAGGACGCGGATCATTTCTTTGCGAACGATGGTGCGCACGGCGACCAGGTTCAGAGCGATATTCATTGTCCACTCCTCGCCTGGCCGGGCTTTTGCTCAACGAGACGCATGAACAGTTCCTCAAGTCGATTGGCTTTGTTGCGCATACTTACGACGCCGATATGTTTCTCACTGAGTTGTGCAAACAGCTCGTTCAGATCCTTGTCGGGTCCTTTTGCAACTTCGAGCTCGCCGTCCTCCCGCAGCCGTGTCTCGAAACCCTGCAAGTGCGGTGCTTCACTGACTTGTGTTGCCAAGCTCAGGACGAATACCTCGCGCTGTAATTGCCGCAGTACGCTACTCATCGGTGCATCTTCAATAATGCGGCCAGCGTCGATGATGCCGATATGTCGGCATAGCGTCTCTGCTTCCTCAAGATAGTGCGTCGTCAGAATGATCGTAGTCCCAGCCGCGTTGATCTCCTGCAGGTACTCCCACATCGATCGTCGAATCTCGATATCAACGCCAGCGGTAGGCTCGTCCAGAATCAACAGCCGTGGCTCGTGTACGAGTGCACGGGCAATCATGAGGCGGCGCTTCATGCCACCTGACAATGAGCGTGCGATATCGCCACGGCGATCCCAAAGCCGCAGTTCCCGCAAGTATTTCTCGACCCGTTGTTTCGCGACTTTGCCGCCAATACCGTAATAGCCCGCCTGGTTGGTTACGATGTTTTCGACCGAGTCCCACAGATTCAGGTTGATTTCCTGGGGCACAAGCCCAAGGCAGGACTTGGCCGCTTCCAGATCCGTGTCGAGGTCATGGCCGAATATCTCAACTTTGCCTGCCGTCTTGTTAACCAGCGAACTGATGATTCCGATGGCGGTCGTTTTGCCTGCGCCGTTGGGCCCCAGCAATGCATAGAAGTCGCCGGAGCCGACATTCAGGTCAATACCTTTGAGCGCCTGATTGCCGTTGTCATACGTCTTGGTCAGGTTTTTGATTGTGAGTGCATTCATAGGGCGCGTATTGTACGCGCGGAGCCTGCCGCGTCACACCTTCTTGCGACGCTCCGCGTACCGGTCTGCAACACGCAGCGGCCGTGGCATGGCACACGCGGCCGCCGGCAGCGCAGAGGTTTCGTTGGCATGAGCGCTGCAAAGCAATTCCTGCAATGCCACTCGCTGCGACGCGTCGCGCACGGCTCGCCGCGAGCTGGCGACATGCGGAGGCAGATCGGCACAATCCTCCGTCAACTGAAGGCGCGGCACGGTCATGTCGGCGCGCCAGGCAACTTTCTCGAGTAGAGCGACCAGTGGCCTTTTTGTGATTTCGTCGCACCAGGCGGCGCTCGCGCCGCTGATCACGCGTGCAGCGTAGGGATTGATCCGCACCAGTTGCCATAGAAAAGCCAGTGCTGCCATCTGCACAGCGACAAGTTCAGCAGAGAGCGTCGGCGTTGCGGCGAGCAGGTCCTGCTGCGGGTCTTCGGACAGCGCTGCCTCCCACCAACCAAGGTCATTCTCGCGGACCGAGAACAACAGAAACGGGGTCGACGCCATGCGACCTCGTTGTGGTCCTTTCATGTCGGTGGCTGCGAGCAACCACGCCGCATTCAGAGCCCGGACATTGGCGTATTCATGTATTCCGGGGCTCGCAAAGTCGCTATTGTTGTGCATTACTCTTCCCTCCGGGCAGCTGTGTGTACCCTTGCTTGTTTTTCTATATTTTGGTGAATTTTACCATATACGGTATTCTACTGACATAGTAATACTGTATTTGGTCGTTTTATCACATAAGGAGAGCAACATGAGGCTGACCGACGATCGCTACTCATCTGAGCGCAGCCAGTTCGAGCTGGCACTTCGGATGATCCGGCATGAAGCCAGGACCCGCACCATCCGGGAATGCACAGGGCTTTCAGATGACCGTATCCGCAAGCTCTATTCGACCTACTTTCAGAATTCCGCCAGTTGTGACGTCAAGCGGCGTCGCGGCAAGTCACCACGGCAGGTCGTACGCTACGTAAAGACGCCACAGAACCAGATTCAGGCGACGACCCTGGTTGTCCTGTTCGCGGCTGGTCTGCTGCTCAGAATTGACAGCGACGACAGAGTGCATGCGAGTTGGCCCCGACCTGACGTGGAATTTGGACACCGCCTTTGTCGAGCATACGAAAACTACCTGTTGCTGCACCGCCACCCTCAGCTGAGTTTCGAATGGGCGTGGAATCTCCTGCATTGTATTGCCTGGAATGACGAGCTGTATCTCGCCGCCTGTGATCTTTGCCCGGCGCGCTACGTCCAGGACGCCTATGCGATCGACAAGGGTGTCTGCCCGGCTTGTGAAATTATCGGAAACTCAGTCTAGAACGGGTACAATCCGACGGTCTTTACGATAACAACAAGTACTAGGGAGATAAACCAATGCTCAAAGAATTCAAAGCGTTCGCGATGCGTGGCAATGTCGTCGACATGGCTGTCGGTATCATCATTGGCGCTGCATTCGGCAAAATTATTTCATCACTGG
Source organism: Gammaproteobacteria bacterium (assembly GCA_022600955.1). Classification (GTDB taxonomy): domain Bacteria; phylum Pseudomonadota; class Gammaproteobacteria; order Steroidobacterales; family Woeseiaceae; genus UBA1847. The sequence goes on from JAHZJK010000011.1 coordinate 44,555, forward strand.
TCGCTGACGTGATCATGCCGCCAATCGGTATGCTGATGGGCAGTGTCGATTTCAGTGACCTGGCTCTCGCACTGGGCGAAGGCGAAGGTGCCGCATCAATCAACTATGGATTGTTCATTAATACGGTAATTAACTTCCTGATCGTTGCGTTTGCTATTTTCATGCTGATCAAGGGCATGAACTCGATGAAGAAGAAAGAAGAAGAGAAGCCTGCCGAGCCACCCAAGCCATCTGCCGAAGAAGCTCTGCTGACAGAAATCAGGGATCTGCTGGCGAAAAACTAGCCGATCGATCAGCAAGTGCTGATGGAAAACTACAATGTTTTTGCCGGTGCTTTCGTCGACCGCATTGGCGAGCGGCGCAAAGATAACGACTGGCTGCAGAAAGCGGCCCGCGACGAGGCAACGCGATTCGTCCCTGTTTGGGGCGATCGCTGCCTTGTCGGCGGTGACCCTTTGCAAGCGGTACTCCTCGAACGACGCCAGGTTGAGACTTTCGTTGACGAGCATGAGTTGATTTTTCTCGGCTTGTTTCGCGGCCAGCCGGCTTTCGCGGTCGCAATCGACAAGCATATTGATCCGCCCTATGGGGAGTTGGGTGAGTTTCACGAGCTGCGCTTTCTGGGCTCGGTATTGCCGCCTGATGAGGCCAATCTTGCCGCGCATGCGCGAGCCCTCGTGCTGTGGCATGCATCGCAGATGTTTTGCGGCGTATGCGGATCATCCGCACGTCCGGCGGCAGGCGGCAATTCACGCCGGTGTGTCAATTCTGAATGTGGTCGAGAAGTATTTCCGCGTGTCGACCCTGCGATCATTGTTCTGGTTTCCGATGGTGATCGCTGCTTACTTGGGCGGCAGGAAAACTGGCCTGAGGGTCGCTACTCAACGATTGCGGGATTCGTTGAGCCCGGCGAAAGTCTGGAGGATGCTGTGCGCCGGGAAGTGTATGAAGAAACCAATATCCGTGCGACGTCCGTACGCTACGACAGCTCGCAACCCTGGCCATTCCCATCTTCGCTGATGCTCGGCTTTGTCGCTGAAGCAGACCCGGACAGCGTCGAACACATACGCCTCAATGATGGCGAGCTTGAAGACGCGCGGTGGTTTACGCGAAAAGAGCTGCGCTCCGGTTTCCCGAAGCTTCCGTTTCGCATCTCGATAGCACGTCGGCTGGTTGACGGCTGGATGAATCTCGATACGACAGCCTGAGTATGTGCCTGATCGTCCTCAGCTGGCAGCAGCACCCTGATTTCCCTCTGGTCGTCGCCAGTAACCGCGACGAGTTTCACAATCGTCCGACCGAGTCGGCTCGCTGGTGGCCAGACGAATCTGACATATTGGGAGGGCGCGACCTGCAGGCCGGAGGGACGTGGTTCGCGCTGCACAGAGATGGCCGCTTCTCGGCTGTTACGAATTACCGTGATGCTGACGCACCTTCGGCACGAGACAGATCCCGGGGTCACCTCGTGACGGACTTCTTGCTCGGTGCCGACAAGCCCGTTGACTACCTCAGCATGATCAATGGTTCAGACTATGCTGGCTTCAACCTGTTAGTGAGTGACGGGGAATCGTTGGCGTATCTGTCAAATCGTGAGGACGAAATTCGGGAATTGCAGCCGGGCGTTTACGGACTGGCAAACGAGTTGCTGGATTCACCGTGGCACAAAGTGCTGCGGAGCAAAGAAGCGATGGAACAACTTATTGATTCGGACAAGATCAATGAAACCGAGTTGTTGCGTATGCTTGATGACCGGCAGAAGGCACCCGCCAACACTATTGAAAGCTCGCGCCTGCCGTTCTCGACCGCGCATGCAATCAGCGCGCCGTTTATCGTGCTACCGGACTACGGGACCCGCTGCTCGACGGTCGCGCTTCGCGATCTTGCAGGAAACTGGTCAATGCGCGAACGACGCTTTGACGCCGCCGGCACGAATACCGGTGAATCAGCATTCAGGGTCGACCCGGCTCAGCCGTAAACCTTCAACAACCAGTTGCGGATGTCGGCGATTTCCTGCGGGCACACCGCATGCGCCATCGGATACTCACACCACTCTGGCGAATAGCCACTCTCAGCCAGCGCAGCGGCCGAATCGCGGCCCCATTGAATCGGCAGGACGGGATCGGAACTGCCATGTGCCATGAATACAGGCAGGTCTTTACGACTGGCGGACGTCTCGATCGAAGCAGGCAATGCGAGATATGTCGAAAGCGCCATCAGTCCGGCCAGTTCACGGCCAGTCGTCAGCATCGTATTTATGGCTACTGCGCCCCCCTGGGAAAAACCTGCGACTACGATTTTCTCTTCAGGCATGCCCAGAGCGACTTCCCGGTCGACTAATTCTTCCACCAACGCCGTACTCTCAATAATACCGGCCGCGTCTGCCCGCCCTTCAGAATCGAGGCTCAGGATGTCGTACCAGGCGCGCATTTCCATGCCGCCATTGACCGTCACCGGCCGGACTGGAGCATGAGGAAATACGAAACGCAGCGGCGTCTCAGCGGGCAAACGGAGCTCGGGCACGATTGGTTCGAAGTCATGACCATCGGCGCCAAGCCCATGCAGCCAGATGATACTGCCTGTCGGATTTGCCCCGGTACTGACATCGACGGTCTCAAGTTGTGGCATGTAGGTGTCCTGATTCTGCGCAAAGCGGCGCAGTGTAACGTATTAGCGGCCCGAAACGGGCATTGAGCGCTTGACACGATATGCGCATGATGTTCAACTTATGCGCATATTTATGCGAGAAGTACCGTGCCGAACGGAAACCACGAACAACGTCGCGAAGCAATTCGCAAACTTTTGCAGAACGGTCCAGCCGCAACGCAGGCTGCGCTCGTGGCAACCTTGACCGCTCAGGGGCATGTCGCGACGCAGTCCAGCGTCAGCCGCGACCTCAGGGAACTCGGTGCCATCAAGACCCGCCTGGGTTACGAACTCGCTGCGGCGGAGTCCGATGACAGCCAGCAAATGTCCGCCGTCGCCGGACTGCTGCGCAGTGTACAACCGGCCGGTCCGAATCTTCTGGTCATACACACGGGGATCGGGGCAGCACAGCGTGTCGCGCTGGCGCTCGATCGCAGCGACTGGCCGGAAGTGGTAGGCAATATCGGTGGCGATGACACCGTATTCGTTGCTACAGCGTCGGCTGGTGCACAAAAAAGCCTCATTGCTCGTATCGAGCATGCCGCTCGTACCTGAATCGTTACGGAGACTTCATTGAGCAAGGACACATCACCAATCATTCTCGCCTTCTCTGGCGGCCTGGACACATCCTTCTGCGTACCGTGGTTAAAGGAAAACTATGGTCGCGACGTGATAACAGCCTGTGTCGATACGGGTGGTATTGACGATGCGGCTGCTGACGCGCTGGAAAAACGCGCGCTAGCACTAGGCGCAATTGAACATGTGCTTATCGATGCAAGACAGGACTTCTTCGATACGGTTATTCGTTACCTGATTGCGGGCAATGTGTTGCGAGGACAGGCCTACCCGCTTTGTGTCGGCGCAGAGCGCGGCCTGCAAGCCGAACGCCTTGCGCAGATCGCTACCGAACGAGGCGCAACCACGGTGGCGCATGGCTGCACAGCGGCAGGCAACGACCAGGTCCGTTTCGAAGTGGCACTAAGAACTCTGAATCCGGGCCTCGAGGTGCTTGCGCCGGTTCGAGACAACAGCTGGGTTCGCGAGGAACAGCTAGCCTATCTCGAAAAACACAAGCTGCCTTTGCCCGCGCAAGGTTCCGCGTATTCTATAAATCGCGGATTGTGGGGAATAACGATCGGCGGACAGGAAACGCTGACATCAGAAAACGCGCTGCCGGAATCTGCGTGGGTTCTGTCACCCGGCGCTTTTTCAAACCCACAAGCACCGTCTTGGCACACGCTCGACTTTGCATCCGGCCTGCCCGTCGCGCTCGACGGCGAGCCTCTGCCTGCGGTGAATCTCATCGAAAAACTAGAGAATCTCGCGGGCGCATTCGGCATTGGTCGTGGCATACATCTCGGTGATACAGTGCTTGGCACCAAAGGTCGAGTGGCATTTGAAGCGCCCGCCGCAATCACGTTGATAACGGCACATCGCGAATTGGAAAAACTGGTTCTGAGCGCGCAGCAGATGCGTGTCAAAGACAGCATAGCCGCAACTTACGGTGACCTGGTTCACGAAGGCAAGCAGCTGGACCTCGCCTGCGACGATATCGAGGCACTGCTCCTATCGTCGCAACGGCGTGTGACCGGCAGCGTTAAGTTCAGCCTGCGGCCAGGACAACTGTTTATCGAAGGCGTGACGTCAGACCACTCGCTGCTGGCGGCCACCAAGGGCGTGTACGGCGAAGCCGCAGGAGAGTGGACCGCAAACGACGCGCTGGGCTACGCGCGGATCCTGTCTCTGACGGGCTCCCTGCAAACCCGCGCAGGCAGGGAATAGCATGAAAAACATCGTCGTAGACAAGATCGCGTCAGTTGCTCAGCACAATGAACTGACTTCCGAACTGCGTGTTTCGGCTGACATCCCCTGCGAAGAAGGCGTGCTGATAGCGGTGCGAGTGCTAAACAACAAGAGTCGCTACAACCAGCTCGAACTGACGTCGGGGCGGATGGCGACTGTCGCCATGGGTGACGTTGTAGTCGGCGCCCTTGGACATCGCAACGCATTACGAGGCTATTCCGGACACTTGCCCGATTTACTGAAACCCGGTGACAACGTTCAGTTGCTCAACATCGGCGGAGTAATCGGCATCTGCGATTCCGCCAACCCCGATGTCGGGCCTCCATTTGATTGTGAGGTTCTGGGTACCGTTCTTGAGTTTCCTTACCTCGGAGAACGTATTGGGATTCCCGCGCGCGTCGGCTCGACAACTCTGAATAAGGAACTGCAATTCAACACCAATGGCGTTCCTGTGGTAGCGCTCGCCGGAACCTGCATGGACTCCGGGAAGACCGCGGCAGCCTGCCAGATTGTTGGCCGCCTGCGGCAGCTCGGCCTGAGCGTAGCAGCCTGCAAGGCGACCGGCGTATCACTCCGTCGCGACGTACTTGCGATGGAAGATGCAGGAGCCAGCCAAACGTCCATATTCTCGGACCACGGTGTAGTCACAACAACCGAAGAAAATGGCCCTGCTCTGACTCGCGCGCTGCTGACTGGCCTGGGGGAAAAGAACCCTGACGTCATTGTGCTGGAACTTGGCGATGGTCTTCTGGGGTCCTATGGTGTCGCCGCAATCCTGGCAGACAATCAGATTCGTGAGGCACTCACCGTCGTGGTCTTGTGCGCAAATGATCCGGTATCCGCCTGGGGTGGGGCGACGATTTTACGCGACGAATACAGCATTGAACCGGCAGTGGTAACAGGGCCGGCCACAGATAATGATGTGGGTGTTCAGCAGATCGCAGAGCGACTGTCGTTGCCCGGTATCAACGCGTTGTCCAATGGTGTTGCACTTGGCGACAGGATCGCAGCATTACTGCAGAAGGAAGTCGCATGAGCTTGTCGAGCAACAGTCAGTCGATCAATGCGGTCATTCTGGGTGCCAGTGGGTATGTCGGCGGCGAACTGTTGCGACTCATCCACGGCCACCCGAATTTTGAATTGCTTGCAGCCGTATCGGACAGCAAAGCGGGCAACCCCGTCTCTGCCACCTTCGGCCACCTGGCTCAATCGCACGCTGACCTGAAATTCATGGCGCGTAATGAATGGCAGCAGCAACCGGCGAACGGTGCAGACGTTGCCCTGTTTTCAGCCGCTCCGCATGGCGCGTCGGCAGAAGTCATCGCGGCAGCCATACAGACCGCCATGGATAACAGCTGGAACCTGCATGTTGTCGACTCATCCGCCGATTTTCGTTATGCAGAACAGCGCGATTGGGAATCGGTATACGCTGCCACGCACGGTGCCCCAGAGCTTCTGAAACAATTCACTTGTGTAGTGCCTGAACACAGCGGACCGGCAACGACGGCGCACATCGGACACCCGGGCTGCTTCGCAACTGCGACTTTGCTCGCCGCTGTACCGCTGCTGCAATCCGGACTCACTGAAGCCGAGATTTTTGTCTCTGGCGTAACGGGCAGTACTGGTTCGGGTCGCAGTCCACAGGCCGGCACGCACCACCCGGAACGTAACAGCAACCTGTATGCCTACAAGCCGCTCGCGCATCGACACGCTCCCGAAGTCGCCGCGCTGATCAAGGCGGCGAGTGATCGTGAAACGAAAGTACATTTCGTGCCGCACTCCGGGCCATTCGCTCGCGGCATACATATTACCTTGCAGGCCAGAGCGAAAGCGCCCGTAGACGAGTCACAACTGCGCAAGGTTTTCGAACAGGCGTACTCAAGTGCTGCCTTCGTCAATCTGGTTGATGGCACGCCACGGCTCAAAGATGTTGTAGCAAGCAACATGTGCAACCTGAGTGTTGCAACTGACGGCGAGTCGGTCGTCGTCATGAGCGTAATCGACAACCTCGTCAAAGGTGCGGCCGGCGGCGCAGTGCAATGGATGAACCGGCTCTGGGAGTTGCCGGAAACCGCGGGCCTGCAGGCTGCGGCACCGGGGTGGACATAATGCCAACAATCAACCAGCAAGATGTGATGTTGGACCCGCGTGTTCGAGAAGCAGGCGTGACTATTCCGGTTTACGGACAATTACCATTTGTGCCTGAACGCGCCAGCGGCTGTGATATTTACACCCGTGACGGGAGACGCATTCTCGATCTGTACGGTGGTCATGCCGTTGCCGCGCTCGGCTATGGTCATCCCCGACTCGTAAAGGCGATCAGCGATCAGAGCAAGACACTTTTGTTCCAGAGCAATGCAGTTGCGCTCGACATTCGCGCCGCGGCCGCTGAGAAGCTGACGCGTGTTGCTCCGGACGGCCTCGATCGTGTGTTTTTTGTAAACTCCGGCGCTGAGGCCAATGAGAACGCCTTGCGAATGGCGTGCATGGCCACGGGGCGCAGTAAGATTTTGGCGCTTACACAGGGCTTTCATGGTCGTACAGCCGCTGCGGCCGCTGTCACCTGGAACTCGGAGAAGTGGTACGGCTTCCCGCGCAAACCGTTTGCGGTGGATTTTATTCCAAGAGACGACGTTGCTGCCGCAAAGAAAATGATCGGCGACGATATCGCCGCCGTTATTTTCGAGCCCATCCAGGGCGTCGCAGGGGGCTACGACCTCTCTGCAGAGTTCTTGCTGGCACTGCGCGAGTTGACGGCGCAGCATGGCGCCATTCTGATAGCCGATGAAGTTCAGTCTGGCATTGGACGTAGCGGCCAGTTTTTTGCTGTACAGGTCAACGCGATCAATCCCGACATTCTGACAAGCGCGAAAGCATTGGGCGGCGGTATTCCCTGTGGCGCGGTGCTTTGCGGCCACGAAATTGCCGCAAAATTCAGCGTTGGCGACCTCGGCTCGACGTTCGGTGGCGGCCCCGTCGCCGCCGCTGCAATCGCAGCAACCATCGACGCTATTGAGCAAGAAAACCTGCTCGCAAATGTACGCCGCTCGGAAGCGGCGATCCGCGAACATTGCGTTGTCGGTCCGGTAACAAGTGTCCAGGGAATGGGGCTGCTACTTGGCCTGAGGTGCGACCGCCCGGCTATCGAAGTTCGCGACGCGCTGCTTGAACATGATATTTTGACCGGCACAAGCGGCGACCCGGATATCCTGCGCATACTGGCGCCACTTGTGCTTGAATCACACCATATTGAACATTTAGCTGAGGCGCTGCAGGCCATCGCACCCTCAACAAACTGAAGGAACAGGAATGAAAGCATTTAACGACCTTGCGGATTTCTCGAATGAAGAGATACTGGCCCTCATCGACCTTGCCGCTCGCCTGGATACCGCGCCAGAACCAGAGGCACTGAAAGGCAAAGTCTTGTCGCTGCTCTTCCTGAGTCCGTCACTGCGCACGCTGGCTTCGTTCCAGGCGGCGATGACACGCCTGGGTGGCGGTTCTTTTGTAATCTCACCGGAAATGTCGATTCATGGTATCGAATCAAGGCCTGGCATTGTTATGGACGGCGCCGCTGCCGAACATATTCGCGAGGCCATACCGGTCATTGCTTCGTACGGTGATGCCATCGGCATCCGTGCATTCGCCCAGCGCAAGGATCTTGATGCCGATCTAGGCGATCAGGAATACACGGCTCTGACCGACTTGATCGAAAAGCCATATATCAATATGGAGTCCGCCGCTAACCATCCGTGCCAGAGCCTCGCGGACTGGAAAACCATGAACGAACTCGATATCCCGGCTGACGGCGGCAAGCTGGTGTTGAGCTGGGCTTACCACCCACGCGCACTACCACTGGCTGTGCCAGCGGCGACACTGCACATGGCCGCAAAGCGCGGCATGGATGTTACGGTCCTGCGCCCTGAAGGTTTCGAACTGCCACAGCGAATGATGCAAAATGCATCTGCCGCAGCCGAGGCGTCCGGAGGTTCGGTCAGCGAGTCTGAGGACCGAAAGGAAGCGATGGAAGGAGCCCATGTCATCTACGCCAAGTCTTGGTCGTCAACCCGGCACTATGGCGACAAACTTGCCGACCAGAAGCTTCGCGAACAGCACCTGGACTGGTGCGTTGATGAGACCTGGTTTGGCAACGCCCAGGACGATTGCCGTTTCATGCACTGTCTCCCCGTAAGGCGCGGTGTCGTCGTCACCGACGACATACTCGATGGGCCACGCAGTGTCGTGATCCAGGAGGCACGCAATCGTATGCTGGCGCAAATGGCTGTATTGCATCAGATGCTTGGAAACAGTTCGTGAGCAAACAGAACGATCGCGCGATTGTTGTTTCGGCACTCAAACATGCAGCCCCCTACATTCGCCTCTTCAAAGGCAAAGTATTCGTCATCAAAGCGGGCGGTGAAATCTTCGCCGAGCCGCAGAAAACCCGTGCCTTCATGGAACAGGTTGGCATATTGCACCAGGTCGGCATTCGCGTCGTTCTGATTCACGGTGGCGGCCCACAATCGACTGAGCTCGCTACTGCTCTGGGTCTCGATACAACGTTTGTCGACGGGCGCCGGGTCACCGACGGCGAATCACTGAATGTCGCCGCGATGGTGCTAAACGGACAGATCAACACGCGTATTCTTGCCACCTGCCGCGACCTGCAAATCCCGGCCGTTGGCATTAGCGGCGTCGACGCAGGCCTGATTCGCGCCCACAAGCGCCCCCCTGTTGAGCGCGCGGGTGAGTCTCCTGTCGACTACGGTTTTGTCGGCGACATTGATTCTGTCGAAGCCGACATCCTCAGAAAACAACTTGATAATGGGCTCATGCCAGTCGTCAGCCCTTTGTCCTGCGATGAGTCAGGCACGATGCTAAACATCAATGCTGATACGGTTGCCGCAGCAATAGCCGCTGAGCTCGACGCCGAAAAACTCATCCTTGCGACTGGTGCGGCCGGCATACTTGAAGACATTGGCGACCCAAGTTCGCTGATCAGCTATATCGATCGCGACGCCCTTGAGAAGCTGCGTGCTGCGGGCAGTCTCGCCGATGGCATGTTGCCGAAGGCGGCAGCGATTGACGCGGCGATCGCTAACGGAGTCAAACGTGTGCACGTCATATCTTACAAACTTGACGACAGCATTTTGCTCGAAGTGTTTACGAATGAGGGAACAGGTACGCTGGTCGTTGACAACGTGGCGGCACTGACGCCGGCTGAACAAAGCCCGTCATGAGCCGGCTTTGGGAAAAAGGCCTGCCACTTGACCAACGCGTATTGCGATACACCGCCGGAGAAGACCACCTCCTCGATGCCCGGCTGGTCTCTTATGACGTCCGCGGCTCAATCGCTCATGCCGAGATGCTCGCAGCTCAGGATCTCATCAGCGAAGCGGACTGCAAAGCCATCTGTGACGGACTCAATGCGCTGGACGCCAGCTTCGCCGCGGGCGACTGGAGCATTAGCCTTGAAGATGAGGACGCACACACCGCTCTCGAAACACGCCTCACCGACGCTATTGGCACAGCCGGTGGACGCCTGCACCTGGGTCGCTCTCGCAACGACCAAGTCCTGACAGCGCTGCGCCTCTACCTGCGCGATGCAGCCGCAGACCTGGCAGGGCGCGTCAGTGGTTTGCGTCACGCAGTTGCCGGACTCAGTGACAGGCAGGGCGATCTCGAAATCCCTGGCTACACGCACATGCAACATGCCATGCCCTCCTCCGTGTCGCTATGGTGTGGTGGATTTGACGAAGGTCTCGCCGATGCCGAGGCCGGACTTGAGCTTGTGCAGCATCGGATCAACAAGAATCCTCTGGGTAGTGCAGCCGGCTACGGTACGCCCGGACTGCCGCTCGATCGTGACGCGACCACGGCCAAACTCGATTTCGCCGCAACGCAGAACCCTGTGACGGCCGTACAGCTCTCTCGCGGCAAAGCAGAGAGCGCTCTGCTATTCGAAATTGCTCTGCTGATGCAGGACGTCAGCCGTATGGCGAGTGACCTGTTGATGTTTTACACGCAGGAATTCGCCTACATCTCACTGGCTGCGGATGTCACGACCGGGTCTTCGATCATGCCGCAAAAGCGCAACCCTGATGTTCTGGAGTTGCTGCGGGCATCATCGGCAACCGCCCAGGCCTGTCTGGACGAGTCTCTGATGATCACAGCCAAACTGCCGTCCGGGTATCAACGCGACCTGCAACGTCTCAAGTCTCCGCTGTTCCGCTCTATCGACCTGGCTATCGACAGCGTCGACATCATGGCCTACCTGCTGCAGGGACTGGCATTCCTGCCCGGCAACATCAAACTCGACGACGGTATTTTCGCCACAGCCGAGGCGTATCGACTGGTACGCGAGGATGGCATTCCATTTCGTGATGCGTATCGCAAAGTCGCTAAACAATACGCAAAATGATGCCCTATAATCAGGTCTTCGCTGACTGGCAGTTTTCAAAGAGTAGATGACATGAATCGGGCTACACTGTTGTTGATTTTCGCCACCGCCATGGTGTCCCTGTCGCTGTTGTCCGGTTGTGGTCAAAGCGGGCCGCTGTATATCCCTGGCAACCCAAGCACCATGGCCGTTCCACCGTCGCAAACCGGTGAAGACGACAGCGAAGACGCAGAAAACAAAGAAGAAAGCGAACAACCCGAATAACGCAGGGAATTCCTGATGACCGACCTCGTCCTGATCGACGGGTCTTCGTATCTGTATCGCGCATATCACGCGCTGCCGAATCTCACCAATTCGCAGGGCGAGCCTACCGGGGCTCTGCATGGCGTACTAACGATGATCCTCAAATTGCTTCGAGAGGAGCAACCTGAAAACGTAGCAGTCGTTTTCGACGCACCCGGCAAGACCTTCCGCGACGACATTTATTCCGAGTACAAAGCGCACCGGCCGCCGATGCCAGATGATCTGCGCAGCCAGGTACAACCGATTCTCGATGCCGTCGAGGCTATGGGCTTGCCGCTGCTGCGCGTTGCGGGTGTCGAAGCTGATGATGTCATCGGTACTTTGTGCAAGCAGGCCGCTGCAACTGGCATGTCTGTACTTGTTTCGACCGGTGACAAGGATCTCGCGCAACTCGTCAACGACAAGGTCACGCTCATCAACACGATGAATGATGCGCGCATGGACCGTGCTGGTGTGAAAGCAAAGTTTGACGTTTTCCCGGAGCAGATCGTCGACTACCTGGCTTTGGTTGGTGACACCTCGGACAATATTCCCGGTGTTCCCAAGGTTGGCGCCAAGACGGCGGCCAAGTGGCTGAACCTGTACGAATCTGCGGACGGAATCGTAAACAACGCGGCAGACATCAAGGGCAAGGTTGGTGAGAGCCTGCAGGAGAACGTGCAGCAACTTCGGCTGTCGCAGGATCTCGCGACGATCCGCGACGATTTGTCGCTCGGCGTCAATGTCACTGAGCTTGTGCAATCCGCTGCCAACATCGATACCTTGCGTCAGATATACAGCCACTTCGGATTACGCTCGTTGCTGGGGCAACTGGATGAAGCCGACGATGCTCCCGCCGAAGCCGCTGTTGAGTCGGTCGAGGCAAACTACGAAACAGTGCTGTCATGGGAGGCTTTCGACCGTTGGCTCGACAAGATTGAGACTGCCGAACTCACCGCATTCGATACGGAAACGACCAGCATCAACTACATGCAGGCCGAGATTGTTGGGCTCTCGTTGTCAGTCACGGCCGGCGAAGCAGCATACATCCCGGTCGCTCACGATTTCCCGGGCGCACCGGACCAGTTACCGCGTGACGAGGTGCTGCACAAACTTCGCCCCTGGCTGGAAAGCGAAGAGCAGAAGAAAGTGGGCCATCACCTCAAATACGACGCACACATCCTCGCACGTTACGACATCACGCTGGGAGGCATGCAGTTTGATTCCATGCTTGAGTCATACGTGCTGAACAGCGTTGCAACACGTCACGACATGGACTCGGTTGCGCGGCAGTACCTCGGGCGTGAAACCATCCACTACGAGGATGTCGCGGGCAAAGGGGCGAAGCAGCTCACCTTCAACCAGATCGATCTCGACACCGCAGCACCCTATGCCGCCGAAGACGCCGACATCACTTTGCAGCTTCACACGGCACTGTGGGATCAGCTTACAGAGCATGAATCGTTGCGCTCAGTCTACGAGGATATCGAGCAACCGCTTGTGCCCATCCTCCTGGAAATGGAAGAGACAGGCGTCCTCGTAGATCGCAAAATGCTCTCAACTCAGAGCAGTGAACTGGCGAAGAAAATGCTGGAGCTTGAGGCCAAAGCCCACGAACTTGCAGGCGGCCCGTTCAACCTTGGATCGCCAAAGCAACTGCAGGAAATCCTGTTCGAGCGACAAGGCCTGCCGGTAATACGCAAAACGCCCAAAGGTCAGCCATCTACAGCAGAGGATGTGCTCGTAGAGCTGGCGAATGATTACGAACTTCCAGCGGTCATTATCGATTATCGAAGCGTCAGCAAGCTGAAGAGCACATACACCGACAAGCTGCCGCTGCAGATCGCTGACAGCACCGGGCGCATCCACACTTCGTATCACCAGGCTGTAGCCGCCACCGGACGTTTGTCATCCACAGATCCGAATCTGCAAAACATTCCGATCCGCACGCCGGAAGGGCGGCGCATTCGGCAAGCCTTCGTTGCGCCCGAGGGCCATGTCCTGCTAGCCGCAGACTATTCGCAGATTGAACTGCGTATCATGGCGCACCTGTCAGCCGATCCGGGACTCGTTAATGCCTTCGCGAATGAACAGGATGTGCATCGTGCGACAGCGGCGGAAGTTTTCGAAATGGCGCTCGAAGAGGTCACCGACGATCAACGCCGATCGGCGAAAGCTATCAATTTCGGCCTGATGTACGGCATGTCGGCATTCGGACTCGCCAAGCAATTGAGCATCTCCAGAGGCGAGGCCCAGGAATACGTCAACCTGTATTTCGACCGTTATCCAGGCGTCAAGACATACATGGATGACATCCGCGAAACAGCAAGCGCGCAGGGCTACGTTGAAACGGTATTCGGCCGGCGCCTGTATCTGCCCGAAATTAACGCGCGCAATGCGAACCGTCGACAATATGCAGAACGCACGGCGATTAATGCGCCGATGCAGGGCACGGCCGCGGATATCATCAAGCGAGCCATGATTGCAGTGCACAGCTGGCTGCATGTTGAGAAGCCTGCCGCGCGCATGATTATGCAGGTCCATGATGAACTGGTATTCGAAGTGGCCGAAGATGCACTGGATACCGTGACCCAAAGCATTACTCAGCTGATGAACAACGCCGCAGAGCTATCTGTACCGCTCAAGGTCGATGTGGGCAGCGGCGCCAACTGGGATGAAGCACATTAGCGCAGTTTAGACTCAATCTGAACTATATTTTTAATATAATCAAATAGTTGTGGAAGGCTGGGAACTTGTTTCGGGCATGCGCCTCTAATCTTCTGAGTGCGTAAGTCACTCGTCTGTTTACCTCCCTAGACAGACGAGCAACGCGGCAACCCCAAGCCGCTTGCTTCTTCGGCCCCGGGGCAGCGGTAACGCTGCTTCGGGGCTTTTTATTGCTCGGCGTCCAGCATCTCACGCAGTCTTGTACGTGCCTCGTCTTCGCCCTGACGCGTGAGCGCGGAAAAGTGCTGCACTGTTGCTACCTCTCCCAGTTCGCGTCGCACCTCCAGAAGGGCCTTTGCTGCCTGCCCGCGTTTCAGCTTATCCGTCTTGGTCAGCAGCACATGTGTTGGCAATGCGACGGTCTCTGCGAACGCCAGCATCTGATAATCGAATTGCGTCAGCTGGCGCCTGATATCAACAATGAGAAACAGACCACGCAGGCTCTTGCGCGTCTCAAAATAATCCGCCATCAGGTTGCGCCAGTGGGAGCGCATCTTGGCGGCGACCTTTGCGAAACCGTACCCCGGCAGGTCAACCAGCCGTTCCTGATCCTGCAAGCCGAAAAAGTTAATATGCTGAGTACGGCCGGGCGTCTTGCTGGTACGGGCAAACTGGCGCCGATTGACAATAATATTGATCGCGCTGGACTTGCCGGCGTTTGAGCGCCCTGCAACAGCGACCTCCGCCCCTTCGTCGCGCACGAACTGGCTGGCCGCATTGGCGCTTTTGATGAATTGGGCTTCCGGGTATATCGACATTGGGGTACGCCCCGTAGTTTGTGTGTATAATTTGGGGCTGCTGGTGGCAAGGATTCGGGCAACAGTTTGACGGGTTCTGAAGCACTCGGCAAGGTGCCCTGATAATTCATGGAACACCATAAACCCGGCGCCGGTATTCGCATCCATTCGGAACAAAAAACGATCACTAAATTCGGTGTTGGCACCGGCCAACGCAGGGAAGTAACGGTTACACGATATGAAAAACACGCTCGCAATACTGTTTGTACTCACCAGCCTCTTTTTGATCGCTGCGCCACTCAAGGCGGACAGCCTGGTTGACGGTTCGGCTGATGCCGGCAAGTCCCGGTCGCTAACGTGTACCGCCTGCCACGGCGCCGAGGGCAACAGTTCCAGTCCGATGTGGCCCAATATCGCCGGCCAGAATGCGCCTTACCTGGTGGCCCAGCTACAGGCTTTCAAAAACGGCGATCGCAAAGACCCGCTGATGTCCAGTCAGGCGATGATGCTGTCCGACGAAGATATTGACAATCTCGCAGTGTATTTTGAAAGCCTGCCGGCAGCCGCGCAGGCCGTCGCCGATACAAGCCTCGTTGATCGTGGTGAATCCCTGTACCGGGGCGGTGATAAGCAAGACAAGACATCCGCCTGTATGGCGTGCCACGGCCCGACCGGTCGCGGCAACCCTGCCGCGGGCTACCCGGCCTTGCAGGGACAGCACGCCACATATGCTGCGAAGCAACTGAATGACTATGCCGGCGGTACTCGCACGACTGACGGCAAAACAAAAATCATGCGTGATATTGCCGCAACACTGAATGCGGACGATATTGCGGCACTTTCTTCCTACATGCAGGGTCTCAGATAAGCATGAAGAATCTAATCGTACTATTGATGTTGGCACTCGTTGCGACGAGCTGCAGCAAGCAAGAAGAAGTTGCGGCCCCTGCGGAAGTGGCGGCCGTTGTCGAGGAACAGGTTGAGGAAGCGGCAGAAGCGGCGGACGATGCTGTGACTGAAACCCTGCAAATCGTTGAGGAATCAGCTGCCGAGGTTGCGCCTACCGAGGCGGCAATCGTACTGGCACGCGCGGACGAACCTGCACCACGTACCTGGAACTACAAGGAAGGCAAGCACTACCAGCGCCTGGTTCCAACTCAGCCAACCGTCGGTGCCGCTGACAAAATAGAAGTGGCAGAAGTCTTCATGTACAGCTGCCCTCATTGCCGCGATCTTGAGTCGTATCTCAATCGCTGGGAAAAAGACAAGGACCCGGGTGTACGATTCGTACGCATTCCTGCCTCGTTCAACAATATTGCAGAACTACACGCACAGCTCTACTACACGGAAGAAGTGCTGGCCCGCAATGGAACCCTGAAAGATCAGCTCGCGTTTCGTGCACTGGTGTTCGCCGAGTTCCACGACCGCGGCAACCGGCTCACAACGCTGACATCGATCCAGCGAGTATTTGCCCGCGCTGGCGTCAGCCAGGAAGACTTTGAGCGTACCTGGGGTTCTTTCGAGGTGAACCAGAAGATGCGTGTCGCCGCAGACCTGATGCGCCGCTATAACATCGACGGCGTTCCGGCAATTATCGTCAATGGCAAGTATAAGACCGGTGGCGCGCAGGCTGGCAGCTATCCGAAACTAATCGAAGTTATCGACGAATTGACGGCTCGGGAAGGTCTGCGCTAGCTTTTGACGGCGAAATCCCGACGACTAACCATTGTCTTCAGCGATTATTCGTAATTCTCCGTGCTCATCGCGGCGCCAGAACAGTCGCGTCATTAACACTCGCTGCGATTCTCCAACTGAGATCGTTTGTTGAAATCGGCTGAGATAGAGTTTGTCCTCTTCAGGGTAGGCCAGCAGCAACAGCTCACTGACCGTGATGCTGGCTGTCTGTGGCTCGCTAGCAGAACGTAGTTGCAGCGTTGACCATTCGACTTTGCTCATACCCCAGCGCTCGAACGACTCATCGTATAATGACAGGTAGGTATACAGGTCGCCCTCTGCTTTGCTCTCTGCCCAGGTCAGTATGGCGTCCTGCAGCTGTGCATCCAGATCCTGATTGGCGCCAGCGTCGCCCCACGCCATCTTTGTCGTAACGACCACCGGTGTCTGGTTGTCCTCGAACGTTGAGATCAGTTGTACAAGGTCTTCGTTGGGCAGTGCGATACAACCATCGGTGTCACGTACCGGCCGCTTGCCACCACGCGGGTCAACGCCGTGCACCCAGATTCCGTCACCGCTGCGCTCATGCCGCAAATCCCAGGCATTCGGATAGTCCAGTGGAAATGCGGTTGGCCCGTATTTTTCGTGTAATCGAGTGGTATCAAGTTGCTCGGTGACGAAGTAGACCCCCAACGGTGTGCGCTTGTCGCCGGAACGCTGCTTGCCTGCCCCGCTCTGGCCTATCGACATGTAGTAGCTGCCCGCATACGTAAGCTGCTGCCCGGTGTGTGTAAAGCGATGAAACTCTGCCGTTTCGGTTTCTGCGATGTATACCGTCTGCAAAGACTCGGGAAGACGGATGACAGTCAACGGTACACGGTCCCCCTGCCCTTGGGCAACGGACGGCAAACTGAGCAACAACAGGAACAGCAATCGACTATGCATGCCGGGATATTACAGACTGACGGTCCTCATGCTAAGGTTTCCACCTGTGAATAATGACCGAGGCACGTATGTGAAGCGTCTTTTGATAGCACTTGTCCTGCTTTGTTCCGACTCAGTCTTTGCTGCGTCTGCAACCGACGTGGCATTTCAAAACCTCGCAGATGAGTACATCAGCGACCTCAGCAATTTTTCGCCTGTCGCGGCGACCGCAATCGGCGATCATAGCGCTGACCATGAGCTCGATCAGGTCGACGCCTCGGCACGAGCACTCCAACTCGAGCTTCTGAGCGACTACATCACCGCACTCGAAGCGCTAGACTTCGATGAGCTGTCGCGTGCCAACCAGGTCGATGCCGCCATGCTCATGACAAGGCTGCGCGCTGACCTCTGGTCTGCCCGGGAATTGCAGGAGTGGGCGTGGAATCCGCTCTACTACATCAATATTTCGGGAGGAGCCATTTATAGCCTTCTGGCACGCGACTATGCACCCATTGAACAGCGTCTGCAGAGTGCCACCGCTCGCCTCGAACAAATGCCGCGCTTTATGCGGCAGGCGCGCGAATCGGTACAACCCGCCCGCGTGCCAAAAATACATGCCGAAACAGCGATACAACAGAATCCGGGGCTCGTCTCGATTATCGAGACCATGATTGTTCCTGCTATGGATGTGCTCGACGCGGCAGACCGGTCTCGACTCGCTGCGGCCATCGAAATTGCGAAAGATGCTGTTGCCGATCAGCAAACCTGGCTGGAAGAAGAACTCTTGCCCCAGGCGGAGGGCGACTTTCGCATTGGTGAACAGCTGTATGACAGGAAGCTGGCGTTTGCACTCGACTCACCGCTAAGCCGCAAACAGGTTACGGCACGCGCCGAGCAGGAATATGAAGCCGTGCGCAACGAAATGTACAACGTTGCCAAGACGGTCTATTCCAGGATTCATCCATACACTACTTTTCCCGACCACCCGGACGAAGCCTACAAACAGACTATTATTCGCGCAGGCCTGGAGCAGGCGTACAAGCAATTGCCGCCGCGTGACGGCATTGTGGATATTGCCAAACAACAGCTGCAACAGGCGATCGACTTTGTCATCGAACACAACATTGTGACGATGCCCGAAGAGCCTGTCGAAATTATCATCATGCCGGAGTTTCAACGCGGTGTATCTGTTGCCTACCTTGACCCACCGGGAGCTCTTGACCGGGATCAGCCGGCTTTCTACGCAGTGGCACCATTGCCGGATAACTGGACAGAAGAGCAGGTGCAGTCGTTCCTGCGTGAATACAATCTGTATTCGATACAGGATCTGACGATTCACGAAGGCGTTCCGGGACACTACCTGCAGCTTGCACTCAGCAACCGCTATCCCTCAACACTGCGCTCTGTTCTGTGGTCAGGTCCTTTCGTCGAGGGCTGGGGCGTCTACGCCGAGCAGATGATGATCGCCGAAGGTTATCTCGATCACGATCCGCTTATGAAATTGATCAACCTGAAGTGGTACCTGCGAGGCATCACGAACGCAATCATCGACTCTGCAATTCATGTCGACGGCATGACGCGCGAAGCGGCGATGAATCTGATGATCGAAGGTGGCTTCCAGGAAGAACGCGAAGCGGCTTTGAAATGGGTACGCGCGCAGCTGACGTCGGCGCAGCTTTCAACCTACTTTGTGGGTTATCAGGAGCATATCAGCCTGCGGGCCGCGGTAGAGCAGGCGTGGCAAAACGATTTCACCTTGCGCCGCTATCACGATCAGGCCCTCTCTTACGGTTCGCCCCCCGTAAAGTACGTTCGCGCGCTGATGCTCGACGAGCCCGTCCCACGGGAATAGGCTTACCAGGCGCCGGTTACTCTTATTCCAAAAACGTATTAAGGATGCGGAGTATGCGCCGCCCGCCATGCAACGAAAAGCAGATCCGTTGCATCTAAACACTCATGAATCTGACAGATCTGAGTACCAGGCAATGGCCTTCGGTCGTCGTCGCCGTCGCGCTGGTCGCGTTATTCGGCCTCACCTCAATTGCATCTCTGCCTATCCAGTTATTGCCAGATATCGAAGAGCCGCAGATATCCGTTGCAAACTTCTGGCGCGCCGCGGCGCCAGAGGAGATGGAGGCCAACATCATCGAGCCGCAGGAAAACGTTCTGCGGAACACACCAGGGCTTACTAACATCAATTCGTTTATCGGCCGCGGGCAAGGCTTCGTCAACCTGTCGTTTGCCGTCGGCACCGATATTCAGACCGCGAAACTGGACGTCATCAACAATCTGACGCAGGCGCCGCCGCGACCAGCCGACGCTGTTGAGCCACAGGTAGGGGCGGGCGGCGGACCACAAACACCGGGTGCTGCGTCGCTGCTTGTACGGGTGCTGCCCGACAATCCGAATCGTGAACTGTCGCACTACCAGAAACTCATCGAGGATCAGGTACAACCAAGGCTCGCCCGCATCCCGGGAGTTTCGCAAGTATTTCTGGCCGGTGAGCAACCTAAAGAGCTGCACATCACTTTCGATTCGTATCGCGCTGCCGCACTGGGAATACAGGTTAGCGACATTATCGCCACCGTGTCTCGCGCGACGGACTCGTCCGGCGGCTTTGCTGATGTCGGCCGCCGTCAATACACGGTCCGTTTCGTCGGGCAGTTCTCACCAGGTGAATTGAACGAACTGATTGTCGGATGGAGCAATGAGCGACCGATCTATCTGAACGAGGTTGCCGACGTCGACATCGTGCCGCGCAAGTTTGATGGTTTTACGCTGCGCAATGGTTTCCCGGCCTACTACATCACCGTACAGCGGCATCCCGATGCAAACACCGTATCCATCCTGGACGAAATAAATGTTGCGATTGGTGAACTCAACGCCGGACCACTACAAGAGGCTGGGCTCGAGATCGACCTTAGTTTTGACGCGTCAATTCACATACGTCGCGCAATCAACCTGGTGCAAGGCAACCTGGGTATCGGCCTGATGCTGGCGATCGGGGTTCTGTACTTCCTGATGCGTAATCGGCGAGCCACTTTCCTTGTGACAGCAACTGTGCCGTTGTCGGTGTTGGTTGCATTCGTGGCATTGCGCTTGTTCGACAAGTCTCTGAACGTGATTTCGCTTGCCGGTCTCGCCTTCTCGGTCGGGCTTGTCATGGACGCAGCCATCGTCACATTGGAAAACATTGTACGTTGCCGGCAGAACGGTGACTCCTTAAGTACAGCCGTCGCCAAGGGCACACGACAAATAACAGGTGCACTGTTCGCATCTACGGTTACCAGTGTCGCGATATTTGTCCCGGTTCTGTTTATGGACGGCATGGAGGGTCAGCTGTTTCAAGACCTTGCGCTTACCATTGCTGTCGCGGTCACCGCATCGTTCCTTATCGCTGTCACCGTCTTGCCGGTGGCTGCATCGTTCCTTCTCAAGAAGGAAGAACAAGACCCCTGCGAGCACTGGTGGAAGAACATCACGGCGTTAATCATGCGACTTACGAGGACGCCTGTCATGTGTGTGGCATGGATCGTCGGTATTCTCGGCGCGTCTGTGCTGGCCGTAGTATTGCTGGTACCAAAAGCCAACTTGCTGCCGCAGGCCCCATCCGATTCACTAAACGCATTCTTCAGCATGCCGCCAGGTGGCACTGTTGAAATGGTTGAGACCGAGATCGCAGCTGTCGTTGTTGAACGCCTCAAACCTTACATGGACCACGAGAAGGAACCCTACATCCGGGGCTATAACCTGTCTTCGTTCGGCACATTCAATATGTTGTTTCTTTATCCTCAGGACCCAAATCGCATTGAGGAAATGATCGGCATTGTGCGCGACGAGGTGCTTGTCGACCTGCCTGACACGCAGGCTTTCGTGCAACGCTCGTCGCTACTGAATTTCGGCTTCGACGGTGGACGTTCGATTAATGTCGACCTGCAGGGCTCCGATATCAATGCGCTGTCCGAAGTGGCTATGGCCGGCATGGGGATCATCAATGAGGCCATTCCGGGCGCGCAGGTCAGGCCAAACCCTGGCCTTGCGATTGCTGAGCCTGAACTACAGCTCGTACCCAACGATCGACGCATCACCGCTGCCGGTCTGGACAGGGCGACGGTCGCCAATATTGTACGCGCCGTAACCAGCGGCACTTACGTCGGCGAGTATTTTGACGGCAATGACCGCATGGACATGATACTCAAAGGCCCCAAATGGGCGTCTCCGGAGGAACTCGCCGCGATTCCGATTGCGACGCCGTTGGCCGGCATTCAGAGCATCGGCGAGCTGGCGGACATTCAGCGTACTGTCGGTCCGACCCAGTTGCTGCGCGTAAATGGTCAGCGAACAATCACTCTCTCGGTAACACCGCCGCCTGAAGTGACAGTACAGGAGGCACTGGCGACACTGCGAAACGTTGCTGATCCAAAACTTCGAGAAGTAATGCCGGATGATGTGAGCATTGCCTATCGCGGTACCGCGGACCGTCTGGAGGCCGCGTTTTCGACTATGCAGGCGAATCTTGGTATAGCAGCACTGGTGCTGCTGCTGGTCCTGGCGGCGATGTTCCGTTCGATCTGGGATGCCATTCTCGTGATGTTGTCGATGCCTCTGGCAATCGCAGGTGGCGTTGTCGCGTTGCGAATTTTGAATCTCTTCACCAATCAGGCAATGGACTTACTGACAACGATCGGCTTTCTCATCCTGCTCGGACTTGTTGTCAATAATGCAATTCTTCTGGTCATGCAGACCCGCGTAGGGCAGAAGAACGGACTTGATCGCGCAACTGCCGTCGCTGAAGCCGTGAAAGTCCGCGCTCGCCCAATCTATATGAGCACGCTCACCAGCATTTTCGGTATGCTGCCATTGATGCTCGTGCCTGGCGTGGGGTCGCAGATCTACCGCGGCCTCGCAACGGTGATTATTGGTGGAATGTTCGTGAGTGCTGCATTCACTCTGATACTAATGCCAAGTATTCTTCGCCTGCCGCCACTCAAGGTGCTGCGCGGCAAGTCACAGCAGTCCGACTCTGCTGATATTTCAGGAGCAACCGTCGATGCGTAACAATAAAAAAATGATTTTCGCGGCGCTGCTGTTTCTCGGCACACCGGCGCTGGCCCAACAACCACCGGCGGCAAGTGTGGTCCGGGTTGCCAACGTCGTGAAAGCCGAGGTCGCTCCAACAGTCGCAGTGCCCGGTACTATTTATAGTCGGAATGATGTGCAGGTCACCGCAGGCGTGACAGGGCAGCTGCTCGCGGTAGCCGAGCCCGGAACGTTTGTTGATAAGGGTGATCCTGTTGCCCGCATCGACGCGCAACCGCTGCGCCTACAGCGTGCGGAGCAAGAGGCACTGCTGGCACGAGCTGAGATAAATGTACGACAGCTTGAAAGCCAGCTCCGCCGGCAACGCGAACTCGGCAATTCCAGCCTGGTATCGGAGTTTGACCTGGAACAGACAGAAGCCAACCGTGATCTGGCGATCAGTGACGCGAACATAACAAAGGTCCGAATTCGCCAGATTGACGACCAGATTCACCGCGCCAACATACGCGCGCCGTTTTCCGGCGTCGTGATCAGCCGATTGCATCGCGCCGGTGAAGACGTAGCGCGGGGAGAGATCCTCGCAAGAATGACCGACATACAGAACATGGAGGTACGTGCATTCGTACCTCTCAAGCACCTGCCCCGCACCACTGTCGGTGAGGTCATTGAAGTATTTGCCACCGCAACCCGTACCGAAGGCAGGATTCGCGCACTCATTCCTACGGGCGATATTCGTTCGCAAACGTTCGAAGCGCGAATTGATTTACCGAACAGTTCCGCGGCGAACTGGACTGTAGGGCAGTTGGTGAGCGTGGCAATTCCAATACGTGCACGCCAGATCTCACTCACCGTTCCCCGCGATGCACTGGTCTTGCGCAGTGACGGTACTTTCGTATTTCGTGTTAACGAAGAGAATATTGCTGAACAGGTCGCCGTTGAAATTGGTGATTCGTCTGGCGACCTGGTCGCCGTTAGCGGCTCGCTTCAGGAAGGCGACCGTATCGCAATTCGCGGTGCTGAGAACCTGCGTGACGGCGCCGGCGTCAAGGTCGTGGTATCGCAAGGCGCCAATGAACCGGAGACTAACGAAGGTTAGCTTTTCGAGTCCGGCTACTACTAGATCGCGGTGGTTTGTAGTGTTACTTTAACGCTCCGAAACGTATGACTCACCGGACAAGCTCTATGACCGAATCAAGCGCTGACGCTGAACGAAAAGCGTTGGAATCCTGGTACAAGCCTTTGCTCGATAACGTGGTGAAGGAGATGATCAGAATTAAGGCAATATCAGGGGAGGCTGTGCAAGCTACGCCTGTCTGGATGGTGCCCGATGACATCCTTATGGCGAAAGTCTGGGGCGTAAATCGTGAAAATGATTTCGTCTGGACGATTTCTGTCGATAAGCTGATTGCAGATTACGTCGCAGGTTCGTTGGCGGCCACACCAAGGGATGTAGCCAGACACTTTTCACTGAAGTGGCAAATGGATGCCGAGCGCTTGCTCAGTCTGAGCAAGGACAGACCTGCCGTTGAGAATATCGACCCGAAAGTGCGGCAACATTCGGAGCAGCTTGTTCGTTATGCAGAAACGCTCTATGACCTCGCCGGTCAGGACGACGCTTGGGAGCAACTGCCGACGTTTGCCAGTTGAATCTCTGTCAACGGTGCAGCCAGCCCAGGTAACTGGTGCGATTGCGGCCGGCAAAAGGTGAAACCAGCTGAACTGAGTGCATCTGCGGCACCAGGAATATATTTAGCGAATTGAACGTGGGGACGAACGCTTCCTCGATATTGTCGGCATCATCGAAGAACGCCAGGTGCCCTCCCCAGTTCTTATCCCAATTGTCGGTCATACTAAATACATAGGCAGCAACCCTGTCATGGCTATCGTGTCGGTCGTCATGGGCAGTCAGGAAATGACCAGGTGCGTAGTTTGAAGCGTAACTGTCGGCCTTGCGAATGGCCCTTTCCCCTGTCAGGGTCCTCATCAGGTTCAGCACTTCTTCACTATTCATAAACTCATGGATCTGATGCATTGGATGCCCGGGCTGTTCTTTTAGATCGATCGCCTGGCTGATGTAATACTGATAGAACACATATTGAAATTGGCTGCGAGCCCTTGCGTAGATGCTGTTCATGAGTTGTTGCTGCTGCTGAGGACCAGCGGCCTGTATCTGCTGGACGGAGCTTTCAAAGTAGTTGTTTCCGTCATTGTAGGCCAGGTACCAGTCCTTGTTCTCGACGTGAATTCTGTGCAGGTAGTCGGCCGTCTCCGCTGTAAAAAACTTCGCGACCTGCAATCGACCCTGCTGCTGCAAAATTCTACCGAGTGCCTCGGGATCAAGGTCGGGACTGATTTCTAGTTGTTGGGTCATCGCGTTTGACTAGTTCCTGACATTTTGGCGTGGGTGACAATGGGCTGAACGTCTGATGCAGCGAAAATAACACGCTGCTTGCCAGGTTGTCAGGCGCAATTGTTATACTTTGCGGTCCCGCCCGAAAGGGGGTTACGAAAGTTGGCAATAGAAATGAATGAAGAGTCGGCAAAAGTAGCGGTTGCAGACAGTTGGAATACGTATTGGCAGAGCCCACATGCGAACGCCGCGTACACCAGCAATGGTGCCGGTCACCCGAGCGTGCTGGCCTTCTGGAACGACTATTTTCGTGAAGTTCACACGCGTGAGGACAGTCCTCGTATCATTGATATAGCGAGCGGCAACGGTGCTGTTGTCGATTGCGCCAAGACTGTTTTTGCTGAGAATTTGCCGGACTTTACGTGTCTCGACGTATCCAGCGCTGCGATCGACCTTCTGAAGTCCAGACTTCCCGGCGTTAACGGTGTCATAGCGGATGCGAAGACGATTCCGCTCGACTCGGGTATGTTCGACCTCGCAACGAGTCAGTTTGGTTTGGAGTACGCTGGCCTCGACGCGCTCGATGAGGTGATCCGCATACTTTCTGACAAAGGCGAACTTGTCTTGCTGCTGCACCATCGCGGTGGATCAATCTATGCGCACTGTCACGAGGGCCTTGAGGCGATTCGCGAAGTCCGGGCGTCGCAGTTTATTTCGCACTCCATAGCCACGTTTGACGCTGGCTTTGCAAGCCTCAAGGGTGATGATCACAGCGACTATTCTGCTGCCGGAAATAAACTCGCGCCTGCAATCACGGCAATGGGTGCGATTATAGATAAGTACGGCGTCAACGTCGTTGACGGTCTGGTTGTCGCGCTGTACCGCGACGTGCGGACGATTCTTTCACGCATGAGTCACTATCACCCCGATGATGTCAGCGATTGGTTACACAAGATGCAGGAGGAAGTCGAAGCCTATGAGGGCCGTATGGCTTCGATGTGTGAAGCGGCAATTGACAGTGAGGCATTCGCGGCTCTGCGCCAGTCTATCTCGGACAAATCCCTCGAGATCGTAAAGAGTGAGGCACTTGAGGTTCCCGGAGAGCAATCGCCAATCGCTTGGGTACTGGTTGCCCGAAAGTAATTGCAGGTTAAGCCGATTGTCGGTGCTCCGTAGTGAGCAAGCGAGCCTGGAGAAACGGTCTTAAACCGTTTGTAACTCATCCAGCATAGCCCCAAGATACGGCTGGTAGCTTTGCCACAGGTTCACCGAACTGGTGTACATGGGTTGCCGAACCTGAAACGCACTTGCGGTTTTGACAACAGCTCTGGTCGTATCAAAATCGATGCATGCTTTTTCGAAATCAAGATCGCAAGTCGCCAGAAGTTTTCTAATTTCGCTTTCCGCATTTTGCGTCAAAGCTTCATAGTGAATGTCGTAAATTGTATCTGGAATGGTCTCGTGCCAATGCTTCATAAGCGCTGAGTATTCATTGTGAAATTGCGCCACAGTCTTCAGGTCATAGGCAAACCGATAGTTGCCGGTCGTGAAGTTTTGCTTGTAAATTGACAAACAGGTATCTCTTGCATCCCTGACACAATGAATGATCTTTGCATTGGGTAATGCGATTTTGATAATTCCAATCATCATCATATTGAACGGCATTTTGTCAGTTACACGGGCTGCACTTTTGTTCAACAGCCCGATTTGCTCCAGATAGGTTTTTCCAACAGTCTCGAAAGTTCCTTGCGGGTAAGATTCCAGGGGCAAGTATTCGTAATGTCTTGTCTCGCCCAGAAACAGCTTCGTGCCTAGGGCGAACATGTAATCAAGCTCCCCTGCGCCATGAACCTCAGAATGGCTGGCGAGAATTTTTTCAACCAGAGATGTTCCGGAGCGAGGCATACCGACGATAAATATCGGTTGATTTGAACTCACAGAGTTGACCTGCAAATCCGCTATCGCGCGTGCGTTAAAGTTGCGAATGATGCTCTGGATTAGCGATCGGTCACTCTCAATACTGTAATTGAACTCCGCAGACCTGCGATCATTGCCGGCCTTGAGAAACTCAAATGCACGCTGATAATCTTCGAAATCTTCACAAGCCTTGCCCAGCGCGAATGCGAGGTGAATTCGACTTTCATCACTTAGCCCGGGATGCTGATACAAATCCAGCATCGAGTTGAAATGCGGGTCTGAACTGTTTTCGTATTTGTGGATACCGGAATAGGTAAAATGCGCCTGGGTATAATCGGGTTGTTGGGCAATGACCTGCTTATAGTATTCCGACGCCTCTTCGAGTTTTCCCTGTGATTTCAATATATTAGCCAGCAAGTACTTCGCGATATGGAAGTACTGATGCTCGGCGATAATGCCTCGATAGGTATTACTGGCCCGTCGAATGTCACCTGCCAACTGATAGCTGTCAGCAAGGTTCATTCTCGCTTCGAGAAAACCGGGATCGATCGCCAGCGTGTTCTTCCAAAGTACATCCGCTTCGTCGCGCCTGCCAGTCCGGGCGCATATCAGGGCCAGCTTACAATTCAGGTCCGGGCTCCTGACTTTTTCAGCGAGCAGGGCGCGATAGCCGGCTTCGGCAACAGCCAGCTGCCCTGTCGAATGTGCGTGCACGGCCTGCTGCAGCCTGGCGGTCTGTTTGTCTGAAATGCGATGCCCTGACGCTGCCTTTTTCTGACGCTTCTTTGCCGGGTTTCGTCGTTTATTGGCCATCGCTGTTCACTCTTCGCCCGGTGCCAGGCACGCTAGCTTGCGGTGGGAAGGTCGCTCGATTCTACAATTCGCTTTAGCGGCCCCAGAAAAGACTCGTAATTTTTCCAATGCTCCAGCGCATTACTGTAAAGCGGCTGCCGGACTTGTTCCGAGCTGGGCGTTGCGACCGCTCGCTTGTTCAAATGAAAGTCCAGGCAAGCATCTTCAAATTTCAGCCCACAGTATCGCAGTACTTCCTCAACAACCTGAGGAAACTTGTCGACGAGTTCCTCATACTGAACGGTCAGAATCTGCCTTGGTAGCACTGCATGCCAATGATTCATCAGGTCCAGGTAGTCGTTGTAATACCTGCCAATCGTTTCGAGTTTGTACGAGAATTGGAAACTGTCAGCGAAGAACTGACGGTACTGACTCCAGCCACTTGCCATGGGATTGCGCCTGATATCGATGATTTTCGCATTCGGGAAAAGCGTTTTGATCAAGCCGATATGTTGAAAATTCTGTGGTGCCTTATCAATGAAATACGGCGCCTGCTTTCTGTAGGGCCTGGCGTACTCAAGATAGCGCTGCGCCATATCCTGCATCACTCCGGAGCCCAGGTTTTCGATTGAGCGAGGATATTGCTCTTGTTCAGGCTGGCCCTGACCGTTCAGTGTCCGGACGATCGAAGCGATTTCGTCAAGTTCCTGGGTTGCATCAACCAGGCTATGGCTCGACAGAATTTGCTCAATAAGCGTGGAACCACTCCGCGGCAGACCAACGACAAATATAGGCGCATCGGCTTCATCGCCGTGTTGATTCCGGGCGGAAAAATACTCCATTGTAAAAAACGACTTGAGCAAGTCATTCTGGCTGGAATAATGCAGATGCCGAATATCGGCATAACTGCTGTTCGCCGAATCATAGTGCTGAAAACTGCGTTCGAACTCACCCGCATCTTCAAACGCTTTTCCTAGCGCGAACTCGACCAACACTTTGTTCAGCGGCGAAAGTTGTTCGTTGCCGAGCAGTGCCCGCATTGCCTCGATTTCGTCAGCAGAAAACTTGTACGTCTTCAGGTCTGCCAGTTCCCAATAGGCCTGCGCCAGGGTTGCCTCAGATTCAATCGCACGCTGATAGCAGCGCGTAGCTTCTCTGGTGTCACCGACAGTCTTCAGCACCTTGCCCAAGTGCAACAAGCTCAATGCGCGTTTCGCTGGTACCTCGGTCAACTCGCGATATATCTCGATCGCGTCATCGAATTGACTCAGGTTGAACAACAATTCGGCTTTAAGTTCGTATACCTCCAGGACTTCTGGGGCTAGTTCGATCAGCTGCTGACACTGCTCTAACGCCTCTTGATGCTGTCTGTTCGCGAGCAGAGAATAGGCGTAATCAAGACGCAGGGCCGCATCAGCGGGTCGTGCGTCGATGCAATCAAGCAGCGTAGTCGTGCTGAATTCAGGATGGCCGAATCGCCTCGCTATTTTCGCCAAGAGCCTAAGTGTATGAACTTCGGTCGGCACCAGTTCCAGTAATTGGCGGCACATCGCGTCTGCTGTCTGGAAATCACCCGTAGCAAACTTCTGCTCTGCAGCATTCAGTTTCTCGTAAAATGTACGAATCATCTCGTACTGTTTCGATGCGTCTTTACTGGCGTCAGCTTGCCCGTCCTGCCGCAAACAATCGCTCAGCAGACGCCAACTCTCGATGACTTCAGGCCTTGCGCTTGTCACTTCAGCCAGCAGCTTTATTGCCTCTCGCGGTTCGTCAGCTCTCATTCGGAGTTTGGCCAATTCGATTTTCGCCGGCATATTGTCTGCATCGTGTTCAAGCAAGGATCGCAGTACGCTGGTTGCTCCGTCAAAGTCGTCGCGTAGCACATGGCAGCGTGCCAGCAAGAATAATGCGGGCGCCCTGAGAAGGTCGCCTTCGAGAAAGTCGCTCAATGCTTTCTGCACTTCTAATGCATCGCCCGGCAGCATTGTCTCAAGCTCTTTGAGAGTCTTTTTCCTGTTGTACGCTTCAAGCATGTTGGTTTTGGTTCTATCGAGTCAATCGGACAATTGTACGTGTGCGGCTGCCAATAGACCAACCGGGAGTCTTCGGGGTTTTATCCTCGCCTAGCGAGAATTCGACTGAAGTGCATCTGGCTGAATAAAGTCAATCCACCCCGTGAATATCATCTTTTCATGCGTTTCGGAGACGACGCCCCGATGCAAATGAGTCATATCACTCGGCCAGATTATCAAGTCGCCCTTTACGCATTCGGTGGTCAGCTCCTGGTGCGGGAATTCCGTTCCCCCATTGGGCGTATCGGTCAGATATACCATCCAGACGAGCGCACGATGGGCGTACTGAATACTATCTCGCTCGCAATGTATCGCGGGGTAGCCACCGCCTGCCGGATATTTTTGAAGGCTCGAAAACTTTGAATACCCGACAGGGCCCATTCCTGTCGCACCCGCACCAATATAGTATTTTTCAATGTATTCGCCGACATGCGTTTTTAGCAATTCGAAAAACGGTTCGAAGCTCCCGTACAGCTCGATGGGAACACACAGGTCCATCGAATCCTTCATGCTTTTGTCGATCCTCGGGTTTTCACCCAGCCTGCCAGGCTGTGCAAGGTGCACATTTTTGTCGTAGAGCCCGATTATCTTGTCACAGAGTTCGGTATCAATTTTGTAGATTTCAATAAATGTCTTGAGACTCATATACCACCTTTTCGACGCACGAAAAATTATACACCATGGTCAACGAGCCGATATTCGAGTCGGCTGCAGCACTAGCCAAATTGACGCATGCTGGTACTAACAAGTTCGCACTGATTGGCGAGCTCGTCGAGCCACATCAGAGCCGCCTTAATCTCCGCTCCGAATGTCGACCGCGATTGGGCCAGAATCGCGGCGCGGGTCTGAGCATTGTATTGAACCTCAGGAGCTTTCGAATAGGTCTGCATCACTGAACTCTGTACAGCACTTTCGATAACGCTTTCTGAGGCGGGTATCTTGAGAAAGTCCAATACCCGCGCGAGGGAATCAGCCGGAGTGGCAATCAGGGTTTCAAATTCCAATGCCTCGATTTGTCCGGGGAACGCCTCAAGAGATTGAGTAGCGCTGGTTGTTTCGCTCAGCCAGCTCAACGCAGCCAACTGCCCCAGATTAAGCTCACTCAATCGAATATCGAGATCGGTTTTCTGCCGCAGGCGTTGTATTCGCAGTTTTGCAAATCCCTTCAGGTCTACAACCGCGTTTTCGCCCGCAAGCAACGTCGCAATATGGGTTTCTACGCGATTGAAGACGAATATGGATCTGGTGCTCGGCTCTGCGGATTGAAAAACGGGCAGCAAGTCGGTGCAAATACTGGTCGCCTTGATCACCGTATGGGACGCACCGCGGCTCCACAATTTTGAGAGCGTTTTCAAGTACTTCAGATGCGATTTCCGACTAACAAATGAGCGGCCCTCGTCAGCGTCGGCAAAATCTTGTGCGAGCGACCGCAATGGCAATGGTTCACGCAGACTCTGCGTATTGCCAGCAAAACCTGCCAGGCGAGACAAAAGGGTCGAGCCACAATGGCCAACGTGAAATACAAGACTCACCGGTTTCGCTACAGGTGTCGGGTCGATGACTTCCGTAACCTCTTGCCAGGGGATCCAGGCACCCTGTGTCGTTTCGCTCAATACTCGCTGGTCCAGAAAACTGGCGGCCTCGACTTTCGCCTTGGGCAGCTCTACGAGTAGTAGCTGGTCGTTGATAAGATCGAGTTGGTGAGGAAAAATTTCGGGTCGCTGAGCCAGCCTGTCAAGCCAGGCATTCGACATATTTGCTGTACTCATGCTTGGTTCATCTCTATATACTTTCGCGAAAACATCGTCAGTCACTCATTGTACGTCAGATAAATCGGCCATGAAGAAAGACTGCGATTTCCATTGGTAGTAAACTGGAACGAGCTCTTGGACAGAATTATAGCGACGTACAAATCATGATACTGGAAATCCCTGACTTTCTTGGCCGCATAGATACCCGGCGTTTACGACGAATTGCTGCGGAGGCAAACTTTGTCAATGGCCGATTGACCAATCCGCACAACGAAACGAAAGACAACCAGCAGATTGACCACACCGTACCTGGCTATCAGGAATCGAGTCAGATCGTGATGAGCGCACTTACTCGTCATGAAGCCGTGCGCGAATTTGCAATGCCGAACAGGATAGCGCCTCCTTTGCTGTGCAAGTATGACGTCGGAATGGCCTACGGCGCTCACTTCGACGTCGCTTTGCTGCCGCTGCCAGAACTTCAATCGCTGCTGCGTTCTGACCTGTCAGCCACTCTCTTTCTGAATGACCCGGATAGTTACGACGGTGGGGAGCTGGTTCTGCAACTGGAAAGCCGAAAGGTACCGATCAAGCTGCCTGCCGGCGGTCTGGTTGTCTACCCGTCGACGATGCTGCACGAAGTAACGGAAGTTACGCGCGGCCAACGCCTGGTTGCGATTACCTTTATTGAAAGCAAGATCATTGATGAACGCAAACGCCATATGATCTATACGCTTGGCGAAGTGTCGGCGCTGGAAGGCATGAGCATGAAACCCGAGAATCGAATGCTTCTTGATCTGGTACGACATAATCTGATTCGTATGTGGTCCTGATCGAGGCAAAACTTCGGTTTTAGTCCGCGACCCCGCCATTGCCTGAAAAGTACGCGACCAGCACGTCGTCCAGCAACGGACCCCAGTTGCGCCAATCATGTCCCTCGCTCACTTCGATGAAACTGAGTTCGTATCCTTTGCTAGCCAGCAGACGCCTGAATCTCCTGACGGCTTTCGTGTTGTCGTTCTTCGTGCCTACACTCAAGAATATCTTCAGGGGCAAGGTCTCTGATTGCTCATACAGCTCACGTACAACATCGACGTGATCGCCACTCGCGGGTGACTGCATGGCGATACCGGCAAAGTACCTGGAAAGCATGAGTCCAAAGCAAGCGCTATTCAGACCACCGAACGACAACCCTAATATGACCCGATGGTCGCGTGACGAACTCACAGGCTGCTCATTGCTGATGGTTGGAATGAGTTCGTTCGCAAAAAAGTCAGCGAAGTCCGTGTTGCACATGAACTGTTTGGTGCGGCGGTTTTCCGTCGGCCTGTCTGGGTTGCGGCTGTCCAGAAACACGACTATCACTGGATCGATTATCCCTGCACTGATTGATCGGTCCAACACGGCCTTCATCCCGCCTGGCTCCAGGTACCACTGTCCGTCTGTTACATACAGAGTAGGTAAGGATTGCTGCGCAGATATTCCGGCCGGCCGGTATACCCTGTACTGCAAATCGTAGCCCAGGATTGAGCTTGAAATTCGCTGGTTATCACCAAGACTGCCCTCAGAGGCAACAGCAGAGCAGCCGAGAAAGAGCAAAACCTGAAGGAAAAGAGACTGCCACCTCAGGGTGTACATCTTCGGTGCCGGTTATCGTACGCGTTTTACACGCGTTGACTTGCCACCTTCTGCCACAAGGAAAAATGAACTCATGATTCCCGATTTTATTCTCGCCTCAAACGGAGCTTTCAACTTCCAGCTGCTACCGTTCGTTTGCTTCCAGACCGCACCATCTTCCGTATAGAAATAATGTAGCTGTCTGCCAACTTTGTGTACTTTGACAATCGTAACCATTACTTCGTCAACCGACACCTCCGGCTCAGACGTCTTGCTTCCAAAGCTGTCTTTTTGGACTTGTTCTAAATCCTGCTGATTGAAAACACCGCCGTCGGCAACCGTGTCATAGCACAGTAGACGCGCTGATTTAGCCTCGATTTTTTGACAGCCCTGCGCGTCGGTGACATTGACTGGTTCTTCGGCCGATGCTGGCAGGAGGAGAACCTGCGACGCCAGAACACCGAGTAACAACGATCGCCTGAACATCGGCCAAAAAGGGCCTTTTTGTGATAATTTCATAGTGAATTTTCTTCCTGGTTCATTGTCTAATTTTGCGTCGAACAATCACCTCTAGTCAACAAGTATAAACAGCCGGAAATAGGCATCAGACGTGGTTGAAATCGACCAAAACTCCACATGATTTAAGATTAGATTCTGTGTTGTAATTGTGATTACTGTAAGGGAGTAATGATAGTGAAATACATTGGATTGGCGACTCTGATCGCTTGCGGTTTGCTGGGAACTTATCACACGGCGCATGGCGCTTTGTCAGAAGTACCTGAACAATTTCAGGGATATGATGACGAATCGGAATTTGTCATCGATTACGGTGATCTCACAGCCCTGCTGAAAACGGTGGTAGTGGATGTGGGGCGATCAACTCGTCGCGTTGCAGCTCCCGGTGCGGATGTAACCGGTACCCGAATGAAGACAAAGGTCAAGATGACCGCCAATGAAGGCAATCGCTTCTATTTCAAAACGTTCAAGAATGAAGAGGCAAGCCAGGAATTTCTGCGCGAGATTCAGGCCAGCCTGGAACAGTTGCCGTCCGAAGCGCCACTTAAACACTTTTCACGTGACGAGCAGTTAGCCTATTGGCTGAACTTGTACAACGTGACGGTTCTGAATGAAGTTGTCGCGATATACCCGAAGAAGAATCTCAAGAAGATTTCTCGTGGCAAGAAGTCTATTTTCGAACAGAAATTGCTCAATGTTGCTGGTGTACCGCTAAGTTTGAACGATATTCAGTACACTATTCTGACTCAAAACTATGACGGCAACCCGCTGATAATGTATGGCTTGTATCAGGGCATCATTGGCGGCCCGAACATTCGCAAGACTGCTTATGTCGGTAGTGACGTCTATCGGGCTCTGACAGACAATGCGCGCGAATTCGTCAACTCCAACCGCGGCACATATGCAAAATATGAAGGTGAATTCCGGGCGTCAAGCTTCTATGACCGGAATAAGGTCTACTTTCCAAACTTTACTGCGGATCTGACGCAACATCTTTCGACGTATCTCCAGGGCAGCATGCTGACCAAACTTGAGACAGCCACCAAGATCAAGGCGAACATTGACGACTGGTCTGTGAACGACCTGGGAGGAAGCCAACGGAGAATCGGTGGAAGCCTTGCGACAAGCAGAGCCGCATTGCTGGACTCTGTTAAGGGAACGACGCCAGCGGACGGAGGCGGTGTCATGGGAGCTGCCGTCGGCGCTGGCTCCAGTTCCATGGCAGCCAAAGGCCAGCGCATTAGTCGCATCGACCCTGGTTTACTCGCGATTCTTCATGAGATCAATGACAAGCGTCTGGCAGAAAACCAGCGCAATGCCAGCGTCTCAATTGAAGAGCTTGAGGACGATGACGTCAAGACTGACTCTGCAACCAGTTCGGAAGAACAATAAGCCGGCTAACAACCTGCTTGCAGCACCCACTATCGACTGGTGCCGTGATTGAATCAGCCGGGACCCACTGTGCGGTCCCGGCTGGCAACCTGGTTTCGCGCCAGGCTTTGGTCTGAATTACTTTACTTTTCCGTAATTTAGACAATCTATTGAACTCCGCCTCGTTACCCGCCTCTAATCACTCAGGAGCGTATAGCTACTCACCTGTTTAGCTCTTTAAACAGGTATTCAGAGCGCGGGGAGGCGACGATGATCAAACAGTTTGGTACCGCAATAATTATTTCTTGTGTATTGCTATTTGGCAGCAACGCTGCGATAGCCGCTGCGTCGGATGTCCCGGAACCATTTCGCGGCTTTGATGACGATTCCAAATATCGGTTCGGTTATGCAGATTTAACGGCCATGCTGGACGCTGTTGTGGCGGATGTCGGTCGCTCAAATCGGATGAAAGCCCCTCAGGTCAAGAGCCAGACCGGGACACGCATGACGGCCAAGGTCAATCGGGCAACCGTCAATGAAGGCAATCGTTTTTACTTTGAAACTTTTGAAAACGATCCGGCGAACAAACAGCGACTTGAGGCTATTCAACAAAACCTTGAGAATTCCACTAGTGAGATTCCTCTCGAGAAATTCAGCCGTGATGAGCAGCTGGCGTTCTGGCTGAATCTCTACAACGCCACGATCCTGAATGAGATCACCAAGATCTATCCGCAGCGAAATCTCAAGAAGGCGTTGTTTGGAAAAAACTCTATTCTGGATAAAAAATTGCTCACGGTCGAAGGTGTGTCGTTAAGTTTGAACGATATCCAGCACACGATATTGAAAGAGAATTACGACCGTGACCCATTGGTCATCTACGGTCTCCATCAGGGCATTATCGGCTCACCCAATATTCGTCGAAGCGCTTACACAGGCGCGAATGTATATGCCGCACTGGAAGAGAACGCCATTTTATTTATCAACTCAAATCGCGGCACAATTAGCAGAAATTCCAAGACATTTCGTGTCTCCAGTTTTTACGAGCGCAACGAGGAGTTCTTCCCTAATTTCACGGTCGACCTGAGTTCGCATCTCCTGAAGTACCTGGACGGAGAAGAGCATGCTGCGTTGCAGGTTGCGTCCAAAATAAAGCCGGATATCAACGACTGGACGGTGACGGACCTTGGCGGGACGCGCCGCGAGATAAGCGGCAGCTTTTCAGGCAATAGTGCGGCTTTGATGGGTGCGGTCAGCGGCGCCTCATCCAGCAACTACGGCGGTGCTGCCGCGGCTACTGGCGCAGCGTCGAGCGGTGGCATTAGTTCTGCTGTAGCGAGGCAGGTGCAGGAGAAAACCGGAAAGAGTACAGAGCCCGAAGAGGAAGAAGAGGAGGCTCCGGATGATCCGGAAGCAGCTCCCCAATCCGACGATAACCAAACCAATTAGACGCAAGAGAATAAGCGTGTGCGAGTAATCATAATGAAGAACCCAGCGCCGACCGTTATTTTTGTTTGTGGAATCCTTGCACTGTCCGTAGTGAACAGTGCCGCCAAAGCAGAAGTCCCGGAGCCTTTCCAGGGCTTTGACGATAGTTCGATTTACAGCATCAATTATGATGATCTGACCAACCTGCTTGAGACGTCGGTTGTCGACAAAGGCCGATCGAAACGACAGGTAGTGAAGCCAGCGCCGAGTATTACGGGCACACGAATGAAGCCCAAGATCAAGAAAACGGCGAATGAGGGCAACCGATTTCACTATGAAGGATTTAATGGCAATGAGGATGCGTTAGATTATCTGCTTGGCTTGCGGACCAGCATATCCAGTATTCCGGATGAGATGCCGCTCGAGAGATTCTCGCGAGATGAACAACTCGCCTACTGGTTAAATCTATACAACGTCACCGTACTGAGTGAAATCGCCGCCGTGTACCCGAGGCGAAGCCTCAAGAAGTATCATCACGGCAAACGCTCCATATTCTCCGAGAAAATACTTACTGTGTCAGGTGTGGACCTCAGTCTGGATGATATTCAATTCACGATTTTGCGGCAGAATTACGGAAGCAACCCGCTTGTTCTCTATGGATTGTACCAGGGCATTGTAGGAGGCCCGAATATTCGTACGTCGGCGTACACGGGCTCAACCGTTTATGTAGCGCTTGAAGACAACGCGTATGAATTCATTAATTCGAACCGCGGCACCTATGGACACGATGATAAGACCGTACGGGTATCGAGTTTTTATGACCGCAGTAGCCAGTATTTCCCGAAATTCAAATCCGATCTCTCCCAACACCTGTTGGGATACCTGCGTGGGGAGCTGCGAAATCGGCTGGCCACGGCCATCAATGTTCAGCCTAATATTAACGACTGGACGGTGACCGACCTGGGTGCAACTCGTCAGAACAATATTGGCGGCAGCCTTGCAAACAACCAGGCCGCCATGCTGGACTCTTTTAAGGGCCGCAGGAAAGCTAATGGCGGAATCACATTTGCGGGCGTTATTGTAAAGCGGCCTCGTGATGAGGCGAAAGACGACGACGATGTCACGATCGACGACCTGGGCAGAGTGCCTGGTGAGAAACAAGGTGCCAGCGTAGAAGAAATCGCTATAGAAGATGCAGAGACAGGGAACTAGCGGCGTACATTTTCAAGTATGCAACCCGTCACCAAAGACGCCGTTAAATTGATCGTGATAGTTCTTCCAACGACCGATCGACTTGTCGTGTAGCGGTTCCCTCACTTGCCAGACACTTGCCGTTTTGACGCTGTTCTTTAACTCATGGAACAACAAACAAGCGTCGTGCCAGTCATGCCCCAGCGATTCTAGTAAATCCGTTAGCGTGGCTCGTGGTTGAAGCACCAGGTCTTCATAGCGCACTCGGATCAAATCTGAACCCAGTAGCGATTCCCAATGATTGACCAGCTCATTTTGCTGTTCGATGTAATGGCGAATATCCCTGAGATTGGTGGAATACGATTGGTTCGGCCCCAGCCGTACTGAATAAATTGAGGTAGCAACGTCGCGCCAGTCACGCTCGGTAACAAGAATCTTTGCCCTTGGTAAAAGAGCCTTTATCAGACCGATGTAAAGAAAGTTGTCGGGGCGTTTATCCGTAACCGCCTGCGCAAGCCCAAAGCGCTTCCTGGTCAGCTCCGAGTGTTGCCGCTGCCAGTCATGCACTGCGTTGACAGAAACGTCGTCAAGGCCACTTGGGTAGTCTGGAAACTCTCTTGCGATCAGTCGCGGAAAAAACTCACTTTCACCACCGGCAACGAAAGCTGGATGGGACGCCAGCATTTGTTCCAGCAGCGTAGACCCGCTACGAAACATCCCACAGATGAAAACAGGTTCACCCGATACATCGCCGAATTGATTCAACCA
Source organism: Gammaproteobacteria bacterium (assembly GCA_022600955.1). Taxonomy (GTDB): domain Bacteria; phylum Pseudomonadota; class Gammaproteobacteria; order Steroidobacterales; family Woeseiaceae; genus UBA1847. The sequence goes on from JAHZJK010000011.1 coordinate 82,552, forward strand.
ATCGGGCGTACACTGCTTCACTATGCGACCGAAGTCGGTTTCAATCTGCGCCGGGTTGTAAGCCGGCATAGTTCGCGCATCCGTCGCATTGGCTTTCGTGAAATGCTGCCATGCCAGTTCGTAGTGGCCTAGCAGTTCGTATGCCCTCCCCAACGCATGCTGTACATCGCTGTTCTCGCTTTGGCGCGCAGTTGTTATCAGCTGCATCAGGACTGGATCATTGAGATCGGTGAACTTTTTTGTATCTGCGAGACGCGCCAGAGCGGACACGTTGGTGGGATCAGCTCGGAGACTTTCGCGGAAATTTTCGCTTGCTGCCCCCCTGTCACCCTCCTGTTCTGAGAGATTTCCTAAATTGTAGTATGCGCTCGAATAGCCCGGATTCAGATCCAGCGCTTCATTCAGGTGCTCCCTCGCTTTGTCATGCGCGTGCAGGTGTTCCATATAGACATTGGCGATGTTGAGATGTACTTCCTCGGGCATATCGATTTTGAGCAGCAGCGCACGCTCATAGAACTCAATTGCAGCCTCAAACCGTCCACCTCTGGCAAGATTGTAGGCGTAGTTGAAAGCCGCGGTGGCGGACCCGGGATCGAATTTCAGGTAGTTCTCATAGGCGTTGTAAATGATATCCAGCGGATACCGCCTTTGACGCATGTGTCCTGCAATTTTGTCTATCGCAGCGAGATCATTCCTGGAGTGAACCAGAAGCAAATGCAACTGCTCTAGTGCATTGTCTGTCTGATGCTGGCTTTCCAGGCTCTGCACCAACATCCAGCGAGCTGGCCGATTTCCTGGCTGGCTGAGCAACAGCTGCGAGAGCAACGCAATGGCCTCGTCAAACTGAAATCTTCTGAAGGCAGTTGTTGCCTGTTGCAAAGCGAGATTGCTCGTCATTTCCGCAATGAAGATCCCATGTTGAAGCCGATAAGACTACTTTTTCTATCGCCCAAAAGAAAGCGGGCCATTGGCCCGCTTTCTGGTACTGCATGTTTCTAAGAATTGCTTAGAAACGAACCGTTGCTTTGGCGTACAGGAAACGACCCAATGTGTCGTAGAAACCTGCAATCGTATTAGCATTGTTGGAAATAGTACCACCGATCAGAGGTGGCTCTTCATCCAGAACGTTGTTAACACCGACCGTGATGTCGCTGTTCTCCATGAATTGGAAAACACCATTCAGGTCAAAGTAGCTTTGGTTCTTGGACATTTCGCCCTGGGCGATAGTATCCGTGGTTCCAAGTACTCCGTTCTCGAAATAATCGACACCGGAGAAGAAACGCCACCTGGCTTCAATCTGCCATGTCTCATTGGAATCATACGTTACAGAAGCAGTATGACGCCATTCCGGAGACGGGTAGCAGCGGTCGCTGATGACACCAACACAATCATATGATGAGGAAGGTACAGCCGGGAGAGGCGTCGTCTTCTTCGTCAACATGTATGTGGCGATAAGATCGGTCGTAAAGGTACCGCCCGCTCCATCAATTTCCCAACTACCGGCGACATCGACACCTTCCCAATTCGCCTCACCAAGGTTCAACGTAGTGTCCTGAACAAACCCTTGTGTGCCCTGCCAGAGGTTACCAGCCGGGTTACGAGTAATTTGGTCACACAGAGTGTTGAACAAACCACACTGATTCAGAATCGTCGCAGCACCAATGTTACTGATGGTTTGATCGATACTGATATCCCAGTAGTCAACCGAAACCGTCATTGAGTCTGTCGGATCGATGACGAAACCGACTGTAATGGTGTCAGCTTCTTCAGGAACCAGTCCCGGGTTACCACCCGTTATTGAGTTGTACTGGCCAGCAGGGCTTGCGGTGATGCTTCCGTACTGTGCAGCAGATACGCCCATGTTCGCGCATTGCGCTGGCGTAAATGTAGGCGCCGCACCGGCACATGGATCAGCACCAGTCCACAATCCGAGAGACTGAACTCCGAACAGTTCGCCGACATTTGGAGCGCGTACAGCGCGGTTGAAACCTGCGCGCATGCGAACTTTCTCAATCGGCTGCCAGTCCAGACCGGCACGGTAGGTGTTAGCTCCACCGCTCGTGCTGTAGTCAGAGTAGCGGAACGCGAGATCAAGCGTAAGCGCTTCAGCACCGGCCATACCCGTCAGCAGAGGAATATTCGCCTCTGTGAACAGCTCCGTGACGGTGTAGCCGCCAGCGACGCTCGGTGTCGGTCCACCCTGGCCAAGCAGCGAACCATCTGCAAACACAGAATCGGAAACACGCTCGTAATTCTCATCGCGATGCTCGATACCAGCAACCAGCATGATTGAATCGTCTGCACCCGGCAGGGTGTAGCCCAAATCACCTGTGACGAAGAAGCTCATCACTTCGGTCGAGGTCTTACCTGTTCCGATCGCGGTACCCAGAAGCGGAGCAGCCATCTCCGGCGTTACGCCCTGGTAGGTAAATACTTCGTAAGGAATACAACCAGGCGTGGCCGCACAGGCGGCGCCATCTACTGCAGTCGTGATCCTGGGAGCGAAGAAGTCGTTTATGTAAGCGAGACTGGATGACGTAGAGCCATACAGGAACGACGCGTCGTAGTCCCAGTTATCAGTAATCGCACCGCGAACACCGGTAGTTACGCGGAAGCCGTCATGCAGGAAGTTACTGGCACGTGGCCCGCCTTCGACATTACGCTTGCCGATGTAAACACCGAACTGGTTAAACTCTGAGCTGTTTGGATCGTATTGAGAAAAACGATCAGCGGGAAGTGCAGCTGCAAATCCTGCTGGGTCATTCGCGATCGTTGCACAGACAGTTGGGTCACCAGGAGGCGTCGCTGTCGGATCACCGTATGCAGCACAATACTGATTGTCGAACAGAGCGATCAATGAATCCGTGAACGCTTGCGGCCATACAGAGTTATCACGTGGCAAGTTATATTCTTCAGAGAAGAATGTACCTGATTCAGCAATCTGGCCCGTTGTGCGGTTGTTTGCATAGTTGGCTTCGAAGTAAACCGTTGCACGCTCACTCAGTTCATAGTCGATCAATGTACCGAAGGAATAACGCTCATCCGGACGCATGAAGTGGTTGACCGGCGCATAGTTGTAACGGTTGGTACCGTCATCCGGCGCCAATGAACCATCTGGTTGCAGCGTCAGGAACAACGAACGTGCGAAGTCGGAACCAGCATCACCAGATGGGGCAATGAAGAAGTTCGGAACAATTGCATTTGCAGAACCGCCACAAACAGTAGCAGCACCATTAAGCGCACAAGAAGAGTAGTCACGATCTGCCTGCAATAATTCTTCATTATCACGCCAGGTAGCGTAGGCGGTGGCATTACCACGGCCGTCGGCGAAATCACTACCGACCACGATATCTACATTGTAGGCCTGACCATCAATGCCCGAACCACCGTCAGGGTATACGAAGTTCTTGGCGTCCATGAGACCACGGAGGTAGCCGGTGCTATTGTCGTGCTGGTAACCACTTGCACCGATGCTGAACTCCACACCGTTCATACGACGCATGATGAAGTTGACAACACCTGCCACAGCATCCGCACCGTAAGTAGCCGATGCACCACCTGTCAGAACTTCAATTCGTTCGATCATGGCGGAAGGTATCTGGTTCACGTCAACAGCCTGGGTCGAAACACCACCCGGTTGCATACGACGACCGTTCAACAATACCAAGGTTCTGTTGGCACCAAGTCCGCGCAGGTCAATCGACGCAGTACCTGAAATGCCGTTGGCATCAAATGAATGGAGCCCCGTCTCTACAGACGGCAAACTGTTTAACACATCCTCAACACGCGTGAGACCGAGTGAAGAAATATCGTCTGCTGTCATTACGGTCACTGGACTGGTGCGGCCAAAGCCGTCCTGCGTCACAATTCGTGAACCGGTTGTTACGATTTCTTCAATCGGCAGGTCACTGAATTCTTCAGCATCCTGCGCAAGTGCCACGCTGCTCAGACCGCCGAATCCCGACACTCCGAGTGCAGCCGCTACAGCTGCTGCCACTGGCTTACGTTTTAACATTAGTAATCCCCTAAATAATGTTTGGAATAAAGAACTTCCATAGATTTACCCTTGAATTTTTTCCGCCCGCAAAAGCGCCACGTAGCAAAAAAGCCTCAAATAGGTTGCGGGTGATGCTATCCCACTACGGCTAAAAGCTCAACTGAATGTACCGAAATTGACACAAACATTTGCTTCTAAGAAACTTTTGCTTCAAAAACAGTGACTTACCTTGTTGTTTTTTTGTCTACTGCTAGTGCAGTGTTTTTTTTCACGTATAAATCCGGCCACTATCGAACAATCGACAAGAATCAGGCTCCAAAGGCCGACATGACGGCCGCAGCGATTGTATTTGTCTTACTTCCGTTGCAAGGTTCTGCCTCCGCAACGTGATCTGAACTAATGGCCGAAAACTGGCCGGAAACCCTGAAATGAAGCAACTGACCAAGAAATATGCCCTCGCATTGCATGGTGGCGCAGGCGCTGTCGCTGGACGCGACTACACAACGACCGAAAAGCACCTGGGTGATCTTGCCCGAGACTGCGAGCAGCAACTTGCCAAAGGTACGAAAGCGCTGGATGTCGTTGAATTCGCCGTCACCGAACTCGAGTCCTGCGGACTTTACGTTGCCGGCCGGGGCTCAGCACCCAATAGTGCCGGTTACATTGAGCTCGACGCATCGATCATGCATGGCCCAAGTCGAGCAGCAGGTGCCGTAGCGATATTGCCTGGATTCAAGAATCCAGTCGGCATTGCGCGTGCCGTCATGGAGCGAACACCGCACGTCATGCTGGCGGGTGCAGGCGCGAAAGCATTTGCCCGTGATCAGGAATTTCAGGAAGTCGAAGACGCCGGCAACTATTACGTGCTACCCGTTGGCGTCACGCCTGATGACCTGTCCAGCGCCGCGCATGGCACGGTCGGCGCGGTTGCGCTGGACCTGTCCGGGTCGCTGGCGGCCGCGACCTCCACGGGTGGCACTTTTGGCAAACTGGAAGGGCGCGTCGGGGACACACCTTTAATAGGGCCGGGAACCTGGGCCGATGATCAGGTCGCGATTTCCTGCACAGGCACCGGAGAACACATCATCCGATCCGGTGGTGCAGTTGCAATCGCTTGCGCGATAAAGTCGGGGGTACCACTCGACGACGCTGTCAAACAGGTGCTCGACGAAATAAAGCGACTCGGCGGTGATGCCGGCGTTATCGCTGTCAGCAGACGTGGCGATATCGTGACACCTTACAACTCCGAAGGCATGAAACGCGCGACCGCTGCGTCTGACCAGCCGATAGAAACCAAAACATTCGAATAGCCTGGAGCACTCCTTGAATCGCAAGCCAATCATTACCTGTGCCGTCACGGGCTCGGGAGATACCGCTGCCAAACACCCGGACCTGCCAAAGTCGCCGCAGGAAATTGCGACAGCGGCAATCGAGGCGGCCAAGGCCGGTGCCGCGATCGCACACATACATGTGCGCGAACCAGGGACAGGCAAACCATTACGCGACCTGGCTTTGTATCGGGAAGTCGTTGAACGCATCCGCGAGCACGATACCGATGTCATTCTGAATTTGACAACCGGCATGGGTGGCGACCTGTTTCTTGGCCCCGACGATGACCCGCTCAACTTCACTGCGGACACAGACTGCGTTGGTCAAATGGAACGCATGCAGCATGTCGAGGCCCTGTTGCCGGAAATATGCTCGCTGGATTGCGGCTCCTTCAACTACATGGGTAAGAACTACGTGTACGTCTCAACGCAGACGATGCTCGAACTCGGGGCGAAGCGCCTGCAGGAGATCGGCGTCAAGCCCGAGCTTGAAGTTTTCGATACAGGCCAGGTCTGGTTTGCCAACCACCTGGTCGAACAGGGACTCATCGATAGCCCACCACTGTTTCAGATCTGCCTCGGTATCCCATGGGGCGCGCCTGCGACGCCGCGCGTGTTTCAGGCCATGGTCGACGGACTACCTGCCGACTGCAACTGGACTGGCTTTGCGATCGGCGCGAACGAAATGCCGATCGTTGCCCAGTCGCTGTTACTGGGTGGCAATGTCCGGGTTGGCCTGGAAGACAACCTCTACCTTGAAAAGGGTGTGCTCGCGAGTAACGCGCAATTGGTTGAAAAAGCCCGCAAGATAGTCGAAGCGCTGGGCGCAACGGTGCAATCCGTCGACGAGGCTCGTGAAACGCTAGGACTGACCAAACGCAGTTGAGGAGTACAGCAATGCATGCAGTTCATCAGGCTGTCGCACATCCGTGGCAATGCGACATCATGGGCCACATGACCACACGCTTTTATATGGCGATGTTCGACGATTCTTCTTATTGCTACATCCACAAACTGTTCGGCTGGAACGGCGCACGCAAAGACGGACTCGGCTGGGTCGATGTTAAACACACGATCGAGTACCAGTCCGAAGTCCACGCTGGCGACCTCCTTGAAGTAAGAGCGAAACTGCAGAAGATCGGTGGCAAGTCACTAACGGTTTCATACGAAATGGTTCGACTTGCGGACGGCGAGATCGCGGCGACGCTTGAAGGCGTTATGGTACTGTTCGACCTGCAAAAACGCGTTGCCGTGGCCATTCCAGACGACCTGCGCGACGCAGCCGGGAAACACATTTAGAAAGACAGACAAATGAACGCATCGATGGCGCCATTGCCGAATATCATTGAGCCGCGCTGGTGGACGGGTACACCGGCCATGGACCCAACGCGATTCACGATCGACTGCTCCGCCTACAATATGGACGATGCCGATCTCTCGGCAGGCAGCGATCTCGCAATTCGTATGGCGTCGACGTTTGAGGCTGTCGGTCTCGTCTATCTCACGAATACCGGTCTTACTGACCTGCAAGCGATGCGCTCTGCGGCCAAACTCGTCATGGAAAATGAAATGTACTACGAAGCTGGCGCCAATCCGCGCGACAGTCTCGAACCAAACGTCTACGAAATCGGTGCGCCCCTGGAAGCGCATCTGCACTATCACCATGAAATGGCATATGTGGGTCAGAGCACACGCATGCTGGGCTTCATGGCGCGGAGCACTGTTGGACTGAAAGGGGCAACCTTTGTTTCCGATAATGTGCAGGCCACAGACGCAATACTCGAGACCAGTTTTGGCCAGAAGCTCAAGCGGCTGGGGCTTTGCTACCACCGCGACCTGACAGACCGGGCAAGCTTCGCCGGCAGCGAAGAAATTGGCGTCTACAACCACTGGCAGAAGTCGATGCTCACGGAAGACCCTGCCGCAGCCGAAGCAAAGGCACAGTCGCGAGGCCTGCAAATCGAATGGGGCAAGAACCGTTTGCTCAGGACTCGTTACTACGTCTCGGCTTTCGAATACTTTGCGCCGCTGGACCGCAACCTGTTGTTTGCGAGCGTCGCCGATGACGGCATGTGGTTCGACACATGGCCAAAGGTGCAACACCTCGCCTACGACGAGCGCCCACTCAAGCTTACGTTCGGTGACGGTAGCGAGATGACGCGTGAGGAGAAAAAACTGTTCGTCGACATCTACGATCGTTTTGGCATTCCGATCAACTGGAGCGTTGGCGACGTCGCGATCGTCTGCAATTACCGTTGGGCACACGGCCGTCCGGGAATCCGGCTTGACGACAATGAGGACCGCACGCTCGGCGTAATGCTGGGCGAAACATTTGATCGTGTTCAGGACCTGCCCAACAAGTGGTAAGACCGCAGCAATTGAGGAATTAACTATGAGTAACACCGCGTTAAAAGTCACTTTGGTGCTGTGCCTGTTCGGCGCCGCATGCGGCGAATCCGAACAACCCACTGCGGAGCAGAAACCCAAGATGCTGAAAATGCACGGCGATACCCGAACGGATAAATACTACTGGTTGCGGGAGCGTGACAATCCTGACGTTATCAAGTTCCTCGAAGATGAGAATGAACATGCCGACACGGTGCTTGGCAAATCGTCTGGCCTGCAGGAACGACTCGTCAGGGAAATGGAGTCACGGATAGCACAGCAAGACGAATCGGCCCCGTATCGGTACGGCGACTATTTCTATTACTACCGTTATGAAGCGGGCCAGGAGTATCCGGTCTATTGCCGCCGCAAAGGCACGATGACAGCCGATGAAGAAGTCCTGCTCGACGTCAACGTGCTCGCCCGGGACCACGACTACTTTTCCGTCTCCGGATTTACGATAAGCCCTGACCACAGCAAGATCGGCTACGGGGTCGACACGACCGGCCGGCGATTCTACGACCTGTACTTTGTCGACATTGCGAGCGGTGAGCAGATCGGCGAACCCATACAGAACGTAACCCCGTACTTTGAGTTTGCGAATGACAACGACACCGTCTTTTACGTTCGCCAGGATCCACAGACGCTCCGCTGGTACCAGGTCTATCGCAGAGAAACAGGCGAAAGCCTGGACACGCTTGTCTACCAGGAAGATGACGAGACCTTCAGTGTCTATCTCGACAAGTCGAATGCCGGGGCCTTTGTATTCGTCATCACCGAAAGCACGATATCCAGCGAAGTCCACTACCTCGCTGCTGATGACCCTGCTGCGGAACTACAGTTGTTCTTGCCCAGGCGCGATCACCACGAATACAGTGTCAGCGATGCGGGCGACCGTTTCTATATTCTTAGTAACGCTGACGCTGAAAACTTCCAGTTACTGGAAACTCCGCTTGGCGACACCCGTGAGTCGGCCTGGAAAACCGTTGTTGCTCATCGGGCCGACACACTTCTGAGTGATTTTGTTGCGCTGCAAGACTTTGTGGCAATCGACTCGACGGCGCTTGGGCTCAATCAGATCGAGATTCTCGATCGCAGCACCGGCGAACGACACGCGATCAGTTTTTCCGAGGAGGCGTACCAGGCAAGCAGCGGGGCGAATTACGAATACGCAACAACAACATTGCGCTACTACTACGAGTCTATGACGACACCCGACTCGGTGCTCGACTATGACATACCGAGTCGCAGCACAACGCTCATCAAGGAAAAACAGGTACTCGGTGATTTCGATCGCGACAACTATCATTCGGAGCGCCGTTTTGCGACCGCACGAGATGGCACCAAAGTGCCGGTCTCGATCGTGTACCGCAAAGGCACCGTTATGGACGGTTCGAGTCCGTTGATGCAGTACGGCTATGGGTCGTACGGCTATTCAGTACACCCTTCTTTCAGCAGCAACCGTTTGAGCTTGCTGGATCGCGGCTTCATTTTCGCGATCGCGCATATTCGTGGTGGTTCGGAGATGGGACGTGATTGGTATTTCGATGGCCGCCAGCTAAAAAAGAAGAACACCTTCTACGACTTCATCGACGTTTCGAAATTTCTGATCGACGAAGGATACACATCGCCCGAACACCTTTACGCTCGCGGCGGCAGCGCGGGCGGCTTACTCATGGGTGCAGTCATGAACATGGCACCCGAGTTGTACAACGGCATCACCTCGCGAGTACCCTTTGTCGACGTGGTCACCACAATGCTTGATGAGGATATTCCGCTTACGACCAGCGAGTACGACGAGTGGGGCAATCCGAATGTGAAAGAATTCTACGACTACATGCTGTCGTACTCGCCCTATGATCAGGTCACTGCACAGGACTACCCGCACTTGCTGGTTACGACGGGCCTGCATGATTCACAAGTGCAGTATTGGGAACCAGCGAAATGGGTCGCGAAACTGCGCGAGCTAAAAACCGATGACAATCTGTTGCTCTTGAAAACGGACATGCAGGCTGGCCACAGCGGTAAAACGGGTCGCTTCCAGAGTCTCGAAGACGATGCGCTGTATTACGCGTTCTTTCTTGGTCTCGAAGGTATCACCGAATAGGCAAGGCCGTTGTATGTTTGATATCCGACAGGACAATACTTGAGGTCACTTCCTGAATGCCGGGCAGTTGTGACAGCTTTTCAAAGAAGAACTGTTCGTATGCCTTGATATCCTCGGCAACTATACGCAGCAGAAAGTCGACGTTGCCCAGGACAACGTAACAGTCCATGACTTCCGGGTAACGTTTGACCTCTTCGGCAAAGCTCGACAGGTTGCTGCGGCCATGGGATGTCAATTTGACGTGCGCGAACACCATCGTCGTCAATCCAACTTTTTCGCGATCCAGAATCACAGGCTGGTCCCGGATCACACCATCCTCGCGCATGCGCTGGATACGTCGCCAGCATGCTGACTGCGACAGGCCGATCCGTTCACCAATTGAGGTAGCATTGATAGCCGGATGGCTCTGCAGCAGATCGAGGATTTTACGATCAGTCGAGTCAAGGGTAGCGCTCTGCATGATTTATGCTCTGAATATGTATAGATGCATTGATTATGCGCGTTTTTGCGCTTTGACAACAGCATTTGCAAGTATTATCGCCTTTAACCGCGATATATTAGTCTACGTATGCACGGCTCACAGGGGAGAGGCATGAGCGTCTTTGATCACCCGGAATTCAACGACCACGAAGCGCTGCACTTCTTCAATGACGAGGCAACCGGCCTCAAGGCAATAATCGCCGTGCACTCGACGGCGCTCGGCCCTGCTGCTGGCGGCTGTCGCCGCTGGTCCTACGCCAGTGATGCTGAGGCGCTGACAGACGCGCTACGACTTTCCCGAGGTATGACTTACAAGAACGCGGTATCTGAACTGCCTTTCGGTGGCGGCAAAGCCGTGATGCTTGCAAGTGACGATGCGCCGAAATCGGCCGAGCTGTTTGCCGCCTTCGGGCGTGCTGTTGACTCACTGGGTGGAAGCTACATAACCGCGGAAGATGTCGGCTGTTCAGTTGACGACATGCGCGCTGTGCAGGATCAAACGCAATACGTTTCCGGGTTGCCACAAAGCGGACAGAACGCGGGCGGCGATCCGTCGCCGTGGACAGCGTTTGGGGTATTTCTTGGCATACAGGCGGCGGTAAAAGTGCGCCTCGGCAAGGATTCGCTCGACGGCCTCGCTGTCGCTGTACAAGGCGTTGGCCATGTTGGCGCCCATCTGTGCAAATTCCTTCATGAGGCTGGCGCGAGATTGCTGGTTGCCGACGTCAACGGCGACAATCTCAAAGCCGTGAGCTCAGCCTTGCCGGTCGAAGTAGTGGCACCCGCCGAAATTCTGTATGCGAATGTCGACGTCCTGGCACCTTGTGCACTTGGCAATATTCTTACTTCGGCGACGATTCCGAAGCTTAAGGCAACGGTAATCGCCGGCGCGGCCAACAACCAGCTTTCGACAGAAGGTGACGGGCGCAGACTAACCGAGCGCGAAATTCTTTACGCCCCTGACTACGTCATCAATGCCGGCGGTATTATCAGTGTCTCCCGGGAATACTACGGCGGCAGCTCCGAAGATGAAGTCCGTGCCGACATTGAAAAGATTCCACAAAGACTCGAGGCAATTTTCGCGGAGGCCGCTGAGACAGGTCGCCCAACCAATGAACTTGCTGACGAATACGCTCGCCGCCTGATCGCAGCGGGACGCAAATAACAGGAACGATGGAATGAACAGTAAATCTCGATTGCAGATTCCAAGGCCTACCGCCCGTCCTGGTGAAAAACCAGATTTCAGTTATCTCGATCTGTCACCTGCCGGTAGTATCGACAAGCCTCCTATCGATGCCCGAACGCGCGATATCGAACACCTTAGTGGCGGGCTTGTTCGGGTCCTCGACGAGGATCATTCGGCGAAAGGTGCATGGAATCCGAATTTCGACGCCAATCAACTGCAGGTCGGCCTGCGCTGGATGCTTTTGAACCGCGTCTTCGACGAACGCATGTGGCAGATTCAGCGCCAGGGTCGTATCTCCTTCTATATGCAGGCGACCGGGGAAGAAGCCGTATCGATCGCTCAGGGTATGGCGCTTCGCCCTGGCGACATGTGTTTTCCGTCTTACCGCAATCAGGGCCTGTTCATGTACCGCGGCGTGAAGCTCGTCGACATGATGTGTCAGTGCCTGTCGAATACCCGCGACATGTGCCAGGGCCGACAACTGCCGATCATGTATCACACTAAAACCGGCAACGTGTTTTCGGTATCCGGCAATCTCGGCACACAGTATCCACACGCGGTTGGCTGGGCGATGGCGTCTGCTATCAAGGGCGAAGATCATATTGCCGCATCCTGGGTCGGCGACGGTACGACTGCCGAAGCAGATTTCCATCACGCACTGACATTTGCTGCCGTATACCAGGCGCCCGTTATCCTGAATGTTGTCAACAACCAATGGGCGATCTCGACCTTCCAGGGAACCGCTGCCGGGCAACGACGCGCTTTTGCTGCTCGCGGGCTGGGTCTCGGCATTCCCGGAATCCGCGTCGACGGCAACGACTTCCTCGCAGTCTATTCGGCCTCTCTGTGGGCCGCCGATCGCGCGCGCCGCGGTGGTGGTCCGACGCTGATTGAATTGGTCACCTACCGTGGTGGACCGCACTCGACGAGCGACGATCCGAGCAAATACCGGCCGAAAGACGAATGGCTATCGTTCCCGTTGGGCGATCCCATCGAACGACTCAAGCAGCACATGATTGCGGAAGGGCACTGGTCGGATGCAAGGCACGAGAGCCTCGTTGACGAACTTCGCACCGAGGTCACCGCCGCCTGGAAGGAAGCTCAAAAGCACGGCACGATGACTGAAGGCCCCTGGCTCGATCCTGCAACGATGTTTGACGACGTCTTTGCCGAGGCACCGAGAAACCTCGATTCGCAACGTCGTCGCATGCTCGAAGTAGAGAGGGGCGAGTAATGGCGCAGATGAATATGATCGAGGCCATCCGCTCGGCACATGACGTGATGATGGATCGCGACTCAAGCGTCGTGGTGCTTGGTGAAGACGTTGGCTACTTCGGTGGCGTGTTCCGCTGCACCGATGGTCTGCAAAGAAAGTACGGAGAGCACCGCGTTATTGATGCACCCATTTCCGAAGGCGGGATTATTGGTGCCGCGATCGGCATGGGCGTCAACGGCCTGCGACCAGTCGCTGAAATTCAGTTCGCCGACTACATCTATCCGGGTTTCGACCAGATCGTCAGTGAACTTGCTCGACTTCGCTATCGCTCAAGCGGCGACTTTTTCTCGCCGGTTACCATTCGAACTCCGTGTGGCGGCGGTATACGTGGCGGACAGACGCATTCGCAATCGCCAGAGGGTATCTTCACTCACGTCACGGGCATTAAGACTGTCATGCCGTCGAACCCTTACGATGCAAAAGGCCTGCTGATTGCGGCGATCGAATCCGATGACCCGGTCGTCTTCTTCGAACCCAAACGCATCTACAACGGTCCTTTCGACGGTGACCCCGAAAAACCGGCAGTATCATGGGGCTCGCACCCGAAAGGCGAAGTCCCTGAAGGCTATTACACAGTGCCACTCGGACAGGCAGAGATCGCTCGAGCGGGTGAAGAGCTCACCATTATTACTTACGGAACGCTGGTGCATGTTGCGATAGCAGCTGCAGAGGCAACTGGGGTTGACTGCGAAGTTGTCGACGTGCGCACCTTGTCGCCACTGGATGTTGCGACGCTGGCCGATTCAGTGAAGAAGACCGGGCGCTGCCTGATCGCCCACGAAGCAACCCGCTTCAGCGGTTACGGTGCCGAGCTCGCAGCGACTATACAAAAAGAGTGCTTCTATCAACTGGAGGCGCCTATCAGTCGCGTCGCCGGTTGGGATACACCCTATCCACATGCGTTCGAATGGCAATACTTCCCTGGGCTGAAACGCATGTCAGCCGGCATTCGCAGAGTCATGGAGGCAGAATGAGCGAGCATATTTTCAAACTGCCGGACCTCGGCGAAGGCACGGTCGAATCAGAGATCGGTGAATGGTTCATCAAAGTCGGTGAGTTCGTCGAGGAAGAAGCCCTCGTCGGCACGATGATGACAGACAAGGCAGCCGTAGAGCTCGCTTCGCCCGTCAGCGGCACGGTCGTCAGACTCGCCGGTGAACCGGGCGACATTGTCGCCGTCGGCTCAGCCCTGGTCGTATTCGAGACTGACAAGGACGCACCCGCCGGGGAACCTCCCGCGGAAAGTGCGGCTCCGGCGGAGCAAGCTCCAGCCGCTGACCCGGCGCCGGCCAAGGTAGCGCCCGCCGCTGAGGAAATCTCGATACCCGAGGCTGCAACAACAGAAAGAACCCGCGTCATGACATCGCCAGCGATTCGCCGACGTGCGAAGGACGCCGGCATCGATTTGTCAGACGTACCCGGCAGCGGGCCGGGTGGCCGCATTCGACGTCGCGACTTCGATATGTATATGAAGGCGCAGGCAACGGGCGTTTCGATGGCGCGCGCTGCGACTCCCGCGACGGGCGTCAAGGAAATCAAGGTAATCGGCTTGCGGCGCATCATCGCTGAACGCATGACGCAAGCGAAGCAGGAAATTCCACACTTCGCCTATGTCGAGGAAATCGACATCACCGAGCTGGAAGCTCTGCGCAAGCACATGAATGGTAAGAAAGACGATCCGTCGCAACGCTTGACGATACTGCCGTTTCTTGGCCTCGCACTCATCAAGGCATTGAAAGAGTTTCCGCAGTGCAATTCAACCTATGACAAACAGCGCAATGTGTTGCTGCAACATGAAGCGGTTCACCTGGGCGTCGCTACACAAACACCTGACGGACTCAAAGTTCCTGTTATCAAGCACGCAGAGATTCGTGATATTGACGGGCTCTCGAGCGAGATCCGGCGAGTCTCCGCAGCCGCGCGCGACAACAGTGCGAAAAAAGCTGAGCTGAGTGGCTCAACAATCACAATCACCAGCCTCGGCAAACTGGGTGGAATCGCGTCCACACCCGTTATCAACCTGCCCGAAGTTGGCATTATCGGGGTCAACCGGGCGGTCGAACGACCCATGGTGTTCAATGGTCAGATCGCGGTGCGCCTGATGATGAACCTGTCGTCATCATTCGATCACCGTTTTGTCGATGGCTACGATGCCGCCGCAATGATTCAACGCATCAAGGAAATGCTGGAACACCCGGCCACGATCTTCCTGCCGTAGTATCAGTTACTCAGACAGCACTCGCCCCGGGTTGAGCGTATTCGCGGGGTCAAGACTGTGCTTTAGCGTGCGCATCAGTGCAATCTCTGCATCGCTGCGACTGCTCGGAAGCCATGTCAGTTTCTCAGTGCCAATACCATGTTCAGCTGACACCGACCCGCCGGACTGGCCGAGTGGCTCGTAGACACATTCGTCACTGCGTTGATGATTGTCCCCTGCTTCGTTCGGCGCCACGAAAAAATGCAGGTTGCCGTCCGCTATATGGCCGAGCGTATAGCACTCCCCGTTAGTCCAGGACTTGCTCACGCGGTGTTTAACTTGTGCAACGTACGACTCCATGTCGCGTATCGGCAGGCTGACGTCATACAGATAGACCGGAGCCGGCTTCAGCACAGCATCAAACTCTTCCCGAATATTCCAGATATCCCGGGTTTCCGCTTCTGACTTTGGTATGACCGCATCGCTGATCAATTCGCGTTGCAACGCCTCCGTCAGAACCGCCTCGAAGCGCGCATCGTCGGCATCTGCATCACTGCCTTCTGCCTGGAAAACAACATAAAACGGATAGTCGCGCGCTAGCGGCGCACGGTGACCGCCAGCGTCGGTAACCGCCTGGTAGTAGTCGCCCCACATGAGTTCGAAAGCGCTGAGAGATCCTGCAAGTTGTTTCTGAACGAAGCCAAGGAAGGCCACTACGGCATCGAAATCCTGCATGGAAACCAGCGCATTCTGTCGACTGGCGGGCTGCGGGAATAATCGCAGCACGGCTTTCGTGACCACGCCAAGAGTCCCTTCTGTCCCTATGAAGAGTTGCTTGGTGTCGTAGCCGGCATTGTTCTTTAGCATGCGATTCATCGAAGCTACGACGGTGCCGTCGGCCATCACAGCTTCCAGCCCAAGCACGAGCGTACGCATCATGCCGTAACGCAGCACGTTGATGCCGCCCGCGTTGGTCGCAATATTGCCGCCGATAGTGCAACTGCCTCGCGCGCCTAAATCGAGCGGGAATCGCAAGCCCTTTAGGGCGACTGCGTCCTGCACGTTTTGCAGGATTGCACCGGCCTCAACCGTCACCGTCGCACCGACGGGATCAATCTCAATGACACGATTCATTTTTTCAAGTGACAACACGACGTCACTCGATACGGATTCTACAGCCGCAACGCAGTTGGTCAGTCCGCCATGCGTAATAACAGACTGCCCGACTTCATTGCAGGCTTTGAGAATCGCCGCGACCTCTTCTGTCGATGACGGCATGACAAGCGCCGTCGCCTGCATGGGAGTACTGTTCCAGTAGCTGGTCGCACGGGCTGCTATCTGCTCAGGACCGATCACGCGACTCTCGCCGACGATATCCTCTAATGTTCTGCTAATCCCGTTCAAGTTCTTGTTTTTTATACCGCTACAATGCCTGTCGGTATACACTACCGCAGAAGTCATACAACAGCACAAAAAAATTCAATGGCGCTAACCACGATCAGCCTGCAGGCTCCATACCTGATATACCTAGGTGATTGTCCTGACGAACTTCACGCGAAAACGGGTGCCGGTATCGCTTACTGGCGTCCCGATTCATGTATGGCACAAATGCGCCTCCCCGATTGCCCCGTTGATCTGGGACTGCCTGATATGTCTGCCACCGAAGCCAAAACCGCGGGCGTCAAGACAGCAATTATCGGCGTCGCACCGGTAGGTGGACGGATTCCCGACCACTGGTTAGCCCAACTTACGAAGCTGGCGGAAACAGGCATCTCGATTGCATCCGGAATGCACACGAAGCTGGTCGACGTTCCACAACTGGCCTCCGCAGCTAGCGAAAGCGGCGCAGAGCTGATTGACGTGCGGGTACCACCGGAAAACATTCCCGTTGGCGATGGCCGACCGAGGTCTGGAAAGCGGGTCCTGATGATTGGCACCGATTGTGCTGTAGGCAAGAAATACAGCGCGCTCGCATTGCACCGGGAACTGGATCGCCGCGGCATCAAGGCGACCTTTCGTGCAACCGGGCAGACCGGCATCATGATTGCTGGAGAAGGCATACCGATTGATGCCGTCATCGCCGATTTCATCTCGGGCGCGGCGGAAACGCTGTCGCCGGACAACGACGACGATCACTGGGATGTCATTGAGGGGCAAGGCTCGCTACTCAACCCCAGCTATGCGGGCGTAAGCCTCGGACTCATGCATGGGTCGCAACCAGATGCGATTGTTTTGTGTCACGACGCGCTGCGTACCGAGATCGACGAGACGGGCGGTGACTACCCGATCCCAGAAATTGACGACGTTATTGACGAGTCTCTGCGACTCGCGCGCCGTACCAACCCACGCTGTTTTTGCGCTGGCGTCAGCGTAAACACCTCGCAGTTGGGTGAGTTCGACCGCGAAACCTATCTGTCTGGTTTGCAGGGCGAGCTGGGTATTCCCTGCGTCGACCCTGTCGCGACCGGCATGACACCGATCGCAAATTTCCTGCTAAAGGTCGCCTCGTGACGCGCAAGATTCGTGTCTATAAGGAAACCCTCGCGGCGATTCGCCCATTCCGAATCGCCGACCATGTCTGGTACGACTTCCCATGCACGATCTGTGAGATCGAACAGGATGGCTACGTCGGTCGTGGTGAAGCTCATGGCGTTTACTATCTCGGCGAAACGCCGAAATCCATGCAACAACAACTGGAGTCTGTTGCGGAGCAGATTTGTGCCGGTGCAACCCGGGAACAACTACTTGAAATATTGCCGCCGGGTGGCGCCCGCATGGCGGCGGACTCCGCGCTGTGGGATCTGCAAGCACAACTTCGGGGCGTTGATGCCTGGACAATCGCAGGCGTGAAACCGCAACCTGTCCAGACCGTGTTCACTATCGGTCTTGAAAAAACCGCTGCAGAGATGCGTGCCAAGGCCGTAGAGGCGAGCCGGATCTCGCTGTTCAAGGTGAAGCTCGACAACGACCTGCCGGTCGAGCGAATGGAAGCCATCCGCGGGGCTCGACCAGACGCGGCACTGGTCGTTGACGTCAATGAGGGCTGGAATATTGACGAGCTCAAAGAGTATGCGCCAGCGCTGCACAAGCTGGACGTATTGATGATCGAGCAACCTCTGCCTCGCGGAAATGACGCCGACCTGGAGGGCCTGGACTGCCCGGTACCGCTATGTGCTGATGAGTCCTGCCTGCATCTCGGCGAGCTCGAGGACATCTTGCCCCGATATCAGATGGTCAATATCAAACTCGATAAGGCCGGCGGTCTCACGCATGGGCTACAACTGGCAAGCGCCGCTCGTGCACAGGGACTCACTCTTATGGTCGGCTGCATGAGTGGTACGTCTCTGTCGATGGCACCCTCCCACGTCATCGCGCAGCTGTGCGACTTTGTCGACATTGATGGCCCTCTGCTGATCAAGAAAGACCACGACGGCGGGCTGATCTACGACGATGGCGTAGTGAGTGTGCCGAAAAAGCGCTTCTGGGGTCAGCCCATCAAACCCTGAAAATCTCGTGGCTTCAGTAGCGAAACGTGTAGGACAACTTCAGGTTCAGGTCACTCTGAGTACTGGACAGGCTATTGTCTGCACTCACAACGCCGCCGTGGTTCAGCACGAAAACCAACTCACGACCGGCTTCTGGCACATAGCGCAGTCGGCTGTTCAGTCCATACACGTCAGCGGAATTATCGTACTGCAGAAAACTACTCCATGACCATCGCGAGTTGAAGGCGATATCGGTGCGCAGACTCGCGAGGTGTGACGTAAAACTACCGCGCGGAAGGTCCACGACATTCTCAGTAAAACTCAATCCCAGCGCGAAATAGGCCGATGGATTCCATTGCAATTCAACAAACTTTTCAAGTCGGTCGCCATCAAAGAATCCGCCATCCTGTAAAGACAGCACTACTCGCAGCGGTCTTTGCATACCGGTAGCAATCTCGGCCCGCACTCGATTGAAACGGTAGTCGCCTTGCGGGATTGAAAGTCGGTTAAACAATGAAAACGCGTTCCTCACGACCTCCCGGTTTCGCTCAAAATTGATGAACAGGAAATCGTCACCATTTGAATAGATGCTGGGTCGAAAGCGAATTTTCTGTGACAGCGTCGAGCCTTGTATATCCGTCACGTTGGTCGCGTCGAATTGCGCGTTAATCGCCCTCCAGAATCCTGTTGCCGGTCTGTAGCGGTAGCGGGTGCCGACGTCGACTCGCTGAATTCCAGCACGATTAACGAAGCCCAGCGCAGGTCGAAAATTCTCTTCGATGTATTGCGCATCGGCATATACGGAGAGTTTGTCACTCGGAATTTCGAATGCCACACCAAGCGCACGGTCATCGCCGCTGATTCCCGACGAACTCGTCTGTTGCAGCCACAGCTTGCTCGTCAGTATTTCGCCAAACGGTCCATTGCTGTTGCGATACAAAAAGTCGAAGCCGAGCAACGAGTTGCTGTCATTGGAGGCTGGATCGCCGTGCGTCATGATGAACCCGACAGCGGACTCCTGCAGAACGTTGTAGGAGCCGCGTGCGACGAACAGATCCTTGGCATCAACAACGCCAGCCGCCTCCTGGCGAATCGCCAGGGTGCCGACGTTGAAATCACCGACACGGCCCGTCAACTTGACACCAGCGTCGATACCGACAGGTTCTCCGTCGCCAGACAGGCCGATACGCCGTGAGAAAAACGGACGCCCATTGGTATCAATGTTGCCGAATTCAAAAATGC
Organism: Gammaproteobacteria bacterium; assembly: GCA_022600955.1. Taxonomy (GTDB): domain Bacteria; phylum Pseudomonadota; class Gammaproteobacteria; order Steroidobacterales; family Woeseiaceae; genus UBA1847. Next base: position 102,235 of record JAHZJK010000011.1, read on the forward strand.
CGGCGTCTTGCAGGAAAAAGTCTCTTTTCTCTGGGAAGAACAACGAAAACCGGTCCAGCGCAACCTGTTGTTCGTCGACTTCAGCCGTAGAGAAATCTGTGTTGATGGTGAGCGTCGTACTTAGTGATGGCGTGATGCGATAGCGCAGGTCGAGAGACGGTTCGAAACTGGAATTCGAGTCACCCAGCACAAGGTCGCGGCTTTGACCGACGTTCACTGACGGCACCACATCGAGCCCGAGTCCTTGTTCGATATCATCGATGCCATGAACCTCGCCGCCATAGGCCGGCCAATCCTGACGTTCATGCGAGGACCAAAGATTGAATTCCTGTTTGCGCACGATACCGCGGCCAAAATTTATGCCCCAGGTTTCGGAGCCTGGTGAAAATGAAATCGACTTGAATGGAATAGCGATTTCAGTTGCCCAGCCGTCATCGTGCCGCGCCGATTCGGCCAACCAGATTGCGGCCCATTCCTCGATAAAGCGAGCGTTATTTTCTCGCAGCGCATCCCGCCGCACGCCATTCGCGTTTACCTGGAAAAAATAATCATTGCGCTTGTTGTTGAAACTGTCGAGCGTGACCCAGAATCTATCATCCGAGAAAAAGGACTTGCCCTGGATCATCTGCTTGGCACTTATTGCGCCCGGATCGCTATCCCGCAGGTCTGCCGCAATGTACAAATACTCGTCGTCATAGGCTACGCGCACAATTGTCACCTCGGTCGGGATCGCTCCGTCCGTTGGTGAAGTCTGATGAAAGTCTTCGACTTTGGCAGCGTCTCGCCAAACGTCGTCATCCAGACGCCCGTCAATTACGGGCGCATTGACGGCCCGGTAGATTTCAAATGACTTGCGTTCGCCATTGACCGTATACACGGCCGCAGACTCCGATGTGACGAATAACAAGGTAACTACCAACAAGCCGCGTGTTGAATGCTGCATAACGTCTCCCCAGGAACGATTTTGCGATGTTCCTTAGAGGCCGCCCGTATACCTTTCGTTTCGAGGTATGCGACGAGACGTTCCGAATTCAGGTTGAGCGGTGAGCGATACGCTCGATGTTGCCTTTGTACTTGCGACTGAGCTTAAGCTCGGTATCACCGCCAAGCGTCAGGAAATATTCACCGTTTCGATGTGGTCGCATAGCGGTTACACGGTGGCGGTTCACGATCGCCGAGCGATGTACCCGCACAAACACCTCGGGGTTCAGCAATGATTCGAGCTTTGCCATCGTGCCGCGGAGTACGTGCGTAGCACCGTCCACATGCACACACATGTAGTCACCAGCGGCATCAATCCAGTCGATTGCATCGACTTCGATACACGCCGTTTCGGCGCCGTCGCGAATGGCCAGCCGCTGTGGATAGCCCGGGTCCTTTCCTTCTGCGGCCAACAGCGCGCTTTCGAGAGAAAACTCTTTGCCGGTCAGGTCGCAGACCATCTGCAACAGCTTGCCGCAATGCTCGTCCGCCAGCTTTTCGTCAGCATTGTGCCTGGCCCGTTCGATCGCCTCTGCCAGTCGCTCATCGTTGATCGGTTTGAGCAGATAGTCGAGTGCGTTGGCATCAAATGCCTTGAGTGCGAACTCGTCATACGCAGTAACAAAAATGACGGCGGGCATATTGCTGCTCGACAAAGCTCGCAGAACGTCAAAACCATCCATCCCGGGCATCTGTACGTCCAGGAACATCAGATCCGGAGCGTGCTCCTTCACATCTGCCAGTGCTTCACGACCATTCTTGCTTTGCGCGCAAATTTCGATGTCATCGAATTTTTGCAGTCGAATCTCAAGACCCCGTCGCGCCAACTCTTCGTCATCAACGATTAGTGCTCTGATCATTTCATTCCTCGAACGGAATATTGACGGTGATGCGCAATCCCGTCGGCTCATTCGGCGCGAGCGTAAAAGCCTGTTTGTCGCCGTACAGTTGTTGCAGACGCTCACGCGTATTCTTCAGGCCAACACCGCTGGATTTCTGACCGCCGTTGCCGTTGCCAAGTCCCGGGCCGGTATCTGCAACCTGCATTACGAGTGTGCCGCGCTGCTTGCGCGCCGATATTCGTAACGTGCCTCCTGCTTCGCTGGGTGAGATTGCATATTTGATCGCGTTCTCGATCAGCGGTTGCAATATCAGGCTGGGCACCAGGGCAGTAAGAGCAGCCGCTTCTATTTCCTTCTCTATTACCAGGCGATCACCGAAGCGCACTTTCTCAATCTCAAGATACAGGTCCAGCGCAGCCATTTCCGAGCCAAGCGTTACCTGGCTCATCGGGTCGTTGTCGAGTGTATAGCGCAAAAAGTCGCTTAGCCGGGTAACGGCTTTGTTTGCCGATTCGTTGGCACCATCAAGAATCAAAGTCGAAATAGCGTTTAGTGTATTGAACAGAAAGTGCGGGTTGAGCTGGTAGCGCAGCATTTTTAGCTGCGACTGATGTGCTGCCGCGGTTGCCTTGAGCGTTTGCTCGGTCTGGTCCTGCAGTTGTCGATAGTACTTGATGCCAAAGTACAGACCACTCCAGCATAGCAGCACGTAGAAAGACCCCATGATACCGCTTACATAGTCGACAAGATGTTCGGGGCGCCAACTGCCCTTGACCCAATCCCAGTACAGAACATTTTGCAGCCAGCGCCAGCCAAGCGCGACGCTGTAACACCCGAAAAGCATCCCTGATGCCAGCAACAACGGAGACTCGCGCCACAACTTCCGATACAGAAGGCGCAGCGGGAAGGTCACGACAAACCCGGCCAGCGCTGTCGCCGCGATAACCGCAAAATAAGACTCAGGCTTCTCGTGGGCAAGCGCCCCCAGCCACGCCGCGACTGTGTATCCGGCCCAACCCGCGGTGTTCAGGACCCAGAAAAGACGCCCTCGATTCCTGAAAAAATGATCTGCCTGCAAAATACTTCTCACCATGACTTGGGCCGATTATAGAGTCAGCGCGCCCTTTTGCTGCACCTTTCAGCGCGAAATCAGCACCTTTGGTCGCTCCAGCACCAAAATCAAACCAAAAACAGCGCTCGCGCATCTAACACCTAACAAGCCAGTAATTGGCATCTCTGTCTTGTACCAAAAGGGGGGTCAGGACTCTGAAAATCGCCGACACATCGGCTCAGGACGTGCGGCTCGCGCCGCCTGATCCTCGCCGCAATCAACTGATACTCGCCGCAATAGGCGTAGCCGTCATTGCATCCATAATTTTCGCGGCACCTTGGGTAAAACGCTGGGCGAACGCGACCGTCAGCGTGCCCTTTGATCGCATTCGCATTGCGGAAGTCACCCGGGGTGACCTGGTAAGGGACGTCTCGGTACAGGGTAGAATCGTTGCGGCCGTGAGCCCCACGCTTTACGCCACCGCATCCGGCTCCATTACACTCAGCGTCGAAGCTGGTGAGCAGGTACTGGCCGGCCAGGTGCTCGCCAGTGTGACCAGTCCCGAGCTGACGAGCGAACTGCAGCGCGCAGAATCAACACTCGCACAGCGAGAAGTAGAGCTCGAACGACAACGTATTGAATCCCGCCAGCAGGCGCTGGAGAAACGCAAATCCGCGGATCTCGCGGACGTTGCACTGATCGCAGCCAAGCGTGAGCAACGCCGTGCCGACGAAGCCAACAAGCGCGGTGTCATCCCGGTAATTGATTTTGAAAAAGCCCAGGATGACCTGCGCAACGCCGAACTGGCGCACCGTCATGCACTTGCTGACGCCGACCTATTCGACGAACGGCTGGCATTCGAGTTGCGCGCCAGCGAATTTGAGGTCAACCGGCAACAACTCTTTGTTGATGATCTGCAGCGGCAGGTCGATGATCTTTTCATCAAGTCACCCGTTGACGGCATCGTCGGCGACCTGCTGGTTGAACAAAAATCGGCTGTGTCCCGCGATACGCCGGTCATGGCCGTCGTCGATCTCACCCGCTTCGAAATCGATGCGTTGATCCCCGAAAGCTACGCGGACGACCTGGCTATCGGTATGAGCGCTGAAATCCAGGTCGGCGGAGAACGCTACGACGGCCAGCTTGTTGCGGTGTCTCCCGAGATCATCAACAACCAGGTCGCCAGCCGTATACGCTTCACGGGTAACGGTCCGGTCGGATTGCGCCAGAATCAACGTCTGACAACGCGCATCCTGCTCGCTGAGTTCAACAACGTACTCATGGTGCAGAGAGGACAGTTTCTGGACAGCGGTGCCGGACGAATCGCGTATGTCGTCAATGACGACAACGTCGCTGAACGCCGCCAGATTGAGACCGGTGCTCGCAGCCTCGGATCCGTACAAATTGTCGCCGGCCTGCAACCCGGCGACACAATCGTAATTTCAAACCTTGACCCGTTCCGAAGCTCGGAAACGGTTCTGTTAACCGACTAACCAGCGCTCAACGCAGGAGTTTTCGCAATGTTGAAAATGAAATCTGTATCGAAGACCTACCGAACCGACCATGTGGAGACACATGCATTGCGGGAGTTTTCCCTGACTGTCGATGAAGGCGAGTTTCTCTCCGTCACGGGTCCGTCGGGGTCTGGCAAGACTACATTCCTGAACATCGCAGGCTTGCTCGAGGAACTAACGAGCGGCACCTACGAACTCGATGGCGAAGATATCTCAGCGCTGAATGACAAGCAGCGCTCCAGGGTTCGCAATGAAAAGATTGGCTTCATCTTTCAAAGCTTCAACCTGATTCCAGAACTCGATATTTTCGACAACGTAGACGTGCCGCTGCGCTATAGAGGTTTCAACGCTGATGAGCGCCGCCGCCGCATTGAAAAATGCCTGGATATGGTTGGCCTCGCATCGCGTATGAAGCACTACCCGGCACAACTGTCCGGCGGTCAGCAACAGCGTGTCGCTATCGCTCGTGCGCTTGCCGGCGAACCGCGTTTTCTACTGGCCGATGAGCCAACCGGTAACCTCGACACCAATATGGCAGACAGCGTGCTCGACCTGTTGCACGAGATTAATGACGGGGGCACCACGATCATCATGGTGACGCACGAACTGACGCTCGCAGATCGTGCCAAGCGGAACATCTTTGTTCGCGATGGCCAGGTCCACGACGGCCCACCTGACGTTCATTTTGCAACCGCGGCCAGCGCATAGGAGGTTCCATGTTTCGTTATTACCTGAAACTCGGTGTACTCAGTATTCGCGCCAATCCTGCCTTAAGTGCACTCATGGTTGCGGCCATCGCGATCGGTATAGGCGCCTGTATGACGATGGCGACTGTCCGTCACGTCATGAGTGACAATCCGGTCGCCCACAAGAATGACGTGTTGTTCCACGTACAGGTCGATAGCTGGAATCCCGACGATCCGTACGACGAGCCCAACGAGCCCCCTGAACAACTGACCTATATCGATGCGAAGGCATTGCACACGGCAAACAGGGCGTTTCGACAGATCATCAGCATCAAAACGGGCCGAGTGATACAACCGGAGGGCGAAGATGTTCGTCCATTCCAACAGGAAGCGCGCGCGACGACAGCGGATTTTTTCCAGATGTTCGACGTGCCGTTCAGATACGGCTCAGGCTGGGACAAGTCAGCCGATGATGCTGAAGAATTCGTCGTCGTATTGTCGACCAGCCTCAACGAAAAACTGTTTGGTGGCGTCGATTCTGTCGGCGAAATGCTCACGATAAATACGCAGGCCTATCGCGTTGTAGGTGTACTGGGTGACTGGCACCCGGTTCCGAAGTTTTATGACCTCAATAACAATCCGTATGAAGGGCCCGAAGAAATGTTCATCCCCTTCACGGTCGCGATAAGTGGCGAGTTTGGCAACAACGGCAATACCAATTGCTGGAAACCCGTACCCGATGGAGGCTACGACGCATTCCTGAACTCCGAATGCGTTTGGGTCCAGATGTGGGTTGAATTGCGAGACGCTTCCGAAAAAGCCACTTATCTGCAGTTCCTTGACAGCTATGTCGAAGAACAGAAGACGCTGGGGCGCTTCGCGCGCCCAATGAACAACCGCCTCAGCACTCCGCAAGAATGGCTGGTAAATCGCGAGGTTGTGGATGACATGGTCGACGTGCTCCTGAGCCTCGCAGTGTTGTTCCTGCTTGTGTGCCTCCTGAACACCATTGGCCTGTTGCTGGCCAAAGTGATGCGGCGCACTAATGACATCAGCCTGCGACGTGCGCTGGGCGCCAGCAAGTCCGAGTTGTTCAAACAATACATCGTTGAGGCCGGCATGATCGGCGTGGCGGGTGGCGTTGCCGGTATTGGGATGACCTGGCTAGGACTGCGCGGCATAGAAAACGTGTTTTCAGAGTACGACTTCATCGCGTACCTGGTGCGCATGGACTGGTCGATGATCATGCTTGCGGTCCTGCTTGCGATCGTTTCGGCATTGGCCGCTGCCCTGTACCCGACGTGGCGCGCATGCAGCGTGTCTCCAGCTACCACACTAAGAATTCAATAGGAGCCCGCAATGGAAATCGGACCAATATGGCGAGCAATGCTGAAGAACAAGGCTGGTTTTGTATTGATTGCGCTGCAGATTGCCGTAACGATGACCATCATGGTTAACGCCATTGGCATCATGCAGGAACGCGCAAACAATATCGGTCGACCCAGCGGAATGGATGAAGCAAATACGTTCGCGCTGAGCAGTACTCTGTTTATTGAATACGAAGACGATCAACGAAAGGCCTTGATTGACGAGGATCTCACAGCAATTCGCGCTGTTCCCGGTGTCAGGAATGTTGTCGCGACCAATTCGTTTCCACTGCGCCAGGGCGGTTGGTCCATGGGCCTGCAACTCGAACCGGGGAACCAGAGCACCGACAGTGTTGGCACTGCGATCTACTTCGTGGATGAACATGGTGCTGAAACCTTTGATGCAAAAATTATCGACGGGCAAAACTTCGCGCCTAACCAGGTTGCCTGGGACAACCCCGAAGACAATACCTGGCCTGCAATTGGCATCATTACTGAAGCACTCGCCGAAGAGATGTTCCCCGATGAAACAGGCTCTGTTGTCGGCAAGACCGTCTACATCAATGACAATGACCCTGTGAATATTATCGGTATCGTGGATCAGCTGCAGGCGCCGTGGGAGGGCTGGACCGGCGTCGAGCGCTCCATGCTGGTGCCGGAACGTCGCATCTCGAGCTTTCAGCGATACGTGATCCGCACCGAGCCCGGTTATCGCGACGAACTCATGCCACAAATCGAAGAGATGCTGGCGGCGCGTAACAAAGACCGCCTGATCCGCGGGCTCACGACGATGGAAGACGTACGCAAACTCGCCTACCTTGGTGACTCCGCGATGATCAAGATCCTGACCTTTGTCGTCGGCCTGTTAACGATCATCACGGGTCTGGGGATCGTGGGTCTCGCGAGTTTCAATGTCAGTCGCCGCACGCGACAGATCGGCATTCGTCGTGCGCTGGGTGCCACGAAGCCAGCAATTGTTCGCTACTTCATGCTGGAAAACCTGATCGTCAGCACGATAGGACTCGTCATCGGTGGCGTACTAGCAGTGGCATTAAACATTGCGATGGTCGAAGCTTTCGCGCTTGAACCACTGTCCTGGTATGTAATCCCGGCTGCAATGGTCGGACTGTGGATCGTTGGTCAGGCTGCCGTCGCCGGCCCGGCCCGGCGAGCCAGCAACATCAGCCCGGCTATCGCGACGCGCTCCTCCTGAATACACGCAGCGGATGTCCCGGTTACCGGGCATCCGCTGCGCATTACATCGTTACCGCAACTTGTTGCCGAATGCGTCCCAGACCTCGACCGGACCGTAATCAAGCGCCCGAATTTCGTCTTCTATCGTCGCAAGATCGCCAACAACCAACCATGTCAATGCATCTGGCTGGATCGAATCCATTGCTTGTGCGTGGACAGCATCCAGAGTAATCGCAGCGATTCGGCTTGCCTGCCCTGCTGCATGATCCAACGGCAAGCCATACTTGCTCGAGGAAATCATGCTGTTCAGGAAGCCGCGATTGGTCGCATAGCTTCCTGGCAGCGACCGGGTTCGGTTCAGCTTTATGCGGTCGACCTCATTCGCCGTCGCGGGTCGGGTTGACAGGAACTCGTCAATCTCGCGCTTTACCTCAACCATGCTCGCCGCAGTCTTGTCTGTTTGTACTTTCCCATTTGCCGAGAAGCTCATGTCACCGCTCGTGTTGCTGCGGAAACTGGACCGTATGCCGTATGACCATCCCTTGTCTTCGCGCAAGTTCATGTTCAGACGAGACTCGAAACCACCGCCCAGAGCACGATTCATGACGAACAGTGTCGACCAGGTGTCAGGGTCGTAGGGCGCAACCGCATGTCCAACCAGGATCGAGCTTGATGCTGCTCCCGGATAGTCGACAAGAACAACTCGGGCGTTCTGTTCAGCTGCCTTGCCGATTGGCTGGCGCTCAGACGCATGGCTGGACTTCCACTTGCCGAATGCTGCATTCAAGGCTCGCTCGGCGGATTCGATATCAATATCCCCGATCATAAAAACAGTCATGTTGTCGGGCGCGACCTCGCGCTTGTGAAACGTCAACAACTGCTCACGTGTTACACCTTCTACGAGCTGTGGCGTCCATACCGAACCCATTGGCGTACCCGCACCGTATATCGCCCGCTCAAACAGGCTGCGTGCACCGCTTGCGGGCGCCTGTTGCAAATTCGCGAGATACGCCATGTAGGCCGCCTTCTCCTTGTCGAGCTCTTCATTCGGGAAAGTCGGGTTGCGAAGAATTTCGGCCGCCAGGTCCAATGACGACTGCAAGTTGTTACGCAAAATGCGGTAAGCATAGGAACTGCTCTCCAGTCCAGCCGAGGCACCACCCGCCATGGCAATCCTGTCTTTAGCTGCCGCCAGCTCGTTCGCGTCATAACTCTTGCTGCCTTTTTCAAGCAGGCCCATCACGAAGTTAACGACGCCAACGTCGTCGGCCGATTCTGCGGTCGAACCCGTGCCAATCTGGATTGAGACATCGACGAGCGGAATGGAACCGCGTTGTGCGACGACCAGCTTCATCCCGTTTCGCAGCTCCCGGGTCTGGGTCGCGGGAAACTGTATCTCTGTGCTCGCCGTTACTTGCGGAATACTGGAACGATCGACCGGCTGTGAAGAACTCACATACTCTGGAAACGGCTCCACAGTCAGCTGGTAGTAGCCGCGATCCAGCCAGGTAGCCGCAGTCCTGCGCAGCTTCTCCGGAGATGCGCTATTCAGCCACGCGAGTTGCGTATTAATTGACAGCGGATCGTCATTGAACAACAGGCCATCCGCCAGCGTTCGGCCGATTGCGGCACCGGTTTCCAGTGCGCCGAGCATGTACATATTGACGAAAAGCTTGGCATTCTCAACGATCTGCTTGTCAGGACCCTGCTCTATGAACGCGGCGATCGTCTCATCCACGACCGACATGGCATCTTCCGGCGATACACCCTCGCGTAAATTGACAGTGAGACGATACTCGCCACTCAGTTGGCGGCCGAACACGGAACCCGAAACACTGGTCGCCAGTTGCAGTTCATCAACCAGTTTTTTCTGCAGTGGCGAGTTCTTGTTAGCGGCCAATGCATCGTGAACAAGGTACATCAGAGTACTGACTTCCTCGCCGCGGCCAGGCATCGCCCATACTCTGGTGATACGCGTCTGACCAACGCGGTCGTACATTGACTCGATTCGATTGTCGACCAGGTTGGGTATCCATTTTTTTGGGTAGCTCAGGGGATTGCCAGCAGGCGCCTCCGAAAAATAGTGGCTGACTTTTTTTCTGGCATCCTCGGTTGTGACGTCGCCCGCCAGCACCAGGATGACGTTGCTTGCGCCATAGTATGTTTCAAACCACTTGTGTACATCGTCCACTGTTGCCGCATTCAAGTCATCCATCGAACCTATGACGCTGTGCCGGTAAGGATGACCGGGCGGATAAACACCCTCGTTTATCTTGTCGCGCATCGCTGCATAGGGCCTTGTCTCACCCTGGCGTTTTTCGTTCTGCACAACCCCTCGCTGCTCATCCAGCGCTTCTTGCGTGACCGCCCCCAGCAAGTGCGACATGCGATCGCTCTCCATCCACAACGCCATATCAAGTGCGCCGGTAGGAACAGTGGCATAGTAATTCGTGCGGTCACTGTTGGTTGTTCCATTCATTCCCGTGGCGCCCGCATCGGTGAACGGTCCGAAGTACTCGCCATCCCGGTTTTCGGTACCCTGAAACATCAGGTGCTCAAACAGGTGCGCGAAACCGGTTTTGCCTTCGGGTTCGTCTTTTGACCCAACGGCATACCAGACACCGACAAAAACAGTCGGCGTTGAATGATCGGAATGCACCAGAACGGTCAGCCCGTTGTCGAGCGTAAACGACTCATAAGGAATATCGACCTGCGTTGCCAGCGGCTCATTGGCCGCACTGGCCGGCGCAATCAGCGCAATGGCGCAGGCTATCGTCAGGTAGGCGGTTACTCGAAACGGTGTAATCACATTGTGTCCTTGGGATTTCTCTATTGGCGATTTTTGACCGCACAGCACCGGCTTAGTTCGACGTACTAGTAAGCTCGATAGACTATCGAGGTGCCGAGCGACTGATTCTCTGAGAGGACACTGTTCCGGCCACTGCTCAATTCGTGCATCCACACTCTTGAGCGTCGTTCGCCGGACAGCCATGTAGTGTAATTCTCGGAAAATATAATAGCGTCAAGTTGTGGCACATACAGTAACGCCCGCAGCCCGATTGACTTTGGTGCATCGACGACAGACAGCAGCTCTCCCGCCAGGGTCGACAGGATGTACTCGCTGTTGTCCTGTGCGCTTGCACAGGCAAGTTGACCAACATCGAACAGGAATAACGCGTCTCTGAGTTCGCAACGAGCCGCAAGTTTCGGCAGTTCCTGCAAGTTGCCACTCATTACATTGTAGCGGAACACCTGCCGGTCTTGTTGCCGGCCCACTTCGAACAGGAGTTCTTCGCCTGAAACAGGGATAATGGCCGTCGCATCGAACAACCGGTGGCGCAGAATTTCGGCGTCGGTCTCAAACCTCGTTGTGGTAGCCGCCGCAAGCAGGCGCGAACCGTCGTCGTAGACATATGTCCTGGTCTCTGGCAGGTAGACAGCCAGGACACCTTCATAAAGGTTTGTTAACTGGCCTGTCTTCACATCAATCCAGGAAATTCGATTGATTTCCCTGTTGTTGCTGCTCGCAACCAGGCTCAGCAAGATGCGATCCCCTCCCAGTTCACTGACGCGTTTTATGTTGGCGTCATTGAGATTTGCAACAACGGTGCTGCTGCCATCGCTAAGGTCAAACTGTCCCAGGTAACTGCCGGCGGCGAAATACAGATATCCCGTCGCTTGCGAATCAGGGCCGCGTCCACAGGCAGTCAATGTGACAAAGAGACTTGCAATGATCAGGAATCGTAAACGCATTCGCGCACTTCACCCGCCGGTGAACTCTCCGATACCCATATCCAGGGTCGTACGGTCCAGGGACGCGACGAGTTCGAGCATCGGAATAGCTTTCGGCAACTCGTAGCGAAAGAAATATCGCGCTGCCGTGATCTTCCCTGTGTAGAAGTCATCGTCTGTCGCCAGCCCGCTGCCCTTTGCACTAGCTGCGCTGGCTTGCTGCAACCACAGCCAGGCAATGACGATATGGCCACAGGCGTCGAGGAACAACGTTGCATTTGCGAGCCGTTGCGTTACATCGTTACAAGACAGTGCAGCTACTGTCGCCACTTGAAGTGTATTCAATGCGTCATCGAGCGCCTTTTTTTCGGCAACAAAATCATCACCGGCCAACGCGATTGTCTGCCGAATCTCCTCAAGCAGAATATTCAGCGCCTCACCACCATACATTGCGACCTTGCGGCCGAGCAGGTCGATTCCATGAATCCCGTGCGCACCTTCGTGAATAGGGTTTAGACGGTTGTCGCGATAGAAGCGCTCAACCGGGTAATCGCGCGTGTAACCGTAACCGCCCAGGACCTGGATCGCCATCTTGTTGGCCTCGAGGCAGAATTCCGACGGCCAGGACTTCACTATCGGAGTGAGAATCTCGAGCAACAGGTGGAGGCGCTGCTTTTCGCCTGCGTCAGCTTCGATTTTTAGCCGGTCAACGAGCACGCAGCAGTAGAAAACCAGCGCTTGCGATCCTTCGACACTGGCCTTCTGTGATAACAACAAACGCCTTACATCAGCGTGTTCGATAATTGGAATCTGCGGTGACTCCGGATCTTTGTTCTGTGGATGCCGACCTTGCGGTCGATTCCGGGCATAGTCGAGCGAGAACAGATAGCCCGCCAGCCCCGACATCGCCGCCCCCTGGCCGACGAGAATGCGTGCCTCATTCATCATATGGAACATGTAGTGCAGTCCCTGGTGTGGCTCGCCGACAAGGTAGCCGACACTCTCGCCGCTTTCTCCGAAATTCAGCAATGTGTTCGGCAAACCGCGCTGGCCCATTTTGTGATTGAGCCCGGCCAGCTCGATATTGTTGCGCTCGGCCATGTTGCCGGACGCATCAACGCGAAACTTCGGCACGATAAACAACGAAATGCCTTTGACGCCCGCAGGTGCGCCGGGCAGTTTCGCCAGTACCATGTGCACGATATTCTCGGAGACATCGTTGTCGCCTCCCGAAATCCACATTTTGGTTCCGCTGATGTTGAACAAGCCGTCATCCCGGGGTTCGGCGCGCGTTCGAATATCGGACAATGAAGAACCTGCCTGGGTCTCGGACAAGCACATCGTGCCAAACCAGCGACCCTCGAGCATCGCTGGAAGGAACTGTGCTTTTTGTTCGTCGCTACCGAAAGCCTCTAGCATATTGGCGGCGGCAACTGTCAACATGACAAACCCGTACGCCGGCCCGTTCGCCGCTGAGAACATGCCATTCATTGCGGTCTGGGTGACATACGGCATCTGCAAACCACCGATATCTTCATCAAAGCCTGCTGCAAAGAACCCGGCTTCGGCGAACGCATCAAGTGCCAGTTTTACTTCAGGTATCGACACCGCAGTGCCATTTTCGAAGCGCGGCTCATGCGCATCCAGCTTGTCAGCAAACGGTAAGAAAACTTCCTCGGCGATGGCTTCCGCACCATTGAATATCTCGTCAATCGTCTCCCGGTCAAAAGATGCGTAACGCTCCGACTCGAACAGGCTTTCGATATTGAGGACTTCGTACAGTTGAAAGTCTAGGTCTCGCCGATTGACGATCATGGACATACAGTTCTCCGGTCACACCACCCGCTAGCGGCGTGCCTGTATCAAGCGAGTCCGGCTCTTCGCAACGGCAACTCACGAATACGTTTGCCTGTTGCAGCGAAGTAGGCGTTGACGATCGCGGGCGCCACTGGTGGCACGCCGGGCTCGCCGACACCACCGGGAGGCGCGTCAGATTCCATGATGTGACAATGGATTTCCGTCGGCGCTTCGTTGATGCGTGTCATCGGATAGGTGTCGAAGTTGCCCTGCACGACAGCACCGTCTTTGGCTGTAATTTCACCGTGTAGCGCGAGGCTCATCCCGAATATGCCGGCACCCTCCATCTGTGCCGTCACGCGATCCGGGTTGATGACCGTACCGGCATCAATGACGGTCCACAGTTCGTGCACACGTAGTTTGCCGTTTTCATCAACGCTGACTTCAGCAACGACACCGACATAGGCGAGAAAAGAGCGGTGTACCGCGATGCCCAGCCCGTGGCCGTCCGGCAGTTCGCGACCCCAGCTCGCCAACTCCGCGACTTTCTCGACGACCGCGCTTAATCGACCGGTATCGATCGGGTGTTGTGCCAGTTCCTGGCCGTAGTTGGTGTATTTGCCGCCATCGTCAGCAGGATCGATCTTGCGTGCCGGGCCGATCATTTCAAGCAGGTGCTCTTTGGGATCCTTGCCCTTCGCGTGCGCCAGCTCATCGACAAACCCACTGGAGCCAAACGCGTGAAACACGTTGCAGACCGAGCGCAACCAGCCAATTCGCAGATGCGCCTTCGCGTCACAGGTTTCGATGCGCATGTTAGGCACGTCGTAGGGATTATCGACTAAGCCAAGATCGAGCTCGAAGCTACTCGGACCATTAACATCCGGGCTGAATGTTGAGAAAATTGACGGAAAACTGCTGCGCTGCAGCCAGCTGGTCGTGTTGCCGTCATCATCCACACCGGCACGGAAATATTGCGCGCTGACCGAATGCAGATAGCCGTGCCGAATATCGTCCTCGCGCGACCAGGTTACTTTGACCGGACGGCCCGATGCGCGTGCCAGCCAGGCTGCTTCGGCGATAAAGTCCGGCTTCGACTTGCGCCCGAAGCCGCCGCCGAGCAACGTAACGTTAATCGTCACCTGCTCTTTTTCAAGGCCGAGTGTGGCGGCCACTGTATTGCGCGCTGTCTGCGGGTCCTGCGTGCACGCCCAGACCTCGCAGCTGCCGTCTTCGTTAATTCTCGCCGTGGCGGCAGGCGGCTCCATTGGTGCCTGAGACAGATGCGGTGCGTAATAGATAGCCTCGTGCGTGCTGGAACTCTCAATGTCGGCATCACCACGCGTCAGCACTGCGGTACCCGGCGCCGATGCGGATGCTATCAGCGATTCTTTGTATGCCTCACTCTGATAGTCGGCATTTTCACCACGGTCCCATTCGACAGACAATGCCTTGCGGCCCTCTGCCGCCGACCAGGTGTTGTTTGCCAGTACGGCAACGCCACCTTGAATATTAAAGACTGCGGGGACCGTCGGCTCGGGCATCTTGAAGACATCCACAACACCCGTTACCTGCCGCGCAGCCTCGCCATCGAAAGAGACAACGCTGCCACCGAATGCCGGGCAGCGCTCGATCGATGCATACAGCATGTCGGGCAATGCGGTATCGATACCGTACATCCCGCCGCCGGTTGTGAATGCCATGCCATCAATCGTATCCATCGGCTTGCCGATGTAACGATAGTTTTCGCGCGCTTTGAACTCGGCGCTCTCCGGTTGTGGCATGCCGACAGCCGTATCGACCAGGTCACCGTAGCCTGCCGATCTGTCGCTCGCCGCATGATGCACGGCGTGCTCGCGCGCCACACATTCGCTCGCCGGAACAGCCCACATCGACGCAGCAGCCGCAATCATCATGTCACGCGCCGTGGCCCCGGCATTGCGCAACAAATCGAAGTGGCGCCGGATACTGGTAGAGCCATCGGTATTCTGATCACCATATTTCTCATGGCCGACCGCCTGAATGACTTCAATCTTGTCCCAGTCTGCCTCGAGCTCATCGGCAATGACCTGCGGCAATGACGTGCGAATACCCTGGCCCATCTCTGAACGATGGCAATAGATCTGGACAATACCGTTATTACCAATATTGACGTAGACGTTCGGCGCAACCGAGGCCGATGCTTTGGCTATTGGAGCGATCGCCTGTTCGGCAGGCGAACAGGCACTTGCAAACGTTAGCGCGAAGACAAGCCCGCCACCGGCCTGACCGGTTCGTTGCATGAACTCGCGGCGACTGATCTTTTTCAGTTCGCTCATGACTGATCCTCCGCTGCCCGGTGAATCGCCTTGCGAATTCGAGTGTAGGTTCCGCAACGACAGATATTACCGCTCATCGCGGCATCAATATCATCATCACTCGGGTTTGGCTTCTGTTCCAGCAATGCGGCAGCACTCATGATCTGACCCGACTGGCAGTAACCACACTGCGCTACGTTCAGCTCGCGCCACGCTACCTGCACGGGATGATCTCCTGCAGCAGACAAGCCTTCGATGGTAGTAACTTTGCCACCTGCGGCGACAGAAGCCGGCGCTGAGCAGGACCGCATCGGCTGACCGTTCAGGTGTACTGTACAAGCCCCGCACAACGCTTTGCCGCAACCGAATTTTGTTCCTGTTAAGCCCGCGATATCGCGGATTGCCCACAACAGCGGCATCGCAGGATCCACGTCCAGACTGACGTTCTCGCCGTTCAATTCGAACTCAATTGCCATTGTCTTCCCCTCAGGTAATCGCCTCGAGGCCCATCTCGGCCATTGGCTCTACGAAGTCGGCCATTTTCGCAGCGTTTTTGTTGGACGCATTGCCGTCCAGTGCGCGTTTGGCAACGCCTTGTACGATAGCAGCAAGGCGGAAGAAGCTAAAGGCAACGTAGTAGCCAAAGTTGTCAATGCCAGTAAGGCCCATGCGGCGGCAGTACGAGGCCACATATTGCTGCTCACTCGGTATGCCCAGTTCGGCCAGATCCCTGCCACGCAGGCCGGAAATTCCGCCAACGCCACCGGGCATCCGCAGCTGCATGCACAGGTAGCCCACATCAGCGAACGGATGACCGAGTGTTGATAACTCCCAGTCCAGTACGGCGATGACTTCGGGACGGTCGTTGTGAAATATCATGTTGTCCAGCCGGTAGTCACCGTGAACCAGTGAGACGCGGCCATCATCGGCTGGCAAATGCTCAGCCAGCCATGCCAGAAGAGTCTCCATCGGCTCAATGCGGCGTGTTTCGGAGGCCCTGTACTGGCCACTCCAGCGTTCATACTGTCGCTCGAAATAGTTGCCCGGTTTACCATAGTCACTGAGACCAACTGCATCGATGTCGACACTGTGCAGCGCCGCAAGTACACGGTTCATTTCATCGTAAATCAACGTGCGTTCGGGCTTTTCGACTTCCGGGATGGCTGCGTCCCAGAGGATGCGACCGTCACAAAACTCCATGACATAGAACATGGAGCCAAGCACCTCTCGATCCTCGCACAGGTGAAGTACTTTCGGCACCGGGAAATCAGTTTCACCAAGCGCGGCCATAACCCGAAATTCGCGATCCACAGCATGCGCAGATTTCAACAGCTTTCCTGGCGGCTGACGCCGCAGAACATAGCTGCCAGACTCAGCCGAAACTCGAAACGTTGGGTTCGATTGTCCGTCCGAGAATTTCTCGATCGCCTTTAGCCCGTGAAATCCACTGACATGCTGCTCAAGATACGGGCCAAGTACAGTCTCGTCGAGTGTGCTGACGCTCTCCGCCACGACCAGCCTACTTATTGAGTGCCGCGGTCGCAGCACAAAGGTTTCGGCCAAGCTGCATCATGTGTACCTGGTCCGGGCCATCCGCCAGGCGAATCGTTCTTGCCGCAGCATAAGCGTGTGCCAGGAAGAAGTCCTGGCTCAGGCCACCGCCACCATGAATCTGCATCGCGCGATCCAATACGGTGCACGCCATGGACGGTGCGACGATCTTGATCATAGAAATCAGTTCCTTGGCCGCCTTGTTGCCGCCATCATCCATGCGAGCGGCAGCTTTCATCGTCAACAGGCGCGCCTGCTCGATCTCACAAGCCGACTTCGCGATGTCCTCGCGTATGGACTGCTGCTTGCTAAGCGGGCGACCGAACGCAACCCGCGAGTCAGCGCGGATGCACATGGCCTCCAGAGCACGTTGCGCCATGCCAACCAGTCGCATGCAGTGATGAATGCGACCCGGCCCCAATCGGCCCTGCGCGATTTCAAAACCACGGCCTTCGCCGAGTAGCATGTTACTCGCTGGTATCCGCACGTCTTCGAAGATTATTTCGGCGTGACCCTCAGGAGCATCATCGTATCCAAATACCTGCATCGGACGAAGTACGGTCACGCCGTCCGTATCCAGGGGCACAAGGATCATCGACTGTTGCTGATGCCTGTTGTCGTTGTCTGGATCGGTCTTGCCCATGACAATCATGATCTTCGTATGGTTGTTGCAGGCTCCGCTGATGTACCATTTGCGACCATTGATCACATAGTCATCACCATCCCGAACAATCGCAGTTTCGATATTGGTTGCATCCGACGATGCTACTGCGGGTTCAGTCATCGCGAACGCAGAGCGAATTTCACCGTGCAGGAGCGGAACCAGCCACTCTTCCTGCTGTGCGGCGTTTCCGTAGCGTGCCAATACTTCCATGTTACCGGTATCGGGAGCACTGCAATTGAAAACTTCTGAAGACCAGATTACACGTCCCATTATTTCAGCGAGCGGCGCGTATTCGAGATTGCTAAGCCCGGCGCTAAACTGCCCGTATTCTTTGGGCAAAAACAGATTCCAAAGACCCGCCTCTTTGGCCAGTACTTTGAGCTCCCCGATCTTCGCCGCCGGCTCCCAACGATCGCCTTCGGCAACCTGCTGCTGCACCAGGGCCTCATTCGGATAGATGTGTTCATCCATGAATGCCAACAGCTGCTCGCGTAAGGCTTGTACTTTGGGGGAATACTCGAAATCCATCGTTTGCTCCGGAGTTATCAGTTTTTTAAGCGCAATGGATAGTAGCGTATCACCCTGGCGCTTGCGCGAGGGCTTGCCGGCGCACGCGTCCAGGTGGTTCGCCAACAATACTCTTGAACGCTTTGCGAAAAGCCGCCTCCGACTGATAACCGGTTTGGAAAGCGATGTCGGCGATCGACATCTCCGAGCGTTGCAGCATTTCCTGTGCCTCATGCATGCGCCATCCCGCAAGATAGCGCATCGGCGTCAACCCTGTTAAGTCGCGGAAACGTTTCGCGAACGCGGAGCGACTCATCGCAACTTCCGCCGCCAGCGTATCGACGCTCCACTCGCCAGCAAGATCAGCATGCATAAGATTTAGTGCTCGGCCGACCTTGGTATCAGCCAGTGCACATAGCATTCCCGCAGTGAGACCCTGATCCATTTGCGAACGTAATACGTGAATAAACAACACATAGGCGAGCTCATTGATCACTGCATCCGTGCCCGGCTGTCCTCTCTCCAACTCACCGATTATGAGCTGCAGCAATGTCTGTGTACCACCGAGCCCGCTCGACTTCTTGAGGTCGAGCAAAACCATGGGCGGCAATCCATCCAGCAACGGCCACACAGCCTTGCTCTGAAATTCGAAAAATCCGCACAACAGACTGGTCACCGGGCCTGACAACACTTCCGGTGGGCTTTGGTTTATCAGCGTTGGATCCGGCGGCTCTGCACTACTGCCGAGCGAGTGTGGCGCATCATGCGGGAATATCACGAGGTCACCAGACACCATCTGAGTTGGTGCTGCGCCGTCGTCCGTATGTAACCAGCCGTTGCCACGTTCGATCAGGTGAAATGCCACTTTGCGATGCCCGGATGTATCTACCGCCCACGTACCGCAAAAATCCGGTCGCGCATACACTTCGGCCTTCAGGCGCATTTTTCGCAAAATATAGCTAAGGGCGTCTGTTTCTGGACGATTTGACATGTTTTCGCTCTTTTTTGGCATATTCTAACGACGTGAATCGATGGATAGTACGCCTACATTCAACGTAAACACAAACCGAGTCCTGGAGACCAACATGAATACCCTCAAATTCCTCGCCCTTACTATTATCGCCACCGGCTTCTTTGGAAGCGCACTTGCGGATACGCCGACGACTCGTGCCGACGGCGTTACGGTGATTCATCTGGATGAATACAACGGCTACTTTTCTGCGGAAGAGACACTGGCCGGACTGAAAGCCGGCGACTACGAGTTCGTTATCACCAATAAGGCCGGAAAACTTGTCGGCTTTCAGATTCAGAACTACAAGACACACGAGACCCTGGACAAGTTCGGTCTGAAGCCGGGTGAGACACGTACATCCAGAGTAACCATCACCGAGGATGGCGTGCGCTACCGCTGCCCGATCAACGTAACGCCTTGGTATGACCTCGACGGCATCAAGTGAGTCGCTGAGTACAAAGGAGAACATCATGACCGTGAAAATAACTGACCAAAGCTTCGATACCGAAGTGCTGCATGCAAGTGAGCCTGTGCTCGTGGACTTGTGGGCAGAATGGTGCGGACCATGCCGGGCAATCGCGCCGATACTCGAGGAGCTTGCCGATGATTACCAGGGAAAGATTAAGGTAACCAAACTCGACATCGATTCGAATCCCGAAACCGCCGCACGTTTTTCAGTTCGCAGCATCCCGACATTGTTGTTGTTTGACAAAGGTGAACTCGTTGATTCAACCGTCGGTGTACAACCCAAAGCCGCGCTGGAAGCGCTGGTCGACAAATACGTGGCCTGAGCCTCCCCTCTCTGCCGCGTCGAACGGCCCGGACGGGCAACCGTCCGGGCCACCCCTTCGATTGACACGACCTGAACCGTAGTCTAATTTTCCTCACAGATGGTGCCCCGCTCATCCGGGGCTAAGAGGGAACCCGGTGTCATGCCGGGGCTGTACCCGCAACTGTATGCTAGTAGATTTTGGCCAGTCAGCCACTGCGACGAATGTTTCGGGAAGGCGGCCAACGTTGTTAATCAGCAAGCCAGGAAACCTGCCATCGCGTCGTTCGTCCTGGGCCGGGTTTGCCTTCTGGGCCGGAATACAACTTCCCGTGAAACGACAGATAGTCGGCTCGTCGCACTGCTCAGCAGTGATGCCGTATTGTCTCGTTTTCATTTGCACCGGTTTCGACGCCCGGTCATCGAGAGCCCAACATGAGCAGAAGCGCTTTTCCCGTTTCCGCAACACGACACAATTTGTCGGAGTGCAATTGAAGCGTTGCGCGAATATTGCCATGCTACTCGCGCTTGCACTGAGCAACGCGGCGCTGGCGGCGGACCCTGTGAAACGCGTCGTCAGTCTCGACTATTGCGCTGATCAATTTGTGCTGAAGCTATTGCCGCCCGAGAACATTCTTGCGCTCTCGCCGGACGCGACGGCCCACTACTCCTATATGCGGCAGCTAGCCAGAGGCATCCCTCAGGTCCGACCCATAGCCGAAGACGTACTCTTGATGCAGCCCGATCTCATTGTACGGTCTTACGGCGGTGGTCCACGCGTAGCACATTTTTTTGAGCGTGCTGGAGTATCGATTCTGCAGGTTCCGTATGCGAACGACGTAGCGGATATTCAAAAAAATATGCAGTTAATGGCAAACGCCTTGGGCGTTCCCGAACGCGGCCATGAAATAGTTGCCGATATGCAGCAACGCCTGCAGAAGCTGGCGTCGCGACCGCAATTGCGCAGCACACTCTATATGACACCCAATGGCGTAACAGCCGGGTCCGGCACGCTCATTCACGAGATGTTCGAAGCGGCAGGCCTGAGCAACTTCCAGCGCGAAGCTGGCTGGCGCTCTATTCCGATCGAACGCCTCGCATACGAACAGCCGGACAGGATCGCGACCGCAGTCTTTGGCGACAACACCGAGCAAACGGCGCGTTGGAGCGCAATGCGGCACCCAATTGCACAGCGGCAAGTTCAGAACAAACCGACTGTCGTGCTCGAAGGGGCGTGGACCGCCTGTGGGGGCTGGTTCCTGGTCGATGCCATTGAAGCGCTGGCTAGTCAATGACTGAGCGACTATTGCTAGTAGCATTGATCACCAGCAGCCTGCTCGCACTGTTCGCTGCCTGCATGCTCGGATCAACGCCGATGGAGCTGCCGCGGGTGATCGCCGCATTGTTCGGCCAGTCGTCGACAGCTGACGCGGTTGTCATCTGGCAAATCCGGTTGCCGCGTGCGCTCGCCGCGTGGCTGGTCGGCGCTGCATTGGGCGCCAGCGGTGCGGCACTCCAGGGTCTGTTGCGGAATCCGCTGGCAGAGCCTGGCGTACTGGGCGTTACCGCCACCGCGTCCCTGTTCGCGACCTTCGCACTCTATTACGGCCTTGCAGCAAGCTCGGTATTTGTGTTGCCGGCTTTTTCCATTATTGGTGCACTCATTGCAACCGGACTGCTGGCAACCGCGGCAATTCGAATCAAGTCTGTCGTGACTCTGATTCTGCTGGGCGTCGGTCTGTCGAGTTTTTCCGCAGCAGCGATGTCTTTACTACTAAACCTCGCGCCCAATCCGTTCACTCTCTCCGACATGATCAACTGGTTACTTGGGTCGGTGGCGAACCGCAGTTTTGAAGATATTGAAATGGCCTTACCATTCATCCTGCTCGGTCTGGGGATTCTGTTTGTAACCCGGCGAGGCCTGTCCGCCCTGACACTGGGCGAGGAAGCAGCCAGTGGACTTGGCCTGAACCTGCGTACGCAGCGAATAGCGGTTGTATTAGGTGCAGGTATCGCGACCGGCGCCTCGGTCGCACTTGCCGGCGCTATTGGTTTTGTCGGCATTGTCGCACCGCACATTGTTCGTCCGGTTGTACATCATGATCCTGCTCGCAGCCTGCTGCCAAGTGCGCTGCTCGCGGGCCTGATACTGGTGGTGGCCGACATTGGCGTACGCATACTGCCGACGACAACGGAATTGAAACTCGGTGTCGTGGCGGCACTGATCGGGGCACCTGCGTTTGCCTGGATAGCGATGCAGCGACGGAGCACGCATGAGTGATCTGACCGCCAGTGATCTGTGTGTACGTGCAGGTAATGCTTTGCTCGTTGACGACGCAACCCTCACGCTGAAGAGTGGCGAACTGGTATCGATACTCGGGCCCAATGGCGCCGGCAAAACGTCGTTGATACGCGCAATGATCGGCCTGCTGCCACCTGACAGAGGAGACTGCCAGTTAAATGGTGTGGACTGTTACCGCCTGCCGCCATTTGAACGCGCGCAACAGGTTTCGTATTTGCCACAACGTCGCCCGCTTGCCTGGCCGAATCGTGTTCGGGACATAGTTGCACTCGGTCGATTTGCGCATGGCGCCGCGCTCGGACGCCTGGGCCAGCAAGACGCTGCGGCAGTTGAGAGTGCCATGGATGCCTGTGATTTGATTCCACTGGCCGACCGAACCGCCGACACTCTCTCGGGCGGCGAACTCGCGCGGGTACATTTTGCAAGAACGCTGGCAGCACACACACCGCTACTCGTCGCTGATGAACCGGTCGACGCACTCGACCCTTTGCACCAGCTAAGCGTTGCCAGCCTAATGCGGAACTATGTCGATCAGGGTGGCGGCGCGCTCGTTGTCCTGCATAACATCGCCCTGGCCGCCCGCATCTCGGACCGCCTGGTCTGGATGAAGAAAGGCCGCATCGTCTTCGATGGCTCGCCCCAAGCAACACTCACAGCGGAGACAATGGCAACGATATTCGGCGTCGAAGCCCGCATCATAACTGACGCGCACGGAGTCGACGTCCGCATCGACAGTGCCCTTGGGCGCGGCTGAAAACGCCGGCACTTCAGTTCAGCGTGACATGTCGCCAGGTTTTGCCGATACTGCGGCGCCCCGACACCACACATTGAGAGCAAATGTTTCGCAATCTGCGTTTTTACCGTCTCGACGGAGACTGGCCCGAGTCCGAAGAAGCTGTATCACAACAATTGCAGAAGTCTGCATTCAGGGCGTGCGGACCATTGACGGAACGCAGCTCTGGCTGGGTGGCCATCGACTCGGAAAATGCTGAGGCCCTGGCGCGTCGTGTCAATGGCGCTGACCTGATGCGCTTACGCAGCCAGTCGCGCGTACTGCCACCTTCTGCTATCAACGAAGAGCTCGAAGTACGCATCGAAGAGTACCGCGAGCGCATGCAGGAAAAACCCAGCCCGCGCGAGAAGCGTCGATTGAAAGCCGAAACACGGGTTGAATTGTTGCCGAAGGCGATGCTGAAGTCCGACCGCATCTGGGGTTACGTCGACCTCAAGGAAAAAGTGCTCGACATTGACGCTGGCCAGAATGCGGCTGCAGAACGTTTTCTGCTACGACTGCGCTCACCGTTCGAACAAGTCCTGATCAATCCGTTGCTATTCAACGAACCCGTAAGCGGACTGCTGACGAAGATATTCTTCGGCAATGCGCCAGGCCAGTTTGCGGTCGGACGCGAATGCCGCATGCAAGACGCTGCCGACGCAGGGTCAATCGTTCGCTGGACGGATTTCGACCTCTCCGACAAGACCATCCGCGATCACGTCGCAAATGGTATGCACCTGACACATCTCGCGATCGTCTACGACAACGTCATGAGCTTCGTACTCGACGAAAACGGCGTTATCAGCAAGATGCGCTTTCTTGGCATGGACGATGAAGGCGACGATGACGGCGAACCCATGACCCGCCTCGACGCCGAGTTCGTGCTTGCGACAGGCACGTTGCGGCTACTCCTGGGAGACCTCAAGAAACTGCTGGGCGGTATCGCCGGACAATAGAGCTACAGCTCGACCATCAGTTTCCCGGTGTTACCGCCAGTAAACAACAGGTTAATACCTTCGATCGCACTTTCCAGGCCGTCGAGTGTATGGGCGCGATACTTTATCTTGCCACTCTGCAGGTAGGCGGCAAGCTTTTGACTCATGGCGGGCACGTTGTCCCAGTGATCAGGCATAGCGAAGCCCTGGATAGTCAGGCGGCGCCTGATCATGTTGAGCCAGTTCGGACCCGGCGCAGGTTTGTCCGTGTTGTAGTCGGCGATCATGCCACAGACGATGATGCGGCCATGCGCGTTCATACGGCTGTAGGTAATGTGTTGTACCGGACCGCCCGTATTCTCGAAATACAAGTCGACCCCGTCAGGTGTCGCGTCACGCAGTTGCTTGGCAAGGTCATCCGACTTGTAGTTGATTGCCTTGTCAAACCCGAGCTCTTGCTCGAGCCAGCGGCATTTTTCATCGGTACCGGCGGTACCGACAACGCGCAGTCCCTCCGCTTTAGCGATCTGCCCGACCATCGAACCAACGGAGCCAGCCGCGCCTGAAACCACCAGCGTCTCTCCAGACTTCGGCTTGCCAATTTCCATCAGGCCCTGGTAAGCCGTCAGCCCTGGCAGGGACAAGACACATAGCACGGCCTCCGCGGGAATGTCGGGGGGCAGCATTTGCAGGCCCTGTCCGTTGCTGACCGCGTACTCCGTCCAACCGATCATGCCTACGACGCGGCTGCCGACAGGAAACTGCTCGTTGCGCGACTCGACCACCTCGGCGACACCGCTCGATCGCATGATTTCTCCAAGCTCAACAGGCGGGATATAACTGTTGCGATCCTCGGTCATCCAGCCCTTCATCGCCGGGTCCAGCGACATGTGCGTTTGCTTCAAGAGAAACTGCTGGTCTTCAAGCTCTGGTGTGTCGAGATTCACTGTTTCGAACAGGTCGGGTGTTATGTGTATGCCCGGTCGCTTAACGAGCTTGATTGCTTTGTATTGCACTATTCTTCGTCCTTCTCTTGTTGTTGTTCGTTGTCATCCGATAGCTCCTGCAGATCAGCTTGCTGGCCGGGCCAGCCATGCCGAAGATTCAGATCACGTTGCGGGAACGGAATCTCTATGCCGTATTCATTGAGTTTGGTTTCCAGTGCCCACAGGTAGGCTGCACGCGTCCGTGTCGGGCGACGCGCACCCTCGCGGTTGACCCACACAAGCAGCAAGAAATTAAGGCTGCTATCACCGAACTCGACCAACCACACATCCGGCTCACGGCCTCTCATGTGTTTCAATGTGTACTGTACTTCGGCTGCCGCTTCCTGGGCTGCTTTGCGCACCAATTCCTTGTCGCTACCGTAGGCAACGCCGAATGGAATTCGTACCCTGAGGATACGCTCGCCGAGCGTCCAGTTGGTCAGACGCGTTGTAACAAACTCCGAGTTGGGCACGACAATATCGATATTGTCGTTGGTGTTGATCAGCGTGCTGCGCACGTTGATCGCTTTGACGGTACCGGTCAGGCCGGTGTCGAGCTCGATGTAATCACCCACACGCAGCGACTGTTCAAACAGGATGATCAGGCCCGATACGAAATTACTGACTATGGACTGCAATCCGAAACCGATGCCGACACTAAGTGCGCCGGCGATCAATGCCAGCTTGCTGAAATCGAGACCGACGCTGGAGAGAGCGACAAAAACACCAATACTGATGATCGTGTAGTGCGTCAGCCGGCCGACGGTGTACAGCGACGCTTGTGTGCCGGCGGATTCACCCCGGCTAAAGCGATTGATCGCATGCCGGATGCCGCGCGACAACAGGAACGCGAACAGCAGGATAAAGAAGACGGTAAACACATCTTCACCGGTAACAGGCGTTCCACCAACCGAAAACAAGGTTACATCCGCCCAGCCTGTTACCTTGCTCCAGCCCGCCTTCAGGTTTCTGCTAACGCCTGAAAACCAGGAACTCAGGGCACCCGAGTAATTCGTGACGGCTTTGTCTACAGCCAGGCTGATCAATTCCTGGTCAGCGGCTGCGCCACTGAGTTCACCAATCTGATTCAGGGTGACCTGCGCTGTTCCGAGACGCTGATCCAGTAAGCGCCGTGACGCACGATCAAGACCTTCACGCGACATTGTCTGCACAAGCAGGAGCTCATTTTCGCTGTCGCGGCGCCATTCAATCGAGGAGCTTTCAACTCGTTGCCTCAATGCCGACCACTCGATCACCTGCGCTTCCAGCAAATCCATGTCGGGTGCGGCAAGTTGCAACTCGGTCCACCAGCGTCGCGCCTGAGCCTCCGCCAATGCGACTTCAGCAAGCGCCAGCGAGACCGCCGCGTCGACCTGTTTTTGCTGCTGCAATTGCTGCTCGGAACGTCCCCGTTCCGTGTCCAGATCCAGGCCGGCCGCCGCCAGTTCGGCCGCTCGCAGTTGCTCCCGGCGCTCCTCGACCAGGGCTGCCTGGCCGGCAACGTTTTCGCTTAGTGCCTCCAGGCCGTTCGCATCAAGTGTGGTCAGAAGCCTGTCAGTAGCGAATTCCACTCTCACCGCCGCTGCATTCGCATAGGCGTTCGCGAGTTCGTAGCGTTGTGTCAGTATCTGCAGGCGGCGTGCGGCGATCGCCTGGGCCGAGCGATTCTGTATCAGAGTGAGTGCCGCCAGAATCTTCTCATCACCGGCCGCTGCGTTTACGTAGTTCTTGAACGCAAGATCGCGCCTGCGCGTTGCGCCCGCCAGCGTACGCTGTTCGCGCTCCACATCCAGCAGCTCCTGAGTCGCCGTGACGCTCGCACCGCGGGATTCCGCGGCCAACTCCAGCAGATCGTCTATCGAATAGCTCAATGCGGGTTCCGGCAGGATTTGCGGCGAAAGTTCTGCTTCGTCCGACAGCGCCTGATACGCACGGATATTGTCACTGGCCGCCGCGAGAATGGATTGACCGAGCGCACGATCAGCCGCCTGCAAGCCCGCTACCTGAACCGCGGCGTCGGCCAGGAATGCCTCGATGCGCTGCTTCGAGCCGTCTCCCGAGCCTTCAAGATCAGACCACCAGGTTGAGGCGAGGGAGCCAAGCTCGGGCGCCTGCTCTTCGGGCGCATCAACAGCAATCTGGGCGAACGAGTGGGTTGCCAGCAGAACGCCGAGTAAGCCGGCAAGGAGGCGGTTCGTAGTGGCAGTCATCATCTGCTCGCACTATACCGGTCCACAGAGCCGACGACACGGAAAACACTACGCCATTGAGTGGCTTGCGAACTTTGCCAGCATGGATTCTGTCAAAAACTCACGCGAGCCGTTGCCGTATAGGCTATTCTGGCTATATTAGTATTGTCCGGCGCTCTTATATATTAGGATTGCCACAATTATCCTGAGGGGGAAAAACAGTGTTCAACAAGATCTTGACTACCGGTGCGTCCACGATTGCCCTGGCAGCGCTAGCGCTGCCGGCAAGCGCACAAGACTTCGTCATCGAAGAAATCGTCGTCACGGCAGCGAAACGTCAGCAGACCTTGCAAGAGGTCCCCGTTGCCGTTTCGGTCACCAGTGCCGACACCATCGAAAAAGCCCAGATCCTGGATGTCCAGGACCTGCAATCGCTCATTCCATCGCTGCGCGTTACGCAGCTGCAGACGACAGGCAATACGAACTTCGTCATTCGCGGTTTTGGTAACGGCGCAAACAACCCCGGCATCGAGCCCTCAGTTGGCGTTTTCATCGACGGTGTCTACCGATCTCGCTCCGCTGCGGCGCTGACCGACTTGCCAAATCTCGAGCGCATCGAAGTCCTGCGCGGACCACAGAGTACGCTGTTCGGCAAGAATGCTTCGGCTGGCGTCATCAGCGTGATTACCGCAGCCCCTGATACTGAGGAATTTTCAGGTTCCGCAGAGGTTGCACTCGGAAACTACGATACGGTTGTTGTGAAAGCTGATATGACCGGTCCATTGTCAGAAAAAGCAGCCTTCAGCCTGTCCGGAACATTCAACGACCGTGAAGGCTACTTTGACAACCTGCAGGACGGCACCCAGATTAATGGACGTGAGCGTTATGGTGTTCGTGGGCAATTGTTATTGCTGCCGACCGACACGCTGTCGTTCCGCTTCATCGGCGACTACGACAAGCTGGACGAGAACTGTTGCGGCACGACAAATATTGTCAATGGTCCGACCGGCGCCGCTATCATTGGTCTCGGCGGCAACCTCGTTCCGAACAGCCCGTTCTCCCGGCAAACGTATCTGAACTTCGCTGCCGCGAACGACATTGAGAACAGCGGCGTTTCCATGCAAGCCGATCTCGATTTCGAAAACAGCACGCTGACCTCGATTACGGCTATACGTAAGCAGGAGTCCATCAATAACAGTGACGTCGACTTTACGGGCGCCGCTCTGGTCAACAGCACACTGGCCACGACGGACATCGACACGTTTACGCAGGAGTTTCGCCTGACCTCATCCGGCGGTGAAAAAGCAGACTGGATGATCGGCGCGTTTTTCTTCGACGAGGATGTCGACTTCACCAACTCGATTCTGTACGGCGCGGCATTCCGCCCCTACGGCGACCTCTTGTCAGGTGGTGCGGTCACAAACATTGAAACGGCTCTTGGACTGCCGGCAGGAACATTCCTTGCCGCAAACCAGGGCGTAATCGAGACCACCGGTCAATCGAATACTGCATTTTCAATCTTCGGTACCGTCGACTGGTATCTCAGTGAAAAAGCGACTGTGACCTTCGGCCTCAACTACACGAAGGACGAAAAAGATGCCTTCGTAAGCCAGGCAAACACGGATGTCTGGTCTTCAGTAGACATGGTGCAGGTCGGACTCGCGCAGATCTTCGCAGCACTTGAAGCTGCCGATCCGGGCAACCCGGTAAACCTGCCGACCGCAACCGCGTTGAGTACGATCCCTTGTACCGCGCAAACTGGTCCCGCTTGTAACCCGGCACTCGCACTGCAACCGTTGCAGTTCCTGCCACCGGTTGTCGGCTATCCGAACTCGGTCGAGAACGGCAGTTCCGAAGATACCGACACCACCTGGACGGTTCGCTTCGCGTATGACATCAACGACAACCATAATTTCTACGTCGCTGCTGCAACTGGCTTCAAAGCTACTTCGTGGAACCTGTCACGTGATTCGAAGCCTTTCCCAACCGATCTGGCAGCCATTCAGGCCGCCGGACTCGCCACACCGAACCTGACGACGGGTACGCGCTTCGCATTGCCCGAAAGCTCTACCGTGTACGAGATCGGTTTAAAGAGCCGCTTCGATCGTGGTTCGATGAATATCACGATATTCGACCAGACGATTGAGGACTTCCAGTCCAACATCTTTACGGGCGTCGGTTTCTCACTCGCCAATGCGGGCAAGCAATCGACCGTCGGCGTAGAATTTGACGGTAGTTTTTATCCGACCGATTCACTGCAGCTGACCCTGGCCGCTACCTGGCTCGACCCGACTTACGATTCGTTTGTTGGCGCACAGG
This sequence comes from Gammaproteobacteria bacterium, assembly GCA_022600955.1. GTDB lineage: Bacteria > Pseudomonadota > Gammaproteobacteria > Steroidobacterales > Woeseiaceae > UBA1847. Next base: position 131,705 of record JAHZJK010000011.1, read on the forward strand.
GGCCAACAGGTCCCGTCGATCTGACAGGAACCACTCCGGCGGGTATTCATGAGCTGAGTGTATCGACATCGGCGACCTACACATGGGACATGGACAATGGTATGCGTGCCTACATTCGCGGTGACTACCTGTATGAGGATGAAGTTCAGGTTGTTGAGAACATTCCGGCGAGTGTCGCGTCACGCGACGTTAGTGTCCTGAATGCGAGCTTCGGTCTGGAAACGGCAAACGGCTGGGAATTCGCCGTCTATGGCCGCAACCTCACCGACGATGACTATCTGCTGAGTGCATTTCCGACAGTGGCACAGACGGGCAGCTTCAACGGCTACCCAAGCCCGCCACGCACCTACGGCTTGAAAATCAAGAAGTACTTCGACTAGCCCAGGCACTCAACCGCCAAACCCGGAAGGGGTCCCATCGGGACCCCTTTTTTTGTGCCGATGCAGAACTCCGGCAACCCGCCGTCACGCTCAAGATTTGTAGCTTTTCGCCGATATTTTCCAGGTACGGGTGGCATCGGTCCCAGCATCGACCGAATCCACCTCGATTTGAATTGGAAAACCGCGCGAGATCAAACTCTTGAAATCAGACCGAATCGGCCTAGTTATTGTATTCGCTTCCCTGGCAGCGATTGCCGCTATCGCATATATGGTCTTTCAGTACCAATATGAGCATCGCCTGCAGGATATCCGTAGCAACGGCGTGAGCCTCGTGCGTTCCGTTTCCGGCGTACCCTACTCGCAACTTGCACCCGGTGGTGCCCAGCAGGGTATTGGCCAGGTCTTGAAGCACAGTACGCGAAACAACGACTTCGCTTTTGTTTCGATCATCAACAAGGACGGCCAACCCATCAATGAGATCGTCTCGGACGGACTGCTGGTACCCTCGCCTGCGGTACCGACACAGCCTTCCGCCTGGCTTGGAGAAGCACAATATGAGCTTGGGCCCGGAAACCTTCGCATCATCGAGTTTCGAGCGCCGTTGTTTGAGAACGGTGAACTACAGGGCTTCGTACGACTCGGCTACAAGCACCCCGATTTTGGTTTAAGCACGGGTCAACTACCGTTTATAGCAGCAGTTGCGTTGCCTGTTTTTCTGCTCGTACCACTGTTCTACCTGTTACTGAGACTCGAAGTTCGGCCGGTACGTGAAGCGAACCAGCAGATCAACCAGTTAATGGAGAACGAGAGCTTCCGCCGTGTTGAAGTTTCTGCATCGGGCGAACTCGGAGATTTCATTCAGCGCTTCAACCACTTCATGGAACTTGCCGGATCCCGCATTCAGGGCCTCGAACAAGACCAGCAACAGCTGATCACATCGACCAAGCTTTTGAGCTACAGAAAAACCCGTGTCGAAACCGTACTCGAAACACTTCCCGAAGCTGTACTGATCCTTGATGAGGCTGGTTCTCCAACGTTTGCCAACCAGAAACTGGCCGCCATGTTTGGTGTCACCACCGAGGTGATCGTTTCGCAACCACCGCAACAGTGGTGCGAGAATCCGGATATTCTGCAACTGCTCGCCAAATACCAGACCGAGCGAAAGAATCACAACTTCACCGATACGATTCGCTTCAACCTCGAAACAATCGCCAACCAGGCGATAGTGACCAAGACATACCCGTTGTTCGCGCCGAATAGTCCGGCCGCTGCAATAGGTACCCTGATTATCTTTCGCGACGAATCTCAGGAGGCACTCGCCCGGCAGGCACGCACAGATTTCGTCGCGCACCTGTCGCATGAACTCAAGTCGCCGCTCAATGTACTCGCGATGTACAGCGAGACCATGCTTTCCGCCGCCGGCAACAGCGAGGAGTTTCGGATTGAGGCTGCGAATGTTATTTCCGATGAGGTTAGCCGGCTTAGCACGCTTATCAATGGACTTCTCAACCTCACACAGATCGAAAATGGCAGCCTGACGCCGGACAAGAATCTCGTGAAGCTACGCGATGTCGCGAGTGCGGCCTTTGAGGAAGCGCGGCACTCAGCAATAGGCAAGCATTTCAATTTCCACTTCGATGCGCCGAAAGAAATGAACCCGGTCCTTGTCGACAAGGATCTCATCCGCATCGCAATCACGAACCTGCTTAGCAACGCCGTGAAATACAACAAGGCCGGAGGCGAAGTTCGACTGACTATCGAGGAAACAGACGATGCCATTCAATTGCGAGTCGCAGACTCCGGAATCGGCATCAGCGAAAAAGAGGCGGCCAGGGTCTTCGATAAGTTCTACCGCTCGGTTGATGACCGGGTTCAGGCAATCAGCGGACATGGTCTGGGCCTGGCGCTCACAAAACAGATCATAGAACTTCACCACGGCTCCCTGTCAATCAATCATGACTATGAAAACGGCGCGGAATTCATCATCAACCTCTGGAAGGAGACGACTGCTGTCAAGCAGGCGATATAACTATGCAGAAAGTTTTTATAGTCGATGATCATGGTCCTGTGCTTCGTGTGCTACGCCTCGGGCTCGAGCAAGCTGGCTACGAAGTATCGTCCGCCAACAACGGTTCAGAGTGCCTCGTGCAACTGTGTGACCAGCAACCTGATTTTCTGGTGACAGACATCGACATGCCACGTATGGGCGGCAAGGAACTTTGTTTCGCCATTGAAAAACAGTTTCCGGAGCGCAGCTTTCCGATCATTGTGCTTACTTCGAGAAGCGAACTCGAACACCGTAGCTGGACCCGCGAGATCGACAACCTGGGGTTCATGGAAAAACCCGTGAGTGTCAAACGACTCATTGCGACCATTGGCGCCACGCTCAGCAATGATTCGCGGAAGTGCGGAACCTGAGATGATGAAGGGCCTCTTACAAACTCTCTCGATGTCCAAGTATGAGCGACTCTTGCCGCGCATCTTCCCCGGGACCGAGTGGCTTGCGCTGTATGACGCCACGAACCAGGTCGTTTGGCACAATGGTAAGCGAGACGATATTGAGGCCGGTTCTGAGACCCGTGTTTGGTCGGATTTCGGATTTGGCATCGGCAAACGGCAGATCACTAACGGACAGCTGCAGTTTCGCTCTTCGATCAGGTCGCGAGAGTTCGGCAGCATTGGCTGGCTAGTCGCAACCTACGATGCGAACATTAGTGTGCCGATGGCAACAGCGCCAGAACCAATGCGCAACGCATTCGCCGATGCCAGCGTCTTTATCCAGGAAGAACTTGAGCTGCAGGGCGAGTGCAACCAGCTCGCCATCGAGCTGACGGAACGCTACGAAGAACTAAACCTGGTCTATGCGACCAAGGACAAGGTTGAGTACCTTGAGGAAGGTCAGGAGGCCTTGGTACGGCTTGTACACAACTGTGCGGACTATCTTGATGTCGGCCTCGCTGTACTGGTATGCAGGGACCGAAATCTATCGTTGAGCAGCATCAACAGCAGCCACCCGACGAACGACACTGACGACCTGATTGAACGAATCAGTACGACTGTGTATGACCGCGTTGAATCGCAAGTCACTTACGTCATCCTCAATGATCGCGATGACGGCGAAAGACAGAGACTTTTCGGAGACCGCAGCGAAAACCTGCTCGCCTATCCGGTTGTTGATGATCACGGCTCGGCGATTGGCCTGCTTGCGGTGATCTCCAACAAAGACGGCCACATCTTTTCGAACGGCGACAGAAACCTGCTCGAAGTAATGACCAAGAAAGCTTCGCGCATTATCTACACGCACCACGATTCACTCACCGGCCTGATGAACCGAAGCGGCTTCGAGCCGTCACTGGTCACCGCTCTGTCCAGCGCCAGAAAGCAGAACCAGCAACACTGCTTGCTGCACGTCGATATTGATCAACTTCACGTGATCAACGACCTTATCGGCCATCAGGAAGGTGATGCCCTTATCCGGCGGGTTGCCAAATCCCTTCGCAGCAATCTGCGCGACTCGGATGTCCTCGCCCGTCTGGGCGGCGACGAGTTTGCCGTGCTATTGAGTGGTTGCGCTATTGACAGGGCCCATTCGATTGCGGAGAAGATCCGCGCGGCGATCAACGAGCTCACCGTTATCTCCGCGAACCGGCAACTGGACGTATCTGCCAGCATCGGCGTTGCGGCAATTACTCCCGAAACCGAAGGTATCGTTGGCGTCATGGCCGCAGCGGAGATTGCCTGCCAGTCCGCGAAAGACAGTGGCAGAGACCGCGTTCAGCTATTCGAAAACGACAACACGACACTCATCAGGCGCACCGAGGAGATTGAATGGATCGGACGGGTCCAGGAGGCCCTGCGAGAGGATCTGTTTGAATTGCACTGCCAGCCAGTCACACCGCTTGTCAGCAGTCGAAATGCGCCTCACTTCGAAGTATTGATACGGCTGCGAAACAAAGATGGTGAAATTCTACCGCCGGGTGATTTCCTGCCCGCTGCAGAGCGCTATCAGCTCATGCCCCAGGTCGATCGCTGGGTTATCCGAAACACAATGCGGCACGTCGGAAAATCGTGGGTCGACATTGAACAAGCGGAAGCTGTTTTTTGCATCAACCTGTCCGGACAATCTCTCACCAACACGGGTTTTCTGGCATTCGTCACCGATGAACTTCAACAGAGCCAGATTCCAGCGAAAAATATTTGTTTCGAAATTACCGAGACGGCTGCAATATCGAACATTGATGAGGCGCTCGTCTTTATGGCAAAAATGCGCAAACTGGGGTGCCGCTTCTCGCTCGATGATTTCGGTGCGGGCCTGAGTTCATTTGGGTACCTGAAGGTTCTGCCGGTTGACTACCTGAAGATTGACGGCAGTTTCGTCCGCGAAATCACAACAGACAAAGTATCGCTGTCGATGGTCGAAGCCATTTGCCAGATCGCTCACACAATGAAACTCTCGACCGTGGCGGAATTTGTCGGTGATGAGGAAACCGTCGACCTGTTAACGCATATCGGTGTGGACTATGTGCAGGGCTACTACATTGGCAAGCCGGTTCCGGTACAGGAGATCATCGAACAACTACTAGCCGTCAGTAGCGCTGCATCAGCATGAGCGACGCAGCCAGGAACGCTGAAAAACCGATCACGCGCGTTCGCATCGGCGTCGCGACGCACGTCGCGCTGCCGACATCGCTGATCGGCAATGACACCCTCCAGGATTTGCTGGTGGTTATTGACGAATGTGTCGACGGCGGCGAATACAAAGTAATTCTCGACTTCTCTGCAGTGCAAGCCATCGACAGTCTTGCCATTACCGCGCTCATAGATTTGCAGGACCGTCTTATCAAGCTCGGCGGCTGGATAAAAATCAGCCAACACAACAAGATAATCGCCGAAGTTGCCGAGATAACCGGCCTCGCCGATCGCGTCACATTTATTACCGACAACAACCACGGTAACAACCGCAACCCGGACGATGTGAGCTTCGGCCCCGGTGCCCGACTAGGCGATATTCTTGTCGCTCGCAATCTGATCACACAAGCCAGGATCGACGAAGCGCTTAAGCTTCAGGAGCGACTTGGCAAACGGATGGGGCAGATTATAGTCGACAAGGGCTGGGTGGCCGAAAATGATGTCTTGCGGGCACTGGGCGAACAACTTGGCGTCCCTTTCGTCAGGATTCGCCCCGGCCTTTTCGACCCCGCTGTTGCTGCTCTACTCGATCGTGGCATCGCTCGGCGTCTCTGCGTCATGCCGCTGTTCCGCGTCCGCAGTGTCATCTTCCTCGCGACCACCAAACCACAGGATATGCCGATCCTCGAAGAGGTTTCAGAGCGCCTGCAATGTATCGTCAAACCGATACTTGCACGAAAAGAAGACATCCTCAAAGCACTCAATGAATCAGCCGGCGTTGACGACTTGAACTTCGATATGGTCGGTGACGTCGATGAGGACTTCGCCGTTGTCGAAAACCTGCAGATTGACGACTATTCGACGATCGACGAAGTCGCAGCCGGAAGCCCGGTCGTCAATATGGTCAACTCGATTATCCAGCGAGCCGTCCATGACGGCGCGAGCGACATTCACCTCGAACCATTCCGTACGCACTCCCGGATTCGATTCAGGATCGACGGATTGTTGTATGAATTCACCGCACCTCGCGTCGAACTGCATCCGGCGCTCGTATCGCGGCTCAAGGTAATGGCAAACCTCGATATCGCTGAACGCCGCATGCCGCAGGACGGTCGCATCCAGGTGCAGACGCAGGGCCGCTCAGTTGACCTTCGTTTCAGCTCATTGCCAGGGCTCTATGGCGAAAAGGTTGTGTTGCGAATTCTCGATAAAAACCAGGCCATCCTCGACGTCAACAAACTCAATATGTGTGACGACAACCTGTCGATTTTCAAAGGGTTGCTGGATGCCAGCCACGGCTTGATCCTGGTCACAGGACCGACCGGTAGCGGCAAGACGACCAGCCTTTACGCAGCGCTCAACTACATCAAGAGTATCGAAAAAAACATCGTCACCATCGAAGACCCGGTCGAGTATCAACTCGACATCATCAATCAGAATGAAGTGCGCACCGGTATCGGACTGACATTTGCGAAGATCCTCAAGCATGTATTGCGTCAGGACCCCGACATTGTAATGGTCGGTGAAATTCGAGAGCGCGAAACCGCAGAAATTGCGGTGCAGGCCGCCCTGACAGGCCACCTCGTACTTTCAACACTGCACACCAACGATGCAGTCGGCGCGGTAACTCGCCTGATCGACATGGGTGTTGAACCGTACCTGCTGTCATCCGCCCTGTTAGGAGTCGTTGGTCAGCGACTTGTACGCACCATCTGCCCTGCCTGCCAGTCCGACTATCTTGCACCGCCGGAACTCGTCCAGCAGTTTGGATGGCAGGACGAAGGTGATGTCAAGCTGGCTCGAGGAACGGGCTGTGACGACTGCTACGACTCAGGGTTCAAGGGCCGCATGGGCATACACGAAATTCTGAAGACAGACGCGGACCTGCAAAAACTCATCATCTCCAGCCCGACGCGCGACGAGCTAAGCGACTACCTGAGTGCGCGCGGCTTCCATGATCTGTTCGACGACGGACTGGGTCGTGCGCTGGAACGCCGCACGACCGTTGAAGAAGTTTCTCGAGTCACGAGTATTTAGGCACGACTAATGGCACTTCAAATTGACACTGCATCCGCTGGCCCTGCAGCCAGCGAAAAACCAGGCAAGGGCATCGAAATTTCGCTGCCAGGCCGGTCACGTCTGCCGAGCGCAACAGACCGCATGTTCTTCACCGAGCAACTCGCACTGTTGCTGGAAACGGGCGAAAGCCTGTACGGCGCTTTGACGACGATCGTCAAACAGACTGAAAACAGGCAGATGCGCGAAGTCGTCGAACAAGTTGCACTGGACATCAGTGAGGGACAATCATTTGGACATGCCCTGGCCAAGCATGACAAGGTCTTCTCATCCACATACGTCAACCTAATCGGCGCCAGCGAAACTGGCGGGTTCATGCACGAAGTTTTGCAACAGTTGCTCGACATGGACAAGAAGCGTGAAGAGCTACGTACGACGCTGGTCTCAGCGGCAACCTACCCGGCCTTCCTGATCACGTTCTCTCTCGCTGTCGTTGTTTTCGTACTGGTGGTTGTCTTCCCCAAGTTTGGCACGATGTTCGAGTCGATCCACGATCAGCTGCCTGGCACGACCAAAGCGCTGATGGCGACCAGTGACGTCCTGCGGCAATACTGGTGGGGCGTGCTCGCAGGCATGGCTGCATTTGGCGCGATACTGCGCCAGTGGGTGCGTAGCGATTCCGGCCGCACGCGGATCGATCACTGGCAACTACATGCACCCGGCTTGCGTGGTATTTTTACGCAGGTATACCTCGTGCAGTCCCTGCAGGTATTGAGCCTCTCACTGAACAATGGCGTTTCCGTCATGGACAGCCTTGATGCGTGCCGCGACGTTGTGAAGAACTCAAAGTTTCGACAACTCATCACGAATATCGAAGAGCAGGTTCAATCCGGTGCCGGAGTTTCCGCTGGCTTCGCCGAAGCCGATTTCCTGCCGGATCTCGCCAAGCATATGATCGCGACAGGCGAGCAGACGGGCAACCTGGGCAAGGTCATGGGGCGCGTCGCCGAATACTACGAAGCGCAGTTAAGCAAGAAGCTCGATGCGTTATCAAAGCTCGCCGAGCCAATCATGTTGCTCGTGATGGGCATTATCGTCGGAATCCTCGTCAGCTCATTGATTCTGCCGATTTTCAAATTGTCGCGGGCCGTGTCGTAGGCTTCCAGAACACGCAAGAAAAGATTCGTACTGACGCTAAAGTTTGCCCTGAGAGCGCCGATATCAATGACATAGCCACCGCATTTCGATATTGCACGGAGACAAATTTATGAAGGCGCAGGTAAAAGACGTAGCCCAACGAGGCTTTACACTGGTTGAGCTGCTGATTGTTGTCATAATCCTGGCAATTCTCGCAGCGATTATTATCCCGCAGTTCACAGCGGCGACTGATGACGCTACGCAATCGGCTTACGACACGAACGTCGCGAACATCCGCTCCGCAATTGATTTGTATCGGCAGCAACATGGCGAGTACCCGGGCGAGGCGACCTCGTCTGGAGGATCCTGCCCTGCCGGTTCCGCAGCCGTCACAGGTGCAGTCGGCGAGCCAGCATTCATAGCGCAACTCAAAAATTACACCAATGCTACTGGACAGGCGTGTACAGGAACCGATGCTACGTTCAAGTACGGCCCTTACCTGAAGGATGATCTGCCGATTAATCCTCTGGGACTCAATAACACGGTGACTGTCGTCAACACAGGCATTCTGGGTCTGGCCACTGGCAGCCTCGGCGGCTGGCGCTTCGACTCTGTTACTGGCGAGTTCATCGGCGACCACGTCCCTTAGTCGAGCCAACGCAGCGACAACGGGGACGCTCCTGATTCGGCGTTTTCGACCATCGAATCAGGGCTGTCCCTTTTTTCATGGAGACAGGGCGATGCAGGGACGAGAACAAAGCGGTTACACGCTGATCGAACTGCTCATTGTGGTCGCAACCTTGTCGCTTATTGCAGCAATTGCTGTACCAGCGACCTCGTCCAACTCTGAAAAGCCGCTTGATCTGGCGGCGCAGGAATTTGCGACAGCAATGCGATTTGCACGGAGCGAAGCCATTCGCAGCGGACAACCGCACGGGTTTCGCCAGCAATCAACCGAGAAGAGAATCCGCGTTTTCCGTCTCGACCAGACCACGACGCCTGCAACGCTGATCTACGACGCTTATCACCCGATCGACAAACGCCCGTATGACATCAGCATTACTACCGAGACACTCTACTTCGCCGACTCGCTAAGCAGGACTGCATCTTATAACGGCACCTGCGTTTCTTCAGAAAATGTCTATTTCGATGCTAACGGTAGCCCGTGGTGCAGCAACCCGGATAGCGTATTGCTGGATCAATTCGAGCTCCAACTGACCCTCGGCGAGAACCGCCGCCGCATCGCGCTTGATCGGGTTACCGGCCGGGTAACAGTGCAGTGAGCAAGCGCAGAAATGAACTCGGTCTGACTCTCGTCGAAGTACTCGTGAGCATGGTATTGCTGAGTATTCTGCTGATCCCCGCGGTAAGTGCGTTGCAAGTCGGCATAGTCGGTAGCGAGATACACAGCGACGTTGCAACCAGCCAGTCTCGACTGACATCGCAACTGGAACAATTGCTCGCCGAACCATTCGCAGATCTCGCGGCAGCTGCTACCGCGGCTGGCGGACCAACATCGGCCAGCAGCTATTCCGAGCCTGCCGGACCAACCGGGCGAGTGCTTGTATATCTGTCCTTTTACGATGGCGATAATGCCGATGCGGACGACGATCCATTCACGGGCACCGAAGAAGACCTGCTTTGGATTCGTGTCGATCTGGAAGACACGATCTATACACTGCAGACCATCACGGCAAGGGGATACCAGTGATACCTGCAAACCGAACGTCGTCCTGCGGCTTTACGCTGATAGAGCTGCTGGTATCGCTTCTGCTAGCCACACTGATTCTCGTTGCGACAACAGGTTTACTGAACAACACATTCGGCACTGAAGACGTAGTCAGTGAACGCAACCAACTACAAAGTGACATCCGATTCGCGATGCAACGCATGGTCATTGCGGTAAGTACAACGCCGCGGTTGATGTTGCCAACAAATGATAAGCCAGACACCGACTGGCGAGAGAACGTTCGTGAAGAAACGGTTCCCGCATCACCGCCAGAAGGTAGCAGCTCGAAGGCAACAGCCATCCTCGCCGTATGCCTGGGTACCGCTATCGATCTGGACGGCGACGGCTTCGCCGATGCTGACAACGATCGTGACGGCCGTATTGATGAAGACCTTCCTGGCGACATTACAAACGACTCCGAACCCGGAATACGAGACATAGACGATGGCGGTAACGGCCAGGTCGACGAAGGCTTTTTCGCCGACAGGGATGACGATGAACGCCTGAATGCGAGCGATGAGGATCCTGTCAACGGCGTCGACGACGACAATGATGGTCTTACTGACGAGGATTCCGGCTCGGACATGAACGCCGACGGTGCGCCCGGTCTCGCCGGGGTCGACGACGATGGCGACGGGCAAGTCGACGAAGGCAGCAACAGTGACGATGATGAAGATGGCAGCAATGACGAAGACTGGATTGACGTCGTCGCATTCTATCTGCAAGGCAACACGCTGATTGAAAGACACGCGGTACCGTGGGATGAAACGGCGAATGGATCTGTCGACGGCCGCGATTACATCGAGTCTGTTATTGCAGAAAATGTCACGCGTTTTCGCGTCGAGCGGGTCGCGTCCGGCCTGACCGGTCCACAACTGGTTGAATTGACGCTCGAATCGACCGGCCCTGACGGGAGCCTCGTCAGCATGACGCGCCGCGTGCGAGTGGGTGCTGCACAGTGAAAACGCCAACACACCAGGGCGGTTACCTGCTGATCACCGTTATCGTTACGCTGTCCCTGCTCGCGACTGTCGCGCTCTTGTTAACGCTCCAGTCCTCGGTCAATGCCAACACTGCAAGCGCTGAACTGCAAACTGCACGCGTGGACTATGTGACCGAGGCCGGCATGCAAAACGCGCTCTGGCGTGTACAGAACAACGCCTGCATGGGTAATATGAATATCCCGGCGACCTCGCTGGGCGCTGACAGCTACACGGCAACGATCACCGGCGCCGCAGACGGCACTGCATATTCGCTATCGGTCGATCAGGATGCCTGGATTCGCAGTGACGATGTCAGCAAAACTAACGGTACAGCGTCTGATCAGCACATTAAGTTCGAATCCGGCAATATCGAGCAGAGTCTCACGCGGTTTGACCTCACGTCGCTTGCTGCCGATGCCCGCATAAACTCGGCGATCGCCTGGTTCTATGTTGCGGGTACGCATGAGGAAGGACCCGTGACCGTGCATCGAGTAACGGCAGAATGGACCGAGACCGACGCCACGTGGGAAAGCATTGGCGGAAAAGTCGAGAACACCATTCTGGCCACAGTCTCCGCGCAACCCGCCAACTCAGTCTGGGTATCCGTTAACCTGACGGCCCAGGTCCAGGCCTGGGTGAACGGCCAGCCGAACTTCGGCATTCTTATGGCATCTACCTCCGAGGGTGTACACGGCAAGTACGCCAGCCGTGAAGACGGTGGCAATGCGCCGCGACTGGAGGTCGTTGTTGGCAGCGGTCCCGCGTCACCCGTTGATATTGAGGCAGTCGGCACTCTCGCCAACGGCACAACTCGATCACTCCGGCGTTCGGCGATGTCGGCTTATCAGCCTCCTGTGATCAGGACTATCACGCCGAATGCGGACGAGAGTGCCGACGCAGAAATCTGGGCCCAGGCAGCCAACAACAACTACGGCGATGCGGCCGAAATCTGGGTTTCGTCTGCCAGCAACGACACAACTCGGACGCTGCTGCGCTTTGATCTGGGTGGCATTCCCTCAGGCGCAAGAGTTATCGATGCGAGTCTGTCGCTGCATCGACAGAGTGGCTCAGGGCCCGATCAGCCAGTTTCCGCGCATCGAATACGAAATCAATGGAGCGAAGATTCTGTCACCTGGAATGAGCGTGAAGCGGGCACCGACTGGGATACCGCCGGCGGCGACTTCGACGACAATCCACTGGCAACAACTGCAGTCGGCCCTGCAAACGAGCGTTACGAGTGGGGCATTACGCCACTGGTACAAAGTTGGCTGGACGGAAGTTTTCCCAACTACGGAGTCGCAATGATCGCCGCAACCGATGGTATGGCGGGCGAGCGGTTCTATACCAGCGATCAGGCACAGTTCGACCGTCGCCCGAGTTTGTCAATCAAATTTGCCTGCGAGTGCGGCTCCGCCTGTATGGCACCAGTCGCAGCCGGCAGCGTCCTGCTGGTGATTGGCAACAGCCCAAGTAATCCATCGGCTGAGGAAGAAGCGCTACGCAAACAACTTGAAAACTGGGGGTACTCTGTAACGCTGATTCAGGACGACGACAGCCAGGGTAACTTCAACTCGGCAAGCACGGCAAACGACGTCGTTTTGGTCTCGGATACCGTGAACAGTGCTAACGTCGGCACCAAACTGACAAGTGTGTCCACCGGTGTGGTGAGTGCCGAACACGAACTTGCCGACGAACTGGGCATCGCTACGGGTAGCGCGACAGCCGTCTCCGACACGATGACCGTTACGGATAGCAGCCACTACATCACCTCTATATTTACGCCGGGCCCGATCTCAGTAAAAACAGCCGCCACAAGCATGTCCGCCGCAAGTGGCACGATCTCGCCTGGCGCGAACGTACTTGCGGGGATCGGTAGCGACTCCGCTCTGGTGGCGCTCGACACGGGCGCAGCAATGGCCAATGGTGGAACCACAGTCGGTCGACGTGTACTTGTTCCATTGGGAAACGGCAGTGCCGGCTGGAACTATCTGAGCAACGATGGCGCTCTTGTGATACAGCGCGCGCTCGCCTGGGCGACGAACGCGGATGCCGTCGAAGCGGGTAAGTTGCTCTTGGTCGTCGCCAATACAAAAACTCTCACGAGCGAGGAAAAAGCACGACAAGCGCTCATCGAGACCTGGGGTTACGCAGTAGCCATAATTGACGACTCCGAGTCAGAATCTGCCCTCGACACAGCAGCACTATCCAGCGACGTAGTGTACGTCTCCGAGGACGTTGACCACAGGCAGCTTGGCGACAAGCTGCGCTCGACGGCAAAAGGCATCGTTGTTGAGGAGCAATATCTCTTCGAAGAATTCGGCTTCTCCACAGCCCGCTCGCAAAAATTTCACCCTGACATTGACGTCATCGACAACAGCCACTACATCATGTCGGAATTCGAAACTGGCTTGCTCGATATCTACACCACTGCACAGATGAGCTCGATGGTCATCAATCCGGGAAATGGTCTTCGGGTACTCGCCGAACTCGAGAATACCGGATCAGACTGGGACCCAACTGTCGCAACGATCGAAACGGGCGCCGAGATGGTTGGCGGCGGCTTCGCACCAGCTCGCAGGGCCAAATTGCCGTTCGTTTCAATTGCGGAAATCAATTCCAATGGTCAGCTTCTAATGCGCCGGGCGATCGAATGGGCCGCAGGTGCAGATATTGACCTGGGGCCGGCGGTTCACTGGAAGCTTGATGAAGCCAGTGGCGAAATTGCCGCGGACTCTGTCGGTGGACATGACGGCAGCCTATTCAATGGACCTGTCTGGGCTGCCGGGAAGCGCGACGGCGCACTGCGATTCGACGGTAGTAATGATTTTGTCGAAGTACCTCACAGTGATGCGCTGCCCCTAACGACGATATTCACGGTCGCCGCATGGGTCCGCAATGACTCACCGAGCATCTCCGCCACATATCGGATTATCAGCAAGGAGCCTGCAGGCGCCAACGATAATTTCTGGATGGCATTCTCCGCGGGATGGCTGTGGGTCGGGATTGACGGCGATTTCATCTCACCGTCGACGAATTTCATGCCAGATACCTGGTATCACCTTGCGGTCACATATGACGACGCCGGCGACAGCGTACAAATATACGTCAATGGTGCTCTTGTATTGAGCGATACAACATCCGCCAGCATCACAATGAACACTGCGCCAGTGTTCATCGGCTCCAATTGGGAGTCGTCAAAGCACTGGCAAGGCTTACTCGACGATATCCGCATCTACGATCGTGTGCTTAGCGCATCGGAAGTCGCCGAGTTGGCAGGCATTGGCTCCGGACTATTGGCGCACTGGAAGCTTGACGAAACGAGTGGTACGACAGCCATCGATTCACTCGGCGGCTATGACGGAACCCTGATGAATATGGATCCCTCAACGGATTGGGTCACTGGACAAATTGACGGCGGCTTGTCATTTGATGGTGGCAACGACTACATCGATGTCAGTTCAATGAACCCTAAATCGTATGACGACTTTGCAATCAGTGCCTGGTACAAATCTGAGAGTACGACTGCAACCGAGGACGAATATATATTCTTACATGCCGAAGGCTTTGTCACGAATGGCATCACGTTCGGACCTACTGACGACGGTGGAGATGTATTGAGACTGACGATCGACGTCAACGGCGAGTCAGATCGCCACTACGGTACTTCTGACATCGTCGATCGGCAATGGCATCACTTGGTAGCAACAAGGTCGAATGGCCGTGTAAGGATTTTCGTCGATGGCGTAGAGGAGTCTGATGAAACTGATGCTCATGCAGGAACAATCGTTGCCGTGGACGGAGCCGGACCGTTTATCGGTGATTACCCCGGCAATACTGAACAGGTCAATGGTACGCTCGATGACATACGGCTATTTGACTACGGGTTGAGCCCTGATGAGATCGCCGAGCTATTCGGTGCGGGAGGCGGCAGTGGTAGCCCGGTCTTCTGCGACGGCACGTTTCGCGACGAGTTCAACCGGGAAAGCTACGCCGGCAACGACGGTACGCTGAGCTGGGCCACCGATTGGCTCGAGATCAATGAAAGTAACGGCTGGGACTCAGGCGACGAACAGGTCGTCGACGAGGACAGCGACTATCACCTCCAGGTTCGCGACAACATGGCGGCGGTGAGGGCGTGCAACGCGAAGCGGACCTCTCTGCCAGTTCGTCCGCCAGGTTGACATTCGAATACCGTCGTGACGGTTTCGACAACAATAACGACTTCGTCATGGTCGGGATATCACCCGATGGCGGAAGTTCCTGGGCTGAGCTGGAACGTATCATCGGGCCGGGAACTGACTCCAACTATGTGGCCAGCAGCCATGTCATCAGTGCATATATAGCGCCTGACACCCGAATTCGCTTCCTGACCTCACCGAATCTTGGCAGCGGCGACGAGCTCTATATCGACAATGTTCAAATTGAGGTGTCCGGCTGCGCCAACTGAGGCGCAACAGCACAGAACCCCCAGAAAACCAACGATCCGTTAAAGATTTAGCCCATTCGGTCGACTTAAAAGAGAGATAGCGAGCTCTTTAGTACGAGGCGAAATTTTGGCAATTGCGGCATATCTGACCGACGTTTGGTCCGCGACTGATTTCGGCGACCCGGAGCTATCCGGGTACGCTGCAAAACAGCTGCACAAGGACACCCGCACCGGTATTCAGACCATGGCAGGTCTGGCGCTTGCCGTGCAGCTGTGTATCGTGCTGCTCGCTGTTTTCCGGGAGCTCAGCCCGATCTATCTGTACACCAGCCTGTTGTTTGGCCTGCTGTCATTACACATTCTGATATCCGTTGCATTCGTGGACGATATCCGCGCCTTGCAGGCACTCGGTATGGCCTTTCTCATTATTGGCGCGCTCACAATCACAGTACTCGCTCACCGATCCGGAGATCTCACTATCGGCATGATGGCAGGTGTGGTCATGCTGTTGGTCGTCATTCCACTGGTGCCCTGGGCACTGCGCGAAGCATCCATCGTTGTCGGTCTCACCTACTCGTTGCTGACACTCTCGTTAGTTAGTGTTCCGGGTCGATTCGCACCGGGATCCCTGATCATACTGCAAGCACTGGTTCTCGGAGCAGCGGTCGTCGTCGTCGTGGTAACAGCCAGGAATACGCATATCCGCAAGCACGACATTCGCGCACGCTTCGAACTCGAGAGCGCCCACAGCGCTATGCAACTGCTGACACTGCAGGATCACCTGACCGGCGCCTGGAACAGACGCTTTCTCGACGTGAACTTTGACGACTACGCGCAAGAATGCGCCGCGCAGAAGAAGTCTGTGCATATCGCCATTCTCGACATCGATAACTTCAAGGGCATCAACGACCTCTTCGGTCACCAGGTGGGCGACAAGATTCTGATTGCCGTTGCCGACACGTTCGTGCGTCTGCTCGACGACCAGGGGCGGCTGGTACGCCTCGGCGGCGACGAATTCCTGATCACTTACTGCGGCGACGACCTCGACGACGTTATCGAGACTGCCATCGCAACGCTGCAACAAACATGCGTGACCTCAGACCTGGTAGGGCGCGAGGCTGTAACGCTGAGTGCCGGTATCGCCAGCACCGGGCCGGGCCGGGTCGCGAACCTTGAGGAAATGTACAAACGAGCGGATTCCGCGTTATACGCCGCCAAAGAGCATCGACCTGCCGCGCCCGCGCAGCAAACCACTCTTACTCGAACAGGGAGCTGGAAGTTTTGAGTATCGTCTCCAGAGCCGCCGCCCTGCTCACACCCGGTGCGTCACCCACCAGGATCGGGCCTATTGGTATCGACTTCGGGCTCGAGTCTGTGCACCTCGTGCAACTCGAGTCGTCCGCCGGCAAGCCGCCGGTCGTCCGGGCACGACTATCCCTGGACTACGATTCGCCGCGCAGGGAAATACTCAAGAATCCGCATCAGTTCCGGAGCATGATGAAGCGTGCTCTTGGCGGTGACCACTTCTACGGTCGCAAGGCGGTTATCGCGATACCGTCCGGAATGTTTCGAACAATCTCGATCAATTACCAATCGCCGGGCACTGAAGAACAAGAGTCTGCTGCCGTCATTCGCGTCATGCGCGACCGGCTTGACGGGGACCTTGCCGACTATGTGCTCGACTACCTTCCGGTAAAAAGTCGCTCGAAAAAGGATGAGCGCCTTGCTCTTGTTGCCGTCAGTGAGCGCCAGCCAATCGTCGACTTTCTTGAACTCACTCGCAAAGCACGCCTGAACGTCGAGGCGCTCGAGATCGGCCCGGTCGCAATTAGTCGCCTTGTTGGCGCAATGTCCTTGTCTGGGGGATCGGAAAACGTTCTTGTTATCAATTCCGGACGGCGCGCAAGTTACCTCACAGTCATCTCCGGCAACGACCTGCTGTTCGACCAGGAAGTGGCATTCGGTGAACACAGCCTGATCCAGCACGTAGCGCAAACGCTCGAGATGTCGGACACGATGGCGCGTGACCTGATTATGCGCTCCGGCGTGCGCGGTCACTCCGCCGACGAATCCGTCGCAGCGACACTCGACGACGCGGGCTTCGACAAGACGATGGCTCAGATCCTCAAACCTCAGTTCATGAAACTTGTTGAAGAAATCAAACGAGTCTGCCTGTATGCCGCATCCGAAACCCGTGGCGGCACGGTCACTCGCGTCTACCTTCTGGGCAGCATCGCGCGCTGGCCCGGCACCGAGAACTTGCTCGGCACTCTGTCGGGTGTGCAGGTCGAGAAGATTCCAGATCCACTGGCGTTGTTCCCATCGGACGAGGGTCGTGATCCCGCTGGCCAGGGTCCAGCGGCGCCCGAGATTGTCGTGGCAACCGGTGCAGCTCTGCGAGGCATGCAGAATGATGGCTGAAATCGACCTCATCCCGCCCGACTATCGAGCCTGGCTCGACCAGCAGGCCGTGGTGAAGCAGTACGGTATCGGGATAGCTGCCTTCAGCGCTCTGATCATTATCGCCGCTGTACTGCTTGGGCAATTGTCGGATACAGAGCAATCCAGGGCGATGCAGCTGAAATCCGACAATGCAATTACCCAACAACAACAGGCCCAGCTGCAAACGCTCAAGGATCAGCGCGCCGAGTACGAGCGCCAATGGTCGTTGCTACGCGGTTTGCGCGCCGGTGCGGCCGTCGATGACATCTTTGCGATCATCGACGAATCCATTGTGGCCGGAGAGCTGTGGTTCCTCGACTGGAGCTTTCGTCGCTCGGGCGTAATTGTTGACGGGGAAAAGCGCGGCGTGGAAACAGGCTATTTTATTATCGTCGCGGACGGTGCCGATCCCGCCACGGGCCATGATCTTGAAGTTGAGACGCATATGACGATCAGCGGCCAGGCGAATGACCACCAGGCACTTTCAAAATTTGTCCGCGCGCTCTTCGAGCAACAGGATATTAAGGACGTCAATGTGCAACGCACATCACGGACCGACTATGCCAACGGCCGCGTAATTGACTTCGACCTGACGGTGGTACTTAACAGTGCCTCCGGAGAACTGTCATGAAGAACCTGATGGCGAAACTCAGTCTGCGCGAACTTCATATGCTGTTCCTGGGCGCGGGCGCTGTTTTGGTCGTTGGCCTTGTCGCAGTCCTCGTGATCCCTGAAGCCAAGGCTGTACAACTCGCGAGAAAAGAGGTCGCCCTGCTTGAGCAAGCGGCGCAGGACGGGAGTGAACTTGACCGACACCTGCAGGAACAATACAGCAGCATCGATGAACTCAAGTACCGCTTGCACGGCGATATGGCCAACCTGCCCGTCAAGCAGGTCGAGGCGTTCATTATTGGTCGGCTTCAGAAAATATCATGGAACAACAAAATTGAGCTCGTCAGTGTCGAGCCTGCAACAGGCGAGCGAGTGCAGACGTTTCAAGAAATCCTGTTCCACGTAGAGCTCGTTGGTCAGTACGAAGACCTCTTTCGCTGGCTGATGGAGGCACGCAGTGACCTCGGATACGTTGTTATTAAGGAATACGGCATGAGTCGCAACGACAGTGACGATGAAAATCCTCTGCTGCTGGCCGAGCTAAGCCTGGCTTCGTACCGGGCAATACAATGATCACGGCCAGAACAATCTCTCAGTTTGCGCTCGCGTGCCTGCTGGCAATCACACTCCCGGTCGATGCGTCAGATGTCACAAGCCTTGCGAACAACCCGTTTGCGCGACCACCGTCGAAGCGAACTGTCGAAATTCCAACGCTTTCGATGAGCCAGGATGGATCAGCAGCAATGCTTGACCTGCGCGCGACGATGGTAGGGACGCGCGACCGGCTTGCCAATGTCAGTGGACGTGTCCTGCGAGCAGGTGACGAAATTCAGGGCTTCACACTATTGAAAGTTTATGAAGACCGCGCTGTTTTTGCGCGGCAGGGAAAACGACAAACTGTTTACGTAAAACCAGACCCGGCGGAAAGCGATGAGTAAGACAATACAGACAAGCACTCGAACCCGGAATCTTGCTCGAATCCTGGCCATCTCGGGACTGTTTATCGCACTGTCGGTCGGTGCCCAGAACCTTGATCATCGTATCAGTATGACGATGAGGGATGCCGATCTCGCCGATGTAATGGACATGATCTCGCGCGAACAACGCATAAACGTTTTCGTTTCGGTAGACAATGCAGAAAACGTTTCCTTCAGCCTCTACGACATGCCTATTCCCGATGCGATTCACGCAATTGCGAATGCTGCCGGACTCGCCGTTGAGTACTACAACGGCAACTACTTTGTAGTCGAACGTGATGAGGCCGGCAAGTATGCGCCCGACACGCTGACACGTGTCCGCAGTTTCGAACTGCAGTACATCGACGTCGACGAGATGCAGACTCTGCTTGAGCCATACCTGTCAGAGTATGGCGAGATCACCGTATTTGTGGATCGCGATATATTCCTGGTCGAGGACACACCTGAGTTCCTGCATCGCATCGAGGCTATCATCGCCAAACTGGACGAGGCACCGACGCAGATCCTGATCGAAGCCAAAATCCTGGAAATTACTTTGACGGACGAAGACTCATTTGGACTCGACTGGATAAAGTTTTTTGACAGCGAAGGTGGTGGTGGCGAGTTCGGCACGCAAGGCCTGAGCGAACCAACCAGCCCGGGTCTGTTTCTGGACTACACAACACCCGACGTTTCCGCAGTTCTGAGCGCTCTGACATCACAGGGGCGTGTGCGCACATTGTCGACCCCCAAGCTTCTTGCGATCGAGGGTCAGGAATCCTCGGTCATTATCGGTGACCGACGCGGCTATTCGGTAACCACGACGATCAACCAGGTAACGACAGAAAGCGTCGAATTCCTGGAATCCGGCGTGATCCTCAGGGTCACCCCATCTGTTGATGCGGATGGGCAGGTCATGATGGATATTAACCCGGAGGTCAGCACCGGTGTCATCGACCCGCTGACGGGCATTCCTTCACAGACCACGACAGAAGTTGAAACGCGGATGATTGTGCCTGATGGAGAAACCATCTTCGTTGGCGGTCTGATCAAGCACCGCGTTGACGAAAGCAAACGCGGGGTACCTGTCATTGGCCGTATTCCTGTCGTGGGATCACTGTTCTCGAACCGCCAGCAAGTTCACACCAACACCGAGACGGTCGTGCTGATTACCCCAACAATTGTTACGTCAGCGGGCCGCACGCTCGACAAGAAGTCAGTCGATAAGATCCGACAATTGGAACAGGATCAAGACCAGGACACAGAGCAACTCGATGACGAGATGGAGCTATTTTTCGGCAACAGCGCTTCCGGGATCAGATAAAAAAGTAGAACACCAGGGGAGCCGCCAACCACAGCAATCCCTTGATGAAGAAAAACCAGAAGCCGACAACGCCAGCTCGTTTTAGCCACTTGCGGCTATCGATAGTAGTTGCGGTCATGTTTATCGCATTCATTTCAGAGTTCCTTATTTGTTATGAGAAGGGCCTGAGTCCTGATCGACTCAGGCCCCTGTCTTTTGAGATGCTCAGCCAACCTGAAGAGGTGATCGTCTCAGTAGCTTGCCGATAGCAGGAATCAACATCGGCACACGCCGTTTGTAGTCGCGGTACTCCGGATGAGCGTCCTGAAGATCCCGTTCTTCGAGCTGAATTGCGATTAGCGTGTACACGGTAGTCGCAACAGCGAAAAACAGGTGAGCGACGGTCATCGTCGGTGTCGACCAAAATACAAAGAACCAGCCGACATACAGCGGATGGCGAACAATTCGGTACAGTATGGGCTGCTTGAACGCCGGCGGCTGGTACTCAACACCGCGTGCGAAACGCCATGTCTGGCGAAGTCCAAACAGATCGAAGTGGTCGATTGCGAACGTGCTGGCAAGCACCAGTAACCACCCAAACGCGTATGAGGCGTGCAGAACATTCCGTGCCAGTGAATTGTCGATATCCCAGATAACGCCACCCATCGGCTGCCACAGGGCGAACAGCAAGATCAGGGCCAGGCTGGAGAACAGGACATAGGTGCTGCGTTCGGCGGCCTCAGGCACGATTCGCTTCCAGGCACGCTTGAAGAACGGCCGTGCCATCAGGCTGTGTTGTACTGCAAAAACAGCCAGCAGGCAGGTGTCTATGAACAATGCCGTACCGATAGAAACCGTCGGCACCGAGTCGATCGATTTTGGTACGATCAGGTTGCCGATGAAGCCAATGGCATATAAGAAAGTGGCGAAGAATACGAGATAACAAACGACGCCATATATAAGGATTGCAAAGCGTTTCATGGTGGAGCCTCCGTTGAAGCTGGTTTAAGTTGTTGATACGTAGTGTTATTTCCAAGTGGCGCCAGTTTGGTCGATGCGCTCAGTTGAGTCATGACCAAGGCCTGACCATGCGATGACCATGCAGTGACCATGTCCGGAAAGGAGGAAAATGAGCGTATCTGCCGTCAGTCTTGTGCCGTTTAACGACTGCGAGCTGGATCTCGCTTCGCGTGAATTGCGCCGCGCCGGTGAGCTTGTCGCGGTGGAGCCACGGGTATTTGCGTTGCTCGCGTACCTGATCGAACAGCGGCACCGGGCCGTCGACAAGGATGAGATTCAGGACGTCGTCTGGAAAGGCAGCATTGTCAGTGAGACGGCACTCACGCGTGCCATCATGAAAGCGCGCCGGGCGGTCGGTGACAGCGCGGAGCAGCAGAGCGTCATTCGCACTGTTCACGGCCACGGCTACCAGTTCGTGGCCAAGCCGTCTGCAACAAACCTGGAAGATTCGGCAGCGACAGACGCCCTGCAATCCCGTCTTACGAGCCCACGTGCTTTTGCGGCACTTGTGGTAATAGTGCTACTGGCTTTTATCGTTTTTCTCTGGCCAGCAGCCGCTCCGGCGGAAGCTGTGCGCATCGCCATCATGCCGGTTCAAAATGATACCAGTGACGCGGAGTTCGACTGGACGCGGCTCGGACTGATGGGATTCGCGAACGATATGATTGCGCGAAGCAATGTCCTTGAGACCCTCCCCGCATCCGATGTGATCCGATTCGCAGAGCAGCAGGACGGCGATGACGCGGCCGCTGATTTTGGCAAACTCCAGGGAGTTTATAACGCGAGTCATATGCTGGTGAGCAAACTGGAGAAGAGTGCGAGCGTTCTGCGCCTCTCCTACTCATTGTACCTACCGGACGGCGAAGTCGAGCGCGGCACCATGGTTGGTGCGGAACCCACGGAACTGATGCGCGGCATGATCAGAACTGTCGGTGCGGCCCTCGGTGATCGTAATCGCGCCGCCAGCGAAGTAACAGTCGTTTCTGACGACCCGTTTATCAATGAAGCATATTCTCGTGGCTTGAGCTTCTCTCTCGAAGGTCGTTGTCCGGAAGCATTGCAGTTGTTTGAGGTCGTTGTGGCAAGCGGTGATACCGCCGGTCGAGCAGAATATGAGTGGGCTAATTGTGCTCGAATTATGGGCCGCTGGCAGGAAGCAGAAACTGCTTTTGAAGATATTTTGGCCAAGCTGCCCGCTGAGCCCGCCAGTAGCCAGCGTGCACTCGCGCTCAATGGGCTCGGAACCGTCTACATCCGGACCGGCCGGGGCGCGGACGCACGCGCAACATATCAGCTTGGCCTGTCGGAAGCCCAAAGTGCTGGCGATCTGCTGTTGCAGGGTACCTTGCTCAACTCGCTCGCCATTGATGCAAAAAACCGGCGTGAATTTGACGAAGCGAGAGCGTTGCTGGCTCGAGCCCGACTTGCACACAGCGAGGCAGGAACGGTCATCGTACCCGGTCAGCTACCTGCGGCCCTGGCAAACATCGACATGGCAGAAGGCAAACTCGAGCAAGCCGAGGCGCATCTGGAGGAAGCCCTTGAAGCGTTTCGAACCCTCGGTGACCGACGCAATGAGGCGATGATGCTGAATAACTTCGGCTATTTGCGTCGATTGCAGGGCCGCTTCGACGATGCCGAACCACTGCACCTGCAATCTCTGGCTATACGCCGCGAGATCGGGGATCGCGTTGGTCAGGGACGTATTCTTGGCATGCTATCGACACTGTATGCCCACAATGGCCGACTGCAGGAGGCCAGGGATTCCGCGACCGAGGCGTATCAAATTGCCAGTGATGCCAATGACAAACTGTTCATGGCGACAGGTCTCGCGCAACTTGCCAGCGTCGAGCGAACGGCGGGAGACGTCGATGCAGCAAGGCTCGCGTACGTCGACGCGAAAACTATTTTCGAGGAAATTGAAGACTACTCTCGCGCCGCACAGACGACACTGCGGCTGGCGCACCTGGAAATGCAGGCTGGTCAACTCTCGTCGGCTGAAGTTACGGCAGAAGAGGTTCGAAAGTTGTCATTGCGCGAGGCCTTGCAGGAGCCTGCCATTGAGGCGATGGAGCTTTTGGGTGACATCGCTCGCGAGCGCGGCGACTCCGAGAAAGCGGTGAGCGCATACAGAGACGCGCTTGAGCATATTGAAGAAACCGGTTTTGTTTCCAGAGAGGGACGCCTGGTTAGAAAACTCGCGCACGTATTTCTGGACGAGCGCAACCTTGCCGAGGCTGAGCCGTTAATTGGTTACATGATCGAGCAGGGCGACACGGCAGAAAGTTTGAAACTGCGAGCGCGTTACGCGTTCGTTAAAGACGACGCCGGCCGATCGATTGAGCTGCAGGAGGCGGCGCGCGATGCCGCTCCGGACGACTGGTCCGAACACGACGCTGAGACACTCACGAGATATTACGACGCCGCGACGGAGTAGCGGCAACAAGATAGCTAGCCGATTGCGAGCATTCGCTCGACTGCGCCGCGTGCCCTCACTGCGACATCAGGGTCGATTTCAACGGCCGGCTGCAGGGTCTCCAGCGAACGTTGAATGTTAGCGAGAGTTATTTTCTTCATGTGCGGGCACAGGTTGCAGGGTCGAATGAATTCGACATCATGAATGTCCGCAGCGATGTTGTCGCTCATCGAACACTCGGTAACCATCAGTACTTTTTCCGGTCGCTTCGTTACTACGAAATCCTGCATCTGCGCTGTTGAACCAACAAAGTCGGCCGCTGCAAGTACATCCGGCGGACATTCAGGATGTGCGATGACAGTCAGGCCTTCATGGCCGGTCCTGAAGTTGTTGAGCTCCTCTGCCGTGAATCGCTCATGAACTTCGCAATGACCTTGCCAGGGAATGATCTCAACGTCAGTCTGCTCTGCCACGTAAGACGCCAGGTACTCGTCCGGAATGAAAATGACCTTGTCCGAACCCAGTGACTCCACGACCTCAACTGCATTGCCTGACGTACAGCAAATATCGGACTCGGCTTTCACCTCGACAGAGGTATTCACGTAGGTGACAACGGGTACGCCGGGGTGCTGCCGTCGAAGCGCGCGAACGTCGGCGGCGGTAATTGATTCTGCGAGTGAGCATCCGGCAGCAACGTCAGGGATCAGCACCGTCTTTTCAGGGTTCAGCAACTTGGCCGTTTCTGCCATGAAATGAACGCCGGCCAATACGATGACATCGGCGTCAGCATCCACTGCCTTGCGAGCCAGCGCGAGCGAGTCCCCCGTAATATCCGCAACGCAATGAAATATCTCTGGCGTCTGATAATTGTGTGCAAGGATCACCGCGTTTCGGGTCTTTTTGAGATCGTTAATCGCTGCGACGTAGGAAGCGTGCACCGGCCACTCCAGTTCCGGAATGACTGTCTTGACGCGCTGGTAGAGCGGAGCGACTCTTGCGAGGTCCGCTGCGATTTGGGGATTCAATGCCATGATGCACCTCTGGAAATCAGCTCAAACCTTTATGCTCATGTCGAGCATATTGATTATACTCACAGAGAGCATATAGTATGTCAAGCTCGTTTCGTCCATTTTCAGGGGTCGCGCTCCAGGTATGACCGGCAACTCTCCAGATACCGTTTTGAACCTGCTCGGCGTCATTGTCGCGGTCACCGACGAGGTACCGAAAGTGCTGGTCGTCGATCACGGAGATTCATGTGCCCTGCCGAACGGCCCGTTTATACCGGCGCAGCACGCCAGTCTCGAAGAAGGCCTGCGCAGTCTGGTCGAAACGCAGACAGGGCTCGACCTCAGTTATGTCGAGCAGCTCTACACGTTTGGCAATCGGTACCGGGATCCCGGTGAGGCGGACGGTGGACCGCGTGTCGTTTCTGTTGCCTACATCGCTCTGACTCACGAAGACCCGATTCCCGCCGACAAGGCGCGTTGGGCGGACTGGTACGGTTTCTTGCCCTGGGAAGACTGGCGCAACGGCCGGCCTGACATGATCGAGACGCTGGTCGGGCCGGAACTGCATCGCTGGGTTCAAAAGGCACGCGGCGTGCAGCGTCGCAAAAACCGGATTGAACGCCGCAACGTTACATTTGGCGAACCCGACTCAGCCGAGATGGACGCCGTTCTGTCACTTGAGCGATTCGAACTGCTGTACGAGATAGCTTTGGTAGAAGAAAGCGCCCGGGATGCGACAGCACTATCGCAGGACGATTTCGAATCAGTTACCTCTGCAGCGCTAAGCGAGACGGGCATGACGATGGCCTACGACCACCGGCGCGTTTTGGCAACGGCACTGGGTCGCCTTCGCGGCAAGCTGGCTTACCGCCCGGTCGTTTTCGAACTGCTGCCAGGTGAATTCACGCTGCTTCAACTGCAACGGGTCGCCGAAGCACTTGGTGGTGCAAAAGTGCACAAACAGAATTTCAGGCGCATGGTCGCCAACGCAGACCTGGTTGAAGCAGTTGGCCGCAGCACCGTAGTTGGCCGGGGCAGACCCGCTGAATTATTTCGTTTCCGCCGCGAAGTGTTGGCAGAAAAACTTACGGTCGGCCTCGCGCGCCCTACGATGCGCTAAAAACAGGCGGACGGCTGAGCCTGCCTACTTCTTCGGTTTCTTGGGCTTCTTCTTCCGTGCTGCAGGCTTTGGCTTTTGCTTCGCTTTGGGTTTTCCCTTGGGTTTCCCTTTGGGTTTTCCCTTGAAATTGCCTTTGGGCTTCGACCTGCTCTTGCGCCTGCGGGCCCCCTTGGCCTCGCCGAAGTGCGAGATATTCATGGGCTGACCGCAAATTTGCGTCTTCTTGAGGTCCATGAACACGTCTTTCGGCATCCCCGCTGGCAGATCTACCAGGCTGTACTCGTCCTCAATCTCTATCTGACCGATGTGCTCGCCGTCCAGCCCTGACTCGTTAGCGATGGCGCCTACGATGTTGCCTGGTTTAACACCATGCACGTGGCCAACCTCAATACGATAACGTTCCGCAGCCGCCTCCGGATCCCGCAACGGCTTCAATTTCACTTGCGACTTGTCTTTGCCTTTGTCCGGGCTAAGCAACATTGCCTTGTCGCCGATCGACATCTTCGCCAACGCCGCTGCAATCTCCACAGCAGGCACATCGTGCTCCTGGCGGTATTGCTCGACCAGACCCTGCATAAAACCGAGTTCACCGAGCGCCAGGGTGTCGGTAATTTTCTGTTTGAAGTCGGCAATACGTTTGTTATTGACCGTTTCGGTCGTCGGCAACGTCATTTGCTTGATCTTCTGCCGCGTGGCTCTTTCGATTGCTGCCAGCATGCGCCTTTCGCGTGGCGCTACAAACAGTATTGCATCGCCCGTACGCCCCGCGCGTCCCGTGCGACCAATGCGGTGGATATAAGCTTCCGTGTCATAAGGAACGTCGTAGTTAATCACATGGCTGATACGATCAACGTCGAGACCACGGGCCGCAACATCTGTCGCGACCAGGATGTCTAACGATCCGCGCTTCAGCCGCTCCACTGTTTGCTCGCGATGATTCTGCGCCATGTCGCCGTTCATCGCCGCAGCTGCATAGCCTCGCGCCTCCAGCTTTTCGGCCAGTTCCGTTGTCGCCGTCTTGGTGCGTACGAACATCAGGATTGCATCAAAGTTTTCGACTTCGAGTATCCGGGTTAGCGCGTCGAGCTTGTGAAATCCGCTGACCTGCCAATAACGCTGACGAATAGTCTCTGCTGTCGCAGTACGCGCCTTGATCGAAATTTCCGCCGGGTCGTTCAGGTATCGCCGCGCTATTCGTTCGACCTGTTTGGGCATTGTTGCCGAGAACAGCGCCATCTGACGATTGCTCGGCGTTTTTTCAAGAATCCATTCAACTTCTTCAATGAATCCCATGCGTAGCATTTCGTCCGCCTCGTCCAGCACAACTGCCTGCAGGTTGCCGAGCTTGAGCGTTCCCTTTTTAATGTGATCCATCAACCGACCGGGAGTACCGACAACCACCTGTACGCCGCGCTTGAGCTGTCGAATCTGACCACCGTATTCCTGACCGCCGTATATCGGCAGCACATGGAAACCGCGAATGTGCGACGCATAATGCTGAAACGCTTCCGCAACCTGGATTGCCAGTTCACGGGTCGGCGTCAATGTGAGCACCTGCACGTTCTTGTTCTCCACGTCGATGCCCGATAGCAGCGGCAATGCAAATGCCCCGGTCTTTCCGGTGCCGGTCGGTGCATGGCCCAGTATGTCCCGACCGCTCATCAATGGCGGTATTGCCTGACGCTGGATAGGGGTTGGGTTCTCATAGCCAATCTCGTCCAGCACCCGTATTAATGGGTCGGATAAGCGGAGATCGCGAAAACTGGTCGTGCCTTTGCTGGCATCAGACTTGGACATGGTTTTGCTCTGAATTGGAAACAGCCGACGGAGGCCCCACCGGCAGGCGCAGCATGATACCATCCGGCCGCTAATTAACCCCTCACTTGGTCCAAACTCTTGATTTCAGCTGCTAATTTGTCGATTCAGTTCGGCGCAAAACCCCTGTTCGAAAATGTCTCTGCGACTTTTGGCAACGGCAACCGCTATGGCCTGATTGGCGCGAACGGATGTGGCAAATCGACCTTGATGAAAATATTGGCCAGGGAGCTGGAACCCACTGTTGGCAACGTCTCCGTAGAGCCGAACGCCCGTGTGGGGCAACTCTCACAGGACCAGTTTGCGTACGAGGAATACCGCGTACTGGACGTTGTAATGATGGGCTATGAACAATTCTGGACGGTCAGCCAGGAACGCGATCGGCTCTATTCTTTGCCTGAGATGAGCGATGAGGAAGGCATTGCCGTTGCCGATCTCGAGGTCGAATTCGCGGAAATGGATGGATATTCCGCAGAATCGCGCGCTGGTGAACTGCTGGAGGGCATCGGAATTCCGGTCAGCCAGCATCAGGGTCCGATGAGTGAAATCGCACCTGGCTGGAAACTCAGGGTGCTGCTGGCACAGGCATTATTCTCCGACCCCGACGTTTTGCTGCTCGATGAGCCTACCAATAACCTCGACATCAACACGATTCGCTGGTTGGAAGACTTCCTGGATACGAGCAAATCGACGATGGTCATCATCTCGCATGATCGGCACTTTCTAAACAGTGTGTGTACTCACATGGCCGATCTCGATTACGGCAAGTTGCAGATCTTCCCGGGCAACTACGACGAATATATGACCGCGGCTACGCAGGCGCGTGAGCGAATGTACGCCGACAACGCCAAGAAGAAAGTGAAGATGGCTGAACTGCAAGCATTCGTCAGCCGTTTCTCTGCCAACGCGTCCAAAGCAAAGCAGGCAACATCACGAGCAAAACAGCTGGAGAAAATTCAGCTCGATGAAATCAAACCCTCAAGCCGAGTCAGCCCGTATATCCGATTCGAGCAGGAAAAACCTCTGCGGCGTCTTGCTGTCGAAGCCACCGGCTTGAGCAAGAGCTTTGATGAAGGACCATTGTTCGAAAACCTCGACCTTACGATCGAGGCCGGCTCGCGAGTTGCAATCCTTGGACAAAACGGCATCGGCAAGACGACGCTGCTGCGTTGCCTGATGCAGGAACTCGACCTTGATAGTGGTGACGTTAAGTGGGCGGAAAATTCGAAGCGCGGCTATTTCGCACAAGACAACGCGCCGGAATTCGAGAAGGACATGAGCCTGTTCGACTGGATCACGCAATGGCAACCAAAGGGTGCACCCGAGCAACTCTTGCGCGCCACACTCGGCCGCATGTTGTTCTCAAAAGACGACAGTGAAAAATCCGTTAAGGTCGTGTCCGGCGGTGAACAGCGTCGCCTGATGTTCGGCAAGCTGGCACTACAACAGCCGAACGTGATCATCATGGATGAGCCGACGAACCACCTCGATATGGAGTCAATCGAGGCGCTGAATCTCGCACTGGAAAATTATCCGGGCACTCTGATCTTTGTCAGTCACGACCGGGATTTCGTATCGACGCTTGCGACCCGCATTATCGAAATGACTCCGGAAAAAATCATCGACTACTCGGGAACCTACGAAGAATACCTGCGCTCGCAAGGGCTCATTGAGAAAACGCAGGCCGCCTGAAACTCCGTACCCAGAGCAGTAGCAAACCTGAGGGCTTCATCCACATAGGATTGGCTGCCGCGGTACTTGGACGCGAAATGACGAAAGCGGCTCGCCTCGCCGCTGCTACTCGACGAATGGGGTCGCCCTGATGCGATAAACGTCGGTCCAGTTTTCGCCGCCATCAAACGACATTTGTTGAACCCAGGACCATCCGCCGTCGTCAGGGGTGAAGAAGATGATCCGTCGCGGTGGCGTCTGTATGGGTTGCAAGATGTCCATGACAATACTGCCCTCTTCATTCTGCTTCGCCGCAATATGCATGAGGCCCTTGGCACTCTGAGTCGCCCATACAATTTCCCAGGCCGCCGTGTCCGCATTGTAGACGCGCAGATTGGTACCGTACCCGCCACCATTCGGCATCCAGTAGTCCTGGATCGCGGTGCCGTCGCCGATGCACTCGAATTTCCAACGAGCGCCTTTGCCGGGGCTCCAGCCGGTCCCGTCTTTAGCGAAAGTTTCATCTTCTATTTTCCAGTCGCCAACGTAGCGGCCGAACTGCGCCACAGGCCCGTCCATACAGTCGTTGTCTGCGAGCGCGGGAGCCGCAGCTGCAATAGGACTCAGGATCAAAAGTGCTGCCAGGGGATTGCGGCTCCGTATCGGGAGAATTCTGCTATCCAATGAGCGTTGCTGCGAATAGCGCACATGCTTGGTCATCACGAGTCACTCCTTGCGATATTAGTTTGCTTACAGGCGTTGTTCCGCGCGCCACGTAAACGAAATCAGGACAATTGCCAGCACGCAGGCCGCGGCGATCAATTCAAATCCTGCATCCCACCCGGCCGCGTCGACGACGATGCCTATGACTATGTTCGCCGCCACCGCACCGCCAACGTATCCAAATAGACCGGTGAAGCCTGCCGCAGTTCCCGCGGCCTTTTTAGGCGCGAGATCGAGAGCATGCACACCGATCAGCATAACCGGTCCGTAGATAAAAAAGCCGATACCTATAAGCATCGCGATATCGACATTCGGATTACCGGCCGGATTCTGCCAATAGATGATGACGCAAGCGAGCGTGAGCAAAAGGTAGAGTATTGATGCAGGTGCACGGCGCCCTTTGAATACTTTGTCCGAAAGCCATCCACAGACAAGTGTGCCTGGAATACCCGCGAACTCGTAAGCTGCGTACGCCCAGCCTGAGTCGCTAAACGAAAATTGCTTCACTTCGCTAAGATAGGTCGGTGCCCAGTCGAGCACACCATAGCGAACGAAATAGACGAAGGCATTGGCCAGCGCAATCGTCCAGAGAAGTTTGTTGTTGAGCACGTACTTAAAAAATATCGCTTTAGCCGTGAACTCTTGTTCATGTTGTTCGCTGTACTCAAACACTCTTGGGTAGTCGTCACGATGGGCTTCGATAGTCGGTAAGCCGACTGACTGCGGCGTGTCGCGAACAGTGAGGAAGATGAAAACCGCAACCGCCATTGCGAAGAATCCGTGCGTATACAGAATTGCGTGCCAATCTGCGAACACAGCCATGGCGAGAATTGCGATCGGCCCCACCATGCCGCCACCGATATTGTGCGCAACATTCCAGATCGCCATCTTGGTGCCTCGCTCATTGGTCGAGAACCAATGCACCATGACACGTCCCGAGGGTGGCCAGCCCATGCCCTGGAACCAACCGTTAGCGAGCAACAACACAAACATGATCGTGACAGAACTGGTGGCAAGCGGAACCGTACCCATCACGATCATCACGAGCGCCGAGCAGAAGAGTCCAAGCGACATGAAAACCCGGGCGTTACTGCGGTCGGACACACTCCCCATGATGAACTTGGACAACCCGTAAGCGATCGACACACCAGACAGCGCCAGACCAAGATCTGCTTTCGAGTACCCCTGTTCTACCAGGTACGGCATCGCCAGGGAAAAGTTCTTGCGCACAAGGTAGTAGCCGGCGTAGCCAACGAATATACCCAGAAACACCTGTAGCCGCAGGCGGCGGTAGGTCGCGTCAGATTCGTCGTCCGGTAACGGGCTGCGATGCGCCGCCGGTTTTAGAAAACCTATCAAGGCCTGGACTCAAGATACTCAGCAGTGATGTCCGGAAAATCGGTGAACACACCATCTACACCGATATCGTCAAGGAAGATATCGAGAAGCTTGTCGTAGTTCTCGACATAGTCCGGCAATTGATCGCGGCGAAACGTATACGGGTGCACGACGAGACCATGATCGTGTGCGAGCTGCACGAGATTGGAAACTTTGAGATCTCCGGCAACGGAACCCGGTTCCACGATCAACTGCATTGATGGGCCTATGCCGTCGACGAATGACGCCAGCACTTGCATGCCCTCAGGCGACAACGCAGCGCGATACTCGGGTTCTGTACCGAGCAATTGGACCAGTGGTACCGACAGGTTCATCGCTGGTAGCAATTCTTTGTGAATTCGCTGCAATTCGTTGAGGTCGAAACACTGTAGATACACTTCGTCCTGGTTTTCGCCGTAACCGTACGCCTCGAGAATTCTGAGTACCGCAGAGGAGATATCCTTTCCTTCACCGCGATGGAAAGCAGGACTCTTGATCTCGGGGTATATGCCAACAGCGCGGCCCGTGGACTGATTGAGTCCCTGGATGAGTTCAATTTCTTCCGCGAACGTGTTTATCTGAAAGGACGACTTGTGCAGTGGAAACCGCTGCTCGAAAACCGCTGTTTTCGCTCCCATTGAAGAGTCGAAACGCTCCGTCACAGCCAGTTGCCGAAGTTCTGCGAGCGTAAAGTCGACAACGAAATAGCGACCGTCGTCCCTGGCCCTGTCCGGAAACACTTCACGCACGTTAGTCACTGTATCGAGGTGGTGGTCATGCAAAACTATCACCTGGTCGTCGCTGCTCATGACCAGGTCTTGCTCGATAAAATGCGCGTCCTGTGCGTAAGCCATCGCCTTCGCTGCGAGGGTGTGTTCGGGGAGATAGCCGCTGGCACCGCGATGGGCGATGACGATCTTGCTTTGCCATTTCTCGACATGGTCTTTGCCAACCAGCACCCGGTCATTGACGGTAACTACACACCCGGCAAGCATCAATACAACGAACAGGCCCGTGGTCCTGATTGAAATCATGTTGTCACCCTTCTTTCTCGTATGGATGACAGCAACTCATCCTGATATACCCAGCACGCGCTGGATCTCCGGCAGCGCATACTGGACGCGTTCTGCACCTTCCTGCATCGCTTCGGCGGCGCGCTCAAACTCGAGTATCCCCATGTCTCCAAGCTTCGGAGAAATCAGTACGTCTGCAGGATCGCCCGCAAGCCGACTGCGGGTTATGCGGTCCTGGAAAATACTGATCGAACTTGATACGGCACTGAGCATCCCCGGTGCATCCTGTTTTTTCTGACGGAGGGAAAACAAACTGCTCGTGTTGTTTCGCTTGTTACGCTGACTGACGATATCCGAGTTGAGATTCACACCAATCACGACCTCTGCACCGAGTGCCCGGCAGGCCGTCACGGGTACAGGGTTGACCAGCCCACCATCTACCAGCCAGCGACCGTTTTCGCGGACTGCCGGAAACAGACCCGGCATCGCCATTGACGCCCTGATCGCCTCGGCCAGGTTGCCTTCCTTGAGCCAGATTTCACGGCCGGTCTCTATATCGGTGGACACCGCAACAAATTGCCTTGCAAGATCCTCTATGCGTTGATCGGCAGACGCAACGTAACGGTGCAGGAACCCCTGCATTCTCTCGACGTTGATGAATCCTGCCTGAGAAAACTTGATATCAAAGAAACGGAATACGTCACTTCGACTTGATCCCAGAACCCATTCTTCAAGTTTTTCGAGATTGCCTGCCAGATAGGCACCGCCAATGATCGCACCAACCGATGTGCCGCAGACGATATCCGCGTCTATGCCAGCCTCGCCCAGCGACTTGATGACGCCGATATGCGACCAGCCGCGCGATGCGCCGGAGCCCAGGGCCAGGCCTATGATGGGTCGTTCTGGTGCCTTGCTCAATTTGTGGTCCAATATGAGAATCATGATGCTTTGCAGCGAGCAGCTGATAATAGCTCGAAATCGCGGCTTCGTGGCTTCAACACGACGCGGCATCACGCTTTCCGGTCACGCAAGCTGTGCTTTGTTAGGATAGGCTGTCCGGAAACAACAAAATGCATTGGGGGCCAGTCCATGACACGCAAGATCACCCGACGGGATTTTCTGAACGGCACGCAAGTTGCTATAGGGGCCTCACTATTGAGCCCCTGGGCCGAAACTTTCGGCACGGATGCGCCCGGCTTCGATCTTGGCCCCGACTATTATCCACCGTCAAAGACAGGCCTTCGTGGCAGCCACCACGGTTCCTGGGAGACCATGCACGCGCGTGTTGCCGGAGCGACCTGGCCATCGCGGGCAATAGAGGAAGAATATGACCTCGTCATCGTTGGCGGTGGCATTAGCGGGCTATCGGCGGCGCATTTTTATCGCCGTGAAAAACCGTCTGCCCGCATCCTGATTCTCGACAATCACGATGACTTTGGCGGCCACGCCAAGCGCAATGAATTTACGGTCGATGGTCGCAACCACATTGCCTATGGCGGTACCGAAACTATCGATACGCCATCGGGCTACACCAGCGTGTCCAAAGCGTTGCTCAAGGACATCGGCATTGACCTGCAACGCTTCTACGAATATTTCGACCAGGGTCTGTACGACAAAATGGACCTGTCGTATGCCATCGCCTTCGACAAGGAAACCTACGGCGAACGCAAACTCGTGACCGGCTACGGCAGCCGCCCCTGGCAGGAATTCGTGGCAGATACACCGCTGAGCGAAACGGCAAAGGCCGACCTTGTTCGGGCATTCACGGAAGAGCGCGACTACCTGCCGGGTATGAGTCGCGACGAGAAAATCGCGCTGCTCAGCAAGATCAGTTATCGCAGCTATCTCAAGGACTACGTCAAGGTTGACGAGCAGGTACTCGAAATGTACCAGCGCTGGGGTATGAGCTATTGGTGTGTCGGCATGGATGAGGTGCCGGCCATCTACATTCTTGGTTACACCGATGGTGGCGGAATGCCGGGGCTTCAACACACGGTGCAACTGGAAGGTGGTCGCGGTGACGAACCCTACATTTTTCACTTCCCCGATGGCAATGCTTCGGTTGCGAGGCTCCTCGTTAGAAGCCTTATTCCAGACGCTCTGCCTGGTTCGACGATGGAAGACAGCGTCACCGCTCGCCTGGATTACAGCAAGCTTGACCAACAGGGCGAAGCAGTGCGTATTCGCTTGAACAGCACCGTCGTCAACGTCACCCATAGCGACAATTCGAAAGCCGTAGATATTACCTACGTGCACTCGGGCGGCTCGCATACCGTTCGCGCCAGGAAATGCATCATGGCTTGTTACAACAGCGCGATTCCATATATTTGCCCGGACCTGCCGGAGGAACAACGCGCAGGACTCGCCTATAACGTCAAGGTACCGCTGACCTACACTAAAGTAATGGTGCCGAACTGGCGCGCGTTTGCCGACCTGGGAGTGCGTTTTGTCTTCTACACTAACGACTTCTACAAGCAGGTAGAACTCGACTACCCAGTCTCAATTGGAGACTACCAGTTTGGCGCAGACCCGGATCAGCCGATGGCTCTGCACATGTGCCATGTCCCTTATTTCGATGACATTCAGGGACCCGAGCAGTGGCGAGCAGGCCGGCGCAAGCTGCTTGAAACGCCGTTCTCGACCTACGAACACCACGTTCGTGACCAGCTCGACCAGGCGCTGTCCGGCGCGGGCTTCGATGCCGAAAGAGACATCTCCGCGATAACCGTGAATCGCTGGGCGCATGGCTATTCCTATAGTCCTGCGCTGCTGTGGGAGCCCGACTACGAATCCGATGCCGACAAACCCTGGGTCATCGGACGACAGGCTTTTGGTCGCATTTCGATCGCGAATTCTGATGCCGGCGCTGCAGCCAACACCAATGCCGCTATAACGCAAGCGTTTCGTGCCGTGCAGGAAACTCTTTGAGTATCACCCGCAGGCAAACTTTGCAGGCCATGGCCAGCGTGACTGCAGCGGCAATCGCACCCGGTATCGGGCAGGCGAAGACAGCAACGTTCTACGACGAAGCGTTGATTATCGATGCCCTGTGTTTTGGTAAGGAATGGGGTGACGATGTTTTTACTGCGCTACGCAAAGCGAACTACTCCGGCATCATTGAGAGTCTGCCTCGAGACAGTCTGCAGACCGCTATTGATGCACTGGTCGAGTGGCGTAGCCGAGTCGCCGAGCACCCTGACACATTGATGTTTGCGCTCGAGGCCGCAGACTTTGAGCGCGCCCGTAAAAGCAAGCGCACAGCCGTTGTTATGAATTTTCAGGACACAAAGATGTTCGAAGGTGACCTGGACAATGTTGATGCACTGCACGCACTAGGCATGCGCAGTGCACAGCTCACCTACAACTTTCGTAACCTGGTTGGCGATGGCTGTCTGGAACGAACCAACGCAGGGCTCTCGGATTTTGGCGTGGAACTGGTCGACAGGATGAACGATGTTGGTGTACTAATCGACCTGTCTCACTGCGGACTCCAAACGACTCTGGATGGCATCGAGTTTTCCGGGATGCCGGTCGCCATGACACACACCATGTGTGACGCAGTGCGCTCTGGCCATCCGCGCGCGAAGACCGACGAGCAGATTCGCAAGTGCGCTGACAAAGGTGGCGTCACGGGCATGATCGCACTCGGTTACTTCGTCGGCCCTGACCCTGGCGGCGAGAGCAATATTGAAACCTACGCAGATCATATTGACCATGCCGTTAGCATCGCGGGGATTGAGCACGTCGGGATTTCTACGGATTTTCCACCGCAAGGTATCGCGCCCTGGGCGACTCACGAAAACTGGTTCGAGCCTCGCACCAGGTTCTTCAAACCGAGTTACGAACTACGCTGGCCGCCATGGATCCCTGAACTCGACTCCCCGGATCGCTACCGCAACCTCGTGCGCGTACTCGAGGGCCGTGGATGGAAGCAAGGCAATCTCGAACGCCTGCTGGGGCTGAACTGGCAGAGGCTGTTTAAGGATACGATAGGCTAGAAGAGACGGCTGCCCGACTACTGGCAGCCGTTTTTGGCGATGATTCGGGCTGTCTCAGCGCTCGTTCTGTCGTAACTCGATCAGTCGGGTCATTGTCGATTCGGCGCGTTGTAGCCGCCTGCCCGGTTTGGCATCCAGTGCCAGAAGGCTTTCTTGCAGCATCGACTCTGCCGTGTCGAAGCGCCCCGATCGCGCGAGGCTATCTGCGTATTCAGTGCGTGTTGCGGCGACGAGCTCGTGATCGGGTTCATAGTCCTTGAGCCGCGTATCAAGTGCCCGCTCCAGTATCGGCATGGCCTCCTCGAAACGACCCGTCGTATTCAACAAGGCACCGAGTTCTGTCTGAGCTGATGCTGTGTACTGGTGATCAGGACCCAGCGCGCCTTCAAAAATAGCAAGTGCATCGCGCAGCATTGATTCCGCTTCCACAAACTCGCTGTCGTCGTGTAAGACCATGCCAAGCACGATCATGTTGTAACCGACGCGAGGATGCAGATCGCCGAGCTTGTTCATATAGAGCGATAGCGCCTCTCGCATGACAATTTTCGCCTGTGACAGATCACCCCTGGCATGCTGCAAACGACCGCGATCAATCAACGTCGCGGCAAGCAAGTCGTGATCTGCACCTAGAACGCGACGAATCATCTCGGTCGCGTCGGCGAGTGCCAGATCTGCCCCGTCGAAGTCTCCGGTCGACTGAAGCAATACACCGAGGCTCTGCAGGTAGTAGGCCATGTACGGGTGATCCCCGCCCTCGGCGAGGCGCAGCGTTTCGATCGCGTCACGTAGCAATGCCTCGGTGCCATCAAAATCGCCACGGATCTGCAGAATCCTGGCAAGCAAATTTTTCGCCTCGGCGAGCTCAAGACCAAACCCTGCGTCGATCACCGAGTAGGTGGATATGCTTGCCCTTGCATAGCGCTCTGCTGCGTCGATATCTCCGATTGCTCGCTGGACTTCGGCAAGAAAATACAGGTTTTCCGCGACCTGTTGCGATGCCGCTCCATGTTCTTGTTCACCAATAGCAAGTGCGCTTCGCAGCAGTTGGTCCGCCCGGTCATAATTGCCGCTGCGGATCATCAGCTCAGCGAGATCAGTTTGCGCCGCAGCTACATCCGGGTGATCGTCACCCAGCGCATCACGACGCAACTTCAGCGCTTCCTCGAGCATTTCCCGCGATGGTTCGTATTCTCCCAGGCTGAAGTAAACGCGACCGATGGTTCCAAGTAGCGTTGCCCTTAGTTCCGGCTGATCGATCAGGTCGTCGCTGACTTTCTCGGCGCCTGTTGCCAGAATCTCTGCTGCGGAAATGTCCGCGTTTCGCGCACGCGCCGGATCGGGCGCATTGAAGATATCTTCCAGCATACCGGAAACCGCACGGGCGGTATCACGCTCATGCGCAATGCGCTGATTCTGAATCGTCAAAACGATCGAGAACGCCACAAGCGTCACCGCAGCGAGCACCGACATTGTCACCGCAACATAGTGCCGCCGCACAAACTTGCCTGTGCGATACAGCCAGGAATCCGAGCGTGCAACAATCGGCAGCGAGCGATCGTGCAGGTCGATATCAGCGACGAGCGCATTGACGGACCGATAGCGACGCTCGGGCTCCTTGCGCAACGTATTCAGGATGATGGTGTCAACATCACCCCGCAACCGGCGTACCAGCCGGTCGACCGATGCACTGCGATCAAAAGCGATTCGCTCAACGGTTGCAAGAGCAATTCCGCTACCCGTTCGTTTCGCTGCGGCAGCTTCACGCTGCAGTTGCGCACTGGGTTTGGCTGGCTCCTGCTCACAGACAAGCTGGGCAAACTGAGCGGGCGACAGCCCTTCAATGTCATGTGGGCGCACCCCGGACAACAATCGATACAACAAGAGACCGAGTGCATAGGTGTCGGTCGCCGTGGTGACCGTCTGGTTCAGTAGTTGCTCGGGAGCGGCGTTAGCCGGGGTCATTATGACCGCACCTTCGCGCGTCAAACCATCTGTCGCGGCGCCATGCGGATCGGACAACTTGGCGATTCCAAAATCCAGTAGCTTTGGCGCACCCTCATCAGTGACAAGTATGTTCGCAGCTTTGATGTCGCGATGAATGACCAGGTTTTGATGTGCGTAATGCACCGTGGAGCAGATCGTCTGGAACAATTTCAGGCGCGCATCAATACCAAGTCGATGCAGATCGCAGTACAGATCAATACGCACGCCATCGACATACTCCATGACGAGGTACGGTACGCCGTCCGGTGTAGTGCCCCCATCAAAAAGACGCGCAATGTTCGGGTGATCCAGGTCCGCGAGAATCTGCCGTTCGGCTTTCAGTCGCATTTCAGTCTGAGGGTCGACAAGTCGGTGCCGGCCGACCTTGATAGCCACTTTCTGGTCGAACTGCCCGTCGGCACGCTCCGCAAGGTAGACCATACCCATTCCGCCTGAACCCAGTAGCCTCAACACGCGATACGGACCGATCATTTCACCTTTGGACGCCTCCACATCGGCGCCACCGTCAGTACCAAAGGCTGCGCTCATGGCATTGATGATCGTGGCTTCGATGCCGGATTCGACCTGGCTGTGCTCGCCTAGCAACGCAAGTACATAGCTTCGGACATCAGCATCGTCGCATTCTCGCTCCAGGAAAGCGGCTCGCTCTCCAGCAGCAAGCGCACTGCCTGCCGCAAACAGCTTCTCGGCGCGCTCGAAACGAGCTGGATCGAGCTCAATCGTCGCGGAGTTCATTGGCAAGCCATGCTTTTGCAAAACGCAGATCGCGATCGATGGTCGCGGATGAAATTTCGAGCGCCTCGGCGATCTCCTCGTAGGTCATGCCACCGAAGTAGTGCAGCACGAGTATGTCGCTTTTTCGCTCATCGAGCGCTTCGAGCTTGTCGATTGCGGCGTCGAGATCAGAGATATTGACGTCGGTCTCGGCACCGACCTCCTCTTCATTCAATGTCAGCTTCGCCACGTTGCCACCACGCTTGGCACTGTTCCTCGCACGCCCGTAGTCAGTGAGAATGCGTCGCATCATG
The DNA here is from genome assembly GCA_022600955.1 of Gammaproteobacteria bacterium. Lineage (GTDB taxonomy): Bacteria > Pseudomonadota > Gammaproteobacteria > Steroidobacterales > Woeseiaceae > UBA1847. Next base: position 171,510 of record JAHZJK010000011.1, read on the forward strand.
CGGGCGGCAATTGCGAAAAAGTGCGCACGATCCTGAAAGGCCAGCTTGCCTTCCGAGAGACGCACAAATGCCTCGTTAACCAAGGCGGTTGCCTGCAGCGTGTGCCCCGCGCGTTCGCCGCGAAGACGATTCGTAGCGATGCGCCGAAGGTCATCGTAGATTAGCGGCGTGAGCTCCTCCAGCGCCTCAGCATCGCCGGAGCGCCAGTCGCGCAGCAGCGAGGTGACTGTGAGAGACGGCATGGTCAACCATTCATAGCAAATTGGGATGCGGTCCGCAATCAAGGACAATAGCACCGAACGACTGGTGGTCACGCACCTGTCCGACTACACTGAGCCAGCCATATTCAATAACACTAGCCAGGGAGCTAATCCATGCCAGAACCGAGCGAACCACCACCACAACAAACACTTCTCGCCGCCGCCGCTGGCGGTTTTGGAGGCGCCGTACTGGGCGTCGTTGCCGCGACCACTATGATGGGCGATGGCGACACCAATAACAGCCAGACTACGCTGGACGCGGAAAAGCCCGAAGTCGAGGTCGTGGAACCACAAGTCGCCTCCCGATAGAGCTTCGTCAGCAAGAAATATCGGCGCGCGTGAGGGAATTCGCGCGCCGATCTCGCTTAACCAGGTAAGAGGCAGATAATTGCTCCTGGGCAAGCGAAAATGGCAAAGACTGAAGAAAAGAACTACTGCGTGCTTGATCACGCGAACAAGCAGCGGGACCGCGAACGTCGGTATTCCCGGCGCCGCGTGTCCGACCGATTGCGGTCAGATGTTGACGGCTGCGCGGAACCGACGGACGCTAAGGACAAACGCAATCAGGAAGACTAGCGCCAGTTGGCACTAGCGAAGTGCGCCATCAGATATCCATTGACGAATTACGTCGATATCCGATTGTGGCAATGCTGTCGCGCCCAGTGGCATTCTTGAGCCGCTAATCCCCGCGGTGTTTTCAAGTTTTCTGATCAGGTAGCTGGCATCCGGATCGTTGGGTGCAACCAGCATGACATTCGATTGACCGTTCTGATTGCTAAACTGCCCGACCAGCTCCAGGAAGCTGGTATCCGCGTCCGCAAGCGACAGGCCGGCTGCCTGGGCGCCATTGCTGTGACAGGTCGATGACGCACAACTGGGCGAGAACACCGCGGCCTGAATTTCATCCAGCGTCGGTCCGATAACAACTGGAGCTGCGATCGTGAACTGGGCGCTGAAATCTCCGCCAGCAGCGCTGTTACCCGATGGGAAATTCCCAGAGAATTCCCCGTCAAGTGCATTCGCATCGAGATCCATGATGATCGAAGCGCCCGTGCCTAGCAGGCGTACCCGATAGGTGTCGTCAGCAAGAGTGACACCTGTCAGATCGAATACCGCGCTTTGCGGGTTGGCGGCTGGCACAGAAATTGACGCTGCTGTAATCGCAATGTCATCGCCGTCGCCGAAGGTAGCGTCGTTGTTGCTGCCTTCAAGAATGAACGTATTCGAATTGACCGTTGATGCATCCAGTTCCCGGTCGAAGCCTGCGATGATCTGAGCCGGGGCTGCGGTCAGTGTACTGTTTGGAGTTACGGACAGTGACGTCACACGAATCGGCGAACTTGGCTGCACCGTATCGTCAATCGCGCCTGCACTAATCCATTGCCGGATCGTATCAATATCAGCCTGCGGCAAAGCGCCATTGGGAGGCATCTGGCCGCCCATCGATGCTGTACCTTCGAGCTTCTGAATCAGGTAACTGTTGTCGGGATTCGTGGGGTTGACACGTTGTAAGCCCGCCACCTGCGAGCTCGCAACACCGACCAGCATCATATAGCTGTTCGCGATTTCGAGATCCAGGCTCGCAGAGGGGTTCGCACCTGCGTGGCATCCCGACGTTGCACAATTTGGTGTAAACACACTTGCCTGAATTTCCGAGAAATTCGGTCCGAAGCTGGAACCTGGCGGTGGAGGCGGCGGCGGCGGTGGCGGTGTAGTGCCCGTACCGCGTCCCGCGGTTGCTTTCTCAAAGGAGGTCTCGTAACACGCCCCGAGGGTCACTGTCATCAACGCTAGTGGCAATATGAGCCACGCGCTTCGAAAGCCAGATGTAAAGAGTCTTTTCACGACACTCGCCGTCATTGAGCCGATAATCGATGATAACTGTCAGACAACGCAATTATGTGACGGCTATCGCATTACTGACTGCGAGTAATGAATTCTGCTTTTCCTGTCTCCTTTTGCCGACAGGTATTACACGGCAGCCGGCGGTTGCGCAAGACGATTCGCTCGTCTGCAGAGTACGCTCAACTAAGGGTTCTTCTCAGGGCCGCTCAATATGTCCGATTGCCGTTGCAGCACGCCCATATCTCGCTTGGTGTTCTCGTGGTCAAGAGCGTCGGCGGCCACTCGACAAACTTTTACCGGCCTGTTGGAGCCAGTTGGCTTTTCCATTTTGCAGACGACCTGCCTGTTGTCTGCGGCAAGTGCAGGCTCGACGGAACTGGTAACACAGCCGCTCAAGACAAAACCCAGGAAAATAACTGCTGCTGCCTTCATCATTCATCCCCCGAAATTTACCAAGCAGACAGACTAGCACGCGTACCGAGCGCACTTCGTGCGTCTGAATACACACGAACATTTCGGGCGTTTGTTGTAGCGGCCAGCAGCTCGAGTATTTATGTGGTCATAGCCAGTAACTGCACATCGATCGGTATCGGTGAGGCAGAGAGAATCCGCATCGCACGCGCATGCGCTTCCGCCGCATCTCGGGTGCGACCGAGAGCTCGATAGCAGCGCGCGAGCCAGAAGGCGGCAACGCCAGCCCAGCGACTTTCAGGATTCAACTCAGTCCAGAAAGCATTGGCACTCTCAAGGTAGGCAAGAGCGGAGGATGGGTCCGAGTTAAGCAACGCGATCCGTCCACGGGCGACCATGAGATCCGCAACGGGTGGCGTATCCGCTACCAGCAGTGCCATAAAGATACTCTCGGCGGAATCCAGCTGCGCCTGTGCCTCTGCAGCGTTTTGCTGAGCCAGATACACAAGTGCAGTCTCGACCATGCTACTCGCTCGATCTCCGATTCTCGCCGGCACCTTGTTTTCAGCGATAGACAACTCGAGTACGGACAACGCGTCTTCACTCCGACCTTGCAAACGATAAGCTGTGCCGAGGTTTCGCAGAGCCTGGTAGCGGCTGCGGTCGTCACTTCCTTGCGTTTCGCGAACAAGTTCTTGCAATAGCTGCTCGGCATGAGCGAACTCACCAGAGTAGGTATCGATGAGCGCCAGCGAAACACTGCTCCTCACGCGACCCATAGCGAAATCCTCTTTTTTCGTTATCGCATTCGCCTCTGCGAGATAGTGTTTTGCAGAGGCGACGTCGCGCTGCGCCAGGAGAGCACCTCCTATGGTACTAAGTCGGCTCGCGTGTTCCAGGGTACCCGTCTGTTTTTGCTCCAGGAAAATCTCCAGCCCGTGGCGCGCGTTTTGCACAGCGTTAACGAGATCGCCACGCTCGGTTTGCACGGCCGCCAGGCTTGTCAGGAAGTGGCCGGCAATCATGCTGCTGTCTCCGAATCTCATGATCGTTAGCCGTGCGGCCTCCTCGATCATTTCGGCACCCTGCCTGTAGTCGCCAACCTGCACAAGTGCGCGGCCATAGGTCATCGTCGCGTCCACAATACGCGGATGCTGAGGTTCGGCCGCGTAGAATTCCAGGAACAGGTTATGCGCTGTACGAGCTGCGTCGAGCGCCTCGGCACCGCGATCGATCCGTCGATACGTAACCGCGAGCATTTGCTGTGCCATTGCCATATCGATTCCGTCGGCCTTGCCTGCCTCCTCAAGTTGCCGAACTTCCGCCAACAAAACGGTCAGTGCCTCATCAAACTGCCCTTTGTGCAGCAACAGCGCTGCCCGTTGTAGCGGAATCTGGCCGCGCAGATGTTCACCCGCTTCGTCGAGCTTCGCTACCGTGTCAGTTGCAACATTGAGAATGGCAAGCGCCTCATCATCTCGCCCAAGGTAACCGTAGGCCTGCGACAGCCAAAATTGCGCATCTGCAAGTACCGACAGGTCCGTGATGTCGTGCTCTGCCGCAATACTGAGTGCGTTTTCGAGCACACGTATCGCCGATGCATTGTCCTGTAATCCGGTATAGCTCTGCCCGAGCGTCACGAGGAGTTCGAAACGTGCCGCCGGCTCCATCAAGTCGCGCGTGTTCAGCCGCTCTTCACTCTGATGCAGGAGATCTGTCGCCGACAACGGCGCCAGATCATTGTTCCAGTAAGGGTCGGCGTCCCGGAAGATTGAGGTAATGAAGTCACTGATACGCTCAGCCCGATCACTCTCCAATAGTATCTGCTGCGCCTGCCGTTCCGCGGTTACCGCCGATTGAACGGCGAGTGCCGCGATCGTAACGAGTGCGATAACTGCGAAAGTTGCGAATGCGGCCCCAAGCCGATGACGTCCGAGGAACTTCCTGACCCGGTAGATTGCGGACGGCGCCTTTGCTTCTACCGGAAGGCCGTTTAACTTGTTGCGAATGTCGTTGGCCAGGCTCTCTGCTGACTGATAGCGCTCTCCCGGAAACTTAGCTAACGCTTTCGCGATGATCGCATCGATATCGCCTCGAAGTCGCGAGTTGAACCGACTCGCAGGTGGCGGATCAGTATTTGTAGCGTGATCACACATTTCTGTCAGACTGAGCCCTTCATAACTCAATGGAACCTGGCCTGTTAGCAATGCGTACATCAGCACGCCAATCGAATAGACGTCCGCTGTAACGTTGACCGGCTCGCCACGCAGCATCTCCGGACTGGCGAATATCGGTGTGACAGGGCGCTGTGCAACTTGCGTCAGTTTCATTCCAGCAGGATCGGGCTCGAGCATCTTCGCAATACCAAAATCCAGTAAGCGCACTTTGCCGCCGCTGGCGACAAGGACGTTGTTCGGCTTCAGGTCACGGTGAATAACCAGATTACGATGTGCGAACTGCACTGCGCGAGCGACGTCGAGGATTAGATAGAGGCGCTCCTCGAGTCCGAGGTTTTGTTGCTCGCAGTACTCATCGATCGGTAGCCCTTCGACATAATCCATCGCGAAGTAAGGTGCACCGTCTTCGGTCACGCCGCCGTCGAGCAGGCGTGCGATGTTGTCATGCGCAAGTCCTGCGAGAATCTGCCGTTCTGTCAGGAAACGAGCGTGTGCTTGTTCGGAGTCAAGACCAGCAGGCAGAACTTTCAGCGCAACCTGCTGTTCGTATTGCTCATCGGCCCGTTCTGCAAGATAGACGACGCCCATGCCACCGCGGCCAATTCGCCGCAGTAGCCTCCATGGCCCGATCGTTTTGTTTCGCGGCAGCGGTTGGTCGTCTTCTGCCAGGGCACCGAGGTTGATTTTGCCTGCAAGGTTTTCGAAATAGGATTCGGACTCGTTGGCGGCCGTCAGCAGTGTGCGAACCTCTCGTAAGAGTACTGCATCGCCCTTGCACGAGGCATCGACGTACTGCTCCCGCGCCTGCGGGTCAAGCGTGCCCGCCTTGTGAAAAATCTCGGCCGCGCGCGGAGAGATCATTGCCGCGATGCCGCTGTGGGACGCTCCCCGCTTACATTCATTTCGCTGAATAGCCACGCGCTGACCAATGCCCAATCACGCTTTACCGTCGCAGCAGAAACGTTAGCAGCAATCGCGGTTTCCTCCACCGTCATGCCGCCGAAAACCCGGCACTCGAATACCTTGCAATGTCTCGGGTTACTGTTCTCAAGCTTTGTCAGCAGTGCGTCGATATGGACAAGATCTTCGAGCGTATTTTCATCGTGCAATGCAAGTCCGGAAAGCGTTACCCGCATCGGGTTCTCTCCTCGCTTGGCGGCGGCAACCCGTTCTGCGTAGTTCATCAGGACTTGCCGCATGGCTTTCGATGCAGTCGCGAAAAAATGAGCCCGGCCCTGGTAGTCGGCGAACGAGCCACCAGAAAGTTTCAGGTATGCCTCGTGCACTAACGCGGTCGTATCCAGCGTGTCGTTGCCATTCCATTTGCGGCGGTGGGCGCGCGCTATTGTGCGCAGCTCCTGGTACACCGAATCGAATAGTGCGTTACGAGCGCCACTATCGCCCGATGAGGCCAGTTGCAGCAGTTGCGTTATTTCCTGCGACTCGATCAATCGTCAACTCCAGGACGTGCATGCTCTTGGTGGTTCTTCATATTCAGTATAGCGACATTCGCCGCCCCATCACCTCAGGAAAATGGGATTTACCCATAGAGAGATACCGGAAAAACGGCTGGAACAGCTCAACTGGCCAGGAATATTGCGGTGATCCGTCCTGTCGCCTTTTCCGGTTTGTTATCTCAGACAGACCGAATATTGAGGTGGTCCCTGTGTACAAGGTTTTACCAAAATCCATCACTCTGCATGGTGCCACGCTTGTGATAGTGTTCCTCGCAAACAGCGCGGCAGGCGCCACTGAGGAGGATGAAAGCCTGCTGAGTGGCAGTTTTGCTGTCGGTTCAGACTTAACGTTTCGCGGCATATCCCAGACGATGAGCAACTATGCGATAGAGTCCTCGCTGGAATTGAGCCTGCCTTCCGGCCTGTACGCGTACGCTTGGGGGTCGAATGTCGACTTTGTCCCGTCCAGTGCGGGTGATGACGGTGCGTCTCACGAAATTGATCTGGCCGCCGGCTACTATGCGGACCTGACCGAAAACCTGGCCGTCGACATTGCACTGATCCGATACATGTTTCCCGGCACAGTCAGCGACGTCGACTATGACTTCAATGAGATCATGGCGACGCTCAGTTATGCCGAAACCATTAGCGCGACCGTTGCGCATAGCGACAATGTTGACGGTACGGGAAGCGCGAGTATGTTCTACAGGCTGGGCGGTAGTTTTGGACTGCGCGAAAACACCGCGCTCGAGATAGGCATCGGTCACTATGATTTGCTTAACGCATACGGCGAGGCGTATAGCTACGCAGAAATAGGCATAAAACAAAGCTTCGAGTTCGCAGATGTCGCGATCAGCTATACCGATACGAGTGATTCAGCAGAGCAGATCTACTACGAACAGGCGACCGGCCAGCGACTTATCGTCTCCGTGCAATTCAATTGGTAGCTGATTACTCACAAGCCTGCTAAGCCGCGAATAGACTCGAACGAGCGGTATCCGTTATCAACACGACTGACGAATGCCTGAGACGCCGCTCAGGTGAGATCGCGTAAAAGCGCTCTCGGATTTCCTCCGTTCGTCCGATTACGGACATGCGATACATGCGGCATATTTCCTCTTCGATAACTGTAGGCGCCGCGAATACACCAACGCCCGCTTCGCCGAACGCTTTAAGGAGAGCACTGTCGTCGAACTCTCCGGCAATGCGCGGCGAAAGTTCGTGGTTCTCGAACCAATCATCGAGACGCCGTCGCAGCGCGGAATTCTGTGTGGGCAGCAGCAGCGGAGCGTCGTTCAAACTTTCCGGAAATCTCGCTCGATAGCGCCGCGCACGACCACGCTGTGAGAAAAAAGACATTCCGCTTTCGCCAAGCCGGTGATTGTAGGCCTTTATTCCCAGGCCGTCCGGTACGGGCTTGTCCGAGAGGACCAGGTCAAGCTTATGCAAAGCAAGCTCAGACAGCAGCTGTTCGAGCGATGACTCGTGGCATCGCACTCGTACCGGATTCTCAGCCATCATGGCTGGTGCAACAATGCGCTCCGCAATCAGCTTGGGCATCGAGCTAACGATTCCAAGACTAAGCGTCTTCGGGCCGTTCGTCTGATTGCCGCGCACCACACTAGCGAGTTCGGCTCCCGTCGAGAAAATCTCGTCAGCGTACTCATACACTAACTGCCCCAAATCCGAGAGTACGAGTCGCCTGCCGACACGGTCGAAGAGGGGATTTCCCACGGCTTGGTCAAGCAGCTTTAGCTGGCCGCTAATCGTCTGGGGCGTTACGTGCAGTGACTCGGATGCTTTGGCAATACTGCCCTCGCGAGCAACCGCCCAGAAGTACTGCAGGTGACTGTAATTTAGGTGGCGCATGCGATCATCATAGCAGTGAGAACAACAGGCCTCGATACTTCGGCAAAACCGAAGTCGCTGACAGTCGCTCTAGTCCCTTGTGCACGGATAGTGACGGCGCAAGGAAGAGTAAACTACGGACTGTGCCTGTATTTTCTCCAGGCTTTCATAGCGGCCCAGTTCCTCAATGACGTGAAGGACAAGCTCTGCGATCGGATCAGGTTGCCCGACACAGAACTCCGCGTAGACGGACGGACCGAAGTCCTTCAAGCGACTGCCTACGCGAGTCCTTATCGCCCGGTCTGTGAACGTTTCTTCAGCCTCTATTTCCGCAACGACATTTTCTGCCACTCGTGCATCGGTAGCGACAGCACCATCAAGGAAACCTTTTACGTAGTAAATGCACAGCGATTTCGCCGAGCTGTCTCCATGCTCGCGAAAGTCATCACAGGCGTCCTTGAGCTGCAGGGCCGTCAAGGGCTCGATGGCTATTACTCGGTTCGCGGCGAACAGGCAGGTCATCGCTATAACGACAATTATCAGATTTTTCATGGCTTTCCTTTCTCCTTTACGGGTTTCGGCGGAGTTTTCGATTTACGGTTAATAGCGTGACGTAAGACAAGATATCCAGCTGTAGCCGCCAGCAATGAACCGGCCAGGACGCCGACACGCGTAGCGGCGAGTTCGTCGAATGCGCCACGCTCAAATGCGAGTGAGCCGATAAAGAGGCTCATTGTGAAGCCGATGCCGGTTAACAACGCCACACCGTAGACCGACAACCAACAGCTGCCCTGAGGAAGTTGTGCCAGTTTGAGTTTCACAGCCAGCCAGACGATGCCGAACACACCAACTTGCTTGCCAAGGAATAATCCTGCCGCGATACCAATCGACACGGACCCAACAGCGCATCGGTGCTTATGCCGGCGAACGAGACGCCTGCGTTGGCAAACGCGAACAATGGCAGAATCAGGTATGCAACCCAGGGGTGGAGCGAGTGCTCGAGATGCCGCAGTGGCGAAGGCATCGCCGAGTTTGTTCGCAGCGGCACTGTACAGGCCACAGCGAACCCCGCCAGAGTGGCGTGCACGCCACTTTTCAACACACAGAGCCAGACCACCAGGCCAATGGTCACGTACACAGCAATGCGCGCCACGCCACGCCGATTAAGCATGACGAGACTACCGAGTCCGACCGCGCCCGCTGTCAGTGCAAAAAGCGAGAGGTCCTGCGTATAGAAGATCGCGATTACAACGATGGCTGCAATGTCATCGAAAATCGCAATCGACGTCAGGAACATTTTGAGTGCAATGGGCACACGACTTCCAAGAAGCATCAGTACGCCCAGAGCAAAAGCGATATCGGTTGCCGCCGGTATGGCCCAGCCGTTGATCGTCTCGGGATTGCCCCAATTGAACGCCGCATAAACGGCCGCTGGGACGAAGAAGCCGCCGATCGCGCCCGCCGCCGGCAAGAGCAGTTGATCTTTCGACGAGAGCTGTCCTTCCAAAATCTCTCGCTTGACTTCGAGCCCTATCAGAAAGAAGAACACGGCCATCATGCCGTCATTGATCCACAGCAACAGCGGCTTATCGACGACCAGGTCACCAATCGCGATTACCATTGGGACGTCAAGCAGTCGTCCGTACAGAGAGGCCAGAGGGGAATTCGATACCAGCAACGCAGCGATAGTCGAAATGACCAGCAGCACACCAGCGGACGATTCGAGACGCAAGAAATTTCGCAGAGCTGCAACAGGCATGTGACTTCCGATAGCTTTAGCCGCTGACTCAATTGTCAGGCCGCCATAGGTGACCAATTTAACAAATCGACTATCTCGAACAGATCGCAATACCCGAGCGCTTCGTTCGACTTTTCCGATGTATGTGTTTCGCTCGGTTTTCTCGATCTGAGCAATCGAATACCTCGACTGGACTAGAAGTGTGACCCCGGTATGCTTTTCTTTTCATCTACTACCGGAGTGACCAGTGAACATCACAATCAGGACAAAGGGCATTGAGATATCATGCACAATCGATCAGTTCGTCCACGATCAGGTTCGCACGGCGTTACAGCACCTCGACGAAGAAATCATTGCCGTCGATGTATTTATGAAGGACGCCAACGGGCCCAAAGGCGGCATCGACAAACAGGCCCTTGTACGCGTTCAGTTGCGCAATCAACAAGTAGTGGCAATCGAGACGGTGCACCAAAACCTTCACGCTGCGGTCAGGAAAAGCGCGAAGCGGATCAAGCGGACCGTGCGTCGACATCTGCGGAAGTCGCAGCGATTTTCCAAACAACGCATGCACAGTCAGCTGGGTGATCCGGGCATTGCAGCCGGTTGACCCGTCGCCTTGATCAACTGAGGGGCCGTACCTGGTCAGCAGTCCGTTCGGGCGGTGAGTAACAATTTGTTTCCACGGTAGCGAGGTATCGACTCGGCATGTAGCCTGTTACAACGTTTCAATATTGGAGTATCAAATGCCTATCGAGTTTCCCTCCTTGCCCTACGCGCTCAATGCTCTTGAGCCGTTCGTATCGTCAAAGACGCTCAAACATCACCATGGCAAGCACCACAGGGGATACGTTCAGAAACTGAATAGCGCTATTTCCGGAACCTCCTACGAAGGCATGTCGCTCGAGGACATTATTTTCGCAGCCCATGCGAATTCGGAAACTGGCATCTTCAACAATGCAGCACAAGCCTGGAACCACACTTTCTTCTGGAGCAGTCTGTCGCCTGATGGCGGCGGTGAGCCACGCGGACCGCTCGCCGATGCGATTGAAGACCGGTTCGGCAGCGCCGAAAAATTCGGGGCCGAATTCAAGGCGGCGGCACTGGCGCAGTTTGGCAGCGGATGGACCTGGCTTGTATGTTCGGATACCGGAATTGAAATCCTCAGCACCAGCAATGCCGACACACCGCTTCTACGTGGCAGCACCCCGCTTCTGACGCTCGATGTCTGGGAGCACGCGTACTACCTCGACTTTCAAAACAGGCGCGATGCATACATCGATGCGATACTGTCCAATATCATAAACTGGGATTTTGCGGCGGAGAATTTCCAGGCTGGATGCTGAAGATCATCCGCCAACAAACCTCGCGCTAGACTAGTCCCTGTTCGCTAGATAAGCTTTTTCTACCAATGCCTGATTACGCGTGATTTCTTCGATATGGCGATTCTGACGCAATGCGTGCTTGATGTCGGCAGTCGCTGCGTTCATGTCGCCAGCCAGGTGGTGTAATACGGCACGATTTGAATAGGCGATTGCGAGCGCTTCGCGATTGCTATGACCATGCGGATTCATTCCCGTTGTCAGCGGAACTTTGGCCAGCTCAACAGCCTTGTTGCAAGCGTTCTGAGCTGCTTCTAGATCCCTCTGCGCGATGAGAGCTGCACATAGCACCGTATGCGCCATACGGGAGTCTGCCGAGTTGGCTGCCGCTTCTGCAAAGTCGATCGCATCAGACGGGCGCTGTCTGAGTAGCTGTTCGACGCCCGGGCCTGCGTCTTCGACGAGCAGAACAAAACGGTCTTCTTCATTGCCTTCTGCGTAGGACAATGAGAAAGAACTGCAACCAAGTATTGCAACAAGTGCGATTTGTGGGAACTTCATAACTAACTCCTGTTGGGGGGACACGGAGTCAGGTTAGTGATGCAGGCCTCTTGTCTCTCGTCGGTATTGAAAAATGCCAGCTGATCTCGAAACCATCCAGCGTTTTTCAGATTCGATCATCCCTGGCGCAGATGCGTAACGACATCGACCGGCTTGAGCTTCTCCCGGCGGTAGTTGCTGGGCGTCATCTCGGTTGCATCGCGAAACGCACGATTGAACGGTGGCAGAGAGGCGAAGCCAGCATCCAGAGCGATAGTGAGAATCTGTACGCGCGCCTCCTTCGGATCAGCGAGGCGGTGCCGGGCTTCGTCAATTCGGTAGCCATTCAAGAACGTGCTGAAGTTCTTGAAGCCCAATCGAGTATTGATGAGGGAGCGCAATTGGTGTTCCGGCCAGCCGAGCTCATCGGCCAGCTGTCTAATCGTCAAACCTGTGCGTGCATAAGCCCGGCCCTCCATCGCCTTGGTCAGAGCGATATGCATCTCACGCTCGGCGAGGTCGAGCTCGGGCTCTGCTGGTCCCAACACATTGCGTTCGTCCGGCAACAAGTCAGCTGGGCGCGTTAACAGTGGCACTGAAATCAGCAAATAGACTGCTGCGATGAGCAATGTATTGCCAGGATCAACCCAGCTTGGCACGTCTTGCCCAACGAACAAGAGCTCGAGGATGAGTACGTAGGCTGCCACGGCTGCAATACAGGCAACAAAACAAAACCGGAAGGTGCGTCGATGCTCGGAGAGATCATCAAGACTGCCACGCCCAACTGAGTAGATGGCGTGCAGCACGACGAATAACGAAAACACGATGGACGCTGTCCTAATGAGTACCGGGACTCGACCCGTACCGATTTCGATCGAGCACATGGCGATTGTGGCGAGCGGGAACAACACCATTATCCAGACCGGTGGTCGCTCAAACTCGAACAGAACATTGGCACAGACCCATACGAGGAAAGGTGAGGCCATTGCAAGAAACAGCAGCGGCGCCTCGGCGAAGAGCAATGCGCCGAACAATGGTGGCGAAGTCTTAATGAGGTATGCCGCGACACTGATTTGTAGCAACACAAGCGGAACAGAGACTGCGCGTGGCCCGCGTGCGGTAAGCACCAGCGAAATCAGGACGATCTGGCCGATTAGCATGAGTCGAATTGCTGTGTCGAGCGTTTCCATAAGAGCACGCCTATCGTGACAGAATGTCGATCCGGGGGCTTGTCAGTTTTAAAAACGACTGCTCGGTTCTGAAAACACCTGTTCGATTCTGACAGAGATTGGCCTATCTGAAGGGCTGTTGCTCCCTGCGGAGGGTTAAAACTGTCTTGCGTCAGGTGGCGTTATTGGACAACGGATAGAAACAACATCCAAAGATTGCCGGGTGACACGATCGGATTCAGGACAGCTGAGAGCGTCTGCTTTCGGCCAAAAGCGGGCATTTAGAGGCATGCTGATGGGGCACCAACACAGCATCTATGATGGCTTGCAAAGGCCCGTCACTTTTCCGTTTCAGGTTCTTTCGGAAATTTCTCCCCCGGGTAGAAATGAGTGTGGCCGCTCTTGTAGTCAATAGTTACCACAAAGTGCTGAAGAACATCGTAGCCCAAGATCCCTTTCGAGGTGCCTCTGCTCGCAATTCTGCTGCCAAGCGGCGTGTTTGTTTCAAAATACTTCATAGACTCGCCCTTGGTTGGAATCCAGACCAACGGGCTCTCAATCTTGAACTCGCCGAACTGTAAACTTGGCGCGCGAAATTCTTCCATTTTCCCGGACGAAATCGCTCCCGTAACAGGCTTGGTCACTGTGGCGTAAGTATCGATCCAATCCAGCCGTCCTGCGAGGTCACGGTCTATAACGATTCCACCGGTCATCCCGGTATCCATCATCAGCCATGCATCTGTTTTCTCATCCAGACTGACTCTCACCAAAGGCGACCCACCTTCAGGATTCTTTTTGGTTTCCACATTCGAGATTGCCCTGAGATCGACACTATCCCGTGTTATCAGCCGCATACGACTATTTGGATAGTCGAACTGAAAAATATAGAGCTCGAGAAATCCTGCACCAAGTATGAGTTGAGTTTCGGGAGACCCCAGGTCGAGTTCAACGAGTCTTTGGAAGTTTATCTGGGTCCCAAGAATAGTCACTGGAATCTCACGGTAGGTATTGCGACGCGATTCCGAGAAAGCTCCTCTCATCGTGACAGACCGGCCCTTCTTAAATGACAGACCCTCGGACTGCAAGAAGCGCCCGTTTATCGCATTCACCTGTGCACCAGTGTCGATAAACGAAGATCCGGTTATTCCGGCGATCTCGGAATCCATATACATAAGGCCGTCGACCACTTGAATATCGATCCACTCACTGGCACCGGCGTGCGCTGGTTGTACGGCGAACAATAACGAAAACTGAAGGCATGCAAGGCCGGTTACGAACGCCTTACATCGACAGATCACTCGACTCATGATTCCTCCCAACAGGAGTGACTAATGAACTCAGTAACAGCTTCTCAGCAGCTTATCACTCGATAGACTACTCACGGCCAAAATTGGCCATTGGCGCCTCTCAGATCAGATCAGCCGCACGTATTCTGATCGCTTTCCGGGTTCTGATCTAGTTGATGAAACAAGAAATAGCAAATTGTCAGCTGACCCATCCCAACAGGAGCAGTAGAGGCGACACGATCAAGATTGCGATTCCTGTTCGACGTAACACCCTCAATCCTATTCCGCGGCACTCGGGAGCATCAGCGTATGCACTAGCAATCATGCCCGCTCCAAAAAGTCCCAAGGCACTGCAAGCGAGGACCAGCTGCGGCAGAAACAGAAAAGCGCCTACGAATCCGTCCGATCTACTATCGAAAACAAATGCCAAGTCGCCCCAGAGTGCAACAAGAAAGTGTTGAGAATTGAGCGCATCCGGTGTCTTGTCCATCTCCCTCATGATTCTTCGAATGAGTATCTGCCAATTCACATAAACGGCCGGTGCCGATAGAACCACCAACATAAGTCCAATCACACGAAAGACTTTCTCGGTTCTACTCGACGCAGACACTGCTGTGTCAGAACCAGGTTCTGCTGCAGGCTCTTGCTCTTTTGGGTCAGCAGTATTTTCCTGTTGCATGGATCTTAGTCCGTGGATAGCCTGAAATTCGTCGAACATCAGCTGATGACCAATTGTAGCAGGTGTGCTCGGAGTTCAAAGGAGACAACTTGGCCCTGATCAGCTCCGTTCTTTACCCACCTTCGGCGGCAATCCAGTCGATGATCGTTTGCTCAAGCACTGCGATCGGCAACGAACCATTTCCGACGACTGTGTCGTGAAAACGCCTGATTTCAAACGAAGAACCCAGTTCGGCTTCCGCTTTCGCTCGTAGTTCGCGAATCTTCAGTTCGCCAATCTTGTAAGACAAGGCTTGAGCAGGCCAGGTGATATAGCGATCAATTTCCTGACTAACTTCCGAAGCACTTGCTGCAGTGTTTTGCAGCATGAAGTCCACGGCTTGTTGACGTGACCATCCAAACTTGTGCATGCCAGTGTCGACAATCAAACGGCACGCTCGCCATGCTTCGTAAGACAGGCGGCCAAAATCATTGTATGGGTCAGTGTAGAAACCCATCTCTTTACCGAGTCGCTCGGAGTAGAGCCCCCAACCTTCACCAAAAGCGGAATGGTACAGGTCGCGCCGAAACTCTGGCACATCCATCTCCTTCGCGAGAGATGATTGTAAGTGATGGCCCGGAACGCCTTCATGAAGTGACAGAGCTTCTAGCGAGTACAGTGGCGTATTTGTCAAATCTCCGGTATCGACAAAATAGGTTCCCGAGTCAGTGCCATCTCCGGATGACGGCATATAAAATGCGCCGCGATTCGGATCGCCGACGATCTTGTACGTCGCGCGTGGCAAAAGCGTGAAAAAACGTGGTAGCTCCCCTTCGGCGGTTTTGCTAATTAGAGCCGCGCGACCCAGCAGTTCTTCGCCGGACTTCGCGTAAAACCTTGGTTCTTCGCGGAGAAAGTCCATAAATGATTTGAAGTCGCCGTCGAAACCGACGGCGGCAATTATGTCTTCCATCTCGGCTTGAATGCGACTCAACTCAGAAACTCCGACCTCATGTATCTCTGCAGGAGTCATGTCAGTCGTTGTAAAGTAGCGAATCAAGTATTGATAGTAGTCATCACCATTCGGTAGCGACGTAACAGCAACCTCGGTACGGCAAGCTGGCAGGTACTCGTCAACAAAAAAGTCCAGTAGTTCCTCGTAGCCGGGCACGATCAACGCGTTGATCAACTCGACGCCTTTGGTGGTGTACTCCGTTCGCTGGTCGTCACTGATGTTTCCTGGGAATCGCGCAAAGGGCACGTAAAGGCGGCTTTGCTCAACGTCGGCGACAATATGTCTCTCGATAGTCGCGGCATAGCCGGAGATACTTTCACAGTAGTGCGTGTAACCTGCCCCGATCGCTTCACGCAAGACCTGTATGTACTCCCGGTTGTATCGAGGAAAATCGCCCAGACTCACCAGGTAGTCCTCGTAGTCGCTGGTCGAAAGAAACGACATGTTCGACGGCGCTTCTGCGAAGTACGTGTGATAACCGAAAAGGCTGGTTATGGGAAACAAGTAGTCGCGTTGCGTGTAGCTCTCTCTTTCAGTTTCACGTTCATATTTGAATATTCGATACGACAGTCTGTCGTCAGCGCCGAGGTCATCAATGCTGATACGGGCAAGCTTGTCCAGGACGGCCTCGTTAAATTCGTGGCGCCTGGCGCGAGCATCGGGCGTATGTTCAGAGAGCTCGCCATCCATTCGCCAGGCATCAGGGTCCATTCGAAAGAAGATCTTCTCTGACTTCGCCGCAGCCCAATGCTCGTCAAGCAAATCGTGAAAAACCGATTGGGTGTCCAGCTCATTGTCATTTTCAGTTTGTGAACAGGCCGTCAATACGACCGTAAAAGCGATTGCTAGAAAAATGTTGGAAATGCGCACTCAGAGCTCCGAAAGTTATCGAACAATGGCTATAGCCGTTGTCCAGAAGGCGGAATTCTCGCCTATGTCGAACGTCTGCGATGTATCACTAGCAGACATTGGCTAGTTTAACAGGCAACTGGCCCCGGAAATGACGGCGACTCCGCGACTAAGGGCGGCGCTGACGGATAAACAACTCAAACCAAAACGGCGAGTCCGAATACTGCGCCGACGGCGATTAACACCCAAAAGCCGATCTTCTGATCGCTGTCTTCGAAGTCTAAAAATCTGGTTTAGTGAGGGAATTCATCCCCGATTTACGCTAAACACTATAAGACGAATCGAAACAGCAGGGTGTACCACATATGGGCTTACTGGCAAAACTGATGGGCAGAGAGACCGGGCATGAGCCGCGAGCGCCCGGTACGCAACAGACTTGCCTCTACCGTGGCGTCCAGATCGTTGCAGGCGACGAAGGCTGTTGCCGCGTTGCCAGGATCCTCGAGGGTCAGCGCTTTTTGTCGGACGAAATCCCGAAATTGCCGCTCGAGCAATGCGACCAAGCGGAGTGCCGGTGCGGCTACAAGCTGTACAACGACCGCCGAACGGGTGAACAGCGGCTGTCCGATTTTGGCTACGACATCATCAGCGAACTGCGGACCAGCAACAATCGCCGCAACGGCGGCGGTGATCGTCGTTTAGAGCGTGAAGACGGTACGGCAGTCCTGGGGCGAATCGCGTCTGCGTTCCATAAGCGTGCAACTCACTAGTGCCAGCCGATTTGGACACAACGTGGTTACGAGACACTTCCCACGCGATTCTACTATTGCTGCGCAATCACGTAACAATCTGACCAGATTGGCGCGGGTACTGACAAGTTAACTAGACGTTTGTCGGTGTCGACGCAGATGTCGATTCACGTATTTCGAGGCGAACTTGATGCGGTGATAGGTCCTGGCAACGTGTTGAGTTATTTCAGGCGGAAATCGATGACGTTTGTACAGCGATGAACGATCGCGACCCACTCCTCGACTACAATCCTTGGTCCTACGTCTGACCGACGAATTCCGCGATTGCATCCAGCGCTGCAACAATATTAGGTGCTGCGGCGTCTGCAAAACACTGCTCGTCATCACCCAGCGACGGCCATAACTTGAGCGCCGACGCTCCGTCATAGTCGCACCCGGCAATCCGCAATTTCAGTGACTGCGGGCTCTCGCCGAAAGCCGACCCGGCGAGTGCAGCCACGTTGCTCGCTTGCAGCAGGCGTTGTGACAGTTCGTCCGACGTCCCGCATTCTCCGGCCAGCAGATCAGTGAAGTCAGGCCAGGTGTAAAAGCCGCCCTGCGGTGTATGACAGTTCGCACCGAGCGCACGCAGTCGAGCAGCAACGTATCGATTAATACTGGCATGAACATCCGTCGACATTTTCACGAATTCCTCGATATCCGCATGACCCGCGTAAGCTTCGACCGCCGCATATTGAATCGGTGACGCCACACTAGACCACAATTCGCTCGCAATCCGGCACATCTCGTCGAAGACTCCCCGCCGGGCCTTGGGGATTAGTGTCACTCCCAGGCGCCAGCCTCCGAGCGACAAATGCTTCGATAGTCCCGTCGTAATAATTGTTGACTCCGGCAGGTGGCGAGCTGCTGTGCGGTAGACATGATCGTAGGCAAGCCGCCCGTAGATTTCGTCAGCGATCAGAGTGATGCTTTCTGCCCGGCAGACCGCCGCAATCGCCTCCAGCGACTCAGACGTCACGGTAAGCCCTGTCGGATTATTGGGATAGTTAAGAAGTAGCTTGGTTGGCGCCAAACCTTTGCTGCGAGCGCGACGTATGGTCGCCCGTAGATCACTCGCTTCAATCGACAGTCCGGTCGTTGCCAGCTGCATTTCTACAGGCACGAGATTCTGGTTTATGAGGCGGCATTGGGGCGCGTAACTGACCCAACTAGGCACGGGCAACAAAACGTCGCCGGGAATAGCCAACTGCAACGCAAACAATAGGGCTTTGCTACCGGGCCCTACCAACACATCGAAATTACCGCTATCAAGGCCGGTAAGACCCGCATAATGATCGGCAACCTCGACGCGGAGCGCAGGTAGTCCAGCAACTGGAAGATAACTTTTCTGCGATGTGTTTCGTGCCAGGGCATCGGCCAATCTCGGGTGAACCGGAAACGGCGACTCACCAAACCCCATGTGAAACACCCTGCGCCCGCTACGGCGTATTTCGTCGACCACCTGATTTATCGCCAGAGTGGACGATACGCCGCCCGCTGGCGTGTTTACGTTCTGCAAGCCCATGCCTGATCCATTCTAACTGCAAGTTGCATAACAATATCCGAATAGATCAGCTACATTTGTAGAATAAAGTCATGTTAACATTCGATAAAGGCAATTAATGATCCATAACCAGTTACCGCCGCTTAACGCGATCCGGGCATTCGATGCGGTTGTGCAACAAGGCTCCATCCGCGATGGCGCCGAGGTCTTGTGTGTAAGCCAGTCAGCCGTTAGCCGGCACATTAAACACCTGGAAGAATTCCTGGGGTGCCGATTAATGCATCGACACCGACGCGGCGTCGTGTTGACTGCCAGTGGTGCCGAGTATCATAGAGCGGTGCATTCTTCGCTAGTAGGGCTGTTCGACGCAACGACGAAGTTGCGCCAGTCGGAAGGCGGATTCAGGATTCTCAGGGTCAGCGCATTGTCCAGCTTCGCTCTGCGCTGGCTGGTCCCGCGAATCACAAATTTTCAGGCCAGCAATGTCGGCATCGCATTGGACGTTTCAATTTCCGACAGCGTTCCAGATTTTACAGACTCAAGTATCGACTGCGCCGTCGTGTCAGACGCCCAGGGCTCGGGACACCAAAATGAGACGCCACTGTTCCCCGAAGAGTTGCACGTTGTGTGTGCCCCAGAGCTCGTAAGAGGTCGATCATTTGGCCGACTCGATGACATCAACAAGCAAACTCTGCTGCATACCGGCTCGCGTCATGAACTCTGGAATCAGTGGCGCCAGCAATATGGCGTTCCTCACCGACTCGCATCCGACCAGGACTTGTTTTTTCAGGATTTTTACATCGCCATCGCGGCGGCTGTCTCCGGCATCGGCTTTGCGCTGGTGCCATCCTTCCTGGTCGAAGAAGAATTGGCTACTAAGCAGTTGGTTGCCCCGATTAGCGCCCCAATGGTGAGCGGTCGTCACTACCAGCTAGTTATCTCCGAACGAAAGGAACGCGACCCGGCAATGGTCGCTTTTAAGAAATGGATGCTGGCGCAATCCGGACTCTAAGCACTACTCAATAACGTGGTGATTGCGCAGCACTGGCAACAGTTGCTCCAGCGGGATCGCCGTCAAACGTCCCCTGGCGCTTTCCACAGTGGTGGCACGCAGGAGCGCGTTGTAGACCGCCTCTTCTGTCGCGTCCACCGCCGCTGTGAAAAGCGGGTCCATCGACGAGTGCAACAGCGAAGGTGTGGTCATCGGCGTGTTGCTCGAACGCTTCCGGCGCACCGCTTCATTGGTTGAAAATGCAATGACGTAGTCGCCCGAACCATTCTCCGCAATCGATCCAGTGCGTGCGAGTCCCAACATGGAGCGCATCGCCAGCCGTGCCAGCGTACGGCTGTCCAGCGGCGCATCAGTGGCAACGACCATCATGATCGATCCGTCCTGTTTTGAAAAAGCGTTCTCTGAACTTTGCGCATAGGCATCTTTATATGCGTACATATCGAGCGCTCTACCCACCGGGGCCCCACTTATTCGCAATGTTGCGCCCGCAAGTAAATTGCTTTGTACCAGCACGCCGATCGTATAGCCGCCGAGCTCCTGCGGCAGGACTCGCGAACTGGTTCCTATGCCACCTTTCCAGTGATACGTCTGCGCGCCAGTGCCGCCGCCGACGCTGCCCTCCGCTACTGCACCATCAGACGCATTGTCCAGTGCTTCGAATACGTGTTCGCGACGAATCGGTGCGGCCCACATGTTACTGACAACCGAGTCGTTAACTTCGCCAACCACGGGATTGATAGTGTGCTCCCCCATGCCGGGCTGCAGGTAGGTCCAGTCTTTCAGCGCTTCGGCCGCACGCCAGACGCACAGCGTACAGGTCAAGAGAATCGGCGTTTCCAACTCACCGAACTCCTGAAGTTGAGTAATCCCAATCAACTTGCCGTAACCATTTCCGACGTGAATCCAGGCGGGCAAGGGATCGGTGTACAGATTGCCAGCGGCCGGAATGATTGCGGTCACGCCGGTTCGGATATCATCGCCTTCGATCACTGTGGAATGACCGACCCGGACACCCGACACATCGGTAATCGCATTGTTGGCTCCCGGTGAAAACTCACCGACAACGATGCCGATATCCCGCGCCCTTGGGCGCTCCTCGCTGTCAGCGTGAGCAGAAGTTATGCTCGCAGTTACGAAACACGAGGCTATCGCCACGAAAAAAGTTGTCGGCATTAGTTTCATCAGATAATGGCTCACAGCACGTCGAAGTAACTAGTCAATCCTATCAGGCCTGATACCGTAGGTCCGCACAATTGAAGTGTCGGACGGTAGCGGCGCTCGTCTCGGAACGAACCTCCGCGCTTAGCGTGGCCTACAACACGGAGAATTCGCCATTGTGCCTTTCGGACATGTTCGAGCGACAGTTGACTTTCGATACATCAATTCCCCTTTCGACACCCAGCGCGGGACGCGCCCTAGACCTTTTTTTGGGTGACTTCGATGTCTTCTGGTGATTTTGACGCGTTAGGTTGACACGATGAGTCTCTATTAAGAAAGCCGCGGAAAGGACACGGCGAGCTTTCGCCCTTCCTTATAATGGTCTTCTCGCCATCTAAGCTCCAAGAGTGCTGACTCAGGTACCGACATATTGTATACCGGCGAGCACGGTCCGACGGTCAATTCTGTATGTAGCAAGCGTCGTTATTACGGATTGCAGCAATATTGCTGCTTCTAACCGACAATCTTGGTTTCGGCAATTATTCATCGATAGATCAATTGGGATAACTAGCTGGCAAATGGCGCGTCAGTGCTACAGTTTTTCATGTCATTTTCACATCAGCCAATACGACACATCTCATTTAGCGTGAACTCCGCGACAGCGCCGTCCGTTGCTTGCATGTAGGCAGCCAGGTGCAATGCGACCAAGCGGAGTGCCGATGCGGCTACAAGCTGTACAACGACCGCCGAACGGGTGAACAGCGGCTGTCCGATTTTGGCTACGACATCATCGGTGAACTGCGGACCAGCAACAATCGCCGCAACGGCGGCGGTGATCGTCGTTTAGAGCGTGAAGACGGCACGGCAGTCCTGGGGCGAATCGCGTCTGCGTTCCATAAGCGTGCAACTCACTAGTGCCAGTGAATTTGGATGCGGCGTGATCACGTGACATTTGCAACGCGCTTCGCGCGATACGGTTTGAAGCTTGCATACAAGCCAAACTAAAAAGGCCCCTGAAGGGACCTCTTGAGTTTGGCGCGCCCGAGAGGATTCGAACCTCTGACCCCTGCCTTCGGAGATCACAAACCCCATGGTAAGCAATTGATTTAATTTAAACTATATGGCAGGACGCCCGTTGCAAATGCAGTACAGTGCACAACAATGCATCACCCAGTCACGCAATTCTCACGCAGTGGTTTGATTGAATTCGGTCGCGGCTATTCGTCGTCGGATTCCATATCCGCAAATTTGACCGAGGCGAATTTTCCTTCGCCCTTTTTGAGATCTCGACGGTCGATCATTCGTCCCTCGAAGAAGAAATTCTCCGAAATCTTCACGACATATAGTTTGTTGAAATTGCCCTTGCGCTTGACCTGTACCTTGTCATCCTGCTTCAGGGGACTGATGGTCTTGACCTCTATGAAGTCATTCCCAAGGCGCCCATCTGAACCCGGCGCATTCAGTTTATTACGCCTTATGCCCAATTCAATCTCCGCATAGAGCTCACCGAGTTCACCGAAGATATTGAGGTAGCGCCCTGTGTGCTGTTTATAGGCAGCAGCTGTATGGACCAAGCTTTCGAATATGTCGCGAAGCTCCTGGCTTACAGTATGCGACGAAGATTCGCCTTGGCCTGAGTCGCCCAGGGATGAAATGTAATCCCAGCTTATCCAGTCGCCGTCGTCCCAAATGCCGTCGGACGCGCTCTCGATAGGTCGATGTGTGAATCTACAATATCCCAGGGGCATCGCCTCGTCCTTCTGTTGGCTATTTGAGTGTCTCGCCCGAATTCTCCGCTCAACACTTGGGCCCGTTACAACTTGAAGCACTCGTGCACGCAGATCAGTCGCTTGCCATCCAGCCACAGTTCGTGCGCGTCGATGTTATTGCCGGTATTCGGCAGCGGTTGTGCGCCTGCCTTTTCAATAAAGCGCAGATAGTCTTCGTGGTTACTCGCGCCGATTCGTTCGTTGAAAGACTGAGTTTTGAATACGGCAACGTATAGAATGGACACTTCCTTGCCGGCGGCAATTGTCCCGGCGGTCGCATACAACAGCTGGTAGCGCAGCTTGTAGTGTGACGTATCGACTTCCGGAAAATGCAGCGCTAATAAATCCTCAATGCGCTGTTGCGCATTCGAGCGTGGGTTGTCCTCTTTTGCCTTCCTGGCTTTGGCGTAGGCTTCGTCGATCGTCGGCCCGAAGGTCTCGTCCACTTTGGCCTCAACGCCAACAAACAGGCTTTTCCCTGCCGCGGTCGAGCCGGTAATGCCGAGATCATGCATGCGCCCCCGGCCGTGCGCATCGAAACGCTGCTCCAACTCCGGGACTATGCAGTCGAATTGTACGGCTTGGCCGAGCAGCTCTTCGACCCGTAGCCGCAGCCGTTCGGCGCCATTGCGGTTCAGAATGAAATCAGCTGCCGAGTGCGCGCTGCGGCCAGGCTCCCAGTGTCGCTTCTCGCCGTCCTTTTCATACATCATCGACCACTCGTCGATGGTCTTGATCCGACAGCCTTTGGAGTCTGCAATTCTCATGTTGACAGGATACCTATCGCTACAACTGGTTCGCGTGAGGTCGCGCACGGTTTCATTGCCGATGCGCCGTGAGGGTGGTTGGCCTTTGGCTGTCGACTAGCCCCTTGCATTCCCGGTTACGCACTAGGCGACACAACCGATTCGAATATATGAAACGCCGATACGCGGATTTTCAGTCTGCCGTTACTCATATAGAAAACAATCAGTTATCAGGTGGAAGTTTTTGCGGAAGCTGGTACCCCCCACAGTTGTACCCCGTTTTCTACCCCATGAATGATCGAGTCAGGTGCCCGAAAAGGCAAGCTCGCTACCGGTAGTCCCACTCGTTTATGGTGATGGGAAACCCGGACAGACTCCCTGTTTCGAACTTTACTTCCTGAATTTCGAACACAGCGGGATCATCAACGCTGTGCCGAACGCTAATTATGGACTCGCCTGATTGCTCACGCGGGACAGTTGTTCTGATTGTGTGCAGAGCAATCCAGACATCGTCCTCACTGTCATGAATAGCAGAGTCCATGTCATCGTAAGATACTTCGGCTAGATACTTTAGGTTGTAGGGAACGTCCACAACTGCATGATCTGCGCTTGCCTCAAGCACCAAGAACTCTTCGGCTTCGATCTCCGTGACATGCACCCCTTCAACATCCCCTTCTTGGTCATCCAACCAAAAATCTTGCTCACAAAAGGACTGGGAAATAGCGTCTTGGATCAACTCCAAATGGTCTACGAATTTCTGCTGTACTACCGGTGTTAACACGTCATCGTGATACTGAACGGTGCTCACGAATACAGATAACTTCTTCAGCAGGAACAGACTGTCGCTTTGTTCGCACGCAGATGCCAAATCCGGGTCCGTGCTCGCAACGTACATCTTCTCTTTTTCGGCTTCGCACCAGACTTCTAAAGCCTCAACAGTGAACGCATCGGGGAACTCTGATTTCTTCTTACCTTCGCCAAAGGGCGGAGACTTATCAAAGTACTTGTCGAAGACTTTCTCTATGGATACACCTGACGTGAGCAGAGTGGTTGCACCAATTTTCTCTAGGAATGCGTCAAGCTGTGCGTTGAGCGCTGCGGCTGCTTTCTCGTCATCGAACTCGGAAAACATACTGTCAAACGGCGCACCGTCTAGATTGCGTAGAATCCGTGCATCCTTGCGGAACTTGCTGGTCGCATGGTTCGCCTTCGCAATGTCCTCGGCGATGTGCGCACGTACCTCTCGGACAGCTATATCCGTCACGAATACCCGCGCCTGACCGGACTCGGCCAGCCTCGCTAGGTTCTCGAAGACCGCGCCTTGGTAATTGTAGTTTTGCCCGATAAATATCGACGCATCTACAAATATATTTCTCGATTCCAAATTCTGTTCCTACAGATCAAACTAAACTTCACGCTTAGAATTGGTCTCGTATCGTAAACCCGTCATTTCCGACCCCAAAAAGGCGTCATCGAGCAACTGTAGGATGCCCCATCTGTCAGCAGTGTCAAAGACGAGTTCGTCGTTCTCATCTATTTCGACATTAAGATCGAAATTCTCAATCGTCCTGCGAATATCGTCAACTGTGATATCTGCTAAATAAGGCTTCTGGGCTATATTCCGCAGCTTCTTCAATTTTTGAAGGTGCCCAAGACAAGAATCGCTAAAGTCGTCGAAGTTCGCGATAGGCACATGTTCTGCAATAGCATCTAATGAATCTTGAGCGATTGCCTCAAGTTGGTCGTAATACCTAAGGATGAACTCAAAATTCGCTCGGCTTTTTATGTAGAGGTGGTCTCTATAGAGAAGCATGTCGAAATTCGGGTCGAACTGAAATGTCGGTTCCTCAATACTCTCCAAGCGTTCTCCAAGAAACAGTGTAATTAACTTGTTCGACCTTGACAGTTCTTTGGTTGGGCCGTAGCGTCGAAAAAGTACGACGCGATGAGGTCCACCAGAAAGAAGTAACACATTGAATCGAACACCGCTAACAAATTCCTCAACGTCGCCATCTCCTATTAGTGTGATATGTGCTGGACTTGGTACCGCTACCATATCCCCAATTGGGTCATTGTTAGTATCGATGTACTCGATCTCGTGGGCGCTGGGAACATAGTCATGGTCAAACTCTGGAACGTCTAGATTTCCTCTCCGATGCTGATTGGCGAATGGCCGTGCTGCACGTTGTGCCAATAGTCGTAAGTCGGCCGCGACGGTATCCGAGATATTGAGGCGTCTAAACGTCGGGCCGTCTTCGTCAGGATCGTATTGCGCAAGTGCGATGCTCACTGTGTAATCGTCGCTGGCAATAAATTCAAAAGCGGCTTGCAAGTTTTCCGCCGTCAATTTACTTCTCCATCCACACTTGGTCGCCTATGGATACTGCATCAAGGGTTGTCCCTCGGACCAACCTTCCGCGACCGGTTATTACGGTATGGTTTTCTTCAGATTCCGTGTCTATTTCGTATACGTGATAACCGATCAGATTGAGCATCGGATTAATATGAACCATGTTTGAACTAACGTTCAGAACCATGAGCACAATGAAGAAAACTCCTAGTCCCACGGCGCTTGCGCCATCGTCTATATTTAGTCCAAGGAAAGGGAACACATATGCGAATATGTAAGCGATGACTTCCGCATCTTTGCGGCGGACGCTATGCACTGCAATTTCCACAGATGCTGTGCCACGTATCCAGTGAATCCATACGAGCATTCCGACCACTGCTACCAAGCCCAGAAGCGCCGGCAACAAAGCCCAATTACCGTACTTCGAGTAGTACTGGATCGAAAAGATCACGAATAGCGGTGCGTAACCACTTAGAAATAGGATCCCACGGGCAATTATTGAGGGCATTGAACGTCCTTTGAGCTTGTCACAGCCACGCTGGGCGGCTTAACCGCTACAAGAATAGACGAATCTGGTCGAATTGACTCATTTCTTCGCTGGCACAGCGATTCTCAATGCAGTATAGAACGGTGCGCTTAATAGTCCATATATTTGCTATAAAGCGTGAATTTCACCAATTAACACTGATTTTTCGTATTTAAAGTCATGTCAGTTGACAATCAATCGCTCCAAGCATAGTATTGTCGCTGGGCGCTGGTTACCCGGCGTTTCTCAGCTCTTTAATAACATGGCATCTCCGGCGAAGGCGTAAGCACAGCGGCCTTCAAGCGGCACATCGTGCCGACGGGCGTGAAAACGCCCATTAAGGTTGGCGATACTTCGTCAGCCGCGTCGTGGTGAACGACGCACACTGTGTCGGACAGCAAGACCGTCGTGCGCTGACGGCCCCGCACCCCTTGGTCCGTGGTCACTTAGTCACTTGGTCCCTACAACCGTCTTGCGCGATGCGCGGCGCGTGTTGTTCTGTTTGGCGCGAGGAAAGCGCGAGGGTTCGCGTTTTGAAATGTTCTGTTTCACTGGTCCTGCTAGGTCCTTGATCGAAGCCGCTGCTAATGCGCGAGGGGCAACGTCGCCTCGATTCAACGGAGAAGGACCATGAAGACTAAAGACCTGAAAGCAGCACGGCGGCTCATAACCAAAGTGCTTGCCAAACCTAGCATAGGACCCGGTCAGCGGGATGAACTGCAGAAGGCAAAGAGAGAACTAGACAAAATCGCCCAGTCGGGCAAGCTGAATAAGGATCGTATATTTCGGGTAACTGAGACGATCGCAGCAATCTTGTTGGAAGTAATCGAAGCTAATGATGTAGTGCGTTGATCAAAGTGAATCAGGATTTGAAATGAATACAAATTTTGCAAAAGCTTTTCGTGTTGTCCGAGCGGCATACGGGATGCAACAGTCTGAATTGGCGGAGAGGATCGGCATTAGTGCGAGCCAGCTCTCGCTTATTGAGAAAGGAAAACGTCAGCCGAGCCTGAAGGTTATTGGTAACCTCAGTGGCGCGACTGGTGTGCCAACTCCGCTGATCACGCTCTTGGCGTCAGATCCGAGTGACGTCGTCGACCAAGACTTTTCCGGGCTAGCCAATACCCTGTTGCGTCTTCTTGTAAATGCATCGGAGGACCGTCAGCGACCGCTGCGGCTTGAGAACTAACCAATGAAGCCACTCCTGTCATTGAGAGACTTGGCGCACAGATTGGGTGTGCGACGGGAGCAATTGTGTGACATAGCTTTCGATATCCAATCCCATTACTCCGAGTGGACCAAGACCGATGCAGAAAAAGGCAAGACTCGGCTTTTTAAGGTACCGGATAAAGAACTAAAATTTGTACAGCGTCGGATTCTGCACCGATTGTTGAATAAGTATGTGCTCCCCGGGCAAGCCCACGGAGGAGTTAAGGGTAAATCGCCAAGGTCGAACGCGGCACAGCATTGCGGAAAACCGTACGTGGTCACGCTCGATATCCGAAACTTCTACCCCAGTGTGAGTCATAAGCAGGTCGAAAAGATGTTTCGGCGTGAACTAGGGTGTGGTCGAGACACAGCGTGGTTATTGACTCGGCTTACAACCATCGACGGCCAGCTACCACAAGGTGCACCCACCAGTACCGCTGTTGCAAATCTGCTTCTTGCATCAACGGTAGACCGCCCCACCTATGGACTGGCGAAGGCCGACGGCGTAAATGTTACAAGGTTTGTCGATGACTTCGCATTCTCCGGAGACGAAGCAAGAAGCCTCATAAATCCAACAGCGCGATCAGTGTCCAATGTTGGCCTTCGCACCTGGCGAAAACCGAAGAAACTAAAAATCATGCCCTCATCCAAGCGGCAGGAGGTGACGGGACTAACTGTAAACTCGCCCACCGGCCCTAGCGTACCGTCGGAGTACCGGGGAAGGTTGAGGGCGGCCATTCACCAACTTCGATCGTTGACAAACGCGGAAGCGGAGAAAGAGATCCGATCAATTCGTGGCAAGCTCAATCACGTGGAACAACACAATAAAGGGGCAGCAAGGCGATTGCGGCGGCAGTTCGAACGAGTTCTGCAAGAAAGAGACTCGCACCCGTCAAGATAATAGAACTAACATTGAAATTACGAACAAGAGTTGAGAGATGGCACTAGATAAATTTCACCTTACTAAGAAGGGCGACGAGTGGCGATTGGACAAATCGGGAACGAACCGTGCCAGAGTTAAGGCGCCAACGAAGACAGAAGCCATGCAAAAGATGCAGGACTACATGAAGACGAACGAAGAGTCTGTTCGGAATCACAAAGAGAACGGCCGGATACAAGAGGAACGCACTTATCCTCGCAGCAAAGATCCGCGAGGTTCGAAAGGGTAGCTATGGATATCTGGGCAGATGATAAGCTTGCCCTGTTCATAGCGTTTGTTATCCCGGGTTTCATAAGTCTCAAGGTCTATGAACTGATCGAGCCAGGCGCTCGCCAAAAAACCTCGGAGCAGTTGGTCGACGCTGTTGCCTACAGTTGCATCAACTATGCGATCCTTGCTTTGCCTATTACAGCTATCGAGAGCGGTGACTTGTATGTCGGCGCCCCAAAACTGTATTACTCGTTCTACCTGTTCGTCCTACTGATCTTTCCTGTACTTCTCGCTTTGGCGTGGCGATTCCTTCGGACTCGCGAATTCTTCCAGAAAAATGCGCCGCACCCTACGGGCTTACCGTGGGACCACGTATTTTCCAAACGCAAGAGCTATTGGATACGTATCACATTGGGCAACGGCAAAGTAATAGGGGGTCGATACGCGCATAACTCGTTCGCATCAAGTGCGCCTTCCAAGGAGCAACTGTATCTGGAAGAAGCTTGGATTATCGACGACAAGGGTGGGTTCGTAAGAAAGAAGGACAGGTCGGCAGGCGTGATCGTCCTAGCCAGTGACATTTCGCATATCGACTTATTGGAACAGTAAGCAACCAAGAAAAGCGGAGATGTAACCATGACTGAAGAGAACAACAACGGAACACCGGGTAAAACGGAAAAGGGTTATCAGCCATCAAAGCCAGCCAAAGATCCGGGCCACAAACCGCAACCCGATGGTGGATATCAACCCACCCAGGAAGGTGACAATCCTACTAGTATTCCTCCAAAGGGTGACGACGACTAACCTGACAACCGCAAGGAAGAGCGGAAGCTACAACAGCTTAGCGATACTGCCCACCGCCACAACCCCATACCTGTTCTTCCGACTCAGAAGCCTGAGCGCATCATGCGCGGACTTGGGATTCTTGCCCAAGGTGGCGGCGCTGTTGTAGTGCGCGACTAGCCGCGCCGTTGTAACGTTCGTAGATTTCTTCGTCGCCGTTGTTGTGCTCATATTCTCCTGGTGTCGCAGGGCGCGAATAAGAGGAAATCATTAAGCAGCTGGCGACGATCGCAACAACTTTTTGTTTCGCGTAGTCTTTGATTCATGAAATTCTCTATTTTCTATTCTTGGCAGTCCGATTTACCAATCAATACTAATCGGGGCTTTATCGAAACCGTATTGGCCAAGACCGTCAAGGATATGAGTGCGAGTGACCATTACGATGTGATTCCTAGCATAGATAGAGACACATCGGGTGTACCGGGCGCACCGAACATATCGGAGACAATTCTCGAGAAGATACGAAGCTGCGATGCCTTTGTTGCCGACATATCCATCGTCACCGGCGACAAAGATCGGGGGCAACGCCCATCACCAAGCCCCAATGTTCTGATTGAACTCGGCTATGCCATATCCGAGTTGGGTTGGAGTCGGATCATTCTCTTTTGTAATACGGTGTACGGGTCAGATACCGATCTTCCATTCGATACTCGGCAACATCGCCGAATAACCTATGAGCTTGCCCCTGATGACCCGAAAGAAGTCGAAAGAAAGAAACTCGCGAAGATATTTCGGGGGCGGTTGGACGAGATTCTGGACGAAGGCAAGCAGAAGCTGAAAGCGTCCGGGCCGCTCCTAGCCGCCTCATCCACGTACTACATTAGATCTCCAGGTGCGAAGATCGGGTCGGGATATCCGTGTGGGTTGCATTGAGTGGGCACGACCCAATGGCTCAGTCTTACGTGTTTTCTATGTGGAACTGGCGCCGTCCCGGCCACTCTCCGTCGCCTGCGCGAAACCCTCTCCTAGCCGAGTTGCATCAGGCCTTCGGCCCATTCAGAAGCTGCTGTGATTTTAGGGAAGAAACCATGAGTCTATTGCGCAGACCTTTCCGGGCAATATCCGAGCGATGCTTGGCATACTTGCCGCCTTCGCATTCATCACGAATGCTTGCACCGCCAATCTTTGCGCCGGATACTGACCGCAATGAAGCTTTAGAACGTGCCCGCTAAGATGGATAACATCATGACAGTTCTGTTGCCAATCATCGCGCTCCTCATTGGCTGGGGACTAAATGAGATTCACCATGCGGGCCTCAGGCGCCGGGATTTTCGATCCGCTATATGCAAAGCCCTTGCCTATCTGCTGGAGGTACGATTTCAATTACAAGCGCTCGAGTTTCTCATCGCAGAACTAAAGCACCGTGTTCCTGAGGCAAATATGCAAATGCCTCAGTTTCGTTCTCTCATGGAAACGATAATAGGTAACGAAGATCACATTGACCGGAAGTACCTTACAGCGGTCGACGCCGTGGCCGCCCGCGATCCCTTTCTGGCCTATGAACTGGCGTCTAGAAACAGAATCGGTCATTTCTTTCGAGCTTGGAGACAATGGGCATCAACGGCAGGAGCTCCACCTACTGACCTTGAAAATATAGAAGCAGAGTTGAAGAAAGTTATCGGGCCGAAGTTCGATGAGATCATAGTTTCTGTTGCACGAAATATTTCTTGGCGTGCGAAATGGAGGACGAGACGCATACTGTCTCGACAGTTCGAGATTCCCGAAGACTTGGCACAGCTCTTTGACAGCATCCACGCAACATCCGACGACACGGTGGAGCCGCAAGATTAGGTGGTACCAGCGATTGTTACGACCATACAATCATTTCTTGCGATGTCGGGAACTATTATCTATCAGGGACATATGGTTGGGAGGCAAAAGCAGAAATGGCCACTAGGCCTCGTGCCGCCGGAAATACTCTAGCAACCGTTGATAACGATGATCTTGCTCCAAGGCGGGCGCGGCCTTCGCAATGGCCCCCAAGCATTGTCCTAATTCACTCGGCGCCCACGGTTGATTAGCAATCACTGCATCCAAAAGCAGAAATGCTGCCTCTGGAAATCGCTCTGCCAAGTCAGATTCGTGAAGCAAATGTACGACATAGTCGGGGTGTTCAATAGGTTGTAGCCAGTCCAAGATAGCGGAAAGCGCAGTGGGAAACTCTTCCCGCGATGCGATACTCATGCGAGAAAGTGATTCGGCAATACTATCGGAGGCAAGATCACGCGATTTAGGCCAAATATCGTGCCAAAACGGCCGGATCCGATTCTTCCAGTAGTCTTCTCTTTGCTCACCGGCTCCCTCAAGCACTTGATACAACGCCTGCGCTGACTCTCCCAACCCTTCCTGCGGTAACGCCTCGAAGGCAGTCCCGAAGTCCTGTGCAGAATAGCCTTCCGCTGGGTCCAGAGCAGCATAGGTGAGAAATGCAGCAAACTGATGGGCATGCTCGCCCAGCTCCGCATAGTGACCAACAGTTTCGAGAAACTGCGGTTTGAATGCAGTTAGCAACGGCTTATATTGACGTGGAGACCACAGAAAGCCCTCCCATGCAGCTTTCGCCTCGACTGCATCTGTGGACCAACTGAGCAATGGCAGCAGGTGTGCCTCTGTCCAGGTCTGATCCACTCGGAACAATGCAATCAGTCGTGATGCCAGCAATACCCTGCCATGACGAAACTGCTCGACACCTACGTCGCAAAGTCGTGTAAAGAACGGCTCAATATCTTCCGGCAGACAGTCATTGTCATTGGGTTCACGCTTGAACCAAATATTCAGCAGCACACCGGTGATATGGCCAATTGGATGATTAATGGCATGACTTACCGGCTCATCTGTATCGACGGCATCCTGATGTGGCAGGTCAAGTACTCGTCGGCACAGGTCCAGGAGATTCGTTTCATGGCGTTCAAGCGACTTGGATGCCGCCTCCATCCACCAGCTTAGGCTGTGCAATACCTCTTCCATTACATCATCGGGCATGCTTTGGACTAGAGGCGCCGCAAACTGCCAAGACCGACGTACCAAACCTTCCTCACTCCAGACTTGCAGTGCCTCTCTCCAATGCCCTGCTGGCCAGATCCCTTCTTGGGCCAAGTCAAACAAGGCAAACACACTATTAAAGAACCGTGTGCGACAGGTTTCCCGCCAAGTATTTTCATAGTACGGGCGTCCTTCCGGTGGGGGCTGCTTGAGCCAGTTCACCAGATCCCTCCGCCGACGGGGAGCGATTTCAACATCGCGGTTCGCTTCGTAATCCGGATCCCCAGTGCCACTTGTCCAATGGGAAAACTCGTCTCTTTCGTTGCTTGCCAATGTCCTTTCGGGGTTTGCTGCTGACAATTTATCGAAGTGCTGAGATGCGGTGTTGCCAAGCCGACTGCCGCCTTCCTGAAGTTTGGCAAGACGCAGCCAGACCGCATCGTCTACCAAGGACTGCCATTTCTCTTGTTCGAGGTCGTCGACGTACATGTCTCTTGGCGGACCCGCGAGAATCCCCGCCTCCAACTTCTCCAAGACCTCTGGTGACAGATTCGCTCCTTGCAGCACCAGAAGACGCATCGTTTCCCGTCGCATATTCGCAGGCCATAGCCACCACGCATTGTCAGCAACAAGCCATTCAACCCATTGGTTGGAAGCAATACCTCCGTCCTGACTGGCAGCAAATAGGGCTAATCGCTTAAACGTGAAGTACGGCAAATCGAACCAATCCAATGCGATTCGGCTGGCACGTTCAGGGTCGGTGTTACGAGTTGCCAACCATGCATCCCGCAATAGCTCGATCAACATCACCCAATCGCGGAAGCCCCGATTCTGCCAATGCGGGCTGATCGACGGCAAATCCCAGTGCGAGCGGTCGCTATGGTCGTCCGCTTCGCCCAGTTCGTGCAGCAAGTCCAGTGCGTCACGTAGCAATTGCTGAAAGTCATCAAGAAGCGCTGGCAGAGAGGCTCGCCATTGTTCATCAGCTAAATCTCGAAGCGATGAGTGGACGTGGTCGCCTGCCAGCACCAGCTCCCAGTCCACCAATTGCCTAATGCGCATGGGATAATCACCGTTTTGTTCGTCCTCGCCCCAGCGAAATGGCTTCTTCAACACAACCTTGGGCGTTAGCAGTTCGCGCAACTCAAGCCGCATTGTGGTCGTCCACCCGTCGCGCTTCAGGCGTTTCTTCCAGCGGTAGATATCTGAATCGCGCCACGGCGATTTCACTCGTCCCGTCAGCAGCAAGCGCCACAATGTTTGCATTAACGGGGAGGGGATCGCGTTGGGGGAGTCGGCTCGGAGTTCCTTGAGTTCGTTCGCTTTTCCCTGATGCTTCAAGCGTGCAAGGTGGTCTAGCCGATGCTCAATTAGCCGAGACCAGTGATCGTATAACTGCCCTCCTTGTTGTGCCACCCAGATAATCAACGCCGGATCGTTCAGATGCCGCACCAACCAGCGGGCTAGGTGGAACATCACATCGTCCAATCGGCTACCAGCAACGCCGCCTGAAGCCAGCGCCATCCACGGCGCATGCCTATACAGCGCGGGGCGACGAATCAAACTGAATCGCAACTTGTCATCCACATCTACGAGTGGCGGGACACCAAAGCGAACCAAATCACTGTGACGATAGCGATCCTCCGAGAATGCCGCCAGCCAATCAAGCGACGGCACGGGATTGAACTCCGCGAAGCGCTTCGCGGGCAGTCCAGATTCGTGGGATATCGCCCAGAGCATCCGCCCCACAAAGTCATCTTGGCGGGTGCTCGCTGAAGGACGGGCCAAAGCGTAGTCCACCACGATACGTTCTTTACCAAGGACACCGTCACGATAGGTTTCAGCCCAAGCCTTCAACGTCCTATGCAACGCAGAATGATCGTGGTTGCCGGCAGCGACCTCATAGAGGATAGGAGTAACCCCCTTGGCCTCCCATTCGATCGTCTTACTCTGTTCTTCCCCGGGATCGCAGTCGCCCAACGCATAGGCTAGCGGAGTGACCTCACCGAGCATCCGATCGGCGGCCAGTGCGTCCATCATATACCGCAGTACCGGGTCGTCAATGCTGTAACCGACGAAGCAGACTACGTAATTTCGGAATAGCTCGCTGACGAATCGTGCCGCCCAGCGTTCTGTCAGATAGGCAAGACCAAAATCGCCGCTGGTGAGTACCAGTCGGTGCAGAGCACTTTCGTCTGCGTTGTCGGGTAGCAGGCCGTGCAGGTAAACGAGCCCGTTCCAGCGGCTGTGCTTGGGGACGGGCAGCATCGGCGCCGAGTAAGCGTTAAACGACTGTCCGGTACGTTTGGCCGCCCGCTTGAAAACGTGATCGAAATTTGTGGTCACCAAGCGTAACGTGCCGTCACGACAGCGGGCTAGTTGCAATAATGCCGCGTGGGTATCGGTCGCACCCTTTCGACGCAACTTGGGCCGCAACGATTGTGCCAGTGCCTTGCGCACGGCAATGCGCTGCCCAGCTATACGCCTCTCCAACAAATCGAGCATGGCGTCGTACTGACCACGCGAGTATGCATCCCGCTCGATGGTGGTTTTGGTGGTTCCTATTATGTGGTAAATCTCGTCGACCAGTCCTTTGAACCCCGGCAAACCTGCAGGATAAGAAACACCTGCCCCGCAAAAGAACACAACGCTACCGTCCTCATGTGCTTGCAGCAGCGCTTCAGGAATATCCGGGCCATTGGCTACAAATTGCATCGCTTGCTAGCCCCATCGTCAGACTCCGTGTATGCAGGGCATCGGCCATCTGTCAGAGTTAGGCTTCGTAACCGATGTTGGCAGAAGTTTTTGTTTTTCGCTGTTCGCTTCTTCTTCGTCATAATCGCTTTCTTAGCCGGCTTCCCAGAGACGTCGAATGGGTACTGCGTAGAGCGAATCCCCGAAACTCACGCTGATGTCACCGTCGTACAATATCACTCCGGCTGCGAACCGGTTTCCGGCAGCCGAGGCCAGTTTCCGCAGACCGCGAAAGTCGGAGCTGCTGACGCTGGCTGCAGCTTTCACTTCAACACCGGCGACCTGGCGCGTGCCTTTTTCCAGGACCAGGTCCACTTCGTACCCGTCCTTGTCACGGAAGTGATGGAAACGGATGTCATCTTCGTGTCCGCTGCTTTGCCGCCGCAATTCCTGGTAGACGAAGGTCTCGAGGAATTGTCCCAACAGTTCGCGATCTGCCGCCAGATCCTGGGCATTGACGCCAAGCAGAGCTGCTGCCAACCCGGTATCACCGATATGCAGCTTGGGCGTCTTCACGAGACGGCTCAATCGATTGGTATGCCACGGGGGTAATTCATCAACCAGAAACACTTTTTCAAGCAGCGTGACATAGTCGCGGATCGTCGGGCGACTGATCTGGAACGGCCCCGCCAATTCTGAAATATTGAGCAACCGCGAAGTTTGTCTGCCAATTAGCGTCAGCAGCCTGGGCAACACGTCCAGCGAGGCAATCCGGGCAAGGTCCCTGACATCCCGTTGCACGATGGCATCGACGTAATCGCGATACCAGGCAGCACTTCGGCGTGGCGTGTTTCGCGCCAGGGCCGCAGGATACCCGCCGGCGACGATGCACTGCGGGAGCTTCTGTTGAAGTCGCTCGTACTTATTAATCTTGAAATTGCCGCTAAACAGGGCATCGAGAAACGTCGATTCTTTTTTATCGAGCTCGCATTGAGCGAATGGAAACAGGCGAATGATCTCCATGCGCCCCGCGAGCGAATCCGCGAGTTTTGGCACAAGCAATACGTTCGCCGAACCAGTCAGCAGAAAGCGCCCGAGTGAACGATCGCTATCGATCGCGGACTTGAGCGCCGTGAAGAGGGCCGGGACCCGTTGAACTTCGTCGAGGATCACTCGGTCTGGCAAGTCCCCGACAAACCCCATCGGGTCATCCTCGGCGGCCCCTCGGAGCACGTCATCGTCGAGGTTGAAATAGCGGTAGCCACGCTTTTTGCCGACGATTTGGGCCAACGTCGTCTTGCCGGACTGACGCGGGCCGTGTATGAGCACGGCGGGACTGTCGTCGAGTGCTTCGACGAGCCGCGGTTCGACCAAGCGGGGGATGATTTTGCCGGATGCCATTGCGGCTGATTGTAATCTTTAGTACCGGCTAATTGAAAGGTTACAGATCGGCCGATTGAAACTTTATGTGCCAGCCGATCGAAAGCGACCCAGTCTTAGCCGGACCGATCTGGCGATCAGATGCTCCGAAGCCGAGTCACTACCGTTGCGAAGCGCTGTATTGACGCGGCGTTCTGAACCATCAATGGCGCGGGCTCTGGCACAATTCGGCAAGTTCTCGACAAGTGATGCGACATTGAATGCACTTCGATGCCCGTCCATCAGCAAAACTGAGCGGCCCACAGGTCGGACCGCTCACTGCGCCGAAAAGCCTATTCCGTGCCCTCGTCGGTTTTGCCCCAGAGATTAAAATAGGCAAGAAACAGGTTCGTGTGGCACCTGTCATGATTGTCGATCCGGTTGTACGCCTTTTTCAGTTTCTTCTCGATGACCTTCAGGCCGGTCTCGGTTTGCATCGCCCGGCTGTCGGCCTCGTCTCCAAGCGACGCCAACATCAGCCCCGCGAGGTTGAGCGCCTCGCCCACTAATCCCTGGGCCTTGTAGAGGTGTTCGGCATGCTCGGCGGCTAAAGAGTAAGCCTCCGGGTTGGTGTCATCGTGCGTATCGCTCAGGAAGTCCGGAATGTAGAATTCCCTGTCTTCCCTGACCTGCCAGTTCACCGGTGGCGTGAAAGTCGGCCGGTATACGGTGCAGCCTGCCGACCTTGTCTGTGATCCTGCAGCGGTTTGTCCCGCGCCGCTGTCAAGCGGCATTTTGGGCTTGTTCAAGTCATTCGTCGTAACACTTGCTTCGTTCATTGTCCTGGTCCTCTTAGTTGAGGCCAGCGCGGGCACAAAAAAACACGACGCCCAGAACGGGCAATCGTGTATCGGTCTGATAGCATGTCGTTAGCCATTGTTAGCAGTGCCTTTGCTAGCGTGGTTAGGGCCGGAGAGGTGTTGACGCACCTCTTCGGTCCGCTTATTTATAGCACATTGGGATCGCGGCTGCGATAAGGCATGCTCATGCATTACTGTCAATGAAAACGGGGGCACAAATTCTGCCCCCGTTTCCGCTAGCCTGTCCTCCGGACACGCGGTAAGGTCTGTGCATTAACTCCGTCGTCGTTGCGGACTATCAACGACACCCGCTCCATAGCAACATCGGAGCACCCAGAGCGCCTCTAACGGTCGCGCAACAGGTGTATCGGCAAATAGCCGTCGACCGTCATTTAGTACCAATTCAATCCGCGCTCTCGCGTCGGACTTATTTTTACTCCTTGCGCCAGCTCCTGGTGCAACTCTTCAGTACGCCGCAACAACGCGACGCTGTCCTTGCTGCCGTCACGCCGGATGTGTGACCCAGTAATTGCTTGTGTCGAACCCCTGTTGCAACTCAGCCCGTCTTTGTGAGGCGCCCCGCGCCGCACAGAGACGGGCCTCTTGAAACTGGCGCAAGTCTGCGTCGCTACAAGCTTTGCTCGTGTTTCGCACGAATGCAATAGCCGTACAAAACCCGCTGCCCGGCGGCCGGTCGATGGATCGACTGGCGCAGCCTGCACCCGATTCCGCGGCCCTTTGGGTCGTTCTGGGGTGTGACGACCAGGGGGATTGAACCAACAGCGCTTCGCGCTGCTTAGGCCTCGCAATGAGGCGCTCACGCTGTGACCGCCAGCTTGTCTGCGGTTTATCACTCACCAGAGCCCAGGAATCGCCGTGAGAAACCCGCAAGACATGTTCAATAACTTTGGAGAGCGTCATGAGTAAAGTTGGTGGTCATCGTAACTTCGGTTATGGCAAACAGATGGAATGGGCCGGTAAGCAGGCTCTGAGAGATCAATACGGCAACGGGCACTATGGGACCGTCACCGGTCACGCCGAGCGTTGGCGACGGTTTGTTACCTGGTGCCGAGAGGAGCGCGGAATTTACGATGCGCGGTTCGTCGATACCGACACAGTTCAGGACTACGGAAAATCTCTGAGAGACAAGGTCGATGCCGGCATGTCCCCGGCCTACGCACAGAACCTGCTGTCATCGGTTAACGTCGTGATGCAGGCGATGCGGAGCGATCGGCAGATTCGCGTTGCGCCAGTCGAGTTTGTCGGCCAACGATCACGAATACGAACCGACCCACCGGCGGGTCTCGATCAAAAGGTCGTGCGCCAGTGTGCCGATCAACTGCGCCAGAACGGGCACGATCGGGTCGCAGCGACCATCGAAGTGGCCAGAGCGCTGGGACTACGCCTTAAGGAAGCCTCTCTGCTCAATGCACGAGTCGCCTTGGGTCAGGTGAAGAAACACGGCGCGGTCAATATTACGGCCGGCACCAAGGGCGGCCGGGGTCATCGTGTGGATCGCTGGGTCCCGGTCTCGGGCAGCGCGATCGGGGGCCTGGTGCGAGCGGCCAGGGCTCAGGGATCGGGACGTAATCTTATTCCGCCCCACCTCACTTGGCGGCAGTGGTACTCGCACATCCATCATGTCTGGGCATCGGTCAGAGACGACTACGGTCTAAAGAAGATTCATGACCTGCGTGCAGCTTACGCCTGTGATCGCTTCCGGCAGTTGACTGGGTCAGCGGCGCCGGTGATCGCTGGTCGAGTATGTGTCGATCGAAGCACTGACCGCGCAGCACGCCAAACCATTGCTCAGGAACTGGGACACGCGCGCATTGAGGTGGTCGCGACCTACATCGGCGGTGCCCGATGAGCCGGCTGGCGAACCATCGGGCGGCAGCACGCATCGCCAGGTCGCTGCTGGCCAATCGACTTCCCGGGTCAAGACGCGGCACGGTGCGCCAGCACCTCGCCCGAAGCGGACACATCGCCGAAACAATCTGGCGACGTTGGCAGGTCGGCCCGTATCAGTGGCGACTGAAACACCTGCGCTGGTATTTGCAGGAATGCACCAATGAATACACCTGCAGCACGCGTTACCGGCATTGGCTGACCGTGCGGCTACTGGTCTTCGCGCTCGATCGCGATGGTTGGATCGAGCGGCTTAACGGGCCGTGGGTTCGGCCAAGTGGCATTCGTGGTGTGCTCAAGCCAGGGCGGCCGGCGTTCGAACCAAGCCCTACGGCTGACTGAGGCAGGTTGCTGTGCCGAGCAACAACACCAACCCGATGGCGACACCGGCGCTGCTGCCGCGATTCATTCGCCTGCGCGACGCGCCCTTCTACCTCGGCATGGACCGGAATCGCTTCAATACCGAAGTACGACCGTACCTCACGAAAATCCCGATCGGTCAACGCGGCATCGCCTTCGACCGGCTTGAACTGGACGCCTGGGTGGAGGACTATATCTCCCGCAACGGGCGTCCCGCCAAAAGGAGTTCGATATGGGACGCAAAAAATCGCCCGGCCTCCAGAAAAGAGGCCGATTTTGGGGCATCGACAAGAGAATCAAAGGATACGGAAGATTGGTCGAAAGCTGTGGCACGAGTGACCTCGACGAGGCGGAACGCTACCTAGCGCATCGCTTGGAAGAGATTCGCTTGGCCATGGTTTACGGCGTTCGACCGACACGGACGTTTCAACAGGCAGCAATCAAGTACCTCGAAGACAACCAGCACAAGAAGAGCCTCAAGCGCTATATCTACGCATTCGAACGGGCCATTCCCCACATTGGGCATTTGCGGCTGGATCGTATTCATAACGACACCCTCGCCCAATATCGCCGAGCCCGTCGCACGGACGGAGTTTCAGCCGGTACGATCAACAAGGAATTGAGCTGCATACGCAGGATACTGAATCTCGCCGCAAGAGTATGGCGACACGACAACGGCATGTCGTGGCTTGATTCCCCGCCGCTGATCGAGATGGAGCAGGGACGGGCACGAAAGCCCTATCCATTGAGTTGGGAAGAGCAGGACCGTTTGTTTCGGGAACTGCCCGCACACCTGCAACGCATTGCCTTATACAAGGTAAATACCGGCTGCAGGAAACAGGAAGTGTGCGAACTCAGATGGAACTGGGAAGTGCAGGTACCCGAACTCAACACGAGCGTGTTCATTCTTCCCAGCAACGAGCAGTTCCAGACCAAGAACAGTCAGGAACGGGTCGTTGTGCTTAACTCCATTGCTCGTCGCGTCATCAACGAGCAACGGGGCAAGCATGCGGAGTTTGTTTTCACGTATCGGGGCAACCCAAGGAAGACCATTCTCAACTCCGGGTGGAAACGGGCCAGGCTGCGTGCCAGTTTGCCGAGCGTCAGAGTGCATGACCTGCGACATACCTTCGGGCATCGGCTGCGCGCTGCCGGCGTGAGTTTTGAAGATCGTCAGGATTTATTGGGCCACAAGTCCGAACGAATGACGACCCATTACTCGGCACCTGACATTGCCCGGCTCATCGAAGCGGCTGAAAAAGTGTGTACACGGCGGCCCAACACGGTGTTGCGGATTGCCCCTCACGCAAATCTCACGCAATTTGGAAATCGACCGACAGTGGTGTAGGAGGACCACGCATAACTATCTGAAGATTAAGGGGAAAATGGCGCGCCCGACAGGATTCGAACCTGTGACCCCTGCCTTCGGAGGGCAGTACTCTATCCAGCTGAGCTACGGGCGCGTGGATGCTACAAGCGAGGAATGATACTGGCCCGTACCGAGGGATGCTACTTTGTTTGCCCTATCCGCTGACAAATTTTGGCTGGTTAGGCAAATTAACCGGCGCATAGTCAGAAGCCGTCTTCACTTGCCGCTGTACCGATTCATGCACCGCGCACGCGCTGGTAATGGGTCGGTCATAGCGTCCATAGGACTTCCATATGCCGGTAAAACAGTCGTGCACCTGTCCGGGAACCGTCGGATTGACATATCGTTCAATGTAGCTCTTCTTGAACCGCAGACCATGTCGTGCCGCACGGTGGATCATCCACAGTAACGCGATGTCCGATAACTCCATTTTTTGGCAGCCACCCCCGACATCGGAATGCGAGCCGGAAAACCAGACCTCGCGAACCCGCGGATCCTCGTCCCACCGCAGGATCGGGAAAAACTTGCGGCACTCATCTACCGCCATCGCGTGATAACCGGCCACAACATTCGGCGCCAGCAGGTTGTCACTGTAGTCCGCATCGTTAGTCGCCTTCACGGTATCCCAAACGCCCAGCATTTCGATCGGCACATCGAAAAACCGGCCTTCTGCTTTGAGCGCGGCTGCGCTGGCCGAATCCCGATTCAGATAGATTTCCCAACCACGCTGCACGTCGGATGCTTTCACGGGAATTCCGCTATGTGCGATGAGGCCGCTCAGCCGCCTTGCCGCATACGAGCCACGACTAAAACCTACGATAAACAGTTTCTTGTAATCAATCGCGCCAGCTTCGCCATAACAGCGGCGCAAGAATCGATAAGCGCCCAGTATTCGCTTGTCGAGACCGTAGCCATATATGCCGCCTGGCAGTAATTCCCAGGCCCGCGTACCTGCACCACTTTCGTAATGTTGCACCTGGCCGCGCTTGGTCAGCGCCATCAGGAACTTCACGACATTAGTCCCGGAAACATTGCCGTCTTCATCCCGTTCCGGCTCGTTCCACGTGCCATCCAAACCTACGATAATGTTTTGACTCTTGCTCATCGCGACTTACTCAGTTTGCATGTCTGCATCAGGGTCCCACACTTCCTCATCTTCGTCATCGCCTCCAGGCGCTGCGCACCACCACTCGACTGTCTGCGGCACATACAGGCCGAGTGTTGCAACCGATGCAATAATCAGTGCAACGTTTGTATGGTGTTCAACACGCAACAATGGGTCCTGACCACATTTCTCGATAGTGCGCTCGCTCCACTCGATTCCGTACAGTGAGCCATGCACGGTCTCGCTGCCCGTCACAGCATCTGGCGTGAACGACCCGCCACCCTCAACCTCGAATGTCGAACAGGCTGACGCGATCGCAAGCGTCACCAGCAGAAACGAATTCCTAATTACTTTCATGAACAGCCCTGCCCCTTCATCCGTAATATTGTCAATTTCACTACTCAGACAGCACAGTCTCACGCTGATAGCGTAGTTCTCCACCAACAAACGTCATCTCAACCCTGGTGTCCGGTATCCGCTCTGCATCTACGGTCAACAGGTTTTGCGACAGCACCACAAAGTCGGCGTACTTACCCGGCGTCAGTGAGCCTTTCAGTTCTTCTTCGAAAGCGGCATACGCACCATTGATTGTGTAAGTCTGCAACGCTTCTTCGCGAGTCATGACGTGCTCCGGATAGAAGTGTTCTCCGTTCACCATCATGCGTGTTACTGACGAATAATAGGAGGCGATCGGGTCGATACGCTCAACGGGCACATCGGTACCATTCGTGACAACGGCACCGGTACGAAACAGGTCGCGCCACGGCTGCGACGTCGCCTCGGCACGCTCGTCGCCAAGGCGGGTTGGAATCCATGGGCCGTCGGACGTTCCGTGAACAGCCTGCACCGAGGCAATTACGCCGAGTTCACCAAACCGCGGTACATCCTCGGGCATGATGTGCTGGGCATGCTCAATGCGCCATCGCAGCTCACTGCCATCGACGTCCATTTTCTCCCAGACACGCTCATAGAGATCCAGCACCTCGCGTACGGCGCGGTCGCCGATCGCGTGAGTATTGAGTTGATAGCCGTGCTGAACCGCGTACTCCGCAGTGGCCTCAATATCCTCGACGGTCTCAAGCACAAGACCATCAGTCTCGGGTATATCCGTGTACGGTTCAAGCAACCAGGCACCATGAGCACCGAGCGCGCCGTCGATCTGCTTTTTCATGGAGCGAACAACGAGAAAATCGTTGTCTTCCGGTAGCATTTTGAGGAAAGGCAAAGTCTTGTCGAGTGCGTCGAGCGGTACGCTGCGCGCCATCATATAGAGCCTGATCGGTAACTCGCCCTCGGCTTCCAGTGTCTTCAGGAACTCGATGGTGTTGATGAAGTTGCGCGTACGAGCGCCTGCGTCCTGGAAAGACGTCACACCAGACCTCAATGCCAGCTCGCCGGCCATCCTGACACGTTCGCGATCGAGCGCCAGGCGGTCTGCCGCAGGAAGCTTTTCTACGAAACTCCGCTCAGCGCCATC
Source organism: Gammaproteobacteria bacterium (assembly GCA_022600955.1). Classification (GTDB taxonomy): domain Bacteria; phylum Pseudomonadota; class Gammaproteobacteria; order Steroidobacterales; family Woeseiaceae; genus UBA1847. The sequence goes on from JAHZJK010000011.1 coordinate 215,251, forward strand.
AACCATGTTGCGCGCCGTCTCGCGAAGCAGACCGGTTGCCTCGCCCTTTTCGTCGCGAACGATCGTGCCACCTCGCGGGTCCGCTGTGTCCTTACCTATGTCAGCAGCTTCAAGCGCCGCGTCGTTGACAAAGTAGGCGTGTCCACTCGCGTGTGTCAGACGTACCGGGTTGGCAGGGGAGACCGCCGACAACGAGTCATTCACGGGCACACCCTCGACCGCGTCGTCGGGGACACTCTGCCACTTGTCCTGATGCCAGCCCCGACCCGTAATCCACTCGCCCGCCTTCGTTTTGTCGGCGGCGGATGCAACCATGCTGACGACTTCGTTCCAATCTCGTACTTCACTCAGATCAAGTATGCGTAGCGATTCGCCGAGCCCCAGGAAATGACCATGACCTTCGATGAATCCCGGCATCACAAAGCGACCCTGCAACTCGATCACCCGGGTCTCCGGCCCGATGTATGCCGAAATCTCTTCGTCGCTTCCGACTGCCGAGATCTGGTAGCCAACGACGGCCAAGGCCTCGACATTGCCTATATTCGGGTCGACGGTCGCGATCGATCCGCCAATGAGTACCAGGTCGGCCGACGGCTCATTCGTCGCGGGTGAGTCGGTGGCTGTTTCCGTCTGCTTGCTATCGCAGGCAGAAAGAATTCCTGTGAACGCGAAAAGTATCAGGTGGTGTGCAATTCGGGTCATGAGCTATCCGGTGGCAGGGAGAGTTGACTAATCCTAACCTAGAATATCCGACTTCGGGTGATACTCGGCGCCTCGCGCCGCGCCACCACAGGGAATAATACCCGCCCCCCCAATGACCTGTAATCGGCTAGAGTAGACGAACAACCTCGCCACGCCAGCAATGCGACACAGGAGTCCGCCATGCGCTCGTTTTCAATCCTCGCCGTTCTCATATTCTCGACGATCTCCGGGTGCGCGCAGGAACAGCCGACCGCGACGCTAGCCGTCACCGGCGCACGCATCTGGACCGGCAACGATGCACAGCCCTGGGCTGCAGCGATGGCTATCGACGGCGAGCGAATTCTTGCCGTTGGCTCCGACGAGGATATTGCGCCATACGTGACGGCGTCCACCGAGCTCGTTGACGGCGGCGCACTGGTTGTACCGGGCTTCATTGACAGTCACGTGCACTTTCTCGACGGCGGCGAAGCACTGGAATCCGTGCAGCTCCGTGATGTGACGAGTCGAGAGCAGTTCCGGGAGCGATTCGCCGACTATGTCGAGACGATCGAGCCCGGCGAATGGATCCTCGGCGGTACCTGGGATCACGAAGCCTGGGGAGGCGAGCTGCCGACTCGCGACTGGATCGACGACCTCACGCCCAAAAACCCGGTCTGGGTGTTTCGGCTGGACGGGCATATGGCGCTGGGTAATTCGCTCGCACTCAAAGCCGCCGGCGTGGACGCTGACTCGCCCGACATTCTGGGCGGCGAGATCGTTCGCAATGCGGACGGCCGACCCACCGGCCTGCTCAAAGACAACGCCATGAACCCTGTCTACGCCGCCTTGCCACCAGTGCCAGACGCACGCCGCGACCGGCAGCTGCGCGTAGCGCTTGAATACCTCGCGGCGAACGGCGTCACGACCGTGCACGACATGGGCAATTTCGAAAACCTCGCGGTGTTTCGCCGCGCGCATACACGTGGTGAGCTCACGGCACGTATTTACGCCGCGGTGCCACTCGCCGAATGGCAGGACCTTGCCAATGACGTTGCGAAAAACGGACGAGGCGACGAGATGCTGACGACGGGTGTGCTCAAAGGATTCATGGATGGGTCGCTGGGCTCTCACACCGCCGCTATGCTTGAGCCCTTTACTGATGCACCGGATGACCGCGGCATGCTGATCAACGAGGTCGACGATATGCGTACATGGGTGACCGGCGCAGATGCAGCGGGACTGCACGTTGTCGTGCACGCCATAGGCGACAGCGCTATCCGCGATCTGCTCGATGTCTTCCTGGACGTTGCCGAAACGAACGAAGCACGCGACCGCCGCTTCCGCATGGAACATGCGCAGCACATCCATCCGGACGACCTGTCCCGATTTGCGGCACAGGACATTATCGCCAGCATGCAGCCCTATCACGCAATCGACGATGGCCGCTGGGCGGAGCGGGTAATCGGCGCTGAGCGAGCCGCCACGACTTATGCTTTTGCTTCCCTCCTCGACGATGGCGCTCGCGTGGCCTTTGGCAGCGACTGGTTCGTTGCCCCGGCATCCGTTATCGACGGCATTCATGCCGCGGTTACTCGGCGCACCCTTGACGGCAGGAATCCGGAAGGCTGGGTGCCAGAGCAGAAAATTACGGTCGAAGTGGCACTACGTGCCTATACGATTGCCGGCGCCTACGCCTCTTACGACGAGGACAACCGCGGCATGCTGAAGACGGGCATGCTTGCAGATTTCGTCGTTCTCGATCGCGACCTGACTGACATCGACGTCGACGACATCCGCGGCACGAGCGTGCTGCGTACCGTAGTCGGTGGGCGCAGCGTGTTCGAGGCGGGACCTGTTATCGACTAAAGCAGGCATTCATCTAGGTGCTTTCATCATCCCACTCAACGATTTTTATCAAGGGCCACAACTCACGCCAGCGCGATGTTTTCTCCACATAAATCTCTTCATTTACCTGGCGTTTGTTGGGGCGGACAATCAAATTAAGAAGATCGTGAAATCCGAATGATGCGTATGATTCCAAGCCACGTTGTTGCGGACGAACTCCAAGGCACCCGGCGGTCGTTGGAAACGTATCAATCGCGCTCTCTGATGACGTGTACGGCTTGATCGCGTACCCAAATTTGCTCTCATACCAAAGATGCACTCTTGCCTCGTTCTTGACATCGAATCGAGCGTTCTCAGAGCCAAACAGTTCCGCAATTCGCGCAGAATGGTGCGACTCTGTTTCCTCCGTCAAATCGTCTGGGTCAAAATAGATTAGATCAACATCGCTGACACCGTACAGCGGTGGAAACTTATGTACCTCGTTCCAATAAGCCTGAACAAGCGCTCCGGCAACTACCCAACAGCTTGGCAATTGCACATCGTCCCATTTCGCCAATACCTCGGACAAGACGGGGTTGGCAGCGATGGCCTTTTCCAACTCCTTGGGGAGCTCCGGATTCTCGTCTGTCGAAATGATTCGCAAATGTCCGCTTTGGTTCAGTAGCAGTCATTCTACCCCAGACCGGACGGCCGGCGGCTTTCGGCCAAGAGCGGCATGAGATGAAAAGTCTCGACTGAACGGTCGATACTCGGCGTCAGTGCGACAACCGTGGATCCGACAATTGGGATAACACATAGACATAGCAGGTGTACTTCACGTACTGCGACGCCCGTTTTCGCAGAAACAAAGGCACCATCGCAGGACTAAGCCAAACCATCGAAAACCTGATCGACAACGAGGCATGGTTTGCGGGCGAGAAGATGATGAAAGGTGTCAGGTCGGCGGAATCTGAAGTCTTCTACAGCACTCGGAATTTTCTCATGTTCAAACGACCGGCCAACTAGCCGAAAATCGTATCATGTGTGACCGTTCATCAGCGATCAGAACGTGAGCGCCGCGCCTGGACAGTTTCAAGAGGCTATCAAGTACCGCAACACGATCATCCGTAGCGAGCATATGAAGTGTGCGGTCAATCAAGATGACATCAAACCGGTGCTTTGATTTGTAACGACGAATATCTACGACCTGCGCTGCGATTGCCAGACCCTCTGAATCGGCGTCCTGTTGGACGTCGCGAATGCCGGAGGGAGATCGATCAACAGCTACGACCTTGTGTCCTAATCTGGCGATGAATAGTGCATCACGTCCCTGCCCGCAGCCGACATCCAATACATTGGCGCCCTTTTGATCATACTCGTCAAAGAACGAAACGAACTCCTTTGTAGGCTCACCAAGTCCGTGTCGATTCTCGCGGTAATATTCTTCGTAGTCGAATGCTATTCCTCAACTCTGCCATGAAATCTGACATCTGGCTAAGTGTTTCTCCGTGCTGCTGAACGGCTGCTATTGGCCGGAAGCAGCCCCTGGTCTGGTAAACTACTGAGCGACTGCAATTGACCCAATGCAGCCAGTCGGAAATCATGCATGAACTACACTCACGATGAACTTGGTGCGCTGTATCTTGAAGATACTGACTGGAACGCTGATGACGTCAGAGTGCCATTCGCCGAGGACCTGATCGGCGTGTCACTTGCCAATGGTTCGGAAACCGAACCAGCACTCGCGGCGCTCTATGGTTACCAATGGATTCAGAGTAATTGGCGAGCGGTTCTTTCACTTATTCAGGAACAGGCGTTTGAATTCTATTCGCCTTACGTAGACGCGTTCAATGGAGTGCCCATTTTCGCGACTCCTGCTGACTTGTTGGGTTCCGAAACTCTTCGGTATCTGCGTGTTTTCGATAAGGACAATTTTGAGATAACGTTTCGGTTCGCGTGGCAAGAGCGCGGTGACAGCCATGAAATCACTTTTTACGTCGAAAATGGCAAGTGTGAAGCGCATACTGTTGATGGTTGAGTTGTGTTGACGCCGACCGGCCGCTTTTGGCCGTAAGCAGCTGTTCGAGTGTTAAACTGCTGACAGACTGCTGTTGACCCAAAGCGGTCGGTCGAAAAACGCCCCAACTGACGCCGAGAAAACTGTGTTCTATCAGACAATACGAAAGGTAATGTTTTCGTGAGAGCCCTAGCGACGATCTGTCTATCTTTGCTGTTTGTCGCAGATATTCAAGCATGTACTTTTTACGCACCTAGTTCTCACATGTCTGCGCGGGACCTAGTTTCAGCTTCAAAGTGGATCGCGCTCGCTCGTGTGGAAAAGAAGAATGGCGAATCAGACGGCGACGTAACAGTTGAGTTTGAGTTTCGTACGATTGAAATTTTATACGGTCGCGCCGCCAGTACATTTAAGCTCCATGGCTACTCTAAGGGCGAAAATCCTTTTCCTGTTGGCGATTTCGACGGACACACGGATCCGGCATTTTGGGCCGAATCTAGCTCAAATACTGGCACTACAACACTGTGTTCGATCTTCGGAGTTTTCGAAGTCGGCGAGACGTATTTGCTAATAGCAACAGAAGAACCAGATTTCAGGGCGTTCGAGAACATTCAGAGTAATGACGACCTATGGTTGAAAGTTATCCGCCTACTTGTAGAGAGAACCGTTCCAACAGCCGATGGAGTCTAATGACGCATTCTACCCCTGCTCCGACCGTCCGGTTCTGGCCGAAAGCTGCCGCTGGGCTGTTAAACTAACGACTGACTGCTACTGACCCAAAGCGGACGGTCGCTAAATCTATGTGGAGAGGAACCGGTATAAGCTATGGAAGTTCTTATCCTAATTGTTTTACTTGCCGGACTCCCTCGCTCCTTATGGTGCATTCCGGCTTTCTTGCTAATGTGGTCTTTGAGCGGCGCCAGTAGTGGCGGTGGTAGCGGCGCTGGCGACAATTTCGGATACATGCTGTTGCCGTGGGTTGTTCTCGCTGTTGCGCTGTGGGGAGTCTATTCCAACTTGCGGAAACTTGATCAGCTTTCGTTTGGTGTCTCTCCATCAAAAGACAACAGAGTTGACGATGAGTCGAAGTGACTTTGCCAGAGGCCGCTTCTGGCCGCTAGCAGAATGTCGCCAGGCTTAACATCGAGCGACCGCTTCACCCTGCATACCTGCCGCTCACACAAATTGAGGTACGATGGCTGCTGCTGACCCAAAGCGGACACTCCCACTTCTTGGCACGAAAACGGTAATCAATGGCAACAAAGACTGTATGGCGCTGGATCAATAAGATTGGAATGATCATTGGCGCGGTCGCATTGATGTTGCTGTTTTTTCAGATTGCACCGTGGCTTGATACTAAGCCGATTCACGATCTGCCGGTTGGCGTAGCTGCTCCTGAGTGGGCCCAGTCGTTTCACACCAAACGTGGCGGAGACTTAGCGTTTCACGAATTCGGGACGATCACTGAAGAGCCAGTCCGAGCTACGATCTTGTTCGGTGGCTTAGTACTCATATTCGTGTACTTATTGTTGGCTGAACGTTGGTTTAAGCGGGCACGTACACTAGAAAACAACTAGCTGGCGACCGTCTGCTTTTGGCCGTTTGCGGACGGTCACCACTTAACAGAAACAGGCAATCGAGCGGCTGGTTTCGGGAGAAGCAGCCGCTCGATCTGGGCGTCAGGAAAATCAGCTTGTCTTATCCCGCGCCAAATCGGAAAAGGGAACCGACGCCAGTAACCAGCAGCATTTACCGACTAGCCTGAAACTCCTCCCGGCTCAGTGCTTTTTCCAGAGATTCAGCCGTTCCTGGTTTCGGGCTGTGCGCCGATACGATTTGTTTCACGCTCAGTCCGTTGCGTGCGAGTGCCTTGGCGAAAGTCTTCGTTGACGTGACAGCCGGCGGCACAGGACCGACGCGTGGCATCGCGAAGTGATCTGCCTCAAACAGGATTCCTTCTTGCGGAAGCCATGCAACCAGCAGGTGCTCCGTATGTGCTGTTGGTCCTATGTCGATGACCTCAATCTCGCGGCCATTCGCCTCGAGCGTCATTTTCTTGTTGACCAGTTTGAGATCAAGGTTCTCGCCATCCGTCGCGGCGCGACGAGCAATTCGTTCATGAGACTCGGCAGCGATTATCGTCGCACCCTCTTCTTCGTAAGCTGCTACGCCCAAAACATGATCAAAATGATGGTGCGTCAGCATGCCATAGCGAATCGGTTTCTCACCAACAACTTCGCGCAATGATTCGATCCGATCCGGAATGCCGGCAGTTCCGCCTGCCGCAAAAATGTACTCGCCCATATCGACAAACATCGCATAGGTTCCGTTTCCGCCAATCAGCCAGACACCGTCGTCAAGCTCCTGCCGCGTTAAAGGGTCTGGCTGCACTTCCGGAATTGACACGAGCGCCGCCGGAACCTCCAGCAACTTGTCCATCGGCTCATTAATGCGCACGGACTTGATTGACCGCTCCAGGTTAACGTCGCCATTCAAGTAAAGTGTGAATGACTCGTTGTACGGCACCTCGCCTTTCACGACGTAGTCGTCAAACCGGTACTCGACAAGTCCGAAGCCCGGAAACACGCGTTCGCTGCGACGCAAGAAGTTCGTGCCCTTCTCGAAGTAGAGGCTGATCGCTGGCCCAACGGTCATCGAAAACCCGATGACGTTGTAGTCAACATCATCAATACGGGTGTCCCCAAGATAGTGTGCGTTTGCCTCTCGGTCCTTCAATGTTCGCAACAACAACGCTGGCGTAACCCGTACGAACGGACCGGACGTTGTATCAAAGTCCGGCTCCGCAATTTTCGCAACTGTTCCTGCGCGAAGGTTAAGCTGGTAACTCTGTTCGCCGTTGATAATCGTCGTGTTGTGGTTTTCGAAGCCGCCTCCCGAACCCTTGTTGCTCGTCATGAAGATGCTGTTTTCAAGATCGAGTGCGTCAGTACTGTCAGCGACCGAGGTATCCCAGGGCGCATCCGTACCGCGACTCTGGTCAACAGAGTGATTTACAGTGTGCGTTTCAATGATCAGGGTTTGCAGTTCGTCGAGCAAAGCGTCACCGCCATGTGCCGTGATTGCAGCATCAATGATCGCCTTTGCCTTGTCAGTATTGATCTCGGTGAAGTTTTCAGCATGTGCAATGCTTGCCGACAGTGCGCCCAGCAGCGCCAAGGACAGTAGTTTTCTCATATTTCTCCCCATTTGTGATGCGTCGGGACGAATCCACGACGCGTGTGGGAGATTAGTGCGACCAGGGCGGCGCAAGTGCCTGAAGATACGACGAACCGGCCTGCAGACGCGACGAACGGTTCATCGGTGTGGCCAGGTGCGTTGGAACTGCACCAGATACCAAAGAGCTAGCCCCCGGCAGGGCCGGTATGCCGCCAGTCACGCTGATAGGGTAAGCGCTGCCAATGACTCCAGTTAGAGGCACCCATTATTGCACCGGCTCGTCGTCATTAAGGAAAAATTCGGTCTCTTCATTGCCATCAAGCAAAGACTTGGCGCGGACGCCATCCGTCCACATGTAGCCTTTCGCCGAAATTCCGCCGCCAGTCCACATGTAACCTTTCGCAGAAACACCACCATCCGTCCACATATAGCCATTCGCCGTAACGCCATTATCATCAGTGAATGCCGCGCCACTCGCCCAGTTGAGTCCGCCGTCAAACAGGTAGGCAGCACCCCACAAGTCATCGCCCCACAAAATCGCCGTGTCTTCGATAAGAACCGTATTGCTTTCCGTATCAAATAGCATGAGCGGTGACAGTGCTTCGCCGGCAACCACACCACTATCGTTGAGTGCTGCTTCTGCATTCAGGAGCCCGGCACCGGACTCTGTCGGATCCGCATCAATCTTGTACGCGGAGCGCATCAGGCGAGCTTTTACAGTTGCGGGACTCAATGTCGGATCTTTGTCGAGCATTAAAGCAACGGCAGCACTCACAATAGGCGTCGCCATGCTGGTTCCCGACATTTCCAGATAAACCGCATCGTCGCTGCAGCCATTCTTCTTACAACTTTTGAGACGGCTCTTCAGCAATTGTCCAAGCTTCGAGTTCTTGGTAGCTGCCCCAATAACTCGGTTCCCTGGTGCAAGCAGATCCGGCTTCAGAACCAGGTCGCCAATAGTAGGGCCCTGTGAAGAAAAGGATGAGACATAGTCGTCGCTATGATCCAGGCCAGTAGCATTGTCCGTCAATGAGCCGACGGTAATGACCTTTCTGGAGTTTCCTGGACTCGTTACGGTCATACTGCCCTCGTAGCCTTCGTTGCCCGCGGCAACAACGACAACCATTCCGGCGTCCCAAAGGTTTTCGACTGCGAGTACCAGTGGGTCTGTCGCGTTGGACTCGGAAATACCTTTGCCGAGCGACAGGTTGACGACCCGGATGTCAAAATACGGTCCGTAGGACAGCAGCCAGTCGAGCGCCGCCATGACATCCGACATCGAGCCTTGGCCATTTTCATCGAGAACCTACAGCGCCAGGACCTTGGCCCCGGTTGCCGATCCTTTGAAATGTGCGTCTGACTCAACACCGCTACCACTGAGCAGGCCCGCAACGTGCGTGCCGTGTCCAAACCCATCCTCACGTGCGCTGCTGCTCTGTGCAACAACCTGACCGTTGACGATTTCGGGAATCGGATACGCACCGTTCAAGAAAGAATACTGGAAAATGCTGTCGCTCAGGTCTGCGTGCTTCGAGACACCGGTATCAAGTACTGCGATACCAACGTTCGATCCCGCGTAACCCGCATTGATCGATCCTGATGCAGGAATATTCGCCGCCAGCCTTGAAGCAACAGAGGTTGCAGACATTTCGTCATCAAGTGACAGCCAGTCAACATTCTCATCGGTCGCCAGGCTCTCCAGCGATGCGACCGGAATACTCACGGCGCGCATATCAAGATGATCGTAGCTTCGAATAACCTCGCCACCCAGTTCCGCGACGAGTTCATCGTCGAATAGTTCCGGATGCTGGTCATAACGAACCACCAACTCCGCATTACCGCTGGCACCTGCCGCCAGCAAAGCCGCTACCGGACCGCTCATTTTGTCGCGCGGCGCGACGGGTGTTGATGCCTGGCTGTCGCTCTTGACAACATTTGCGATTGTGCTCGCAGACTGTGGAGGACCGACCAGCGTTGCAGCAGCATTCGTAGCTTCTTGCTGCATCGCCTGAGGCACCCAGTCCGATGACGTGTCAATCATGTCAGTTGCCGAAGCCGCAATTTCGGTAGTCGCTGATCGCGAGATACCTGCCGAATCGGATACAGCCGCCGCTACCGGAGTTGCGGCAGTGATAGCAGCATCAACGCTTCTTTCATCCGATTGATGAAGGACCAACATCATGCTGATCGCTGCAGCCAGCGTCAGGAGTTTGCCGTTGTGCTTCATGATTGAACTCGCTTTCGTTTGTGTATTCATCGTCATCATCCTCGTCTCAGCCTGCGCTCGTGATACGCAGTGGAGATTCTTGCCCGTCTGCGTGAGGCGAGAATTTGCGTAGGTTTCCAGTGCGACGTGCACGGAAAAGTAGTGAAGTGGATTCGATCGTATTGTCTTCCGGCTCGAAGCTTGCGATCGCGTCATTTGGACCCAGCATCCCGACCCATGCATTGCGGCGTTTCTTCGCTTCATACATGAGGCCATCGGCAAGGCTGATAATCTGGTCAAGACTGGATTCATCCGGGTTGGAGCGGAACAGCGGATACGCGGCGAATCCGATCGAACACGTGGTGCGTACAATCTGGCCGTCACTCAGAGTGAAGTTGCTGCCAGCGATGCTGGAGCGAATGCGCTCTGCGAGCCACTCAGCCTCATCCGGCTTCGTCTGCTTGGCGATCACTACGAACTCATCGCCACCCCAGCGGATAACAAAGTCTGAGCGGCGGCAAATACCCAGCAATACATCGCGCAATTGCAGCAGCATTTCATCACCAGCGGCATGGCCGTAGGTGTCGTTGATCGGCTTGAAATTATCGAGATCGATCATCATGAAGACCATCTCTGATATGTCACTTGTATCGACCCCGAGGCGCTCGTTGCCCAGCCTGCGCTGGACCAGGTCCACATCACGCGAGACTTCCTCGAACACGAAACGTCGATTGCGAAGCCCGGTCAGCGGGTCACTCAAGCTGCTTTCCTGCAGTGCCTTGTTGAGAACTTTCAGCTGCTTGTTGCGGTCCAGCAGAGTCTCGGTACGTGAGCTCACCTCATGTTCAAGCCGCTGGCTGTATTCCTCTTCACGACGAATCCTGCGTCGATGTCCGAACCACAAGCCTGCAACAACCTGTGCCAGTAGTGCGACATAGCCGAGGTATGCCCACCAGGTATCCCAGGGCGCGGCAGCGACTTTAATCGGCACAGCAAAGCCTGCTTCGTTCCAGACACCTTCGCTGTTGGCCGCTCTGACGCGTAACAGGTAGGTGCCGTCGTTCAAATCCGTGTAGGTTGCGCGACGGCGATTGCCGAGGTCAATCCAGTCTTTGTCAAAACCTTCCAGCTTGTACATGTAGCGATTTTGCTCTGGTGCAGCGAAATCCATTGCCGCAAACTCAAAAGTTACGTTGTCGTCCTTCCAGCTCAACTCGACAGTTTCCGAGTCATCAACAGGCAGATCGGACTTCGTCGATTCACCGCCCCGGAAGAACCCTGTGAGAGCGACGACCGGTATCACCGTGGAAGCGCGAACGTCATCCGGATTGAAAGCGTTGAATCCGTTGTGGCCACCGAAAAACAACTCTCCAGAGTCGCCGCGGTAGTGCGCGCCGAAGTTAAACTCTTCCGACTGCAGACCATCAGTCCGGTGCAGGTTCTTGATCTCACCGGTATCTGGTTTGTAACGACTAATGCCGTAGTTCGTGCTCATCCAGATCCAGCCACTGTTGTCGAACTGGACACCGTAAACAACGTCGTTTGAGAGGCCGTCTTTCTCAGACACGTTTGCAAATGAGATCGACTCCGGCGCCTTGCTGTCCCCGACAACACGATCAAGCCCGCCGCCCTGGGTACCGACCCAGACAGCACCATCTGCATCGACATTTACCGAATAGACCGTATCGGCTGCCAGTGACCTGATGTCTTCGGGGTCATGAGAAAAGTGCTGGAAGCTCTGTGTCTCGCGGTCGAACAGATTCAGACCGCCCGCATCCGTACCTATCCACATATCACCGTTTGTATCTTCGGCGAAACTCGTGATGCGGTTGCTGCTAATCGAACCTGGATTATCAGGATTCGTCTTGAAGTGCTGAAATTCTCCGCTGGCAGGGTTGTAGCGGCTGATTCCGCCGCCGAATGTTCCGACCCATACCAGTCCAGCGCGGTCTTCGTACATCGTCATGATGCCATTCGCGCTTAGTCCACTTGCATCGTCAGCCACATGCCGAAAATCTGTTGTGGTTCCGGACTCGGGGTTGATGCGAGTAATGCCATTCATCATCGTACCGACCCAGATGTTGCCGCTGCGATCGGCCATCAGGCTCATCACACGATCACCGGCGATCTGGTGCTCGCCGCTCGCATCGGCCCGGTACTTCGTTATCTCGCCGCTGCTGCGGTTGATCGCGTTCAGACCATCGCCAAATGTGCCCAGCCACAAGGTGCCAGCACCATCGTCGACGAACGCCATTACGTTTGCCTGTTTGCTGCTGTCAGCGGATACGGCTTTGGCAGGTTCGTAGCCATAGAACCACGACCGGGGATTCCATTTGTTTACGCCTTGCGACTTGGTGCCGATCCAGAGCAGGCCAGTGCGATCCTGGTAAATGGATGAGATGTCATTGTCGCTGAGGCTCGACGCGTCTTCGCTGTCAGTCGCGTAGCGCACGACTGCACCGCTGCTTCGATTCACCAGGTTCAGGCCAGCTGTTGTACCAACCCAGAGGCGCTCGGCATTGTCTTCGAATATCGCAGATACGTGGTCACCAGACAGGGTTTCCGCATCATTCTCGGCGTGTGTGTAGTGCGCAAAGACCTGCGTATCACTGTCGAAGCGCACCAGCCCACCGCCGAAAGTACCGACCCAAATCTGGCCGTCGCTGTCCTTCTGGATTGCACGCACGCTGTGTTCGCCGATAGGACCAAGCGACTGCGTAACGCTGGTAACAGTGTTCGTTTCGGTATCGATTCGGACGAGCCCGTGATCGCCACCAACCCACAGGTCTGATTGCCCACCAGGCTGAATGGCGAAAATCGTACCGGATGCATCTACTGCACCGAAATCGATATGCGTGAAGCTTCCTGTTTTGGGATCAAAGCGATCCAGTCCAGCGCCGCGAGTGCCGATCCAGATATTTCCATCTGCCCCGACATGCAATGTCCGTATGACGTTGCTGGATACACTGTTTGATTCTGCCGGGTCATGGCGAAACGAAACAACCTTGCCGGACGAACGGTCGAGATTTGCCAGGCCGCCGCCATTAGTCGCAAGCCAGAGACTGCCGTCCTTGCCCTCAACCACGTCAAAAATAAAATCATTACTCAGGGCCGCAGCGTTGCCACGCTCGCGCTTGTAGTGCCGGAACTCATAACCGTCATAGCTGTTCAGGCCATTCTCGGTTGCGAACCACATCCAGCCATCAGAGTCTTGCAGAACGCTCAGAACATTACTCTGAGAAAGGCCATCGTTAAGCGTCAGGTGGCCGAATCGCATAGGATGACTGGCATCTGTCTCTGCCTTGGCCGCCGGCGCCATCGAAGCCACCAGAAGCAACACTGCACATATACACGCCAGATCACGCCACGCCGTTCTTTTTAAACCTGCTTTAGTCATTGCGCCCATGTAGCTCTGCCCTAGGATTCAGGCATCTATTAGGCGGGATAAGGGATTTTGGCGCGCAGACAAGGGCACGGCGGGCCGGCGGAAAAGTGTGACGCAGTTCAAATAATGACCCGGTTAAACCGGGCCAGATTACTCACAGCGAGGGGTTTTCCTCGAGGAAATCCAGGATCGCGTCAGGCTCGAGTGCCTTTGCGGCAAGAAAGCCCTGGTAACAGTTGCATCCAAACTCACGCAAGACTTCCAGCTGATCCCCTGTCTCAACGCCCTCGGCGATGACTGTAAGGTCCAGTCGCTGCCCCAGCGCAACCATGGCGGATGCGATAGCGACATCTTTGCCGTTTTTCGCGAAGCCGGCAATGTAAGAGCGGTCAATTTTCAGGGTATCGACAGGCAGCTCCTTAAGATAAGCGATCGCCGAATCACCAGTGCCAAAATCATCGATCGACAGCTTTACCCCAAGCCGTTTGAGCTCAGTGAGCTGAGCGACAACTTCATAGTCGCCCGATAGAACACCACGTTCGCTGATCTCGAGCTCAAGCTGCCCCGGCCGAAGCTCTGCCGTTTCCAGCACTCGTTTCACGGTCGCGATGAAGTTCCGACTCATCAGTTGCGCCTTGGCAACATTGACGCACACATGCGAGAGCTTTGAACCTGACTGCCGCCATGACGCGAACTGCGTACAGGCCTGCTCGAGCACGTATTCACCCAACCGGAGCATGAGCCCGGTTTCTTCCGCGACAGTAATGAATTCTTCGGGTGGAATATAAGATCCATCCGATTGTTTCCAGCGAAGCAATGCCTCAACCGAATGCGTGGCGCCTGTTTGCACATCTATGATGGGCTGATAGGCCAGCGAGAGTTCTTCATGATCCAGCGCTTCGTGCAGCATGTGCTCAATCTTCAGTTTACGAGCGGCAGCGCGATTGGTTTCCGAGCAGTAGTACTGGACTCCTCCACCGCGATTCTGCGCATCCCGCATCGCATTGTCGGCACGTTGCAGAAGCTGGTCGACATCATCGGCGTCCTGCGGATACACGGCGATACCGAGGCTGGCCGACAAATGCACAACCTGCCCCATGATCTGCATGGGCCGCGAGAATACATCCAGCAACTGTTGCTGGAATGACGGCACCGACTCGTCGTCAAACACCGTGAGCATGAGGCCGAATCGAAACGAGTCAAGGCTGCCGATCGCTGCGGTCCGAAGTCCCGAATTGTTGCTGTCGAAAGCGGTACTCGACTCACTCAGGCAGGTACCGAGTTTATGGCCGATTTCAGTCAACAAGCGGTCCGCCTGCTCCTGGCCCATTGCTTCAATCACCAGGCGGAACCTCGAAAACCCGACGACAAACACTGCAAGACTGTTGCCGCCGCGTTCGCTCGCCTGCATCGCACGTCGCAAGAGATCGACGAACTTCGACTTGTTTGGCAGGCCCGTGACCGGTTCAAATTGCTCCTGGCTTCGCAGGCGCTGGCGCGCAATATTAGCGAGCTCGAGTGCGTCCTGCAGAGCCACGTTGGCCTCATCGAGCCCAAGGTTTCGATTTTTTATCTGCAACGCGTGACGCGCACGTTTCGCAATACTCTGCCAGTTGTAGGGTTTGCGAGCTATGTCGAAAACCCGCGCATCCAGAGCCGCCTTGATTTCGTTATTGCTTGCGCAGAGAGCGATCACCTTCGAACGCACGTCGGCGGCATCCTGCAACACGTCGAAAATGCGCTGGCTACCACCGTCGGTCAGTGCCGCGTCGACAATAATCACGTCCGGCTGGGTCGCACGTGCCAATTCCAGCGCATTCGCCGGATCCGAAGCAATGGTGACCTGCAGGTCTGACTGCCCTAACCAGCGTGGAGCCCACTTCTTGGAGTCACTGTCTCGGCACAACAACAGAGCCGTACCGCCGGGCTCCTCAAAGGCATCCCCAAGTGTATCGACGGGCTGCGAAAGTTGCTTGATCGCCGTCGTAAGATCGGCGCCGCCAACTTCGCGGGATTTGCTCTCAGAATCGCTCACTGTGGCCCTTATGTGCTGTCTCGTCTTTTGCATGGAACTGCAGATATTCGAGCGTCTCGCAGGCGGTCATCGGCGTACTAATGAGGAAGCCCTGCAAGTAGCGACAACCAAGATTCCGCATGACTTCCGCCTGATATTCGGTTTCAATTCCCTCGGCGATTACATCGAGCCCAAGTTCAGCTGCCATTTTCAGGGCCGCGCCGCATGCTGCAACATCACGCTCGTTGTTTTCGAGGTTGGCAATAAAAGAGTTGTCGATTTTCAGAGCATCGACCGGACTCTGCGACAGGTGGGCCAGCGAGCAGGTTCCGACGCCATAGTCGTCGACGACCAGCCGCACACCGAGCGCTTTGAGCCGACTACAAATAGCAAAGTCCGACTGTGCTTCACGAAACAGGATGTGCTCTTTGAGCTCGATGTCGAGATCTGCGGGATCGGTGTTGGTTTCACTGAGTGCCCGCTCGATGCTTGCTACGATACCCTCGCTAACCAGTTCCTGTGCGGACAGGTTTACAGCAACTCTTACGTCCGTATGGCCTGCTGCCCTCCAGACCTGCAATTGCGCGCATGCGCTTTTCAAAACCCACGACCCAATAGGAAGAATCAGGCCCGTACGCTCAGCTACACGAACAATTTTGCGCGTCGGCTGTGATCCGAGGACTGCATCAGGCCAGCGGAGCAACGCCTCAATGATTTTCGGCGCACCTGTGCGTGCGTCGATTGTTGGCAGGTAGTTCAGATCGTAGTCGTCGTTAAGTAGCGCAGACTTCAACTCTGCCTCAAGATCCGTTCGCTGCAATGTTCGCAGGCGCACGGTGCCGGAGTGGAATTTGATCGGTGCGTTCGATTCGCCGCGTGCATCTTCCATTGCGGCGACAGCGTTTTCATAAAGCGCCGCTGAATCCATACCGTCTTGTGGATAGAGCGAAATTCCGCCAAACACGTTGACGTTCAGTAAGCGGTTCGCAACGTTCATGGGTTGCCGCATGTCCGCGACCAGGCGTTGAGCAACTGCTTCTGCGTCTTCGCCACTTTCTATGCTCGGCAGCACAATGCAGAATTGTCTGAAGTCACTGCGACTTACAACAGAGTAGCGCTCGTAATCTGTCGCGCCATCCTTATTCGATCCTCGCAGGTGTGATTTCAGACGGCTGGCCAACTGCCCAAGGACGTCGTCCTGTTGACTCGAGCTGAGAGCATAGCCGTAGTCCTCAAAGTGGCCCACATGAATACAGATAACCGCGGACCTGCCTTCTTTCAGACGTTGTATGTCGGTGATCTTCTGCAGCTCCAGGAACAGGTACTCACGATTCGGTAAGCCCGTTACATCGTCTGTATAAGCAAGTCGTCGGGTTCGCATCTGCGCGCGTTTTTGTTCTGTGAGGTCGCGCACAATCATCAGAATCCGGTCGGCGCCCTGTGGTACGAAGATAAACTCCTGCACGAGCCCATCCGGATGATCCACGTCGAGGCCGCAGGATTCACGGCTACGCACAGCCCGGCGCAACGCGTTACGAATCTTTTCTACAAACTCATCATTCCAGAGCTGATCGATTGATAGTGATTCAGAATTTGCTGCGAACTCGTCATGCATTGCCTGAGGCGCTTCGACAACAGAACAGATCGAGCCCGACTGCGTCACAGTCAGGATCAGATTGTTCTTGGCACACTTTTCGGCTTCCGCCTCTGTTGCCGTCGTGTCGCTCATCAGCAGTGAGTTCCTACTCTGATTCAGGGCGCACGATTATCACCTCCGCCGTTCTGCCCCGTCATATATATCTTTCGGATATGAGACATGGATCAAGTTTTCTTCATCCATCTTGAGAATCGAGCTCGATTCCGCCCGTAGCAAGGGTTTCAGGCCGGGCGACGAAAGAGGATGATGGCAACGTAACGGAAGTTTTCCGGGAGTACTATTTTCTGACCTGGGCCCGGTATTTTCGGCCTTTGATCGGTCGGGTTGAGAGCTGGCGCTGCGCTTTCCCGACATCGGCATTACGTACCGCAACGTAGCCAACGGTATCGAACAAGTCGATTGAACCCACCCGGTCTCCCTGCACGCCACCTGCGGCGGTCAACGCACCCAGTATGTCGCCAGGCCGCAGCTTGTTCTTGCGTCCACCATTGATCCGAATAGTCGCCATTTCGGGACTGAGCGTTTCTTGTGATCGTTTTGCATCCGGAATACCGCAATGGCGTGGAAAAGCATCGGGCAATAGCGTTTCAATTTGTTGCCAGCGCCATTCTTCACGTTGCTCGACCAGGCTGATAGCGGCCCCTTGTTTGCCTGCGCGACCGGTCCGGCCTATACGGTGCACATAGACTTCGGCCTGCTTTGGCAATTCGTAGTTAAATACGGCATCAAGGTCTTTCACATCAAGGCCGCGGGCGGCGACGTCTGTGGCAATTAACACCGTTGCACTTCTGTTCGCGAACCGTACCAGCACCTCGTTACGCTCGCCCTGATCAAGATCGCCATGCAATGCAACGGCGACAATATCCTGCGACTTCAGATAGCTGGCGACTGCTGCGCAGTCCAGTTTGGTATTGCAGAAAACGAGATTCAATGCCCCACCCCAGGCGCGCAATGCCCTAACCAGTTCGGCGTTTCGATTCTCCCGCGTTACGCTACTCCAGCATTGCGTTATCTGGGCCGGTTGCTCGTCGTCAGTGACGTCTACAGTCACCGGCTCGCGCTGAATACGCTTGCTGACCGCCGCAATGCTGTCAGGGTAAGTCGCGCTAAACAGTAGCGTTTGCCGATTGTTCGGAACGAACGCGAGTATTGCATCAAGTTCATCCGCAAAACCCATGTCCAGCATGCGGTCCGCCTCATCCAGAACCAATGTCTCAAGCATGTCGAGCGACACCGATTCCTTACGGAGGTGCTTCAGGACACGGCCCGGCGTTCCCACAATAATGTGTGGACTGTGCTGGAGTGAAGCGAGTTGCGGGCCGAACGGCGTACCGCCGCACAGCGTCAGGATCTTGATGTTCGAAATACTCCGGGCCAGTCGGCGTACCTCTTTTGACACCTGATCGGCCAACTCACGGGTTGGACACAATACTAGTGCCTGCGTCTGGAACGACGCGGCAGCAAGCTTGTTCAACATGCCGAGAGCAAATGCTGCAGTTTTGCCGCTACCTGTTTTCGCACGGGCAAGAACGTCGGCACCTGCGATCAAATGCGGCAGCGTTTCAGCTTGTACGAGCGTCATCTCGGAATAGCCGATATCGGCGAGATTGCTCAGCAACTCGGGCTTCAGGTCAACGGTTGTAAACGATGGGTTTGCGGACATTGGAGGATGATACGCTACTCCAGGTCGCGCGATATCGAGCTTTCAGCTGGATTTCGCTATCAACTGTTCTATAGTTGCCAGGTCGCTGCCGACAATGTCTTTATCAATGGTGAGATAGGCCGGTGTACTGGTTGCAGTTTCAACGGCATCGCGTAGATCGCCTAGAAAACGCGGCGCAGCAATAAGGGCAAATCCTCTGCAGGTCCCCTGATTCAGTACCTCGGCTATGCGCTGCGCGACACGCCTGGCGAACGCCTCGGCAGCCTGACGCTTCGGACCCGACTTCTCTTCTGTCATCGCATGCCGACCCTGGCCACTGCTGTCGAAGCTGCGACCTTCACGATCCGAAACCAGCTCACCCCGCTTTCGGCGCCCCGTCTTGTTCTCCATCGAGAACAACTCTCTTAGCGGGCCGCTCTTGGAGTCGCGGGCGTAAATCAAGGCTCTAGACTCATTTGCCACAATGACCCAAAAACATTTATCTGCTGCTGCGATTGCTGCCGTCACACTATTCCCTGCTGGCTGTTTAAGCATTCCAGAATATGAGTCGCAGGCAGGATGAAAACAACGCGTAAAATTACCTATAGCTAGCGGTGAGCCACTATCCAGAAAAGAGAAGTAGCGTTCAAATGCTTGCCGGATCTTATGTAAAGTCAAATTATTGAAATTTCTGCTTTCAACGCCGATCGATTTGATTTCCCATAACGCAGAAACGGCTGAACATAAGGCCAGACAAGGGTTTGACGGGATTTCCACGACATTATCACCGGCGCACAATCTATACCCGCCAAGGCATTGAAATGCCCTAAGTTTTGCTCACTTTGTAGACGCCGTTCATAGCGCGCAATTCCCATTGACCCCAAAATGGCTTCTTTGCATCGTTTTAGTCGATGGGTGTTCGTATGCTTAGAGCTCTACTCGCGGCCCTGGCCGCAATCCTGCTAGTGGGCGTGTTGTCCGTATTGATCGTCGAGTCACGAGCGGTCAAGGAAGGCTATTACGCCGCACATGCAGAGCGCGTCCGCGCAATCGAAACCAGTCGAGACGATATAAACGCGATCATCCAGGGCACACAGGGTGCATTTGAAGATGGCAGGCCAGTTTCTACTGCTACTGATGTCGCGTTCGCACGGCTCATCGACAACAACGAGTTGCTGCAATCGGCCGAAGACGGTCTTGCCGAGAATCCCACTGTTGTTGCCGAACTCGCAACTTTCAATGCCAGCCTCGCCACGTTTATACGCAACGGTCAGACATTCTCCGCCCGGCAGGGCGATTTCGCAGCAGCCCTGCGTACCTTGCAGGAAGAGTCACCGCTGGTCGTAAAAGACCTGCGACGCTTTAACCTGAGGCTGCAGTCACAAAACACTTTCTCACTCGCGATCGACGTGATCGAATACGCCACCGGAGCTGGCGGTCAAAGCGCCGAGCAACTAGCCGGCCGTATTGATAGCTTGCAGCAGGATCGCGATGTGCGAGCAAGAGCGCCAGGAACGATCGATGCATTTACGTCGGCCGCCGCACAGGTGATCGAACAGCGTACAGCCGCACAGCAGGCACTACAGGCGATCAACAGCAGCAAGATTCTTGAAACGCTCTGGAGCCTGTCCAACGAAATTCTCGATGCGAATCGTCGTATCGTCAGCCGCGCTGAAATGGCTGGCCTGCTACTCGCGGTCTGCACTGTATTGCTGCTGCTTGGCGCAGGTTATGCGATGTTCAGATTGCAGGCGAGCTACCGGCAATTGAACGACAGTAACCGGCAACTGGAAAGCTCCAACGATTCTCTGGAAGAAAGAGTAAGCGAACGTACCCAGGAATTGTCCAGCGCTTACGACGACCTCAAGGAGTCCCAGGTTCAGCTTGTACAAGCCGAGAAGATGTCCTCCCTCGGTGAGCTCGTTGCCGGTATCAGTCACGAAATCAACACTCCGCTCTGGTACCTGATTAGTAACTCCACGGTACTGCAGGAGCGTATGGAGCAGGTCGATGAGTTCTGTCAAATCGGTGAAAACATGCTCAACGGAGTAAAATCGGGCGGCAATGTCAAAGAGTCCGTAAGTCGTGGCCTGACAGAGATGCAGAAGATGTTGAACGATGGCATGAAAGATGACATCGATGAAGCCAAGGACCTGATCAAAGACAGTATTGAAGGCCTGGAAGAACTCACCGAACTTGCTCAGAGCCTTAAGGACTTCAGCAGGCTCGACCGGGCACGGCATGGCGAGTTCAACGTCAACGATGGGCTCGACAAGACACTGCTGATCGCCAAGAATAAACTGAAAAACAAGGTTTCTGTTCACAAGCATTATGGCGACGTGCCGCCCGTTCAGTGCTCACCGTCTCAGATAAACCAGATCTTTCTCAACCTGCTGACGAATGCAGCCGACGCCATCGAGGAAAGCGGCGATGTCGTTATTCGCACCGTTGTCGAAGGTGAAAATGTTCACGTCAGCATTGCGGATACAGGCTCCGGAATACCTGAAGACTTGCTCGCGAAGATACGTGATCCATTCTTCACGACCAAGGAGGTTGGCAAGGGAACCGGGCTTGGGCTGTCGATTGTCGACCAGATTATTACGTCCCACGGTGGCGAGCTATTGATTGAATCCGAATCCGGCAAAGGCACAACCGTAACGGTTGTCCTGCCAATCGAGGCAGTCGACCAGGAACAAGCGGAAGCTGATGACCCGGACAGTGCAGCAAACGACCCGGAAATTGATGACTCGAACACGAACATGGCTGGCAGCAAAGAGAAAACTGGAGACGTCGCGGAAGTGGCGACGGTTTGACGCGCGGCGAATAGCGAATACATACGATGACCGAAAAAGCTCGCATATTATTTATCGATGATGAGAAACGCGTTCTCAATGCGATGCGTGGCTTGCTGCGGCGTGAGTACGAGTTGTTCCTGACCAGCGAGGGTGCGGAAGCGATCAAGCTGGTGCAAGAGCACGACATTGACGTCATCGTTGCAGATCAAAGAATGCCGGGCATGACCGGCATCGAAGTTCTCGGCAAAGTCAAAGAATGCGCACCGCGAACCGTCCGCATTTTGCTGACGGGCTACGCGGATCCGAGTGCTGTAGAGGGTTCCATAAACATCGGTGAGGTATTCCGCTTTCTGAGCAAACCGTGCCCGCCCAAGTTACTGCGAGAAACACTAACTCTCGCCGTTGCTGCCGCAAGAACAGCGCCTGTAGTCGCAGCAAAAGCAGTCGAGCCTGAACCCGCGCGCGAACGCGCGCAGACCGCTGCTCCGCCCGTTGAAGCCACAGCGCAGACGCCACCAGCGGTAATGCGATCCGAGCTCAGCCATGCGCCGGAACGAACCGATGTACCTGCACCGGCCGCAGTAGACGCGCCACCGGCGGTAGCCGAAACACCTGCCGCGTCCGACTTGCCTGACCCACCTGAATCAACCGTCGTACTGGAATCGGCACCCATTCATGCAGAATCCGAAACGACGTTGTCGAATAACGATGACACAGAACCGGCCTTGCCAATTCTTGACGAAGCCGCGATGTCGGCATCGTCGTCAACATCGCCATCACCGCCAAGCGAAGAACCACAGGCACACTGGGAAACCGTTACGAACGTCGTTCTGTCCGAGGACTCGGTCGAGGAAACTATCGAGACCGTCGGCCTCGGTGCCACGTCCACGCGCCTCAAGGACGTCGGCGTCGTCGTATTCACAATCGATTCCGATTTTGCATCGACAGCGATTCGGGCGGTTGCCGCTGACCGCAACCTGATCCTTGCGACGACTCTCGTCAAGGTCGCGCACGCTATCGAAGAGCAAAATGCAGGCGTTCTCATTACCGATTTCACGTCAAACGGTGCGATGCTGCAAAAAATGGTTGGCGCGTTGAAGCAACGTATGCCCGAACTCGTGACAATCGTTGCCAGCAATGGACGCGACACGACTGACATGATCAACCTGATTAACTACGGACAGATTTTTCGTTTCGTACTCAAACCGATTGAACCCGAGCAGATGCGAAATGACATCAATGCAGCGGTACTTCATCACCTGTACTTGCGCAGCAACCCGGACTCAGCAAAGAGGCATGAAGTAATAGAAACACCCGGCACTGTCGATTCATCCAAATCGCTGAACCGTTTCCTTGGCAAATTCCGAAAGCCCGGGCAGCAACATACTGACCCCACTGACACCATCGCCTGATACCAAAAGTTGTAGATAGATGACAGATGTAAATGACAACAGCTCACTGCCGCTACTCCTATCAATCACCGGCGCGATTCTGCTGGTCGCCGGCGGCGGCTGGTATCTATTGAACCAGGATCCGGTGACCACGACACCCGACTTCGCAGCGGCGCCGACGGCTGAAGCGACATTGCCAGACACCGGGGAGGTAGTGCAGGAAGCAGCTGATGACGCTGCAGAACCCGTGGTCGAGCCCGATGTCGATGCAGAGCTGCGCAAAGCGCGACTGGCTGCCGACGCGGATATTCTTGTGCTTCCCGCATCACAAAGCGCGCTTTACTATTACGGACGCGTACTGGAAATTGACCCCCAGAATGCTGTAGCGCTTGCTGAACGCGACGCTATTCTCGCGAGATCAGCACAAATCGTACAGCGGCATCTTGATGCGGAAGAGTACGACGAAGCTTACGAAATTGCTGTTCTGGTCGCGAGGCAAGAACCGGAACACCAACTGGTAGTTGACACCCAGGTAACACTCGATTCACTCACCGAGGAACTGGTCGCTGAGGCTGTCGCACTCGCACAGGATGGTAAAGACGACGAGGCACGGCAGGGTCTTGCGAGAGCACAAAGTCTGCCTGGCCGGAATCCGGACTATTTTGCCGCAGTACGCGACTCCATCGAAGAGATAAGAACCGTGCGACTGGCCGCCGAGCGGGATCGTTCGGAACGAGCCAAGCTCGCAAATACTGAAGCACGTGCAGCCTGGGTAGACCGGATCAATAGCGCTATTGCCGCCGGCAACCTGATTTCACCTGCCGGAGCGAGCGCCCGCGACCTGTTATCTGAAAGCAATAGCTGGGACACGGAGCGGGCGGATATGACCGCAGCATTCTTGTCTGCTGCAACCGATACCGCGCAGCAACATGTCGACAACCGCCTCGTCGCTGATGCCGAGGCACTGCTGGATGTTGCCGAGCAGATCGCGGGCGATGCTGGTGATTTTCAATATCTGAGAGCGGCGCTAGAGGAGTTGATGATCGATGTTGAATCAAAGCGCGTCGCAAACATGAAAGAGCTGGTACGCCTGAAATCTTTTCAACCGAAGTATCCGGAACGTGCGCGCAAACGTGAGCAATCTGGTTGGGTGGATGTCTATTTTACAGTGACAACGGAAGGCAATACTGCTGCTATCGAAGTCAGCCAGTCCGAGCCGGAGACGGTATTTGATCGTGCCGCAATTGCAGCCGTCGAGAAATGGAAATTTGAACCGGTCGAGTACCGCGGTCGAATAATTGACCAGCGAGCGGCGGCGCGACTGGTTTTTCGCCTCGAATAGAAGCAGACAATTTCGCTGGTTAACGGACCTTGATAAGTTGTAAGCTAGCAGTCTGAATTGCAGGGAACTACCGGGGCGAGTACGTGGCAAAAAAACTCAAGCACGAGAAAGAGCTACTGAAGATTGCGCTTGAAAAGATCCTTGAAGACGCGGTAAAGCGAGGTGTTGTCGAGTTTGAGGCAACAGATTCGCATGACCTGAAGATTCAGTATGCGTATCGACTACTGGTACATGACAAGGCGATATCACCATTACCAAACGATCAGATATCGCTACCGAAAATCAAACATCGTCTCGCAATGTGGATGACACATCAGTTGCCCGCCGATCACGAACTCCTGAAATAACCCCACAGGCGATCAGGCCAAATTGTGGTCGATAGCCTCTTCGACCGACGATCTGATAGTGCTTTCCAGCATCATCAGTGCGAAACCCAGTTTCACATCAATATCGATCGTCGTCTCCGCGACGGCAATGTGGCCCTTGACACCGGTGCCGTGAAACCTGAGGTCGTCACCTTGCCACTTGTAGCTCAGGTTGTACTTTCCGGCGAGCTCTTTCGCCGCGCTCTCGACGCGTTGACGCGCTTCCTCGTGACCGAGGTGGTGCTGCCTGCTTATTCTCATTGAAGTACCAGTGGTTGCTCGATAGCGTCGACCGCATTGCGTTGAAACTCCGCAAACTCGCGATAATCATCAGGCGCAAAACGCGCTTCGGACGCGACGTAGTCGAATTGAATTTTCCAACTGTCGCCTTGGTCGCTGACTTCACGACTCCAGTTGCCAAACTTCGACTCACCCTGTGCCGGCTTGCTATCAGCAACGTCTATACGGCCGCCCGTCGGGACTTTAACGGACGTCGTTGCTGTCACGCGGAGCGGGTAAAAGAATTCGAATGGAAAACGGCGATCGGCCACGCGGTCGTATTCGAGATAATAGGCCTCAAGAAAACTCGGCACGTCGAACGATCCATCGTTGTCGAGCGGCAGAGTGTATGAAATCTCTACGATCAAGTCGTACTGGGCATCGAATACGTTCTCGATGAAATGGTCTGTTAGCTCCGCATCTGAATAACGAGTTGCGATCCACCGTTGCAGAGACGTTTGCATCTCCGACGTTTCGATATCCCGCAACTGGCCGCGCATCTCCGCAGCCTGGTAGCCGCTAAAGCGAGCAGTTTCAACAATGTTGATATATCCATCGCTTCCCGGCGACACCTCTCGCTCAACAGTGATGCCGGTGAGTTCACTTTCGTAATCCGGAATCCTGACCAGTTGAGACTCCTCGCCCAGCAACAACGCATGATTGCCAGCCATCGAGCGCGGCGGCAAGGTACCGAGTCGCATGTCCTTGTCCGTGGCGTCGATGTAGAACGTACCGCTGTCACTCGGGACAGAGACAATCATATGGTTGAACTGATCTGTGTTTGGCAGATCCGGAACGACTTCCTGCTGCAAATTGACGAGCGCCAGGGACGCGTCGATTCCAACAGACTCAAGCATCGTAAACAGTAATACAGCATGATCCTTGCAGTCGCCATACCGGTCTCGCATCGTTTCGCGAGCCGTTTTCGGTATGTACGCGCGGCGACCGAACTCGATGGCCTCGTAGTGAATCTCGTCCTGCACGTAGCGACTTAGAATCTCGATCTGTCGGGTTCGGTCATCGACACCCCTGATGAGATCAGCGGCTCGCTCCGCGATTTTGCTCACGTCGAGTTTATCCTCAATCTTTTGCAAGTACTCTAATCCCACCGCCTGCCAATGCTCGCCGGTTGTACCGAGTTGAACCCATGGCAGAATCTGATCGAAGTATGGTTGCAATGGCTCCCACCGATAAGCGATTGGTTTCTGCACTTCCCATACCAATGCGCCGTGGCGGCGTGTCGGCTTCGGCATGCTGTTCGACTGGAAACGTATATCCGTCGTGTCGCCACTAACGAACAAAGCGCTATAGGCAATCGGTCGATCGGTTGCGAGATAGACCGTCTGCAGAGGAAAAGAGCCGTCTTCGACGCCCGTCAGTTTGCTGACAACTGCCTCGATGATGACGCCTGGCTTGAGACTGGGCACGGGCAGATGAACTGTCTTCTCGGTACTCGCTTCGTAGCCGTCTTCATTGTTAGTGATGTAGTAACTGCTCAACTCACCCTCACCAAGTACGTTGCCGGCTGCATCACGCACGACCAGCGAGTTAACAAACAAGCTTTCGAAGCTCGGGTCAAAATCGAATTCAAGCGTGCTGTACTGTGAAACACCGTTGTCATCAATAACGCGAATTTTGCGATAGAACGTTTCCGTCACCGTGTCGCCGCCAGAAAAAGAGAAGCCCGTAATACGGCTCAGGAAATCGGCGCCGTAACCGGACCCGCCTGTTGTCGTATCGTCGGCTGCGAATATTTTTTGCATATCACGAGGTAATTGCACCGGATCGATCGGCGAACTGATGGTCGAAACATCTCCCTGCCCCAGGGCCAGATCGATGGCATCGATGTACTCCCGAATATTGCTGTTACCAGGAGAAAACTCCAGCGCTTCTTCAAAAGACTCACGCGCAGCTCGATACGACCGCAACTGATATTCGGCATCACCTTTGTGATAGTAGCTTTGCAAGGAGCGGTAGCCACTATCGATCAAAGACTGAGCCAGTCTCAACACTTCCGCCGGGTTGCCCATACTATCCAGAATTGACATGCGCTCGTAGACCAGGTCCGCGTTGAAAGGGCGTCCCTCTGTCATTTCGTCCAACAGGGCTAATGCTTCTTCGTGTTTCCCGCGCCGCGACAGCAATTGCACCTGCAGCAAACGCGTCTTATCGGTAACGCCGGCTTCCGTGTAGTGCTCGAAAGCTGCCTCGAGTTCCTCCCACTCATCTGCGTCCGCCAGCAACGACATGAATACGGAAAAATCGTCGTCATCCCGGTAGCCGCCAGCAAAAAGATCGCGGTAGACCGGCAATGCTTCAGCCGGCTTGTTGGTCTGATATGCAAGCCAGGCAACCCAGCTCTGCACCGCCTGGTCCTCAGCAAACTGTGAGCTGCGCGGCTGCAACCAGTCGGCTGCTTCCTGATACGCGTTAATCTCAACCAGCGCCCGAAGTGCGTTCGTCACGAACACGCCGTCATCAGGATCGAGCTCACTGGCCTGTTCGAAGTAGCGGAAAGCATCCCTGAAGCCACGCGCCTCGTAGTAGTGCAGTCCCAGTCCATTGAGCGTATAGGCATTGATCGTCTTTTCTGCCGCCGTCAGGTAGATGCTCGTGGTCGCAGTTGCGGAATCACTAATCTGGAAATCCGACCACAATCGAGCCAGGTCACGTTGCACGTTCGATTTGGCCTTGGGCCCCCACGCTGCCATCGTGTATGCACAATGCTGGTTGGCGACAATCCACTGGTAGTAGATGTATTCCTCATCATCCACGGTGTCGACGCCAATGAGCAGCTTGCCGCTCGCTCCGTCTTTCTCGATATCGTGTTCCGCAGTAATGAAGTCGGATGGGTAGTCTTCACCGAACTGCTGCATGACGACGCGATAGACTGCGTTGCGAGTCGGCGCATCGCCCTGCCAGCAAACCGGCATCACGACCGCACCATATCCCTGAGCCGTCAACGCGCCGATATCAGCTGCATCATTAGTTTCCTCGAGGTCCGACCAATCGAACCAGGACCGGTGGCGAGCTCGAAACCGGTAACCGAACGTAGCCGAGCGGTAGTCCTTGATGGAGTTGCTTGTGTCGACAACAATGTTGCGATTCGCTGCAGGGTCGATTACCGAGAAGCCCGCGAGCATTTTGTCGGCTTCTACTTTTATCGGCTCCTCTTCACTATTGATAGCGAACGTCATCAGCTGATAAGCACGCTCGCCATCGACCGCGGTTGATATGACGTAGGTGATAGGCTTCTCGCCGACCTTCGCGTACAGGACCTTCTGAAAAAACGGCATGCCCTCTTTATCAACGAGGCCGAGGTCCTTGCTACCGACAAATTCAATGTCGTCACGTGCTGACATTTCGTCAAGCATCGTGACCTGGACGACTTCAGCGTACTGCTCCGCGCTCGGCGCCGCGCCGAGGTCACCAACAATCACCAGTGAAAACGCATTTGGCATGAACCTGATAGCGGCAAAGCTCGCGTCCGGTACCTGCTCAGTGAAATCGACGTAGGTATAGGCCTCGGCCTCAAGGGCCAGGCGGTAGTTCAGTGTTTCACTTTCAAACACCGTAACCCGTTCGCCGGTTTTCTCAATATAACTGTAGTCGGTTTGTGCCGAGGCTAAAGCCGACGCAAACAGTAAACCTGCTGCCACGAATCTCAGATATCTCATAGACCTGAATTCTACGCGTGAATTGGCCGATTTGTTTGCTGGAATCGACACATTTGTCGAATCTGCCGCGCCGTTAGTGTGCGGCGATCGCAGCGGCTGCAGGGGTCATCTTTGCGTTGTTGTGGTCAGCACCCTTGACGACGAAAATCTGCCAGTTGAAGGTCAGATCCAACTCCTCCGCACGACCTTTGGCGGTGCGGTACATCGTATACCCACGTGCCAGGCGATGCGGGCCTTGCGCACGTGCCTCCGGCGTTTTACGCAACGTCGATGCGGTTTGATTCGTGTCTTCCTTGCCCAGCAGAATCACGACGGGCATCGCAAAAATCTTTTCGAGCAGAGACTCGTCAACTCCGGCGCCGTCGAGACCGTACGGATACTCGAATTCATTTGTAGGCAGGGTATACCACCCGGCATTGGCCGCAATGTAGCGACTGACTCGTGCATCCGGTTTGTAGTACATGAAGCGGTGAACGAACTGCGAACCTGCAGAGTGACCGTACAGAACGTAACCCGATTGCTCACCGCCGATGCGGTTACGAACAGCATCGAACAACGGTTCAATCGCCGAGAATGTCCATTCCTCTTCTGCTCGCCGTTGGCCGGATTCGGGATCAAACACGAACCCCAGATTGTACCGCGCCGAACCTTTGAATTTCGACTTTGGAAATTCCGGCACAACAACGATCAGATCGAGTTTCTCGCCAAGCGCCCTCCAGTCGCGGTAGTAGCGTGGCGCATCACGACTGGCGCCATGCATGACGATGACGATCTTCGTGTCAGGTTGGACCGTCTCCGGCACGAACAAGCGCACTGACAGCTCCGGACCGGCCCAGGCGTCAAACGTAAACTCCGACTCTTTTGCGAAGACGCTCGTAGCAAGCAAGGCAAAGAGCAACGCAACAATTGTGCGAACCCGGATCACAGCGACTCGCGCTCGCGGTAGGCCACTACAGTAGTCCAGGCGACGCGCTGCAAGTAGGTCGCGTCTTCAGGTGTCAGGTCTGCCGTGTAGCTGAGCCCTTCTGGCGTCGACTGGTGTAACGTCGCAAAAAAAGTACAGGCCGCGAGGTAGGTACCCGCCAGAGTTGGGTGCTTCGCATCCGCTGTTCGCAATGCGATATCCGGTCGCTCCGAAGTCACGGTTTCAAACGCAAGTCCGACAGGAACAACTTCAGCATCAAGCTCGCGACCCACCGCCGTATAAGCGGTATCGAGCTGCGCCGTCATCTCGGGTTTACCTGTGTATGCCCAGGTCATGAAAAACGCCGGCCGACCGCCGTGTTCACGAATAATCGCTGCATAGTCACGCGCGGCGTCACGAAACTCAGCTGCGGTCGTCTCACCGATGGGGCCGAGGCTATGCCCCTGCAGGACAACGACATCCCAGTCATCGGCCGCAACGACCACGGGTATGCCGCCACGATGTTCAGGAAGCCGACCACCCGAGATTGTTTTGCTCCTGGCACGCGATGGTCCGTTGAACTTGTGCCCTGATGCTGCTACCAGTTGACGGTAGTGCTTATGCAAGCTGTTGTTGTAGTAGATAAAGCTATTACCAACAAACAAAACCTTGGCCGGTGGCGCCACACCGTCTTGAGCAGGCGCACCAGCGCATGCGACCGCGCTGTGCAGGATCGCGACAAGCAAAAAGGGGGCAAAGCCCCCTTTTCGTTGGTGCAAAAGCGACGTGGTCAGAATCGCATCCTCAGGTCGAGGTAGTATGTGCGACCCCAATCTCTGTGAGCATCCGATGAGAACCCGAACGAACTATCATAAAGCGGTGCACGCTCATCGGTGAAGTTTCGCATTCCCAAGCGTACCCGGGTATCCGTATCACCAACATCGAAAGAGTAATCAACGGTCATGTTGAACGTCGTCATCGAAGGCACTTCGAAGCGATCACCGTTTGACAGCTCCTGATAGAAATCACCAATACGGAACATGGTGACAGAGGCACCTATCTCGCTCTTGCGCCATGATACGGTCGCGGTATGTCGCTCTTCCTGGTTACCCTCAAACCGTAGCAAGTCGCCGATTCCTATGATCGGAAATACGATCGCAGGATTAGCTTCTTTAGCGGCCGCCAGCGAAGCCGAAAGACCACCGGTCGCTTCCTGCTCGTACTTGTCATAGAAAGTGCCGTTGTACTTGAAGCCGAATCGTCCGAGGTTCGTTTCCATGTCCCAGTAAATGCCGACGTCGAAGCCCTCAATCGTGCGCGTATCGAGGTTTGTATACGTATCGGACACAAAATCAACCTGTCCTATCGGACACAGGCCGGCCGCGAGAAACTCGGCGTCGTAGTCGTCGTTTAAATCGCCACGCGTTACAGCCGGATTACCTTGCACATTGGCACAATCACCGGTACCCGCCTGCAGGCGCATTACCAAATCAAGCAGTATATGGTTTTCCTCGCCGAACAGCCCGATCGTGTCCTCTTTCTCGATCGTCCAGTAGTCCAGCGTCACGGTAAGGTTTTCGATCGGTTCTACGACGACACCGAAAGACGTGTTCACCGACTCTTCAGCGACAAGGCTCTTACTGCCCGTAGCGAATCGCTGCATACTGTATCGCCCATCGCCGGAGAAACTGTTGTTGCTTGGGACGCCCGCCTCATTAACAGCATAGAACACGACCCAATCATTGCGCGTATTCGAACGCGCGATAAATTCCTCGTTGATCGTGATCAGGTTCGGCGCACGAAATGCTGTGGATACCGAGCCACGCACGAGCAACTGGTCGAGCGGCCGCCAGCCAAATGCCAATTTGCCGACCGTCGTATCGCCAACGTCGTCAAAATCTTCGTAACGGGCCGCAAGCTGGACGTCCAGGTTTTCAAGTACTGGCAACTGCAACTCACCAAAGAGAGATGTCGTTACCCGGGAACCGCGGCCGTCAGGCGTTGGACTCGAGCCAACCACGTCGGAAGTCTGTGGATATGAATCCCCCTCGTAGTCTTCGAAATCGATGGTGCCATCGAGACGAGGGTCACGATCATCTTCAAATGTCTCGCGGCGAACTTCCGCGCCGAACAATGCGCCGGCTGGCCCCGCAGGCATCTCAAACAGGTCCGGTCTTGAAAACTTCACGTCAAACATTTGCAGCTTGGTTTCGGACCTGCGATACACCTGGATTTGTGCTCTCTCGATGTTCGAGTCGATGCCGCCACTGAAAGGATTGTAAGCGGCAGGGGTCGGATCAAACAGCGCCTCTGCCAGCAATGTGTTCGAAATTCGATTGCTGGCAACATCGTTACCGGTCGCGTTGGATACGACAAGCGCCGTCTCCCAGTCCCAGCCTAACTCCTCGCCTCTGAGTCCAGCGAGCAGACGATGTGATTTGCGCTCAACATCGATAAAGCGCGGCGAATCAATGAACCGATAGTTGTCGAGCCGTACATCGAGGCCCTCGCAGGGAACGTCCGTACCTATAATGCTGTCCGGCAATCGATTAAGCGATCCGCAAGGACCTAACGGATTGTAAAAGTTCTCTGCTCCGATGCGATGCTCAACCGCACTGAGCTGAGTCGACGGTGCTAGATTTCGGTTCGTGTTGGACTTGTAGAGATAGACCTCACTGAAGAACTCGGTTCCTTCGTCCATCTCATGATTGAAGTAACTGTAGATTGTCGTGCGATCAGCTTTAGAAGCCAGATCACGCAATTCATTCAAATTGTAACGATAATTGCTCCGCGCCGAGCTGTCCTCGCGCCCGCATGCGATGCCGTTGCCGATGTCGTATCCGCCAGCACAGCGTGGATCACCGAGAGGATACAAGTTGAATTCGCCCGAAGTGTCTGTGACGTCAAGCGCAATAAGACCGTAACGATCGCGATCGCTGCTAGGGTTAATATTGGGCACTATGTCGTAAAGCCCAAAAAGCGAATTGACGCTATTGTTGCGAAACCCAGTGAAATCATCGTCGTCTTCGATTCCGTCAACACCGCCTACCGCATACGGCGAACCGTCCGGGAAGCGCGTCCGGAAGTCCGCGTTCGCCCAACGTGCCTCATCCTGGGCTCTGACGCGATCACGCTCGTAATAACGGGCGAATACACCGATGTGTGACTGGCCACCATTCAACGAGGTACCCCACTCCAGCGAAAGCGCCTGATCATCGCGCGGCATATGGTCGTAGGCTGTGTAGCGCGCCCGGACCGTAAAGCCTTCGAAATCGTCCTTAAGCACCGTGTTTAGAACACCCGCGACCGCATCTGCGCCATAAATTGCTGATGCGCCATCGCGCAGCACTTCAAGACGATCGACACCAAACACCGGGATGTGATTCGTGTTGACAGAATTGACCGGTACGAAACTGCCTCCGACTTCTTCAGTCTGATAGGTGGCAGCGTTGACCATGCGCCTGCCATTTAGAAGCACCAGCGTGTTGCCTGTACCCATGTTCCTCAGGTTGAATGCCCCGACATCGCCGCGCGAGCCGTTGACTCCGCCACCGGTATCAGTTTCGTTCAGGAAGTTCTGACCGTTCTCCGGAATCAGATCCATCAGTTCTTCGCCGGACTCGACACCCAGATATTCGATGTCTTCTTCAGAGAAAACAGATATCGCCAACGCCTCGTTGATGGCAGCACCCTTGATCTGCGTGCCAGTAACTGTGATTTCCTCGATCTGCTCATCATCGTCTTCCTGAGCGAATGCAGATCCGGATCCCGCTACCAGTGCCAAAGCACCGACTACAAACGAGATACGGCGACCCAACTGGCCACCCTTACGCAACGGCAAAAACATGTGATACCCCCTGGTTGTTACTTGCTGTCTTCTTCACGGTCTTCTGACCGAAGACTCTAAAGTTTCTTGATCCTAACGCTAGCAAGGCCGTTGAAACGTCGCCAATAGCTTCGTTTCCGCGTCCTATAACCAGCGTCTATGGACCCTTTTTATGATTTAAGCTCAGGAACCGCTCGAAATGCCCCCGATCGTCCAGTTTCGGCACGAATTCTCGCCGTGAGCCCTGATCCAATGCTCTCCCTCTCTCTGCACTCACTGTGCCACAGGTCCGTTTGCAGCGACAAGCGGGATGTCTTCCCTGCTACACATAACCTCAGGTTATACTCTGTGGGAAAAGAGGCTGCTATGCGTTTGCGACAGATCGAGGTTTTTCACGCCGTTTATTCGAGCGGCTCCATGACCAGCGCCGCTGCCTTGCTGAATGTGTCACAGCCCTCGGTATCGAAGGTGCTGGCGCATGCCGAACAACAACTGGGTTACCTGCTGTTTGATCGTCTCAAGGGCAAACTGGTGCCAACCCCGGAAGCGCATCGGCTGTTCGCGCATGTCTCCACCGTCTACCGTGATGTCGATCGGCTGCGTCATGTCGCCGCCAATCTGCGAGCCGGCAACTCGGGCCGCATACGGGTCGCGAGCACGCCCGCATTCGGTCTTGAGGTTCTGCCGCAAGCGGTCGCCAGCTTCAGAAGCATGCACGATGACATCGTGTTCGAGATCGAAACCCTGCATCTTGACCAGATGCAGGAGGCTCTACTTGAGTCGCGCGTCGACTTGGGCCTCGCATTTGACCCTGTCGCGACGCCCGGCATCGATACGGAAACGCTGGCGAGCAGCCGTTTTGTTGCGATCGCACACAGCAGCATCGAGCTTGGTGACAAGCCGGCCTTACAGGCCGGCGACCTCTGCGACCACCCGTTCGTCGGCCTGAACAGCCGTGGCCCTCTCGGCCGAATTCTGTCCGCGTACCTTGAGCCCGTTGCAGATCAACTCAAGATCGTCACCTGGTCAGAGACATACCACGTCGCCAAGGCACTCGTGGCCGCGGAACCGAGCATAACGATCGCCGATGAAATTACTGCGAGGTCTGGTGGTTCGGGCGACCTGCAAATCCTGCAGCTGGATCCGGAGTTGCGCTTCGACATCAAGGTTTTGCGACTCGCTGCCCTGCCACTGTCGATCGCTGCGCAAAATTTTGTTCGGCACCTGCGACAAACCGTCGGACGATTCTTGCAGGGCTGAAGCCCATAGCCGGGAGTTATGGGGGCTCGAACAATGATCATTTGAGCGTGTCTTCGCTGCCTCAGTAGACTCGATCGTCAGCTTTACTGAGAAGAATCCATGCACGTTGTCGTTGTAGGTGCCGGTGTTATCGGCGTGACCACCGCCTATTACCTGTCGCAATCGGGTTGCCGAGTGACGGTCGTCGACCGTGCGACCGAGGTGGCTGACGGTGCCAGCCATGCCAATGGTGGACAGCTGTCCTACAGTTTTACAGACGCACTCGCCAAGCCAGAGTTTGTCGCCAGGATTCCCGGGCTACTGGCAGGGCGGGACAACGGCTCAAAAATGCGACTTGCTCCTGCGTTGCTGCCATGGGGCATTCGATTCCTCACCCAGTGCACCAGCAGCAAGGCAAGGAACAATACGCTCGCCGTTCTCAAGACCGCAATGCGCTCAGCTGATTTGATGTCGGCGCTCAAACAGCGCCTGCCGTTTGACTTCTCACACCGTGAAGCGGGCAAGCTGGTGTTGTTGAGTAACGCGGACGAACTCCGTGCCGCCGAACAGAGCACCGAACTCAAACGACAACACGGATGCGACGCGACCATACTATCGGCTGAAGAAGCTGCAGGTGTCGAGCCTGCATTGCAGGACTTCGCGGACGACTTTGTTGCCGCAGTCTATTCGCAGAATGATGAAGTTGCAGACGCCCGTTTGTTTACGATCGGCTTGAAAAAATGGCTCGAACAACATGGCGACGTCAGCTTCAGACTGGGTGAGTCTGTCGGCTCGATCACTGCCAACAATGGTCACGGCAGCATGGTCAGCATTGGCGACGAGCACTTGCAGGCTGATGCGACTGTAGTCTGCACCGGCGCCTGGAGCCCGAGACTGCTGAAACCACTCGGTATTGATGCTCACATCTATCCGGTCCGCGGCTACAGTATTACGCTGCCGCCCGGCCCATCCGCACCCGATGTCAGCGTCACCGCCTTGCGGCACCGGATCGTCTTCAGCCGCATCAACGGCAGCATGCGTATCGCTGGTTTCGCCGACTTCAAAGGATTTTCCACAGCCGATGACGAACAGCGCCTGGCGGAGCTGCGGCGGGTTGCAAAACACTGCGCACCTGAGGCGGCCGACTATCGTGTCGACCAGCAACACGCCTGGGGCGGCTTCCGCCCTATGACCCCTGACGGCCGGCCTCGGGTTGGCGCTACACGCGTCTCGGGTCTGTATCTGAACACGGGGCACGGCATGCTCGGCTGGACGCTGGCTTGCGCTTCTGGCTACGACGTCGCACAGTCTGTCATACGCTCGCATTAGCCAATAAGAAGAAACCCGCAATGTTGAATCGTCTTCTGTTTGCCGTTAGCTTCGTATTGCTAATCTCGTCCTGTGCAACGAGTATCGTTGCATTTGATTCCGGAACGGCATGCGAGGCCGAAAGCTTTTCCGTCATTGACAACTTCGCCGGCGCACGGCGCGGCCGCTGTAGCGTTCTCTCCAGTAACAGCGTGCAGATAACAATACTGCCGGAAGACGGCGGCTATATTAATGACAGCCCCTGGTATTCCTTCAGGCTCGTGCCGAAAACCAGCGGCACCGCGACAATTACGATGCGATATCGCGGCGGTCATCATCGATACCCGCCGAAATTCAGTCGAGACGGACTGCAATGGAGCACTATTCGCAATGAGAGTATCGCGGTCTCGGACGACGCTGAAACAGCAGTACTGACACTCACGTTAACTGATGAGACCCTCTGGATTTCAGGGCAGGAACTGATTACTCCGCCCATATACGACATCTGGAACAGAAAAATGGCTCGCCATGATGACGTTCAGCTGGATGTACTCGGACAGTCGAAACTCGGGCAGCCAATTCAGATGTTGAGCAGCCAGCCATCAGCCAAAGATGTGTTGTTGCTGGTTGGCCGCCAGCATCCCCCGGAAGTCTCGGGCGCGTTTGCATTTATCGCATTTGCTGAGGAGCTCTTTTCAGCAACAGAGCTCGCCTGTGATTTTCGTGCGAGGTTTCAGGTGATCGCAATCCCCCTGATGAACCCGGACGGCGTCATTGGTGGCAACTGGCGCCACAACCTCGGCGGGACCGATCTGAATCGAGACTGGGGCCCGTTTTCACAACCGGAGACAGCACTGATTCGGGACCTCCTAGACGACCTCGACGCCAGTGGCAAGCGGCTGCGTATTTTTCTGGATTTTCATTCAACGAAACGTAACCTGTTCTATACGCAGGATGACGCAAACGTGACGAATCCACCACTGTTCACGCGCACCTGGCTCGATAACTCCGCTGCACGCGTCGTCGATTACCCGTTCAGCAATGAAGAGCGCTCTGCGGACACGCCAGGCGTAGCCAAGAACTATATGTATCGCCGCTACGGTATTCCGGCGTCGACCTACGAAGTAGGCGACGAAACGGACCGCGCCGCAACTCAGGCGGCAGCTCGTGTCTTTGCTCAGGAACTAATGGAGCTAATGCTTGAACAGGTTCACTAGCAGCTTGCTCATCGTTTCGGTCACGCTGCTTGCGGCGTGTACAACAGAACGAGAACAATACGATGTACTAATCGTTAACGGCACCGTGTTCGACGGCTCGGCGGACTCGGCGAAGCAGACGAATATTGGTGTCGTCGGCGATCGTATCAAATCAATGTCAGCGGCAGATAACGCACACGCAACCACGACAATTGACGCCAGCGGCAAACTCGTTGTACCGGGTTTCATCGATCCGCACACGCATGCGAAAACGCGCCTGCTCGACCCGGCGACCAGCGCCAATGCCAACTATCTGCGCCAGGGCGTCACCACTGTTTTCATTGGCAGCGACGGTAGTGGCGTTAGCGATCGTGTGACGACGCTACAGACCATGCAGCGACAGGGAATCGGAACCAACGTCGTGTTCTTCGCGGGTCACGGCGCTCTGCGCAGAGCTGTAACCGGTATGGAAGACCGCGTTGCGACGAGCGATGAGTTGCAAGCGATGCGCATGCTGCTGCGCGAAGAAATGGAGGCGGGTGCTATAGGACTTTCGAGTGGCCTGTTCTACGCGCCAGGCAGCTATTCAGAGAC
Organism: Gammaproteobacteria bacterium; assembly: GCA_022600955.1. Classification (GTDB taxonomy): domain Bacteria; phylum Pseudomonadota; class Gammaproteobacteria; order Steroidobacterales; family Woeseiaceae; genus UBA1847. The sequence goes on from JAHZJK010000011.1 coordinate 252,770, forward strand.
CAGCGAGGTCGTTGAACTCGCGCGGGTCGTGGCCGAATACGATGGCGTCTATGACACACATATGCGCTCGGAGAGCAGCTATGGCGCGGGCGTCGTCGCAGCCGTCGAGGAGAGCATCACCATCGGCAGGCAAGCGAAGCTACCCGTACACATCTCGCATATCAAAGCGCTGGGAAAGTCCGTCTGGGGTCATTCTGCTGCGATGATTGAGAAAATCGAAGCGGCGCGGGATGCTGGTGTCGACGTCACTGCCAATCAGTACCCTTGGCAAGCATCCGGCACTCGCTTTAGCAACGCGCTCATCGAGCGCTGGGTTATGGCTGACTCGAAAGTGCGCATGGCCGAAAGGCTCCGCGACACCGCGCTCTTGCCTCGCATCAAATCGGAAATGCAGGACAACCTTGTTTTGCGTGGCGGACCCGAGGCGATGCTGGTTACAAATGCCGCAAGTGAATACGTCGGCATGACGCTGGCACAGATTGCAGCAATTCTTGAGATGGAAGTCTTGGATGCCGCGGTCGAAGTTGTGCTCAACGGCGACCCGTCAATCGCTTCCTTCGTCATGAACAAGGACGATATCAACCGCCTCGCCGTGCAACCCTGGGTCATGACAGGCTCAGACGGCACTGCCGGACACCCGCGACTGTACGGCAGTTATCCGAAAGCATTCGGCGATTTTGTTCGCGAGCGAGCTCTGATGAGCACAGCTCAGTTTGTACACCGAAGCTCAGGGCTGGTTGCCGACACGTTTCGACTCTGCGATCGTGGCTACCTGCGCGACGGCTACGTCGCAGACATTGCGATCATTGATATTGATAACTACAAGGCACTCGCTAGCTACGAACAGCCAACCGAACATTCAACAGGCGTTACCGATCTGCTCGTCAACGGTAAACTTGCAATCCACAATAATGGCCTCGGTGCACTGGCCGGCCAAACTATAAGAAAGACAACATGCAATTGATTAACGGCAAGTATTCGTGGCTATGGTTACTGGTGATCTGCGCTGCAACAGCGGGCTATGCCAGCACACTTGACTCTGACCTGGTCGCGCAGCAGGGCCATTATGGGTTTCTCTCTCTCGTACCCGCGCTGGCGACACTTTTAATTTGTTTTGCGACTCGCAACGTCATTTTTGCGTTATTCATGGGCGTCGTACTCGGCGGTCTTGCCACCAGCCAGCCCAACATCATCAAGCATTTTCTGATACCGAGCATTGGCACAACACGCTTTGCCGAAATACTACTTGTCTACCTGTGGGCGCTTGGCGGGCTGCTCGGTCTGTGGAACCGCAATGGCGGTGCATATCACTTCGCCCACTACGTATCGCGGAACTATGTAAAGACACGCCGCTCTGCGTTATTTTTTGCATGGCTTATGGGGGTCATTTTTCACCAGGGTGGCACGATCAGCACCGTGCTGACTGGCACCACGGTGCGACCGGTTGCTGATCGTGAAAAAGTCGCACACGAGGAGCTCGCTTATGTCGTCGACTCAACGGCATCGCCGATTGCGACGATCATTCCGTTCAATGTCTGGCCTGTCTATGTCGCAGGCCTGATCGCGATACCATCGATGAGTCATTTCATAGCGGACCGCGACGATGCAATTCGACTGTTCCTGAAGGCGATCCCGTTCAACTTCTACGGCATCATCGCCGTAACGATGACACTGCTGTTTGCACTCAATAAGCTGCCGTATATCGGCCGCAAGATGCAGGCAGCGCGCACGCGCGCAACCGAGACAGGCGAACTGGACGGACCCGACGCTGAGCCGATGCTGTCGAAGGAGCTTGCCGAACGAAACGTACCACCCGGCTATCAACCTTCCATGCTCGATTTTTTCGTACCAATCCTGGTATTGCTTAGCGTCTCAATCGTACCCTGGCTAGTGAGTGGCACGCTGATGATATTCGAGGCATTCGGTCTCGCTGTGGTCAGCGGCATGATTCTATCAATCGTGCGCGGCATGAAAGTCAGTGACGCTTTCGACGGGCTGATTAACGGCATTAAGGGCGTCACGGTTGGCGCAATTATCCTCGCGCTCGCAGTAACGCTCGCGAAAGTGTCCGAGGCCCTTGGTGCATCGGCTTTCGTTATCGAGGCCAGTCAGGAATCGCTGACAAACGTACCGTTTATCCTGCCCGGCCTGCTGATGCTTATTTGTATGGCGGTATCGTTTTCGGTGGGCTCGTCCTGGGGCACATATGCCGTCGTATTCCCGATAGCTTTGCCACTGGCCTACGCGATATCTCCGGATCCGACCTACGTCATACTCGCGTTTGGCGCGATCATGGGCGGCTCGGTTTTTGGCGATCAGTGCTCACCCATCTCCGATACGACGATCCTGTCGTCACTTGCCTGCGGCTCCGACCTCATGGACCACGTTTTCACCCAATTACCGCTGGCAATGACCGCAGCAGCCATATCAATTGTCCTGTATACCGCAGGAGCACTGTTCCTCGTCGGCTGATGTTATATAATCGCCCGCCTCTGTCGGGCTGTTAGCCTGACCCTTTCAGCGCACAACCCTCCGGAGCAGTAAGTTGAGTCGGGACCAGAAGTTTTTTGATATGTATTCCCTCGTTATCGGCATTCTTGCCGTTATTGCACTCGTGATTTTTGTCGTCGCGGCGAAAATGACGGATCTGACGCAGGCTGTATACACACGAGACGCCGCCGAATATCAGGCAGCGGTGCAAGAACGCATCCGCCCGGTGGGCCGGGTCTATTTGCCCGGTGAGGAACACGAAGCCGAAGCACCAACTGTAGAAACACCTGCTGAACCGGAGCCAGTGGCAACCGCTATGTCCGGGCCACAGGTTTACAACACAGCCTGCCTGGCCTGTCATGGCGCAGGGATCGGTGGCGCACCCGTATTGGGCGACGCCAGCCAGTGGGTTGACCGAATTGCCCAGGGCAACGACGTATTGCAGCAACATGCGATAAGTGGCTACACGGGCTCCGCGGGTTACATGCCACCAAAGGGGGGCCGTATGGACCTGTCCGACGGCGAGATCGAAGCTGCTGTCGACTACATGGTCAGCGAATCTCAATAGCGCCTAGCGCTGCCGGTCGAGACACCTTAACGACAGCGCCTCTGCGACGTGTGGAGGCGCTATTTTTTTGCCCCCGGCAAGATCCGCGATGGTACGCGCCACGCGCAAGACACGCTGGTGCGCCCGCGCAGACAGGTTGAAGCGGTCCGCCGCTTTTTCCAGCAACGCCCAGCACGCATCGTTCACCGCACATGCCGCCGTCATAGCCTCGCCCGTCAGGCGAGAATTGCTAACCCCGTTGCGTTGGCGCTGCACCAGCCATGCGGACTCAACCCGTCGGCGCACCACCGTGCTGGACTCCCCGCCTGAAACGTCACCGCGCAGCAATTCGGTTGCCGGTCGTTGCACTTCGACATGCAGGTCGATGCGGTCTAGCAGCGGCCCGGAAATTTTGCGCCGATAAGCGGCAACACGGTCGGCACTGCAACGACAGTCCGCATGCCGATCACCGAGATAGCCGCAGGGACAGGGGTTCATCGCAGCAATTAGCTGAAAATCGGCGGGGTATTCGGCCTGCCCCGCGGCTCTTGCGATACTGATCGTTGCAGTCTCAAGCGGTTCACGCAGTACTTCGAGTGCCCGGCGATTGAATTCAGGGAGTTCATCCAGAAACAATACACCATTGTGGGCACGTGAGATTTCGCCTGGCCGCGGTCCCGGACCACCGCCCACGAGTGCCGCCGCCGAGGCGGTGTGATGCGGGCTTCGAAACGGCCGTCGGCCCCAGCCGCTTTGTCCAGCCGTCACTCCCAGCACTGACTCGATTGCTGCAGTTTGCAGTGCTTCTGCATTGTTCATCGCGGGCAGGATGCCCGGCAATCGCCGCGCCAACATGCTCTTGCCCGTGCCCGGAGGGCCGACAAACAACAGGTTGTGGCCGCCTGCTGCGGCAATTTCAAGCGCTCGCTTTGCCTGTTGTTGTCCCCGCACATCACTGATGTCACAACTGGCCGGGGCAGCCGTCGATAGTTCGGTACGGCACGCGGGTCGAATCGGCTCCTCACCCGACAGGTGGGCGACTACCTGGGTCAATGATGTCGCTGCGTAAACCGCATCGGAGGCGATTGCGGCTTCGGTTTCGTTGCCGGCAGGAACCAGCACGTTGTGACCGGCTCGCTCGGCCGACAAAACAGCCGGCAGTATTGCCGCAACGGGCCGCAACTCGCCGTTCAACGCCAGTTCACCGTAGACCTCGAAACCATGCAGCGCTGCACTCGGATACTGGCGTTTCGCGGCAAGTATCCCGAGTGCGATAGCGAGATCGAATCGGCCGCCTGATTTCTTCATGGCGGCAGGTCCGAGGCTGACAGTGATGCGTTGCTGCGGAAACTCGAAACCGCTGCTGAGTAGCGCGCCACGAACGCGATCCTTGCTTTCACGTACAGCCGTCTCGGCCATGCCTACGATTGTGAACGCTGGCAAACCGCCGGAAAGAAAGACCTCAATCGTAACGGGCGGCGCAGCGGTTCCGTACTGCGCTCGGCAGTGCAGAATTGCCAGGCTCATGTGCAAGGCCCTCCATGGCCTAGGTTTCTGTTTCGAGCTCCTCGAGTTTGGCCTCAAGAGCCTCGAGCTTTTCACGCGTTTTGGCGAGGACAGCTTCCTGCACCTCGAACTCCTCGCGGGTCACCAGGTCGAGCTTGCTGATGCCCGAGCGTAATACCGCACGAAAGTTTTCTTCAACATCCTGCCGCACCGAGCGCAAGCCTTCCGGGACCACGTCGGCCAGTTTGCGTGCCAGGTTTTCTATTGATTCGTCTGCCATTAGCGATTGATACCTGAGCCAAACGCAAAACACCAGTGCAATTGCACTGCGTTCCGAAGAGTTTTACGAGGGCCTCTCCAAAGTGGTGCAAAACGGCACATTCACTGCACCGAAACAGCGCGCGGTCTGTCTCGGGATTTTCGTAATTCTTTGAATTGTTGATGGTTTTTAGAAATGGCACGCATCCTGCTCTATACAGGCCAAGCAGGTCGAAAGGCCATTGGTTCACATCGGAGCACGCAGTAATGAAAGCATCAATCAAAACGCTGATCGTCACGTCAGTCCTTATAGCCGGCGTCGCGCACGCAGACTTTTCGGCGAACATTGGGTTTGCCAGTGACTACTACTATCGCGGCATATTTCAAGCCGACTCATCGGCCAACGGTGGCATCGACTACGAATCGGGTGGTTTCTATGCCGGCGCCTGGGCGGCCGATGTCAAAGACGGACTCGAGGTTGATGGATATTTCGGCTACGGCGGCGAGATCGAAGACTTTGCCTACAGCGTCGGATACACCGGCTATTTCTACAGCGGGGAATTCGATGATACCTACCAGGAGATCAATCTTGGCGGCAGCTACGGCCTGCTGGCTCTCGATGTGGCGATTGGCCAGTACGAGAACTTCAGCGGTCCCACGCAGGACTACACCTACTACTCACTGACAATCGAAAAAGATGGCTTCCACGGCAGGCTGGCGGGTTTCTCTCAGGATTTCTCCGGGGAATACCTCGAGCTTGGCTACAGCACGAGCGCTGCGGATATCGACCTTGGCGTGAACCTGCTGTTCAACGACGAAGACCTGAGCGGTGACGGCAATTCCGATCAGGCACTCATCTTCACGGTCGGCAAGTCGTTCGATCTCAACTGATCTGAAAAGGAAACTGAAATGAAAATGATCACAGCGATCATCAAGCCATTCAAACTGGACGACGTACGACAAGCCGTCGCAGACATTGGCATACAGGGCATTACCGTCACAGAAGTGAAAGGGTTCGGACGCCAACGCGGTCACACCGAGCTATACCGTGGCGCCGAATACGTTGTCGATTTTCTGCCGAAGGCAAAGCTTGAACTTGCGGTGTCCGATGACGTTGCCGAGCAAGTCGTTGAGGTGATCGCCAACACGGCTCGTACCGGCAAGATTGGTGACGGCAAAATCTTTGTAACCGCCCTCGAAGAGGCCGTTCGTATTCGCACCGGTGAGACCGGTAGCGAAGCGGTCTAAAGAATTCGCGAAGGAGATAGTCGTGGAAGCAACAACTCAGATAGCGGCCCAGGTCACCGAACTTTCGTACGCGCTGGATACATTTTATTTCTTGGTCATGGGTGCACTTGTGATGTGGATGGCGGCAGGCTTCACCATGCTTGAAGCCGGCCTCGTTCGCGCCAAAAATACGGCCGAGATCCTGACCAAGAACGTTGGTCTCTACTCAATCGCCTGTATCATGTACATGCTATGCGGCTACTCGATCATGTATCCGGGCGATTTCGCCGGCGGCATACTCCAGAGCATGACCACAATTGGCAGCGGTCTGCTCACCTCGAGCGACAATACAGCAGCCGATGTGCTGGCCAGCAATGGCAAAACCTATTACTCGAACCTGTCGGATTTCTTCTTCCAGGTTGTCTTCGTCGCCACCGCCATGTCCATTGTCTCCGGAGCGGTCGCAGAACGCATGAAGCTCTGGGCATTCTTCGCCTTCACCGTCGTCCTCACTGGCGTTATCTACCCGGTCCAGGGATTTTGGAACTGGGGTGGCGGTTTCCTTAAAGAAAGTTTTGGCTACTTCGACTTCGCCGGCTCCGGCACGGTCCATTTGTGTGGCGCGGCGGCGGCGCTGGCAGGCGTGATGGTGTTGGGTTCACGCAAAGGCAAGTATGGCAGTAGCGGTCAGATCAACGCCATCCCGGGCTGCAATTTGCCGCTCGCGACATTGGGCACGCTGATCCTGTGGCTGGGCTGGTTCGGTTTCAATGGCGGTTCGGAACTGAAAGTCTCTGATGTGAGCGAAGCCAACTCTGTAGCGCTGGTCTTCGTTAATACGAACATGGCCGCGGCCGGCGGCCTGGTTTTCGCCTTGCTGCTATCCCGCTTCTGGTTCGGCAAGGCCGACCTGACAATGGCGCTTAACGGGGCGCTGGCTGGCCTCGTCGCTATCACCGCCGATCCGTTGTCACCTTCGCCGATTGTGGCCACCTCGATTGGCGCAGTTGGTGGACTGATAGTTGTCGCCTCTATCGTGGCCTTCGACAAAATCAGGATCGACGACCCGGTGGGTGCGATCTCGGTACATGGCACGGTCGGCATCTGGGGCGTAATGGCCGTCCTGTTCAGCAACGGCAAGGCAAGCTTTACCGGGCAGATTGTCGGCGTTGTGAGCATCTTTGCCTGGGCGTTCCTGGTAAGCCTCGCTGTGTGGTTCGCACTGAAGCTGATTATGGGCATCCGGGTTAGTGAAGAAGAGGAATATGAGGGCGTTGATATCAGCGAATGTGGTCTCGAAGCCTACCCGGAGTTTACTTCAGCCGAGTGAACATAATCCTGAGAGGCGCAGTGTCGCTTCCTCTTTATTAAACAATAACTTAGCGGGCTCAAGGGCCCGCTTTCTCTTGCCGGAATATGGCCAATTCCGAGGTTCGCTGTGATCCTGATCACAACAAAAAGACCTCTGGCATGCTCTAATGGCGCTATGAAAAACACACACTTCATAGCTGCGGTCGCGGCACTCGTACTCAGCGTTGGTGGCACTGCCGCCGCAGAGAGCATCTACAAGTGGGTCGATGAGGATGGCAATGTCCATTATGAGGATCGCCCGTCTGGCGCGGAATCCGAGGAACGTATACACGTAACCTACAATCGCACCAGCAGCAGCGCCGTGCAAAGCCGGGTCAACAGTTTCAACGATTCACAGCAGGCACGACGTGATGCAGGCAAAGCCGCCGACGAGGCGAAGGCCGCTGCCGACGAAGAGCGCGCAGTCGCAGAACAACGGCAACAAAAGTGTGTCGATACTCGCGCACAACTCAAGACTATGCTCGAAGCACGCCGCCTGTATCGTGAAGATGCCGAAGGTGAACGTGTCTATCTTGACGACGCTGGCCGGGAAGAAGCGCGCCAACGCGCCGAAGAGCTCATCGAAGAGTATTGCAATTAATGTCGCGCTAAGCGACGGCCCCTCACATTAGGACTCAAGCTGGCGCTACAATACGCTTGCACCGACGAGGAGCGCCTGCTTGAGCGAGACCCGAAAAAGCAACACAGCGAACCAGGTCTATCTGCCGAACTTCTGTTCCGCAGGCACGCTGTTCATCATCGTGCTGGTAGCCGAACTCGTCGCCATAGCCATGGCGCTCGCTGCGTGGGGCGGGGATCAGGCATTTCTCATTGGTCTCTCCAAGACGTCATTTTTCGTACTCTGGATTGCATTGCTCGGCACTGCCCTGATGTGCGGCTTGAGTTCACACCTTGAGAGTGCGGGTCGCACTCGCGCTTTCGTCCTGAGTTTTGTACTGCTGGAAATCATGTGTCTTGCCGTTGCGGAAGCCGCCTGGCAGCTGACGCGGGTGTTCGGCCAGTCCACCATCATCAGCGACTCGCACGGCAACTTTTTGCTGCGCACCTTCGCCATCAGTTCAATCGTCGTCGCACTCGCCATGCGCTACCTGTACATATCCAGCGAATGGCGCCGCAGTATTGTTCTTGAAGCACAGGCCCGCATTAGCGCGTTGCAGGCATTGATTCGGCCACACTTTCTGTTCAACAGCATGAACACTATCGCGTCACTGACCAGAAGCGACCCGTTGCAGGCCGAAGAGGCGGTGGAGGACCTGTCTGACTTGCTGCGCGCAAACCTGGGCAAGTCGGGCGAGCGCTCAACACTCAAACAGGAAATGGAAACCGCGGCCATCTATCAACGAATTGAGAAGCTTCGCCTCGGTGACAGGCTGACGGTGCGCTGGGATATCGACGGCCTGCCTATGCGGGCACGGATTCCGAGCCTGACCATTCAGCCGCTTCTGGAAAACGCCATTTATCACGGTATCGAGCTGCTACCCGAGGGTGGCGTGGTGACAGTGACAGGCACGTCAATCGACGAAACTATTGAGCTTGCGATTTCGAATCCCGTCGCCCCTGGCAGCAAACGCAGCACAGAGGGAAATCGAATGGCAATGACGAACATTCAGCAGCGCTTTGAGCTGGCCTACGGCAACAAAGGGGACGTTCTCATTGAGGAAACGCCTGACCAGTTCACAGTCACCCTGCGGTTTCCGCGCCAGGAAGACGCACAGTGAAGGTCCTGGTGGTAGACGACGAGCACCCGGCTCGCGAACGCCTGAAACAGATCATTGGCGATACGGACGGATACGAGGTCGTCGGTGAAGCCGGGAACGGCCAGGAAGCTGTGCAACTCGCCAACAAGCTGCAACCCGATATCGTTTTGCTCGACATTCGTATGCCCGGCATGGATGGCATTGAGGCCGCCAACCACCTCAACCAGACTGAACAACCGCCTGCCGTCGTTTTCACGACAGCATATGACGAATACGCAATCGACGCGTTTGCCGCCAACGCGATCGGCTATGTGCTGAAACCGATCCGTCGCTCCCGTCTCGAGGCCGCATTGAAACAGGCCGCGAGGCTTGCACGCACGAGCCTTGAGACTATCGCCGCCGACAGCAAGATAGCGGCACCTCGCAGACACGTGTGTGCCCGTGTACACGGCGATCTCAAGCTGATCCCGATTGAAGATATCGTGTGTTTTCACGCCGACCAGAAGTACGTCTCGGTTGCCCACGATTTCGGACAGGATCTGATCGATGACTCGCTGAAATCTCTCGAACAGGAGTTTCAATCTGGCTTTGTCCGCATACACCGCAGTGTGCTGGTTGCAGTCAACCGCATCGAACAACTGGAGAAAGCCGACGACGGGGGTAGCCGTGTGGTGCTGCGCGAAGGCTCGCAAGTCGACAACAAACAGCTGATAATCAGCCGCCGGCACCTCGCAGAGGTGCGACGCCGTCTGAAAGGAACCTGACAGCATTGAAAATTCGTATCGCAACCCGCAAAAGCGCGCTGGCGCTTTGGCAAGCAGAACATGTCGCTGAGCGGCTCGCTGCGTTGCCGGGCGTTACCAGTACAGAGTTGTTGCCGATGTCGACCCGCGGCGATGAAATCCTCGATCGCAGCCTGCAGAAAATTGGCGGCAAAGGTCTGTTCATAAAAGAGCTGGAGGTCGCAATGCAAAACGGCGCAGCCGACCTCGCCGTGCATTCCATGAAAGACGTGCCTGCGGACATGCCAGCAGGGTTTTGCCTCGCTGCGATCCTCGAGCGCGCCAACCACGCCGACGCGCTGGTCAGCAAAGACAAACTGCAAATTGATGAGCTGCCCGCGGGTGCGCGCATTGGCAGCTCGAGCCTGCGCCGGCAGGCACAGCTAAAAATGATGCGCCCCGACATCCAGGTTGAGCCGCTTCGCGGCAACGTCAACACTCGCCTGGCGAAGCTCGAGAGCGGAGAATTCGACGCGATAATCCTGGCTGCCGCCGGCCTCGAGCGGCTTGGGCTGGAACATCACATCAGCCAGCAGTTTTCGCCGCAGGAAATGCTGCCTGCGGCTGCGCAGGGCGTATTGGGAATTGAGTGCCTCGAAGGAAATACTGCGCTGCGGACGTTGCTTGAACAGCTGAGTGATGAGACCGCACTGCAGACAACGACGGCAGAAAGAACTATTGCCCGAGTGCTGCAGGCGAATTGTCAGTCGCCGGTCGCCGCCCATGCAACAATCGACGCTGGCAGCTTGCATTTGTCGGCACTTGTCGCACATCCGGACGGCACGAGCTCCATCAGCGCCAGTGACTCTGGCCCGGTGAGTGCTGCTGCCGAGATCGGCGCCGCACTGGCGGAATCCTTACTCCAGCAAGGTGCGCGCGAACTGCTGGACTCCATCGAGGCTGTGCATGACTGAGCGCCCGCTGCAGGGTGTCGGCGTGCTGGTCACGCGGCCACGTTCGCAGGCAAATGATCTGGTAGCGGCAATTGAGGCAGAAGGTGGCTATGCGCTGCGATTTCCCGTACTTGAAATTGCACCGCGCGACACTCTGGAGATCGAGCGGGCAGCAGCAGCATTGCCAGCGCCCGATATTGCTATCTTCGTCAGCCCAAACGCCGTCCGCCATGGGCTAGCCTACGCCGGCGAGGCCCGAGTCGCTGCGATCGGACCGTCTACCGCGGCCGCAATTTCTGATGCCGGCCTGCAAGCCGATATTGTCCCTGCAGACGGCTTCGACAGTGAGAGCTTGTTGCGGCACGAAGCGCTTCTGCATGTTGAGGGCAAAGAAGTACGTATCATTCGCGGCGCTGATGGCCGGGAATTGCTGGCCGACACGTTGCGAGCCCGAGGCGCCGAGGTGCGCTACCTCGGGGTCTATGACCGGGAAGCGGCAACGCCAAGCGATGCGGAGATTGCTCACCTCGAGGCCACCTGGCGCAAAGGTGACCTGCACGCTATCACGATCATGAGCGTTGAGACTCTGACAGGCCTGACTGCACTGCTGCCGGACTGGTGCGAGCGACAACTTGCAACCGTGCCACTGGTGACGCCCGCAGCTCGTGTGATAAAAGAAGCGCTTGATCGCTACCCGGACGCAAGGCCAATACTGGCCTCCGGGCCACAATCAAAGGAGATGGTCCAGGCGATCATCGCCATACACCGAACCGACCCCGGAATTGCACCATGAGCGACACAGACGACAACACAGACAACGCGCCAGAGCCGGAAGCGCCGATTGATGATGCAGAGCCGCAGCCGCAACAAACAGAACAGGCGGATGCCCCACAGAAAAAATCGTCAGGCAACGGCGTCGCCTGGCTGGCAGTGCTGTTAGCTGCGATTGCTTTGCTGCTCGTTGGCTACTACGGCTACGAGGACTGGCGCCAGGCTGGCGCCAGCAGCGAACTCGACAACCTCGCGAGTATAGAAGCGCTATCCCGCCAACTGGGCTCCACGCAAGAACAACTGGCCAACGTAGAAGGTCGTTTCGGTCAGATTCAGCACCCCGACTTCAAAGCCGACATCGACGCAGTTCAGCGTAGTGTCGAGGAACAGATTCGTTTACTCAATTCGCTACCGTCCCGTATGGCCGCGATCGAGAACTCGGTCGCCTCACTGGCAGGAATTTCCGAGGGTGCGCGCGAGACCTTCCTGCTCGCAGAGGCTGAGTACTACATGCAGATAGCGAATGCGCAGTTGCAGCTGGCGAACAACCCGGAACTCGCATCGCTGGCGCTGAAAATGGCGGATGAGCGTGTAACGCAACTTTCCAATCCCTCATTGACCGCCGTGCGGCGCGCCGTTTCTGATGAACTCGCGGCACTCGAAGTCATGGAGAAGCCCGATCTCGAAGGTGCCACGCTGACGCTCGCGAGCCTGGCTCGCGTTGTGGACTCGTTGCCGCTCGCGTCTGAGCAGTCCGGGGATTCGGCAGCCGTTGAGGGCACAAGCGAGGATGACGGCAACATGGCTCGCGCCTGGGGGTCAGTCAAGGATGCGATGTCCGGCCTCGTCAAGGTCACACCGCCCGAGCAGGCCAGACTCGCTTTACTGTCGCCGGATGCCGAGTATTTCCTGCGCAGCAACCTCGCGTTACAGCTGCAAGCTGCGCGGCTCGCGCTACTGCGTGGCGAACAGGCTATTTTTCAACAGACACTCGACGACACCGAGGCGCTGCTGCAAGCATGGTTTGATACCGACAGTTCGCAGGTCGGCAGCGCACTACTGACTATCGGTGAGATAAAGGCAACCGTGTTCACAACAGCAACGCCCGATATTTCCGAGTCGCTGCGCTTGTTGCGGCAATTTCGGACACTGAGCGAGAGCAGCGAGTGAAAACCGGCATCGTCGTAGTTCTGGCCCTGTTTGCGAGCGCTTTCGCAGCGCACTTCCTGCTGTCAGATCCCGGCTATGTCGTGATCAATTTTCGCGGCTACCGAGTGGAGATGTCAGTCCCCGTACTGGTCTTGCTTGCGGCTGCCCTGGTCTTCGGTGTCTGGTTGCTCCGCAAGCTTATCCTGGCACCTCGCCGAATAGGTGAAGCCGCCGGCCGCTATCGCTCTGTGCGTTCCGGACAGAAACTGACGCGTGGCATGATTGCCGTAGCAGAAGGCCAGCTCGCCCGCGGCGAACGCATGCTTGCACGCTCAGCCAGTACCAGCGATTCGCCCTTGTTCAACTATCTGCAAGCAGCCCGCGCCGCACATCTGCAAGGCCGGGACGAGCGACGTGACGAATGGCTGCGGCTCGCCTACCAGGAGGTGCCCGAGGCGGCCAACGCGGTACTGCTGACGCAGGCCGAGTTTCAGCTCGACCGCAACCAGCACGAACAGGCACTCGCCACGTTGCGTCGCCTCGACGAGAACTCGACACAACATGGCCACGCGCTGGCGCTGATGGGTCGCCTGTACTTCCGCCTGGAGGACTGGACCTCACTGGCCGAAATTTTGCCGCGCGTCAGGAAGCACGCCCAGGTCAAGCCGGAAACGCTTGAAGCGTGGGCTGTCGGCGTGCATCACCAGGAGCTGCAAAAGGCGGATACGGACGCTGACATCAGCGGTACCTGGAAGAGCGTGCCAAAGGCGCTGCAGGCAAACACGACGTTGCTCGAAGCCTACTATGATGGCTTGATGCGATGCGACCTGCATGCCCGGGCCGAGAAAGAACTGGTTGTCGCGCTGAAAAAGAACTGGCGTGGACCACTTGTGAGGTTGTTTGGCCTCGTTGAGGGCGTGGATGCGAGCAAGCAACTAAAGCGCGCCGAAGGCTGGCTGGCAAAGCATGCTGAGGACCCGGACCTGCTCCTGACTGCGGCGCGGCTTTGCCTGCGCAACGAGCTATGGGGCAAGGCGCGAAGTTACATTGAGTCCGTCATCAGCTTGCGCCCGACGCCCGATGCGTACCAGGAATACGGTGCGCTGCTGAATCAAATGGGCGAAGCGGACGCAGCCGCCGCTGCTTATCGCGATGGTCTGAATATGGTCGCAGCCGGTTCGCTGGCCGCAATCCCGCATCTTGACGCCAAGCGCGACGGGTAACGTGTTGTCGACGCTCGTCGTCGGCTCCGGCTACACCGGAAGCCGTATCCTCAAGCGGCACCCTGCGGCTACCGCGCTTAGTCGCTCAACGGGTTTTGACCTCGACGGCGAGGTACAGCTTCCCGAGGCCCTGCCCGACGCATACCAGGTCATCTACACCGTGCCCCCCGCCCGCGCTGAACACGACCCGCGACTTGCCCGCTGCCTTGAGCTAATGCAACCACTGCCGATGCGGTTTGTATATCTGAGTACTACCGGCGTCTACGGTGACTGTCATGGCGCACTGGTCGACGAAACGTCACCATTGCATCCGACGTCCGACCGGGCGCGGCGACGGGTCGATGCAGAGGCACGGTTATCGCAATGGGTACAAGACTCAGATTGTGAGCTTACAGTTCTGCGCGTACCCGGCATTTACGGTCCGGGCAGGCTCGGTGAGCAGCGCATAAAAGAGAAACAAGTGGTTCTGGTCGAAGAAGACGCGAATCCCGGCAACCGCATCCATGTGGATGATCTGGTCAGCTGCTGTCTCGCCGCGCTCGATAACCCGGCGGGTATCTATAACGTCGGCGACGGCGATCAACGCAGCTCAACCTGGTTTGCTTTCGAGGTTGCTCGCCAACTGGGCCTTCCTGCACCGCCCGGTATCAGCCGCGCTGAGGCAGCCGCGACGTTTTCACCGCGCCGTTTGTCGTTTCTGCATGACGCGCGCCGCATCAATACCCGCAAGATGCGCGAACAACTCGGGGTTACGCCGCGGTATGAGGATGCAGCAGACGGTATCGCGGCGAGCCTGTAGGCGGTATCGCCGCCCGTCTCAGGGCTGGCTGCGTTTGCTGTTTAGCCAGCTTGTCAGAGGCTTCCACTCGTCCCAGTCCGGCCAGGCCAGATACTCAGGCAACTCGAAAATTCCCAGGCCACGGGTGTAGGCACGCACGTAGTTCTGAGCTTCGCGCAACGCTGCAATGTACGGCACTCGAGCTTTTGTCAGGTATTCGTCCAGATCGTCAAAAATCAACGTATTGTCGCGCACCCGATTGGCTATTGCTGCAACCTTCGCCTGCTTTTTCTGGATCTTGCCGACGTTCTTTAATTCCTCGAGAAACGTGGAGGTTGCCTGCATATCGATCGTGGAGGGCAACACGGGAACCACTATGGTCTCCGCATGCTTGACCAGGTCGGTCAGTTCCTTGCCATGAGACCTTGCGGGCGCGTCAATGACGATGACATCTGCGCTGCGTGGCGCGTGCCGAAAACCGTCTTCGAATCCTGCCACCCCGACGATCTCAGGACGGTTGGCCGGACGTCGCGCCAGCCAGTCGAGACTTGATCGTTGTGGATCGTAGTCAGCCAGCGCGACGGACGCGCCTTCGGTGGCAAAATAAGAAGCTATGTTGGTCGCGATTGTACTTTTACCGCAACCACCTTTCGCATTGAGTACCATTATGTGCCGCATGTCGCTCTCCAAGGGCAGTTTGTTAGTTAGATTGGCAGTTTATGTAAACTACATAGGGACAACTCAAAAGTCCATTTCACTTCACGTCATGGAGCAAGACACGTCGCATGAAAGTTAGCTACAAGAAAATGCACGGCACCGGGAATGTAATTCTTGTCGTCGACCAACGCGCTACTGGTAACGTTCCACCCAACGCCACAAGACTGCGTGAGCTTGGCAACAGCGACACGGGGCCGGGGTTTGACCAGTTGATGTGGATTTTCGATGCGAACGACGAGTTCGCCGTCGCCAGCTACCGCGTGTTTAATGCAGACGGTTCGGAAGTTGAACAATGTGGTAACGGCGTTCGCTGCGTTGCGCGCCATCTCGCCTCGACGCAGGACCTGCCGCAGGAATTTGCATTGCAGAGCCCTGCTGGCGCAATACAGTGCCGCATCCTCGATGCCGACACGATATCCGTCAGTATGGGTACCCCCATATTCGAGCCAGCGGAGGTGCCGTTCAATGCCGTTGCTACGGCCGGCAGTTACTGCCTCGCCGTAGATGGCCAGGACTACGACGTTAGCGTGCTATCGATGGGTAACCCGCACTGCGTGTTGCTTGTCGCGGATGTCAAAACGGCGCCGGTTGACGCACTAGGCCCCAAATTCGAACAGCATGAAGCTTTTCCCGAGAAAACCAACGTCGGCTTCATGTGCATCAATGGCCGGGACTCGATCGCACTGCGTGTGCATGAACGTGGCGTCGGGGAGACTGCCGCCTGCGGCACCGGCGCTTGCGCAGCGGTTGTATCCGGCCAGCGCAGCGGACAGCTTGACAGTGACGTCAGGGTTAGCCTTCCCGGCGGTGAAGTCATGGTAAGCTGGCGCGGCGGCGGCGGCCCGGTTTGGCTCACGGGCAATGCCGAACTCATCAGTGAAGGGTCGATAGACCTATAGGAACGGGCGAAGCATGAGTACACAACCTGAAGTTGATTTTGTAGAAGACGAATTGTCGGAGCATACGGTCCGTGATTACCTCTCGGCACATCCGGATTTTTTCGAACGTCACGCGACGTTACTGGACTCTCTGCAGCTTCCGCATGCAAGCGGAGGTGCCGTATCGCTGGTTGAACGGCAAATTTCGGTGCTGCGACAAAAAGAACTGAAGCTCGAAAAACAGCTCAAAGACCTCATTGAGGTGGCGCGCGCCAACGACGTGCTGTCCGCCAAGATTCATGAGCTGGCCTTGCAGCTGTTGGCTGCATCAGACCTGGCAACGACGATCATGGCCCTTGAAGAAGCGATGCGTAGCGGATTCGGGGCAGATCAGGCCGTATTGGTCGTATTTGGCGACCCGGATGGATTCGCAGACATCGATGCCGGGCGATTCTTCCGAGTGATCGAGAAGAACTCAGACGCGTTGAGCCCGTTCAAGACCTTCCTTGGCGGAAGTTCGGCGCGCTGTGGCCAGATTCGCGATGCACAACGTGAGTTCCTGTTTCACGATGATGCCGCGGAAATCGGCTCTGCCGCACTGGTACCTTTATCGTCGGGAACCGAAATCGGGTTTCTGGCCATCGGCAGCGCTGACGCCGGTCGATTCCATCCAGGCATGAGTATCGACTTCCTGACTCGCCTCGGCGATCTCGTCGCAGGTGCATTGAAACGCTTTTAGGGCAGTCGTGTAATGGCCGACGTTGACTGGATCGACAAGTTCATTGGGCACCTCGAGTTTGAACGCCGGCTTTCGCCACAAACCTGCAAAAACTACCGTCGCGACCTCGTCGCGCTCAAGACCTTTCGTGACAACGCCGGTATCGGGTCCTGGGCCGAGCTGGACAGCGAGCACTTTCGAAGCTTTGCGGCCTATAGCTACCGCAATGGCCTGGGATCGAAAAGCATTCAGCGACGGCTGTCGGCGTACCGCACTTTCTATCGCTACCTGATCCGCGAGGGGCAGGTCAAGAACCATCCCGTGAACGGCGTCTCGGCACCCAAAGCCAAGAAGCGACTGCCGGGCAATCTCGATGCCGACAGAATGGCCCGCCTGCTGCAGATTCCCGGCGACGGCCCGATCGTTGACCGGGATCGCGCGATACTGGCAAGGGCAACAAAGACCGCATTGTTCCAGTTGGCCGCAAGGCGCTGGACGCAATGCGAAGCTGGCATCTGAGCCGCGCGAAGCTTGCCGCTCACGATGAAGACGCCCTGTTTGTCAGTAATCGGGGTACTCGTATCAGCCCGCGCTCCGTGCAGGCGAGGGTTAGTCACTGGGCCCGCAAGCAAGGTATCGACGCTAACGTCTATCCGCATTTATTCCGCCACTCGTTCGCCACCCACCTGCTGGAATCCAGCCACGACCTGCGCGGCGTTCAGGAATTGCTGGGGCACTCCAACATATCGACAACGCAGGTATACACGCACCTTGATTTCCAGCATCTGGCCCAGATATACGACCAGACACACCCCCGGGCGCGCAAGAAAAGCGACTAAGACGCCACACCAGGAAGACAACAATGGAACAATTCAGAGGGACGACGATCGTCTCAGTGCGGCGCAATGGCAAAGTCGCCATAGCGGGCGACGGCCAGGTCAGCCTCGGCGATACCATAATGAAAGGTAATGCACGCAAGGTACGACAACTCGCGGGCGGCCGCGTAATCGCAGGTTTTGCTGGTGGCACGGCCGACGCATTTACACTGTTCGAGTTGTTCGAGAGCAAGCTGGAACAGTACGGCAACCTTACCCGAGCCGCGATCGAGCTGGCAAAAGACTGGCGCACGGACAGGCGCCTGCGCCGACTCGAAGCATTGTTATGTGTAGCTGACAAGGAGAGCTCGTTCATCATATCGGGCAACGGTGACGTCATTGAGCCCGAGAACGACCTGATGGCTATCGGCTCCGGCGGATCCTACGCGCAAGCCGCGGCCATGGCACTGCTGCGCAATTCCGATCTGGAGGCGGCCGAGATTGTCAAACAGGCGCTGTCCATCGCAGGCGACATCTGCGTCTATACCAACCAGAACCACATCATCGAAGAACTGTAGGCGCCCGCGAAGCGAGGCGAACACCAAATATGTCACAAATGACCCCAAGAGAAATCGTCCAGGAACTCGACAAGCACATCGTCGGCCAGGATGAAGCTAAGCGCGCGGTTGCAATCGCGCTGCGTAATCGTTGGCGCCGCGTCCAGGTGGACGAACCCCTGCGCAGTGAAATTACACCAAAAAACATTCTAATGATCGGTCCTACCGGCGTCGGCAAGACTGAGATTTCGCGGCGCCTCGCAAGACTTGCACGCGCCCCCTTCATCAAGGTCGAAGCGACCAAATTTACTGAAGTCGGCTACGTCGGTCGCGAGGTCGATAGCATTATCCGCGACCTGATGGACGTCTCCATCAAGTTGATTCGCGAGGACGCCATGTCCAAAGTTCGGCACCGCGCGGAAGATGCCGCCGAGGAACGCGTGCTGGATGCCCTATTGCCGCCAGCGTCACGCAGCGCCGGCTTTACCAGCGACGAACCCGCAGCGGACAACGACACACGCCAGAAATTTCGCAAGATGCTGCGCGAGGGCAAGCTCGACGACAAGGAGATCGAAGTTGATATCCAGGCGCTACCCGTAGGCGTCGAAATCATGGCGCCGCCTGGAATGGAAGAGATGACCAATCAGCTACAGGGCATGTTCCAGAACCTCGGCAGCAATCGCAGCAAAACCCGCAAGCTCAAGGTCAAGGAGGCGTTTCGTCACCTGACCGACGAAGAAGCGGCCAAAATGCTTGATGAGGAAGAACTCAAGACGCAGGCGCTCGAAGCAGTGGAGCAACACGGAATCGTGTTTCTGGATGAGATAGACAAGGTCGCGCGGAGCTCGGGAACCCAGGGTGCAGACGTATCCCGGGAAGGCGTGCAACGTGACCTGCTGCCACTCGTCGAAGGCTCCACGATCAACACGAAGTACGGAATGGTTAAGACAGACCACATCCTGTTTATTGCGTCGGGCGCGTTCCACGTCTGCAAGCCATCGGACCTGATCCCGGAGCTGCAGGGTCGATTTCCTATTCGGGTAGAGCTCAAGTCACTGACAACAGAGGACTTCGTTCGTATTCTGACCGAGCCGGACGCGTCCCTGACCTCGCAGTACAGTGCATTGCTCGACACGGAAGAGGTGGAGCTGGCTTTTGCCGAGAGTGGCGTACGCAGAATTGCCGAAGTCGCGTTCCAGGTAAACGAAAACACAGAGAATATAGGTGCTCGTCGCCTGCATACGGTTATGGAACGGCTTCTGGAAACGGTGTCGTTTGAGGCTTCCGACAAGAGCGGCAGCAAGCTGACCGTTGATGCCGGTTATGTCAACGATCACCTCGCAGAGCTTTCTCAGGACGAAGACCTGAGCCGCTACATTCTGTAATTGAATTGAACCGCGTTCATAGTGGTGGCCCCTGATCTAGCGGAAAGGTATCCTCGCCTGCTCATGGCTAATCCCGACGAAAAACCTGATACCACGCATTTCGGTTATCAGACGGTTGCTGCTGACGAAAAAGCGAGCAAGGTCCGCGATGTCTTCGACTCTGTTGCGAGTCGCTATGACATCATGAATGACCTGATGTCGGCTGGGTTGCACCGAATCTGGAAGCGCTACACGATCAACCAGGCCTCGATCAAACGCGGCAATACCGTTCTGGACCTCGCGGGCGGCACAGGCGATCTCGCGCTCGAGTTTTCGCGCAGAGTCGGGGCCGGGGGCCACGTCGTACTGGCCGACATAAACGCCGCGATGCTCGAACAGGGTCGCCGCAGGCTGGTTGACGCTGGCGTCTCTGGCAACGTCACCATCGCGCAAGTCGATGCACAAAACCTGCCTTTCGATGATCGCAGCTTCGACTGCATCAGCATGGCTTTCGGGCTGCGTAACGTCACCGAAAAAGACGCGGCGCTGGCCTCCATGTATCGAGTCACCAAGCCCGGCGGCAAAGTGATGATTCTTGAATTTTCTGCGCCTAACAAGGCAATCAAACCTGCCTACGATCTGTACTCTTTCAAGGTCCTGCCGACGCTTGGGAGACTTGTTGCTGACGATTCGGACAGCTATCAGTACCTGGCCGAATCCATCCGCATGCATCCGGATCAGGAAACACTCAAAAGCATGATGGAAACTGCGGGCTTCGAGCGTTGCCGCTATCACAATCTCGCAGCAGGCATTGTCGCGCTGCATATCGGTTACCGGATCTAGCGTTATGGATGCCCTGGAGGCGCTATTACGCCCTGTCGCGAATCTGCTAAACCGAAACATCCAGGCTGTTACGCCAGCGCGTGAACAGTGCCGGGACCTGAGCGGCAGAGTAGTGGCAGTTCGGGTTCGCGATACCGCACTGGCGGCCTGGTTTGTGATGCATGACGACACGCTCGAGCTTCTGCCATCCAGCGAACTCGAACCTGATGTGACGATAGAGGGCTCGTTGCTGACGTTGGCGCGCATGGCAGGCGGGTCTGGCGAAGCGGCCGTCCGCTACCGCAACATCAGCCTTAGCGGTGATGCTGAAACCGCTGCCGCTTTTCAAAAACTCCTCGCGTTCGCGAAACCGGACATTGAAGAAGAGCTGTCGAGTGTTGTCGGTGACGTCGCCGCGCATCGGCTCGGCGAAATCGCGCGCGGCCTCGGCCGCTGGGGCCGCGAGGCTCGCTCGACGATGGGCGCCAATGTTCGCGAATATCTGCAGGAGGAGAGTCGTGATGCTCCGAGCCGCTATGAGACCGAGCGGTTTGCATCCCGGGTCAATACACTTCGCGATGATGTCGCGCGGCTGGAAGCACGTATCAAGCGGCTTCAGGACGCACGCCAATGACCCGCCGGCAAACCCTATTTCGAATGCTGGCCATTCAACGGGTCCTGGTTAAGTACAGTCTTGATGACATTATCAAGGAAACACACCTGCTGCGGCCATTGCGGTTCCTGTTTTACCTGGTACCACGTCGTCGCGATCGCTCGGCTCCTCTTGGCGAGCGCATCCGGCTTGCGCTCGAGGAACTCGGGCCGATTTTCGTCAAGTTCGGCCAGGCTATTTCCACACGTCGTGACCTGCTGCCAACCGACATTGCCGATGAACTCGCCAAACTACAGGACGCAGTGCCACCGTTTCCCGCCACCGAGGCCATAGCGATCATTGACGGTGCGTATGGCGAACCTGTAGCTGAAGTCTTTGAACGCTTCGACCGAGAACCGCTGGCCGCCGCCTCTATTGCTCAGGTGCATACCGCCAAGCTCAAAGACGGACCGGAAGTCGTCGTCAAAGTGCTACGTCCCGGCGTACAGGAACAGATCGAACGCGACCTTTCCGTACTTCGTATGCTGGCGGGACTGGCGGATCGGTACTGGCAGCATGGCAAACGCCTGCGACCGCTGGAAGTTGTCGAAGAATACGCGCATACAATCATCGATGAGCTCGATCTGATGCGGGAAGCAGCGAATGCCGCGCAGCTAAAACGCAACTTCCACGGCTCGGATATGCTGTATGCGCCGGACATTTTCTGGGACTACTGCCGGCCAGAAGTACTGGTGCAGGAACGCATCTATGGCACGCCCATCAGTGACATGGAAACGTTGCGACAGTCCGGAACGGATTTTCAGGTGCTCGCCGAAAATGGCGTGGACATATTTTTCACGCAGGTTTTCCGTCACAATTTTTTTCACGCGGACATGCACCCCGGCAACATATTCGTTATTACGACCGACCCGCAGCGACCGAAGTACGCAGCAGTCGATTTCGGCATCGTCGGTACACTCAGCCCGGAGGACCAGCGCTATCTGGCCGAAAATTTCCTCGCATTTTTTGATCGCGACTATCATCGAATCGCGAAGCTACACCTCGACAGTGGCTGGGTGCCCGAAGGCACGCGAGTCGATCAGCTTGAGACTGCCATTCGCACCGTGTGCGAACCGATCTTCAACAAACCTCTCGCTGAAATCTCATTCGCGCAACTGCTGATGCGGCTATTCCGCGTCGCGCAACGCTTTGATGTAGAGATTCAACCGCAAATGATTCTGCTGCACAAAACACTGTTCAATATTGAGGGTCTCGGACGACAACTGTATCCGCAACTCGACCTGTGGAAGACTGCGCACCCGGTTCTAAAGCGCTGGATGGACGAACAGGTTGGGCCGAGCGCGATTCTCAAAGACTTCAGAGAGAATCTGCCGCAACTCCGTGATGCCCTACGCGAGTTGCCAGTGATCATTCAGCGGCTCGGCGATCAGGCCGCAGAAGGCCGTATCAAGATGAACGTGCAATCGACCGAGCTCACCCGGATGCGCGAGCAGTTCGTACAGCAACAACGGCAGCGCTTTTGGCTTACCGCTGCGGCGACCGGGGTCGTGGCCGGCACGCTGGTTATCCTGTTCGCCGACTTCCCTGTCGTTGGCTACTCGCTGGCCGCACTGGGCGTTGCCGCGGGTATCGCTGCACGACCCCGCGCATCCGGCTAGGACTATTTCAGCAACTCAAGCGCCGCCACGGTCATGCCTTCGACGGCGCCTTTGATGGATGGCTCAGGCGCTATCCAGAATAGCGGTGAGTGATGGCCCGCCCAGTCGCCCGACTCGAGATTCTCGACGGGCGTCCCGCCAACGCCGAAGTAAACACTGGGTATAGGTGGGTCTACGTTCACGAGATCGGGAAAATCTTCGGCGCCCATATCCTCCTGCTTGAACGGGAACAGAGCATCCGCGCCCATCTTCTCGATCATCGCGGCACGGACACGCTGCGCAAGCGCTGCATCGTTGGTTGTCGTGGGTGAGCCATTGTCGTAAACATCCACTATCGGCAATAACTCGTCCGGTATGCCGGATGCGCGAGCGGTCTGCGTTGCAACGCGCTCAATACTTTTCAGGAGCTGGGCGCGTGTTTTTTCGGTGTTGGCCCGCACAGTAACGTCGAGCGTCGCATGATCAGCGATGACGTTAGCTGCTGTTCCGCCACGAAACGCGCCCACTGTGATCAGCGCTGGTTCGATTGGAGAAACTTCACGCGTCACGATCATCTGCAATGCCAGTACGATTTGTGACCCGATGAGCACCGGGTCTTTGCCAAGATGCGGTGAAGCACCGTGCGTTGCTACACCGCGGACTGTTATGCGCACCGTATCGGCGCTGGAATACATTAACCCGTCTGAAAACGTAATCTTGCCGGCCGGATCGCCGGCACCAACATGCAGGGCCAGTGCAAAATCCGGGCGACCAACCCGACCGTAAATGTCATCAGCGACCATCGCCAGCGCACCGCCTATGGCTTCCTCGGCAGGCTGCGCGACCAACATCAATGTACCCTGCCACTGGTCCTTGATTTCGACCAGGCGTCGAGCCGTACCGATCAGCGCCGTCATATGAACATCATGGCCACACGCATGCATCACCGGCATGTCGCGACCCTCAAGGTTGATCTGACGTGCCTGCGACGCGTAGGCGAGTCCGGTTTTCTCCTGCACCGGCAAACCGTCCATATCAGCGCGAATCATCAGGGTTGGTCCGTCGCCATTCTTCATGACACCAACCAGACCCGTGTTGCCGATATTGCGAGTCACGTCAAAACCAAGACCGGTCATTTCCTCGGCCATGCGATCAGAGGTTTTAAACTCCTGCATCGACAATTCCGGATTCTGATGCAGATGCTTGAACAAGCTGTCGAGATACGGGTAGTCCGCAGCGATTGCCTCGTTCAGAGACTCCGCCAACGCCGTGGCGCTTAGTCCCCCGAGCAATACGATTACGATTGTTCTTCTAAGCATCATCACTGTCCCTTGTTACCTGCATGAAACCAATTTCGCGACCAGTTTCGGACAACCAGAAAATCTGGTAACCGAGCCCTCTGAGCTTCTCGATTGCGGTCGCAGTTTTCTGTTTGCCTATGCTGCGAAAGCGATGATGGAACTCGACCAGCAGCTGCTTCGGCAAATTTTGTACGTTCTTGAGCCCGTCCAGAACATCGTACTCCGCGCCCTCCACGTCCATCTTCAGCAGATCAATCTTTTCATGTTCCAGTTGCTGCATGATGGTCGCAATCGTATACGCAGGCGCGTCGATATGATCCTCAATATCTCCAGCGCCGGCATCCGCAGTCCACATCACTTTTGCACGCTTGCCGCGCCTGCTCACTCGACGGTAGAGACGCAGGCTGCCATCAGCGCCGGATGCTGCCCAGGGTTTGAAAACAAATTCCGTTGGCAGGGTTTGTGCAGCAACCCATTCCATTGCATAAGGCGTAGGGTCGAATGCGTAGACAGTCGAACCGTAGCGTTCGATAACGCCGAGATCGAATTCGACCGAGTCACCGACGCCCAGCGAGTAGACAATCGAACCACCGTGCAGCAACTCAGGCACGAACGCCCATTCGCCGATCTTGGTGGTCGTCATCTCGAAGTCTCGACGCAGCCACAGCTCTTTGCCGCTTATGCGTTTTAAAAACAGCTTGATTGGCCAGAACCATGGCTGCCGCTTCATCCACCCTGACGTTCTCATCGTGTCATCTCGCTTGCGGGAATCCCGTCATTTGTTTTTGTTGCGATGTGAATCCAGTATACGATGTGCGATTGCGAATCTGCAGCTAATCCGGTTGCAGCAAACCCGCAGCCGTCACAGGCTCCACTACCGTACAAGGGACCAGACAGTGTTAAGAGGACTCGCGAGACTCATTTTGCGTCTCGGTGGCTGGACGCCTGTTGGGACTGTTCCCGATGTGCCAAAAGCTGTTTTCATCGCCGCACCACATACCTCGAACTGGGATGGTTTCTGGGCCCTGGTCTACAAGGTTGCTGTCGGTCTTGATGTGCATTTCTTCGGCAAGCATTCGCTGTTCTGGTTTCCACTCAGCACATTGCTGCGCAGCCTGGGGGGAATTCCGCTCGACAGGGGCCGCGCTGGCTCCGCGGTGCAGTTGGCGGTCGACATGTTCGAAGCCGAGGATGAGTTTTTTTTCGGACTCGCGCCGGAAGGAACGCGCAGCCTGCGCGATGGCTGGAAGTCGGGATTCTATCGCATAGCTGCAGAGGCCAATGTACCGGTGTTTTTCGGCGTTCTGGACTACGAGAACAAGCGCGTCGGAATTGGCGGCAGGCTTGATCTTACGGGCAACGTGGAGGCGGACCTTGCGCAATGTGCGAACTTTTACTCGAATGTCAGGGGGCGCTGGCCGGAGAAAACGAGCCCGGTTCGTTTCCCATAAAAAAGGCCGCCCGAAGGCGGCCTTTACAAATCCGGCGTGTAACCGGCTTATTCGTAGCGCAGATTGATCTCCAGGCCAATCTCGCGGCCCTTCTTCATCGGTCCAGCCGTGAACAGCCCACCGATTGATGTCAGGTTACCCCAGTTCGCTTCGTCTTCGAGATTCTTGCCATACAAGGAAACATTCCAGCGGTCGTCTCCCGAAAACCAGTTGACGCTGGCATTCGTGCGCTGCTGATCTTCGAAGAATTCCGAGTTCAGGTCGTTGTACGGATGACGTTCGCGGAAACTGTGGTTCGCCATGAGGTTGAAAATACCATCGCCGGCTGGAATATCCCATGAGAATCCGACGCTGTAGTTGGTTGGCGCGAGGCGTGGCAACTCAGGGCCCAGCTGTGCCGCCCAGAGCGGATCGACGCGATCATACTCCCCGTCCTGCCAACCATAAGAGGCATTGATGGAGAACGTGTCCGTCAGCAGTGCAACGAAATCAACCTCGATGCCTTTGATCGTGACATCACCCGCATTGATCGTACCCTGCAAGACGATTACATCCGGATCGGGGACGTTCAGCTCGCGCTGCATATCCTTGATGTCGTTGTGGAAGATCGCGGCATTGAGACGCATGCGGCCGTCGTTAAAGTCTGTCTTCAGACCAACCTCAATGGTGTTGTTCTCTTCCTCGCGGGTCGGTCCTGCGGGAATGACATTTGGCTTCGCATTGCGGAAGTTGAAGCCACCCGAACGGAATCCTTTGGACCAGAATCCGTACAACTGCGTCGAATCATTGATGCGGAACTGCGCACCGAGCTTCGGCGTAATATTGTCCCACTTACCGCTGAGATCATCTGTCGGGCAGATGAAGGTCGTGTTGTCGGTGCAGCCACCGATGATGATCTGCGCATCCTTGCTTTCATCGGTGTAGCGGATACCAGCAGTCAGCGTCCACTGATCGTTGAGGAAGAAATCATTACTCCAAAAAGCACCAAAGTTCCTGGAATCCATGTCGCCGCCGAGTGCTGCCTGCAAGTTAATGCCAACAGGCGGCGGACCCAGCGGCGGTGGCAGCCAGATGTAACGCGCCTCGCGATAGCTCACATCCTGCGAGAACATGTACAGGCCGATGGTTGTTTCCCAGTTGTCGCGCACTGAACCCGACCAGCGAATCTCATTGCTCAATTGATGCTGATCGGTGTCACCCGGCGCAGAGAATATCGGCAAGTCAGTGCCATCGATGTCCGCGAGAGATTCTGCCGACACACGACGCCAACCCAGAATATTGGTCAGGGTTCCGTTACCGACTTCGTCGATGTTGGTTTCGAGCACGGCTTGCGTCCACTTCATCTCGGTGAAGCCACTTTCGTCTGATGTCGTTGCGAAGTCCGCTTGTGCTCCGGCACGCTGAGCAGAAACGCTTGTCCACGGTGCACCGTCGCCGCTCGACTGTCCATGCTCTACGATCAGTGTCCATTCGGCGGTATCGGATGGCGTCCATATTAGCGTCGGCCTGAACAGTTTGGTTTCCATCGCGCCAACATTCGAACCGTCCGCAGGATTCACATAGAAAGGTTGCAGCGGGTGTGGCGCCGGCAGCGAAGCCCCCGGATTGATGTTCTTGAAGTAGCCCGGATCATCGTCATAGGAAACTGCCATCTTTCCGATCAGGCGATCTTCAATCAGTGTGCCTTCGATCGTCGCTGCGATGTTGAACTGTTCTTCATCAGTCGCGCCCACCCGAACTCGAGCAGCGAACTCGCCGTCGGGGCGAGCGTTGCGCAGAACAACTGCGCCGCCGGTTACATTGCGACCGAACAACAACCCCTGGGGTCCGCGCAAGACTTCGACCGTCTCGAGGTCGAACGTGTCGATCACGACGCCGTAGGTCGTGCCCATAAACACACCGTCGACGAACACGCCAACCGTTGGATCGACAGACGGAATCGAACTGTTGATGCCCTGGCCACGAATGGAGAAATTCTGCACACCCGGGAAGGTCCCGACCGATTCAAGCTGCACGTTCGGCATGATGTAGCTCAGGTCTTCAATTTTCTTCACAAACAGGGCGTCCAGCTGCGTCGCGCCAAACGCGTTTACAGCGACCGGAACATCCTGAACTGCCTCTGCATCGCTCTTTTTTCGAGCTGTGGTAACGATTTCCTCCAGCAGAGCGCCTGCCGCACCATCCTGCGCCAGCGCGTCAGATGGTAGCGAAAAAACAACAAATGCTGTGGATATGATAGCGGTCGCGCCGATCACACGGGTCAGCGCTGCGCTCAAGGTGTTGATTTTGATTGATTTAGACACGACGCCCTCTCAGTCCTTCGCGTTGGATAGCTCTAGCATACTGTTGTATGCACGCATATTCCAATTGCACCGAGGTCTGTCTGGCGAGCCTGCTATATAATCCCCGACCCTTTGAGGCCAGGACGCTGGCCCGGCACTTCGAAAGCAAGGCTATCTGTCCCATGCAGGCACCATCCAGCAAGATCCGCACGATCCGGAGCTTCGTCCGGCGAACCGGTCGCCTTACTCCGTCGCAACAAAAAGCCCTGCAGGAACTCTGGCCTCTGTACGGAATCGAGAATTCAGGCGAGCTGCTCGATTTCGCGGCTTTGTTCGGGCGCGAAAGCGAGGTCGTGCTGGAGATCGGTTTCGGCAATGGTGAGACGCTTGTTGAGCAAGCGGCCGCCAGTCCCGGGAAAGACTTCATCGGCGTCGAGGTGCATGAGCCCGGCGTCGGCCACGCGATGCTGAAAGCACGCGATGCAGGCGTTAGTAACCTGAAGCTGATCATGCATGACGCTATAGAAGTGCTAATTGAACGGGTACCCGCAACCTCACTGGCCCGGGTGAACCTGTACTTTCCGGATCCCTGGCCAAAGAAACGGCATCACAAACGACGCATTGTGCAGTACGATTTCCTGGCATTGGTTACCGACCGGCTGCGTGAGCAAGGTGTTCTGAACATAGCGACCGACTGGGCCAACTACGCTGAGCATATCGACACGATTATTGCGGAGTCGGATCGCGTTACCCGCAAGGAACGTCGCGAGCACGACGGCGACCAGCCTTTCGACCGGCCACGCACCAAGTTTGAACGACGTGGGCTCCGGAAGGGCCATCGCATCTGGGACTGGAGCCTTGCTAAAACGCCAGCCTGATCTATAACTAAGGGTAAGAGCTGTCGATTGCAGAGGAACTGTCAGCATGACACCGCATTACCCGATGATTGGACACTGGTTTCGCAGACCTGGCGGCACGTTATTCGAGGTCGTTGCCGTCGATGAGGATGACGGCACCATTGAGATCCAGCTGTTTGACGGCACGATCAGCGAGGTCGATGTCGAAAACTGGCCGCAGATGCTGCTCGTTGAGGTGGCAGCGCCGGAAGACTGGTCAGGATCCGTCGACATGGATCCGGAAGACTTCAAGGGCACGAAAGTCGGTGACATTCCACAGGGCTTTCACGACCCGCTGGAATTTCTCGACAAGCAGTAGGCTGTCAGCTCCTGCCCCGAGGCCCCGTCACAAAAACCAGCCCGTCGCGTACGACCACCTCGACCTTGAGCAAGGACCGCCCTGAGCCCGGGCCCGCAAAACACTCACCCGATTCGATATGGAACGTCGCGCCGTGCGACGCACAGATAATTGCGCTTCCGTCTTTTGTCAGGAATCGATTCGCTGACCAGTTCAACGGATGTCCGACGTGCACACAGACATTCTGATACGCGAAAACGTCGTCGCCCTTGCGAACGACGAAACCGCGAAAGGGCCAGTCGCCATCGCCGATCGAAAACTCGCGACAACCCGGATCTTCGATTTCTTCCAGGCGACCTACTTCGACCTCGGACAGGGTCGTCATTTACGCTCTTCAATATTGCTGTGCCGCACCACGACGATCGAGAGAATGATCGAAGGAATTCCGAGTGCGGCCGCGTAGATAAAGAAGCCAACCCAGTCGAGCGACTCCTGCACATTGCCCGACCAGCCAGCCACCAGTTTGCCGAAGAAAACTGACAGCGAACTGAACAACGCGTACTGCGTTGCCGTGAACTGCATGTTCGTCAGGCTCGACAGGTAGGCGATGAAGACGGTACCGGAAAACCCCTGGGCGAAGTTGTCGAAACTGATCGTCACAGTCAGCGCCCAGAGTTCTGCGCCAACGATCGCGAGACCGGCAAAAAACAGGTTGGTCGCTGCGATCAGGATCGCTGCCGCGACGAGCGAACGGGCGAGACCGAACTTCATGACCGACCAGCCGCCGCCAGCGATGCCGAACAATGCTACCCACAAGCCGTAGAGCTTCGCGACACTCGCAACCTGGGCTTTGCTGAAACCAATATCCAGGTAGAACGGGTTCGCGAGAATGCCCAGTACGTAGTCGCTCATGCGATAGAACGCGATGAATGCGAGCATGGTTACGGCGAATGCTCCGTAGCGCTTGAAGAAGTCGACAAACGGTCCGACAACCGCGTCCAGAAACCACTTTGCAAAGCCGCCAGCAAAAATCGGCCCAAGCTCGGCGCCGTCCGGCGTTTCGGGCTCCTTGCAAAACAATGTCGTTGCGATACCGATCAGCATGCACCCTGCCATACATTGATAGGCGAGCTCCCATGATCCCCATTGAGCGATATACAGCGCGATTGCTCCGCCAACGATGATTGAGATGCGGTAGCCGTATTGATAGGCGGCGGCGAGAACGGCCTGCATTTCCTGCTCAGCGCACTCGATACGATACGCATCAATCGCCATATCCTGTGTCGCGGACGAGATGGCGACAGCGACGGCGATTGCCGCGAAACCGCCGATTGCTGCGGCGGGATCCATGCTCGCCATCACAATCAGTCCGACACCGATCGCAATCTGTGCGAACAGCATCCACGCTCGCCGTCGCCCGAAGACGCGTGAAAGGACAGGCAGTGTCAGACGATCAACCAGCGGGGACCAGAGAAACTTGAATGCATACGCAAACCCGACCCAGGCAAACGTGCTTATTGTGCTTTTTTCGAGACCCGCGTCACTGAGCCAGGCCGTGAGGGTCGCGTACACCAGCGGGAACGGCAGCCCTGCCGAAAAACCGAGAAAAAAGATGACCAGCACCTTTTCCTGCAGGTAATAAAGCCATCCCCGCGATGCCGTTTGCGCGTCTGTGTCAGCCGTCATAAACCCAATCGTAATCCATGCTCAGTGGCGCGTGGTCAGAAAACCTCTCATCGCGGTATATGGCGGTCTTGATAACCTTGCTGCTAAGTCCCGGTGTAACGACCTGGTAGTCGATGCGCCAACCCACGTTGTTGTCCCACGCTCTGCCGCGGTTCGACCACCAGGTGTACTGATCCGGCGCCTGGTCGATGCAGCGAAAGCCGTCGTGAAAACCATATTCGCCAAATACTTTATCAAGCCACTCCCGCTCTTCAGGGAGACAACCCGAATTTTTCTGGTTCTGTTTCCAGTTCTTTATATCGCCTTCCTTGTGGACGATATTCCAGTCACCGCAGATGACATATTCATTGCGCCGTCGTCGCAGCTTGTGCAGATGTTCTGTAAAGCTGTCCATGCAGCGGTACTTCGCGATCTGCCGCTCCTCTTTGGATGAACCGGATGGCAAGTACAGGGACACGACGCTGATACCGTCGAGCTGCACCTCAAGGTAGCGACCTTCGTTGTCGAACTCTGCGTCGCCGTAACCGTGAATCACCTTCTTCGGTTTGTGACGAGTGTAGATTGCAGTGCCGCTGTAGCCCTTCTTTTCCGCGTCCTCGTAGTAGCTGTGATAGCCACTCGGTGAGAAGACCTCATCGGTCAACTGGTGGACCTGCGCTTTGGTCTCCTGGATGCAGACGACATCGGCATTCTGCTTGGCCATCCACTCAAAGAAACCCTTGCGGGCGGCGGCCCGAATCCCGTTAGCGTTCAGGCTGATCACGCGAAACAAATTCCTACTCCTGTGTCATACTCCGATCCGAAATTGGACCGGTCGCGGCCATCATACAGAACGCACCAGCAAGGGATCGATCAGAATGCGCGGGTACAAGAGAGAGTTCATCGAACTGGCACTGGAACTGGGCGTTCTGCGCTTTGGTGAGTTCACGTTGAAATCAGGCAGGGTCAGTCCTTACTTTTTCAATGCAGGCCTCTTCAATACCGGTTATGCCGCTGCCAAACTCGGCCGTTTCTATGCGGAAGCGATCGCGGAGGCAGACCTGCGCTTCGACATGCTGTTCGGACCTGCCTATAAAGGTATTCCGCTGGCCACGCTGGCCGCTGCATCACTCGCTGAACAGCATGACATTGACGTGCCGTACTCATTCAATCGCAAAGAAGCAAAGGCGCATGGTGAGGGCGGCAGCATTGTCGGGGCACCGTTATCCGGCGAGGTACTGATTGTTGATGACGTCATAACCGCCGGTACCGCCGTCCGCGAGGCTTACCAGATCATCTCTGCCGCAGGCGCCGACGTTGCGGGGCTCGTAATATCGCTGGATCGTCAGGAACGCGGTCAGGGACCATTTTCCGCGGTTCAGGAACTGAAACAATCGCTTGAAATCCCTGTCATAAGTATTGTTCAGCTAGATGATTTGATCGATATTCTTGAAGAGTCGAGCGAATACGAGGAATATCTGGACCCTGTTCTGGCGTATCGCAAGCAATATGGAGTTATTTCCTGAGCGGCCACAAAAGCAGTAGAATCAAGGTCCAGAGCGATGGATTTGGCGCCAGAGACGGCAAATCCGAGAACCAGTCCCGGTTATAACGACTATTTGGTGGCATATTCTTTCTATGCGGAAATTGATTCTGATAATCGCTTTAGCAATGATCGCGCCATTCAACGCGATCGCTAGTGAGCAAAAAGTATTCAAATGGGTCGACGAGAACGGCGTCACCCAGTATGGCGACAGCATTCCTGCGCGTTACGCCGAGTATCCGAAAGAAGTACTCAATGACCGCGGCATCACTGTCGACAATCTTGACGGCAAGAAAACTGAAGAGCAGATAGCAGCCGAGAAAGCGGAAGACGAGCGACGCATGGCGGTAGAGTTACAACGCCGCGCGGACCAGGCGCTGATCGCAACCTATCTTTCAGTTGAAGAAATTCTGATGCACCGGGATCGACGGGTCGAGCTTTACAAAGCGCAGTCCAAGGTCACCGAGCTTTATCTCAGCAATCTCGAACGCCGCCTCGACAAGTTACGTGTCGATGCAGCGCGCTACCAGCCGTATAGCGAAGATCCTGATGCACCCATGATTCCCGATGGCCTGTCTGCAGACCTCAGGAAGACCCGGGACACGATCGAACGGCACGAGCATAACCTGAAGAAATTTCGTGCCAATGAGCAGGAAATCATCGCGCGCTTTGACAACGACATTACGCGCTTTAAGGTACTCAAGGGAATCGACTAAAGCTGGACTCAGCTTTTGCCCGAGTGACCGAATCCGCCAGCACCCCGCTCGCTCTCGGCAAACTCTTCCACAACGTTGAATTCAATCTGCTCTACGGGTACGAACACCATCTGCGCGATACGCTCGCCGGGTTGAATCTCGTAGCTCTTGGAACCGCGGTTCCAGCAAGAGATGAACACCTGCCCCTGGTAGTCAGAGTCGATCAATCCGGTCAGATTGCCGAGTACCAGGCCATGCTTATGGCCCAGTCCCGAACGCGGCAATAGCACCGCTGCCAAAGCCGGATCTGCGACATGAATCGCCAGGCCCGTCGGTACTAGCACAGTCTCGCCCGGGGCAACCGTCTGGGCATCGTCGATGCATGCACGCATATCCATGCCCGCGGAGCCTTCAGTCGCAAAGTGCGGCAAAGGGATGGAATCCCCGACCCGTGGGTCGAGTATCTTCAGTTCGATCGATCGCAAGTGTGAAATCCTTCAGTCGCTGTTTGATATTACAGTCAGACGTGGTTCCGTGTCCGAGCCGCGCACAGCATAGAATCGTTGCGCGACAAGCTCAATAATATCTCGCGCCAGGTCGGTTTTCGACGTAGTAGGAAAGCGCTTTTCTCCGTCGTTCCACAACACGGTGGCGGCATTGTCATCGCTGTCGAAACCGCAATCACTGCCAACACGATTGGCCACTATCATGTCGAGTCGCTTCTTCTCCAGCTTGCCCCGCGCGTAGTCGGTTACTTTCTCAGTTTCCGCCGCAAAACCAACTGTAAAAGGCGCCACATCCAGAGCCGCGACTGTGGCGAGAATATCCGGACAGCGAACCAGCTCAATACTCATCTGTTCATTGTTTTTCTTGATCTTCTGACCCGCTACCTGTGCAGGTCGATAATCGGCAACCGCAGCAGCCGCAATAAAAATGTCGGCGTCAGCAACCGCGGCAAGCGTCGCCTCGTGCATTTCTTCGGCTGTTTGGACCGCCTGCACCTCGACACCTGCAGGCACGGCAATGTTCACGGGGCCGCTTATCACAACCACTTCGGCGCCCTGCACGGCCGCGGCCTGGGCGATGGCATAACCCATTTTGCCCGAGCTGCGATTCGTAATGTAACGAACCGGGTCTATTGGCTCCCGGGTCGGGCCCGCAGTGATGACGACTTTGCGACCTTTCATCGCGCCTTCCAGCTTACCGCCCGCGAGACTCGCGACTGCCGCAGCAATCGCGTTGGGTTCCAGCATGCGACCGGCACCCGTCTCGCCACAGGCCTGCGAACCAATGCCAGGGCCGAGAATGTGTACGCCACGCTCTTCGAGCACAGCCCGGTTTGACTGCGTAGCAGGATTGCTCCACATGACATGATTCATGGCAGGTGCAAGTACCAGCGGCGCTTCGCTCGCGAGGCAGATAGTTGTCAGAAGGTCCGGTGCACCACCACTGACAATTCTCGCCATCACTTCAGCGGTTGCCGGAGCGATCAACACGACGTCGGCCCAGCGCGCGAGCTCGATGTGACTCATCGCCGCTTCAGCATCCTTGTCCCAGAGATTGGAACGGATTGGGCGGCCCGATACGGCCTGCAGTGCTGTTTCGGTGACGAATTCTTCTGCCGAGCTGGTCATCACGATCTGTACCTCGGCACCATGCTCGCGCAGGCGCCTGACCAGATCAGGTGCTTTGTAGGCCGCGATGCCGCCACTGATTCCGAGAACAATATTCATACGGTTTAGCTTAGCTCGCCAATATCAGCGATTGCCAGCGAATCCGGCACAGAGGACCAGATTGAATAGTTGTAAGGAAATAGCGATACGGCAGAACATGGCTATGTGAACGATGCCACAGCATTAATCTTTGTACCCATGCTCAGGCTCAATCATGTGATGTAACCTAGTTCAACTATCTGGAAAAATTGTAGAAAACGGGTAACTGGATTGGATAGTTTTCAGCGAGGATCTATTTTCAATCGCCGGTCGCGCGACGCGGTGAATGCTCTGCCTGGCGAGAAAGATCCAGAGTTACCCAGTCGAGACTCTTGATGATGCGAGAGTTATCGAGGTAGTATAATAGCCATTCGCGGATAAAAAAACTAAAGCTTCGAAGCTACATCCAATACACAGTTCGCACCCGAACAGAAGAAAACCACATTGGATAGAGCTCGCGTCCGCGGCGCCAAATATTGAGGGGAATCACGATTACGACTTTTGCAGGGTGGCTTGCAACAGCGAGTGGCCGAATTCAATTTTCTACGTTTGGAAAATTCAAGACAGAATCGCCGCCGATAGCTGCAAATGTTCGTGTAAATGGTGATGACCGGGTAATGATCATCTACCAGCGACGGAATCTTGGCGACTCTCCGCTACCTTTTGCAAGGCACCTTCCTTTCTTGAGCTTTCACCAAGATTGCGAATTTTACTTCGTCTTGGTCGGTCGAACTACAAACCAGACTGACGTTGCGGGCGAACTTTGTGACGGCCGATTGCTCGGAAATGCGTACGTCTTTTCCGGCACTAAACTTTGGCGAGAATGCCTCGAGGCACGAGTCAAGAAGTACCAAGAGGACGCCAACGATGAGTCAACTCCCTCTTTGAATGCGCTACGAAATTGCGAAGCAATGCATGAGGAATTCCTGCGTTATTGTGCATTTCACACTGAGGTGGAGGTAACGCGCCAAGGCTGTACGTATTTGTGCACATCCGAAAACAATCCTGATGCTGCACGGTCTCCAGAATTCTTGCGAATATGTGACGATCCGAAAGAGGTCGACGCAATGGCAAATCAAGTATTTCGATTCTTGAGGGACCTATCCCACAAGCATATTTTTCACTCTCGTCCAAATGACAATATTACTTATGCACATCCTGGATCAAAGAATTCATTGGATGATATTGAATGGAGGAGACGAACATTGAAAAGCCTTTACCGAACTGTATTGGCATTTAAGCGTACGCCGAATGAGGCTACCTGTGTTCAGTCATTAGGAGTGCTCAGCTTCCTAGAGACGTTTGAGTCGATTTCGAAAGATCAAATCAGGAGTATGAAAGAGCGTAGCCCGAAACGTAACCACAACGCACTGCGACAAACGATCGAATTAGCGAAGGAGAATGATCAGATCTTTCGCAAAAAAACAAGCCGCGGTCATGATCTGATGTTAATCGTTTCCATTGGCGCACTAGGCCTAGCGATCGGTATTACCCAGCTTGTTAACATGCCGATTGAAAAAGATGTGAGTCCGTACATATTGGGCTTCGCACAGACTGTTTACGCGAATCCGTTGATGGTCGCGGTCATACTAATTACCCTTTCAGCTGGGGTTGTTTATCACGAATCTGCCAATATCTACGTACGATCAACGACGATATTCCAGAATTTTATCCGGCTCGCGTTATCGCTTGGGCCAACCACGTCGAAAAGGCTGGTATGGCTATTGGTGCCTATATCCATAGCGCTTATGGTGGCTCTCGCCGGCGCGATGGACGATGTAATAGCCTTTGTGCGCGACGCGGTGATTTTGGTCGCCAAAGTGGTAAGAGACGCAGTCACATGGTTGAGTAATTTGGTGACTTGAGTACTGAAATCCCTACAAAACAAGCGTAGAATTGAGGTATTACAAAGAATTTGGTGCCTTTGCATTACGTTAAATTAAAGGTATTCTTCGAAAAATGATTGATTTGACATTGGATATTTTGAGCGCAGCAGCTTTCTTAGCGCTGGGCTTTTTTGTTATTGGGCTCATTCACCTCGGTATTGGTTTGAATAGGGCATCCCATATGGAGCGTGAGCGCGCGCGCATCGCGTGCGGCGGCAGTTTTTGGAACGCGATTTTTGGCGTAGCCGCTGATGATGAAATTAGCTTCCAAGATTTTCGCCGACAACACGGCATTGGCATTCGAATCGATAAGAAGAGCAAAAAGCAATCGCTTGTCTATCAATCAACGATTTCAGAAGAAGGCATTTCTCAGCTTCTCGATTGACTTGCATATCGCCAGTGTCCTGTATGACTGGCTATTGGCCGCCTTTTACGCACAATCGGTTGTAGTCGTAGTCTTGATACTGCTTGCCGCTGTGTCCTCATCATCGACACGATCCAACACATCGTGTGTGGTAGGTCTGACCCCAATCTGCCCCAAGTAGCTCGTCAATCTCTTCGATGTTGATGCCGCCAACGTTCAGATCGTAACGCACGTCATACACCGTACCGGCCGTCATAGTCGATCCCATTGCCAGCAAATCCGGCACAGAGGACCAGATTGAACGGTTGTAAGGAAGTAGCGATACGGCAGAACATGGCTATGTGAACGACGCCAATGACAAGGACCGCAGTGATGCCGAGCTTTTGTCGGCGGTTATCGGAACGGGCAGCCATCGGTCAGGCCGCCGGGCTGCAGCGCTGCTGCTCGACCGGTTTGGCAGTCTCAGGTGCGTCCTGCAGGCAAACAGCACCGAGCTCCTGGCTTGTCGCGGTGTCGGCCGGGCCCGCCTCGCCATCCTCACATCGTTGCCTGAGCTGGCTCGACGCTACTATGAACAATCATTACCCACCGGTGCCGCCATTCGCAGCCCGGCGGATACCGAAGCTTTCCTGAAAGCGCGCATGCGGCATCTCGACCACGAGCTGTTCTGTTGTCTCTATCTGGACAATCGGCACCGTGTTCTGCGATTCGACGAGTTGTTTCGCGGCACCATCGACGGGACCAGCGTCTACCCACGTGAGGTGGTCAAGGAGGCGCTCGCCATCAACGCCGCGGCCTTGATCCTCGCGCACAACCATCCATCGGGTGTGGCTGAGCCGAGCCAGGCGGACGAGCGCATAACGAAGCGCCTCAAATCCGCGCTTGAACTGGTCGATATCCGGCTGCTGGATCACCTGATTATCGGTGACGGTGAGGCAACCTCACTCGCGAGCCGTGGACTCATCTGAGCAGAGCCCCCGGAAAGCTCGATTTGGCGCTTGTAAAGCACGTGTCACGCTGGTATAAAGTCTCGCTCTCTGCCCTTCAGGCGGGGGCTACTTTTAGTAAAATCAGAGACTTACCCATGTCCAAGGTATGCCAAGTGACGGGGAAACGGCCGCAATCAGGCAATAACGTTTCTCACGCACATAATAAAACTCGTCGCCGCTTCCTGCCAAATCTGCAGAGCAAGCGTTTTTGGGTCGAATCCGAGAAGCGTTTCGTGCGTCTGCGTATCTCGCACAAAGGCCTGCGGATCATCGACAAGCACGGTATCGAGAAGGTTCTCGTGGATCTCCGTGCCGCCGGCCAACGCGTCTAAATCACTGGAGGATTGAGCAATGCGTGACAAAATCAAACTCGTATCCAGTGCCGGATCTGGCCACTATTACACGGTGACCAAGAACAAACGCCTGCATCCGGAAAAGATGGAGACCAAAAAGTACGATCCGACTATTCGGAAGCACGTGCTTTACAAAGAAGCAAAAATCAAATAATTGCGTTTCGGCGCAGAAAAAAGGCCCGGCATTGCCGGGCCTTTTTTTATGCGCAAAGCAATCTAGAATAGAGGCATGCCTGAGTTACCCGAAGTCGAAACCAGCCGTCGCGGCATTGAGCCACATATCGTCGGCTCGAAAATTGTCGGCGTCACAATTCGTAATCGCAAGTTGCGCTGGCCTGTTTCGAAAGCTGTCGACAAAAACCTGCACAGCAATCATGTAACGTCCGTCGGGCGACGCGCCAAGTACCTGCTGATCAACACGCCAACCGGCAGTGCGATCCTGCATCTTGGCATGTCAGGAAGCGTCTACATTGTCGATCACGGCACAGCCGCTGGCATTCACGATCATGTCGACATCGACTTTGCGAATGGCAAGACGCTGCGCTTCCGAGATCCGCGCCGCTTCGGTTCACTGCACTGGAGCCGCGACCCGCTACGACACAAGTTACTGACCAAGCTCGGACCGGAACCGCTCGGCGACGAATTTGATGCGGCTTACTTGTGGCAAGCCTCGCGTGGACGACGCGTTAGCGTCAAGCAATTCATCATGAATGCCAATGTTGTTGTTGGCGTTGGCAATATCTACGCAAGTGAGGCGCTTTTCCTTGCGTCGATCAATCCAAAGACCGCGGCGGGCCGTATCTCAGAGGTTCGTTATATCAAGCTGGTCGCCGCGATCCAGGACGTTCTCGGCAAAGCGATCGCAGCCGGTGGAACGACGCTGCGTGACTTCTACGGCGGAGACGGCGAGGCGGGCTACTTTCAGCAACAGCTCGAAGCCTATGGACGGGACGGTGAGCCGTGCCGTCGATGCAATACACCTATAACGGCAATTACCCAGGGACAGCGCTCGACCTACTACTGCAAACAGTGCCAGAGGTAGTCAGGCTCGACCGACTTTTTTCAGCAAAGCCTGTTTGACTTTAGCGGACACGAATTCCGTTACGTCGCCGCCCAGCGTCGCAACCTCACGTACCAGGGTTGACGATATAAAAGTAAATTTG
The DNA here is from genome assembly GCA_022600955.1 of Gammaproteobacteria bacterium. Taxonomy (GTDB): domain Bacteria; phylum Pseudomonadota; class Gammaproteobacteria; order Steroidobacterales; family Woeseiaceae; genus UBA1847. The sequence continues at coordinate 292,181 of JAHZJK010000011.1, forward strand.
TCGGTTGGTGTGAGGAAGGCCGTTTCGACATCCTGAGTCAGGTGCCGGTTCATGCTCGCAAGCTGAAATTCGTACTCGAAATCGGAAACCGCGCGCAGGCCGCGAACAATTACCGCAAGCCCGTTTTCCTGCGCGAAATCGATTGTCAGGCCTTCGTATCCAGCCACCTCGATGTTTTCAATATCGGCAAGCGCTTCCGTCGCCAGAGCCACACGCTCGTCAAACGAGAACATCGTTGTTTTACTGCCCGTGTCCGCGGCTACAGCGACCACGACCTTGTCATAAAGCTTGGCGGCGCGGCGCACAAAGTCTTCGTGCCCGAGCGTTATCGGGTCAAATGTCCCTGGGTACATTGCGGATACTGTCATGGAGCGCTCCTGTCAGGCGTCGCCAGCATATATCGGACCTTTCCGGCCGTCTTGTCTTTGAGGATTTGCCAATTGCCCGGCAGAGCGAACTCCGCTCCGTCCCTGTCCATCTCAAGATAGATCTTCGCGCCGTCCGCCAGCCATCCTCTTTCCACCAACAGTCTACACAATTCGGCATGCATGCCGGCAGCAAACGGAGGATCAATGAACACGATATCGAACACTGTGTCGCGCGACGACTTCAGGAAGTCGCGCGCGTCCATTTCAATCACCTCAGCGCCGGCAGCCTCGAGTGATGCGATGTTTGTGCGCAGCACCTTCGCAGCGTCTCTCGCCGGCTCCAGAAATACGGCGGCTGCCGCGCCCCGCGACAGCGCCTCCAGCCCCAGTGCGCCGGTGCCGGCGCACAGATCAAGACAACTTGCGTCATACAGGTCACCCGTCAGCCAGTTAAACAGCGTTTCTCGAATCCGCTCCGACGTCGGTCGCAGGCCATCTGCGTCAGTTATCTCCAACAGACGACTGCGCCAGTTTCCCGCTACAATACGCAAGCGTCCCTGGCGGGATTTTTTGTTGTCTGAGTTTTTTCGTGCGGCCATTGAAGAACGTATAACGATGTTTGGAAAGAAAGAAAAGCCCGAGAAGCGTGAGGGCTTCATTACCCGGCTGCGTGCCCGTATCAATCGGGGCGATAGCTGGCTCACCTATGACCTCGCAAACCTCGCGCCTGGCGGCACCATCGACGAAGATGTGCTGGAAGAACTCGAGGCATTGCTGGTCATGGCAGACGTCGGTGTCGAAACGACTGAACGCATAATCGGCGAGCTGCAGAAAAGCCTGGCGCGCAAGGAGCTCAAGGACCTTGATGCACTGCGCACGGGTTTAGAGCGATCTCTTCTGGAGATCCTCGAACCCGTTGAGAAGCCGCTGCAGATCACGCCAACCGAGGGGCCATTCGTTATTTTCATGGTCGGCGTCAATGGCGCTGGAAAGACCACGACAATCGGCAAGCTCGCACGCCGCCTGCAGGACGAAGGGCACTCCGTGATGCTCGCGGCAGGAGACACGTTCCGCGCCGCGGCCGTCGAGCAATTACAGACCTGGGGACAGCGCAACGACGTTGCCGTGATCGCACAACAGTCGGGCGCCGATCCTGCAGCGGTCATTTTTGACGCCTGGGAGGCGGCGAAAGCCCGTGGCATTGATGTTTTGCTTGCAGACACGGCAGGGCGTTTGCAAAGTCAGACTGGACTGATGGACGAGCTGGCGAAAATGAAGCGCGTCGTTGGCAAGCAGGACCCGGCCGCGCCGCACGAGACCATGCTCGTTCTGGATGCCAGCCAGGGACAGAATGCGCTCGTGCAGGCAGAAAAGTTTCACGAGGCTCTCGGCCTGAGCGGCATTACCGTAACGAAGTTGGATGGCACCGCAAAGGGTGGCATTCTACTCGCCATCGCAGATCGCCTAGGTGTTCCGGTGCGCTTTATCGGCATCGGTGAGTCCGTGGATGATATGCAGGTTTTCAATGCGAAAGATTTTGCGGGCGCGTTGCTCGCATCGTCCGACAAGACTTCATAGATGATTCAACTCGAAAACGTCACGAAGCGGTTCCCCGGCGGTCAGGAAGCACTGTCCGGACTCAGCCTTTCTGTCGACAAAGGCGAAATGGTGTTTGTCACGGGGCATTCCGGTGCCGGCAAGAGCACGTTGCTAAGGCTCATTGCGCTTATCGAGCGACCAACCAGCGGTCAGGTCATTGTCGATAAACAAAACACGCAGCGCGTGAAACGGCGCAAGATACCCGCCTACCGGCGACAGATTGGCATGGTTTTTCAGGATCATCGCTTACTGCACGATCGACCGGTTTTCGACAATGTGGCGTTGCCCCTGATTATCGCTGGTGTCAATCACCGTGACGCCGGGCGCCGCGTACGGGCAGCACTTGACCAGGTTGGATTGCTGCACAAGGAAAAGCAGATCCCTCAGACCCTGTCGGCTGGCGAGCAGCAAAGGGTTGGAATCGCGCGGGCAATTGTGACGCGCCCGAAACTGCTCATCGCAGATGAGCCTACGGGCAACCTCGATCCAGACCTTTCTCTGGAGGTCATGCGCATATTTCGCCGCTTCAACGAGGTCGGCGTAACGCTTCTTATAGCAAGTCATGACATCGCGCTGATAGACCGGCTGGGATGTCGGCGCATTGCGCTCGAGGACGGCAAGCTGCAACTGGAGGGCGACCCGTGGCAGTAACCCGCAATGCGGATGCCGTCGCACCGGTGCGTTCTTCTGGTGCGTTTACGACCTGGTTGACTCGTCATGCGAGCTCATCATTGGGATCGCTCGGGCGACTCGCCCGGCAGCCTTTTTCCAGTCTTATGATAGTGATGGTCATCGGCGTCACGCTATCCATACCGGCCGCCATCAATGTCATTGTCAAGAACGCCCAGTCAGTTAGTGCGAGCTGGGACAATGCACTGGATTTCTCGGTATTTCTAAAGCCCGAGATATCGGTAGACGAGGCGCAGGGTCTCGCCGGCCTGATCGCGCAACGCGCTGACATTGAGAGAGTGGACCTCATCACCGCCGATGAGGCGATGGCAACATTTAAACAGCAATCCGGTTTTGGCGACGCCCTCAACCAACTGTCTGATAACCCCCTGCCGCATACGCTGTCTGTTCGCCCCGGGCCAGGCAACACGAGCGCCTCGCTGATACTGCTGCAAGAAGAAATCTCCAACCTGCCAGAATCGGAAATGGTGCAGGTCGATACCGATTGGGTACAGCGCTTTCATGCCATTCTCGATATTGTGCGGCAGGCTATCGCTATCGGTTCTGCTCTGTTGGGTATCGCGATTGTTGTCATTATTGGCAACACCATCCGGCTTGATATCGAGAACCGGCGCGAGGAGATCGAGGTAACGAAATTGATTGGCGCCAGTAACGCCTTCGTACGGCGTCCTTTCCTGTGGACCGGTTTCTGGTACGGGCTGCTGGGCGGTATCGTTGCTTTGCTGCTGGTGCAATACGGTCTCTACCTGCTACGGGACCCGGTGGGCAGGCTCGCCGGCCTTTATCAAAGCAATATCGACATCGCGTCGCTGGATGTTGCTGAAAGTGGCGCGCTGGTCGGGGGCGCAATATTGCTCGGCCTGTTCGCATCCTGGCTGACAGCAGCACGCCATATGCGCCGGATCGAACCTCGCTAATATTACATAATATCGCGCGCAAAGCGCGCTAAATAGCTGCTTTCTATAAGAATATTTCCTTTAGGTATCGGGAACTTATCGCCTCTGTTAGCACTCCAACCTATCGAGTGCTAAAATACAGCTCACAACGGAGGTACTCAATGACAACCGCTTTTGCGAAATCCAATCACGACCTTGTACTGGCAGGACCAGTAGGCAGCCTTGACGCCTACATTAACGCTGTTGGTGCTGTTGACGTTCTCAGCAAAGAGGATGAGCAAGCTTTGGCCGTCCGCTTTCGCGAGCACGAAGATCTCGATGCCGCGCGTGACCTGGTCATGGCGCACCTGAGATTTGTTGTCCATATCGCCAAAGGCTACACCGGCTACGGACTGCCGCTGAACGACCTGATTCAGGAAGGCAACGTCGGCCTTATGAAGGCCGTTAAGCGCTTCGATCCTGAATACGACGTCCGACTGGTGTCGTTCGCCGTCCACTGGATTCGCGCCGAGATTCACGAGTTTGTCCTGAAGAACTGGCGCATTGTCAAAGTTGCGACGACCAAGGCGCAGCGCAAACTGTTCTTTAACCTTCGCAAGAAGAAGAAGACTCTCGCCTGGCTGTCTGCCGCTGAGACCAAAGCTGTCGCCGAGGATCTGGGTGTCAGCACCAAGGAAGTAACGGAAATGGAGAAACGCCTGCACTCGCGTGACGCCATCTTCGACCCGACCCCGGATGCTGATGACGAGCGTAATTTTACACCGGCCGCATACCTTCCCAGTCCGGATGCTGATCCGGCGAAGCAGGTTGAGAAAGCCGACTTCAATGAGGATGCATCAACACGCATGCACGCGGCATTGAATATTCTCGACGACCGGAGTCGCCGAATTCTTGAGACCCGCTGGTTGACGGAAGACAAGCTGACATTGCACGAGCTTGCTGCTGAATACGGTATTTCAGCGGAGCGAATTCGCCAGCTCGAAGTTAACGCGATCAAGAAACTCAGGAACGCGATGGCCGTTTAGATTTATACCGTGCAGCGGCCAACGGGCAACAAGGCCGGGATATCCAAAAATTTGCGCCTGTGAGTGAAGCGATTTTTGGTTATCCCGGCCTTTCTTATTGGTAGATCGCGGTCCGGTAACGGATGTAACCGCCATCCTCGACACCCTGCGGATCATGGTGCGTCCAGTGCACCAGACCGCCCAGGTCATTCCACTCGTACATCCCGCGTACATAGACGCGATCGCCCATCCCCAAAGGGATGCGCTTGGCAAGGTCTATATTGTGTGCGATCAGCAGTGTGCGACGGTTGCCGATATCGATAATGAAGCGCTGGTGGCGGGAACCTTCGTTGTCGTCAGACAATAAGCGCTTCACGAAGCCCGTGACTTCGATCCAGCTACCATCATCGCTCTTTTTGTAGGGTTCGCTCATAAGATGCCCTGATGTTCTTGTTATTGGGCAGGCACGCATAGAGTGCCACAAAAAACGCGGCGGACCATCCCTGGCCGCCGCGCGATACTACTGTTTTGACGGTATTAGCCGGTCGTCAGCGGCACCATCGTGATTTCGACACGACGATTGGCCTGACGGCCCGCAGCCGTGCTGTTGTCCGCGACAGGGTGCTTTTCGCCACCGCCCAGCGTAATAACACGCTGGCTGATAACGCCCTGGGCACCCAGGTAGCTGGCGACAGAGTTGGCACGGCGCTCCGACAGACCCTGGTTATAGGAGTCAGAACCTGTGCTGTCTGTATGACCAGCAACTTCGACGACTGTCTGCTCATATTCCGCCAGGACTTTCCCGACTGAATTAAGCACGTCGAAGAAAGCGGGACTCAAGTCAGAACTGTCGGTCGCGAAAGTCACGTTGCCCGGCATGTTCAGCGTGATGTTGTCGCCGTTACGAGCAACACTGACGCCCGTTCCTTCGAGTTCAGCACGCAGAGCCGCCTCCTGCTTGTCCTGGTAGTAGCCAATCGAACCACCAGCCAACGCACCAACGCCCGCCAGAATCAGCGCGTGCTGGCGCCGCTCAACGGCATCGTCACCGGAAATCAGTCCAACCACAGCGCCTGCTGCGGCACCGATTAGTGCGCCCTTGGTCGCAGAACTGGTCTTTTCTTCACGCGTATATGCGTCAAGAGTTTTACAGCCGCTCACAAAAACCGTCATAACGGTCAGAGCGAGAATTATTTTTGGAGATCGAGTATCCATCATCCTTCCTCATTGCTTGCAGTATGTACGGGTGCATTGTAATCACCCATTACCTGAACACAGACTTAATTGACGCGCTTATGTTCGATAAAGTCACTATAAAGGCGGAAAATGTGGACTGGGTCACAAGCGGCTGGCTTCTGTGTAAACTGGCCTGCCGCAAAATGGGAACACCAAATGGGCGAAACCGACAACTGGCTGACGCGTTACGAGGAGTCCCATTCCGACCTGCGCAACCCCGTCGTCTATTGGGCTGCGGTACCTATGATAGTGTTCGGCACCGTTGGCTACCTGTGGTCGCTGCCAATCCCGGCAGAGTTTTTCGATATATCGCCACTGCTCAATTGGGGCAGTGCTTTCCTGATGGTTGCGGCTATTTATTACTTCATCATTTCGCTTTCGCTGGCCATTGGGCTCCTGCCATTCCTGGTAGGCCTTGCAGCAATACAGGTGTGGTTGTTGAGCTCGCCGTATCCGGCCAGTGCGGTTTCCATGGGGCTAATCGCCGCAGGGCTGGCTGGTTTGCTGCTCGGCAGGGGTGGTTCGCTCCGCGCCGTGTTTCAGGACGTGCAGATGATGATGATTGGGCCCGCCTGGCTACTGTCCCGAATCTACCGGCGATTTGGCATTCCTGTATAGAGTAAGGTGCCGCGACCCGCAGATTCGTCTAGAATCGACGCCCCACCCAGTACTGGATTACGCCCGTGAGTAACACCCTGGACCCAATGGATCTGTATGACGTTCGCTCCGAACTCAACGACGACGAAATTATCGTCAAGGATACTGTCGCCCGCTTCGTAGACGACAAGGTTATCCCGCTCATGCGCGAAGCGTTTGAGCAACATGAGTTTCCGCGTCATCTTGTCGGTGAAGTTGCAGAGCTCGGCCTGCTGGGCAGCTCTATTGATGGTTACGACTGCGCCGGACTCAACAGTGTCAGCTACGGCCTCATCTGCCAGGAACTGGAGCGTGGCGACAGCGGACTGCGCAGCTTTGTTTCCGTACAGAGCAGCCTCGTGATGTACCCGATCCATGCCTACGGCTCTGAAGAGCAAAAACAGCGCTGGCTGCCGGCAATGGCTCGCGGTGAGGCTATAGGTTGTTTCGGTCTGACAGAGCCGCACGGCGGGTCCGACCCAAGCAACATGAAAACGCACGCGAAGCGCGATGGTGACGACTGGATTCTCAACGGGGCGAAGATGTGGATCACGAATGCCACAGTTGCAGATGCCGCTGTCGTTTGGGCGAAAACGGAAGAGGGCGTCAAAGGTTTCATTGTCGAAAAGGACATGCCCGGCTTTGACACCCAGGAGATTGAAAACAAATTCTCACTCCGGGCTTCGGTTACCGGGGCGTTGTTCTTCGACAACGTACGTGTCCCCGCGGCGAATGTGTTGCCAGGCGTATCAAGCCTCAAGGGCCCTCTCAGCTGCCTCACACAGGCACGCTATGGAATTACCTGGGGTGTGATCGGCGCCGCGCAGGCCTGCCTGAGCGAAGTACTGAATTACACACACGATCGCGTGCTCTTTGGTCGTCCGTTAGCGAATACCCAGGCGATACAAATGCGACTCGCGGAAATGAGTCGGCAAATCACCACTGCTCAACTCCTGTCGCTTCGCCTGGGTCGAATCAAGGATAAAGGCGAGCTAAGCCCAACACAGGTTTCCATGGCCAAGTGGAATAACTGCCGCGCGGCCCTCGACATTGCACGTGACGCACGCGACATCCTTGGTGGTGCCGGCATCAGTGCTGAGTATGTGCCTATCCGTCATATGCTGAATCTCGAGAGCGTCATCACTTATGAGGGTACGGAGACTGTTCACCAACTCGTCGTTGGCAAAGAACTGACCGGAGTCAACGCGTTCTGATGATCCGCGTTTGAACATTTCGCGGCTACCAAAAGATCGCGACATGTGGCGCATTGCCGCGCCGATGATCCTGTCGAATATATCCGTGCCATTGCTGGGCATGGTCGACACAGGTGTTACCGGTCACCTTGATAGCTCCGCCTATCTCGGTGCCGTGGCGCTCGGCGCGACAATCTTCTCGTTCATTTACATGGGCATGAATTTCCTGCGCATGGGCACCACGGGAATCGCGGCACAGAGTTTCGGAGCCAATGACAATGATGGCCTGCGCGCATCGCTTGGACAGGCGCTCGTTGTCGGTGTTTCAATAGCATTGCTCCTGATTGCGGTGCAGGTACCTCTGAACGAGATTGCACTGCGGCTTCTGGGCGGCGACGCAGAGACGCAGGGCTATGCGGCCCAGTACTTTTTCATTCGCATCTGGAGCGCTCCGGGCACCCTTGCCAATTACGCGCTGATCGGATGGTTCATCGGCTTGCAGAATGCACGCGTACCACTGTTTATGTTTCTCACAATCAATATCATCAACATAATTCTCGACCTGGTGTTTGTGATCGTGCTGGGCATGACGATAGATGGTGTCGCACTGGCATCTGTAATCGCCGAGTACGCCGGCCTGGTCGTGGGCGTCAGCTTCGCTGTCAAGACGCTACGAGAACGCGCTGGACACTGGCCATTGCACCGACTCACGAACCTTGCTGCCTACAAAGCCTTTTTCCACGTTAACGCCAACCTGTTCATCAGGACCATGGCTCTGATGTTCACATTTGCGTTTGTCACGGCGCAGGGGGCGCGACTCGGCGCCTCGGTGCTCGCTGCGAACGCAGTACTCATGAATTTTCAGCTACTGATGTCGATGGGTCTGGACGGCATTGCCCACGCGGCGGAAGCGCTGGTCGGTAAAGCTATCGGCGAAAAACGGCGCGATATACTGGTGCATTCGGTAAGACTGACGCTGAAGTGGTCGTTGATTTTTGCACTCGGGTTTACGGTGATGTTTATGCTCGGTGGCAAAATGATCGTCAACATTTTGACTGATCTGACAGATGTCCGCGAAACAGCAATGCGCTATTTGCCGTGGATCGTCGCATCACCGCTGGTGTCTGTATGGAGCTTTTTGTATGACGGTGTCTATGTCGGTGCAACGCGTGCTAGAGAAATGCGCAATATCATGTTGTTCTCAACGACGTTTGCATTCCTGCCTGCCTGGTATTTGACGCAATCCTACGGCAATCACGGTTTGTGGTTCGCGTTTCTCATATTCCTGGCCAGTCGCGGTATCGGCATGCATTTCGGCTATCGGCGCACGGTTCTGCGCTCGCTTCCGGCGTAGTTTTGCAGACGTCCTAACGCGCGGCGGGAAGATCGAGAATATTGTGTGTCGTGCGTTGTGCCCAGACGTATCCCAGAAGACCCGTCAGCAGATTGGCCAGCGCATAAGCGCCGAATATCCCGGCAATGCCGAACCATTGCTGCGCCAGCAGTGCCAACGGCACATACAGCATCATCATGCGTGTCACACTGATATAGACCGCGGGCATCGGCTTGCCAAGACCGTTAAATGCCGCGTTCATGACCATGACGACTCCGTACGCACCGTAGCTTATCGGGGCTATCCACAAGAACAGCCGCGTAACCTTTATGACCTCCGGGTTCTGGCTGAACATTTCCGACAGTACGCCGGAACCCAACGCCAGCAGAAGCGCAATCACGAGACCGGATGCCATGCAAAAAACCGACGTCAGCCGCAAAGAAAGCCGAATGCGATCTTCTTTCCCGGCGGAAAGGTTCTGACCAACAAATGGACCGATGGTCGATGACATCGCATAGAAAATAACCAACACCAGCGATTCGATACGACTGGCTACGCCGAAGCCCGCCACTGCCTCTGGCCCAAAGCGAGCGACCATGCCCGTAATGATTGTCGTTGCCACCGGGATAATTGCATTGGTGCCTGCGGCAGGAAGTCCGACATGCAGGATATCAATCCAGGATTTTCGCAGTTCGCCGGGTTCCGGCTTACTGAAACTCACCATGTCGAGCCGATGTAGCAACAGATATAGCGCACCGATGAAAATAACACCGCGAGAAATCAGCGCCGCCATTGCCGCGCCATTCAGGCCGAGCGCGGGAATTGGACCAATCCCGAAGATCAGGATTGGGTCCAGGATTACGTTGATAATTGCACCAGCGATCATCAGCTTGCTCGGCAGGCGCGTGTCTCCCGTCGCTCGCATACTCGCCATGCCAACCATGGCGACAACGATAAACGGGACGCCGCTGTAAAGAATCAGCATGAAGCTGCGGATCATCGGGATCATGTCCGCCGGCGCACCCAGCACGCGAAACAGGGGGTTGATTGTTACGATACCAATCGCGGCAACCACCGCTGTGATGATAAACGAGAGAAACAGGCTATCGGTCGTCAGGCGTCGCGCACGGCGATGGTCGCCGCTGCCGATAGCCCGCGCAACAACTGACGAGGTTCCGGCACCGAGGCCGATCGCGATACTTGTTACGATCATTAGAATCGGGAAGCCGAAACTGAATGCCGCCAACTCACGGTCCCCTACTTTGCCCAAGAACCACGTATCGATGAACGACTGACCCATCAACGTCGCGATTCCGAGCAACACGGGTACAGTCATGTCGACAAGATGTCGGCCGACCGACCCTTCGGTGAGTCTGGCTTTAGGTGAATTCATGGCATTCCGGAGACCACGAGCCTGAGCGCCCGCTTGATCCGCACTATGAACTACTCACACGGTGCAGGCAATTGCGGGCAACAAGTCAGCGCGAGTAATGCACATCAAGCGAGACATTGCGCCCAGCGGCGTCTATTCCGGAGCCATGTACTCGATAGCGCTTGTCGAGCAGATTGTCGACACCCAGCGTCAACCGCCAGTCCGGCCGCGGCAGCCAGTTCACACGCGCGCCAACGATCAGCCAACCCGGCGTACCGAGCGGATTGATGCGAGAATCTCGCGCGTCGCGAGCACTAAGCCGTTGCTGGCTTGCTGCAGTTCTTATCCAGGCGTCATACGTCGTCTTGCCGCCCTTGTCATATTGAAACTGCAGGCGCCCTGCCAGCGGTGGAATTCTGTCGGCTGGCTCGTCCAACTGGCCCACAACGCGCTGCTCACCACGCGTATAACTCAACATCAGGCTGGCGTGAAAATCTGCGCTCAACTCAATATCGAGTCCCAGCTCTGTACCGTACAGCGACGACTCAGATGCGTTAACGCTTTGCACGATATCGCGTCCATCTGGCGTTAATGCTCCTGTCGCAGCAGACGTAATTCGATCCTCGTACTGCAGCGCGAACATCATTACTTCGAAACGCCATCTTTCCGAACGCTGCCTGAACCCAACATCTACCTGTTGCGCCGTTTCAACATCGAGACTCGTGTTGGGTACATTGAAACGATTCCCCGGACGCGCACCCAGCGTTCCAAGGTCGAAAACATTCGGTGCGCGAAAACCGAATCCGGCGTTCATGACAAACTGCCAGTCGTCATTGATATCCATGATCCAGCCAAGGTCGCCGCTCACCCGGTTGACGTCTACCGAGGTCACGGGGCCAGCTGCTGTTTCCGGCAGCTCGACCGACACCGTCGTCATACGCAAACCACCGGTCAAACGATGCCGTTCCGCAATCGGCCGGTCGACATTGGCATACACTGCAGCTTGTTCAACTGTTGATCCACTCGGAAAGCGAGATTGGACAGACTGTAAACTGCCGGTCGAAATCAGCTCTTCATCACGACGGCTACGCACTTCGTCGTAGTACAGTTCGGCGCCAAAAACCCAGGTCGCATCACGCAGCATTCCACTGCTACTGACACTCAGGCCATACAGGTCGCTGCTATTGTGTTCCAGCCGGCGAATCGGCGCAGCAAAATTCCGTGTCGTACGGTCGTCATCGATACGCTGCCACGCAAGGTCGACGTTCCAGTCAAGACCGAACGGACCTGCTGTCCGTTGGTGACGCATGTGGGCGAACCAGCGCTGTGATGGATTGAATCTGAATTCGGACGAAGCCGGCTCTGTTTGCCCGAAGCCAGCGACGAGCTCATCGACCCTGGGCGTGTCGGGCTGCTGTAAGTACTGTAAATCAAACAACCACGCAGTATCGTCGCCTGGCGTTGCACTCACGGCGATTCGCGCTGCTTTCGTGCGATAACCGCTGGGCGAGATCTTCGTGCCGCCTCCAATGTGCCTGTCACCAATATCGAGATATTCCGCACTGGCAGACGCCGCGAGCCGGTCGTTGCCGACTTCAACTCGCGCGCGAGCCGATCGCCTGCGTTCAGCAGAATCGATCCCAAGCCAGACATCCGAACGCACGTTTGTCTGTGGCGAATCAAATTGCGGCACTCGCGAGATTGCCTGCACGACGCCACCGACTGCCTCGCTGCCATAGAGCGACGCAGAGGTTCCGCGAACCACTTCTATTCGTTCGACCGCGCTCGCCGGCACCAACGCAAAGTACGGAGTGGGCGCGCTGCGGAAAATTGCGTTATTCAAATGCATACCGTCGACCAGGTGCAATATCGACGACCCCTTCAATCCGCGCACAATAGCGGCACCCTGCCCCGGTGTTGTTTGTTGAACGGTTACGCCCAGAGCACCTGCAAGCGCATCGGTCGTGAGCTTTTGCTCTTGCACTTCATTTTCGGAAACGCTATCGATCGCAGTCGAAATCGATGACGCGGCTGCAGCCCGGCGCGTGGCAGTAACCGAGACTTCGTCGATCGTGGTGCTTTGCGCCAGGGCGCCGGATGACATCGATAACGATGACAGCAATAAAATTATGCGCAACAGAAGCTACACCTTCGGGTTTTGTCGCTCGTTGAGGCGGCCGCGACTGCGGCACCTCATCAATATAACATTTTCGCGGTGACGACAAAGCGCAGAGGTCCGCCTGGATCCACTGCATCAAACGGGTAACAGGTTACGAGACTCAGCATCGGCGCATCGGTATCGAGCAACAGACTCCCTTTGCGCGAGTCCACAATATCGATGCCGACAACTTCGTAGAGGTGCCGCGGTCCTTTGCTCGACTCGAGCTTGATGTGCTCGCCAATCTCAAGGTCTTTCAGGAACAGAAAATGTGTGTCGCGATGGCCAGCGATAATCGCGTTTCCTGTCTCGCCGGGCAGCGCGCTGGCGCTCAAGTGGCCCGGTCCAAACGCCAACGTACGACCGGAGCCACCGGCGAGGACAATCAAATCGACGTCCCCTGCCCTGGCAGTCAGACGCGCGACCGGCCAGGTGTCAGCCCAGGGCCATGGCGCAACACGCGACTCACCGCTACTGCGTGACCAGGCCCGCTGCATCAACTCCTGGGCGAGCCATGCCTTGGCTGGAATGTAAGCCCCCTGACCAAACTGCCAGAAGCCGAGACACAGCAGACAAGCCATTAGCAAGTGCCTCAGGTAACTACGCTTCAAGCGCATAGCTGCGGCGGCTGATGATGCCGTGGAACGCGAGCAACATCGCCAGGATCAGGAACATTGCACCTGTCATTCTCAGCCAGGGCGCATTTGTCGCTGTTGCCGGGAAACCGAAAATCGCGTTTGCACTCTGTCCGTATGGCATCAGGTTCGCGACCTGTTCGCTCTTAAGCGGATCGTTACTCGGCCTCACCGGCGTCTTGTCGACGGCGACGAGGCTCGTATATTTGCTCACCAGGTGATGTGCTATCGCCGTATCAATGATTGCAGCACGCACTTCGTCCGGATCTGGATGGCGGCGCTGCACGTCCATGAGTTCGTCAATACGAGCGCGTGCCCATAATGCAGCGACTCCCTCACTGTCACTGCTGAACTCGACTGGCAGGTCTGCAGACCAGGCGCCACTCGTAGAGTTACCACTAACACGAATACGATCACTGCTGCGCAGGCGTCCGGATACTTCTGCCTTCACGATAACCGGTTCCCCGCGATAGAGATCCGGAATACTGGACGGGAAGCTGTCGACAACAACCCCACTCGGCCAGTCCACCTGGATATTGGTGACCTGCGGTTGCTCCAGTTTCTGGAACAAGCCGCGCATTTTCTCGCCGACCTCATGCAATGCGCTGATGTACGTGTATGACCCGCGTCCTGCCTCAGCGCTCTTTCGCATGAACCAGCTGTTCGGCGCGGAGCCAATTCCGACAGTGAACAGACGCGCAGCCTGCAACTTGCCTTCGATCATTGAGAACAACTCATCCTCATAGCCGACGCTGCCGTCGGTGATGAATATGACCTGCCGCAAGTGTTCCTCGGAGCTCGGCGCGTCGAGGGCCATCGCCAGCGCAGGACGCATTTCAGTGCCACCGTTTGCCTGCAACGCAGCGACGAATGTTTTCGCCTTCTCCAGGTTTGCGCGGCTCGCCGGTTCACTCTGCGAGAACAGGGGATTGGTGGTCGAGTTGAATTCAATGACATTGAACCGGTCGACCGACTTCAATCCCTGCAACGCCAGTTGCACCGCCTGTTTCGCCTGCGTTATCGACACCCCGTGCATCGAGCCGGATGTATCGACAATGAAAATCGTTTCTCGTGGCATTGTGGCCGCTGGGATGTCCTGCTCATCCGGGGGCATCACCATTAACAGGTAGTGTGGTTTACCGTTGACGGTCTCACGAAATGACAACGCCCTGGGTACAGCCGAAGACGGTACACGCCAGACTAGTTCAAAGTCGTGATCCATCGCGACGTCCGTCGAACTGAACGAAACGCGATAGCGGCCGTCGTCTTCGTTCACATTAACCGGGTGGTAGCGGCTCGCGACTATTTCCAGAGGCAATCCTGCGTCGACTGTTGCCTCGAGGGATATCCTGTGACCTTTCGAAGTCTTCACCAGGGGTGGTGTGATGAGTGATGCGTCAGGTACCCGATCAGTATCGGGTGACCAGCCACTGCCAACCCGATCTGGCATCGCGTTTCCAGGAATGTATCTGGGCGTCAGCGTCATCGGGAAACGAATACTGAACTGGCCCGCTTCGTAACGAACGTCTTCCAGGTACTCGATCTCGACCACGACCGTCTCGCCGGGCCCGATGTTTGCCACCGAGGTCGTGAACAGATTGGCTCGCTGCTGCTCAACCAGGCTGGTTTTCTTACCTTGCTGTTTGGCTTTTTCATAGGTCTTCTTCGCTTGTGCTTTTTCCTGGATTTCTCCTTCAATAAAGCGCTCTCCGATGTACAGGCGCATATGATCGACCGCCGCTCTGTCGGGCAGCGGGAAGACGTAGACGCCCTCGACCCAGTCCTGGCTTTCATTGCTAAACTCCTGTTTGAGTTTTACGCGGGCAACCAGGCCGCTGATTGACATCTCAACCTCGGAATTCAGTAGCGTCGCAGTGGAGTAGCCGTTCGCCATGCGAAACAGCAAGCTGCCCGATTGCATGTCCGCCGGCTTTACATCCTCGGCCTCCACGGCCGGCGGCAGGCTGCACAGGAGCAGCGCGAGTAGCGCGACCCAGAACCAGGATTTCATGTCAGATTGAATGTGTTGCATTGCGGCCTCCCTTTGGCGTCAGGCTCATTAGGCCGCAGCAATCCGCCGTCCTGCGGACGGCGGCATGGCAATGCACCGGCGTAATGTGGCAAATTGTGGCGACTGGTAACGGGAGTTCGATGTGGCAAAACGTATAGCGATCGTCGAGGATGAAGCGGCGATCCGGGAAAACTATGCTGCGGCCTTTCGCCGTGAGGGATACAGCGTTGATGCATTCGAGGCGCGTCAACCCGCGCTCGACGCATTTGGGGTTCGCCTGCCTGACCTCGTGTTTATTGACATAAACCTCAAGGACGATGTCGAAGGCGGGTTTGAGCTATGCCGTGACCTGCGCGCACTCTCCGCCGACTTGCCGATCATTTTTCTGACGGCAAGGGATTCGGAGTTTGACGCGGTATCCGGATTGCGGCTTGGCGCAGATGACTACCTGACCAAAGACATCAGTCTGCCGCACCTGATGGCGCGGGTCGCGGCATTGTTTCGTCGCATGGACGCACTCAGCAAACCGCAAGGGCCCGAAGGTCGAATCACGCGTGGTGACCTCACAATTGACAGTGAGCGCATGACTGTCCATTGGCAGGAACATGCCGTTGGTCTGACGTTGACCGAGTTCTGGCTGGTACACGCAATGGCCCGCTACCCGGGACATGTTAAGAACCGGCAACAACTCATGGATGCTGCACAAGCTGTTCTTGATGACAACACGATCACCTCGCACGTCAAGCGTATCCGACGCAAGTTTGTCGCGATTGACGCTGACTTCGATGCCATAGAAACCGTTTACGGCATGGGCTATCGCTGGCTTAGCGAATAACCTGCCACAATATGAATCTCAAACGCCAGCTCCTGCTCGTTAGCCTGCTTACGCTTATGCTGCCCTGGGCGGGCTGCGAGTTCATACGCGAGACAGAGTCTGCATTGCGGGATGTTCAGCAAGACATGCTGGCAGGCACGGCGCGCGCACTCTCGACATCGATGGCGCAATACGCAGAGGAATATCCGCCCGGAGTTGTCGAGCGACCCGCTGAACAACTGTTTCTGCATACGCTGCAGAACGAGCCTCGGATTGATGGATATTTTGACGACTGGCCGTTACCTGCCAGCGCATTGCGCAGCGTGCGCGGCAATGAAGGGTCTATTCGAGCAGCGCTCGCCACGCACGGCGGTAGTGTATACCTGTATGTCGACGTCAGTGACCGTGATGTAATTTATGCCGATCCGCAGAACCGCGTTGTCGAAGATGGACCGCGTTACGCCGACAGGGTCAGGCTTATTAGCAGCAGCCCACCTTACCGGCAGGAGCAGTTCATTTTTTCTGCCGAGGCGCCCGGTGCAATCGTCAGCTACAAGCGCGACCAATACGGATTTACGGCGGAACCCGCGATAACGGCGCACTGGCAAGATGTGCCCGGAGGCTACCGCGTCGAGGCACGCATACCGGCCGCCTTGCTCGGCACCAACCTCGGCATCGTTGTTGGCAACACCGCCGATGCCGCGCAACGGCCCTTGAGGATCAGCAGCTTTTCAACGTCGCAGCCGCCGCCACTGGCCGTGCCGATCCCGGAGCTTGCTGAGATCGCAGCGACTCTTATGCAGGCGGGTATGCGCATGATCATCACAGACCGCAATGGCTGGCGTATCGCTGTGGCCGGTGACCTGGCCGGACAAGCTGCGGCACCCGACTTCGCTGGTGGTTGGTCGCGGCGAATCTATGGCTGGCTGATCGAGGCCGGTGAATCGGCCGAGTCCGCCGAACCAGCGGCGTCCGGACGCGAGCAGCAGCCCTATGTAAGCGCCGCACTCGACGGGCGTGAAATGCCTGACTGGTTTCGCAGTGACGACAATGGCCGCGCGATTGTCGCCGTAGCTGCACCCGTCAGGAATGGCGAGGAGATCGTCGGCGCCATCATGTTGCAGCAAGGGACAGAAGCTATTCTCAGTTTGACCAACAGCGGTCTCGCGAGGCTGATCAATGTGACGCTTATCGCAACGCTCATCGGTGCCGGTGCATTGCTGGGCTACGCGACCTGGTTGTCGCGGCGCGTACGGCACTTGTCCGTCGCGGCCGAAGATGCGTTGGAGAACGAGAATTTGCAGAGCGCGCTGCCAAGCGCGCTCGCAGAGGATGAGATCGGCGATTTGTCCCGCAGTTTTTCCTATGTGCTGCGTCAACTGGACGACTACAACGCCTATTTGCGCTCACTCGCTTCAAAACTATCGCACGAGCTGCGCACACCGCTGGCTATCGTTACATCATCGCTTGAGAATCTCGAGCATGAGCAACTCAGTGCTACATCGGCGGACTACACCGCACGTGCCCGCGAGGGTGCCGATCGTTTGCGTCGCATACTGAGTGCGATGAGTGAAGCGAGCCGCGTTGAGGAGCTGATGCAGCACGCTGAAGCTGAGGAGTTCAATCTGCGCGCCGTACTCGAATCGACCGTAGGTGCTTACCGGGATGTCTACCCTGAGCGTGCATTCGTCTTCGCTTGCAGCGAACAAGGTGCACCTGCCACAGGGTCGCCCGAGCTATTGATTCAAATGCTCGACAAGCTGGTCGATAATGCGGCAGGGTTTAGCGAATCCGGCGACACCATCCAGATAGAGCTTGCGCGGACAACGTCCGAATGGTCGCTGTCGGTGACGAATCCAGGGCCGGAGTTACCCGAGCGCATGCGCGCTCAGCTATTCGATTCAATGGTGTCGGTACGGGGTGGCAGTGACTCTCGGCACCTTGGTTTGGGCCTGTATGTGGCGAGGCTGATAGCAGAGGGCCATGGCGGTTCGATCGAGGCTGAAAATGTAACGAATGGCGTTTGCTTTCGCGTGCGTCTTCCGGCTCAGGACTCCAGGTAGCGAACGATTCCCGCCGCGGCCTCACGCCCTTCATGTACGGCAGTCACCACGAGATCGGAGCCACGCACCATATCACCACCCGCGAAAATCTTCGGGTTGCCTGTCTGGTACGGAAAGTTACCCAGCGATGCAACCCGCACGCGCCCGCTCGGCAATGTTTCTACAGAAAACTCCTCGAACCACGCGGGCGGATTCGGGCGAAATCCAAAAGCGATAACGACGGCATCGGCTGGCAAGATTTCCTCACTGCCCTCAACAGGCTCCGGACGACGACGACCGTCCGAACCGGGCGCCCCTAGCCGCGTCTGGATGACTTTGACGCCCTCTACGCGGTCATTGCCAACAATTTCAAGTGGCTGGCGGTTGAACAGAAATTGCACGCCTTCTTCTTTACTGTTGGCGACCTCACGCCGCGAACCGGGCATATTCTCTTCATCGCGTCGGTACGCACAACTGACGCTCGTCGCGCCTTGTCTGATAGCGGTACGATTGCAGTCCATGCCGGTGTCACCACCACCAAGAACAACAACATTGCGGTCTTTGAGATCGATGTATGGCAGCGAATGCTTCTCATAACCGAGCTCGCGGTAAACGTTTGAGACAAGATAGGGCAGCGCCTCGTAGACACCGGGCAAATCCTCTCCGGCGAACCCTCCGCGAACGTTCTCGTACGTACCCATGCCGAGAAACACGGCGTCGAAATTGTCGAGCAATTCATCGAACGGCTTGTCGTCACCTATGCGTGTATTGAGCACAAATTTGACGCCCATGCCTTCGAGAATCTCGCGGCGTTGCTCGACGATACGTTTTTCGAGTTTGAACGGTGGAATCCCATAGGTCAGCAAGCCGCCAATGTCCGGGTAGGCGTCGTAGACAATGGAACGAACACCATTGCGTGCCAGAACGTCTGCCGCTGCGAGGCCAGCAGGTCCTGCGCCAACGATAGCAACTCGCTTGCCGGTATCGACAACATGCGACATATCTGGACGCCAACCCTGCGCGACGGCTTCATCCGTAATGTACTTTTCGATACTACCGATACTCACTGCACCGTTGGCATCATGCAATGTGCAGGCACCCTCGCACAGGCGGTCCTGCGGACAAACACGGCCGCAAATTTCTGGCAGTGAATTAGTCTGATGCGACAGTTCCGCAGCTTCGAACAGTTTGCCGTCCTCGATTAGCTCCAGCCAGTTGGGAATATAATTGTGTACCGGACACTGCCACTCGCAGTACGGATTCCCACAAGACAGACAACGCCCAGCTTGTGCCGCAGCACTCGCGCCATCGTAGTGACCGTATATTTCACCAAAATGTTCGACACGCACCTCGGCATCCTGCTTGTCGGGATCGCGGCGTGGTACTTCCAGAAACTGTAGCGGGTGTTTGGACATCAGGCCGCCTGTCGCAGTGACTGAATAAGGGAACCGAGCTCTGCCGCTTTGGGCTTCACAAGCCAGAATTTCGGCAGGAAAGTTCGGTAGTCATCGAGAATCATGTCACCCCATTCGCTGCCAGTCTGTTCAACATGCGTCGTCAGCAGTGCCCGCAGGTGATGCAGGTGGGCTTCCATGTTTTCCGGTGATATGCGGTGAATATCGATCAACTCGTGGTTGTAGCGATCAACGAAATCGCGATCAACATCCAGTACATAGGCGAACCCACCGGTCATTCCGGCACCAAAGTTTACGCCGGTTTTGCCGAGTACGACGACGACACCGTCTGTCATGTATTCGCAGCAGTGATCGCCGGAACCCTCAATGACAGCGGTTGCGCCGGAGTTTCTGACAGCAAAACGCTCACCCGCCTGCCCTGCAGCGAACAACTCACCACCGGTCGCCCCATAAAGGCAGGTATTGCCAATAATGGCAGTCTCGCGAGCCGTGTAAGCGCCGTCACCTGGAGGGTGAATAGTGATTCTTCCACCCGCCATACCTTTGCCAACGTAGTCATTGGCGTCGCCGACAAGGTGCATGTTCAGCCCCGCGATATTCCAGGCGCCGAAACTTTGCCCGGCGGTACCGCGGAGACGGATGTTTAGCGGAGCGTCGCTCATCCCGTGATTGCCGTGCCGCCGCGCAATTTCTCCCGCCAGCCTGGCGCCGATTGAGCGGTGAAAGTTCTGTACCTCAAAACCAAATGTGCCGCCGCTCTTGGTCTCGATCGCCTGCTTTGTTTCTCTGACCATTTGCTCTGCCAACTCGCCCTTATCAAACGGTTCATTGCGCAGGTCAGTGCAAAACTGTGGCGCATCTTTGCCCAGCCCGTCGGCAGAAATCAGCGGCCTCAAGTCCAGGCGCGACTGTCGCGCTGTCTCTCCCTCTTTGAGCTCGAACAAGTCGACGCGTCCGATCAGTTCATCGAGCTGGCGCACACCGAGCTCAGCCATGCGAAGCCGCACTTCCTCAGCAATGAAGGTAAAGAAATTAATCACCATTTCGGGCAGTCCGATAAAGTACTCGCTGCGCAATATGTTGTTTTGTGTGGCGACGCCCGTTGCACAATTATTCAGATGACAGATACGCAGGTATTTGCAACCCAGCGCGACCATCGGACCAGTGCCAAAACCGAAGCTTTCGGCCCCGAGCATCGCTGCCTTGATCACATCGAGACCTGTCTTCAATCCGCCATCCGTTTGCAAACGAACCTTGTGCCGCATTTTTTGCATTCGCAGCACCTGGTGTGTCTCGGACAAACCCAGCTCCCAGGGACTGCCCGCGTATTTCACGGAACTGAGCGGACTCGCGCCCGTACCGCCGTCATAGCCAGAAATAGTGATCAGGTCGGCGTAGGCTTTCACAACGCCCGCAGCGATCGTACCGACGCCGGGTTCCGCTACCAGCTTCACGGAAACGAGTGCCGCGGGATTCACCTGCTTCAGGTCATAGATGAGCTGTGCGAGGTCCTCGATTGAATAGATATCGTGATGCGGCGGTGGTGAAATCAAGCCAACGCCAGGCTTCGCGTAGCGCAGCTTCGCGATCATGTCGTTGACTTTGTGCCCGGGCAACTGGCCACCCTCACCGGGTTTCGCACCTTGTGCGACCTTGATCTGAATAACCTCGGCGTTGACGAGGTATTCTGCCGTCACGCCGAATCGTCCCGACGCGACCTGTTTGATCTTCGACATGCGCTCGGTTCCGTAACGCGCCGGATCCTCACCGCCTTCACCCGAATTCGAACGCGCACCGATGCGATTCATCGCTATCGCCAGCGCTTCATGAGCCTCCGGAGAGAGCGCACCCAGAGACATGCCGGCACTATCGAAACGCAACAGAATGTCCTCAATCGGCTCCACTTCATCCAGCGGCACAGGATCGCCTGCTGGCTTGATGTCCATCAGGTCCCGCAAGGTTGCTACTGGTCGTTCGTTGACGAGCTTGGCGTACTGCTGGTACTGCTCGAAATCGCCACTCCTGACCGCCCCTTGCAATGTCGCAATGACATCAGGGTTGTAACAATGATATTCACCACCGTGAACGTACTTGAACAGGCCACCCTGATCGATAGGCTTGCGTGGCTCCCAGGCCGCTGCTGCAAGCATTTTCTGGTCTTCTTTCAGATCATCAAAATTGCTGCCCTGAATGCGTGAGGTCGTGCCTTTGAAGCAACGATCTACCACTTCCTGGTTGAGTCCTACTATTTCAAATAGCTGTGAGCCGCGGTAACTCGAAATCGATGAGATCCCCATCTTCGACATGATTTTGAACAGGCCCTTGCGCATGCCGCGACGGTAGCTACGACCGAGTTGTTGCTGACTCGCCGCATTATTGCGTCGTGCTATGTGATGCAGCGACTGATAGACAAGGTAGGGATATACCATCGTCGCGCCATATCCAATCAGGCAGGCGCAATGATGTGAGTCGCGGGCAACTCCGGTCTCAACAATAATATTCGCATCGCAGCGCAGCCCGGTTTGCACCAGGTGATGGTGAATAGCACCCGTCGCCAACAGCGCGTGTACGGGTAGTTTTCCCTGGGCCAGGTAACGATCGCTCAGGAGCAACAGAAACTTGCCATCTCGCACGGCCTGTTCCGCCGCGTCGCACAGCAGATTGAGCGCATCGCCAAGACTCAGCGCCTCGTCAACATTCAGATCGATGAAGGCGTGCTCGTCGCCAAACATTTCCGGGCCCAGCAATTGCCGCAGCTTCGCCTGTGACAAGACCGGCGAGTTCAGCAAAACATGGTGTGCGTGTTCCGGACCGATATCGAAAAGGCTCGACTCGCGGCCGACATTTGTCTGCAGAGACATCACGATACGTTCACGCAGCGGGTCAATAGGCGGGTTTGTAACCTGCGCAAATTGTTGCCGAAAATAGTCGAATGGTGAACGCACTTTGCGCGACAGAACCGCCATCGGCGTGTCGTCACCCATCGAACCCACGGCCTCCATCTCGGCTTTCGCCAGAACGCCCACGACCTCGCCGAGTTCTTCACGCGACAGGTTGAACATCTTTTGGTAACAGGAAAGTGTCTCTGTATCCATCGGCTCGGCTGCCGTTTTGGTGTCGACAAGCTGTGAGTCGAGATAGCGAATACCCTGCTTAAGCCACTTCTTGTAAGGCGCTCGCGTTTTCAGAATATCGTGAATATCGTCGGTGTCGAGCAGCGTGCCGTTGACCAGGTCAACAGCGAGCATTTCACCCGGGCCCAGGCGGCCCTTGCTGACGACGTCCGATTCGTCATACTCATAAACGCCGACTTCTGACGCGATCGTAATATGGCGGTCTTTTGTAATGACGTATCGTGCGGGGCGCAAACCATTGCGATCCAGACAGCAGGCCGCGTAGCGACCGTCTGTCAGCACGATACCGGCCGGCCCGTCCCACGGTTCCATCTGACAATCATAGAACTCATAAAACGCCCGCACGTCGGGGTCAATGTTATCAACCGTCTGCCATGCCGGCGGCATCAGAATTCGCATCGCCTGGATAACATCCATGCCTCCGGCGCGCAGTACTTCAAGCATATTGTCGAGGCTCGATGAATCGGAGCCCGTAAGCGAAATGATTGGATCCAGGTCGGATATATCATCAAGCTTGTCCGACATGAAGTTCCTGGTCCGTGCCAGCGCCCAGTTTCGGTTACCGCTAATCGTGTTGATCTCGCCGTTGTGTGCGAGGAACCGGAACGGCTGTGCGAGACGCCACTCCGGCAGGGTATTGGTCGAGAAGCGTTGATGAAACACACACACGGAACTTTCAAGTCGCGGGTCTTTGAGGTCCGGATAGAACTCAGGCAATGCGGCGGGCATGATCATGCCCTTGTAGCTGATCGTGACCGATGACAGGCTCGCTATGTAGGTCGCATCATCCTGGACGCGATTCTCTGCGCGCCGACGTGCCAGGAACAACAAACGGTTGAAGCGGCCTCTCGGCATTCCGTCGGGCGCGTTTACAAACACCTGCTCGATGCTTGGCAAGGTTAGCAGTGCCTGCTCGCCACAGGCCTTCGGGTCGACCGGTACAGGACGCCACCCGGCAACCTCCAGGCCCGTTTCCTCAATCGCCTGTTCGATAAACTTCCGCGCCACATTCGCTTCGGCATCGTCCTGGCTCAGGAAAACGGTACCGGCGGCAAATCGCTCAGCCAACCTGAAACCGCATTCGGCACCAACCTCGCGGAAGAATCGCGCCGGAAACTTAAGCAGCAGGCCGCATCCGTCGCCGGTCTTGCCATCGGCTGCGACTGCACCTCGGTGCGTTAATCGGGCCAGTGCCTCGATCGCTGTGGTCACCACCCAATGGCTGGGCAGGTCGTCCATGTTGGCAATTAGTCCAAACCCGCAACTGTCGCGTTCGAATTCCGGGTCGTACAAGTTTTTCGAAGATTGCTGTGTCATAGAGGCTGCGAGGACCGCCGTGAGGCGATCCGCGATTGTTTCGTGGTTCAGAATTGACGTCGCCAGGCCAGTATCTGTGCGACCGCCAGATGCTCAAAAGTATATGACAGGTCTGTCGGCAATTATCGCCGACCGCGGGAATTTGCGGATATTTGGCGGAAAACAGGTAGTTTTCGGCGATTTTCGCAGCTCAAAGACAACGAAAACTTTTTGTTGCGCGCGTAACCTTGGCTACGTCAGAGCTAGCGGCGACTCGCGGAAAGCTGGATCGTGCCGCTGTTGTGGTAGTTGATCGACGGCGTCATAGGAAGATCTACACCGAGCCGGCCGTTGAGTTCGTAGGGAACGTTCTTGCGCGTACTGTCACGCACGATTGACAGGAGCTGCGGTGCGGTTTGCAGTAAATTCAGTTCAACGCTGATTGAGAATTCTGTCGCGCCGCCGGCAGGGATCATCAAATCGCAACTCGTGGAACCGCTCGCAAAGCGTTCACCGTCCAGCACTACACCGTAGTCGAGATTGCTGACAGGTAACGGAAAAGGATTGGGATTGTCGACATCGAATGACAATAGAAACGTCTGGTTCTTGAATCCGATACCAACGACTTGCACATCGCGCAGTTCAACCCTGGGAGTAGTGACGAGACTCTCCGGGAGTGACTCGCAGGCACTCAACCCGAAGATCAGAGCGACCACCATCAATCGTGCCATTGTTGTTGTCTTCATGTTTACCCCCAAACACGTTTTCCTGCTGTTCCGGATTATTCCAGCTTGTCTCCGATCCTGCCCCAGCGCGCGGAAATCAACTTCCAGTCACCACTCTCCTGCTGCAGTTCCAGCGACATGTTGTAAGCACTTGCGCTGAAGCCAAGTACGCCGTCATTGCTACCGGCCAAGCCTATCGTGACATCGACTTCTGCGGCCGTATCGCCAAAAACCCGTACATCATCAACCGAAGTGACAAGTTTCACGCTGTTCTGCCGAAGAAAGTAGGCCGTCAACAGGGTTTCCACATCACCACGTCCAAATCCCCGACCGTCTCTGTATCCCTCGGATACCATGCTCATGAGCTTGCGGCGCTTTTTCTCCTCGGCCGCGCCCTGCGCTGTGGCCAGCCAGTCACGCACTTGAGTCTCAGGGCCGGCAGACGGTCCTCCACAGCCACCGGCCAGCATCAGCACTAACGTGGCGATGAGCGGCAATAACGGTCTCTTGGCGGTGACTCGTGCGTTCATCTGCTAAAGTCTAATCCGAGACGCGACGCCATTTGGTCAAATAACTCCAAACTGTGACCGAGTTCGCACTTGTTTCGCCTGTGACGGCCTGCTTGTAATGACGAATCACAGCGACAAAAGTCACAAAGGGCGGCAAACTGAATGCCTTAAGCGCCAGGACAAAACGCATGCCAGTAAAATTATTGAGTGAAAGCATGGATGCCTCTATCACGGATGAGGATCAGTCCAGGATCGAAGCGATTCTTTCGTTTTGGTTCAAGGAACAAGAGCTCTCGGCGCCACAGATCGACCGACGCATGGATGTCTGGTTCAGCGAAGACCCGGTTTTCGATCACGAGATCGAAAAAGAGTTTGCCGACGACGTCGAGGCCGCCTGCGAAGGTCGCCTGAATCACTGGGGCACAGAGCCGCACGGCCGGCTTGCACTAATCCTCCTGATAGATCAGTTTCGGCGCAATATATACCGCAATACTGCGGATGCCTTTTCCAAAGACCAGCTGGCGCTAAAACTATGCGTCGAAGGTGCAATGGAAAAGAAAGATCAGGGCCTGACACCAATACAACGGGTGTTCTTCTATATGCCGTTGCAGCACGCCGAGTCACGCAAGGTACAGGCGAAATCACTTGAGTTGTACAACCGGCTGGCGGAAGCGGTCTCCCCGACTTTACGCGAGACTTTCCTGACCGTGGCGCAGTTCGCCGAATTGCACAAGGACATCGTCGACCAATTTGGTCGCTTCCCGCATCGCAATACCTTGCTTAAGCGCGAGAACACACCGCAAGAAGCCGAGTATCTCGCCGGTGACGCCCCCGACTTCGGTCAGGGCTGAACTCGGCTCAATCGAAAATACCGCCACGTCAGCAGCACCGCTGCCACACTCAAACCGACGACGAAACCGGCCCAGACGTAGTTGGGCGGTAACTGGTAGGTAATTGCGGCGAGGTACGCCAGCGGAAACGCCAACATCCAGAATGCAACGATATTGATCGCCATCGGTACGCCGGTATCCTTGTATCCACGTAAAGCTCCGGCCGCGCCGACCTGCACGCCGTCAGCTACCTGAAATACGGCCGCCATCAGTAGCAAGCTAATCGCAATGCCAGTAACCGCTGCATCATCTGTGTAGAGGCCGACGACCGCATCACGAAAGACCAGCAGGAATAACGCCGACAGGGTCATGATCGCGCCACACATTGTGATGCCGACGATGCCATTCAGGCGTGCTGTACGAAGATTCCCTGAGCCAATCAGCTGACCAACACGAACCGTGATCGCCGAACTGAGTGCGAGCGGAACCATGAAAGCCGTCGACGCAAAATTGATCGCGATTTGATGCGCCGCCGTAATCTCGGTTCCCCGTGTGCCCATTAGAATAGAAACTGCGGCAAACAAGCCTGCTTCAGCAGTAATCGTAATGGCGATCGGCACACCCAGAAAAACAATCTCTTTGAAAACCGACCAGCGCAGCGGTGCAACCCGACCGAAAATATGAAACGCTTTATAGCGCTTGCCGGTCATGACATGAAGCAACAGCGTCAGCATGACAAGCCACATCGTAATCGCGCTCGCGTAGCCACAACCCACAGCACCCATGGCCGGGGCCCCGAACTTGCCAAACATCAGTACGTAGTTGAGAAATACGTTGCAGATCAAGGCAAACAGCGACGTGTACATGATCGGCCGGGTATTGCCCGCACCCTCCGTCGTAAAGCGTAACGCCAGAAAAACGAAGATGCCTACGGCGCCGTAGCTGATCGCACTAACGTAGCCAGCCGTCAGATCACGGAAATCCAGATCAATACCGACCGCATCCAGTAGCGGCGCCGGCGCAAATTGCCAGAACAGGGTTACGGGCACGCCCATCATGATCGCAAGGTAAATGCCCTGGCGTGTATAGCGCCCGATCAGATCATAATCCCTGGCACCGAAATGGCGCGCCACGATCGGCGAGATCGCCATGAGAACGCCGAGGCACAGACTGAAACCAATGAACCAGAAACTGCCGCCGACGGCCACAGCGGCAAGCTCACGCGCCCCGAGGCTGCCGGCCATGACCGCATCCGCAAACGCCATGCTCGCGATAGCAAGGTTATTGATGATAAGTGGTCCCGCGAGCCGGGTTAGCTGGCCCGCCTCGCTGCGCCACGTGGTTTCAGAGTACATGCCCATCGCGGCATCTTAACCTACGGAAATCGGTTTGAATGGTGTAAAGTTGCGTCGCCCCTCAACAACAATCCAGAACGGAGACAGGCATGTTGCACGACGGTCGATCAATTCGCGTTGCGGTAGTTGGCGGATCACGAATACCTTTTTGTCGCTCGCATACGTTCTACAGGAACCTGTCAAATCAGGACTTGATGACTGCCGCTCTGCGCGGTGTGGTCGACAAGTATGATCTCAAGGGTCAGACGATGGGTGACGTCGCACTCGGCGCCGTGATCAAGCACTCCAGGGACTGGAACCTTGCGCGAGAAAGCGTAATGGACTCCGGCCTGTCGATGCGTACACCTGGCGTTGATTTGCAACGTGCCTGTGGCACCAGTCTTGAAGCCGCAATAATGATTGCCAACAAAATTGCGCTCGGCCAGATTGAATGCGGAATCGCTGGTGGCACCGATACCGTGAGTGATGCGCCCATCGTGTTTTCCGACGAATATCGCAGCATGTTACTGGACATGCACGCCGCTCGTTCGTTTGCGGACCGAATGAAGCCATTGCTGCGCTGGCGTCCGAGATTTTTCAAACCGGAGTTTCCGGGCGTTGAGGAACCGCGTACCAAATTATCGATGGGTGAAAGTACTGAACTCACCGCGAAACAGTGGGATGTTCAGCGCGAACATCAGGATCAGCTCGCGCTCGCAAGTCACATGAAGGCCGCAGCTGCATATGACGAAGGCTGGTTTGACGATCTCGTCGTACCATTCATGGATATCGAGGAAGACACAAATATTCGACGTGACTCGACTTTCGAAAAACTATCTGCACTGAAGCCGGTGTTCGATAAAAGTGGCGAAGGGACAATGACAGCTGGCAACAGTACGCCCTTAACCGATGGTGCGGCAGCCGTGTTGCTCACGACAGAGGACTGGGCCAGGCAGAAGAACGTCCCGGTGCTCGCACATCTCACACATGCGAAAGTCGCTGCAGTTAATTTCATTGATGATGAGGGCTTGCTGCTGGCTCCCGCTTACGCGGTTTCCGACATGCTCAAGCAGGCTAATCTGCGCTTACAGGACTTCGACTTTTACGAAATTCACGAGGCGTTTGCGGCGCAGACAGTCGCCACTCTGAAGGCGTGGCAATCTGAAGATTTTTGCCGTAACAAGCTGGGCCGCAATGAACCGATGGGACCGATCGATCTGTCACGGCTCAACGTCAAAGGCGGCAGTATCGCGGTGGGCCACCCGTTTGCAGCAACCGGTGCTCGCATTATTGCGACGATGGCGAAACTCCTGGGCGAGAAAGGTTCGGGACGCGGCCTCATTTCAGTATGTACCGCGGGCGGCATGGGCGTGACTGCTATCATGGAAGCTGCATAGACATAGCCCCCTGGGGAACTCATGGCCGATTTCAGCGCTCTGCTGGCCACGTTAAACAGCTTTTTGTGGCACGACTACGTGCTCTACGCGATTCTCGGTACCGGGATCGTGTTCACAACGTGGAGCGGATTCTGCCAGTATCGCGCGCTGACGCACGGCCCGGCCATTGTTCGTGGTGTGTACGACGACCCGCAAGACCCGGGTGCAATCAGCCATTTTCAGGCCCTGGCAGCCGCCGTGTCAGCGACGGTCGGCCTCGGCAACATCGGCGGTGTTGCGCTGGCTATCTCTCTGGGCGGACCGGGAGCGGTGTTCTGGATGTGGATCGTTGGCCTCCTCGGTATGTCGGTCAAGCTGACCGAAGTCACGCTGGCGATGTTGTATCGAAATACTGACGATCCTGACAATCCTCATGGCGGTTCGATGTGGGTCGCACACAAGGCGCTGGAACGCAAAGGCCTGCCGCGCCTGGGCCGCGCAATTGGCATCATATTCTGCGTCACCCTGCTTATCGCAACGGCTACGGGCGGCAACATGTTCCAGGCCTGGAATGTTGGCGAACTCACACAGGAATATTTCTCAATTCCCAGCTGGATCACCGGCATCATACTTGCCGTGCTAGTGGGTTCCGTAATCATCGGCGGCATCAAGCGCATCGGTAGAGTCGCGGGTACCCTCGTTCCCCTGATGGTCGCCCTCTATCTTGGTGCCGGCTGCTATGTTTTGGCCGTCAACATCGGGGCCATCCCTGGCATTTTCGCGCTGATCGTCAAGTCTGCTTTTGTCCCGACTGAGGCAGCAGGCGCATTTATCGGCGGCACCGCCGCCTCTGCTTTCCTGTTTGGTCTCAAGCGTGCGGTGTTCTCGAATGAGGCCGGTCAGGGTACATCACCGATTGCGCATGCCGCTGCGAAAACGGACGAGCCGGCGCGCGAGGGAATCGTGGCTGGACTTGAGCCGTTTATCGATACGATTGTCGTCTGCACTTTTACAGCTTTGATCATTCTTTCGACCGGTATCTGGAACCGCGCACCGGATGTTCCGCTCGATGCGCCGCCGGTCGCAATGCAGACTGAAGCAGGCTGGGTATTTTCGACGACGCCGCTACCGGGCCGTGACTGGACTGCTGATGACCGCGTCATCCTGGTCATAGAGGCACACGACAACGAAACAACCGGACATTCGGCACATCGCCTCGAGGGCGTTGTACAGGAAACGGATCGCGGATTTGTCGCTGACTGGGTGCCGTTTGCCAGCCCGGCGCAGCCGGTCGCTGTTGGCGATGGAATTTACCGGACCTATGTTGGCGCAACACTTACCGCAAAAGCATTCGACAGTGTTGCGCCCGGTCTTGGTAAGTGGCTTATATCCATAGCCGCCTGGTTATTCGCGCTGTCGACTATGATCTCCTGGAGCTACTACGGCGAACAGGGCATGGTCTACCTGGCTGGTGAGAGATCGATACTGGCTTACAAGCTCGTATACTGCCTGCTGATCGTTACCGCGACACTGGGTTTTATCAAGACTGACACTGACCTCGACAACGTAACCGGAGTGGGCATGGCGGTCATGTTGTTCGCCAATCTGCCCATAATCTGGTTTTTTGGTTACCAGGCCATGCGCTCCTACAAAGAATATATAGGCCGGCTCAAGACCGGCAACCTGGGGTCTGGCCAGCGCCCACCAAGCCTTGATGATCTCGTATCAGATCAGGACACAACAAGGTAACTCAGGAAGACTGTCAATCCGCAGGCTTGTCACGTTGCAACGCATCCAGAATCTTGTCGAGTCGCTGCTTTGCCTGCTTGGTCACGCCACCTCGTTTGACTTCGTCCACCACAAACGTTTCGAGCTTGCCGACGATGGCGTCGATATCACCGTCACCAAAACCCTGCGGCTGCTCGACTTCCGGAGGCGCATTGTTTGCAGCGCCAAACAGATTGATCCATTTCTCTGTCTGCTTGCCAAAAACCAGCAGCTCGTAGAGTTGCGGTCCCGGGCGCCCGTCTTTGCCGGAAACCAGGCTGATGATACCGGCGATCAGCGAGGCAGGAACAAGGACGAGATCGCGCAAGCCATCGACAACAAGCTTGACCTGCAAAACGCCAAGGTCGCGTAACATTGTCCAGCGCGGGCTTTCGTGCTGTTCTTCTTTCTGCATATTCGTCATACCGCGTTCAACTCAACAAAAGTCAATCAAGACAAGCAATTATAGCCTCTTTGACTGGCAAGCGACGGTCCTTTGCAGTAGGGTAACGGCGTTACGAACCGGGGTTCCGGGTGCATGCCCAAATACCAGTCAACACCGCAATTTGAGCACGGACTGTCAGAGTCTACTGGCGTCCTCGTCGTAAATCTCGGCACCCCTGCGGCAGCTACGCCTGCGGCCGTACGAAAATTCCTCAAGCAATTTCTTTGGGATCCACGGGTCGTCGAGTACCCGCGCGTACTCTGGTGGCTGATCCTCAATCTGATCATCCTGACGGTTCGTCCGTCACGCTCTGCGGCGGCCTACCGGAAGATATGGACTGACGCCGGATCGCCACTGATGATTTTTTCGCAACAAATCGCCACAGCACTACAACAAGAGCTGTCGGGGCATTCAAGCGGCGCCGTTCATGTCGAGCTGGCAATGAGCTACGGAGACCCTTCGATTAGTGACGCCGTTGATCGCCTGCTCGCCAAAGGTGCACGCCGCATCCTGACTCTGCCCCTGTACCCGCAATACTCGGGTACAACGACAGCGTCTGTTTACGATGCTGTTGCCCGCAAAATGGGGGCGCTGCGCTGGCTTCCCGAAACGCGCTTTATCAGTGAGTATCACGACCAACTGGCTTACATCGCTGCGCTTGCAAACAGCGTTCGCGAAGACTGGGAAGCGCACGGTCGCGGCGACAAACTATTAATGTCCTTCCACGGCGTGCCGAGAAGCACTTTGCTTGGAGGCGACCCTTATCACTGTCAGTGTCAGAAAACCGGACGACTTCTCGCCGCAGCCCTGGAACTGGATGACGATGACTGGATGCTGACGTTTCAGTCACGCGTTGGGCGCGAAGAGTGGTTGCGCCCCTATACCGACGAGACCATTGAAGAGCTCGGCAAGAGTGGCTTATCCAGGCTCGACGTAGTGTGCCCCGGCTTCGCAACAGACTGCCTGGAGACCCTGGAGGAAATCGCGATGCAAAACGCCGAAATCTTCACCGAAGCGGGCGGCAAATCTCTACATTACATAGATTGCCTGAATGCACGTGATGATCATGTCGCAATGTTGCGCGAATTGATTGACAGGCACCTGTCGGGTTGGTCCTCTCACACAGACGATGGTGAGAAGAGGCG
Source organism: Gammaproteobacteria bacterium (assembly GCA_022600955.1). Lineage (GTDB taxonomy): Bacteria > Pseudomonadota > Gammaproteobacteria > Steroidobacterales > Woeseiaceae > UBA1847. The sequence goes on from JAHZJK010000011.1 coordinate 324,144, forward strand.
CGCAAAAGAACTCGCCAAGGCGATGGGCGCATCGTCGTGAGCACTATCGGGCAGTTTCTGGAATTCTCGGTGCGTACGTCTGACATCCTGGAGTCCCTGCATTTTTACAAGACGCTTGGTTTCGTGGAGCTCGAAATTGGCGACATGTGGCCGCACAAGTATGCGGTCGTCAGCGACGGTGAACTCAATATTGGACTCCATGATCGCGAGTTTGATTCTCCGGCAATCACTTTTGTACAACGCGACCTTGCCAAACGCGCCCGCTCCATGGCCGATCATGGGTTTGAGTTTCAGTTTATGCAGCTCGACGAAGACGCTTTCAATGAGCTCCGTTTTGGCGATCGTGACAATCACATGATCACGATGCTGGAGGCAAGAACATTTAATGCCAGCGAGGATGCGGAGAATGACTCGGTTTGCGGTCGCTGGTTTGAGCTCACGCTGCCTGTTCGCGACGCGTTACGTGCCGCGGGGTTCTGGGCACCGATCGCTCC
>JAHZJK010000012.1 GCA_022600955.1 Gammaproteobacteria bacterium
CGGCAGGTAACCATGATTGCATCCGAGGCAAGCGCATAGGAGATAACCGGTGCCTTCTTCGTTAGCGTGAAGCGGTCACCCTCAACGTTGACGGCGCAAATACTCGAGCGCACATCGCCGCCGACACCTATCTCCGTCGTTGCTGATGCAAGCAGCAGTTGCTTGTCACACATTTCCCGAAGGTAATTGCCGAAATACTCGTCATCCTGAGCGTGGTGAACGATGCAGGCGACCTGAATCTGGTGCATGGCGTAAATCATTGCGGTCGATGCATCGTAGATCGCCATCTTTTCGCAAACCCGGCAAATTTCTTTGACAGACAATCCGTCTCCACCGAATTTTGCAGGAACCATCGAACTCAGCAGTCGAGCTTCCTTGAGGGCGTCAAACGCCTCAGTTGGGAATCGGGCATCGCGATCGACTTCATCCGCGAACTTGGCGATGGTCGATGTGCCTGCGGATTCCACGAGACCGATGATGTCATCGAAGCTGCGGTTAGAATCGATCTGAGTTGCCTGTGTGCCCATGGTTTGCTCCGTTAGTTTTCCAGCAGTTCCTCAATGGCGTCAGCCAGAGAGTTGACGCTTTGGAAGGTCGCCCTGGAAAGCATGCTGTCTTCGAATTCGATGTCGAAATGGTCCTCGATGGCTAACATTATGTTCACCGTCGTCAATGATGTAAGACCGGACTCGTAAAGGTCAGACTCATCAGCCAGGGTAGTGACGTCGACGGGTAGTTTTCCGTGCTCGGAAAGGATCCGGCGGATATTTTCTTGTAGCATCTCAGGCTCGTCTTATTTGGGTCTAAAGAATACAGGAAGTGCCAGCAAAAATATCTACTTAGCACCGACCTTGTAATGATATTCGCGATTGGCCACGGAGTCTTGGAACAATTTCACGTTTCTGCCTGTGACGCACCGCTCATTGCAGGGACGGCGCCGTCTCCAGGTCCGTAGAACCGGTTTTCTCAGGGCTGGAATACGAGTGCGCGAATCGCCTTTCGATCGTACTTGCCATTTGCGGTCTGTGGGAAATTCTCGGTCGTTCGAACATACACCGTTGGTACCATATACGGTGGCAGCTTCGAATGCAGAGCCTCAATCAGGCTGGCGTCTGATACTGATTCATCCAGATTCAACAGCGCACCTATAGCAGAGTCTTCTGTATTGGGCGCTTCATTGTAAACAACGACCCCTTCAAGGACTCCGTCGACTGACACGAGGGCGGCCTCAATCTCACCCAGCTCAATGCGGTGGCCAAGGAACTTAATCTGATCATCTGCACGCCCGCAAAACATGAAGTCGCCGTTTTCCCTGATTTCAACAAGGTCGCCCGTGCAGTACAGCGGATCGTAGAAATGCTCGTTCGCAGGGTTCTGGATGAATACACTCTTGCTACGTTCTTCATCCCCAAGATAACCGTAAGCAACAGACGTCCCGCGCACCAGCAATTCGCCACTCGCACCCGCTGTCTGGCTAAGGCTGCCGTCCTCGGTTCTCACCAATAGCTCCATATTATTGCGCGCCTTGCCAATCGGGACATTCAATTCGTCAGCACCTGGCGGTTCCCGGAAGACGTGATAGCTGCAGTCAACTGTGATTTCTGTCGGCCCGTACATATTAGTGAATTGAATGTGGGGGTATTTCTGCATCCAGACTCGCAACACGTCTGGCGGCAGAACCTCACCGGCGCAGATGACATGTCTCAGATTCGGGAAACTGTCATCTTTTAAACGGCGGGATCTCAGCAACATCGAAAGTACCGAGGGCACGCAGAAGAATGTTGTTACACGACGCTCCCGCAGCCACTTTACGAGCCGTGGAATTACAGCGTTGACTCCCTCATCGACGAGATGCAATTCGGCGCCTGTCTTGAACGCCGTATAGAGGTCAAACGTTGAATTGTCGAAATACAATGGAGCGTGATTCGCAATGACGTCGTCTTCGGTGAGCGCATATTCTTCAACGCACCAGTCGATGTAGTCGAGGATCGCCTTGTGAGGGATCATGACTCCTTTCGGTACGCCAGTTGATCCTGATGTGAACAACACGTAAGCGATATCAATTGAGAGGTTTTCACAGCGCGGAGCTGCGCAATCGGTCGCATCGAAATCATCGATCACAAAAAGATCGAGATCTGTAGTATCACCCAGCAAGCTCTCGAAGAGAGCCCGGCTTTCCGCATCGACAATCACCAGTCGCGCGTGGCTGGCCTTGAGTATGGCGGCGATGCGATCAGCCGGAGAGTTCGTGTCAATCGGGACGTATGCGCAGTCCGATTTCAGGATGCTCATGATGCTGACGATCGAATTGACGCCCTTCTTCATGAAGAAGGGTACGAACGACTTACACGGCAACCCGGCAGACTTCAGTTTGTTGGCCGCAGCATTACTGGTGTCGTCAACTTCGAGAAACGTCATCGACTGGTCGCCGCAACTAACGGCAATCTTGTCAGGGTGGCGGTTGCGGGATTCCCCGAAATACTGCTGGACCAGATTAATCATGTCTTTTTTACTTGGGCTGCTATTGGAAACCATGAATTTTACTGCCCGACGGAGAAATATAATAGGAATTACTACCGATTCTTTGGCTTGCTGGTAGAATTGCGCCCCATTCGATAGAACATTCTGGACCGCTTTTGATTAAGACACGTTTTGCACCGAGCCCTACCGGGGTGTTGCACCTTGGCAGCGTTCGCACGGCACTTTTTAGTTGGCTGTACGCTCGTCGACATCAAGGCCGGTTCGTTCTTCGTATCGAGGATACTGATCGCGAACGATCAACGCCGGAAAACGTTGAGGCCATTCTGGACGGGATGAGCTGGCTTGGTCTCGATGCTGATGAAGGACCGTTTTATCAGAGCGAGCGATTCGAACGTTATCTTTCGGTAGCGGATGACTGGCTGGAATCTGGCAAGGCCTATCGGTGCACCTGTACTCGGGAGCGGCTGGATGAGCTGCGTGAATCGCAAATGCGAGAAGGGGTGAAGACACGGTATGATGGACGTTGCAGAGACCTTCTGAACCAACCAGGCGATTTGCCTTTCGTCATTCGTTTCCGCAATCCTGACGATGGCGCGGTTACTGTCGAAGACAGCGTGCGTGGTACTGTCACGTTCGAGAACAATGAGCTCGACGATCTCATTATCATACGGTCTGATGGTTCGCCAACCTACAATTTTTGCGTTGTCATCGACGATTTCGACATGGACATATCACATGTCATTCGCGGTGACGATCACCTGAATAACACGCCGCGTCAGATGAATATGCTCGATGCTCTGAAAGCGGAAGCGCCATGTTACGCGCATCTGCCGATGATTCTCGGGTCGGATGGAGCAAAGCTATCCAAACGTCACGGTGCCGTCGATATCCGCGACTACAGGGCGCAGGGCTATCTGCCGGGTGCGATGCTCAATTACCTGGTGCGGCTGGGCTGGTCGCACGGAGATCAGGAAGTTTTCTCGAATGAGGAGATGATCGAGTACTTTGATATTGCCGACGTCAATCAGTCAGCCTCAGCGTTTAATCCTGAGAAACTGGCATGGATCAACCAGCAGCATATTATTTCGACGCCAACTGAAACGCTCGGCGCAATGTTGCAGCCTTTTCTTGCGGAAGCTGGTTACGATCAGTCGAATGGGCCGGCGGCGAGTGCCGTTGCTGACGTTTTCCGGGAGCGCGCGACAACCCTGGTCGAAATGGCGCAGAGTGCCCGCTATTGCTACGCAGACTTCGACGAAATCGACGCAAAGGCCGCAAAGAAAAATCTGCGACCCGTCGTACTGGCGCCATTGCTGTCAGTTCGGGATGCTTTCGATGCACTGGAGGACTGGTCGCCGGATGCGATTGCGTCGACGATCGAGACAGTTGCCGAGTCGCATGAGATCAACATGGGCAAACTGGGACAGCCAATACGCGTGGCCGTCACCGGCGGATCCGTATCGCCGCCGATTGATCAGACTGTATGGCTAGTCGGTAAGGCGAGGGTGTTGCAGCGGTTAGCTGTGGCCATCCAGTATGTGGAGTCCAGGATTGCCAGCGCCTGACGCGGCTTGGCACAGTTTGCCGCCGAATGATCGGGCTTCGACGAACGAAGCGTTTGGAATGCGATATGCTTGATAGCGTTTTAGCAACAACTGTTCTCAGAGAACACTTGGGGAAAAATGGAATTTAACTCTTGGCGATTTGTTGTTTTCCTCGTTGCTGTAGTAGCTGTTTATGGCTTGGTACGCTCACGGCAGCAGAAAAACATTGTCCTTCTCGTATCGAGTTACCTGTTTTATTCAGCATGGGATTGGCGATTCTGCAGTCTGATTATTCTCTCGACTGTCTCCGACTTTCTCATAGCCCGAAGAATCTATTTCTCTGAGTCGAGCGCCTCCCGTCGACGATGGCTCGCACTGAGTATTTGCATCAACCTCGGCGTGCTCGGCTTTTTCAAATACTTCAACTTTTTCGCCAACAATGTTGTGGGGTTCTTCGCGGCCCTGGGCCTCAATGTTGATGTCGTTTATTTGAATATTATTCTGCCGATAGGCATCTCGTTCTACACGTTTCAAACGATGTCGTACACAATCGATGTCTACCGCGGCAAGCTCAAGCCGACAGACTCGTTCGTAAATTTCGCTGTTTTTGTTTCATTTTTTCCACAGCTAATCGCGGGTCCTATTGAGCGAGCGAAGAATATTCTGCCCCAGCTCGCGGCGGAACATGGCTTGACGGTGCGCCAGGTGCTGATCGGTACTCAGCTTATTTGCTGGGGATTGTTCAAGAAAGTGTACGTTGCGGACAATGTCGCGTTCATCGTTGACGAGCTATTTGGCAACAGCGCTGAACTATCTTTCGGGTTAGCCTATCTAGCGGTCCTGGGTTTCGCTGTGCAAATCTACGCAGATTTTTCGGCGTATTCGGACATTGCGCGTGGCTGCGCCAAAATTTTTGGAATTGACCTGATGCAGAATTTCAGGAATCCCTATATCGCTACCAGCCCGCAAGATTTCTGGCGCAGGTGGCATATCAGCCTTTCTACCTGGTTACGCGATTATCTCTATATTCCGCTCGGCGGGAACCGCGGTCGAAAATACGTCGCGTATCGAAACCTGCTGGTGACGATGATTTTGGGCGGCTTGTGGCACGGCGCGGCATGGAACTTCGTATTCTGGGGCATTTATCATGGCTCGATTCTGGGAATACACCGGTTTCTGTCTGCCCATATCAAGCTGTCGATACCAAAGTGGATCTCAGTGTTCACGATGTTTCAATTCACTTTGTTCGGCTGGTTGCTATTCAGATGTACCAGGGTCGTTTTCGTAGACGGCGTGCCAGAAGACCAGAGTTTCACACAGATAGGCGAATTTTTCGGGGCTTGGTCTCGCGGAATAGGATTTGATTCATCGTTCCTCGACATGGCGGGCAGATTGCTGTTTTTCAGCGTTCCGTTGTTCGCATTTGAGGCACTCAATTTCCGTAACCGTCTTTGGTTCCCTTTGCAATTCGGGTCTCGTCTATTGTCGGTTTCTGTTGTTGCGTTGATGCTGTTCCTGGTGGTCAGGTACGGTGTGCAGGATGCAAGTTCATTTATTTACTTCCAGTTCTAGGTACAGCGAATGATCAGTGTTAAACGAATCGCAGTGGATTTGATGCTTGTTTTTGTCGCATTCCTGCTATTGGGAGAATTGGCTTTTCGTTTGCCAGGGGCAGTACAAAAGATTGCCTATGACTTCGATGATGAAGTGGGCATCAGGTATCGGCCGAATCAGGTTGGGGTCATGTTTCTCGGCAATTTTTCGGTGCAAACTCCCGAAATCGTCATTAACAATCGAGGATTTCGCGGAGGTCCTATCGAACCACAGCGCCCGAGTGTTCTCGTAAGTGGTAGTTCTGAGGTCGTTGGGCCCGGCGTGGAAGAAAACGAAACGCTTGCTGCAAGCCTGGAGTTGATATTGGGAGCCGAAGGGTTTCCTCACCAGGTCGTCAGCCTGGGTGTTGGAGGGCACGGCCCGTTTCACCACAGTGTGATTACGAAGAGGTTTGTGGCCGAGTTATCACCGGAGCTCGTAATCGTCAGGGCATCGAGCGGCGACAGGTATTTTCATCGACCCACACCTGAACAACTGCTGGCGATGAAAGCCAAGAGGCTGCGAAATGATCAGATAGCAAACGTTTCGTTATTCATGCCGTTTTTGTTTAACAAGGTAATTGCTCAGCTGGCGGTCATCAAAGGAGAGGGCGAGCGCCTGAAAACGATGCTCAAAGGTGAGCCTCAGAATCCTGAGTCCGCATTCGCGATTTCTCAGTCTCTGGGAGAGGAAATGTGGGATTCGAAAGGTCGATACTGGGTGTCTCTCATGGAAGAGGCGGAAGCGCGCGATTTCAACTTGGTGATTGTTGTGCCGAATCCGATGGCCCTGGATGCCGACGCTTTTATCGCCAGCCAACTGGAGGCTGCTGCCGAGAAATTCCCGAGAACACAGGTTCTCGAATTGACGACCGACATGTATCCAGGCACTGATTCCAGTCGAGGTTCTCTGGGGCGTTGGTACGCGGATAATTACACCCTTGGGTACGATCCACATGGCAACGCGAAGCACCACCGTTTTGTAGCGTCGTCTATTGTCGATTCCCTGGACAAGGCGGTGCTGAGCAAGCACTGATTCTGTGCCAGATAGGGTCTTGACAGCCAGCAGGAGCGCACGTAGAGTGCGCGGCTCCGTTGGGGCTATAGCTCAGCTGGGAGAGCGCTTGCATGGCATGCAAGAGGTCGGCGGTTCGATCCCGCCTAGCTCCACCAAGTACCAATGGAAAATAGTTCTAAGTCCCCATCGTCTAGAGGCCTAGGACACTGCCCTTTCACGGCGGCAACAGGGGTTC
>JAHZJK010000013.1 GCA_022600955.1 Gammaproteobacteria bacterium
ATTATGAACTTCAATCAATGTACCCCAGTCGATACCCCATTCAATAAGAGAGACTCAGCGTCCTGAATTTCATCGTCACAGCAATGCCGGCAAAACTTGACTCGCAAGACTGAGGAGCAGAAAGAACCCACACATATCAGTGACCGTTGTAAGCAGCGGACCTGACGCCACGGCGGGATCGAGTTTCAGCCGGCGTAGTATCAGCGGCACCGTGCCACCTATAGAGACAGCGATAACGGTGTTCAAAGCCAACGCGCCGCCAACAACTAAACCAAGCACGGGGTTACCCTTCCACGCCCAGGCAGCAATACCGAGCAAGAGCCCAAGTGCTAAACCATTGATTAAACCGACAACCGCCTCCTTCCGCCAAACCCGCATTACGTCGGAGGGGAGCGCAGCACCCAGGGTGAGCTCACGCATGCTGACAGCAACAGCCTGATTCCCGGAACAGCCGCTCATGTCGGAAACTATCGGAAGGAAAACAGCGAGCGCAATGACTGCGGTCAATGTGTCTTCATATGCCGCTATGACGCTGGCAGCAATAATGTTCAACACAATGTTAATGCTGAGCCATGCCAACCGCCGACGCGAGCGCAGCCAGACGGGCATGCTACGCAGCTCATCGCCACCGATGATGCCTGCCGCTTTGAGGCTGTCTGCCTCGGCGCGCTCTGCAATCGCCTCAAGAACTGAACGCCGGCGCACAATACCCAACAGCATGTGACGCGTATCGACAACCGGCACTGCGGCAATATCGTGCTCAGCAAAAAAACTCTCCAACTCTTCAAGCGTTGCCTGCGGCGACACGACCATTGCAGATGTCGCGATCTCACCGATCTTTTTCGTCGGGTCAGAAAAGACCAGGTCACGGATACGAATGACGCCCTTTAGCTTTTTCGCCTTGACCACAACATAGACGTAATGCACCGTGAGTAGATGATAATCGACCGCATCACTTGTCAGATCATCAACAACTTCTCTAACGGTGGCAGCCATCGGATAAGACGCGAATTCGGTCATCATGAGTCCACCGGCTGATTCCGGCGTGTAACTGATCAGCTCGCGAATTTCATCCGCGTCTTCCTCATCCAGTTCAGCAATAATTGCATCGGCTTCTAAGCTATCTAACTCAGAAAGAACGTCGGCGCGATGGTCGCTCGAGAGCACTTCAACTATCTCCGCCACGTCCTGCGCTGGCATTTCCTCAATAAGGTCAGCAGCATGCGCATCTGGTAGCTCTTCGACAATTGATGCTGCCCGGTTTGGTGTCAGCGCGGACAGGAGGGCCCGTTGATCATCAGGACTCAACATGAAAACGGCATGCAAGAGGTCTGCTGAATTAAGCTCGTCTATTTCCCTGCCCAGCTCCTCCGATTCCAGGCCGCTTGCCAGTAGTTTGCGGATTTGTTTTTCGGGCTTTTTAGTAGCGTTGTCCACAAGGTTCCCTCGCAAGTAATTGAGGCGATAACTAATCGATCAGCGTAGCAGCTCATAGCGTACTCCGATTTATTGTACTGTTACGAGTTCTGCGACCAGTACAAAAATCTGTTGACGCACGCTGAAAATTAGCTGCATATGCACGGAATCGTGGGAGGTAAGAGTAAGAAATGAGTAATTGCGACAATGAACTACTAACGCTGGGCTGGCGGGAATGGGTCAATCTTCCGCAACTAGGTCTCGATCGGATAAAAGCGAAGGTGGATACCGGCGCAAGAACATCGTCATTGCACGCTTTTGAGATTCGAGACTTTGAAGATGCCGGTGTTCAGCGAGTGGAATTCAAGATGCACCCGAATCAACACGACAACAACACTGTCGTAGTCTGTGTGGCGGACATCGTCGATGAGCGTTTGGTGCGCGATTCGGGTGGACATCAGGAAAAGCGCTGGATCATCGAATCACCGCTGACGATAGGCACAATCACATGGAATATCGAGATAAACCTAACATCAAGAGACGACATGCGGTTCCGAATGCTGTTGGGTCGTACGGCACTTAGAGGTCGGGCTTTGGTCGATCCGGCACGATCCTATGTAATGGGCAAACAGCGGCGCAACAAGAAAAAGGACAAGAAGTGACGAAGAATGATGCACTTGAGATATGTAATGCCATTGTAGAATCAGGCGTTCGTGAATCGATTGATTTGCCGGTCGCGGATCTCTACACCGGCACGTCGTTGTATATGCCTGTAAAGGTGATTCGCGGCAAGCGACCTGGTCCTGTCCTGTTCGTCTCGGCCGCAGTACATGGCGATGAACTAAACGGTATTGAGATCGTTCGACGCCTGCTGGTACAAAAGGCACTACGATCGATTCGCGGAACACTGATTGCAGTGCCGGTGGTCAACGTGCACGGCTTCTTGAATCAGTCTCGCTATCTTCCCGATCGACGCGATTTAAATCGTTCCTTTCCGGGAAGTGCCAAGGGGTCAATTGCAGGTCGAATGGCACATACCTTTCTTAATGAAATTGTCTCGAAAGCCGATTACGGCATTGATCTGCATACCGGCGCGATCAATCGTTCCAATTTCCCGCAGATTCGTGCGAACCTTGACGACAAGGCAACCTTTGATCTTGCGCGCAGCTTCGGCGCACCGGTAATGCTCAACGCCTCCATTCGGGATGGATCCCTTCGGTCCTGCGCAGCGGAGCAGAATTTTCCGATGCTGGTTTACGAGGCAGGCGAAGCATTGCGTTTTGATGAGGTAGCGATTCGCGCGGGACTTCGCGGTGTTCTGAAAGTCATGCGCTATTTGGATATGTTGCCACCAATCAAGACAAAGAGTACGAGACAGATAGCACCTGTTGTTGCAGCGTCAACGAGTTGGGTGCGCGCGCCAGCGAGCGGAATAGTTAGTCGCAAGATCGGACTGGGTACACGCGTTGTCGAAGGTCAGCAATTGGCGCTCGTCGGCGATCCGTTAGGCGAAGCGCAAGAAAAAGTCATTGCGCCTTTCGATGGAATCGTAATTGGGTGCAGCAACTTGCCGTTAGCCCACGAAGGAGACGCGTTGTTCAACGTCGCCGCATTCAAGAGCGTTTCGCGCGCCGAAACGAAAGTCGAACAATTTTCCGCCATTCATGCGGAGCTGGAGAAATAGAATAATGAAAATCGCGATCTTATCGACTAACCCAAATCTCTATTCTACTCGCCGGCTTGTTGAAGCAGGGATCGAGCGTGGCCACGAGATGCCAGTCTACAATCACAAACGTTGCTATATGAATATTCAGAGCAGCAGTCCGAGCATTCACTACAACGGCGAAGCTATTGAAGGTATCGACGCGATCATTCCGCGAATCGGTGCATCGATTTCCTTTTACGGCACTGCCGTTGTACGCCAGTTTGAGGTTATGAACGTCTATTCTGTTAACGAATCTGTCGCGATCACGCGATCTCGCGACAAACTTCGAGCGTCCCAGCTGCTCGCGCGAAAAGGCATCGGTTTGCCGAAGACAGGCTTTGCCAATGCGCCAGGCGATACAGACGACCTGCTCGACTTAGTGGGCGGCGCGCCAGTTGTTATTAAGCTGCTTGAAGGCACCCAGGGTGTCGGCGTAGTTTTGGCAGAAACCAGGAAAGCCGCCGAAAGTGTGATTGAGGCATTTCGTGGGCTCAAGGCCAACTTCATGGTGCAGGAGTTCATTAAGGAAGCCGGTGGCGCTGACCTGCGATGTCTCGTAGTTGGTGACAAGGTGGTCGCGGCGATGATGCGCCAGGGAAAAGAAGGTGAGTTTCGTTCCAACCTCCACCGTGGTGGCTCCGCGAAGGTTGTCAAGATCACGCCTGAGGAACGCAAGACTGCGGTGCGGTCCGCGCGGGTCATGGGACTGAATGTTGCCGGCGTGGATTTGCTGCGGTCTGCACGCGGCCCTGTCGTCATGGAAGTGAATTCAAGTCCCGGGCTCGAAGGTATCGAGAATGCAACGCAGAAAAACGTCGCCGGCATGATCATCGAATTTATTGAAAAGAATGCTCGTGTTGGACGCACGCGCACCCGCGGCAAGGGCTAACGTCATTTTCTGGAACGCGATTATCGTTAGTCGAACGGCATTGATACTCGTTGCCTAATTCTTGAAATTTTCCGGTTTCTCGGGTGGTATTCGAGATTGCTACCGGCATCGCGGATTTTCATAGGTGATTCGCCTTGCGCATCTCTCAACATCGTACGAAAGCGACTTCCGAGCATGCTGAACGTCTCGTCGCCAATCTCATCATCGGTATATCGTTTGTTCATAGCTATTGTCCCAACAAGATGAAGTTAGTGTATCCGTGGTCCATGTTGGCAGCTGTCGGCTAACGTCGAAAATTTGCTACTGTCGGTTCGGCAACAACCGACCACATTGAAATTGTCGATTGTCGTCCAACAGCCGCCAACAGGTCAGTGAGAACATGCCGAACCGCTGCTGTCGTCGGCAAATTCAAAGTCGTAATCATCGAAGTCGGCCAACGCCAGCCGCAAGAGCCTATCCTCTTCCACGCGTTCCACTCGCCTCCAATCTGACGTTCGTCTTGTCCGCTTAGAAACCCTTTTTCGCTTCTTTTCATCGGATTCCAGAAATTCCTCGAATAGCAGTTCGTCGTCGTCCATTTGCAGCTCCAAATCAGAATCCAGGTCAACGTCTATCGCGAAATTCTCGGTTCGTGTGTGCTTTTGAATAGCCATGCTATGCTCCCACTTCGGGATATACCTTGACATCAAGATAAAAGATTTTACCTTGATGTCAAGGTTTTTTTTTCTAAAATAGAAGAACTAATAAGTGATTGATATAAATAGTGATATCGTTGACCAACTGCTAGCGCAATGGGCCGAGGAGCACCCCCAGAAGGACGTTTCAGCGCTTGGAGTCGTCGTACGAATTCAATTGCTGGGAAAACTATTGCAACGCCAGGCGACAACGGCACTCGCCAAGCACGCGTTGAAACATTGGGAATATGACGTTCTGGCGGTCCTGAGGCGGCAGGGCCATCCCTTCGAGATGGCGGCCACTGAAATCGCAAAGGCGGCCATGTTAACGACGGGGGCTATGACGACACGAATCGACGGTCTGCAGTCTCGTGGGCTAGTTCAACGTCGAAAGAGCGTGAGCGACGGCCGCTCGATACCGGTAAGACTTACCGCCAAAGGCAAGAATTTGATAGACCATGCGATTGATACACGACTCGAAGACGCGACCAATATCCTTGGTGGAATTGCGTCAGCAGACAGGACTCACCTCGCAAAGTGGCTGAAGGTCCTGTTATTGGAGATCGACGGTTAGAGCGTCTGCGATTTCCTGTCTTAGATAACTCGCCGACGTGGTCGATGCTTCGATAGTTATGTAGGCTCATCCTCACTTCGAGGGTCCAAGTCTGCAGCACCAAGCGTCGTTTTTGGGAGCACCTGGAATGGCTCGAAAAAGGTTCTATCCGCATCGTGCAGCGAGATGCGATACGCCGTCCACGCAGCACCGAAAAAGTAGACAACTGCTATGATTAAAAAATAAACATCACGAAAACCGACGACGTTGAATCCCACGTAGATAAGCGGACCAACAGTAGATCCAATGCCGTTCGCCACCAGCATCGAGCTTGAAATCATTAGAAACTTGCCGTCAGCATTATCGTTAGCGTGGGCTATAGCTAACGAATACATAGGCATCGCAGTACCACCGAGGATAAATCCCAACGCACAAAGTGAGACCTTGCTGATCGGTACTACTAAGAAAATAGTGATGCCAATGCAGGCGATTAGGCTCAAGCCTAGCAGCACCCATCGTCTATCAATCCAGTCGGATAATCGTCCAACTGGAAATTGACAAACCAGTCCCCCGATCAGTGTTGCTGCAATGAAATTCGCGCCAATACTGGGTTCAACCGCGTTTGCATAGACGGCCCCATTGCTCCACACCAGACCCATTACGAAACCAGACACGCCCGCCAAAATCGGCCCTACTTGTGATGCCCGGTAGGCTTGGGCAAAACTCAGTGTGACTTCCGATGGAATTTCCGGCTGCTGACTTGTCGTAAGCGCGACCGGGAAAATAGCGAGACCGAATATGATTGCAACAACGATTGCCCCTTCGTTGATATTGGCATCGAATACGAATAATTGTCCCAACGACATTGCGGCAAGAGAAACGAAGCCATAGAACGACAAAACTGCCCCCCTCGACTCATTCGGGGACCGCTCGTTGAGCCAGCTTTCCAAAATCATGTATAGACCCGCGAAGGCCAAACCAGTGATTGCGCGAGCCATGACCCAAACTGGGACCAACTGCCATTTATGAATTGAAAGAATCGATACGATGGCGAGACCCGAACACACCGTAAAAACCCGAATGTGCCCGACGCGCCGAATAAGATGTGGGATGAAGTAACAGCCCAAAATAAAGCCCAAAAAATAGGCAGAACCCGTTACCCCAATTGCGGCAGCCGACCACCCCATCGATTGCGCCGCGAGAGGTAGCAAAGTCTGTTGAAGGCCGTGGCCAACTAGCAGTATCGATAAGGACAGGAATACGCTAAATAGATTTCGTAGAACTGTTGTCACTTTATGCCTATGCGGCCCACAAATCGGAATGCGATTGTCGCAAATTTTATGTCGTAAGCAAGCGTCTAATCGCACTGCTATGAGTCGGTAATGGTCAACCAAGAAACTAGAGGAAGTGACAGTCGGACGGCTTAGCTTTCTCGCAAAGCGAACGTTCTTAAGTAGTCAAGGCTATCATTCTCGTCACCAGGCGTACCTGGGGTCGAATCAAACGCATTACCCATTGGCAACGCCACGTTCAACGGCCAATTCTAATTTATCGGGGCGAGAACTAGGGTACAGTGCTTTCACAATGAACAGGATGGGCATTTGACGGAGGGTACGTCGTCCGATTCAAAGGCTAGACTCACCATTGAATTGACGGATCGGCCGATCACGTCGGTCTCACGCGGCGGTAGCAGCAGCTCGAACCCCCTACGAAATGCCATATTGCTTACAGCTCTCGGAGCGGAAAATGTGCGATAGTTTTGGCCCGCCGTCGACGTTTCTGGTCCCTACTTAGGTCTTGCTCGGATGCCATATCGCTGTGCGAGAGTGTGCGAATACTCGCGTATTGAACTATTGCTCCCGCCTCGCCCGGTCCACTAAACCAATGTTTGGCCTTAACTCGCACATCCGAGGGACGGCGCTGACCAAATAGCGCGAACATGGATGACTGGGATTACAGGCCGTATAGTGTATGGCATGGACCTCAGCAGAGATGAATATCGAGCGCGAATCGATCTTGAGCCTCGACTGCGAAGAGTTCGGGGTCTCTTGCAGATATGGACGAATTTTCACTCTGCCGAAATCGTGGCTAGGGAGTTCGCGGCCAACGTCGACAAGATGAACATGCCGCTGCTATTGGCATGTACCAAAGCGGTAGTAGTCGACTACTACCGCCCGTGGTCAAGAAATTTTAATGGCGACCTCAAGTCTCTGCGTATAGGCGGCAAGAACAATTGGCGCTATCCATTTCTGGATAGCGTAACGAACACGCCTGAACACAAATATTTGGAAGAACTCAGAAATCAAATGATCGCGCACGCCGATTCTGGCTTCGAAGCAATTGGCGTAACTGCAAAAGGAGTTACGGTTCCCAACACGCCCCAACATGCCCGGACAATTGCTTCAGTATTTCTTCCTATTCAGTTAACCCTCGGCAACGTTCGTGGGATTTGGTGGATAAAAAATAGAGAAACCGCCAAGGAAATATTGGCACACATTGAGATTGCCAAGACCACCGCACAAGTAGAGCTAAATAGAGTCGCGACCAAGTTTCGGGATGCCTGCATTAATCACATGCATGTGCTCGACAAGATTGATGATGTCCTTCTAACAAGTGAAATCCAACCAGATAGTAGTGAAGACGCAAAGACACTGTCGTTTAAGCTACAGCCGTTCGGTGAGTCGGGAAATACCCCAGTTGTAAGTAGTGCTCCGACGAAAACGCAGATTGGCGACGAAAATCTACAACCGCTAGCTGTTGTATATGAGCCCGAACCGCGATTTCCAAATGAATCGAATATAATAGGTAGAGGTTGGCAATTGCAATTCGCAACCAAGCCCAACGGAGCAGCTGATTTCAACGTAATATTTCCCTCATACCCATTTCCGCAACTATCGCATCTGATGGAGCGGGCAATTCACTACTGCAACATGTTACGTGACGATCCAAATTCTGCGGCCAGCCCAGAAACCAATCTTCGTGGGCTGCTCTTAAATCAGGTCTATTTAGACGAGAGCGAGACAAATCGATTTTTGATAGAGATGCAAGCGCTGACCAAGCCAGCTGGGGATCGCAATATTCGCGACTTAATTTTCAAATACCTTCATGGCGAATAGGGGCCTGTGACTGCACAGTTACTATGCCGCACCTCAATTTTTCTGGTTGAGCTTCTTTTTGCCTCGATCGAATATCTCGGGAAGATTTGGCCCCTTTCCCCAAAGGCTAGGCTTGACGTGCCACAAGGCCTCCTTAAACCATTTTCTTCCTCATCCGGCAGTGATCTTAAGTCAGCTATTTCGCACGCTTTTTCTGACGAACTAAATACTATTTCCTTAGCGATCGCGCCTTGTCCGTGGACCATGAAGTATCCGCGATAACGCATGAAGTAAATCGTATCTTCGATATCGTCTGGTTGATATTTGAGGACCAAGGCGCCCTTAAGCTGATGGATGTTATGCGCATCTTCAAACTCATGTTCAACCGGGTCTTTGTCAAGAATCATCGAAACCCAACCAGCTTTGTTTCCTCACATTATGTCGAGAATTTCCCATAGGGCTTTTTCATTTCGCGCCATATTCGTGCCAGACAATGTAATTGAAACAACCCGGTAAGCCAACACAGAACGCGTTCGTGGAATCGTTTAATGGTCGTTTCCGTGAAGGCCGACTCAACCAGCACTGGTTCAAATCACTGACTCATGCACGACACGAAATCAACGAATGGAGGCAACACTATAACGAAGAAAGACCACACAGCTCTTTGAATTATCAACCACCCGCTGCCTTCGCCAGGAAGGTGGCGTAAAATGGAAAAACCTAGTGAGTTCTTGGAGCGGTTTACGGGGGTAACATCACGGGCTTCAAGCTCAGTTTTTTATAATTCATCCCTCGATACCAAAGACGGTCTACGGACTTTTCTTGGAATCTAGAGACTGCTCGTAAATACTGCGAGATGGTCGATATTTTCATAGGCGCCCTAGCTCAATTTTGGTGACCTGAAGGAAATTGCAATCAAATATACGAATTCATTGAAGAATTGTGGCATTCGACCCTATGGGAGTTCAGTTACTCTCTCGACGAAGGAACCGAAATTCTACGTGCGGTGATACGAAACTTACTGATCGAATAATAGTCGACTCTTGTGGAGCAAAAATGCGGAGGCTGAGAACTCAGCCCCCGCGATTGTTAACTATGCGACCTGGCGCTCCGTCCAATGATCGCCCAACATGAATTGCACGGGCAGAGGTTCAATCTGATCCAGATCGTCAAGCTGTCCTAGTCTTTCCACAATAAGGGTTTTAAGTGCCTCTAAATCTTCCTTGGTCAAGATATACGCGGCATAAAACATCGCACGCAGAAGCTTCTCCGCCGGCGCGGGAATGGCAAATTCGCCTTTCTCCCAACGCGCAACGGATTGCGCATCGTTACCCAGACCCTTGGCCAGGTCTTGCTGCGTCATTTCCATTGTCTTGCGTAAGAACTTAATTTCCTTTGGCGTAAGCCCCTTTCTGTTAAGCACTAAGTGCTTACCAATGGCAACATGAAGTCCATCAATGTTTTTAATGGACACACTTTCCTCGCCATCGTGCTCCTCCGTTTCTACTCCATTAAGCAGGAAAATGCCGTCCAATCCGCAAGACCGGTACTCATACGGATCTGAGGAATCAACACTTTCGCCATGCAGGTAAAAGTTTTCTCTCATCGCATATCCTCCCATTCAACTGTTTTCACATACAATCGCTGACCGTTGTTACAAATAGTCACGACACCCACTTCCCGGCGGCCTCTAATTTCGGCCACCATTTTGCACTTCCATTCGCCTGGGTTCTTCCCGGCTTCAATTTCACTTTCAATCATTCCTGTTCTTAGCACTCGAAGGATCTGCAGATCCGTAATGTCTCTTTCAACCATCCGTTCGAGCGCGTGAATCGACCATGAAACGTTCTCCGATTTCTCAGCCAGACCATGAATGGTCTGCTCAAGATCGCCAACACGCGGTGTCAGCTTCAGAATATTGTTTGGCCGCTGTTCCTCAGTCATACCTATCATTATGATAGTTTCTGACTATATTCGCAATCATTAGTTCCGTATTGGACTTCCGTCACATTTTGCACCCAACCAGCGGCAAGGAACTGGCAGGCACTGAACGTCACCAAATTGCCAAAATCGGACGTCAGACGCAATAATAGAGCGTACTTTTCAATTAGAACAGTGAGTTACAGGGCAATTATTGGTGATTTTGATCCTAGTCGGTGACATAGAGCAAGCCCTTCGTCCATTTGGTCGGGACACACCTATCCCGACAAGGCGATAAACTCTCTTCCCGCACTCTACGCCCCACAGTGTGGTACGCGTATTTGCGACTCAGCAACGCTGATCCACAGCGGGAAGATTGCTGCTAATCTCAATCGGCCTATCTTTGCCAGATTGTTTCGCTACGTACTCGTAGACGGCAGCCTTGTTTCGAATCAACCCAATTTCCGACTTGCCATACACGCGCTCACAGAACTCGGTCCACTTAGCTGGACATTCCTCAGAAAGGTGTCCGTCCGGGTGCCCGAGAATTGCATGAACGTGGAATCCCGCAACTTTGTGGGGCTCGATTGCACAAACCCAATAGACAGCCCTATCCCGGTGATTTGCCCATTTATGCCCGTGTAAGGACGTGTTCAGTTTGTTGACAAACGATCGAAAATCGATAAACGCATGGTCGTAGGAATGCTGGTTCTCAAACGTAATAGTCACGAGCCAACAGAATTGATACCGAAGCGCAAATTCCGCCCATGCAGTTGGCAGGTTTATTTTGTCGGCTTCCCGCAATGTCAATGTGACATCCGTGCGTCGTCTGATGGTCACGGCTAGGTGACCGGCCTGGATATGATCCAGTCCATGAGGTCCGAGTATCGCCATCCGCTGGCTCTCTTGGATAACTTGATTTTCTTCGGAAACTCGCCACGTCGCGCGAGTTCGAATCTAGCGGTTCTGGACATACCTGTGAGTTCACGACACTCCGGCTCGCGAACGATCCGGTCGGGCCGATCTGCACTATCTTTCCACACCACGATATTCTCCTCTGTCCGCCGACGTTCGACTGTGAATTGCACAGTACGATGAGTTTACGTATGACAAAGAGGAAACTGATCGAACCCAGTTCGATCCGGTTCATTTTCGAATATTTAGGGGCTATTCGCGCGAAACGGTGCGGGCATGACTGACAATCGCTTTGAGAGTCAGGTCTTTTACTCGTTGCGTCCAACCACCCTTCGCTGGGAATGCCATGGGCGTGCGGTCACGGTCTAACTGATCCGCGATGTCCTTGAGACCAGGACTTAGAACGCGGTAGTCGTCGGAGATCTTTTTGTATGCCATGGCAGCTGAATGCAGATCGTCGTCCTTTTGTCGGCTTCGAGTAGCGCCAGACTTGTTACCCCCAGATTTCCAGCGATACGCCTGCACCTTTTTTTCTAGCACTTCGACCAACTCGTCTGATTGCTTAATACCGTCATGAACCTCATCCAGCTCTTCAAACTTCTCCCCAAACGCGAGAAACAACCGCATCGTAATGTGAATGACTATCGCGATGGCTGCTCGCACCTCCAATTGGGACGGACGTGGCTCGTTGAGGATTTTGTTGAGAGCTGAAAAACTGGCCTCGAAACTCGATTGGTCGGTTGCCAGCTGCTCAAGCGAATCAATTTGGTTGCTGAGGAATTCAAGACATTTTGTTACGCCGCCGGAGTCGGCGAAAGACTGATCCATCTTAGATAGAAAATCGGTGTAGGCATCAAGATTCTCGTCGAAGAATGAATCGAAATCTTGAGTCATTTGACCGCACCTCTAACGCTCATATGTCGCCATCCTTTCTGGTGCGTAAGAGATCGAGATAGTCGGACCAGTCTTGCATCATTGAGCGCCGCTCAGGCAGCCGCTCCGCCCGATTGTAAGCCGCTCGAATCTTATCCATTGGTTTGTGTGCAAGCTGAAGCTCAATCACATCGCCCGGGAAATTCATTTCATTGAGTCGAGTCGACGCCATCGCACGAAAACCGTGCGGACACATATCGTCCTTCGTATACCCAAGCCTACGTAATGCGCTGTTCATTGTGTTTTCGCTCATGAATCGATTTCGCCCGCGGTTTCCGGGGAAAACGAACTGACCGTTTGCTGTAATCGGCCGCAGTTCCTCCAACACCGCGATCGCCTGACGAGATAAAGGCACGATATGCTCGCGGCCCATCTTCATTCGTGCGCTCGGGATACGCCATTCTGCGGCGTCTAAGTCGAACTCAGCCCATTCGGCTGCACGTAATTCGCCAGGTCTAACGAATACGAGGGGCATGATCTTCAAAGCAGCCTCTGTCGTTGGCTGTCCCTGGTAGCCGTGAATGGCCCTCATCAATTCGCCGATTTTTCGCGGCTCTGTGATCGTCGGAAAATGTCGCCGTTTTACTGGGACCAAAGACTCACGTGCGTCAATACTGCCTGCCGCATCGAAGTCTGCTTTTCCCTCGCTGACCGCAAACCGACAAACGCGGCGGCATGCTGCCAATGTTCGACGTGCTGTCTCGCCTATGTTTCTTTCTTCTATTTTTCGGATCAGCTCCAAAAATTGAGGCCCGGTTAACGTTCGGATTTTCTGGTTGCCAAGATAGGGAAAGATGAATCTCTCTAGTCGGCGATGCATCGTTTTAAGCGTCCCGGATCGCGGTTTGGTGCGGGCGTCTTCAGCCATACTCTCTATGCATTTATCAAAATCTTCCTGAAGCTTTTCGACACGCTTGTGTTTTTGGGTTGGCGGTCGTCCAGCCTGCTTGAGTAGGTATTGAAGCGCGATATATCGAAACGTGTGTTGGTCCTCAAACTCCTCCGCCTCGGACAAATGCTTCGCACGCTTTCGCTCCGCACTCGGGTCTACGCCCTTTTTCAAAATGAGGAACATATCGTCCCTTTCATCTCGAGCAGTTTTCAGCGACACCAGCGGATAAGGACCCAGGCTGAGCGTCTTTGCTTTCTTGTTGTACTGATACCGATATCGCCAGTACATTTTCCCGTTCGGGTTTACCAAAAGGAATAGGCCTCGAGAATCGTACATCTTGAAGGGCCTATCCTTCGGTCGAGCGTTCTTTATCGCGGTAGCTGTCAGCATGGCACTTGGCTCGTTTGTACGTCGCTCACGCCACAATCGTCAAGAGCGGAACCCAACCGCCGTCCATTCAATTCCACTCTGCGATTTTCTTAGAATTCGGTCGAATCACAGACCGGGTAACAGTTTCAGGCGTCTATTGGGGTATGACGCTAGAATCTGGGGACTCGGAGGGCCTATTACCCACTTTATACCCCGGTAATTCGCCGAATGTCAACGAACACCAACGAACCGCGAAGAACACAGGCTCTTCGCTAATTCGTTGATTTTGAATGGTTTTCTGAACGTTACCGAACGTCAGAAAACAGGGATATGGTGGTGAAGGGTGGATTTGAACCACCGACCTACGGGTTATGAGTCCGTCGCTCTAACCAACTGAGCTACATCACCGATTTTGGGCCGCAGATTGTGCTGATGCGGCTCGCCAGTGTCAAGGTAAACAGGCTGCCCAATTATACGATTTCCGGGTAAGCTCGGCCAATGACGTTCAGCTTCATCTACATCCTTGAAATGCTTGGCACAGCAGCATTTGCCATAAGTGGTGCGCTTGCGGCATCGCGCAAGAATATGGACATATTCGGCTTTTGCGTGCTGGCACTGATGCCCGCAGTGGGTGGTGGCACGATCCGCGACATTGTCATCGACCGCACCCCGGTGTTCTGGATCTCTGATAGCCGCTACGTCGCCGTGGCGATCATTGCCGCTTTGCTCGTGTTTTTCACCTCCTACAAGCCCGGCTCAAGGCGCCGCATCCTGGTGTGGATGGACGCAATGGGCCTCGCGCTGTTTGCGACACTTGGCACCCAGATCAGCCTGGCGCATGACACCGGTCCTTTGATTGCCGTGATGCTCGGTGTCACAACGGCCGTGACAGGCGGCATGATCCGCGACATCATCTGCAATGAAATACCACTCGTTTTATCACATGAGATTTATGCGACTGCCGCGTTTGCGGCCGGGCTGGTTTACGTGCTGGCCGACAAGCTGCAGGCACCGTCGTCGCTGGCGCTGGCGGTTGCCGTGATCGCAGGGTTCACCGTGCGCGCGCTGGGAATCGTCTACAACTGGTCTCTACCGAGCTTCGGCGCCCGGCGATAGCGTTCAGACATTGAAGCGGAAGTGCATGATGTCGCCTTCCTGCACGATGTACTCTTTGCCCTCAAGACGCAGCCGGCCGGCTTCCTTGGCGCCCTGCTCGCCATTCCCTGCGACGAAATCATCGTAGGCCATGACTTCAGCACGAATAAAGCCCTTCTCGAAATCCGTGTGAATCTCGCCCGCCGCCTGTGGCGCTGTTGCCCCGACTTTGGTCGTCCAGGCGCGCACTTCTTTGACACCTGCTGTGAAATACGTCTGCAGACCGAGCAGTGAGTAGCCGTGTCGGATCACGCGATTGAGTCCGGGCTCATCAAAACCGAGGTCGGATAGAAACACTTCCTTGTCCTCGTCGTCCAGCAACGCAATCTCGGCTTCGATGGAAGCACAGATTGCGACAACTTCTGCGCCCTCGCGCTCGGCATAGCCGCGCACTGCATCCAGGTGCGGATTGTTCTCGAATCCGTCTTCATCAACATTCGCAACATACATAACCGGTTTCGCGGTGATCAGGTGCACGCTGCGCAGGATTTCCTGTTGCAGGTCCGTCTTCTCCATGGAGCGGATCGGCAGACCCTCGTCGAGGTGTGCCTTGATGCCTGCCAGCGCATCGCGATACGCGATCGCATCCTTTTGTCCGGTCTTCGCGGTTCGTGACGCCCGGTCCAGCTGGCGCTCGACCGATTCGAGATCGGCGAGTGCGAGCTCGGTGTTGATCGTTTCAATATCGTCGAGCGGATCGATGGTCCCGGACACATGGGTGACATCGTCGTTCTCAAAGCAACGCACAACATGGGCGATCGCATTGGTTTCGCGAATATTCGCCAGGAACTGATTGCCCAGACCCTCGCCCTTGGAAGCGCCAGCGACCAGTCCGGCGATATCAACGAACTCCATCGTCGTCGGCAGTATCTTCTGCGGATTTACGATCCCGGCGAGCACGGCGAGCCGTGTGTCCGGCACAGGAACGATGCCAACATTCGGCTCAATCGTGCAGAACGGGTAGTTCTCGGCTGCAATCTCAGCAGCTGTCAGCGCATTGAAAAGTGTCGATTTGCCAACGTTCGGCAAGCCGACGATGCCACAGGTAATTGCCATGGGTTTACTCTTTGGTATGCAGCGCTTTCTGCGCCGCGTTTAATCCGTCATCGATCAACGTCGGCAATACTTCTATTGCCTCATCAATGTTGTCCTCAATCGCACGCTCGACGTCCGACGCGCCGCGTTTGAGAACGTAGCCCGTCACCTTGCTCTTCTCACCCGGGTGACCAACGCCGAGTCTCAACCGCATGAAGTCGGCACCACAGTGCTGCATGATGTCTCGCAGACCATTGTGGCCGCCATGGCCGCCGCCTTTCTTGAGTCGCGTCGTACCGGGCGGCAAATCAATCTCATCGTGAGCGACCAGCAGCTCCGTCGGCTTGAGACGGTAGTAGTCCAGCATGCCGCGAATCGGCCCGCCGCTGAGATTCATGTAACTCTGCGGCTTGATCAACCAAATTTCATCGCCGCGCAGGTTCACGCGGCAGATATCCGCATCGAACTTCTTTTCGTAGCGAAACTCGCCACCGTACTTTCGAACGATCGCATCGACGAACCAAAAGCCCGCGTT
This sequence comes from Gammaproteobacteria bacterium, assembly GCA_022600955.1. Lineage (GTDB taxonomy): Bacteria > Pseudomonadota > Gammaproteobacteria > Steroidobacterales > Woeseiaceae > UBA1847. The sequence continues at coordinate 16,087 of JAHZJK010000013.1, forward strand.
GTGCAGGGTTCGTTCGTACTTTTCCTCGGGATTACCGAGGCCAGCGATGATGCGAATGGTCTTGGACATAGCGTGGCAATGTTAAACAAAAAGACCGCCAGATGGCGGTCTTTTCGCGATCTTCTGAGCGAGAATTACTCGGCAGCGTCGTCGCCAGCGTCGTCCGCAGCGGCTTCTTCGCCCTCTGCGCCTTCCGCGGCAGCTTCTTCGCCTTCTTCCTCTTCGACCGGAGCGGCCTTGATCACGTGGATCGAGACAACTGCGTGGTCGTTCTCTTCGCCCTGTGCCAGCGAAGGAATCTCAACGCCTTCCGGCAGCTTGATGTCGGATATGTGCAACATGGCGTCCAGCTGCAGCTCGGATACATCAATCTCGAGGTATTCCGGCAGGTACTTCGGCAGACATGAAACTTCGACGTCATTCATAAGGTGAGCAACACTACCGCCGCCTTCCTTGACGCCTGGTGCTACGTCCTCACCGATAAAGTGCAGCGGAACGTTCATCTTGATTTCCACGTCATCGACAATTCGCTGAAAGTCCATGTGCATGATTATGTTTTTCGCAGGATGTCGCTGCAGGTCCTTAAGAATCGCAGCCTGGCTTTTCTCGCCAACCTTGATATTCAGGACGCTCGAGTAAAACGATTCGTTGTCGAGCTGGTGCAGCACTTTGTTCTGGTCAAACGCCAGTGACCGAGGCGGACGCCCGGCACCGTAGATAATTGCTGGAACTTTTCCCTGGTGACGCAGGCGGCGGCTCGCACCTTTCCCCTGATCTTCCCGGAGTTCCGCAATCAGATCGAAGTCATTACTCATGACAATTCTCCACTAATTACTTGATTTAGCTGGATTTATTCCAGACATTAAAAACGCGTGAATCGCGACCAATTCACGCAAGGGCGCGCATATTAACCGATGAACCCCCGAAACACCACCGCTGCGGCTGGCAGGACTCAGGAATTCTTTCGATACTCGCCGGGCGACTGGCCGGTCACTTCACGAAACGCCGTATAGAAATTCGACTGAGATTTGAACCCCGTCATCAAGCCGATCGACAGCACTGACGAGGTTTTGTCGGACAGCAGTAATTCACGTGCTTCCGCGACTCGCCTTTCGCGAACATAACGCGAAAAGCCAAATCCGAAATGAGTGTTGATGAGCTCTGACAGCTGGTGCGGGCTGAGATCGATTGCGTCAGCGAGGGAGCCAAGATTCAAGGTCTCATTCTGAAACAACTTGTCCTCCCCCATCAGCCTCTCCAGCTCATTGAGCTTCGCCGCGGTATCGATATTCTTGAGTGTTGATGCAGCATAGGTCATTTCGGCGGCGGCCGAGATATCGCTCAGTAAGTCAGGAAAACTGATCAGCGCGGCCACGACCAGAATAAGCGCGAGTCCGGTCATATTTGCGTAGGTCAAATAAAAGAGCGAAGTCGACACGTAGGGCGTCGCAATCGCAAGCACCAGAACGGTCGTTGCCAATAGCGCAAAAAAACCGAAAAAGAAGACTTCAAACTTAAACCTGCGGACCTGTCGTCGGATTCCCAGGACTATCCGTGCGAGCCAGATGGCATAGCCGGCCCCAACGCTTAGCGCAAGCGGAATAACCAGCTTTGACGGCATGACGAAACTCAACATCAATGGCAACAAATGCACGATATCGAGCGCAGTCGGCCGACTTTCGGGCAGCAGGATCTCGCGGCTAAAGAAGTAGAACGCGGGTGGCGTTAGCAGCAGCATCGCCACGTAGAACCTGGACTCGAACAACTCGGTCGCATGCTGCAGGAATTGCAGGTGGGAATACTGCAGGCCACTCAGAGCCGCTAGCAATACAGCACAGGCCAGCATGCCAAACGCCGATTTACGCATATCCTTGATGAAGAACAGATACGCGATCAAGAGGATCGCAGCGCTGAATACCGAAAAGCCGACCACAAGCACCGTGAGTTGCGAGATTATCGGTGTCGGCACGGCCTGCTCCGGCGTCCTAGCGAGTCAACTTAGTCGACATACAACGAGCTAACTGACTCTTCATCAGAAATCCGACGCATCGTCTCGGCCAGAAGCTCGGCGGTGGACAGCGGGCGAATCTTCGAGCAGGCCTTTGCCTCGTCATTCAACGGAATCGTATCCGTGACCACCACTTCATTGAGTGCAGATGCAGTGATGCGCTCTACGGCGGGGCCTGACAATACCGGGTGAGTAATATAAGCCGTAACCGTTTCCGCCCCTTCGGCCTTGAGTGCACCAGCAGCGTGACACAGCGTACCGGCGGTATCGACCATATCGTCGATCATGACGCAGTTCTTACCTTGAACGTCGCCAATAATGTTCATGACTTCCGACTGATTCGCCTTATCGCGGCGTTTGTCGATAATGACAAGATCCGCATCACCGAGTCGCTTCGCCAGTGCGCGCGCACGGACCACACCACCCACATCCGGCGAGACAACGACCATGTCGTTGTACTTCTGCTTCCAGACATCACCCAGCAGCAATGGCGATGCGTAGACATTGTCGACCGCGATATCAAAGAAGCCCTGAATCTGATCCGCGTGCAAATCGACCGTCAAAACCCGATCAACGCCAGCGGTCGCAAACATCTTGGCGACCAGTTTAGCGGTAATAGGGACTCGCGATGAGCGTGGTCGCCGATCCTGACGAGCAAAGCCGAAGTACGGCACGACTGTAGTAATACGAGCAGCGGATGCGCGCCTTGCCGCGTCAACCATCACCAGCAATTCCATGAGGTTTTCTGAGGTTGGCGGACAGGTCGGCTGGATTATGAAGGTCTCTCGACCGCGAATATTTTCCAGAATCTCGACATTGAATTCGCCGTCTGAAAATCGGCCGACGTGTGCTCGAGCCAGCGGAATTCGCAGACAGCGGGCGATATCCTGAGCGAGTTGCGGGTGGGCGTTACCCGTAAAGACCGCCATTGTTGCCAGATCCACAATGCCCCCTTAGGCAAGGAATGGCTGGGGCGGCAGGATTCGAACCTGCGGTACACGGGATCAAAACCCGATGCCTTACCACTTGGCTACGCCCCAACAAGAATGATTTTGAAAAATTCGGGCGTAGTGTGCTGTCACGCTCGGTCACTGTCAACGCTCGAAGAACAACCACCTGTCAATTACCATTCTTACGCGTGTTTCCGGGTTCGTCGCGGTCAACGTCCGCGGCATAAGCTGACCGGAATTGTCACGATAGCGGGAAACCGTCACGACCCAGCCAAACTGCTCCAATCGTGTCAGCAATCCGTCGTCATCGAACTCAGTCTTTGCAGGCGCACCCGGATCCGGAATCCCCAGCGCCCAGAATCGCAGGCTCGTGACCGGAATGGTCCAGCCGTAGCGAAAGTAGAGCTCGGCCTCCGGGTCCAGCATTTCGGTTTCGACGCCGTCTTTGTCAGTCAGTCGAATTTTGCCGCGATCGCCCTCTATCCTGACCGTACCGATACCCAGCGGGCCACCGACGGTGGCGTAGAAGTCGTCGCGGTTTTGTTCCCAGTTGAATTTGCCATTGAAGCCTTCGTCGCCAGCTTTGACGGCGATGCGGCCCTTGAAGCTCCATTCGGCCATTCCGCCGAGTACGGCCTGGCGCTCATCCCAGCCCGGCATGGGCGGCAAAGCGATCCCTGGTCGTGTGGTCGCACATGCAGACAGTAGTGCCAGCAGGCAGGCAACCAGCAGACCACGCGTGAAGCGCTGACTACTCAGCGTCGTCAAAGTAACGTGAGCGCACATCTTTCAGTAGTTCGCTGTCCGGATTGCGCTGTTCCGCTGCTTCAAGTACCTCCAGCGCCTCCTCGTGGCGCTCCAGTTCAGCCAGAACCTCGACAATATGAGACGCCACTTCATGATCCTTCATGCGCTCGAAGGCCCTCTGGAGCTCAACCAGGCCGTCCTCGAGATTGCCGAGCTTGTATAGCACCCAGCCAAGGCTATCGATAATGGCAGGGTTCTCAGGTTCCTTTTCGATCGCCCGCCGAATCAGCTTTTCAGCCTCTTCGTATTGCTCTGTACGATCCGCGAGTGTGTAACCCAGCGCGTTCAGTGTCAGCGCGCTATCTGGCCAGCGTTTCGCGGCTTTTCGATACTCTCGAACGGCGTCATCGACGCGATCAATGCGCAGCAAGAGTTCGGCACGCCCCAGCGCCATGCCTTCATCATCCGGACGGAATTCGATCGCTTTTTCGTATTCGGCGAGCCCTTCGTCATAGCGCTCCAGCGATACCAGTAACTGGGCCTTCGCGACCACCATGTCGACCGCATAGTTGGGAACGGTTGTCGCGAATTCTTCCAGGTGTTCAAACGCCCCTTTAACGTCATCGAGTTGATGCGCCATAAGCGCACTGGCGCGACGCTGCGAGAATACGGCGTTACTCCCCCAGGTCACCTCGCGGTAAAGCCGCACAGCTCGCTCGTACTGCTCACGATAGTCCGCGATGCGTGCGAGATAATACAGTGCGTCCATGCGGTACTGCCCGGTCGCAAGCAAGTCCTGAAAATCCTGCCACGCTGCATCCAGCCGCTCCAGGCGGAAATTTATGATCGCCATGAGACGAAGCGCATCCACACGACCTGCCTGTTCCAGCAACACCTGGTTAACCTGGCTCAGCGCATCATCGTCGCGTCCCGTAATCATGTACATGAGCGCCAGTTCCATACGAGCATCCGGATCGGGCTGCGGACTGTCACCAATGATATGCGCGAGGTATTCAATAGCCCCCTCTTCGTCGCCCTCGTACATCAACGCACGCGCATACAGCAGGCGTGGTTTGACGTTGTCAGGCTCAATTTCGATAGCCTGCCCCGCACGTTCCCGCGCGTACGTCCCGTCACCGGCCTGCAGCGCGAGGACTGCCGCCTCGTAGTGCGCATCAGCGGACTTCTTGTGCGGCTTCGTAAGTGCGCGCATCAGCTTGTCAGCACGCTCGGCTAGTTCTTCACGTTGCAGCAACTGGCTGACAGCCGCGAGGTCTTGCCCGAGATCTTCCTCGCTTGATTTTATGTAACGTTCAAACTGACGTCGTGCATTACGAATATCGTCAAGGCGGAAATAGATCAGCCCCAGGACCTGGCGCGCATCTTCATTATTCTTGTCCAGCTTGACCCAGCGCTTGGCCGCAAGCAGCGCTTCGTCATTGAACTTGTAGGCATACCCGAGCTGGGTTGCCTTGCGGGCGAGTTCAGCGCTATTGCTCTGCTCGGCCGCCTTGCGGTATTCGATGGTTGCCTTGAGGTATTCCTTGCGTTGCAAGGCCATCTCGGCCTGCAATATGTGCGCACTGGCGGATGACGACTCCTCGTCGCCGGCCAACGCAGTGTTCAGTAGAGGAAAGTGTGTCAGGGCGACCAGCGTCGTCAGTACGAATACTGAGCGCCATCGGCGGTTCTCTTGCATAAAATCTCGTCCGTTTATTACAGAGACAAGGAACTAAGCAGTCAGTTCGCTTATGATACGAATTCCTGAATCCATGGGTGTCGTACCAGCGCCACCTTTTACGCTATGCCACTGCAAATACTCGGCCTGAACCATAACACGGCCCCTGTCGAAATACGCGAGCAAGTCGTCTTCGCCGGCGACGAAATCTCGCGTGCGCTCGCCAGTATGGCCGAACTTGAAGGCGTTGATGAAGTGGTCCTGTTGTCGACCTGTAACCGGACCGAGTTTTACGTCATAACGGCAGATGGTGGGCGCGAACGACTCAGGGAATGGCTGCACGACGACCGCAACCTGGACCCGGGTTTTGGCGAAACGCTGTTCACGCTCGACGATGATGCGGCGCTTCGGCACATATTCAGGGTTGCATGCGGACTGGATTCGATGGTCCTCGGTGAGCCGCAGATCCTCGGCCAACTTAAAGATGCGTTCCGCCAGGCGCAAAATGCCGGCACCCTCGGCCAGCACCTCGGCAGGCTGATGCAACATACCTTCGCGGTCGCCAAGAAGATCCGTACCGATACCGAAATCGGCGCAAGCCCGGTTTCGGTCGCATCCGCCGCCGTCAACCTGGCAAACCAGTTTTTCGCAGGATTCAAACAACACACAGCGTTACTTGTTGGTGCTGGTGTTACGGTTGAATTGCTGGCGAAGCATCTGTCCAGTCGCAATGTTGGCCGTCTGTTTGTTGCCAATCGCAATGTGGAGCGCGCGCGCGAACTGGCTGGACAGTTCGGTGGTTTCGCGTTGCCGCTCTCGGAGATCGAGGGCACGTTGCCGGAAGCTGACATCCTGATTACCTCGACAGCGAGCCCCGTTCCGATCATCGACGTGCAACAGATGCAGGCCGCCATCAAATCGCGCAAGCGCAAGCCCATTTTTGCCGTAGATATCGCCGTGCCCCGGGATATTGAAGCCGGCGTCGCCGATCTCGAAGACGTGTACCTGTACACGGTCGATGATCTTGACCGTGTTATCCAGGAAGGCCAGGGCAATCGCGAGGCTGCAGCAGTCGAGGCTGACCGCCTGCTCGACGACGAAATTCACCGCTACCAGAGTATCGAACGCTCAAAGCAGGTCGTACCCGTAATTGCTGCGTTGCGCGAACATAGTGAATCGCTTCGCGACGAGGTCAATTCGCTGGCGCAACGAAGACTGGCGCGTGGAGAGTCGGCGGAAGATGCGATCGAATTTGCAACAGCATCACTGATGAAAAAACTGCTGCACAATCCGAGCGTCACGTTGCGTAAGGCTGGTGAGGCGGCTGACGAAGAATTCATTGCAGCCGCACGCGCGTTGTTTGGCCTCAACAAGGATGATCAGGGTTAATCGTGAAAGAATCGATACGTTTTAAGCTGGAGTCGGTCGCCGATCGCTTCGAGGAAATTGCCGGACTGCTGGCCGATCCGGATGTTATCGGCGACCAGAACCAGTTTCGGGATCTGTCAAAGGAATACGCGCGCGTCGAGCCGGTGGTCAAACTGTTCCAGGAATTCCAGGGACTAAGCGACGATATCGCGGCTGCGAATGAAATGGCCGCTGACAGTGACCCCGAGATCAAGCAAATGGGGCAAGAGGAGCTAACAGGTCTGGAAGCGCGCCAGGAAGTCCTGCTGCTGGCGCTGCAAAAATCGCTGATCCCACCCGACCCGCACGACGACGCGAATGTCTACCTCGAGATCAGAGCCGGTACGGGCGGCGATGAAGCGGCCATTTTCGCCGGCGACCTGTTTCGAATGTACTCGAAGTACGCAGAATCACAGCGCTGGTCGCTCGAGATTATATCGGCGCGCGAAGGAGAGCATGGAGGCTACAAAGAAATCATCAGTCGCGTCACTGGAAGCAGCATTTTTGCGAAGCTCAAGTTCGAGTCCGGTGCGCACCGCGTACAGCGTGTGCCGGCAACAGAGTCACAAGGCCGCATCCATACATCGGCGTGCACGGTTGCAGTACTGCCCGAGCCCGATGAAGTCGAAGAAACCGATATCAATCCGGCGGACCTGCGCGTCGATACCTACCGGGCCTCCGGTGCCGGTGGCCAGCATGTCAACAAAACTGACTCAGCCGTACGACTCACGCACCTGCCAACCGGCATCGTCGTCGAGTGCCAGGATGAGCGTTCGCAACATAAGAACCGCGCACGCGCAATGTCTTTGCTGCAGGCGAGACTCCTTGACGCGCAAGTGTCGGCACAGGAAGCAGAGCATGCCGAGAAGCGAAAACTGCTGGTCGGCTCAGGCGATAGAAGTGAACGCATCCGTACTTACAATTACCCTCAGGGACGCGTGACTGATCATCGTATTAACCTGACGCTTTACAAACTCGACGAAATCGTCGAAGGCGGACTGCAACAGGTTATTGACCCGTTGATTAACGAGTATCAGGCAGACCAGCTTGCGGCATTGGGAGACTGACGCCGAGAAGCTCTCTGGTCGCGTCAGAACTGCAACGAATCGCGGACACGCTCGATGAGTTCGCGCTGACTCGCTGAATCTGCCGACTCTGTCTTCAGATAGAAAAACAGGATTCCCGGGCCGACATCTACAACCAGGCAGTGAGAATCTACGCTGGGAAAGTCAATCTCACCTCCCATGAAAAACAGCGCAGGAAAACCAGCGGCGGTTGTGTTTCCTGGTCGACCGTATTCGAAATCGTCGTCTTGCTGTGACAGGAACTGGTAGAAACTCATCGCGTCGGAAAACTCATCCGTCTTGCCAATCGTTTGAAAAAACAGTTGCGGCAACTCAAGACTGAGCCGCGTGAAGACCATTTCCAGCTCATTCTGCTGTACCGTCCAGCTATCCCAGATGTCAAAGCTCAAGCCATCGAAGTCCGGGTGCTGGTAACGCTTGTAGTTAAACTGGCTCATCCGCATGCCCCCGTTTGGACGTTGACCTACTTTCCCAGTGCCTGATCGATATCCGCGATCAAGTCGTCGAGCGACTCAATCCCGACCGACAAGCGAATCAGCTGGTCGGTAATGCCGAGTTCCGCACGTACGTCTTCGGGTACGCTTGCATGGGTCATCGCAGCCGGGTGATTCACCAGGCTCTCGACACCACCCAGGCTCTCTGCCAACGCGAATATCTCGGAACGTTCGCAGAATCTGCGCGCGTCGTGCATGTCGCCCTTCACAAAGAAAGTTACGATTCCACCAAAGCCGTTCATCTGCTTCGCGGCGAGTTCATGATGTGGGTGCGTCGGTAACCCCGGATACAAAACGCTGTCCACTCGATCATCTTGCTCAAGCCATTCCGCGATTTTCAGCGCGCTATCGCAATGCCGCTGCATACGGATATCCAGCGTTTTCAAACCGCGCAGTGCGAGAAAGCTGTCGAACGGCCCTGAGACCGAGCCGATCGAGTTCTGCAAATAGCCCAGTTGCTCTGCGAGTTGTTCGTTTGCAGTCGCGACAACGCCACCGACCATATCGGAATGCCCATTGATGAATTTCGTCGCGGAGTGCATCACGATATCGGCGCCCATCTCAAGTGGCCGCTGCGAATACGGCGTCGCAAAGGTATTGTCGACGACGACCAACGCATCCTGTGCTTTGGCGAGCGCGACCACAGCCTCGAGATCGACAATCTTGAGCATCGGGTTGGTCGGCGTTTCAATCCACACCATTTTGGTATCGCTGCTTATGACGGCTGCGGCCACATCGGCGTCCGCGAGATCCGCGTACTGGAAACTGAGACCCGCACTACGGGTCCGCACACCTGTAAACAACCGACGCGTGCCGCCGTAAAGATCATCCATAGCGACAACATGATCGCCGCTGTCGAGGAGTTCCAGGATTGTGCCTGTCGCCGCCATGCCGGATGCAAACGCGAAACCATGCGTACCAGACTCCAGGTCGGCTACACAGCGCTCGTAAGCCATGCGCGTGGGGTTCTGGGTGCGCGAGTACTCGTAGCCAAGATGCTCTCCCGGACTCGACTGCACGTAAGTCGAGGTCGCATAAATAGGCGGCATGATTGCACCGGTCGTCGGGTCAGGTGTTTGCCCCGCGTGAATTGTGCGTGTCGCGAAGTCGCGTTTTTTATCGTCATTCATAGATTGCTTCCTACATTTGCCGACGCAAATAGTTCAATACATCCGAACGGGTTATCAATCCCAGAAACTCGCCACCATCCATTACCGCCGCATACGGTTGCACTCGCAGCATGGCAACCAGGTTGTTGACACTTGCCGTTCTGTCGAGCTTGATGAACGCGGATTCCATCGCGTCTCCCACGGGCGCCGTCATCAGTTCCGGTTTGCCGTAGACGAATTGTATGATCGCGTCCTCGGTAACGACACCGACCAACTCGCCTTCAGCCATGACCGGCAGTTGCGAAAACCCGGCATTACGAAGCCGATTATGTGCGGTCGTCAAAACGTCTGTCGGCCCAACAGTGATCGTTGCGCGCTCACCATGTGGACGACCGACGAGGTCGCGCAAGTCGCCGAACTTCTCACGCTCGATAAATCCCTGGTCTTCCATCCAGAAGTCGTTAAAGAGTTTGGAAAGATACTTGTTGCCGGTATCACAAGCGAAAGTCACGACCGTTTTCGCCTCTGTTTGTTCTCGACAGTATTTGAGCGCTGCCGCAACACAGGTGCCCGAAGATGAGCCGGCGAGCACGCCTTCCTTCCTGAGTAACTCACGTGCTGCCGCGAATGATTCGGCATCGCTGATCGCGTAGGCTTTGGCGACTTTGTCGAAGTTTGCGATATCCGGGATGAAGTCCTCACCAATGCCTTCGACCAGCCAGCTTCCGCCCTTACCCAGCTCACCTTTATTTATGTAGTCAGTCAGAACCGATCCGACCGGGTCGGCGAGAATCATATCGACGTTCGACGCGTTCTTGGCGAGATACTTGCCGATGCCGCTTACCGTGCCGCTGGACCCGACACCGAGAACGATCGCGTCCAGTTTGCCACCCATTTGTTCGACAATCTCGGGCCCTGTGGTCGTTTCGTGTGCGAGCGGGTTATCGGGGTTACCAAACTGGTTGATAAAATACGCACCCTGCTCTTTTGCGATTTGCTGCCCAAGGTCCTGATAGTACTCAGGGTGGCCGCGACCAACGTCCGAGCGCGTCAGCACGACATCGGCACCCATGGCGCGCAAATTGAAGATCTTTTCCTGACTCATTTTGTCAGGCAGTACCAGGATTAAACGATAGCCTTTCTGCGCCGCCACCAGCGCCAGGCCCAGCCCGGTATTGCCGGCAGTTGCTTCAACCAGCGTGTCGCCCGGTTTAATGTCGCCGCGTTTTTCGGCTTCGTTGATCATCGAGATACCGATACGGTCCTTGATAGAGCCGCCCGGGTTCATCAATTCCATTTTCAGGAACAGCCTGCACGGCCCAGTATCGATGTGCGTAACTTCGAGCATCGGCGTCTCGCCGACCATATCGAGAATGTTGGAATACACGTTCATAGGCGTATCGGGTACATTAGAAATTTTGGGCGAGTGTACTCCAACATGCGACTCGATGCTGCAATAGCCGCGGCCGTGGAGCGATTATCCCACAGCAGTGATTCGGCACGACTGGATGCCGAAATCCTGCTGTGCCGGACTATCGATATGCCACGCAGCTACCTGTTTGCCCACCCCGACGACGAACTCGACGACTTGTCGCGAGGGCGTTTCGAAACACTGCTGAAACGACGAGAGGGCGGTGAGCCGATGGCCTATATCATGGGTACCCGTGAATTCTGGACGCATGAACTGCACGTTAGCCCGGCGACACTGGTACCGCGCCCCGAGACGGAATTGCTGGTCGACCTGGCCCTGCGGGAAATACCGCGAAAGGCCGCATGGCGCATCCTGGACCTTGGTACAGGCAGTGGCGCTATTGCCATTGCGATCGCTGCAGAACGGCCACTTTGCGACCTGACCGCCACGGATATCAGTCCGGAAGCGCTCAAGGTCGCGATCGAGAACGCGCGCCTGGCGAATCTGCCGAATATCGCATTTGCTGAAGGCCGCTGGGCAGAGCCGGTACGGGGTCAGCGGTTTGACCTGATCGTCTCAAATCCGCCCTACGTGCGAGACGACGATGCGGCGCTCGCAGACCTCAGCCACGAACCCTTGTCCGCGCTGGCATCGGGACCTGACGGACTCAATGATATCCGCGTTCTGGCAGCTAGCTGTGCCGGTATTCTTGCGGCAGACGGCTGGCTTATGCTTGAGCACGGGTTCGACCAACGGGGCGCCGTCGCGGACGAATTGGCCAGTGAAGGCTGGACGGATATCACGTGCCATAATGACCTGGCAAACCTGCCCCGCGTGACAGTAGCTCGCCGGGGTGGTAAACAGGCGCGCACAACTACTACTTAGCGAGACATCATGATCACAATCAAGACTAATCACGGCGACATTGGCGTTGAACTCCTTGACGAGAAAGCACCAATCTCCTGCGAAAATTTCCGTCAGTACGTCAAAGACGGTTACTTCGACGACACCATTTTTCACCGCGTCATTCCAAACTTCATGATTCAGGGTGGCGGCATGGACGCGAATATGGATCAGAAGCCGACGCGTGACCCGATCAAGAACGAGGCCGACAACGGCGAAACGAACGAGCGCGGAACACTGGCCATGGCTCGAACGGGCGTCGTCGACAGCGCGACTTCGCAATTCTTCATCAATCTTCGCGACAATGATTTCCTGAATCATGGCGGACGCGATTTCGGTTATGCCGTGTTCGGTCGCGTATCCGACGGCATGGACGTTGTAGATACAATCGCCGCAGTTGCAACCGGAAATCACGGCGGTCATCAGGACGTCCCGGTCGAAGCTGTCACGATCATTTCCGTCAGCGTCGACGAATAGACACGACGATGGCAGACCGCTACGCCCGACACCACGCACTACGGCAGGTCGGCGCAGCGGGACAGGAAAAACTGTCCGCCGGCACGGTCTTGATGATAGGTGCCGGCGGCATCGGCAATGCCGCGGCATCCTATCTGGCTGCAAGCGGCGTGGGGCAACTGTTGATATCCGATTTCGACACTGTGGATGCGACAAATCTTGCACGCCAGACTCTGTTCACGCCGGCCGACATTGGCGAACCGAAAGCAGAAGTCGTCGCGGCGCGATTACAGCTGCAAAACCCGGACGTTTCCGTAACGCCTGTTTGCGAGCGCTTGCAGGGCGATGCACTCACACAGGCAATTGCAACCGCCGATGTTGTGCTTGATGGCTGCGATAATTTCGCGACGCGTTTCCTGATCAATGACGCCTGCGTGGCGAGTCAGCGCCGTTTGATATCCGGATCGGCTATTCGAATGGAAGGTCAGCTGGCCGTATTTGGCCCGGACTTCGAAAACTCGTCTTGCTACCGATGCCTGTATGCAGAAGCCGATGAGTCTCTGGATAGTTGCGCAGGCAATGGCGTTCTGTCACCGGTTCCGGGAGTCATTGGGACTCTCATGGCCGTTGCGGCACTAAAGTCGCTACTCGGCATGCCAACAAAGACTTCGACTCTGCACCTCTATGACGCTGTAGCGATGGACTTCCGCTCACTCCAAATCGGCAAGCGCACGGAATGCGTAGTATGCAGCCCAAAGTGACATTTGTCGGCCTGTTGCAAGCCGCGGCCGTGCTGACGGTAGCATTTTCGTTTGTGACCGGTTTCGACCTGCCGCATCGAAACATCGAGCTTTTCTCGCACTTTCGCCTGCAGTACTTCGTCGTTTCGATATTGCTGCTTGTTGCTTTCGCCGTACTGCGAAACCCGTTGTATGTGAGCCTGCTGGTTGCAACCATGCTGTTCAATGCGAATTTTGTCCTGCCCTGGTACCTCAATGCTGCACCGAGCACGACCGGTGTCGAGCTGAAGCTAATGCACCTGAATGTGCTGTCAACAAACAGCAATTATGAACGTGTTATCAACGCCATTGATGCGGAACAACCGGATGTTGTTTTCCTGCAGGAAGTTACCGATGAATGGCTACTCGGTACGCGGGAATTATTGAAACAGTACCCGTTCACCTACAGTGAACCCAGGCTCGGCAATTTCGGAATAGCCGTATTTTCAAAAATCCCATTCGATTCAGTCCGACATGTCAACAGCCCACCTCTTGACTACCCGACTATTGTTGCAACATTGACCGTTGGCAGCGATACATTAACGCTGATTAGCTCACACCCGACCATTCCGCTTGGCAAGCATTTGTACTACGCGCGCAATGAACAAATGGAAAGCCTGGCGGGCCTGGTTATGGGTACGACGGGCCCCGTCGTTTTGCTTGGCGATTTCAATGCCAGCATCTGGTGCGCGCGCTATCGAGAACTTGAAGCATCGACCGGGCTGCACAATGTTCGCCGGGGATTTGGAATATTGCCGACCTGGCCAATCTTCATGCCTTTCGCCAGAATTCCGATTGATCACATACTCGTTTCCGACGGTATTGGCGTTAAGGACGCACGCGTTGGCAAGAGAGTCGGATCTGATCATCTACCGCTGATCGCCACAATTACGTTGTGACGATCAGCGGCAGCAGAGACAGCACAATTACGAGTCACTCCGGCGAATTGTGAAGTTTCGGATGTCATCATTGCGGTCGATGGCACAGAACGTAGCGTACTCGCGGATCACGCTTTCCCCGTCAGAACTCAGCACCTGTGTCTTGATTCGCATCTTGTGACCAGCGATGCGACGCTTCTCTGTCTCGACGTTGTGCAAAACACTGCCCGCGCCTGCGTAGTCCGCATTGGCCGATACTTCCGCCACGCATCTGTCGACGCTGGTTGACGGCGCATCCTCACTAAAGCCGGGCATTGCAGACACGTTGCTGGAAACGAACAGGCCAGCGACTGCCAGAGTGACGAAGTATTTGGAAACTTTCATGGTATTTCTCCTGCTGTTTAATTCAGAATGTTCATTCTGTTTTAGTCAAAAAAAACGCCGATCACCTGAACGACGCCAATGTGCTCTCCACGATGCCATCAAGAACATCGCGCGAGAATCCGGTGCGGCCTAGTACAACCAGGCCGAACATAGTACTGGTTAGCAGCTCTCCTGCAGCCTTAACCTCCAGGTCAGGACGAACTTCGCCGCGGGCTTTTGCGGATTCGAGACCGACCGCAAACGCTTTGCCCATGCGTTTCATAAATTTCTGCAACACGCCACGCAACTCTTCATCTTGCGGTGCCAGCTCCATGGCAGTGTGGATAAAGAGACAGCCCTTGCTTTCATCACAACACGACATGTCTGCCACGCGCTCTGCAAAAATGGTGCGTATGTGATCGAGGGAGGCGTCCGGCTCCAGCAAACGAAGAAACGAGCGCTTGCCCATCCCCTCGGCATATTCTTCCAGTGCCTGCTCGAATAACTCACGTTTGTTGCCAAAGGTGCCGTAAATACCGTAGCGGCTGACACCGGTCTCACGAACGATGTCCTCCATTGATGTCTCCGAATACCCTTTCGACGAAAACAGACTGACTGCTTGCGAGAGAGCCGTACCCGGATCGAATTTACGTGTCCTGACCATGCATACCAGAATAGTCGTTCTGTTTTGGAATGTCAAGCCATAAAATCAGCGAATCTGCTTTACCGGAAAAACTCGATCGTAGGCAAGCGTAAAAAAATAGGTGTAAACGACGATGGCAGCCATCGCGATCAGATCGAGTAGTAACGCTTCCCACCATCGCATCTGCAGCCACCACATGATCACTGGCAGCATGAACAACACCAGCACGAACTCGAACAATATGGCGTGTATGAGCCGCTGAAATGACGAGCGTTCCGTCGGGATACGTCCGTAGCGCACATCGATGCGGTCGTAGATGCTATTGAACGCAAAGTTGATCAACAAAGCTATCAAGCTGAGTACTAAAGCGAGACTGCCCGTAGTGACGATGTCGTGACGCGTGAACAGCGCCGCGAAGACACCAAACAATACAACGATAATTGCCTCAAACATTAGCGCGTAGCGAATTCTGTCGGCGCCACTGCGAATAACGATCGACGTTGCCATCAAGCCGCGTCCAGAGCACCTGGGTCGTAGCCTAGATTGGGTGCCAGCCAGCGCTCCACGTCGGCGAGGCTCATGCCCTTGCGCTCTGCGTATGAAGCCACCTGGTCCCTGTCGATCTTGCCGACGGCGAAGTAGCGAGACTCCGGATGCGAATAGTAGAAGCCGCTGACCGCAGCAGTTGGGTACATCGCGTAGGAGTCGGTCAGGCCCAGACCGATACGCGCTTCAACATCCAGCACCTGCCAGAGCTTGGCTTTTTCCGTGTGATCCGGGCAGGCCGGGTATCCTGGCGCAGGCCGAATGCCGCGATACTGCTCTGCAATAAGCTCCTCATTGCTGAGCGTTTCCTGCGGCTCATACGCCCAGTGCTCTGTGCGCACCTGCAAATGCATGTACTCCGCGAGCGCCTCTGCAAGTCGATCTGCGAGTGCTTTTAGCAGGATCGCACTGTAGTCATCGTGGGCAGCTTCAAAACGTTCGACGTGCTCATCGATACCAATACCCGCGGTAACTGCGAACCCGCCGATATGATCCGTCAATCCTGAATCCACCGGTGCCACAAAGTCAGCAAGGCAAGCCTGTGGATGGCCTTCGGACTTCGCCTGTTGTTGGCGCAGATGGCAAAAGCGATGCTCAGCACCGTCCGCCTGAACGAGAAGATCGTCATGGTCCACGGTATTCGCCGGAAAAAAGCCGATGACCGCTCGTGCGGCAAGCCAACGTTCATTGATTACCTGGTCCAGCATTCGCGTCGCATCCTCAAATAGTGAAGAGGCGGCTTCGCCAACCGTTGCATCGCTCAGAATCTGCGGGAACTTGCCGTGAAACTCCCATGCGTTAAAAAACGGCATCCAGTCGATGTAACTACGCAGCTCACCAAGATCGATGTCATCGAATACGCGGCAGCCTGTAAATGCAGGCACCGGCGGCAGGTACGAACTCCAGTCGAACTCGTGTTTGCGCTCCCTGGCTCGCTGCAGCGATACCTGTGGTTTCAGCCGCTTTTTGTTCGCATGCTGATCTCGACGACGGGCATTGTCTTTACGCGTCTTTTCGACCAGCGCGTCACGCGTAGCCGACTCGACCAGTGCCTGCGCGACACCAACGGAGCGCGATGCATCCTTGACGTAGATCACAGGCCCTTCGTACTTTGGTTCGATCTTGACAGCCGTGTGCGCAGGGGACGTGGTCGCACCGCCAATGAGCAGTGGTAACTCGTAATCCAGACGCTGCAATTCGCTCGCAACGTGTACCATCTCGTCGAGTGACGGTGTAATCAGACCGGAGAGTCCAATAATGTTCGCCTGCTCTCGCCGGGCCGCTTCGAGAATCTTGTCGCAGGAAACCATGACACCAAGATCAATTACCTCGAAGTTATTGCATTGTAAAACGACACCCACGATGTTCTTGCCGATATCGTGTACGTCGCCTTTGACGGTTGCCATAACGATCTTGCCGTTCGTCGTACGAGCACCATCTTTTTCGTCTTCAATGAATGGTACCAGGTGTCCCACGGCCTTTTTCATGACGCGCGCTGACTTGACCACTTGCGGCAGAAACATCTTGCCGTCGCCAAACAAATCACCGACGACGTTCATGCCAGCCATGAGAGGCCCCTCAATGACGTCGAGCGGCCGGTCTGTAGCAAGACGCGCCTCTTCAGTATCCGCGACCACGAATTCATCAAGGCCATTAACAAGCGCGTACTCCAGCCGTTTATTTACGTCGAACTCGCGCCACGACAGATCCTGCCCCTTCGCGGCAGCACCGCTTTTCTGCCCTTTGTAGTTTTCAGCGACTGCAAGCAATTTGTCCGTACCGTCAGCATCACGATTGAGGACGACGTCTTCGACCGCATCGCGCAAGTCGGCCGGTAGATCGGCATAAATTGCCAGTTGCCCCGCATTGACGATACCCATATCCATACCTGCCCGAATCGCGTGGTACAGAAAGACAGAATGAATGGCCTCACGGACAACGTTGTTGCCGCGAAATGAAAACGACACATTGCTGACGCCGCCACTGACCAGCGCATGTGGCAACAGCGCCTTGATTTGCCGAGTAGCATCGATGAAATCAAGTCCGTACCTGGCATGTTCCTCGATACCGGTCGCGATCGCGAAAATGTTAGGGTCGAAAATAATATCAGCCGGATCGAAGCCGACCTTTTGTGTCAATACATCGTATGAACGCTTGCAGATATTGACCTTACGCTCGACCGTATCGGCCTGACCCTGTTCGTCAAATGCCATCACTACAACAGCAGCACCATAGTCCCGACACAATTGCGCCTGCTCGATGAAACTGTCCTCGCCTTCCTTGAGGCTGATCGAATTGACGACAGACTTGCCTTGCACGCACTTGAGTCCGGCCTCGATCACGCTCCACTTGGACGAGTCGATCATAATCGGTAGCCGCGACACATCTGGCTCCGATGCGATAAGGCTCAGAAAGGTGGTCATCGCCGACTCGGAGTCGAGCATGCCCTCATCCATGTTGACGTCGATAATTTGTGCACCGTTGTCGACCTGCTGGCGCGCGACCGCGATCGCTGCGGCATAATCGTCGGCCTCGATAAGACGGCGAAAAATTGCGGATCCCGTGACGTTGCAGCGCTCCCCGACATTCGCGAACAGGTCATCAGGGCCGATGTTGAATGGCTCAAGTCCTGCCAATCGGCAACGTACCGGAATTTCGGGAACGACGCGCGGCGTGCATTCCTCTACAGCTTGTTTGATTGCACGGATATGGTCCGGTCGTGTGCCACAGCAACCACCGACCAGATTGACCAGGCCACTGCTAGCGAACTCACCGACGACCGCCGCCATTTCTTCCGGCGTCTCGTCGTACTCACCGAACTCGTTTGGTAGCCCTGCGTTAGGGTGCGCGCTAACCCGTGTGTCTGCAATTTTGGATAGCTCGGCGACGTACTGGCGCAGGTCCGCGGCACCCAGTGCGCAGTTGAGCCCTATCATGAACGGGTTGACGTGGCGGACAGAATTCCAGAACGCCTCGGTCGTTTGACCCGATAATGTACGTCCCGACGCATCTGTAATAGTGCCTGAGATCATCACAGGTAACTCAACGCCGGTCGCTCGAGCGGCACGTTTGACGCCAACAATTGCGGCTTTGGCGTTTAGCGTGTCGAAGATCGTTTCGATCATCAGAAAATCAACACCACCCTCGATAAGGGCGCTTGCCGCGAGCTCATATGTATCAGCAAGAACGTCAAACCTGATGTTGCGAAAACCCGGGTCGTTGACGTCCGGCGATATCGACGCTGTGCGATTGGTCGGACCCAGAACGCCGGCAACGTAACGCGGGATACCGGTCTTCGTGGCAACAGCGTCCGCACACTCACGAGCAATGCGCGCTGCCGCAGAATTAAGCTCTTCGACCAGAGTCTCCATACCGTAGTCGGCCATTGACGGCAGATTGGAGTTAAACGTGTTGGTCTCGAGAATATCTGCGCCAGCCTCAAGAAAACGCGTATGGATATCTCGAATAACGTCCGGGCGGGTGATCGACAACAAGTCATTGTTGCCCTTCAGATCATGACTCCAATCGGCAAACTGCTCGCCGCGGTAGTCGTCTTCGCTGAGGCCGAAACTCTGAATCATCGTGCCCATGGCGCCGTCAAGAATCAGGACGCGCTCGTCGAGGGCGGTCATCAATGCCTGAATACGTTGGTCTCTTTGCATGACTGACTCCTCAGGCCGCGACCTGGCCCGAACGTACACCGAGCGCATGGCAAATTGCGAAAGTGAGTTCGGAACGATTCAAGGTATAGAAGTGAAAATCTTCTATGCCTTCCGCCTCCAGGAGCCGCACTTGTTCAATTGCCACGCTGGCAGCGATCATCTGACGTGTCTCGGCGTCGTCTTCCAGACCAACAAATCGATCATGCAACCATGCTGGAACGCTGGCACCGCACATTTTCGCGAAACGCTCGAGCTGTGGGAAACGCGTAATTGGCAGGATGCCTGGAACAATCGAAGACTCGATGCCCGCGGCCGCACAACGGTCACGAAAACGCAGGAACAACTCGGAATCGAAAAAGAACTGGGTTATGGCGCGCGTCGCACCAGCGTCCAGTTTGCGCTTCAGGTTGTCGAGGTCGAAGTCTGCGTCAGGTGCTTCAGGATGCACTTCGGGGTACGCAGCCACCGAAACATCAAAGTCCGCGACCTGCGTCAAGCCGGCGACCAGGTCTGCCGCGTACGCATAGCCGTCAGCGTCTGGCGTGTATTTGTCAGCATCTTTCGGCGCATCACCACGCAATGCGACCAGGTGGCGAACCCCCATATCCCAATATTCGCGCGCGATATCGTCGATCTCACCCCGGGTTGCGCCGATACACGTCAGGTGCGGCGCGGGCGTTAGCTGTGTTTCTTTGATTATTCGCGCGACGGCAGCATGGGTACGTTCGCGCGTAGAACCATCTGCACCGTAGGTTACGGAGACAAATCGCGGCGACAGCGCGGAGAGTCTCTCGATGGACTCCCACAACGTTACTTCCATCGCCTCGGTATTGGGCGGAAAGAACTCGAAAGATACGGAAGGGGCTTTTTGCTTATTCATTTGATTGCTCTGGATTCAGGCCGCTGCAGAAGCGTGGTCGGCCGGCGTGGCTACGGCGAGCAACCAGCCTGGGTTGTTGTTCGGGATGGCACGCGGAGCAGCCAGGCGCAGTCCGCCCTCCGCCGCCCATAGCGCGAATTGCGAACGCAATTCGTCAATGTTGGAGTCGTCAGTCGCAGCCAGCACCAGGATTCGGCCGCCGCGAGTCAGGAGGCGCTTGGCTTCTTCTATAGCCGCAGTAGAATCCTCTGCGTATTGCAGAACGTCATCCAGAATAATCGTATCGAACTCACCATCGTCGAACGGCAGAGCCACCATGTCACCGTGACGCAACGTCGTGTTTGCGGTGCCCGCGAGTAACAACTCCGCGCGCGCCAACCTGCGAGCACTTGAGTTCGTGTCGACGCCGACGGCGCGTTGCGCACGAGATGCCAGCAATTTCAGAATGCGACCCTGTCCACAACCGATGTCCAGCAGGTCTCCGAGCGGGCGGGCGACGGTCAACTCGACCAGCGCACGAAACAGGGAACGGTCGGCATCCGAGGTTGGTTCAAGCGCGACATCATCATCGGCACGCAAAGCGCGCAGCTTTGCAATATCCTTTTCGAACTGTGGCTCGTCGTCTGGCAGCAACGCCAGCAAACGGCGCCGCGTGGCGGCCTCAGTACCTGAACCGCTGACGCGGTAGTAAACGAAATGCCCGTCTTTAAAGCGCTCGAGCAGTGAGACATCGCATAATTGTTTCAGGTGCTGTGAGACGCGTGGCTGGCTTTGCCCCGTTACTCGTACGAGCTCCGAAACACTGCATTCTGCGATTCCGCAAAGCGCAACCAGCCGTGCGCGAACCGGGTCGGCCAACGCTTTGAACTGCGATAACAACTGATCCGTTGACAATTTCATATAAGAATATAACGATTCTTTAATATTTAGAAGGGAACAGTATACAAGGATAAGGCGCATAACCCAACGATACTGCTCTGGCTTATTGAACGGAGTCCGGGCCGCTGACGACGTTTTCGACGAAAATTCTTGTCACGTCCACAGCATCGAAGTGCCGCCGGCGCCCACAATACTCGCAGATCACTTCTATTCCGCCCTGCTCCTCGAGCGCCGCCCGCGATTCATCCTCACCAAGCATCTTAAGGACATCTTCCGCCTTCTGGCTCGAGCAGCGGCATCGAAAGTTGACGGGCCGGGATGAATAAACTCGCACGTCGTCTTCAGCGAACAATTTGCCAATAAGTTCGATTCCGGCATTGCCATCGAAATCTCCCGTGCCGAGCGTCTGCGCAAGGAATTTCAGCCGCCTCCAGTCATCAGCTTCTATAGGCTCGCCTGGCATCTGTTGCAGCAGTATCCCTGCAGCCATTTCGTCATTGGCTACCAGAACCACATGACTTGGCACCTGTACTGAGCGCTGAAAATAGCTCTCGAGACTCGACGACAATGATTCTCCGTCGATAGCGACGATGCCCTGGTAGGGTTGCTCACCCGCGTCTACCGTAATCGCGCAATGTGAGTCGGCCGTCAGCTCGACGAAATTTTCCGCGGTAGTCCCTTCTCTTGGCGCCGCCATCCCGCGCATGTCGAGATCGCTCGTGCACTGCATGACCAGCATCTGCAGCGCGCCGCTGCCCTGAATCTGCATAGTGATAGCACCATCGAACTTGAGGCTCTGCGCAATCAGTGCGGTCGCGGCGGCCGCGTGCCCGAGCACTTCGGTAAACAAGGCATCATAGTCATGATCGCGTTGCATGCGACGCCACGAACGCCGCATATGAATAAGCGCACCACGAACTGGCAGCGATTCGAACGCAAAAGGTGTAACGCTGTCGGTCGACATGATCTAGCCGAGTTTGTCTTTGAGAATCTTGTTGACCTGCCCGGGATTCGCCTGGCCTTGTGTTTCCTTCATGACCTGGCCGACAAAGAAACCTATCAGTTTGTCTTTACCTGCCTTGTAGTCAGCGACCTGCCCCGGGTTTGCGTCGATGACCTTGTCCACTACGGCCTCGATAGCCGAGCTGTCGGTAATCTGCTGCAGGCCTTTCGCCTCGATAACATCATCGGCCGAGCCCGCACCATCCCACATCGCCTCGAATACCTGTTTCGCAATCTTGCCGGAGATCGTGTTGTCTTCAATACGGCCAAGCAATCCCGCAAGACCGGCAGCTGAAATTTTGCTGCTCGAAATATCCAGACCGTCGCGGTTCAGTGCACCTGACAGGTCGCCGATAACCCAGTTCGCTGCAAGCTGAGGCTTCGCAGCCGCGGCGGCCAGAACCGCTTCATAATAATCAGCCAGCGCACGGCTGCTGGTCAGAATTGACGCATCTTCGGGCTTTAGATTGAAATCGCGCACGAAGCGCTCAAGCTTGGCATCCGGCAACTCGGGCAAAGTCTCGCGAACGGCGTTTATGAACTCATCACTGATCTCAACCGGCAACAAATCCGGGTCAGGGAAGTAGCGGTAGTCGTTTGCCTCTTCCTTGGAGCGCATTGAGCGTGTCTCGTCCTTGTCAGAATCGTACAAACGCGTTTCCTGCAAAACCTCACCGCCATCTTCGATCAGATCGATTTGTCGTTCGACTTCGAAGTTGATCGCTTTTTCGATAAAGCGAAACGAGTTCAGGTTCTTCAGCTCCGCGCGAGTGCCCAGTTCCTGCTGGCCGCGCGGCCGCACGGATACGTTTGCATCGCAGCGAAAAGAACCTTCCTGCATGTTGCCGTCAGAAATACCGAGGTAACGCACAATCGTATGTATCTTGCGCAGGTAGGCAACAGCCTCTTTCGCCGAACGCATGTCCGGCTCTGACACTATTTCCAGTAACGGCGTCCCGGCGCGATTCAGATCGATGCCTGAGGAGCCGTCGAAACCCTCATGAACGGACTTGCCCGCATCCTCTTCGAGGTGCGCACGAGTAATCCCGATGCGCTTTTCGTTGCCATCCTCGTCAGTGATATTCATCTCACCATGCTCGACGATGGGAAGCTCGTACTGGCTTATCTGGTAGCCCTTCGGCAAATCCGGATAAAAGTAGTTCTTGCGTGCAAATACAGACCGCTGCGCGACAGTCGCGTTCACAGCCAGACCGAACATGGCTGCCATGCGCACGACCTCTTTGTTGAGTACGGGCAACACGCCTGGATAACCCAGATCTACCAGGCAAGCCTGCGTGTTGGCCTCAGCGCCATAAGCCGTTGCCGCGCCCGAAAAAATCTTGCTCGACGTCGCCAGCTGTGTGTGCACCTCAAGCCCGATCACCACTTCCCACGCGGAGCTCATTTGAAGTCCTCCGGGCATGCCTGGTGGAAGTCCGTCTTGAGTTGATACTGGTGCGCAACTCGCAACAAGGTACCCTCATCAAAATGACCGCCTACCAGGTGCAATCCCACCGGCAGCCCTCCGACGAGACCGCAGGGTACAGACATCGCAGGCAACCCGGCGAGATTCGCGCCGATGGTGTAGATATCATTGAGGTACATCGTTATCGGGTCGTCGACCTTGTCGCCGAGCTTGAACGCCGCGGAAGGTGTGGTCGGACCAACGATGACATCAACGTCGGCAAATGCTTTTCTGAAATCGTCTGCGATCAGCTGCCGTACCTGCTGCGCCTTGAGGTAGTAGGCGTCGTAGTAGCCCGCTGACAAGACATAGGCGCCTGTCATTATGCGTCGCTTGACCTCATCGCCGAAACCTTCGCCGCGACTGCGGCAATAGAGGTCCAGCAGGTCCTCCGCGTTTTCAGCTCGATGGCCGAACCGCACACCATCAAAACGCGACAGGTTCGAGGAGCATTCCGCGGGCGCTACAACATAGTAGGTCGGAACTGACATATCGATGTTTGGCAGGTCGACCTCGACCGTGCTGGCGCCCATCGACTCTAGTGTCGCAATCGCATTCTTTACCCGTGCACCGGTTTCCGCATCCAGACCTTCATCAAAATGCTGCCGCACAATACCAAGGCGCAGCCCTTCAACCGACTGGCCCAGGCCAGCGACATAGTCGGGCACCGGCTCATCTATTGAAGTCGAATCACGCTCATCAAACCCGGCCATCGCGCCAAGCATCAGCGCCGCGTCCTCTGCGGACCGTGTGATAACACCGGCCTGGTCCAGGCTCGAAGCGAAAGCGATCATGCCGTAACGAGAAACGCGGCCGTAGGTTGGCTTGAAACCGATCGTACCCGTCAACGCAGCAGGCTGACGTATAGAGCCGCCTGTGTCGGTGGCAGTGGCTGCTGGCGCAAAACGCGCCGCAACTGCAGCAGACGACCCGCCCGAGGACCCTCCTGGCGAGCAGTCGAGATCCCAGGGGTTATGTACCGGACCGAAAAAACTGGTTTCATTCGACGAGCCCATGGCGAACTCATCCATATTCGACTTTCCCAGCACCACCGCACCGGCCTTTGCCAGATTCTCTACAACGGTCGCATCGTAGGGCGAAATAAAGTTCTCGAGCATTCTGGAACCACAGGTTGTGCGGATATCACGGGTGCAGAAAATGTCCTTATGGATTATTGGCAAGCCACACATGGCGCCGCCTTTGCCGCCACTGCGGTCGATATCGGCCTGTGCCGCCGCGGCCAGCGCCTCGTCCGCCGTGACCGTTATCATCGCATTGAGCTTCTTATCGTGCGCAGAGATGCGTGCCAGCAGCTCTTCAGTCAGTTCCACTGACGTAAAATCGGCCTGCTCAAGCCCGGCTTTGAGCTCAGTCAGTGTTTGTGTGTATTTGCCCATTATTCGATAACTTTCGGGACGAGATAGTGACCGTCAGAGACGGCCTCTGCATTTTGCTGGTAGCGGTCCCTCTCGACGTCCTCAGTGACGGCATCAAGCCGCAACCTTTGTGCTGCGTCGAGCGGATGCGCCATCGGTACGACGCCGTCCGTATCAGCCTGCGACAGCTGATCGACGAAATCGACGATTTTAGACAGTTTGGCGACGCTTTCAGCGTACTCATCATCGGTGAGTTTGAGTCGCGCCAGCATCGCGATATGTTGGACTTGTTGTTTGTCGAGAGACACGAGTTGTTCCGGTCGAAATTCGCGGGGACGCAATAATACACGCCGCCTTGTGGAATGTCGTGGGCATTGTTAGATTACGCCGTTAATCCGGATTCGAGACCGCGCCCCGACATGTTCAAAAATATAATGGGTTATTTTTCCAATGACCTTTCAATTGACCTTGGCACCGCCAACACCCTTATCTATTCGCGAGGGGCAGGCATTGTGCTCGACGAACCGTCAGTTGTGGCCATTCGAGAGGATTCCGGGCGTGGTGGGCGGACGGTCGAGGCTGTCGGCGCAGAGGCCAAGAACATGCTGGGAAGGACGCCGGGCAATATCACGGCCATCCGGCCGCTGAAAGACGGCGTAATTGCCGATTTCACGGTCACCGAGAAAATGCTGCAGCATTTCATCCGCAAAGCACACGAATCTCGCTACTTCCGGCCCAGCCCGCGGGTCCTGATTTGCGTGCCGTACGGCTCGACGCAAGTTGAGCGCCGCGCGATTCGCGAGTCTGCCGAGGGTGCCGGCGCGCGCAAAGTACACCTTATAGACGAACCCATGGCGGCAGCAATCGGCGCGGGCATGCCCGTTCACGAAGCCCGCGGCTCGATGGTGCTTGATATTGGCGGCGGCACCTCTGAGGTCGCAGTCATCTCGCTAAATGGCATCGTGTATGCCGCTTCAGTACGTATCGGCGGCGACCGCTTCGACGAAGCGATCACCAACTATGTTCGCCGCAACTACGGCATCCTTATCGGGGAGGCGACCGCGGAACGCATCAAACATGAAATTGGCTCGGCATTTCCCGGTCAGGAAGTGCTGGAGATTTCTGTCAAGGGCCGCAACCTCTCCGAGGGTGTGCCTCGTTCGTTCACGCTTAACAGCAACGAAATTCTCGAAGCTCTGCAGGAACCCCTTCAGGGAATCGTTGGCGCAGTAAAGGAAGCGCTGGAGCAGACGCCGCCCGAACTGGGTGCCGACGTCGCAGAACGCGGTATCGTCTTGACGGGTGGCGGCGCTATGTTGCGAGACCTCGACAAGCTGCTAATGGAAGAAACCGGGCTGCCCGTTGTCATTGCCGATGACCCGCTGACTTGCGTTGCCAGAGGCGGTGGCCGCGTCATTGAGCTGATCGACGAACACGGCCCTGCCGTTTTCGGGTTGGAGTGATTTAATCACCAAGCTTGATGGTTTCTTCCCGGGAAAACAGCAGTAACCCAGCCCGCATACCGGCGCTGGGTCTCCGGGTTTTGGTATTGATCATTGTCAGCATTCTGCTGATGTATATTGATAATCGAGAGAATCATCTTGATGCAGTTCGCAAGAGCATCGGTGCAGCGGTATACCCGGTACGTGTGGTTGTCGACGCACCCGTGAGATTCTGGTCGTGGCTCGGCGAATCAACGACGTCGCGCAATGACATGGAACTGGAACTCGGTCGACTGCGTGCAGAAAAACTCCTGACGAATGCACGTCTGCAGCGCTTCACTGCGCTTGAAGCAGAAAACGCACGATTGCGTGCGTTGCTGGATGCACGTGCACGCGTGCGTGACCAGGTGCGGGTTGCGGAGATCATGTCGGTTGATGCAAACCCTTACGATCACAGCCTGGTCATTAACGTCGGCAGTCAGGACGGCGCATTCGATGGTCAGGCGCTGGTCGATGCCGAAGGCGTCGTGGGCCAGGTAATCGAGACTGGCCTGATGACATCGCAGGCAATGCTAATCAGTGACAGCGACCATGCCTTGCCGGTCGAGGTCAACCGCAACGGCCTGCGCACGATTGTTGTTGGCACAGGAGAGATCGACAGACTTGATCTGCCGTTCGTTGTTAACAATGCGGACATTCGGGCTGGCGACCTGTTGGTCACGTCCGGATTGGGAGGTGCCTTCCCCTCCGGCTATCCGGTCGCCGTCGTAGAAACGGTGACGCGGCTGCCACAGGAACCGTATGCGAGTGTTACAGCACGTCCAGCTGCCTCGCTAGGTCAGGTTCGCGAAGTCATGCTGATCTGGTCAAAACCGCTGGCCGAAAATGTGCCCGACGACGAGGACGTGCCCGATGAATAGGGATCGCTCGTCGCGCCGACTGCCTGTCATCATGACCCTGATACTGGGACTGATGCTGACGATCATGCCGCTACCGGATGCCGCCGGGCCATTTCGCCCGGACTGGCTCGCACTGCTCATCATCTTCTGGACGATGCAGCTGCCGCGAACCTGGAGTGTCGGCACAGCCTGGGTCATCGGAATCATACTCGATGTGTCACAGGGAACATTGCTCGGACAACACGCCCTCGCCCTCGCAATAATTGCGTTCACAACCGTTCGTTTTCACCTGTTGATGCGGGTTTTCCCACAACTTCAACTAACAGCAACCGTTTTCGCGATGCTCGCCCTGTATCAATTCCTGCTGTTCTGGATCAATGGTGTCGCCAGCGTTGATGCCCCCGCCGTTGCCTATTGGGGTCCGGTCATCACGGGCACCCTGGTCTGGCCCATTCTCTACATATTCCTGTCGGGAGTGCGTTACCGCACACGGTCAGGAGGCTAAATGAGCCTGCTGTCCCCGATTAAGGACCACCACTCGGAGCGCCGACTGTTTATCGGCCGCGCGATTCTCGCGTCAATCGTTTCACTGGTGCTGCTCGGCACCGTTATCGCCCGACTCGTACAGTTGCAGGTTTTCGACCACGAACTGTTTGCCGAAAAGTCTCAGGGCAACAGAATTCGTATACAGGCCGTGCCGCCGATTCGCGGCCTGGTCTTCGATCGCAAGGGCCGCGTAATCGCCGAGAATCTGCCGGCGTACCAGCTGGAGCTCATTCCCGAACAGGTTGACGATATTGACGACACACTTGCGCGACTTGCCGGCATTGAACTCATCGATGCTGCGGATATTCCACGTTACAAGGAGTTAAGTCTCAGGGGGCAGCGTTTCAAGCCGGTCACACTGAAGCTGCGACTGACTGACGAAGAAATCGCCAATTTCGCGATCCAGCGCCCGCGTTTCCCCGGCGTCGACTTTCAGCCACGTCTCGTTCGGCACTACCCGGATGGTGAGCTCGTTGCGCACGCCGTCGGCTATGTCGGAGCCCTGGACACCGACGACTTGCAGCGCCTCGACAAAACACGGTACGCCGGCACCTCTCACACCGGCAAGACCGGCGTTGAAAACAGTTTTGAGTCCGACTTGCACGGCGACGCGGGATATCGACATGTCATTACCAACGCACGCGGACGACAGGTACCAGCGAGCTCCAGCGACGTGCTGGAATCATTGCCTATCGACCAGGCGCCCGGCCCGGGCTCGAACGTCTACCTGAGCCTCGACCTCGATTTGCAGCGGGTTGCATCAAATGCGCTCGAAGGACGCCGCGGTGCGGTTGTCGCGATCGATCCGACGACCGGCGAAATCCTCGCACTCGTCAGTGCACCGTCGTTCGACCCGAATCTTTTTGCCGTCGGCATGACCTCAGAACAATTCGGTGAATTACAGAACAACCCGGACCGACCGCTGTTCAATCGCGCCGTTCGCGGTGCATATCCGCCCGGCTCAACGATCAAACCCATGCTATCACTCGCCGCACTCGAAACCGGTGCGACCAATCTTACTCGCAAGAGTGTGTGCATCGGCTATTTCCAGCTGCCCAACGACGAACATCGCTATCGCGACTGGAAGCCCGAGGGTCATGGACCCGTGGATCTACACGATGCTATCGCGCAGTCATGCGACGTCTATTTTTATGAGATCAGCGGCGACCTCGGCATCGACAATATGCACGACTACCTGACGCGTTTTGGACTAGGCCGCCAAACGGGCGTCGACATCGTCGGCGAACGCCCGGGACTGGTGCCGTCCCGCGAATGGAAACGTAACAATTTTCGCGACCGGGACGACAAACGCTGGTATCACGGCGAGACCGTCATAGCCTCGATCGGCCAGGGCTTTATGCTCGCCACGCCCCTGCAACTCGCATCGGCAGCCGCGGTGCTCGGCAGCAAGGGTGTGCGTTACACACCACATATCGTTGCTGCAATCGAAGACCCATTGAGCGGCGAACGTCGCATGACCATGCCGGAGCGTCTCCCGGATGTTGAGATAAGCAACGAGTTCTACTGGGACAATGTACTCGAAGGCATGCACAGCGTAATGCAGGGACCGCGCGGAACTGCGAGAGCCGTCGGCATGGGTGCGCCATACCAGATGGCGGGCAAAAGCGGCACCGCGCAAGTGATATCCATTGCCCAGGATGAAGAGTATGACGAAGAGGAAATCGAGGAACGGCAGCGCGATCACGCACTGTTTATTTCGTTTGCGCCGTTTGCAGCGCCACGTATTGCGGTTGCTGTTATCGTCGAGAATGGCAGCAGCGGCAGTAGCGTGGCAGCGCCAATCGCCAAGGCCGTGATGGACGAGTACCTCGGTTACGGAGCCAGCAATGCGACTCAGTGAAACGCAACGCTTCCTGGCACCGAAATCGGGACCGACCAACTTCGGACGCATCATTGCCAACCTCAACATCGACGGCCCGCTGCTTGGCGGACTCCTGCTAATTTGCGTATTCGGATTATTCGTTCTTTACAGCGCTGTCGGCGAAAGCAACCGGCTGCTGATGAACCAGATCGCTCGACTTGGCATTGCACTGGTCGCCATGGTCGTAGTTGCGCAGCTGCCCCCTGGCTTCTTGCGTCGCTGGACGCCCTGGGGTTATGTAGCCGGCCTGATTTTGCTGGTGCTGGTTCTATTCTTTGGTGAAGTCGGGCAAGGTGCCCGCCGCTGGCTGGACTTCGGTGTTCGTTTTCAACCTTCCGAGGCAATGAAACTGGCAGTCCCCATGATGACAGCGTGGTACCTGCACGACCGACAGATGCCACCCAAAATCGGCCAGCTTCTGATCATCGCCATACTAATAGCCGTCCCGACAGTACTGATCGCGAAGCAACCTGACCTTGGAACATCCCTGCTGATTGCCGCATCGGGCGTTATCGTCATTGTTCTCGCGGGAATGTCGTTCCGTTTGATATTGGGGCTTGGCGTACTCGCAATTCCAGGTGCGCTGGTCCTGTGGAATTTTATGCAGGACTACCAGAAGCAACGTGTCCTGACATTGCTCGACCCGGACAGCGACCCACTTGGCGCCGGCTACAACATTATCCAGTCGAAAATTGCGATTGGATCAGGCGGGCTGTTTGGCAAGGGCTGGACCAACGGGTCGCAGGCGCAGCTCGAGTTTCTGCCGGAGCGACACACGGACTTCATATTCGCTGTACTCGGCGAAGAATTTGGACTTTTCGGCGTGCTTGGACTGCTGGCTCTCTACATGTTCGTCATTGGCCGTGGCCTGTATATCGCCACGCAGGCACATGACACCTATTCGCGTCTGCTGGCCGGGTCCATCAGCCTGACATTCCTCGTCTACGTTTTCGTCAACACGGCGATGGTGACCGGCCTGGTACCGGTTGTCGGTGTTCCATTGCCATTGGTGAGCTTCGGTGGCACATCAATGGTGACGCTGTTGGCGGGATTCGGTATTCTGATGTCGATTCACTCACACCGGAAATTGCTACCTCACTAATGAAATTACTTCGCCTCGCTGTTCTTACCCTGCTACCGCTTCTCGCCCTTCCAGTACACGCCGCAGATACTGCAGCCGTCAACCTCAAGCAGGCAAACGTCGTTGCGTTTATAGACGAGATGGTCGAGCAACACGATTTCGATCGCGCTGCATTAAGCGAGGTTCTGGGAAAAGCGCAGATCAAGCAAAACATTATCAAGAAAATCTCGACGCCCGCAGAACGTACGTTGACGTGGGGCGAGTACCGCAAGATATTCATCACCAAAGAGCGCATTAACGCGGGCGCGGTGTTCTGGCGCGAGAATAAGACCATGCTGGAGCGAATCGCACTCGAAACGGATGTGCCGGTCGAAATGCTGGTTGGCATCATCGGAGTGGAAACTTATTTCGGTCGAATAACCGGAAAGGATCGCGTGATTGATGCACTGTCGACGCTCGCCTTTGCCTATCCACCGCGCCAGAAATTTTTCCGCAACGAGCTTGTGCAATTCCTGATCCTCGCGCGCGAGGAAGAAATCGACCCGACGGTACCCATGGGCTCTTACGCAGGTGCGATGGGGCGACCGCAGTTTATGCCTTCAAGCTTTCGTGCTTACGCGGTTGATTCGACGGGCGACGGCAAACGAGACATCTGGGAAAATTGGGCTGACGTTGCTGGCAGTATCGCAAACTATTTCGTTGCACATGGCTGGCGAGGTGACGAAGAAGTCGCGGCTCAGGCGACGCTGGGCAGCAACTGGACCGGAGCTGTTCCCAAGCCAGCGAACACTCTGAAGATCACTGATACCATTGCCTCACTGAGCAAAAAAGGCGTTTTGTTTTCAACGGACCTGTGCGCAGACAGCAAAGGACAGTTACTGACTTACGAAAACGCAGAAGGTCTTGAACACTGGGTCGGCTTTCACAACTTCTACGTGATTACCAAATACAATCGTAGCGTCATGTACGCGCTGGCCGTGCATCAACTTGGGCAGCACATCGCGGCGGCAGTGCAGCCCGATGCAAGCTAGTTGCAAACTGCTGACCGGCCTTTTCCTGGCCGGATCTCTGGCTGCTTGCGGCGGCTCGACAGTTCGCGACAGCGGGCCCGGCAGTGATCGCATCCCCGACCTGCCCGGCAACGCCGTGCCGAGACCCGAAGCCCGAAGCAAATATGGCAACGGTCCGGTGTACGAGGTATTGGGTAAGCGTTATACCGTCATGCCCAGCAGCAGCAATTATCAGGAACGTGGCGTCGCGTCGTGGTATGGCAAAAAATTTCACGGCCGCCTCACGTCAAATCGCGAACCCTACGATATGTACGCGATGACAGCAGCACATAAAACCCTGCCACTGCCAACCTATGTAAAGGTGCGCAACCTGCGCAACGACAAGAGCATCATTGTGCGCGTCAATGATCGCGGTCCTTTCGTTCACAACCGCATAATCGACCTGTCCTACGCAGCAGCACTGAAACTCGACATGGTTCGCGATGGCACGAGCCTGGTCGAGGTTACTGCCATCGATTTCGACGCGCCGGCTGGCGACAAGCCCACGCGTATTGTCTCCACGCCAGCCGTTCGCAGCACGCCCACGCAGCCTGTTCCAGAGCAGGACGTCATCGTTGCGCCCGCCAGCACTATTGAGCACAAGATATTCGTGCAGGTCGGCGCGTTCGGCGATCGCAACAATGCTGCCCGTCGACTGGCGCTGTTGTCGCAGTCGGGCATCGACAAAGGCTTCATTCACGAAGATCTCAATGTCAGCCCAACCTTGTTCCGGGTCCGCATCGGCCCGGTTGCTGACGTCGTTCAATACGACCTGTTGGTCGAGGAGCTTGTGAACCTCGGCATTTCAGATCCGTACCTTATTTCCGAATAGCCAAGTACAATACGCGCCGGTTCGGTCATTTTGATAATTAGGGGCACCATGTTGCAACGGTTTTCCACCGCGTTAGCGTTCATACTATTTCTCTTTGTAACAACAACTTACGCGGCATCCATGCCAACGCCAGCGGCGCCGATAATTGGCGCCAAGAGCTATCTGGTCATCGACAGCAAGACCGGCCACGAGATCGCAGCACTCGATCCCGACGCCTCGCTGGCGCCCGCCAGCCTGACCAAGATCATGACAACATACGTCGTGTTCAGCGCACTGCGCCAGGGACAGATCACGCTCGAGGAAGAGGTTACGGTCAGCGAAAAGGCGTGGCGCACTGAAGGCTCAAGAATGTTTATCGAAGTGGGCAAACGCATTTCTGTACAGGACTTGCTGCTCGGCATGATTGTGCAATCGGGCAATGATGCGAGCGTTGCGCTGGCCGAGCATATCGCGGGTAGCGAAGGCGTGTTTGCAGCGATGATGAATCAGCACGCGGCGACGCTGGGTATGCACTCAAGTCATTTCGAGAATGCGACCGGTTTACCCGCAGAAGGCCACGTCACGACCGCACGGGATCTGGCTACGCTGGCGCGCGCTATCGTTGAGGAGTTCCCCGACTACTACGCCTGGCACGCGATCAAGGAATTCACGTTCAACGGCATTACCCAGAACAACCGCAATTCCTTGTTGTGGCGCGACGACTCCGTGGATGGCTTGAAGACCGGCCATACGGAGGCAGCCGGCTATTGCCTCGTCGCATCAGCGGAACGCAATGGCATGCGGGTCATATCGATTGTGCTCGGCACGTCAAGCAACAAAGCTCGAGCGGATGGCAGCCAGGCGCTGATAAACTATGCATTCCGCTTTTTCGAGACTCGCTTGCTGTTTCAAGCAGGCGAAGAAATATCCAACGCGCGAATCTGGAAGTCGGCGAACGAAGTATCACGACTTGGCGTGCTTGAGGATTTGTACATCACTGTGCGGCGCGGATCCTACGACGATCTCGAGTCCAATCTGAATATACCGGCGGTCTTGCTCGCACCGGTCGCAGCCGGTCAGCCCATTGCAGAACTCAGTATCAGTCTTGATGGTGAGCAGATACTGAAAACGCCATTGCGCGCACTGGATGACAATCCCAGCGGATCGTTCTGGCAGCGCACCAAAGACAGTATCAGCCTCTGGTTTGAGTAGCATGTCTGAAGAATCTGCAATCGAGTTCCCGTGCACGTTTCCTATCAAGATGATGGGTCGCGACACGCCGGAATTTCTCACAACCACGCGGGACCTGATCGAAAGCCATGTCGGCTCCGTGGACGATACGGCGGTCAAGACTTCTGCAAGCAGCAACGGCAATTTTGTTTCCGTTACGATTACGATAACTGCGAGCAGTCAGCAGCAACTTGACGATATCTACCGTGAGGTTTCCGCACACGACGATGTACTAATGGCGCTGTGAGCAGTGCTGTTAAAGTGCGCTTTCGCGGCCGCCAGGACTATGTGCCACTGTGGCGAGAAATGCAGTCGTTTACGGACGAGCGCAACGCCGATACAGCAGACGAAATCTGGTTCGTAGAGCACCCTCCTGTTTTTACCATGGGCCTGAATGCGAGCGACGAACACCTGCTTGCACCGGGCGATATACCGGTCGTGCAAATCGACCGCGGCGGCCAGGTGACGTTTCACGGCCCAGGCCAACTCATGATCTACCCGCTACTCGACCTTCGCCGTGCAGGCATTGGTGTACGGCCGCTGGTGACTGCCTTAGAGCAATCGGTAGTCGATCTGGCCGACGAGTTTGGAGTAACGGCAGCCTCGAAAGCAGACGCCCCCGGCGTGTACGTCGATGATGAAAAACTCGCCAGCGTCGGGCTTCGGATTCGTCGCGGCTGCAGTTTTCACGGCATGGCGCTGAATGTTGATGTCGATCTTGAGCCGTTTTCACGAATCAACCCCTGCGGGTATGCCACTTTGCAAATGACCGACCTGAAGCGTCTCGGTGCGGAATTCAGGCTAGAGGTTGCCGCCGACAGGTTCCTGCCGCACTTCCTGCGACACCTGGGCCTCGAAGCCGAAAAGACCGGGACGCGCTGATCGATTCGTCCTCAGCGTGCCGTTTGCACAGACTGGAAATCACCATGTACGGGCTTCCCGCCAAACAGCGTTAGCACGACTTCCGTTTCCGATATCTCTTTGGCTGGAATAGAAAACAGATTTCGATCCAGCACGATCAGATCTGCAAGCTTGTCGACTGCCACCGAACCCGTAATATCCTCAATGCCGTTGACGTAGGCAGAATTGATCGTGAATGCGGCGAGCGCGGTCGCAAGATCAATGGTCTCGTGCGGCATGAACGGGGCATCGTTCCCTTCTGCGTCAGTGCGTGTTACCGCGGTCTCAATCTGCGGGAACGGGTTCGCCGTCGATACCGACCAGTCGCTTCCGAACGCCACCATTCCACCGGCGTCAATTACTGAGCGAATCGTGTACATCCAGTTGGCACGTTCTTCGCCGATATACGGCAATGTCAGATCGGTGATGTACGGATCTGAGTATGCCCACAGTGGTTGAAAGTTTGCGATAACGTCGAGTTCGCGGAAACGCGGCAAGTCACTCGGATGAATCGCCTGAAGGTGCGAAATGTGGTGGCGTCTGTGAGCATTTCCATTGCTCGTGATCGCCGCTTCGACAGCGTCGAGGCTCTGCGTTATGGCAGCATCGCCTATAGCGTGAAAATGTACCTGGAACCCGTCTGCGTCCAGCGCCGTTACAACCTCTTTCAGATGTTCAGGCTCCACCATCGGAATGCCCTTCGGATCGCCGTCAACATAATATGGCTCCGACATCGCTGCGGTATAATTTTCCATGACACCGTCCTGCATGATCTTGACGGTCCCCGCATTCACGTTGCCGCTGGTGAACTCGTCGCGCAAATTTTTGAATGTGTCAATCTGTTCGAGCCCGAGGGTACGTTCCCACCACAAAGACGCGACCACGCGTAAGGACAGTTCGTCACGTTCGTCCAGCGAACGGTAGGCTTCCAGCTGCGGCCGCAACACCCAGGCGTCGGTGACTGCGGTAATACCCCAACGATTCAGTTTGTCGACAGCGTATTTCAGACTCTGTTGATCAAACTCAGGCGACGCTGGCGGAATGTGTTGCGTCAGCAACTCCATCGCGCCTTCCTGAAGACTGCCTGTGATTTCGCCCGTCTCCGAATCGCGATCAACTATGCCACTCTCCGGATCTTGCGTATCTGCGTCAATCCCGGCGATTTTCAGCGCTTCACTGTTTGCCCAGCCCGTGTGGCCGTCAGCTGACACAAGGTAGACCGGGCGATCGGATACGACTGCATCAATGAGCTTTTTGCTGGCGCGTGCGCCCGGGCCGAAAACATCCATCGACCAGCCACCGCCGAGTATCCACTCGGCATCGGGGTTTGCCTCGGCATAGCGCTTGATAGCAGCAACATAGGCTTTGATCGAACCGAGTCCGTTGAGATTGACGGTCAGTTCCTGGGCTCCTGCCATCAGCGGGTGGATATGCACATCCTGAAACGATGGCATCAACATCTTGCCACCAAGATCAATCACTCGCGTTTGCGGTCCTTTCAGCCCTTCGGCGTCTTCATCAAACCCAACATAGACAATTTCCTTGTCGCGGACAGCCACTGCGGTTGCCCACGAACGATTAACGTCCATCGTGTATACCGCGGCGTTAACAAACAGGGTGTCGGCAAAGCCAGAGTTCGATTCCTCTGCTGCTTGCTGTGTGCAGCCAGCCATCCAACTCAGTACAAGTACGCCCAGAACTGGAACTACTTTCATGCGTCACCTCGCCTGTATTATTCTAGAGCTGCCAACCGTTCCGGTGTGCCGACATCAGCCCAAAATCCGTCGTACAGCGATCCTCTCAACATATTCGCATCGGCGGCTTCCCGGAGTATAGGCACGATAGAAAACCGCCCCACTTCGCAGCCAGCAAAAAACTCCGGACGATAGACAGCAACACCGCTGAATGTGTGCATCACGCTGCCACTGTTTTGTATTAGTCCAGCCTCGAGACTGAAATCACCGCCGTGCCGGTAGTCAGGATTCGGCACCAGCACAAGGTGCCCGGTCTGGTGTTCCTCAAGCTCAACCGCGGGGACCGGCATATCTGTGTATGTATCGGCATTCACAACCAGAAACGGTTCAGAGCCCAGCATTGGCAATGCACGATGTATACCGCCGCCTGTCTCGAGGATATTGTCGCCTTCAGGACTGTATACAACGTTGACACCATGGGCTCCGCCAGAGCCGATTCGTTCAACAATCTGCGTGCCGAGCCAGCCCAGGTTGATGACGACATCTGTAATCCCCGCATCGCGAATATTCTCGAGGTGCCGTTCCAGCAGGCTTTGCCCGTGCACCTCCACCAGTGACTTGGGTATCGAATCCGTCAGCGGCCGCAAACGCTCACCACGGCCGGCTGCGAGAATCATGGCAATCAAGAATCGGCCTCCCAGGACGGCTGCACCCGTTCGCTGATCAGCTGCTGAAGCGGCCTGAGCTCCGCATATCGAGGGGCAACTTCAGTCACGTATTTGAGTGTGCGCGGAATGTCATCGAGATAGCCAGCTTTGCCATCACGGTAATTCAGGCGGCAAAAAATTCCTGCCGCTTTGAGGTGACGGTGCACACCCATGAGTTCAAAATGGCGAATGAATTCTGCTTCGCTCATACGCGCCCGTGTATCGCCCGCCAACTCTGCGTAGAAATCCATCGCCCATGCCAGCACTCGCTCAGGCGGCCAGGTGATATAGCAATCTTTCAGCAAAGACACGAGGTCATAGGTAATCGGGCCTTCGACGGCATCTTGAAAATCGATGATGCCGGGGTTGTGCTGTTCAGACACCATCAGGTTGCGCGAATGGTAGTCCCGGTGCACGAAAACCTGCGGCTGTTGCAACGCATTCGCGACCAGCAAATCACAGCATGACTGCCATACATTTTCGTCGCTTTCACTGAATGCCAGATTCAGGTGTGTGCCGCACAGCCAGTCGCGAAACAGCGAGAGCTCGAAGCGCAGCAGTTTTTCGTCGTACGGTGGCAACTCTGACTGGTACGCAATTCCAGCGTGCTGCATCTTGAGCAGCGCATTGATCGCGTCCGTGTAGAGCTGTGCCGTCAGTTCCGGAGTCGATCGCAGAACATCGAGGTATGGGCTGCGGCCAAGGTCGCTCAACAACAGGAAGCCCCGATCAAGGTCCGCTTCGAGCACTCTTGGCGCATGCAGCTGCATCGCCTCGAGGTAGCTGGCGACCGTGATAAAAGGCCGGCAGTCCTCCTGCTCGGGCGGCGCGTCCATCGCGATGAAACTTTGGCCACGCTTTTGCAATCGAAAGTAGCGTCGGAAGCTGGCATCAGCCGACGCAGGCGATAACTCGCTGCCGGCAATCGTCTCAATGCTGTCAATCCAGTCTTGGAGCGACGTCAGGCGCGGGTCGCTTGATGGGGCTGTGTCGCTGATCGTTGTTCTCCGTAACGCGTTGAAGCACCTCAAAAACTATGCGAAGGTAACAAATAAGAATGCCTGATAACATCCCGTCACTACTGGCCTCAGGCCGCAACCTGACCCGAACACTGCTTTGTCCTCGAAACCTCTGATTTCAGCGTGTCTGCTGCTGGCCGCCTCGAATGTGCTGGCCGCGGAACCGTCATCGTGCCAGATACCGCTGGCAGAGCCGCTTTTGGCGCCAGATTCACTATCGCCAGTGGTCATCGATGATGCCAATACTGTCCAGCTTGAGGCGGGCCATGTAGAGGCACAACTCGGCGAATCGCCGACGGCGGTCATGTCTGGCGGCGTATTGCTGCGCCGTGCCGACAAGCTCGTCGGTGCCGACAGTGCGCGCTACGACCCGCAAACGAAGGCATTGCACCTCGAAGGCGGGGTACGATACGAGGATCCAGGAACACAAATTGCGAGTCGCTCGGCAGAGTTCGGCTACGTTTCGGGGCGCATTCGTTTCGAAGGCGCCGAATTCTCGATGTCCGGCAACAACGCCCGCGGTGCTGCGGACATGCTGGAGATTAACCAGAACGGCAAATTGACACTCGACAAGGTTGAGTACACAACATGCCCGCCGAATTCGGAAGACTGGCTTATGCAAGGGCGCTCGATTGAACTCGATACGAATCGCGGCGTTGGAACTGCGAAGGGTATGAAGCTTCGCTTCCAGGGCGTTCCGATTCTTTACGCGCCATACATGTCCTTCCCGATCGGTGATGCTCGGAAATCGGGTGTTCTCACACCTGAAATCGGCAGCTCGGGACGCAGTGGCAATGAAATTCGCGTGCCTTATTACTGGAATATTGCACCGAACTATGACGCAACGATTACGCCGCGGCTATTGACCAGCCGTGGATTGCAACTAGAAACACAGTTTCGCTATCTGACTGAACGCAACGAAGGCGTAATTGTCGCGGACTACCTTCCTGAAGATGACATCCTGAACACCGAGCGACACCAGTTTCGCTTTGAGCACCGCACGCT
The DNA here is from genome assembly GCA_022600955.1 of Gammaproteobacteria bacterium. Classification (GTDB taxonomy): domain Bacteria; phylum Pseudomonadota; class Gammaproteobacteria; order Steroidobacterales; family Woeseiaceae; genus UBA1847. Next base: position 55,073 of record JAHZJK010000013.1, read on the forward strand.
GTTCAACAATGGCTGGCGCAACCAGATAAATTTTCGCGAAGTTTCGGACAGTCAGTACTACGAGGATCTTGGTGGCAGCCTGAGCATCTCCAGTATCACGCACCTGAATCGCAACCTGCGCTTCGATTACTACAGTGAGAACTTTTCACTGCTGGGCCAGGTGCAGGACTACCAGACTATCGACGATGCCATTCTGCCCGTTGAAGAACCCTACCGGCGACTGCCGCAGTTGCTCGCTAACGGCCGCTGGCAAACGCCGCTGGGCGTGCGCTTCGGCATTGATGGTGAGATCGTCAACTTCGATCGTGATGTCGGTGTCACGGGCTGGCGATTGAATGCTGCGCCACAGATCGACATGCCTATCGCGCGGCCCGGCTGGTTTGTGACGCCGGCAGTCGCACTCGATTACACACGCTACGACCTGGGTAACACGTTGCCAGGTGAGTTGAGCGAAGCCGATAGAACCGTACCTATCTCAAGCCTGGATACGGGCCTGATTCTCGAACGCACAATGGCGAATGCAGGACGCATTCAGACTATCGAACCACGACTGCTGTACGTCAACATCCCTTACCGTGAACAAAGCAACTTGCCGGTATTCGATACAATTTCGCCGGACATCAACCTGGTGCAGTTGTATCGCAAGAACCGCTACCTCGGCATTGACCGAATCGGCGACACCGAGCAGATCAGCGTAGGTGTCACGTCTCGCATACTGGATGTGTCGAGTGGCCGTGAACTCATGACTGCAACAATCGGGCAGACGCGCTACTTTGACGATCGCATGGTCACGTTGCCGGGGGCTACCGCTGCGACCAACGAGACTTCCGACTACATCGCGCAGTTGAGATTTCTGCTGTTCAAGAACGTCAATTTTGATTTCGGCCACCAATGGGGTACAGGTGCGAACAACACGACCAAGTCGGAGGCGCGGTTTCAATACCGGCCAGCGGACAGCAAGATTCTCAATGTCGCCTATCGATTTCGCCGGGACTCGCTCGAACAGGGTGACGTTTCCTGGTCATGGCCGATGTCACAAACATGGAATTTCGTCGGCCGATATAACTACTCGTTTCGAGACGAACAGGCTCTAGAGCAGTTTTTCGGGCTTGAATATGAGAGCTGTTGCTGGGGTTTGCGCCTGGTTTCGCGCCGGCATATTTCGACTCGCGACGGAACTCGCGATTCTTCCTTCGGTCTGCAATTAGTACTGAAAGGAATGACGAGCGTCGGCACAGCTGCTGACAAACTTCTTGAACGTGGTATTCTTGGCTATTCTGCAGACCTCCGGTAGTAAATTGTGTTGAAAATCAAAGTTTTATGCGCCAGTGCAGCGCTAGTGATCGCGCCTGTAGCTATCGCCGAGGAACTCTCGGACGCTGGCGAGTTCCTGGATGGCGTCGCAGCGATCGTGAACGAAGGCGTTGTACTGAAGAGCCAGTACAGAAACCAGCTGGACGCGATCACGCGACGTGCCGAGGAACAGCGCATGGAGTTGCCGCCGCCAGAGGTACTCGAAGACCAGGTGCTCGAGCGCCTGATTCTGAATGAAATCCAGCTTCAACGTGCTGACCGCATCGGGCTTGCTCAGCAAATCAGTGACCAGGTCGTCAATGCAGCTATGCAACGCATCGCTGATCAAAGCTCCATCCCGATTACGGAACTTCCAGCGCAACTCGCAAAAGATGGCATCAGCTATCCGCAGTTTCGCAGAGAACTGCGCGACGAGATCATGCTGAACGAGCTCAAGCGCATCGAGGTCATGCGCAGCATCCGCGTTTCCGAGCGTGAAGTTGAACAGTGCATTCTCGATCTGGAGACAAACGTCGTCGTCAACTCTGACTGGCAGCTGTCACACATACTACTGACGATCAACGAATCCTCGAACGCTGAAGAAGTCGCAGCAATAGAACTGATTGCCGACCAGATCAATACTCGCTTGCAGGATGGCGCTGACTTTCGCGAGTTGGCGGCACGCTTCTCAGGCGGTAGTACCGCACTCGAAGGTGGCTCACTGGGCTGGATGCAGGGCCAGCAGATCCCATCGATCTTCACCGAAGTACTTCAGGACATGAAGGCCGGCGATATCTCTGAGCCATTTCGTACCTCAAATAGTATCCACATCGTAAAGGTCGATGACCTGCGCAGCGCTGTAGAGCGCAGCGAAGTGAACCAGATCAAGATTCGCCATATCCTGATAATGCCAAACGAGATTATCGACGATGCTACGGCGAAACAGCGACTGGACGATGTGCTCGGCAAGATCCGTGGCGGCGAAGATTTCGGTGAACAGGCGAAGCTGCTATCCGACGATCCAGGTAGCGCGAATCTTGGCGGCGACCTTGGATGGGCGATGTCATCCGACTATGCACCTGAGTTTTCAGCGACTGCAGAGGCTGCAGAGATCGGCGAGATTAGTGAACCGTTTCGCACGCAATTCGGCTGGCACATTCTCGAAGTACTTGATCGTCGCGTCTACGACAACACCGAAGAAGTCAAAGAGCAGAATTGCGTCGTACGGATTCGCAACAGCAAGCAGGAAGAAGAAACCTTGTTGTGGTTGCAGCGCATGCGTGATGAGGCGTTCGTCCAGAAACGCATCTAGGTGTGGCTCTCGACAATCCACTGGTAGTCACTGCCGGCGAACCCGCTGGTATCGGACCTGAATTGTGTACGGCTCTTGCGGAGAGCCGCTTCGCATCCGATGTTGTGGTCATCGGCGACGCCCGCCAGCTCGACCCGCGCCTGCAGGTTATTGACCTGCCATTTCCTGCAGACATTGTCGCAGGAAGACCGGACTCCGCAAACGCAGCAACACTCCTCAATGGACTCCGGCTGGCGGTTGATGGCTGCCTTCACGGACGCTATTCAGGACTCGTTACAGCACCACTGGCAAAAAGTGTGATCGCCGATTCTGGTGTCGACTTTACCGGGCACACAGAGTTTCTCGCAGGTCTGACGAAGTCGCCACTACCCGTCATGTTGCTCGTCGCCGGTGATTTGCGTGTGGCCCTGGCGAGTACACACATGCCGTTACGCGAGGTCGCAGACTACATCAGTGCAGAGCGGTTAGAAGCCGTCATAGAAATTCTGCACCATGATCTGAAATCGCGCTTTGGCATTGATACGCCCGAAATCGTGGTGTGCGGACTCAATCCGCACGCCGGTGAAGCCGGCCACCTCGGACATGAAGATGCCGAGATAATTACCCCGGCTATAGACTCGATGAAGTCTCGTGGCATTCGCGTTCGTGGCCCTGTACCGGCTGACACGGCATTTACGCCTGCTGCCGGACACAAGGATGCCGTCCTGGCGATGTATCACGACCAGGGACTGCCCGTTCTCAAGTACGCTGGCTTCGGTCACGCAGTGAACGTCACGCTGGGACTGCCAATCGTCAGGACTTCCGTCGATCACGGCACGGCATTCGATATTGCAGGAAAAGACATAGCAGACCCGGGTAGCCTGCTGGCGGCCGTCGAGCTTGCTTACGATATGGTGCAAACCTGATGCCCGGTCACCGCGCACGCAAACGATTCGGGCAGCATTTCCTTACTGACCCTGGAGTCGTCGACGAGATACTGCGCTCTGTACACGCGACGAAGGACGATATCGTTGTTGAGATCGGTCCCGGATTGGGCGCGATTACCGCGGCACTTGCAGAACAGGCCGGCGAGCTGCATACCGTCGAAATTGACCGGGATCTCGCACGCAGCCTGCAGCGACAATACGCTGACAACCCATCGGTAACAATTCACGAAGCAGACGCATTGAAGTTCGATTTCGCGTCGCTCGGTGAGCGCCTGAGGATAGTTGGCAATCTGCCCTACAATATCTCCACGCCACTGCTGTTTCGACTGCTTGGCTATCGCGACCAGATACTCGACATGCATTTTATGCTGCAAAAGGAAGTAGTGGATCGCATGGCAGCAGGCCCCGGAAGCAAGACGTACGGGCGACTGAGCATCATGCTGGGTTGCCACCTCGATATCGAATCGTTGTTTGACGTTGTCCCGGACGCCTTTGATCCGCCACCCGAGGTGATGTCGGCTGTCGTCAGGCTCGATCCATTGCCGCCGGGCAGGTTTCAGATTAGTGACGAAGCCATATTATCTCGCCTCGTTGCACAGGCCTTCATGCAGCGCCGCAAGACGATTCGTAATTCACTGAAAAAAGAGCTTACACCTGCCGACCTCGAGGCGGTCGGAATTGATCCAGGCCTGCGGCCTGAGCAAATTGGAATCGCGCAATACGTCGAACTCAGTAACCATATCGCCAGCACCTTACGTTAGAATAGCGAGATGCAAGAGACGCAATGCGAAATTCATATCAAGGTGGCGACCAGCTATGTCGACGATCAGTCTGAACCCGACTCTGATCGCTACGTTTTCGCCTACACAATTACAATCTCCAACAAGGGTGACGTTGCTGCAAAGCTCATCAGCCGGCACTGGATAATCACCGACGCGAACGGCAAGGTTCAGGAAGTTAACGGTGACGGTGTCGTTGGCGAGCAGCCGCATCTTAACCCTGGCGAGGAGTTTCGCTATTCCAGTGGTGCGATTCTGGAAACACCTGTGGGAGCAATGCAGGGGTTGTATCGAATGCGTGCCGACAGCGGCGTTAGTTTTGATGCTCCGATAGCACCGTTTACACTGGCCGTTCCCGGACTACTCAACTAGGCGAGATCAGCATGGCCGTTTACGCGATCGGCGACTTGCAGGGCTGTTACGACCCGTTCAGGGAGCTCCTGGACGAGATCGATTTTGATCCGGGCAGCGACACGCTGTGGCTTTGCGGCGACCTCGTCAATCGAGGCCCTAAGTCTCTAAAAACACTACGCTTTGTGCGCTCGCTAGGGAATTCTGCAATCACGGTTCTCGGCAACCACGACTTGCATCTGCTGGCCTTGTGGGCAGGTGCGGTCAGCCGCGGTAAACGCTTTGACTCGCTGCAGAAGCTGCTCGATGCATCCGACGCGGATGAACTCTGTGACTGGCTGCGCAATCAACCGCTCGCACACTATGACGCCAGGCTCGACACCTTGCTCGTGCACGCGGGTACCCACCCTGACTGGGGTGTCAAGAAGACTCTGGCGCGTGCTGCGGAAGTGGAAGCGGAACTGCGCGGCGAAAACTTTGCGGCCTTACTTGCCAAAATGTACGGCAATGCACCGACCGCGTGGTCTGGTTCATTGTCAGGCTACAAGCGATTGCGCTTCATTGTAAATTGCCTGACGCGAATGCGTTTCGTGACACGCGATAATCGCTTGAACTTCACGAGAAGCGGGTCACCCTGGCGACCGCTGAAAAACGTCCGACCGTGGTTTGACGCCGAGGATCGCCAAACAGGCGACACACGTATTGTTTTTGGCCACTGGTCTCAACTGGGGCTCGTCATTCTTCCGGAGCTCATCTGCCTCGATACAGGTTGTGTATGGGGTCGACAATTGACGGCCGTGCGTCTCGACAAGAAGACGCCACGGGTAATCCAGGTCGCCGGACAAGCAACCTAGGCGACGACTGCAATAATCACGAATACCCTTGCCGTGTGTAGGTCACGAATTCAAACGCGTATTCGTTACGCTCATCCGCTGGATGCGACTCGCTGTCAAGCAGCGCCCACAACGCTGGATCCAATTCAGGGAAAAACGCGTCACCTTCGATGTCGGTATGCACTCTTGTGAGATGCACGCGCCCGGCCTTGGGAAGAAACAGATCGTATATCTGACCGCCGCCGATAATCATGACTTCTTCCACATTACCTGCCGCCTGTAATGCAGCGGCTGGCGAGGCAACCACTTCGCAACCGTCAGCGACGAACCCATCCTGGCGTGTAATGACAATATTCTGCCGGCCGGGTAACGGCCGCCCAATCGAATCCCACGTCAATCTCCCCATGATGATCGGCTTGCCCATGGTCAACGCTTTGAAACGTTGCAGATCGGAAGAAAGCTTCCACGGCAGCTCGCCCTGTACGCCGATCACATTTTTGCGCGACGCCGCAACTATTAGCGAAATCATGCGACGCTATACCGCAACAGCGGCTTTGATATGAGGATGCGACTCGTAGTTGAGAATTTCGAAATCCTCAAACCGATAGTCGAAAATACTCTTGGGTCGCCGGTTGATTGCCAACGTCGGCAACGGCAAAGGGTCTCGACTTAACTGTTCATTCGCCTGCTCCAGGTGGTTGGAGTAGAGGTGGCAGTCGCCACCCGTCCACACAAAATCACCAACGGCCAGATCGGCCTGTTGTGCCAGCATATGGGTTAGCAGCGAATAGCCCGCAATATTGAACGGTACACCGAGGAAGATGTCGCAGCTGCGTTGATACAGCTGGCAGGACAGCTTTCCATCTGCCACGTAAAACTGGAACAGGCAGTGACATGGCGGCAGCGCCATGTTCTCTATTTCGGCGACGTTCCAGGCACTGAGCAGAATACGCCGTGAGTCCGGCGTTTCTCGCAGCTGCCGCATGATTTCGGAGACCTGGTCGACCGTGCGGCCATCCGGCGTTGGCCACTTGCGCCACTGAACACCGTAAACGGGACCCAGATCGCCGTTCTCGTCGGCCCACTCGTCCCAGATGGAAACACCGTTTTCCTTGAGATAGCGAATATTGCTGTCACCACTCAGGAACCACAGCAATTCATGGATGATGGAACGCAAATGCAATTTTTTCGTCGTCACCAATGGAAACCCGGCACCGAGATCAAAGCGCATCTGATAGCCGAAGGTACTTAGCGTTCCCGTACCGGTGCGGTCTCCCTTGACCGTTCCGGTATCACGCACGTGGCGCATCAAGTCGAGATATTGCTGCATTTACGCGTTCACCGTCGCCGTGCCGGCTTTTCGGTACGCCATAACGACGAGAACAGCACCGGCAAGAATCATCGGCAAGCTCAGGACCTGCCCCATGGTTAACCAGTCCCAGGCAAGATAGCCCGGCGGTTCGTCGGGCAGACGAACAAACTCGATCGCAAAGCGAAACACGCCGTAGAAGAAAAGAAACAGACCGGAAACCGCCAGATAGGGCCGCGGTTTTGCAGAATAAAACCAGAGAATGGCGAACAAGACGAAGCCTTCGAGTACCGCCTCGTAGAGCTGCGAAGGATGTCGCGCAATACCATCGACGATAAATGCCCATGGCACTTCAGCGGGTTTGCCCCAGAGTTCACCGTTGATGAAATTGCCAATACGTCCGAAACCAAGCCCGAGCGGCACGATTGGCGCAACGAAGTCGAGCATGCGCCAGATGCTGTGGCCCAGTTTGCGGCCGTACAGCCACATGGCCGTCATCACGCCTGCCAGACCGCCGTGGAACGACATGCCGCCTTCGGTAATCTTGAACAAATACAGGGGATCGCTAATAAGTTGCTGCCACCCGTAGACAATCGCATAGCCTACGCGTCCACCGATTATCACCCCAAGCATGCCGTAAAAAATAAGGTCGTCGACTTGCTCCGAGTTAATCGGTGACCCTTCGACCTTGCAACGACGTTTTGCCAGCCACCAGGCAAACAGGAAGCCGACCACATACATCAGCCCGTACCAGCGAATCTTGAGCGGGCCGAGCGCGAATATGATGGGGTCAATCTCGGGGTATGTCAGCATGAAATCCTGCTCGGCGTAATTACAAGACGGGTATCATAGTCAGTTTCCAGTGCCCGTCATAGTGGCGCCGACCCCAAGGACTCGATTAATGGCCAACCGGCTCAGTGAGGAAACCAGCCCATACCTGCAACAGCACGCCGACAACCCCGTGGACTGGTACCCGTGGGGCGAGGCGGCGTTCGCAGAGGCTCGAAACAGCGGCAAACCGGTTCTTTTGTCAGTGGGCTACTCGGCCTGCCACTGGTGTCATGTCATGGCGCATGAATCGTTTGAAGATGACGCGACGGCCGAGATCATGAATCGACTCTTCGTCAATGTAAAAGTCGATCGCGAGGAACGCCCGGATGTCGATAAGATTTACCAGACGGCCCATCAGTTGATTACCCAGCGCAGCGGCGGCTGGCCACTGACAATGTTCCTCGATGGAGAGAATCAGCGGCCATTTTTCGGCGGCACGTATTTTCCAAAGGATGCTCGCTACGGCATGCCTGCTTTCGGCGATCTGCTTAAAAACATCGCCAGCTTTTACGGCGAAAAGCGTGATGAGGTGCAGAGCCAGAGTCAGCAACTGCTGGACATTTTCAAGAAGCTTGAGCCAGATGCTGCAGGCGACGACGTGGCGTTTGATGCAAAACCGTTGCGAGCTGCACGAGACACATTTGCAGACTCATTCGACGAAGAGTTTGGCGGATTCGGCTCGGCACCAAAATTCCCGCACCCGACCACCATCGACCGCTTGTTGCGACACTGGCGCGCCAGCGCAAGCGACGCCGAGCCCGACCTGGAAGCGTTGTTCATGGCAACGCTGACGCTGACGCGCATGGCGGACGGTGGCCTCTTCGATCACGTCGGTGGGGGATTCTGCAGGTACTCGGTCGATCGCTACTGGCAAATTCCACACTTCGAAAAAATGCTCTACGACAATGGCCCATTGCTTGCCTTGTATGCGCAGGCGACTCTCGCCAGCGGAGAAACCCGTTTCGCGGCGACAGCAAACGCCACAGCAGACTGGATGCTCGCCGATATGCGCGCAGGCAACGGCGGTTTTTTCTCGACCCGCGACGCTGACTCAGAAGGGCACGAAGGGCTGTTCTATTTGTGGACACCAGAGCAGGTTCGCGCGTTACTAGGTGACGACTACGACATGTTTGCGCAACACTTTGGCCTGGATCAGAACGCGAATTTTGAAGGCCAGTGGCACCTGACGGCGCGCCAGCCGCTGGATGCAGACGACGTTCCCAGAATGGAGCGCGCGAAACGAATTTTGCTTGAGGAACGTGACAAACGCGTCGCACCTGGTCGCGACGAAAAACAGCTGACATCGTGGAATGCGCTGGCGATTCGCGGGCTTGCGATTGCGGGCCGCGCGCTACAGCGAAACGACCTGGTCGACGCGGCATCCGACGCACTCGACTTCGTCCGGCGCGAATTGTTCGTGGACGGCCGTCTCCTGGCGAGCTACAAGGACAATAAGGCTCGCTTTAACGCCTACCTGGACGACTACGCGTTCCTTCTGGACGCAATACTGGAATTGTTGCAGTCGCGCTGGAGTACGGCACACCTCAAGTTCGCCCAGACTATCGCAGACCTGATGCTCTTACACTTCGAGGATCAGGACGGCGGCGCATTCTTCTTCACTGCCAACGACCATGAAGCACTGATTCACCGCACGAAATCGCTCGCCGATGAAGCTGTTCCGTCCGGCAATGGCGTAGCCGCGATTGCTCTGCAACGTCTCGGCTTCCTGTTGGGAGAGACCCGCTACCTCGATGCGGCCGAGCGAACGCTGCGCGCCGCCTGGCCCGCTATTGCAGAATACCCGCACGGACATGTGAGCCTGCTGACAGCGCTTGAGGAACACCTTGAACACCCGGAAGTAATCGTCATCCGCGGAGAGTCCAGCGAGATCAATCAATGGGCTGAATCGGCGGCCGCAGTGTACGCGCCAGCACGGATGGTCTACGCGATTCCGTCGTCCGAAGCCGGCCTGCCGGGTGCGCTTGCAGATCGTAAACCTCTGGCCGATTCATCTGTGGCGTACAAATGTGTCGGCACGCATTGCGAACTGCCAGTGACCACATGGGAAGCGCTTGCCGCCACGCTCAACGAAACCGGCGATTAGTTTAATGGTCGCATTCGGCCCGGATTTCACGTTCGGACCATATCTCACTACGCGGAACATTCCGCTGCCTCAAATCGGGTAGTGCTCGTCAGGCGACGTCGCAGCCAGACATGATCCTACATTCGTTGCGCGATAACGTAGATGTGTAGCTCGGGATACTGGTCGTACTCCAGGTGTCGGCAAACGCAATCATTCTCAGCAATAACCTGCAGAATCCTCGGGATACCGAGGACACTGTAGTACATAGGCGGACCCATCGCCGAATCAACTTTCTCCTCAGGAGCATCCCGTCCTCCAGCCGTGAAAATACAGACGCCGTCTTGTGCCAGCCCTTGCAACATCTTTGTCAGCACACTCTCGTGATCAGCCAACGGTACATGCCAGATGCTATCCCATGCAGAAATGAAGTCGTATTGTTGCTCAAAATTCCAACGTATGATGTCCGCGTGATGAAATGTCGTGTCGGGATGGCGCTGCCTCGCCAGTTCAATCATGCGGCTCGACACATCGAGGCCCTCCACGCTCAGGCCATATCCGGACAAGTGTTCAATGAACCTGCCGCTACTGCCGCACCCGATGTCGAGCGCAAAATTATGGTTCTTCAGGAACGCGATTGCGCGGTCATGTTGCTTGATTCCATTGGCCCGGTCGAAGGAATCACTATCCCAGCGATCTGCGATCTGATCATAACTTTTTGCGATTTCATCCGGAGTCATTGCGAATCCTGCGCAGCAAGTGCAAAAAAGGGCCTTCTATCGAAGGCCCCATTTAGTCGTTTAGCGCAATCGTTTAACGATTCTCTGTGCGCATCACAGGCTAAGGCTACTTGTCACCCGAATCATCTCCGGAGTCACCTGCAAACTTCGTCTTCTGAAGTTCTTCCTTGCCGTCGGCTGAATCGACCAGCACCGGCTTGACGTGTCCCGCAAACAAACCCATCTTCACTTCAAGGCGTACATATTTTTCTTCGCCCGCAGCCAGACTCAGTGACAAATTGCGCTCAGCTTCAGTGGTCGTAGAAATAACGTATTGGCCGGGCGGCTTGTCCACGTAAAAGAACCCCTTCGGGACCGCTTTTCCAACGACCTCTTCATTAATACGAACTTTCGGTTGTATCGCAGCGCCAAGGCTGCTGACACGATAAATATAGATGCGGCCGTTGTCGGCCGAAACAGCCTCCATCGAGCTCGCGTATTCTTCGAACGTCGGCCCTGATGCACAGCCGCCGACCAGAAACAGTGCGACAACCGCACCCACTACCCCTACTCTATTCGTTGTCATTCTCCCACTCCCTTCGCTTGTAGACTTATTTTCACGGGTTTTGCTTCGACAAATGTCTCCTCGACATTCAAGAAATAACCAACGGCCATACCATCACTGACGACGAGCGAGGCCTCATGAACGTCGAAACTATTCACGATAACGACCTGATCGTTAGAATCGTATACATCGCCCTGTTCGATACTGCCCACACGCATCCACCGTGTTCCCGCGCGCAAATTCGTTTCTTTCGCATTTTTTGCTTTCAGGACTACGGCGTCAGTCAACACCATCGGCAGATCGCTGGCGGTGTTTGTATCCAGTGGCGCCAACGTTTTGATCTGCTGGGCTGAACATGCGACCAGCGACGCCAGGGCGCCGGCTGCGACGAGGTGGATGAACGGAATTGATTTGGTCATGTTTTAGCACCCCGTTTGGCATGAAGTGTGGTCGAACCTGATCCGCATACCGGTCAGTCGCGATCGTTCAATAGTCTATCACTCGGCTGCCGCCTTGCGCACAAGCAATTCAACCATCAACAGGCCGACCACCAGGAGAACCAATTGCATAAAGATACCCACGGTCTCAGTCTCAAAATAGCCCGAGGCAGTGCCAATGGAAAGCTCCCAGATAGAATCGCTATATCGCGGCTTCATTCCCAATAGCGCCTGCAGCCAATTGAGACCCACATGAAACCCGGTGGGCAATGCGATACTGTTGGTCGAGACGGCCATCCATCCATAGAACAGGCCCCAGACACCGGGCCCAAGCAGACTTTCGAAAGCAAGACCGTGATAGAAGGCGAAAGCTATTGAGGAAATGTAGATCGCCGGCCGGATACCCCAGGCCTGCCGCAGTCTGAAAAGCGGGTAGGACCTGAAAGCCAGCTCTTCCATCAGTGCAAGAGCGAACAGAACCACGAAAGACGCGCCGAGAACATTGAGAATCTTCCTGTCGGGTGATGCCGTAATCTCCAGCGGAGTAAGGACGAACAGAATGCCTATCATAGCGGCGACCACGATGATTCCGAGGCCTGCCCCCAACGCGAATTGCAGCCACCGTTTCGGCGCAAGACTCAGTCCGATCCCGGAAAGCGAACCACCCTCTATCCGAAGCAGGAACACAGTAAAAATCAGGAGTGCCGTAGCGGCGAAACAGGCAGCAAGCAGGGCTGCGTTGCCACCCAGTCCTGGCAATTGCACGGCGCGTAAGCCCGCAAATACCAGCCAAAAAAATACCCAGAACCAGAATACCCGGACGGGACCGCGGCTGCTCACGAATTGCAGAGGTTTTCGCAGCGATTTCATCAAACCATTCACGCGTCGAGTTTAAGCTTCATCTCGACCAGGGACGGTTCGAAACCAGCTTTCTCATACGCACGAACGGCCGGTTGATTGTCAACGTATACGTCCAGGTAAAAATCTGACACTCCCATCTCCCTACTCCATTCAAGCAAGGATTCAACGATCAACCTGTTGACGCCTTGCCCACGAAAATCAGGCAAGACGTACATGAATCCCAGATACGCATGCTTGTCGTGCACGAATGCTGCCTGGGAGACTCGCAGCTGGGTATACCCGCAGCCGATAATTCGACCATCGTGCTCCACCACCTGCAAACTGGTATTGGGATCGGACAACAGATGTCTCAGATCGTAGTAGTGCGCACCCGTCTCCTTTATCGCGTCATTGCAAGGTCGTTCTTCCTCAATCACGCCCTGCTCGAACTTCAGGAGAATCGGCAGGTCGTCCAATTGTGCTGATCGCAGCTTCATGACGCGCGCTCGGTCTCACCGGCTTCACAGCCATCGAGCTGAAAAGATGTTGTGTAGAAAACCTCATCTCCGCGAGAAATCTGTAGCGTCATGATGCCGTCAACCTTGTCGCTCTTGGTGAGATTGTGCCTCACAGTGAACCGGTGGCCGAAGTGAACAAACTGGCCGTGTCGATAATGCGTGTCGCCTTCAGGGTGAGCTGAATGCCCCCACTGAACAATGACGCGCAGCTGTTTGCTGTAAATAGAAATGTTACGGCGAAGAATTCGGCCTTCTGTCTGCAGGGGCGGCGGTGTCAGCCACGCACCGAGCTGTTCAGTCTTTTTGCAGTCAACGTCAATGGGCTCGTCGGGAGGATAAAATTTGTCGTTAAAAATGTATTCCCGGCCATCTTCGGTTTCCACTGCGCAAACGCGATAGCCATACTCCCGATCTGTGCGAACAAACCGACCGACAGGATCCAGACTCAACTCGATCTGGTGTTGTGGCGGGGGCTCGCCTGACGAATCGGTAGCACATGCGCCGAAAACGGTGGCCATGCACAAGACTGAACCGATACAGAATCTCTTTCCGATCACTAACGCTCCATCGCAATGAGGTAATGAAGCTTTTGCTTCTGTACACCCTGTTCGTCAAAGTTTTTCTTGTCGAGCCATCGGGCGTAAGCGCGCTTCAGTCGCGGCCAATCCCGATCAAGAATCGAATACCATGCCGTGTCGCGATTTCGGCCTTTGTAGACAATTGCTTGTTCGAACTTGCCATCGTAAGAAAAGCCGAGCCGATGCGCAGCCATACACGATGGAGCGTTCAGGGAATCACATTTCCATTCATAGCGGCGATATCCGAGCTCGTCAAACGCGCGCTCCAGGAACAAGAACATTGCTTCGGTAGCCAGCGTCGTTCGCTGCAGGCTGGGTGAGTACGTGATGTTGCCTATTTCAATAACCCCGACACCCGGCTTGATTCGCATGTATGCAGCCAGGCCGACCGCCTTGTCCGTCGACAGATCAATAATCGTGTGAAACAACGGGTCATCCGCAGTGCACTCGGTTTCCAGCCAGGCTCGAAAGTGACTTTTGGACTCGAACGGACCCACTGCCATGTATGTCCACAGCGCTCCGGCATTGTCCAAGGCGAATGCATCGTATAGATCGTCGATGTGCGATTTGGGATCAAGCACCTCGATTCTGCAGAATCGTCCCAGCATCGGCGAGCGCGGCGGCACCGCAGCCCCTTGCCAACCCGTGACCGAATTCCCGACTGGCTGGCCGAGTTCGTTTGTCGAATCGGTCATGTTGTTGCTCGCAACGTCAAAAACCAGGTGCAGTCCGCCGTTATTAAATTATTCTTCAGGATCAAGTTTGCCTGCTTCAACCAGCGTCACTCCGTTGCGTTCGTTGTCCCATAATATATTCATGATCTTCCATCCACGCCCTTCATTGACGAGATTGAAGAAATTGGCGCCCCGCATCGTCCAGACCTGTGCGTACCATTGTGGCACGCAGACTGTACAGGTCCCGGACGCTGTTCCAGTTGCGCTGCTGCGAGGTAGCGGACACCAGCGTGTACAGGCGGCGGGTGATCGCTTGCAACTCCGTATCGGTCAATCCTGCCACCGGCGTTAAGCCCAGGTGCCATCATCCGCCTGACGGGGTGCTACGAAAAAGCCACGCATGGTGTCGATGTATTCTTGTTGTGCAGCGGATACGCTGCCGTCGGCCGATGCGACTTTGACCATCATCTGCATCATTGATTCTGCCTGTTCCACAGAAAAGCTCTCCTTGTTTCGCTCCGCCAGCCCCTGCAACTGCTGTCCGACTATCTGCGGTGCGCCAAGCAAGTGTGTCGCGGAAACATACAGATCCGACGCAGCCCCTTCATCCAGTGAAAAACTGGCTTGAAATTGCTCCGTGCTGGCCTTTTTCTGACCTGCACTTAACTCACCATCCAGCTTTGCTGCACCAATCACCAGAATCGCAGCGACATGGATCGGGTCTTCAACTGAGTAGATCGGATCACTGTCATGCCGCCTGGCCCAGGCTCGACGGTGCCGCCAGTGGAACGGGTTCAACCAGCCAATGTCGACACCAAGCCGGTCAAGCAAATACAAGATCGAGACTAACGCGGTGATCGCACCTATGACTATATGCATGCCTTACTCCTCCCCGAACAACCAGCCACCCACCACGACCGCGACAATTGCCCCAAGCAATTGTACTGCTATGAAAGGCGGTGCGTGTGCTGGCAGGATACCGGAAAACGTGTCTGTCAGTGTACGACCAATCGTTACGGCCGGATTTGCGAAGCTTGTCGATGCGGTAAACCAGTACGCAGCTGTTATGTACAGTCCGACAGCGCCCGCCACCGTCCGCGTACCCCATCGAAGTGTACCCAGAATAGTCATGACCAATCCAAACGTCGCTACACCTTCTGCAAACCACTGTGCGAACCCGGTTCTTGGGTTGCTCGATGTCTGCACAACGTCGATATCAAACATGATATGAGCGGCCCAGACGCCAAGCACCGCACCAATCACCTGCACAACGACGAATAATGCGGCTCGACGGCGACTAATTTCGCGCCTGATCAGAAACGCCAGCGTAACCGCAGGATTGAAATGCGCGCCTGACAATGGCCCCAGCATCCAGATCAACACGACCAGGATCGCGCCGGTAGGAATTGTGTTCCCGAGTAGCGCGATAGCGACGTTTCCGCCGGCCAGGTTCTCGGCCATGATCCCGGAACCCACGACTGTGACCAACAGCGTTGCCGTACCGAGCACCTCAGCCAGCCACTGTCGTGGCACACTCACTTCAGCCACGCAGCGATTCCTTCGTACATTCCGCCTCATGGATCCTCTGCAAGGCATCTTTTCGATACCGTACGTCGAAACTCTCAAGCGGTAGCTCCAGAGTCTGCTCTACTCGGCGCCGCAGCTGCTGGTAGGCAAGCTCAAATGCGTCTGCCGCATCGTCAGGTTCTGCATCGGCAGGATCCGCAATCCCCCAGTGCACGGTAACCGGGGAGCCTCGCCATAGCGGGCACGCCTCGCCCGCTGCGTTGTCGCAAACCGTCACGACGATATCGATGCCCGGTGCGTCGGCGGCGCTGAATACATCCCAGGACTTTGATGACAGGCCATGCGTCTCGTGCCCTGCGCTTTGCAGCTTTTGCAACGCAGCCGGATTTACCGCAGTTGCAGGATGACTACCCGCGCTAAAAGCCTGCACGCGGCCTCTCCCGAGTTCATTGAATAGCACTTCGGCAATAATGCTGCGGCAGGAATTGCCCGTGCAAAGGATCAGTACATTGACATGCGAATTCGCCATGGCGGCGAGCTTACTACGGATACGACGTCAGAACATTACCGCTTGAGGGCACCACGGCAGCCGAATCCGGGCCGCGGAAAACGACCGGCAGCGAATCGACCCGGAGACCTGAATTGCGCTGCACTGCGAAGTGCAAATGCGGCCCGCTTGAGAAACCCGTATTGCCGGAATCGGCGATGTACTCGCCGTCGACGACCCGGTCTCCGGGCTGTACTCGTATTGAGTGCCAGTTCAGGTGCGCGTAGACGGCAAAAGTACCGTCGTCGTGGAGAATTCGCACAACGTTAGCTGCGGGTCCGTCGCGCGCGGGATTGAGTCCGCCGCGGTAATTGTCGGAAGCAACGTCGAACACCACGCCACCGCGCGCCGCGAAAATATCTGTGCCAACAGGCATCGCCATATCCACGGCGTAGATGCTGTCTGTACTACGATGTGTAATGGCCTCGGGATAGGCCTGTGTAATCGGATAGTTAGTGCCCGCTGCAAAAGGTGCCCGATAGTCACCACCTGGCCGATGCACGGCCGAGGGATCACCCGGTACATACTCGATATCGTAGTCCAGTGCCGGCGCAGCGAATCCGTCGACTATGTTGAGTGCCAGCAACTGCAGCTCCGAGCGTGGCGCAACTACCCAACGCAGTGGCGCGTCCGGATGCGGAAAGGCAACGCCCTGAATTTTGCGAAACGTCAGTCGCACCTCAATCGGGATGAAAAACTCGTTTTGAGCCACCAGATTGATTGCTGTGCCCGCGTTGTCATGACGCACCGTGAATCGTGGTGTTTTGAACGAGTTAGAAAGCTCGCGTTCTTCCGCATTCTTGTCGGCAGTTGGTTTTCGATCTGTGTAAATCCACTCGCCGTCTTCGCCACGATATTTGTAAAGCGTATCCGCGAACACCAGGCCGCACGCCAGCAGAACCAGCGGAACAATAAACGGCCAGGTGCGGCTAGGAACCAAAATCCGCGCGTCTCCAGCCGTCTTCGTCGCGGCGTATTTCGTAGGCAGGCCAATACTGATTGTCGAGTTTCAGCGTAATTACCTCGGCGGTACCGTTCCATGTAACCGTTTTTACGCGGACAGACTCACGATGTTCGATATGCTTCACGATGTCGATGAACGACTGCAGATCTGGCGTCGGCGTCTCGTTGACCTCCACGACACGGCGTCCTGCCCAGAGACCGTATCGCGTTGCCGGAGACCCATAGCTGAAGTAGGCAACATAGACGCCATCCGTGCCAATCCCGCGCTGCGCGGCCATGGCCCGATGGGGGTCCTGTAACAGAGCGCCGCCCCAGAGGACTGCGCGTTCAATTCCTATGCCAGTGAGCGCAGCCGTCTTGACAGGCAATTCCAGAACCTCATCATTGCGCCAGACCGAAACAAGCACCTCAGGTTTCTGGACAGCGTTCTCGAGCGCTCGATAGGAGGTCACAACATTGCCGTCAATCGCCAGCACCATATCGCCGTTCCTGAGTTGTTCGGCTGCCGGAGTATCTGCGACCAGGCGCGTAATGCTTAGTGCACGACGGCGAATCGGATTATTCTCTTCGAGGCGGGCAATCCACTCTTCGTCGACGCCCATCTTTCGTGCGGCAAACAACGGCGAGTAAACGAACTCCGCCTCCAGCGAGTAGAACGGCTTGTCATTTCTTACGATGTCTACAAACTGGCTAATCACTTCGCTACTAACGCCGCGATTAACCTGCGACGCATTGCCATTTCCCTGCAATACGAAGCTCGACCAGCTCGCCAATACGCGTCCTTTGTTGTCTACCAGTACGCCATCGAAATCAGTCGGCGCGCTGACGAGGTCGATACCTTCAATATTCGAGTCGCGAAACCGCAAGGTACGCGATAACGGTAGCAGCAGTGGATCGACGGAAGACACCGTACTTTGCTGGTGGACGAGCTGATGATCGCCTTTGATCCCAACTGCCAGAACGGAGTCGCCCGGCAACAGCTGCGTACTATTGAACTCGGCTTCCCTGACCGGCGTGTCACCGATCATCTGCGGGTCGTACGACACGATAGCGAAATTGTGTAGTGGATGCAGTTGCTCGATTTTGCCGGGCACTTCAAGCGACCCTGCAAATGTAATCTTGACGTCGCCGATAGCTATTGGAACGGTATTTCGATCGACCACGACATAGCCACGCTCCTTATCGACAATGAGACCAGTGCCATAGTAATGACGATCCGACACGCCGGACAGGGTGTAAGGTAAATCGAAAGTTACGACCACGAGCGATGGCGCTATCTTGTTGAGACGTGCATCGTCGTATCGCGTCAGCTTCGTACTACCCGCCTTAACCGGCTCAGCTTCGGGCCCGTCGGCCAAAGGCCTGCAGGGCCACAACCCCGTTTTATCATCGCGGGCACACCGTTGTGCCGGAAACCAGACGCGGTCCATCTCGAGCAAACGCACGATCGAATTCTGCGGGTTTTCCATTGTGACGTATCGAACCTGTGCACGTTCACCGTCGGCCAGTTCATCCAGCGCCGCCTCGAAACCATCCAGATCCTCGATCGCATCGCCGTCCATCTCGACAATGACAGCGCCGCGTGGAATCGCAGCCTTCGACAGCAGGTAGCCGGGGTTCGCAACGTACACACCAGAAGCGCTGCGGTTGTAGTGACGCGCTTGCTGATACGACAGATTATTGACCACACCGTCGCCGAGCTCGAGATACTCGTCGGGTGTTATGGCATGCAAGTCATCAACGAGAATTGAATGCGTGATGGATTTTCCACCGCGCTCGACCTCAACCTCAACCGCCTGCCCAACCTGCTTGTCGAGAGTTGCCTCCAGAGGTACGAACTCTGTAACCAGGTCACCGTTAATTCGCACAAGTATGTCGCCCGGTGCGAGGTTGCCTGCTGCCGCAGATCCCGGAATCACGTGCCCGACTGTCAGCATTCCTGTCTGCCGTGGATAGCTCTGGCGCGCCTCACGTTCAGTGTCTTCGGTCAACCCAAGTCGCCTGAGCTCATCATAGGGCCGATTCTTGAAGGTCGTCTGCAGTGTTCCGCGACTCACTGCGGCACCGTCCTGAATCACGCGCAACGCCCGGTCGATCCGATCGAGCGGCAGAAAAAAACTGCTCGCAGCAGAACTGTTGGCGCCAGCATTTAGCGCAACAACTTCACCATCGATGTTGACCACCGGCGAGCCGGATGAACCGCCAGACGTTCCGGATGCCGCCTGGTAATAGAATGTATTGAAGTCGTTGTACTTGCCACGGCCGTACTCAGGGGCCTGCCGATCAAGTCGCGCAATCGTCCCTGCCAGAATCGACAGCTGCTCACCGGCGTCATTGCCGACAACGCGAATTTCCTTGCCAACGCCGGCTGCGTCGGGTGCCAACGGCAACTCAACCGGATCGATGTAAGTGAGCTCTGCAGGGTCGTAGCGGAAAAAACCGAAGTCGTGCACCGGATCCCGGTAGATTGGCGTAAGACGAACTTCTTCGTTGTTGCGGAATACCGCTTCAGCTATGACCGGGCCAGGTGTAACAACGTGGCGGTTGGTCAGAATAATGCCGCGCTGTGCGTCAACAACGAAGCCGGTTGCCTGGGAAGAAGAGTTCCACTCGGTATCAAACGCGCGCGTACTGTCGACGCGGATAGAAACCACACCGGATGAGATCCGATCGAGCGTTTCGGTCCAGGCACTATCGTCCGCTGGTCCGGGCACTGACGCGCAAGCGCTGAGCAGCAAGGTTGCCGCAAGAATTCTGCCAAGTAACATAACCGTCCTGTTTTTGTCGGAGCCGATTGGCCGCCCGTCTTATTCTCGACTATTTGGCGGTACAGCGGTTCCCTATTTGAACAAAAACAGACGTTTTAGGCGACAGACTGGGTCACTACCGCCACTGCGAACTGCATCAGGACCCGTCCGGGCGGAAGGCAAGATCCAGCTGCCGCGCGGCTTTCACGTCGTCCAGACGCCTCACTGGCATAGTGTAAGGGGCTTCTTTGTAGTCCACTCCATCTTCCTTCGCTGCCGTCACAATCTCGACCATTGCCGCAACAAAATTGTCCAGCGTCTCCTTGCTCTCGGTCTCGGTCGGCTCGATCAGGAGGCATTCCGGTACCAATAGCGGGAAATAGGTCGTCGGAGCGTGGTAATTCTTGTCCAGCAGCGCCTTGGCCACATCCATTGCCGTCAGATTGAACGTTTTGGCTTCGGACTTGAGCGTCACGATAAATTCGTGACTGGCCCGGCGCTCCGGGAAAGCCAGTTCAAAACCGGCATCTCGCAGCCGCACTGCCAGGTAGTTGGCATTTAACGTGGCATATTCAGACACGCGCTCCATGCCGTCACGTCCGAGCATGCGCATGTAGACATAAGCACGCAACAGCACGCCCGAATTGCCCATAAAACCGGATAGCCGGCCAATGCTCTGTGGAATATCCGCCTCTGCAACCCAGTCATACACCGGCTTGCCATTGACCTCTTTCTTGCCAACCACAGGGATAGGCATGTAGGGCAGCAAACGCTCGTTGACACCAACCGCACCGGATCCCGGACCGCCGCCACCGTGCGGAGTTGAAAACGT
Source organism: Gammaproteobacteria bacterium (assembly GCA_022600955.1). Taxonomy (GTDB): domain Bacteria; phylum Pseudomonadota; class Gammaproteobacteria; order Steroidobacterales; family Woeseiaceae; genus UBA1847. The sequence continues at coordinate 75,734 of JAHZJK010000013.1, forward strand.
CTTGTGCAGATTCATGTGGATGACGTCAAAATCCATGTCGCCTGGACGCACCTTGCCAAGAATGGCATTCAGGTTGGCGCCGTCATAATAAAGCAGGCCGCCGGCGTCGTGCACGAGATCGGCAACTTCCTTAATGCGACGCTCAAATACGCCCAACGTCGATGGATTCGTCAACATGATGCCCGCGGTATTCGGGCCAACGACCTGCTGCAGTGCATCAAAGTCGATGTCACCGTCCGCGAGTGTCGGTATTTCCTTGACAATGCAGCCGCACATGGTGGCAGTCGCCGGATTCGTACCGTGCGCGGCATCCGGACAGATAATCTCATTGCGGTGATGGTTGCCATGCGCATCGTGGTAGGCCTTGATCATGGCAACACCCGCCAACTCACCCTGCGCGCCAGCCATTGGTGTAAGGGAGACGCCCTTCATACCAGTGACATCCTTTAGCATTTCCTGCAGTTCAAACATACAGGTCAGGAACCCCTGGCCATGATCAGCCGGACCCAGAGGATGGCGATTCGCGAAACCCGGCAACAGGGCCAGCGCGTTGCATGCGCGTGGATTGTATTTCATTGTGCAGGAGCCAAGCGGATAGAACTGCGTATCTATCGAAAAATTCTTCTGCGACAGGCGCGTGTAGTGCCGTACCGTCTGCAACTCGGAAGCTTCCGGCAGACGCGGTCTGTCAGAACGCAGCATTGACTCCGGAATGGCCACCGATTCACTGGATGTCGGTGCCTGCGCGAAAGCCCGTCGGCCGGAGCGCGACTTCTCAAAAATTAGCTCACTCATCTATTTCGATCCCAAGGGCGCGGAACGCCGCGCGATAATCCGGTTCGGATGTAATGTCGTCAATTTGTTCCGCGTGCACGACGGAGTTGTTTTCGTCCAAAACAACCACAGCACGACTAAACATGCCCGCGAGCGGGCCGTCTTCAATTTGCACACCGTAGTTTTCGCCAAAGCCCGCATGGCGGATCGCCGAAAGCCCAATGACCTTACTGAGCTCGTGCTCAGCCTGAAACCGCTTGTGCGCGAACGGCAAATCATAGGACACCATCAGCAACGCGACGTCCTCGGCCTCCGCGGCGTGGCGGTCAAACTCGATGACCGACTGCGCACAAACTTCGGTGTCGATACTGACAAAAATATTCAACACCTTGCGTACACCCATCCAGTTTGCGAAGGAAACATTCTGCAGATCGGTATTAACCAGCGACACATCCGGTGCGTGACTCCCTACTGCAGGGAGCTCCCCATGCGTGCGATAACTAGCGTTATTAAACTGAATCTTTGCCATCGCCCTACGCGCTCTTCAACTTGCTACCGCTCATTGTCTCGGCGAACGCCGCAACGAATGAGTCAATATCAGCAGCCGTTTTGGTTTCAGTCGCACAGATCAGCAAGGCATCCAGGCCAGCAAACGATGAAAGGTCGAATCCACCGAGCATGTCGCGGCTGGCGAGTGCCTCTAGAACCGGCGCGACTGGCCTGTCCAGACGCAGAGCAACCTCGTGAAAAAACGCGCCGTCATAAAGCTTTTCGACGCCGTTGATTGCCGTGAGACCGGCCAGCAGGGCCTGCGTATTGGCGTGCGATGCCGCCGCGACGCTTCGCAATCCGTCATAGCCCAATAAAGACATGTAGATAGTCGCTGCCGTCACCATCAACCCCTGGTTGGTACAGATGTTCGATGTCGCCTTTGAGCGCCTGATATGTTGCTCGCGGGCCTGCAGCGTCAGCGCGAAGCCTGGATTCCCATCAAGATCCGTCGTTCGACCAACTATGCGCCCGGGCATCTGCCGAACATGTTTCTGCTTACAGGTCATGAAGCCGAAGTAGGGACCGCCCGACGAGAGCGGAACGCCGAGCGGCTGGCCCTCACCACACGCGATATCGGCGCCCTCATCACCCCATTGCCCTGGCGGCTTCAGGAGTGCCAGCGCTACAGGATTCGCGATACCTACCAGCACTGCGTTCTGTTCATGCGCCCAATTGGTCAGCCGGTCGACGTCTTCGAGCGTGCCCGGGAACGACGGCTGCTGCACCACGACAGCAACAGGCTCGCGGCCTTCAGGCAATGCATCAAAGTCGACATTGCCGGTTGCCGCGTCTTGCGGCAAACGTTCGAAAACAAGCCCTTGCGCGCCTGCGATAGCGACCGCGACCTTCTCATAAACAGGATTTACGCCGGGGGCCAGCAAAACGACACCGGACTTCGCACGGCGATTCGTGCGTACTGCCATTAGCGATGCTTCTGCTAATGCCGAAGCACCGTCATAGAGCGACGCATTGCTGACATCAAGACCCGTCAGCTCGGTGATCATTGTCTGGTACTCGTAAATCGTCTGCAGGGTACCCTGGCTCGCTTCTGCCTGATAAGGCGTGTAGGCGCTGTAGAATTCGCCGCGCGTAGCAAGATCCCAGACAGCTGTCGGAATATGATGCTCGTAAGCACCCGCACCGATGAAACACAGTGGCGCTCCATCCATTGATGCGCGGTCGTGCATCAGGCGCGTTACCTGCATTTCGCTGAGTGCTTCCGGGACGTGTTGCAGATGTTCGATCAGCAATTCCTTCGGAATTTCGTCGAATAGATCGGCAATTGTCTCTGCGCCGATCGCATCAAGCATTTCGCGGGTATCTTTCTCGGTATGGGGTATGAAGGGCATAGCGTCTCTCAGTCGTCCAGCTCGTCGCAAAACTGTTGGTAATCGTCCGGCGACATCAGGGCGCTTTCATCAATTGCATCGCTCGGCTGCATGCGTACGATCCAGCCGTCACCGTAAGCATCCGAATTGATATGCTCCGGATCGTCTGCAAGTGTCTCGTTTACCGCGACGACAGACCCTCCGATCGGGGCGTAAACGTCGGACGCCGCTTTCACAGACTCAACGACGGCCATCTCTCCGCCCTCGTCCAGATCCAGTCCGACCTCCGGCAACTCCACGTACACCAGGTCGCCCAGCGCCTCCTGGGCATGATCCGTAATGCCGATAGTCACACTGCCGTCTTCCTCGCGACGCAACCATTCGTGCTCCTTGGTGTACAACAAATCTCCTGGCAACTCACTCATCGATACTCTCCCTACACGTCAATTTGAATTTTGCCGTTGCGAACGAACGGCGTCTTGACGATGCGAACGTTCAGTAATTTTCCTCTGACTTCTACCTGTGCCCGGTCATAGTCACCGGCCGGCACTCGTGCCAGCGCAATCGATTTGCCGATTGTTGGCGAAAAGCCGCCGCTGGTGATTTCACCTTCTCCAGCGCCGTCGACAAGCACCTTCTGGTGATTGCGCAATACGCCCTTGTCTTCCAATAGCAGACCGACAAAGCGTTGTCTGTCCGTATTTGCCCTGTGTTTCTCGAGCGCAGCGCGGCCGATGAAATCACGTTCATCGGGTTGCCACGCGATTGTCCATGCAAGTCCGGCTTCGAGCGGCGATACGTTGTCGTCCATATCGGTACCATACAGATTCATTGCTGCCTCGAGCCGCAAGGTATCTCTTGCGCCCAGCCCGCATGGCGCCACGCCTGCAGCCAACAGCCGGTCCCACACGCCGGGCGCCTGCGACGCCGGCATGCAAACTTCCCAGCCGTCTTCACCCGTGTAGCCTGTGCGGGCAACAAACATGTCGCCGGCCTGAAGGCCATTGAACGGCCGCAATGCAAGTGCTGCATCCCTGTGCTCAGCGGCAATACAAGAGGCCGCGAGTTCACGCGCGTTTGGGCCCTGGACTGCGAGCATCGCGAGTTCACCTCGTTCGGCAACTGCGACGGCAAATGCTTCGGCCTGCTCGCGGATCCAGGCGAGATCCTTGTCCCGTGTCGCAGCGTTGACGATAAGACGATATTCGGTGTCGGCAATAAAATAGATGATGAGGTCATCGATAACGCCGCCGTCTGGATTGAGCATGCAGGTATACAGCGCCTTGCCGTAATCCTTCAGCTTGGCAACATCATTGGCCACGAGGTAGCGGAGGAAGTCGCGCACACGCTCGCCAGACAGATCGACGATCGTCATGTGCGAAACATCAAACACGCCGGCGTTCTGGCGCACTGAGTGATGTTCTTCCTTTTGTGAGCCGTAATGCAGCGGCATATCCCAGCCGCCGAAATCAACGATGCGAGCGCCGGCTTCATTGTGTTTGTCGAACAGTGGTGTTTTCGATCCCATTAGCTCTGTCTCTCGTCAAAAAAAAGAGGGCGGCAGACACATCTGGTCTGCCGCCCCTCTGTCCTTTGGTACCTGAGAGATCATGTCCCCGACACGCTGTGCCTGGGCCACATACCCCTTCGGTGGGCCATTCTGGCCACTCTCCAGAGCTAATCAGCGTACTCAGTCCTTCTGCCTGAGCGTTTCCGGGCGTGTTGCGCCTTCGGCGCCCCGAGTGAACGGGGTCTCTTCTGGGCACGCTATCGATTAGTGCGCGCCATGATAGCCAAGTGCAGGTGCGGTTGCCAGCAAGCATTTTGCCAGTAACAATGCGGAGCAATCGAATCCGGGACTTAGCGATGAAAACTTTGCGACTAGTGACGACTGCGACATTGATTCTCTCAGCCTCAGCGGCGTTCGCCGATGCGACTTCAGATTTTCAGGCTTTGCTCGACGAACACTGGGAATGGAGCATCAGCAATAACCCCGTCATGGCATCGATGCTCGGCGATCGCCGCTACAACACCGAGTGGGGCGACAACAGTATCGCCGCTACGAAGCGACAGCATGAGGAGCGACGAGAGTGGTTGCGGCGCGTCTATGCGATTGATCGCGAGGCGCTTTCCGAGGAGAACCAGCTCAACTACGAGCTGTTTCGCCGGCAACTTCAGGACAATATCGACGCCCATCAATTCAACAGCCACCTGCTGCCGTTCTCGCATCGAGGTGGCATCCAGAACCTCGACAATCTGACCAATCAGTTGCGATTGGTCACGGTACAGGACTACGACGACTGGCTCGCCCGCCTCAGCAAAGTGGACGACCTGATTGACACCACGATTGAGCTCGCCGAAGCCGGCCGCAAGTCGGGCCACATGCCACCAAAGATCCTGATGCAACGTATTCCGGACCAGTTGGCGCTGCAGGTTGCAGAATTTGCGAGCGAAAGCCCGCTGTTTCGTGCATTTGAGTCGATTCCGGACAGCGTATCCGCTTCTGATCGGGAGCGACTGCGCTCGGCAGCCAGCGACATTATCGAAGGTGAAATTCTGCCGGCCTACAGGAAACTCGATCATTATTTCATTTCACGCTACCTGCCTGCCGCGCGCGACAGTGTCGGCCTCGCGGCGCTGGACAATGGCAGCGCATGGTATGAATACCTGACTCGCTCTTTTACGACCACGCGAATGACGCCCGACGATATTCACCGGCTCGGGCTTAGCGAGGTCAAGCGAATCCGTGGCGAAATGCAGCAGATTATCGATCACGTTGGTTTCGATGGCAGCTTCCAGGAGTTTCTGACTTTTCTGCGCACCGATCCCCAGTTTTATTACGATACGCCCGAAGCACTTTACGAAGCCTATCTCGCAACCAGCAAGCGGATCGATCCGGAGCTTGTGAACCTGTTTGGCAAACTTCCCCGTATGCCTTATGGCGTCAAACCTATTCCGGACGCAATAGCACCAGACACAACGACGGCTTACTACTCGCGTCCGGCCGCCGATGGCAGTCGCGCGGGTATTTACTGGGTCAATTTGTACCGTCCCGAGGTCCGGCCCAAATACGAAATTGAAGTCCTGAGCGTGCACGAAGCAATGCCCGGCCATCACTTGCAGATCGCTCTGCAACAGGAGCTTGGCGACATGCCGAAGTTTCGGCGCTTCCTCGGCTTTACGGCATTCGTCGAAGGCTGGGGACTCTACAGCGAACGCCTTGGTTACGATCTCGGACTGTACGAAGACCCCTACTCGCGTTTCGGACAGTTGACCTACGACATGTGGCGCGCAGTGCGCCTCGTCGTCGATACCGGCATGCATTACAAGGGCTGGACGCGCCAGCAGGCTATCGATTTCTTCAAAGACAATGCGGCCAAGGCCGAACATGACATCGTCAACGAGATCGATCGTTATATTGGCAACCCGGGCCAGGCGCTGGCCTACAAAATTGGCCAGCTGAAGATGTTGTCGCTGCGCGAGCGCGCTGAGCGTCAACTCGGGGACGAATTCGACATTCGCGCATTCCATGATGAAATGCTGGGTGCGGGCGCCCTGCCACTCGACTTACTTGAGCAACGCATGGACAAGTGGCTGGCCGCCCAGTAGCGGCGCTGCGAGATTACTCGTCGCTTAGCGCGTAGTCGTTTCGTTCTTCGGGATCATCGCTAAAGTACTGCACGAACTCCCAGTCGTTGCCATCCGCATCGTAAAAGTAGACCCTTTTGCGGTGTGGGTGACTGTTTGGATAGGTGGTGTCCTTAAAACCAGCTGCCGCCAGTCGTTTCTGCAATGCATCAACATCATCCACTTCGTAGCCGAGGTGATTCACACCTGGCTTGCCGTCATAAGGCGCCTTGATGTCGCTGCCATCGTGAGCAGTCTCATTCAATGCGATATAGGTTTCATCGGTACCAATGTGCATCCAGCGTAAACCGTCACGGACGCTTTCGCTGCGCACATGAAACTCCGGGAAAGCCGTTCTCAGGAATCGAACGGCGCCAGCAAAGTCGCGAACGTGCAGGTTTGCGTGTTCCATACGGATAGTCATAGTGTTCTCCTTTTGGTTGTACGCAGTCTCCAAAATGTCGGTTGGTTTGACAACCAAATTGCTATTTCAATAGCCAATTGATATTTTGCTGGCATGACAGATATCAATCGAAATCTCGCTGAGAACATCCGCCGACTGCGTGAATCCCGCAAGTTGTCACAACGACAACTCGCCAGAATGTCCGCTATCCCACGCCCCACCTGGGCCAGCCTCGAGACGGGCAGTGCAAACCCAACGCTTGCAGTACTCAGCAAAGCTGCCGGTGCCCTGAATGTCTCGATCGAAGAACTTATCGGTGCGCCACGTAGCGAATTCCAGTTTATTCCCGCGGCCAAGGTGCGGGAACGCAAGCGACAGAATGCGAAACTCAGGCCATTACTACCGGATGTGCTACCGGGCCTGGAGATATCTCGCACAGAGCTCGAACCGGGCGGCCGCATGGTCGGCGTGCCGCACACGACGGGTACACGTGAGTATCTGACCTGCGAGAGGGGTCAGGTGGAACTCGTCGCAGCCGGCGAACATCACCTGCTGAACGAAGGTGACATGCTGGTGTTTCGTGGCGATCAGCGACACTCCTATATCAATCCTGACAAGCGCCGCAAGTCGGTGTCGATTTCGGTTGTCTGCTTCGCCAACTAGAGCTGCAGCATCATGAACCGGCAGTGTGGATCTTCCTGATAGTCGGCAAAAGGCGCACAGAACGTAAAGCCGAATTTCTGATACAACGCATACGCTGGCGCATATTCTGGTGAAGAACCTGTTTCCAGCAGCAGCTGCGAATAGCCACGCTCTCTTGCTACATCAACGATGTGCCTTAAGATGCGGGAGCCAACGCCCCTGCCGTAGTGGCGCGCAGCCGTACGCATCGATTTTATCTCGCCGGTGTTTGCGTCAAGCTCCTTCAAAGCACCGAATCCAAGCAACTCATCCGTCTCGCGGAGGCTCCAGAACGTGAGCCCGGGGGCCGACAGGCTTTCCAGCCCAAGCGCATGCACGCTTGCTGCCGGCGATTCGACTGCGGCACTGGCCAGATGCTCCTGCAACAGCGCGAGCACATCAGCGCTGGCGAGATCTCCTTCGATGATACGCATGCGTGTGATCGCGCTGGCGCTACGCTGAAAACTCTGTGCGGGCAATCGCTGCACGTTCTGCCGGCCTGGACGCAGCATCAAAGATTTCCTCGATGCGCTGCATGCGACCGGTTAGCCCGGCGCAATTGGCAATCTGGATATTCAGTCCCGGGCGCGCGTTCATTTCCAGAATCAACGGTCCGCGCTCCGCATCGATTACCATGTCCACGCCGAGATAACCGAGACCAGTAACCTCATAACCACGCGCTGAAGACTCAAGGATAAAGTCCCACTGGGGAATTTCGAGGTCTGCTACCAGCGCACCGGTATCGGGGTGCTCGTCTACCAGCAGATCATCAAGCACCCCGGCCATCGTCCTGCCGCTGCCGAGATCCACACCGGCGCCGACGGCACCCTGATGCAGGTTGGCCTTGCCATCCGAGGCACGGGTTGGCAACCTCACCATCGCCATTGCCGGATAGCCGCGATAAACGACAACCCGCACGTCGGGAACACCCTGATAACTGACCTCGGCGAAGGTCGGGTCAAAGCGTACGCAGTACTCGATCAGCGCTTTATCGCGATTGCCACTCAAGCTGTATTGCCCGCCAACGATGTTGGACAAGTGGTGCTGGATCTCGCCTTCCGAAATCAGCATGCCACTGCTCAACCGAAAACTGTCTCGCTTGCGCTGGCTGCGACCGGTGACAACGAGGATGCCGTCGCCGCCGCTGCCCTGGGCCGGCTTAACGACGAAACTGTCGCGTTCCGCCACCATCGCAGAAAAATTCCTGACTTCGGCCTGGTGTGCGATTACGCCGTAGAGGTCCGGCACGGCCATGCCCGCAGACAGTGCCAGTTGCTTCGTCAGGACCTTGTCGTCAACGCGAGGGTACAGGCGGCGCGGATTAAGCCGCATGATGTACTCGGCATTGCGCTCATTGAGGCCAAGCACACCGGCTGCACGCAGGCTTTTCGCCACCGAAAACATTAGCGCGAAGACAGCTCTTTGAATCGGCGCAGTTCAGTGAGGCGATAGCCCGTGTAGCGTCCTGAAAGAACGACGAGCGCCAGAATAACGAGCAATAACTCGGGAAATGTAAATATGAGGTGCTCCAGCCATTGCATGCCCATAAAAATATAGGCGGCAACGGCAACAACAAGACTGCCCAGGCCGGCCCGTATTGCGTCGGCAGGACCGCGCTCCTCCCAGACCACCGACATGCGCTCAATCGTCATAGCGATGATGACCATTGGAAACAATGCAATCGACAGACCGCTGTCCATACCCATGCGGTGCGAAGTCAGGCTGATGAACAACATCAGTATCACGACAACGATCAAGACCGCGCTAAGCCTTGGTACCAGCAATAATCGCAATCGATCCAGCAGAAACCGGATAGTGAGTCCGAGCGTCACGAGTAAGGTAAACAGGATGACACCCCAGAACAGTTTGGTTTCCCGGAACGCAAGTGCGATCAGTACCGGCATAAATGTGCCGAACGCATCAATACCAACCATGTTACGCATGATCACCATAATCAAGGCGCCGATTGGAATCATCAGCAGTACGCTGTACACAGCCTGTGTCTGAATCGGCAGACTGTAGAGGGAGAAGTCGACTGCCGCCGTGCCACGTTGTGCCGCTTGTGTTTCTGCGATAGTCACGGCGTCAAGGTGGTTCTCCTGAATTGCAAAATCCACCTGTACGTTGCTACCACCCGCGACATTGACAAGCTGTTCATTGCCCCGCCACCAGATCAGGAAGCGTTCCGGCAGATTCTGCTCACCGGTTGCCGGATTGAAGTACAGCCACTGGTCGCCGTCATGCACCTCGAGCCATGATACGAGCGACGCACTGCGTTGCCGACCAGCGAGTGGAAAGCCGTGCACCATCCGTGCGGGTATGCGCGCGGATGCGAGCACCATAGTCACAACATCAACGAAGTCCGCGCTGCTGGAGACTCCCGACAGCAGCAGTTCAACATTAGAGTCAGGTGACGCCTCATTCATGCGTCGCAGTAACTCGGTTGTAAATGACGTGGTGTCCGCGGAATGTTCGCGCACATCATCAACCAGTATCTCTACGGCAGTGTTCAGCGGCTCATTAATAACCGGCTTCGGCGGAAATGGCGGTGTGGTATCGGACTCATCGACACTGCCGTCTTCATAGACCGAAATACGGTAGTAAATAGTCTGTTCACCATCCGCACGCCGGATAGCCCACTGTGCTTCGCGGCCACCGCTACCGTAGTTGAGGCTGAATCCATAGCCGCGAGAGACCGAATTTTCGTTCAACATGCGAAAGCCCGGCGTCAGGCTGGGTACATGCAACTGCACCTTGATCGAGCCCGGGCCACTGTCAAAATGCACGGCAGACTCTACCGTCCAGACAGCGGTCTCCTGATCTTCGGTAACCGGAAATCCGAGCACCTGCCACTTGTAGAAAAACACTGACGAGCCGATGACTGTCAGTAGTGCCGCCAGAATGTAAACGTATCGCTGGTTCATGGCTCCCCAAAGGGCGTTAGTTGACGCCCAACGCGACTTTGACGACGCGTTCTTTTATTGGCCCGCTGTTGTTGAACAATCGCATACCTGCCGATCGTATTTCTCCAACCAGTTTGGAGTCTGTCGTAAACAGTCGGTTTAGGCCAGTCATGAAATGCAACATTGTCAGATTGGCACCCTTGCGATTGCGCTCGTATTTGCGCAAGACGGGCAGATCACCCGGGTGCATGCCGCCGCTGACCGCATTGTCGACAACCTTAGCCAATTCTGCAGCATCCTGCAGGCCGAGATTGGCACCCTGGCCCGCCAGCGGATGTATGGCGTGCGCAGCATCCCCTACTAGTGCCAGACCGGGAACAACGTAGGGTTCCGCGTGCTGCGCCGATAGTGGAAACGCGCCTTTTGGTCCCGCAACTCGTAATTCGCCAAGCACGAAGTCTGACGCTTCGGTCAGCATAGCGCCGAGCGCGTCATCATCCGCGGCAAGGCCTGCTGCGGCGATCTCGGGAGACGTCGACCATACAACCGAGATACGACCATCCGACAGCGGCAGCATACCCAGTGGCCCATGTTGCAAAAATCGCTGCCAGGCCGTTTCCCGGTGGCTATGCTCAGGCATCAGATGCGTTACCAGCGCTGTTTGTTGATAGGGCCATTTGTTGGTCTTGATTCCTGCAAGTCCGCGCACAAAGGATCGTGCGCCGTCGGCCGCAACGACGAGATCCGCATCCGGTAGACGCTCCAGTCGCTCCGCGAATCGCAGCTCAACGCCGCTCGAGTTCAGCACCTGCAACAATGCGTGCCGAATCAGTATGTTCTCAACAATGTAGCCTAGCTGCGGCAGCGCGAATTCTGCGGCGTCAAATGTCAGTGCCGAGGCGCCGTCAGCCACCTCGTTTTCGTCCCAGACACGCATGCATTCGTATGGCGAGACGCGCGCTGCAGCGATCAGAGGCCACGCACCTGCCGCCTCCAGTATTTCTGCTGAGCCGTTAGCTATCGCAGATACTCGCAGAGCAACATCATCGTCTGAAGAAAATGCTGGCTCGTCTGCTGCATCAATCACTGAGATTGCGAGCTGCTCTGCCGACCTGGATCTGGCCAGCAGCGCGGCACATGACAGACCGGCTATGCCGGCGCCGACAATGACAATGTTGAAACGCTTTTTCACCGGATTGGCAGCCCACGCGACAGCCGCGGCAATTGTCCGGCAAGTCCCATCGTATGTTTCGCAAACAGCGGCCTGACACCCGGTATGAAATCGAAACCCAACATGCCGATATTGCGCAAGACGCGCAGCGGCGATTTACTGCTGCCGAACAGGCGCACAAGATTGTCCGTAAAATGCACCAGCTTGTTCTGGTCATCATGGCGCCATTCCACATAGCGCTGAATCACTTCGGCTGCACCAGGATCACTGTTTTTTGCGTCCGCAATGCAATCACACATCGACGCGACGTCTCGCATGCCAAGGTTGAACCCCTGCGCAGAAACCGGATGCAATCCATGCGCCGCATTGCCGACCAGCACGCTTCGCGTTGCGGCCAGACGCACGGCTTTGCTCAAGACCAGTGGGTACGCGGCGCGCTTGCCAACGCGCGAGAACGCGCCCAGACGATAGCCGAACTCCTGCTGCAACTCGGCCAGAAAATCACGATCCTCCAAAGCAAGCACTCGCTCCGCATCATCCTCATCGACGGTCCAGATGAAAGCAGCGCGTTTATCCTTGATCGGCAACACGGCCAATGGTCCTTGCTCGGTAAAACGCTCAAAAGCATGCTGCTCTATATCTTTTTCGGGCTGCAAATTGCCGATGATGGCCCGTTGCCCATAGCTCGACTTGCTCGCCGAGATGCCGAGCATTTCCCGCACGCTGGAATTGGCGCCGTCAGCCGCAACCAGCAATTTTGCTGTTAGTTCAGCGGGCGATGTATCACCCTGCAATGTCACGGTCGCCGTATGCGGCGCAAGTTCGACATCGACAATGCGCGCAGGACAATACACATCGATGCCTGCGGCGGCACTCAGCCTTTCCTGCAGCACTTCTCCCAGGACCCGGTTTATCACGACGTAACCAAGCGCCTCAACGCCTTGCTCCGCTGCATCAATATGTGAAAATCCGAAACGGCCTTTGTCAGACACGTGAATGTCACTGATCGGCGTCGAGGCGGCTGCAATGTCAGCCCACAAACCCATCGCCTCGAACATCCGTTGCGTGCTGCGCGACAGAGCTGTAGATCGATCGTCGAAACTTGGTTGCTGCGTCTCGCCGCGCGCGATCGCTTCGACAACAGCAACCCGCATTCCAAGCGGTTCAAGCGCTAATGCCAGCGAGGTGCCGATCATGCCGCCGCCCGCAATAACAATGTCGTAGTTGTGTTCGTCGGCACTCATCTGCTGTGCATCAATGCCTCAATGTCATCAGGATCTCTAGCCAGACCTTTGCTCAAGACGTCCGGGCCTTTTGAGGTAATCGCCACGTCATCTTCAATACGTACGCCGATATTTCGGAATGCCTTTGGAATCTTGCGGCTGTTGTCGAGGTATATGCCTGGCTCGACAGTTGTAACCATGCCGTTTTCAAGAACACGCCATTCGTCGCCGACTTTGTAGTCACCTACGTCGTGCACATCCATGCCTATCCAATGCCCTGTGCGATGCATGTAGTACTGCTGGTAGGCGCCATCCTTGATGAGCCTGGGAAGCGTTCCTTCGATCAAACCAAGTTTTCTCAAACCTTTCGTTATCGTCTTGACCGCAGCGTCGTGCGGGTCGTTCCAGTGATTGCCAACGACAGTTTTTTCAATCGCCGCGTCCTGAGCCTGCAGAACAATCTCATAGATCGCCCTTTGCTCGGGGGAGAATCGTCCACTTACGGGGAACGTCCGCGTGATATCAGACGCGTAGTAATCCAGCTCACATCCCGCATCAATCAGCAACAAGTCGCCGTCCTGTAACTCCGCATTGTTTTCGACGTAGTGCAGGATGCACGCGTTCTTGCCGCCACCGACAATCGGGCTGTACGACACCCAAGCGTTGTTGCGCCGAAATTCGTGCCGAAATTCCGCCTCCACCTCGTACTCGAACATGCCTGGTCTGGTTACCTGCATGGCGCGCTTGTGCGCGGCAACCGAAACTTTGGCCGACTTGCGCATTGCGCTGATCTCTCCACGACTCTTGTACAGGCGCATGTCATGTAACAGGTGATCCAGCGCCACGAACTCTTGCGGCGAGTGCACTCCGCGTGACAGTTTCGAGCGTAGCGTGTTGACCCACTCGGCCATACGCTTGTCGAAATCTGCATACATGCCCATCGTGTAATAGACACGGCTGCAGGATTCCATGATGCCTGGAAGAATGTCATCAATATCGTCGATCGGGAACGCATCGTCAGCACCATAGTCGCTGACAGCGCCGCCCTGCCCGGCGCGCAATCCATCCCACAACTCTCGTTCGGGATTCTTTTCACGACAAAACAGGAGGTATTCGCCATTGGGTCGCCCAGGTACCAGTACCGCGACAGCTTGCGGCTCGGGGAATCCCGTCAGGTAATAGAAGTCACTATCCTGACGGTAATTGTATTCGACATCGCGGCTGCGCGTACGCACCGGTGCGGTCGGAATAATGACTATGCCGCCCTCTCCGACCATGCTCATAAGCTGCCGGCGGCGTCTCTCGAATTCCTTACTGTTCATCGGGCGTTACTTCCTTGTTGCGCAGGTCGGCCAGCTCCTCAAAACTGAGTTGCGCCGCAACTCGCAGATACTCCACGATCTCTGTGTACGCGGCTTCGTTGTCTTCATCGGCTGTGTCTTCATCAAGCCCCGCGCGAGTGATCTCCAACATGTCTCTGATAATGTCGCAGAGAGGCTCCTCACCGAGACGCTGCTTGATGTCAGCGGAATGTCCGGACGATACCAGTCCATGCAGAAACCCCTCGCTCCAGTGCGCCAGTGCGATCGTGCGGCGGCCGACGTCATCATCGTCATCGGGCAATAATGGCTCAAATTCAGACAACCTTTCCGACAATTGCCAATACGTTGACTGATACAGGGTATCGAGCAGCTTCTGGCATTCCTTTTGCAGAGCATTGCTCTCGTCCGTGTTTTCCAGAACCTGTAAAAGCCAATCCGGGCCGGCGGGTACACCGGCCGCTGCCAGGCGACCTGTCAACAGCCCGTGCGTTTGCGCGGCATCCCAGTTCGAACCACATCGTTGCAGCGCTTCGTCGAGCGTGTCGTGTGCCACTTTTTCATCCATCCGGATGCCAACCTTCTCAATTCCACCAATCCCTTATGATCCCACGGACGGCTCTTTCAGACCATGTCCAGATCAGCCAATAAGCAGTGGTCATTGATTCTGCTGAAAGGCCTGACTATATTGCCCCCATGGCTGACAACATCAATTCAACCTTCGAACACGAATTAAAGCGGCTCGAGAAGCGCGTTGACGCGCTGGTGCGAGTCTGCGACCAACTGCAGGATGAAAATCGCTCGCTCAAGCAGCGGCAAGACGTCCTGACATCTGAACGTGCCAACTTGTTGCAGAAAAACGAGCAGGTACGTGCGCGCGTTGAAGCGATGATCGGCCGACTAAAAGCAATGGAGCAAGGCTCCTGAACGCCAGGCACATGGAGTACGCCGAATGACCGAACAAATCGCCCAGGTAAGTGTGAGAATTCTAGACAAGGAATACCAGGTAGCCTGTCCCGCGGACGAGCGCACTGACTTGCTTGATTCCGCCGAGGTCCTGAACCTGAAGATGCGCGAGATTCGTGACAGTGGCCGTATTGTTGGCCTCGACCGAATTGCCGTTATGGCTGCGCTCAACATGGCGAACGACCTGATGCATGCCAAAGCGCGAGACCATGCGCTCGACGGCGACATCAGCGATCGTCTCAAACTGATTTCCGACCGCGTTGATCACGTGTTGAGTGATACTCAACAACTTGACCTGTAACGCAACGACTGAGTAACCGAATTGGCGTCTCCTGCAGTGTTCGATACCGACCTGGAAACCTCCCGACCCTAAATTTTTACCTCGGGGTCGCTGTCTGTCGGTTGCATGTGTGCAAAACCGCTTCGGCGGTGAGCCTTTTACAACTACGGCTGACCCCACCTATTGCTCCGGATCGAGAGCGAAGGTTTGTGACGGCACAGGCGGGAGGCGCCTCCTTTTTTTAACGACGGACGCGCAATGCAGAAACTTCGCGAGAAAGCACTTGGTTCGCGTCGTGCAATGACTGCTCGGCAGCGCGAAACCGAGTCCAGCGCGATTTGCGCACGCGTCATTCACTCACGTGAATTCATCTCTGCGCAACTAATAGCCTGTTACTTGCCAACCCCGGATGAAGTCGATACACGTGAAATCATCGATCGCAGCTGGCGCATGAACAAGCGCGTTTTTGTACCTGTTGTGCGCGATAATGCGCAAATGCTGTTTCGCGAAATTCTCCCGGACACATCAATGCGAAAGAATAAATTCGCTATATGGGAGCCTGAATCCGGTAATTTCGTATCGCCCCGCGCTTTGGATATTGTGATTACACCGACCGTCGCGTTCGATCAGCATCGCAATCGAATTGGTATGGGCGGTGGCTACTACGACCGCTGTTTTGCGTTTCTTCGACACCGAAAACATTGGTTAAAACCGAAGTTGTTTGGAATTGCCTATGCGTGTCAGGAAATCGAGAATATATCGCCAAATCCTTGGGATATACGGCTTTATCGCGTTATTAGCGGTTCTCGCTAGCGCTATTTAGCGACGAAAATTTCACCGGCAAGGTTTTGCCGCGAACGTTAGTAGCAGTCAAGCTGATTTGTTTGAAGATACGCCGAAAGCGAACGCATTTTGAGCGACAACGATCCTCAACGAACGGTCACTGCGACACAGACAAACTCACACGTTCACAATCACGCACAACTTCACTTCAGTGCCGACTTTATGGCGACATTGAAAACGCAGCTAAGTTGCTGGATTTTTTAGTCTTGTTGTATATACTCAACGCCGGGTACCCGACACGGAGAAAATTGATGGCTACCAAGAAGAAGTCTCGTAAAAAAGCTTCGAAGCGCAAAGTCGCGAAGAAGCGGAAAGTTGTACGTAAGAAAGCTACGAAGCGTGTAGCGAAGAAGAAAGTTGCCAAGCGTAAGACCAAGAAGAAAGCGACTAAGAGAAAAGCAAAGAAGAAAGTAGCAAAACGTAAAGCGAAGAAGAAAGTCGCTAAGCGTAAGACCAAGAAGAAGGCCAAGAAAAAGGCTAAGAAAAAAGTCGCTAAGAGAAAGGTCAAGAAAAAGGCCAAGAAAAAAGCGAAAAAGAAAGTCGCTAAACGTAAAGCGAAGAAAAAGGTAGCCAAGCGCAAGACTAAGAAGAAGGCAGCCAAACGCAAGACCAAGAGAAAGGCGAAGAAGAAAGTCGCCAAAAGGAAAACTACTAAGCGGAAAGCCAAGAAGAAAAAGGCAACCCGCAGGAAAAGACGGTAGTTGACCGACCGCTTGGGAAGAGCCTTCTTCCAAAGCAAAGTAAAAGAGCCCGCAAATGCGGGCTCTTTTCGTTTTGGCAGAGCTCACAATTGTGCGTTGTGTCTCGTGCAATTTTTGCTGAATTCACTATAGTACGCTGCTATGGACGCATCAGATAAGAAACGCAGCGCCGCGAAAGCTGCCCTGGAATTTATCGAACCTGGTATGACGCTCGGCGTCGGTACAGGTTCCACCGTCAATCTGTTGATTGAAATGTTGCCTGCAGTGCGCGACAAGATTGACCGCATAGTCTCAAGTTCAAAGGCATCGACGGTACTTTTGAAGGAACTCGGGTTTACGGTATCGACGCTCAATGAGGTTGGCGACTACGATATTTATATTGACGGTGCAGACGAAAGCAATAAGCGACTCGAACTGGTCAAGGGTGGCGGTGGCGCGCTGACCCGCGAGAAAGTTCTGGCCGCTGCAGCGCGTCGATTTATCTGCATTGTTGACGACACAAAACTGGTTGGCATGCTCGGTAAGTTTCCACTGCCAATCGAAGTGCTGCCAATGGCCCAGGAACTGGTGTCGCGTAGACTGTTAAAGATGCGCGGGCAGCCCATCTGGCGCGAAGGTTTTATTACAGACAACGGCAATCACATTCTGGACGTACATGATCTGCAGATCAGTAACCCGATCGAAATGGAATCTCGAATCAATCGTATTCCGGGAGTCCTGACCGTAGGTTTGTTTGCGGATCGTCCCGCGGATGTGTTGTTGATAGGCGGAGACGCCGGCGTGCGGGAAATGCGCAACTAGCAATTGGTACCTGCTTGAGCAGGCGTATGTCCAATTGTCCTCGCAGACAAAAAAAGGCCCGCTTACGCGGGCCTTTGATTTTTGGCTGGGGGAGAGGGATTCGAACCCCCGTTGGCGGAGTCAGAGTCCGCAGTCCTACCACTAGACGATCCCCCAATAAGGACCGTTGCTTGATACTAGCGTTTCGAGAACTGTGTAGCGCGACGTGCTTTGCGCAGACCGACTTTCTTACGCTCCACTTCACGAGCATCACGGGTTACAAAACCTGCTTTGCGCAGTGGCGGGCGCAGAGCCTCGTCATATTGCATCAGTGCGCGCGTCAGACCGTGGCGAATCGCGCCCGCCTGGCCAGTCGTACCGCCACCTTTGACGGTCACCTTGACGCTGAACTTCTCACCCATCTGGGTCAATTCCAACGGCTGGCGCACGATCATCTGCGCCGTTTCGCGGCCGAAGAACGTATCCAGCGGGCGATTGTTAACCATTATCTCGCCGTTACCGCCCTGTGTCAGAAACACACGTGCAGTTGAGGTCTTGCGACGTCCGGTACCGTAAAAAACTGTATCACTCATAATTTTGTCTCAATACGCAAGGCGCGAACCTTAAACGTTCACTTCCAGGGGAATTGGCTGTTGTGCTGCATGACTATGTTCCGGGCCAGCAAATACTTTCAGCTTGGCGAACATCTGTCGTCCCAGAGGGCCGCGTGGCAACATGCCTTTTACTGATTTCTCAATCACTCGTTCCGGCGCCTTGTCCAGCAGCTTCTCGAGCGAGATCGATTTCAGATTGCCGATAAATCCAGTGTGATGATAGTAAATCTTGTCTTTCATCTTGTTGCCAGTAACGCGGACTTTCTCAGCGTTAACAACAACGATGTAATCACCCGTATCGATGTGCGGCGTGTATTCAGGCTTGTGCTTGCCACGCAGGCGGCGGGCAATCTCAGTCGACAGGCGACCCAGGGTCTGTCCTGTTGCATCAATCACGTACCAGTCGCGGCGCACGTCTGCTGGTTTTGCAGAAAACGTCTTCATAATTCTTGATTTCCGTAGGGAAAATTCTTGTCAATCGTAATTGTCGGGGTGGTCTCGCCAGAGCCCTTACCCCGCCTGCCATCCAAGCACAGAGAAACATCCGCTGGATCGGCGAAAGGCGCGAAATTCTACTTGAGCCCTCGACCAGATGCAAACAATCCAGAGCTTTATTTCCAAAAAAAGCGCCCCAAATTCCGGGGCGTTTTTTACCTTTACTTTCAGCGTGTTACGGGCCACCCCTCAGTGGCCCGCAGCGCCTATGGCGTCAGAATGCGTATTCGAGCGACAAAGCCGAGTACGTATCCGTCTTTTCCGTTAAGGCAGGCACGTCACTGTTGTTCTTGATCGTGTACGAGGCAACCAAAGCAAGATCACCCAGTAACTTCGCCGAAATAGCCGTTACAGACTCGGTGTAGGTGTTTTCTTCGCCAGCTTCGACCGTCAGATCCTGGCGAAACTGCGCCGTCTCACTGAAATCCCACGTGTAATACGCGCCGCCACGAACGATCGTTTCATTTTCCTTGGTGCCGATCTGCAGCTCGGATTGTCGTGCACCCGCGCCGATTTCCGTGCTGAGTTTATGCTTGTCTTTGTCGATAATAAGACGCCCATAGCCGACGGTCTGGGAAAACTGTGTGTCGTAGCCGCCAAAGCGATCTTTACGCCATTCGAGTCGACCAAAGAGGAAATCCTTGTCCGACAATTTGCGCTCGCTCTTCCAGCCGAGCTCATAGGCTTCAGCCGTGGTGACTTCGCTTTCTGACGATGTAATAGCAAATGCGTTCGCGATATGTGCCCACCGGCCCGTAGCGAAGCCCACTTCAAAACCCGTATTCAGGGTCGAATTCTCGGTGTTACCGGACGTCGCCAGGTAGCCCAGCGTTGCTTTGCCAGACCAACCGTCTTCTTCCTGCTCCGTATCCTGTGCATGCAATGCCAGTGGCAGAGCGATCAGGGCCAACGCCGTTAATAGACGTACGTTCATTCGCTATCTCCTGTAGATGGGTCGGTGACCCCGCGAAAAATGGCCGCGGAGTATACCGCCTGTCGACGACTCAGCGCTATAATCAGTCACATGCAAACTCGAAACCTGACGCCACTGGATCGCTTGTTGTCCAGCGCAAACAACGCACTACGCACAGTCGCGGCCCCGGCCGGGCGTCCAGCCCGACCAAATCCTGCGCAAAATATTACGGAAACCGAGCTGAACCCTGCGCAAAAACGGCATGCCGCGGGGCTGATGCGCGTCAATCACGCCGGCGAAGTTGCCGCTCAGGCTCTCTACCAGGGCCATGCTGCGGTTGCGCGAGACAAGAATATCGAGGCGCAAATGCAGCGTGCCGCGGACGAAGAGTTCGATCATCTTGCATGGTGTGAACAACGCATCCATGAACTCGGTCATGAGCCCAGCAGGCTGAGTCCGGTCTGGTATGCGGGCGCTTTCGCTATTGGCGCCGCCAGCGGCGCACTTGGTGATAAGTGGAGTCTCGGCTTCATTGCCGAAACCGAGCGGCAGGTTTGCGACCATCTTGAGACCCATCTTCAGGGCCTCCCGACAAGCGATGCGCGAAGCCGCGCGATTGTTGAACAGATGAGAGATGAAGAACAGGAACATGGCGAAAATGCTGTTGAGGCCGGCGCGGCGGAATTGCCGCGCCCCTTACAAGGTCTGATGCGAGCAACAGCGAAACTCATGACAAAGACGGCGTATTGGGTCTAGTTCGCCGTTGTTTGCGATAAAAACGCGTGGAAACACGGACTTAGCTTGCCCTGAGGGGCATTCTGTATTAAAAGAGGTTCGCAATAGGGGCGGAGAAAAATTACATGCAGACGACAGCCAAAAACCTGAGCGATGTGCCGGCGATAAACCGGTTCTTGAGTTATTGCCGCGTACGGACCGTTCCATCAAAAACGGTAATGATTCACGCAGGCGACCTGCCCGATGTTCTGTACTACATCGTGGACGGTTCCGTAGAGGTTATGATCGAAGATGAGGACGGCAACGAGATGGTGCTGGCCTATCTGAACAAAGGTCAGTTCTTCGGCGAAATGGGGCTCTTTTACGAGCAGCCAACGCGAAGCGCCTGGGTGCGTACCCGCACGGAGTGCGAAATCGCCGAAATGACGTATCCGCGTTTTCGCCAGATCGCAAGCGAAAGTCCCGGGCTGGTATTCGAGCTCGCGACACAGCTTGCTACTCGACTGGACCGCACGAATCGTAAACTGGGTGATCTCGCCTTTGTCGACGTCACTGGACGAGTTGCACACGCGATCATGGATCTTTGCAACGAACCTGACGCGATGACACATCCGGATGGCATGCAGATCAAAGTGAGCCGCCAGGAACTCAGCCGTCTCGTAGGCTGTTCACGTGAAATGGCCGGGCGCGTTCTCAAGGTGCTTGAGGAACAGGGACTGGTGTCTGCTTCCGGCAAGACTATTGTCGTCTACGGCGCGAGGCCGAACCGCAACCTGTAGATGATCGTTAGGGCCTGTCCCTGAACTTGTTTATTCGCGCCTGTGTGTTGGGAAGCGGATAAACAAGTTCAGGGACAGGCCTTTTTGCCTTATGCAGAGGCGATCTCGGCACGCATCGCTGCAATAGTCTTGGCGTAGTCGTCACTTCCAAAAATTGCGGAACCGGCGACAAAAGTGTCGGCACCCGCTGCGGCAATCTCGCCGATATTGTCGACTTTAACGCCACCGTCAATCTCGAGCCGGATTTCACGGCCGCTGGCCTCGATAATCCGTCGAGCGTCTCGCAACTTGCTCAGCGCTGACGGTATGAATTTCTGGCCACCAAATCCAGGATTCACAGACATCAGCAACACCATGTCTACCTTGTCGATGACATGCGTCAGCCAGTCGAGCGGCGTTGCCGGATTAAAGACCAGACCCGCTTTGCAATCGCTCTCGTGGATCAGACCCAGCGTGCGATCCACATGCCGACTCGCCTCTGGATGGAACGTGATGTAGCTGGCGCCTGCTTTGGCGAAGTCCGGAATAATTCGATCCACCGGCTCAACCATCAGGTGGACGTCGATGGGTGCTTCGATTCCGTAGTCGCGCAGTGCGTCGCAGATCATCGGGCCAATCGTCAGATTGGGGACAAAATGATTATCCATGACATCAAAGTGCACTATGTCTGCACCTGCATCGAGAACGGCTTTGACATCATCGCCCAGGCGGGCGAAATCTGCGGAAAGAATGGAAGGGGCAATTAACGGCGTCACGGGATTACCTCGGTATTTTTGGGCAACTGTACATCATTATCGTATCGACCGACGTGCTTTCAAGAGCTCATAGGCGCCTCGAACTTCGCGCGTACGGCGCTCCGCTTCGGCGACGACTTCAGCACTCGGATTACTCCCTGCAATCTTGTCCGGATGATTCCTGTTCATGAGCCGCCGGTATGATTTCTTGATTTCGTCGTTGCTCGCGTCGGCCTTTACGCTGAGCATGCGATACGCGGCGCTAATCCTTGCTGCATCTGCGTCACCCGCTGGCGAACGCTTAAAGCCTTTCTGGGCTCGAATCATTGCTTCAAGCTGCGCCAGTTCCACGCGGCCAATCTCAAGCTCCGTGCACACCTGCCAGATCAGCGCTCGTTCCTTGTTTTTCAGGCCTTCCTTCGCCAGCACCACTTCCAGCAGCAGGCGCACGAATGTCAGCCGTTGCGCCGCGCTGCGAGCTCCCACGCGCCGCACCTCGCGCATCTTTTGCCGCAGCGGAAATCCGGGCTGTTTGCCCTCTTCGAACCAGGCAATCGCGCGCCGCACCTGCGATGGATTGAGGCCAAGCTGGTGCATTACGAGTCGCGATGCGCGTATCTCATCCTCACTGACCCGACCGTCTACTTTGGCGAGGTGTCCGATAACCTGAAACAGGGCGCGCACGAAGTCGTCCGAAACCCGCCCGATATTGGCGCTCTGTTTTTCGAACGCGTGGTAGCGGCTCGCGAAACCTTTATCAAACTGATGTCCGATAAACAGCCCGGCAAGAACGAACCAGGGTTTCAGCGTTGCTAGGCCCAGAGCGGTGCCTATGATTTTTCCCCAGTACAATCGAGATTCCAGCCATCGGGGTTAGAAGAGTTTGCAATGTTAGCACGCAGGCTTGCCTGTCCTGCCCGGAACGGCGATCATCGCAGCATGAATAAAGAGCCACTCTTCGAAACCGCCATTCCTGACCTGCCGCTCATAGGTCGAGGCAAGGTCCGCGATATATACAGTGTGGACGACCAGCACCTGTTAATCGTGACGACCGACAGATTGTCTGCGTATGACGTCGTGTTGCCGGACCCCGTGCCAGGCAAAGGCGAGGTTCTGACGAAGATCTCCTTGTTCTGGTTCAGAATGATGGCGGACATTATCGACAACCAGTTAACCGATCTGAGCGTCGACGACGTCGTCAAAGATACGGAAATTTGTGAGCGTATACGCAAGCAGTCGCTGGTGGTTCGTCGTCTTAAGCCATTGCCAATTGAAGCTGTAGTGCGCGGCTATCTGATCGGCTCCGGGTGGCGCGACTATCAAGACACGGGAAGCGTCTGTGGCATCGACCTCCCAGACGGTCTTCAGCAAGCGGACAAATTGCCGGAAACGCTGTTTACACCCGCAAGCAAGGCCGAGGCAGGCGATCACGATGAAAATATCAGCTTTGAACAGGTAGTCGAACTGCTCGGTGAAAAACTCGCCAATCGGGTACGCGACATCAGCATCGCGATCTATGAGCGCGCTGCAGCATATGCACTGCAACGCGGCATGATTATCGCCGACACCAAATTCGAATTCGGCCTTGATGACGAAGGCAAGCTGTACATAATCGACGAGGCACTGACGCCCGACTCATCTCGCTTTTGGCCGGTCGACGAATACCAGGTCGGCACGAGCCCGCCAAGCTTCGACAAGCAGTACGTGCGCGATTACCTGGACACACTTGACTGGGACCATACCGCGCCCGGACCTGACCTGCCGGAGAATGTCTTGCGGCACACCTCCGAGAAGTATCAGGAAGCGTATCTCCGTATGACCCGCTGATTACTTTTGCCAGTTCGCAATAATCTGTCGAATTTCGGCAACACCCACTGACAACGCCGCTGGACCTGGCTGCAGAATGACTGCGGACTTGATTTCAAATATCTGCTCATCACGAACGGCGGGGATCGCGTGCCAGCCAGGCCGTGCGGCAACACGCTCCGGCCGAAACTTTTTGCCACACCAGCTACCGATGATGATGTCCGGCGCGCGACGTATCACCTCATCGTTATCCGCAATAATTCGATTCTTGCCCAGTGATTCCTTTGCCAGCTCGGGAAAGCAGTCATCGCCACCGGCGATCCCGATCAGCTCCGACACCCAGCGAATGCCGCTGATCAATGGCTCGTCCCACTCCTCGAAAAACACCTTTGGCCTCTGCGCGTCACTCGCAGCCGCCGCGGTGATTGCGTTGGTTTCCTCTTGTAGTCGGGCAGCGAGTTGTTGCGCCTTGTCCTGACAACCAATCAATGCGCCAACGGTTCGAATCATCTTCAGGATGCCTTCCACAGAACGATGATTGAACACATAGACATCGATTCCGTGCCGTATCAGCTCTGCCGCAATATCCGCCTGCAGATCGGAGAAACCCAGTACCAGGTCCGGCTCGAGCGCCAGAATCTTGCCGATTTTTGCACTCGTAAAAGCGGAGACCTTCGGTTTTTCCTTGCGAGCCTCGGGAGGTCGCACAGTAAACCCGGATATACCCACGATCCGGTCTTGCTCACCGAGCAGATACAGAGTTTCGGTCGTCTCTTCGGTCATGCAGACAATTCTCTCGGCATAGCCGCTCACGTTTTTCAAACCTGGGTCCCAAAGTGCGTCGGACATTCATTGTACAATGCCGGGATGCTTACGCGATTCACAAACTGGCTGGATAATCTCGTCTGGGGCGACCTCCTGCAGCAATACGGAATTCCAGGGCGCTTTCTTGTGGGCGTATTACGCAACCTCTGGGCAGTACTGCGTGACCTGTTTTCCGGTCAGCTATCGCTGCGAGCAATGAGCCTGGTCTATACAACCTTGCTGTCAATCGTACCGTTGATCGCCGTCAGCTTTTCGGCACTCAAGGCATTCGGCGTCCTTGAGGATATCGAGCCTCTCCTCTATGGATTTCTCGAGCCGCTTGGCCCCAAGGGTATCGAGATAACCGACTACATCATCAACCTCGTCAACAACGTCAACAGCAACGTGCTCGGCAGCATCGGCTTTATCTTTTTTCTGTACAACGCGATATCGATGGTGCAAAAAATCGAGGAGTCGTTTAACTACGTTTGGTATGTCAGCAAATCGCGGAGCTTCGCTACTCGCCTGGTCGAGTACAGCACAGTGCTCATCGTTGGCGCGATCGCAGTCGGCCTGTCAGTCAAAGCACTGGTAGAATTCAGCAAGGAAAAATTGGTTCTGGAGATGCAGGAAAACGTGGTGCTTGCGCCGGTTTTCACTCTCACCGACAGCCTGATGCCTTACTTCATCACAATCGGCATCTTCACGGTCCTGTACAAGTTCATGCCCAACACGAGAGTACGTTTTCGGTCAGCGATCGTCGGCGGCATTGCGGGCGGCGTCATCTGGGCGACAACTGCAACGGTATTCGCGTCATTTATCGCAACCTCGTCAAATCGACAAGCGATCTATGCGAGTCTTGCGGTCGCCATTTCCGCACTGATCTGGCTGTATTTGAACTGGCTTATTCTGCTTATCGGCTCACAGGTCGCGTTTTACTTTCAGAATCCTGCGTACCTGCGTATTGGCCGACGGGAGCCGCGACTGTCTAATGCGATGCGTGAGCGAATTGCGCTGAACATCATGTACCTCGTTGGCAAGGAACACCGCAACCCTGTTATCGGCATCGACCTGCGCAGCCTCGGCAGAAGTATGCGTATCCCAACAATCACGCTGGCGCCAATCGCACTGGGGCTGGAAGCCAATGGCCTCCTGACAAATGATGAGAAAGAACGGATGTTGCCAGGCAAAGAGATGTCGCGCATCAAGCTCGCCGACATCCTTTCCACGGTACGCAAAGACGGCGAGACCGGCTCGCACCGGCAACCTAGCTGGGACGACGCCGTCGATCGATTGGGCAGCACACTGGATGGCGTGATCGATCGCGAAATTGGCGAGCGAACACTCGCAGACTTACTGGATGAAGACGCTAGCGGCTAAGCGCCTGCAATCGTCATTTCCTCGACGAGCAATGAGCCACAGCGAATACCGCTGCGCAGATCCTGATCGTTGCCGACCACGGCGATACGTTTGTACAGATCGCGCAGATTTCCGGCGATCGTGACCTCGTGGACGGCATGTTGTATCTCACCATTTTCAACCCAATGCCCGACGGCGCCGCGTGAATAGTCACCTGTCACGGGATTGACGCCCTGCCCGATCAGCTCTTCAACGACTAAGCCTGTACCCATCTCGGCGAGCAGCGCCGCATGGTCCTTGTCACTGCCGGGTATTAGCAGGTTTTGCGCGCCACCTGCATTGGCGGTGGACTGCAATCCCAGACGCCGAGCCGAATAGCTACCGAGCACATAGCCCTGCAGCACGCCATCTTCAACAATGTCTCTGTCATAGGTTGCGACACCTTCTGCGTCGTAGGCTCGACTGGCGACGGCCTGTGGCAGATGTGGCCGCTCCTGCACCTGTATGAACTCGGGGAAGATCGTCTCTCCCACTGCATCCAGCAAGAACGAAGAACGGCGGTACTGCGATCCGCCGGAAATCGCGCCAATTGCATGGCCGAAGAAACCGCGTGCCAGCTCAGGGATGTAGAGAACCGGCGCGTTGGTCGTCTTGATTTTCAGCGCACCAAGCCGCTTGACCGTTTTTCTGGCCGCCCTCTCGCCAACGCTAACGGCGCTGTCAAGCTCACCCGGTAATCGTGATGACGTGTAGTGATAGTCGCGTTGCATCGTCCCGCCTGCTTCGGCCAGGACCACGCAGGTAATACTGTGGCTCGTGCGCGAGTAGCTGCCGATAAACCCGTGCGTATTACCATACGCGCGTGATCCCCGATTAGTGCCTACTGTTGCACCTTCAGAGTTATTGATACGCGCGTCGTATGCGAGCGCAGCTGCTTCACATTCGATAGCAAGTTGTATCGCTCGCTGCGGCTCAATGTCCCAGCGGTGATCCAGATCGAGATCCAGTGTCTCCGTCGCCATTAGTTCTGCATCGGCAAGACCCGAATGCGGGTCCTTCGCCGTCAGGCTCGCGAATGAACACGCCTTTGCCACCGCCTCGCGAATAGCTTCCGGCGAGATGTCGGACGTGCTGGCGTTGCCTTTGCAGGCATCCTTGTACACCGTGATACCGAGACCGCGGTCATTCGTGAATTCGAGATTCTCTACATCGCCAAGCCGCGCGGTTGCCGACAGGCCTGTATCCTGACTGGCCGCAACTTCGGCCTGATCGACACCCAGTCTGCGCGCCTCATCCAGCGCCATGCTGACAAGATTCTCAAGCTCAACCTCGCCGAGCGACTCGCGCTTTGCTACTTCTGCCATAGTTGGAACATCCTTTACGCATGTTAGACTGCCGCCGCGGATCAGCGACCCACCGCGGGGAGTACTTTAAACCAGTGACAGAATTAAAGCCCAGCAAAAGCGCAAGAAAGCGAGAGTATCTCGCGGTGCAGGCGCTTGGTGAAGAACTCATCACCCTGAAGCAGAGTGACCTGGAGGGCCTGTCGCTCGATGAGGACTTGCTCGAGGCGGTACTCGAAGCTCGCCAGATCAAAGCGCATGGCGCATTACGGCGCCAAAAGCAGTACATTGGAAAACTGATGCGGCACGTTGACCCCGAACCCATTCGGGCAGCGCTTGCTACATTGCGTCGTTAGCAGCACAAGTGATTCTGAAATGACAATTGATGTCGGCATAATTATGGGCTCCCGGTCCGACTGGGAGACGATGCAGCACGCTTGCGAGACACTGGATTCGCTTGGCGTCAGTTACGAGGCGAAGGTGGTGTCGGCTCACCGGACACCGGATCTTTTGTTCGAGTACGCCGAAACGGCGGCAGACCGCGGACTGAAAGTTATCATCGCGGGCGCCGGTGGCGCAGCTCACTTACCGGGCATGGCCGCGGCGAAGACCCGAGTACCCGTGCTCGGTGTGCCAGTGCAGTCAAAAGCATTGAGCGGCATGGACTCGCTGTTGTCTATCGCGCAAATGCCGGCAGGCATTCCGGTCGGCTGTATGGCGATCGGCCGGGCAGGTGCCGTCAACGCGGCACTCCTCGCAGCTGCGATGCTTGCGAACACAAACGCCAGTATCGCAACCGCGCTTGACACATTCCGCCAGCAACAGACTGACATAGTCCTCGCGGACAGCGACCCCAGCCAGTAACGACATGCGTATCGGAATTATCGGCGCCGGGCAGCTCGGCCAGATGCTGGGATTCGCGGCTCGCGACCTGGGTGTGCATTGCACGTTCGTCGATCCTGCGAGCAATCCTCCGGCAGCAGTTTGCGGCGATGTCATGCAAAGCGCTTTCGATGATCCAGAGGCACTCACGCAGCTGGCTGCAGACAGCGATGTAATCACCTACGAATTCGAGAACGTGCCCGTGGAGGCTCTGCAACTGATTGGCGCTGAAACACCGGTTTACCCGCCAGCTGCGGCACTGCAGCAAGCACAGGACAGACTGACGGAAAAGCGCTTGTTTGAATCTCTCGATATTCCACTACCGGGCTACCACGCTGTCGACAGTCGTGACGATTTGCAGGCAGCGGCCGAGTCTCTCGGTCTGCCGATGGTCATCAAGACTCGGCGTTTCGGCTATGACGGCAAGGGTCAGTTCGTAGTGCGACACACTGCAGACCTTGACGCCGCCTGGGAAACGCTTGGTACCCATCCCCTGATTGCAGAACAATGGGTCGAGTTTGATTATGAAGTTTCATGTATCGGTGCGCGCAACGTCGACGGCGATATCGTCATCTATCCGCTCGGACGTAATGAGCACAGGGATGGCATATTGCGCACCTCGATAACGCCGCTGAATCAACCGCAACTCGTAGCGACCGCATCTGACTATGTCGAGCGCATGCTCGAGCATCTGCAATACGTGGGCGTCCTGGCACTGGAGCTTTTCGTCGTTGCGGATCGGCTTCTCGCAAACGAATTCGCACCACGCGTGCACAATTCAGGGCACTGGTCGATCGAAGGGTCCGAGACCAGCCAGTTCGAAAACCACCTGCGCGCTATCCTGAACATGCCTCTTGGGCCCACAACCAGCCGCGGCCACGCGGGTATGATCAACCTGATTGGCGAGATACCGGCCGCCACGCGAAGACTCGATATTGGCGCACTGCACGACTATGGCAAAGCGCCGCGGCCAGGTCGAAAACTCGGCCATGTCACGGTGACAGCGGATTTGGCGGAACGCCGCGACGAACTTGTCGGGATTATTGACAAAACTGTGACGTAATCCACCCAGCTGTGTGAGAACACGGCATAGCCCGAACAGTCCAAAAACAGGTAAACTCTTTACGAAGATGTCTTACCTCGAACACTACAAGCTTTCGGAGCAGCCGTTTCGGCTAACGCCCGACCCTGAGTTCCTTTATTGGAGCAAGCAGCATGCGCGCGCGAAAGCCTATATGGAATCGACCATCTGGCTGGCAGACGGCTTTGTTGTCATTACCGGTGAGATCGGCTCGGGCAAAACGACGTTGCTGCAGTCGTTCTTGTCGGAACTCGACGAAGATGTGGTTTATGCGGTGGTTTCCCAGACTCAGCTCACTGCAACCCAGTTTCTGCAAGCGGTTCTGACCGAGTTCGGCTTCAAACCATTCAACAAGCGCAAGGTTGAATTGCTCGACATGCTCAACATGTTCCTCATCGAGCAATACTCCAACGGCAAGAAAGTCGTCTTGATCGTTGACGAGGCGCAGAACCTGTCGCCGAAAGTCCTGGAAGAGATTCGGATGATCTCTGGCATAGAAACGCACAAGGAAAAAGTGCTGCGTATCATTCTGGCCGGGCAGCCTGAGCTCAAGGATACGCTGGACTCACCGAGTCTGAAGCAGCTGGTGCAACGTGTCCGCCTGAGGTTTCATATTGGACCGCTCGACCGCCGTGAGATGCGCGAGTACATCGAACGCCGACTCGCCGTTGCGGGCAGAGAATCAGCTGACCTGTTCGCCGATGACACATTTGACGTGATCTACCGATTTTCCGGTGGCGTGCCTCGCCTGATCAACACACTTTGCGACACAGCGCTGTTGTGCGCGTTTGCCGACAGCAAAGACGTCGTCGAGGCAGTAGATGTTATTTCCGCCGCCGAGGAACTTAATTGGCAGGAGCACGAGAGCAACACCGGAATCTATGATCAGCTCCGGCAGCTCGAAACAGACCGCAGTAGTGCGACGGACTCGGCCGTAACTGAAATTGTCGTACGTAAGGACGGTGAGGTTACCGATGTCCTGTCGTTCCCGCTGGGTCGCGTCATTGTCGGCCGCTCACCCGATAACGAGATATACATCAAGAGCAAGTTTGTTAGCCGACATCATGCGCAACTCGTCAGCGACGAGACCGGCTGTGTTATTGAAGACCTGAACAGTACCAATGGCGTATTTCTGGGCGAGAAACAAGTCAAGAAGTACCGCCTTCGAGACGGTGATACGGTGTCGCTCGGTGTACACGAGCTTGTGTATAAGGACCTGCGGGAAGCCCACGACGCAGGTGACGGCAATAGTGGCGATGCGACAAACGATCACGAAGACGATCGTAACGACAATCGTGACTGCGATCAGGATTCAGCGGTCAACGAACAGTAACTAATCCCAGCCCGCCCAACCCGGCCCGCGAACCACGCGACCAGGCGTTGCGCCAGTATGCTCGGCATCGCGCAACACTGCTTCGCCATTAACGAAAACATCCCGCACGCCGCTCGAATACTGGTGCGGCTCCTCAAAGGTCGAGTGATCGCTAACCGTTTCAGGGTCGAAGACAACGATATCCGCAAAGTATCCCGGCAACAGCGCACCGCGTTGACGGATACCGATGTTGCTTGCTGGCAGTGACGTCAAGCGTCGAATCGCCTCTCGCAGAGGTATGACCCCTTCATCGCGAGAATACTTGCCGAGCACGCGCGCAAAATTTCCGTACGCGCGCGGATGGGAATTGTAGTCGAGGAAAACGCCTTCCGTCGCCAGCGCACCAGCATCCGAGCCGAAACTGACCCAGGGCCTGGCAAGCTGCCGCTTGATATTCTCTTCAGACATCAGGAAATAGATCGTCTCCACGCGACTGCCATCTTCGATCACAAGATCGACAATTGTCTCGGCAGGGCTGGTACCTCTTTCCGCCGCGACCTGCGCAAGCGTCTTGCCAACGTAGGCGCGTAACTCAGGGTTGCGGAAACCTGCAAACAGCACACCTTCTGCACCCGCATGCAATGCGAGATTTTCCCAGTCAACGTCAACTGACTCCATTTCCAATACGACACGCTTACGAATACTGGCGTCCTGGAGACGTTCGATCCACGCTTCTGTGCCACCTTCTTGCACCCATAGCGGCATTGCAGCGTCCAGCCCGGTAGCACCGGCCGGATAGGTGTACATGTCTGCAGTTATTGCCAGCCCTTCACGCTGAGCGGACTCGACCAGCTCGAATACAGCATCCATCTTGCCCCAGTTCTGACGACCCGCAACCTTCAGGTGATAGATTTCGGCTGGAGCGCCAGTACGCCGTGAGATATCGATCAGCTCCTCGACACTCTCCAGCAGACGGTCACCTTCGGAACGCATGTGAGAAATGTAACGTCCATCGTATTCCGCAGCAGCGCCCACCAGCGCGACCAGCTCGGCCGTGTCCGCATAGTTGCCTGGCGCATAAATCAGCGACGAGCCGACGCCAATCGCGCCCTCACGCATCGCCTGCCGTACCAGTTCCTGCATGCGCAACAGTTCATCCGCTGTCGCGCTGCGATCCTCTAGCCCAACTTCATGCATGCGCACGGTCGCAGCACCAACATAAGATGCAACATTTGGCGCGATACCGCGCGCCTGCAAATACTCGAGGTACTCGCCCAGCGTGGTCCACTCGATCTCATACGGGCCGTAATACTGTTGCTTCAGCATTGCCTCGCGCATATCGCTATTCACGGGACCCATGGACCAGCCCTCGCCCATCACTTCCAGCGTCACGCCCTGGTAGACATCGCTCATCGCGCGACCGTCCTCAATCAGAGACTCCGTGGCCCAGGACAGCATGTTAATAAACCCGGGGGCAACCGCCATGCCCGCAGCGTCTATCTCTGTTTTGCCACGCCCGGCAACGCGATCGGCAAGCTCAACAATACGATCACCTTTGACCGCAATGTCGACATTAGCGGGCGTGCCACCCAGGCCGTCGTAGACGGTACCGTTGCGAATGACCAGGTCAAACTCTGGCGTGGTCTGCTGACAGCCGACCACGACGAGCAGCGCTGCAGTCGCAGCGAGTAAGCTTTTCAGAATGCGGGAAATCAGTAGTCTTGCCGCTGTCCGACACGGCGGTCGGTGACACGATAGTCACGGCGTTTCAAAAGCACCACGAGGCCGGCGACAAGGCAGAGCAAGCCAACGACAAAGGAGATGGTCGGCCAATACCAGTGGTTGACGTACATGGAGGCGCCGAGACACAGCGCTCCTACGATCAGGTAGAAGTAAGGCAGGCTTTCATAGATTGGTTTTGAGACCCACATAATGCTCTGGTTATCTGCCCCGGGGTCGATTCATTTTCCATAGCGGGGGCCGATTGTCCAGCGGATCTCTGGTGTTCAGGTCATTATCTGCCGACACCGAACAGGCCAAGAAGCCTGGAAAGTATTGATTCTGAAAGTCCATCGACTGAAAGATCCGGCTCTGAATCGCCCAAATCCCCCCGAAAACCCTGCACAAACTGCTGAGTTTTGGCGTCCATGTCTTGTTCTGTAATTGTGTTTTCGAATGCCATTGCTATCTGCCTCCATGAGATAAACAGAAGGTACCGAAACACTATGTCGAATGAAGTGAGCTAGCTCACACTGCGCGCCGTAAATTGCCCGATTGGCAAGTTATGTAAAGGCTAGCCCGTGCCACCGACGGTAATTTCGTCGATCTTCAGCGTCGGCTGACCGACCCCAACGGGTACAGACTGGCCTTCCTTGCCGCAGGTTCCAACACCGCTATCGAGCTCAAGATCGTTACCAACCATGGAGATCTTGTTGAGCGCTTCCGGACCGTCACCGATCAACATCGCGCCCTTCACTGGAGCCGTCACTTTGCCGTTCTCGATCAGGTACGCTTCGCTCGCCGAGAAAACGAATTTTCCGGATGTGATGTCGACCTGCCCGCCGCCAAAGTTGGGTGCATAGATTCCCTTGTCAATCGACGCGATTATCTCGTCAGGTTCGTGCGGCCCGGCCAGCATGTAAGTGTTGGTCATGCGCGGCATTGGCACATGCGCAAACGATTCCCGTCGCCCGTTGCCGGTCGACTCGACACCCATTAGCCGTGCATTGAGTTTGTCCTGCATGTAGCCCTTCAGAATGCCGTCTTCCACGAGGGTCGTATACTGGCCCGGTGTACCCTCGTCATCGACCGACAAAGAACCACGCCGATCAGGCAGGGTTCCATCGTCGACGATCGTGCAGAGTGGCGATGCGACCTTTTGCCCCATCTTGCTGCTGAACGCCGACGTCCCCTTGCGGTTGAAGTCGCCCTCCAGACCATGCCCGACCGCCTCATGCAGCAGAATGCCGGGCCAGCCTGCGCCCAGGACAATCGGCATAGTGCCTGCCGGTGCCGCGCGCGCGTCGAGTTGTACGATTGCCTGGCGCACGGCTTCCTCTGCAAACTGCATTGGAATATCTCCGTCCAGGAAGTATTCGAGTCCTGTACGGGCGCCGCCGCCGGCATAGCCTTGCTCACGTCGGCCGTTGTGCTCGAGAATGACACTGACATTGAGTCGAATCAGCGGTCTGACGTCCGCAGCCATCGTGCCATCGGATGCGGCGACCAGCACCAGATCCTGACCGCTGGCGAGACTGATAATGACCTGTTCAACGCGCTGGTCCATGTCGCGCGTCGCCGCATTCAATTCGGCCAGCATTGTGGTCTTCTGCTCGTCGTTGACGCCGATCGTAGGATCATCCGCAGAATACAATGACGTCGCCGCGGTGCGTTTCCAGGCTTGTACCTGGCGTTCCTGCCCCTGGCGGGCTATTGCCCGAGCCGCACCCGCCGCCTGCTCAAGTGCCGGCAGCAACAGTTCGTCAGAGTAGGCAAAACCGGTTTTCTCGCCACTGACTGCGCGTACGCCGACACCCTGATCCAGGCTGAAACTACCTTCGCGAATGATGTCATCTTCAAGCGTCCAGCTTTCCTGGCGACTGACTTGAAAGTACAAGTCCGCATAGTCGACGCCACCTTGCATCATGCTGCCCAGAGTATTGCCGAGATGATATTCGTCAAGGCCCGCAGGCTCGAGCATGCGCGACATCAGCGCATCAATGGAGTTTTCGTTTTTCAATAGTGCTGTCCGTGCTGTCAGAGGCGGCGGTTTGTCAGTGCCGGAAACTCACTGCGGAGCCTGGCCGGCAATTCAGGGTCGAGATCGGCGGCCACGATGCAGTTCTCGTCGGCGGCTTCCGCAAGGATTCTTCCCCAGGGATCCACGATCAGTGAATGCCCGTACGTTGAACGCTGATCCGGATGCACGCCATATTGCCCGGGTGCAATCACATAAGCCAGATTTTCGATCGCCCGCGCTCGCAACAGTGTGTGCCAATGTGCCTCGCCCGTGGTCTGTGTAAACGCCGCAGGTACCGTAAAAATCGTTGCTCCAGCATCCACCAGCTGCCGAAACAACTCTGGAAAGCGCAGGTCATAGCAAATGGTCAGGCCAATTCGGCCGAAGGGTGTATCGACGCTCGTCACGTCGTCGCCGGGAAACATCGAGCGTGATTCACGGTAAGACTCCTGGTTGTCGACGAGATCGACATCGAACAGGTGAATCTTGCGATACATTGCCTGCATGTGACCCTGATCGTCGTAGACGGGACACGCGCCATACACGCGCTCCGCGTCGATCTCAGGCGACACCAGCGGCATGCTGCCGGCGACAATCCACATGCCGTGGCGTTTTGAGGCCGCAGCAAGAAACGCCTGTACAGGGCCTTCTCCCGGCTCCTCAGCATATTTTGCCTTGTCACGGCCGCGCCTGGGCATCAGCGCGAAGTTTTCAGGTAGAACAGCCAACGTACAACCGTCTGCCGCAGCCTCTGCCAGCAATCTGTCGGCAAGCTGCAGATTGACCGCCGGGTCGGCACCACTGTTCATTTGAATCGCTGCTACACGCATATCCCGCCTTTGCTGTTACGCGGGCGCTTAATTGCCCGGCAGACATTCTGCCAATTCGCCACTTGCGACGAATGCTGCTGAATTCGAGCTGTCAACGACAGGTTCGTCCCATGAGCCGCTGATGCCGTAGTAAGCCTGACCGACTTCCTGAAGTGGCTTCTTGAATATCTGCGAGAAGATTAGCAGACCCGCTGCGACCTGGGGTCCCGCCACCACAGCGCCCACTATCGGCAGTGTATTGCCAACGTTCGCCGTTACAACGGCCGTCTGTGAATAGGTTCGATCGGCTATATTTGCCTCACCGACAATACCGATATCGGCCGCCGGGCCCTCGAGCGACAAATCGCAGGTATAAGTCCGCCCGTTAACGATGCGAAAATTGCCAGCGATTTTGTCAAAGCCGAACCCCTTGCTGAATACGTCGCGAAAATCCAGTGACAGGCGTCGCGGCAGCGCGACCACACTCATCAGACCAAAAACGCGACCGGCTCCAGGCTCGACTTCCTCCAGCTGACCATCGTCAAGACGCACCTGAACGTCGCCATTCAATACGTCAAAAAACTCTGCACGCGGACTACCCGACCAGTCCAGGTTGAACAACATGCTCATGCTGTCACTTGTAATACCAGGTTGGTAGTTCAGGCGTGCCATCGTGGTCTTGACGTCGGTACTGGTCATGGATGCCATAACGAAGCTATGACTCCCAAGCGGGTCAGCATCGTCGGCAACCCATCTACCGGTTCCCACGATCTCAAAGGTAGCGTCCTTACTCTTGATCGTCGTCGCCTCAAGGCCGACTTCGTTTTTCTCAAGCACCAGCTCAACAGCGCCGAGGTAGCGATCGCCGAATGCGAATTCGTCGGCCGTCAGGCTGATTGGCGGCAATGAACGCGGGTCAACAGTCCCGTCAGTGTCGTCGTCTTCGTCATTCCCTGGCAGACGCAGCCTTTGCATCTCCAAAACCATTTCGCGGTCTCCGCCAAAGTCGTAGGGCACGAACACGGAACCAACGACGTCTTCGCCGTCCAGCTGTACCAGCCAGTCAAGCGCGCTGCGATCGACACGGGCGCGGTGGTCCCGTAAATGCTGGCCCAGCAAGTACAGATCGTCGACCAGCACATCGATCGAGCGGATCCGTTCGGCGACGCCGACTTTTCTCTCACCGCTGCGAGACAGATTCAGCCACTCCTCAAGTCGCAGCGTTGGTGTGTTGCCACGCACATGAAGTCCGCGCGTATCGGCCTCCTGCATTGGACCATCCCCGAGTGTCACAACACCGCGGTCCAGATCCCAGAATTCTTCCGGACGATTGAAGGCCAGCTGCCAGGCAACGCGATTCTCTGCGGACCCGGAACTTTCGATGATCTCGCCGCCGGGCAGGAAGCGAATTTCGCTGGCAACCTGCAACTGGCTATTGGCTGTTTTGCCGAGCGGCGCCGGAAACTCCAGTGCAAGGCCGTCGAGTTCGCTATCGATCTGAATTGTCAGCGGCGACGCAACCTCGGCTTTTCCGTTCGGGAACCAGATGCGAGCCTGGTATGGAGCCGCACCATTGAGAAGCCCTTGCATCGGAATGCCAAGCCCATTGACGACACCGTCCGCCGTCAGAGTGCTTTCGGCGTGCGCCACCACGCTGAACTGTGGATCCTCGGAACGCAACAAATCAATGCTGACGGCCTGCCCCAGAAATTGTCCGCCCAACGACTCACTGGAGATTTCGTCGCGCCGAATGGTGACCTCACCAATCAAGTCAGTGATCGGCGCGTCAAACCCCGCAACGGCCAACTGACCGCTGTTACTGCGAATCTTCGATTCGAATTCAAATTCGGTGGCGCGTTTTATCGGTACCAGCAGGTCCAGCGTGAAGGATGCGTCACCGCTGACACTAACGCGGTCAAGCTGGCCACCGAACACCTTAGCTATCGGGCTGTTTTGCGCGTAGCTGTGAATCGCCTCCAGCGAGCTACTGGAAAATGACTCGATTT
Source organism: Gammaproteobacteria bacterium (assembly GCA_022600955.1). Taxonomy (GTDB): domain Bacteria; phylum Pseudomonadota; class Gammaproteobacteria; order Steroidobacterales; family Woeseiaceae; genus UBA1847. The sequence continues at coordinate 112,696 of JAHZJK010000013.1, forward strand.
CCAGCACCGGATCTCGCAAGTCCGGAATATCGACGCGCGCATCAACAACGGTGTTGCCGGCACTCGTCGATCGATTCTGCACCGTGTAGAGACGAGCGTTATCGAGTATGACTTCCATGTCAGCCTGTTCAGCGGCAGGCCAGTCTCGGTGGAACTTGAAGTTCATGTTACGGACCGATGCATTGATCAACAGACGGCCTTCACCATTGTCGAAAGGAAACTTGTCGAGAGGACCGTTAAGTGTCGTCGAACCACGTGGTATGGAGCCACTGACCAGCGCCATCTGAAACCAGTCATACAACTTGGGTTTTACAACTTTCAATGGAATCAGTCGTTTTGCGCCCGCGAGGTCGGAGATACTCCATGTACTGGACAGGTCGATTTCGGGCGCGCCACCGTCGCCATTGAGCACGATCTGAACATTGCTCTCGCTGTCAAACACCGAACTGTCTATGCGAATACTGTCCGACAAAATTGTTGTGCGGTTGTTGCTTGTTCGCCAAATGATCAGCCCGTCCGCAGATTGAACCTGCACATCCTCCGCCAGATAGTCAGGTGCTGTTACGACCAGATCGCGTGAATCAATCTCAATGCTGCCACCGGCACTGTCGGCACGCAGGCGACCGGAAAAGCCGCGCACACCTGGCCGGTTGGTCCCGCCCGCGACGCCAATCGCATCCAGTTCCGCTGATATGTTGAACTGCGGCTGCTCTCGCGTTAGACCGGACAAAGTCGCTACAAGGTTATGCACCACGCCGTCCGGAGCGTACTCGTCGATTTGTTGCCGGCGCTCCTCGGGCAGCCATGGATCGAGCATCTGCAAGTCAGTGAGGTTCAGATAGGTAGCGCTCGCGTCGATCAGTTCGATCGAGCCATCGGGGTCAACCCCTGCCTCGAGGCGCAGATTGGTTTTCGGCCACGAGCGACCGCCAGTCGCAAACACAAAATCGTTTGCGGCAATAAGCCAGCTGTCCGACGACGACGCCAGTTCCAGATGACCTTCAACATCGAAGCGCGCCTGGCCGTCCAGTGCAACGTCAGTAAGTTCCAATTCGGCACTTACACCGGACATGCCGCTGCCACCAATTGACAATGCAAGTTCCAGATCGCCGCTACCGGACGAAATTCTCGGGTAGTTCGGCAACAGGGCCGACCAGCCAGACAGGTTGACCTCGTCCGTTTCAACTATCACGTTCCAGTTGCGCTCATCGGCCGGTAGTGAAAGGACTTGAGTTGCCGACAATGAAACCTGACCGCCAAGATCATCCGGCAATCGAATGTCGGCGTCGGCGGCAATTCGATTCTGATCCGCGCTGATGCGCACGCGTGGAATCTGGAAAAACCGCGGTCGTTCATCGCCAGGCTGCATGAAGCGAAGCTCAAGGTTTTCGCCGATTACGTCTATGCTGACGCTGTCACGCGCTCCTGCGGTATGAAAATTCAGCAGTTCGTCTGCCGGGCTGCCCTGGATGCGCAGACTGCCATCTTCCATTTGGCGAATATCAAAACTGGACTCGCTAATGACGACGCGGTCAACGACCAGCGTCCGGTCATACAAAAAGCGCGCAAGCCCGATACCGATCCGAACCTGTTGCGCCGCAACCGCCCGGACACCATTGCTTGGTCGAATGAGTTCGGCGTCATAGAATTCGAGTTCGGGACCGCTTAATCCCCAACGCGCATCCATTCCGGAAAACTCCACCTGCATGCCGATCGCGGTGCTCGCCCAGCCTTTGATCTCTTCCTGGTACTCGGGCAGACGCGGCAAAAACAGTCGAAACAAACCGACCGCGATCGCGAGCATGATCACGATACCTGCGGCGAGGTACGCGAAGAATTTGATCATGCGGCGAATAAACATTTTCATAGGTTTAGGCAGGCCCTGCGCTTCACATCAAAATGACGTCAAACTGATCCTGCAGATAGAGTGACTCTGTCTGCAGCTTGAGCGATTTGCCGGTCTGTTCTGCGAGCTCGGCCAGGCTCCCGGCCTGTTCATCGAGCAGCAGATCAATAACGTCCTGATGCGCAAGCACCATAGCCTCTTCAAAATCGAATTGTCGCGACTGACGAATGATCTCGCGGAAAATCTCGAAGCAAACGGTCTCAGCCGTCATTACAAACCCTCGCCCGTTGCAGCCAGGACAATCTTCTCCGAGAACGTGCTGCAAGCTCTCTCTGGTTCGCTTTCGAGTCATCTCAACAAGGCCCAGCGGCGAAACGGGCGTTATCTGGTGGCGCGCGTGATCTCTGGAAAGCGACTGTTCCAGAACCTGCAACACGTTTTCGCGATGATCGATCTCATCCATATCGATGAAATCGATGATGATAATGCCACCGAGATTACGCAGCCTGAGCTGCCGTGCGATCGCCACGGCCGCTTCCAGATTGGTCCTGTAGATTGTCTCCTCGAGGTTTCTGTGGCCGACATACCCGCCCGTGTTTACGTCAACAGTTGTCATCGCCTCTGTTTGATCGAAAATAAGGTATCCACCTGATTTTAAAGGAATATTTCTGTCCAGAGACTTGCGAATTTCATCTTCGATTCCGTGCAGATCGAAAATCGGCCGGCGCCGGCTGTAGAGCTCCAGCATGGGCTCGGCATCAGGTATGAAAGTCTTTGCAAACTCCTGCATGGCCTCAAATACGTCCTCGGAATCGACCAGAATGCGCTCAACATCAGCACTCACGAGATCCCGCAGCGATCGTAACGGCAGCGACAAGTCCTCGTGCACCATCTTTTTTACGCTACTTCCCCTGCACCGCTGCTGAACGACCTCCCACAGCTTGAGCGTGTATTTAAGGTCTGCTGCAATCGCTTCTGCACTCGCGCCTTCGGCCATCGTTCGCACGATTGCGCCAGAGCTAAGACCCTGTTCTTCCAGCAGGTTTTCAACTATTGAACGTAGTCGATCGCGCTCCTCGTCTTCTTCAATTCGAGCGGAAACACCGACTGTATTGCTGCGCGGTAACAACACGAGGTAGCGCGATGGCAGGGTAATGTAGGTCGTCAGTCGCGCACCCTTGTTACCGAGCGGGTCTTTGACGACCTGCACCATGACCTCGTCACCGTCGCGCAACAATTCGCGGATATTCGGAACTTCGTCGCTGTTTTCGGCGTGTGCAGGGCTCGCTATATCAGATGCATGCAGAAACGCTGTTCGATCAAGCCCGATATCGATAAAGGCCGCCTGCATGCCCGGCAATACGCGAGAAACGCGGCCCTTGTATATGTTGCTGATGATGCCGCGACGCTCAACACGCTCGATAAAGACTTCCTGCAACACGCCATTTTCAAGCAATGCGGCTCGCACCTCGCTTGGGGTCACATTGACCAGTATTTCTTCTTTTGGCGATTCGTCAGTCATTTCGGCTTCACAAGTACATCGACACCCAGGGCACGCAGCAGTTCGACAGTTTCGAAAACCGGCAGCCCAACAACTCCGCTATAACTGCCGCTAATGCCTGCGACGAACATGCCACCGAGCCCCTGTATGCCATAGGACCCCGCCTTGTCGCTCGGCTCTCCACTCTGCCAGTATCGATGCGCCTCGTCCCGACCAATTTCGCGAAACTGCACATCCGTCGCTGTAACGATCGATTGCGATTCGGCGTTGCTCCTGACAGCCACACCGGTCATTACTGTGTGCGTGCGACCCGACAGCTGCAGCAGCATTTCAACCGACTCCTGCTCGTTGCGCGGTTTGCCAAGCACCAGATCGCCCAGTACCACCGCGGTATCGGCACCAATTACGATATCCGAGTCCGCTACATCCGCGGCAGCCGCCTTGGCGCGAGCGAGTCGCTGCACCATGTCGTCCGGTGCCTCGTTGTGCCTCGGCGTTTCATCAACATCAACGCGATGAATGTCGAATTCGAGCCCCAGGCTTGCAAGAATCTCTCGACGCCGCGGTGATGTTGAAGCGAGTATTATTGTGTGCGCAGACTGCATGTTTGACTCATGCTCGATGATACGGGTGGCCAGTCTGTAGCGACCAGGCACGATACATTTGTTCAGCGAACAACACGCGCGCCATGCCGTGAGGCAGCGTCAGCTGTGATAGCGACCACGTAAAGTCGGCGCGTTGTCGGCACGCGGCGGAAACACCGTCGGGTCCGCCAATCACAAAACAAAGATCACGCCCATCCGATTGCCAGTCCGACAAACAACCGGCCAGCGATTTGCTTGTAAGCTGTTTGCCGCGCTCATCCAGCAACATCATTTGCTCGGTTGCCGCGAGCTTACTCATGATCAGCTCACCCTCAGTATCTCTCGCCTGCAGCGATTTGTCGTTCTTGCCACGGCGCGCTGTCGGAATTGTGTCGAGGCGAAATTTCCACTCTCGTGGTAGTCGCTCGCTATAAATGCCAACGGCTTCATCCACCCAGGACGGTTGGCGGTCTCCGACGGCTAAGAGGCGTAAGTGCACTGACTACCCGTCGGTCGCTGCTGCGTCTCCGGATGGCCTGATAGACCAGAGCTTCTCCAGATTATAGAACTCGCGTACTTTCGGCAGCATCACATGCACGAGTGCATCCTGCAGATCCAGCAATACCCACTCTCCGCCGTCCTCACCTTCTACACCGCTCGGCCGGTGTCCGGCTGCCTTGGCTTTCTCCGTGACGTTATCTATGAGTGCCTGCACATGCCGGTTCGATGTGCCGCTCGCTACAATCATCCAGTCGGTGACCGTTGTCATGTCTCGAACATCGAGCTTTACGATGTCGAGGCCCTTAATATCTTCCAGCGCATCGACAACCAGTTCTGCCAGCTTGTCACTATTCATTCGTTGTGCTCATGTAAACCTTACTCTCCTCAATGACGTCTCTAACCGCGTCCGGCATCAGAAATCGCGGGTCTCGGCCCGCAGCAACCAGTTCGCGTATTTCTGTCGACGATATTTCCAATTGCGTGACTGCGTGTATGTGGATACGGCCTTGCAATGCTGTGTGCAGGTCGTCCACGCGATGTGTGCCATGCTCGCTGAGCAGGTCTCCGAGCGCGCCGATATCCGGCGCTTTCCAGCCTGGCCGGTGGGCGACGACGATATGTGCAAAACTCAAAATCTCTTCCCAGCGGTGCCAGCTCGTCAATCCAAGAAACGCATCCATTCCCAGAATCAGACCAATCGACCGGTCCGGAAATTCCCCTCGCAAATCTTCGAGCGTTTCAATCGAATACGATGGTCCACCGCGCTGCAATTCGCGGTCGTCTGCTACGAAACCATCCTGGCCTGATATTGCAACTTCTACCATACGCATTCTCAACCTCGAGTCTGCGAATGTGCCGCCGCGATGCGGCGGGTCGCCGCAGGGTATAAAGCGCACCTCGTGAAAGCGGAGCGCCTGCAACATTTCGAATGCGGTCCTGAGATGGCCATAGTGCACCGGGTCGAAGGTACCACCGAAAACCGCAACAGGGCTCATTGTGACAAGCTCACAACCACATCGGTTGCCAGTTGCCAGGGATCGCCTGCGCGCTGCCCTTTTGCCGCGGCATCCGCTCTTCCGGTCGCCTTGAGCATGCTGTGAAATGCGCCGTGCTGATGACGTCCAATACAACTGCGCACCAGTCCCTGGCGGTTACGCCACACACCGGATTTTTGCATCGCACCACCGAGGTCGCCGCCCTGTCGAATGACGTCATCCAGCCTCGCCAGCGTGCGCAACTCTCGCGTCAGCGCCCACATTACGATCACTGGCTCCACGCCCTCAGCGCGCAAGCCGCCCAGTATTTTTACAGATCGGCCGGCATCACCGGCAAGCGCCGCATCTGTCAACTTATAGACGTCATATCGGCTGCTGTTTCCAACCGCATCGCTGACGTCTTCGGCTGTGACTTTTCCTGCACCCAGAATGAGCCGCAGTTTTTCAATTTCCTGACCCGCCGCGAGTAAATTGCCTTCGACACGATCCGCAATTAGCGTGACTGCTTCCCGGTCGGGCTCGAGCTCTGCCTGGCGCATCCGGTTTGCAATCCACCCCGGCAACTCACGCACACCAATCGGCCAGATCGGCAACGAGACGCCCTTGCTGTCAATAGTCTTGGCCCATTTCGAAGCGCTGCCCGAACGGTCCAGTTTTGGTCCTGTGACAATGAACAGCAACTCGGGCCCTGCCTGCTCAACAAGATCAACAATTGCCTGGCCGCCGGCCTTACCCGGCTTGCCTGTTGGCAATCGCAATTCGATGATGCGCTGTTCGGCAAACAACGACAGGTTCCCGGTTGACGCTGTCAATGCGTTCCAGTCGAATCCGGTGGTTGCCACATGCAGCTCCCGCGACGTGAAACCACGCTCTCTGGCCTTTTCCCGAATCGAATCCAGTGCCTCATCAACAAGCAAGTGCTCGTCACCGGTAACGAGATAACAAGGAGCCAGGGATTTGATGAGGTGCGACGAAAACTGATTTGCCTGAATCTTCAAGCAAGCTGCTCCATGTTTATCGACTCGTCTTCCAGCAACACCGGAATGCCGTCAGCCACCGGGTAGAGCCACTTGCCGTCGTCACTGAGCAGCGCTTCCGACAGCGGTGCTGCGAGAGTCTCGCCATGGTGATTAACGAGCTCTCCAGCGCCGATCGCCGCATTAACGCGCTCCAGCTTGTCCTTCTTAAGAACCGACAGGCCCTTGTGCGTGACCGGGCATCGCAAGATTGTCAATAAACGCTTGTCCATGCGCTCATTGTAACGCTTCAGAACCTTTTCAGCACTGCTGAAAGCTCGATATTGCCGTTCTCCTCCGCGGCTGCGATAGCCGTGGCAATATCCTCCCGCAGCGGCCGAAACTCCTCATCGACGAGCCGGCAGCGCATGATGACCTTTAGCGCCGGGACCGTCTCACCATGTCGCAACATGTCATGTATGTAGCGCTGCGCGAAAAACAGCGCATGCGTCTGGTTCTCCCAGCCCAGCATACGGTCGAAGTACCACGCCCAGGCCGCAACGGGATCGGGGTCGGTATCAATGCTCTCAAACACATGCGCGAAACCACCCTCACGATTGTCCCGGCTGATAAAGCCATACGCATGTGCAAGCGCCGCTACACGGAGCTTTTCTACATCTGCCGCGTATTGATTTTCATCGGGTTCCGGCGCGCCGGGAATGCTGACGTCTTCAATCAGGCCGTGCGGCGCAATTACAGCTCCTATCACAGAGTGCAACGAGAAGATCAGAAAAAGCTCAATCAGGCCAGACAGAAAGCCGGTGATACCTGCAACGATGGGCAACAGGTAGGCAATCAAAACCAGGTAAACCACTGTAATCCAGTAGCTGGCGCCGCAGGCCGATACGAATCGTAGCAGCGCCTGCGGATTCACGCTCTGCAACGGTGAGTGCGTGATCGCCAGCACGCCCAGCATTGCAGGGTAGAGGCCGCCGGCAAGCGCAACGAACAATAACATTGCCGCAACGCCAGCATTATTTTGAATCGCAAAACTTGCCCACGCGATTACGACAACGACGACGGCAGGAAACAGGCTCCAGTGGTTATCGAACCAGCTGAAAAACTCGATACCGGGTGGTTGCGGTTCGCGGCCACTGGCACGGTCCTCAAGCAGCATCACCTGGTAGCGAAACACACCCAGTACGACCAGTACTCCGAGCAGTACACCCAGAAGGCCAGCAGCACCCGCCAGCTTGCTGAGCAGCCAGAATGAAATCATCGCAACCAGGACGTTGCCATTCGTCAGTGGATACAGAACTGCATTAATCAGGTCGCGTGGCGTCATCGCCTCCCTCCCGTGGTTCCGTTCCAGGAACCGGATCGTAGCCCGACCCACCCCAGGGATGGCACCGGCCGATGCGCCTCGCTGCCAACCAGGCTCCTTTGAAAACACCGTGCGCCTGCAAAGCTTCGATCGCATAACTCGAACAGGTTGGGTCGAAGCGACAATTCCTGCCCAGCCAGGGCGACAGTGCGACGCGATATAACCGCACCAGCAAAATTAGCGGATACGCGAGCGCTTTGCTCACGACCGTCGCCATCAGGCCGCCTCCAGCGCCTCTGCCGCGAAGCGGCGAATCGCTGCCAGCATCGACGCAAGACCATTACTGCGGGTTGGGCTCAGGTGGCTTTCAAGCTGCAGTGCCGCGACGAAATCCGGCGGCGAATCCAGAATATCCTGCGGGCTGCGGTCGCTGTAAAGTCGTAACAGCATGGCAATGAGCCCAGAGACGATTGCAGCATCACTGATCGCTCGAAATTGCAGCCTGCCATCAGTCTGCTCTGCGACAAACCAGACTTGTGACTGGCAACCGCGGATACGGTTCTCTTCGATCCGCAATTCTTCAGGAAAGTCGGGCAGGCGTCGGCCGAGGTCGATGATGTATTGGTAGCGATCCATCCAGTCTTCGAACAGCTCAAAGTCGGCAATCAACTCTTGCTGTGCTTCCAGAACCTCATTGCTCATGGTCAGTTCCGCCGCCAGCTGGTGCCGTCACGACCATCCTGGATCGTGACACCCAGCGCGCCAAGCTGATCGCGAATAGCATCTGCGGTCTGAAAGTCTTTGGCTGCCTTCGCGTCATTGCGCTTTTTGATCAAGGCCTCGATTTCATCCGATGGAATGGCGCCTTCGACGTCACCTGAAAACCATTCATCGGGATTGTTTCCCAGAAGCCCCATCAGCTCGCCGGCTGCGTACATATTCGCCGCCAGCGATTCGCGTTCGGCCTCATCCGTCGCCTTGTTCAATTCCTTGGCAAGTCCAAAAAAAGCCGCCATTGCTCTGGGTGAGTTGAGGTCGTCCTCAAGCGCATCGATCAGGTCCTGCGGCACTTCTGCGGCCGCTCGAGCCTGGTCTGACACGGCGATGTCCTGCACGGCACCGTACAGGCGATCGAGCATACTTCGTGCTGATTCGAGAGTTTCGGTCGACCAGTCCAGCGGCTGCTTGTAGTGCGCACTGAGCAATGCCAGTCGAATCACCTCGCCGGGAACAGTCTTGATGAGTTCATGCACGAGCAACACGTTGCCAAGTGATTTGGACATCTTGGTCTGGTCCATACTGAGGAAACCGTTGTGCAACCAGTATCGTGCAAACGGCGCACCATCATGAGCGCAACAACTCTGCGCCAGTTCGTTTTCATGATGCGGGAATACAAGGTCACGACCACCTGCGTGAATGTCTATCGTATCGCCGAGGTGCTTTGCAGCCATCGCGGAGCATTCGATATGCCATCCAGGTCGACCACGTCCCCACGGCGATTCCCATCCTGGAAGTTCCGGCGTCGACGGCTTCCATAATACGAAGTCGTGCGCGGCTCTCTTGTACGGCGCGACCTCAACGCGTGCGCCGGCAATCATCTCGCGAAGATCGCGTTTCGAGAGCGCGCCATACTGCTCATAGGAGGAGACATCAAACAACACGTGCTGCTCAGCCTCATACGCGAAGCCTTTCTCAATGAGCGTCTCGATCATTTCGATCATTTCCGCAATATGCTGGGTTGCACGGGGCTCCACGTCCGGGGCACGAACACCCAGCGCACCCATGTCGTCATTGTAGGCTTTGATAAACCGGGCCGTAATTTCGTCGATCGGCTTGCCCGATTCAATAGATGCCGCATTGATCTTATCATCAACGTCAGTGATATTGCGCGCGAACGTCAGCTTGTAACTGCGTCGTAGCAACCGCGCCAACAGGTCAAATACAACGGCTGGCCGAGCATTGCCAATATGCGCGTAGTTGTAGACAGTGGGCCCGCACAGGTACATGGTCACCTCACCTTCGCGAAGTGGCTCGAAAGCAACTTTCTTGCCCTGGAGTGTGTCGTGCAGCTGTAAACTCATGAAATCCTGAATCTGGCGCGTCAAAAGAGGCAATCATAGCAAGTTCATTGTCCACGGCTACTGTTTGCTGCACGGCGCCGACCCCGGTATTCTTCCGCCCCCCTGAACGCATTCACCTGAGGAAGCCGCATGTCTGCCGCAACGGTTACATTTCGAGCCCGCAACACGATCGAGCAAGTCGAGGAAGGCAATGATCTTGCCCCGAAATTTGACGACCGGGGCCTGATCACTGTCGTCACAACTGACGCAGACAGTGGCGAGTTGCTGATGCAGGGCTATATGAATGCAGAAGCCCTGCAGCTGACGATCGTAACGGGGGAAGCCCACTACTATAGCCGTAGCCGCCAGGTACTGTGGCACAAGGGCGCCACGAGCGGGCTCGTGCAAACGGTGAGAGAGCTGCTGATCGACGATGATCAGGATTGCGTCTGGCTGCGCGTTGATGTCGCAGGCGGCGCGAGTTGCCATGTCGGCTACCGCAGCTGTTTTTACCGCAAAGTCCCGGTCGGCGATGATTTCGAACAGAAACAGACCGACGGGCAGATCGAACTGGAATGGACTGAAACCGATAAAGTCTTCGACCCGCTCGACGTCTACGGCGACGCGCCAAACCCAACTATTCTCTAGTATCGACCTTCGGAATCATGCCGTCGCTTCTCGCGGCGACGTCTTGCGGCTGGCTGTGGTTCGGCCTGAGCGATCGCGCGCGCCTGGAACGCGTATTCAACTGTACCGATCATCCACAGGAAGTAGCCAACCAGCTCAATGAATTCTTCAACCGCCAGCTTGATGACGCGCCGATAGTCGTCCTGCAATATCGACATCCACAATGGCTCATGCCCTACCAGTCGAACGAATGCGAACAGTATGACGGCTCCCGCAAATAACAACGTCAGCCCGGGCGACGGCCAGATTCGCCCAAGCGCGAGTTGAATACGTTTTCGGTAGCGATAGGTATAGACAATTATCAGTGCGCCCAGAACACCGATCAGCACCTGCCAGAAATTGTCAGCAACATAGAGGTCAAGAAAATAGTCGAGCTCACGAATCAGGAACGCTGTCGCCAGTCCGGCGAACAGAATAGCAACCGACTTTTGTGACGAGTAATTGCGAGCGACGAGCAACATGATGCCGGCACAGGCGGCGAGGATGATGGCCTGAATGATTTCGACGGGCGAGAATTCGCTGGTGCCAAAGCGGTCTGACTCACTGAGGACTACGTGCAGCTTCAGGGCTCCAGGCGCCGCCAGTTCCATTTGCGTCAGGGCCCAGGTGACGAACGCAATCGATATGAAATACAGCAAGTAGCGTATCCACGGCATACCAGACTATACACAAATCTGTGTCAGGAACGCAGCTTGAAGGTCGGCGCGCCGCGCTCGCTCAGAAGTCCATGAAACTTAAGAAACTCTTCAGCATCCGACGCATCAGACTGGAACCATCGTGCGGTATTACCGAGGCGAAAACTGTAGCCCCAGTCGTCCATATCCTGCATCAGCTGCGTGCGGCTCGTGCCCGCAATACTGTCTGCAAGAATAACCTGCAGATAACAGACGGCCGCCTCCTCGAGATCATCACCACCGGCATCCTTGTGCAATCCATTGCGTCGCTCAGCTGTCATACAGATAACATGGCAAGTCTCATGCAGGAATGAATGCACCGGAGTGTCCGGCCGGACAAAGACCTGGCGGCCGACGATGCCCGCTTCGGAGTCACCCCAGAAGCTGCCTGTAATTTCAGTGCCGCTGTCCTGCAGCTTGAGTTGCAGACCATAGCGTTCCAGCAACGCGTCGAGCGTCGCACGCGCTACATCGGATACGAGCAACATAGAGACTAGAGCGTAGAGATCTGCTTCAGAACGATGCGGACGAGGTCTTTGACGATCGCTTCGCGAAGCAGTTCTTCCTCTCGGGCTTTGCCAAGCACGAGAGTGGAGTCGTAGGTGTAATCGCGAGTCAGCGTCAGGACTTGTGATTCCAGCAGGTTACTGGCGCCCGCATCCAGTCGGTACTCGATCGTGTAGTAGACCTCGTACTCAGTTGGCACGTTGCGCGCGGACACTGACAAAACTCGCTGGTCGGTCTGATCAAAAGTCAACGCAAACGTCGCTGTCGCGTCGGACGGTGAATCGACGACGTTCACTCCCGACTGTCGTAACTGTTCAGTGAACGCGCGAAAGAACAGGCTATGACGGTCTTCTGTAGCCACGTAGGTTCGCTGCATTTCTGCAGGCGTAGAAAACGCACCCTGTAGCTGAAACCCGCAAGCAGCCACAAGACCGCATGCAAGCAGGAGCGAAAGTATTGCGGATTTTCTAAACAACGACATTGACCAGCTTGCCCGGCACGACAATCACTTTTCGGACTGCGTTCCCGTCGATAAAACGTTGCACATTTGTATCGGCCAGCGCCAGTTCTTCCACCGCATCATTGCTCGCGTCGGCAGCAATCGATATACGAGCGCGCAGCTTGCCATTCACCTGCACCACGAGGTCGATCAGGTCCAGCGCAAGTGCCGACTCGTCGACTTTGGGCCAATTCTGATCTATCAACACTGTCTCATGGCCAAGCTCCTGCCACAAAGCATGGCAAATGTGCGGTACCATCGGAGACAACATGATAACAACCGCGTTCAGCGCCTCGCGCTGCACTGCTCTGCCAGCTTCCGAATCATCACCAAGTTTGTTGATGGCGTTTAACAATTCCATGGATGCAGCCACGGCTGTATTGAAACTGTGGCGGCGACCGATGTCGTCACTGATCTTGGCGATTGTCTGATGTGTCTTGCGCCGCAGTTCCTTCTGAGTGTCGTTCAGCGTGCCGGTGTCGACGTCGCCAGCAACACCTTTTGTCGCATGCTCGACGACCGCCGTCCAGAAGCGTTTGAGAAAACGAAAGCTGCCTTGCACGCCGTCATCTGACCACTCGAGCGATTGCTCGGGAGGTGCCGCGAACATCATGAACAGCCTGACCGTATCTGCACCGTACTTCTCGATCAGCTGTTGCGGATCCACCGTGTTGCCCTTGGCCTTGGACATTTTTGCACCGTCTTTGAGGACCATGCCCTGCGTCAGCAGGTTGGTAAACGGTTCGGACTCGCTGGTCAGGCCTTCATCACGCATGACGCGCTGGAAAAATCGCGAGTACAGCAGGTGCAGTATCGCGTGCTCAACACCGCCTGTGTATTGATCGACAGGGCACCAATAGCTGGCGCGTTCGTCGAGCATGGCGCTGTCGTTATCTGGACACGCATAGCGCGCGAAGTACCAGGATGACTCGACAAACGTATCGAAAGTATCTGTCTCGCGGCGCGCGTCTTTGCCACACTGCGGGCATGCGACGTTCACGAATTCGGGCATATCCTTGAGTGGTGAGCCAGTGCCCGTCACTTCGACATCCTCTGGCAATATGACAGGCAGCTGCTCCTCTGGAACCGGCACTGCATCGCAGTCATCGCAATAGATGATCGGAATTGGCGTGCCCCAGTAACGCTGTCGTGAAACGCCCCAGTCGCGCAGGCGATAATTCACTTTGCGAGAGCCACGACCAGATGCTTCTATCCAGTCGGCTATGCCCTCAAAGGCAGCGTCGTAGTCCAGCCCGTCGTAGTCGCCGGAATTGACGAGCACGCCTTTGTCGACGTAAACCGAGGCGTCAATGTCGATCTCACTGCCATCACTTGGCGCAATCACCTGCTTGATGGGCAGGTCGTGCTTCTTGGCAAACTCCCAGTCGCGCTCATCGTGGCCCGGTACCGCCATGACTGCCCCGGTGCCGTAACTCATCAATACAAAGTTGGCGACCCACAAAGGCACTTCCTCACCCGTAATCGGGTGAGTCGCACAAATGCCGAGCGCCATGCCTTTCTTTTCCATGGTCTCAAGCGTCGCTTCCTGTGCATCAGTCTGTTTGCAGTCTTCAATGAAGGCAGCAACGTCGGGATTGTTTTTGGCGGCTTTGCTGGCCAGCGGATGCTCTGCAGCAACGGCCATGTAGGTCACGCCCATCAGCGTATCCGGTCGCGTCGTATAAACGGTCAGTGGTGTTTCTTCGCCCACCACATCGAACGCCAGTTCGACCCCTTCTGAACGACCGATCCAGTTGCGCTGCATGGTCTTGACCGAATCAGGCCAGCCAGGCATGCGATCCAGCTCCGCGAGCATTTCATCCGCGTAGTCCGTAATTTTCATGAACCACTGTGGAATCTCGCGCCGTTCCACGAGTGCATCCGAGCGCCAGCCCCGGCCATCGATGACTTGTTCATTCGCCAACACAGTCTGGTCGACCGGATCCCAGTTGACGATGGAATTCTTGCGGTAGACGAGGCCCTTCGCAAACATCTTCGTGAACAGCCACTGCTCCCAGCGGTAATATTCCGGACGACAGGTTGTGACCTCTCGGGTCCAGTCATAGGCATAACCAAGACGCTTCAGCTGACCACGCATATCCTCAATATTGCTGTAGGTCCATTTGGCAGGCGGCACGCCACGCTGGATCGCGGCATTCTCGGCCGGCATCCCGAAGGCGTCCCAGCCCATCGGCTGCAGTACATGCTTTCCCTGCAGACGATGGTAGCGCGCGATAACGTCGTTGATCGTAAACACCCGGACATGGCCCATGTGTAGCTTTCCGCTGGGATACGGAAACATCGTCAGGCAGTAGTACTTGTCCTTGTCGGCGTCTTCGCCGACCTCGAAGCTGCGGGCATCGTCCCAATACTTCTGGGCGGCAATTTCGACAGCTTCGGGATTGTATGGGGTGCTCATGGGTCTGGCGCGTCTTCAGTGTGCGGAAAACCGGAAGCCTACAGGAACAGGCGAAAAAGCGCAGCAGCTTAGAGGCTTGTGCCACTCCGGATGCGGAAGAAACCAAGAATCAGAATACACAGCGCGATGACCGGCCAGTTACCAACGCCCGAATACGGCGTCGCGCCCCGATGTTTGAAGATGTCAGTGGTCATAACGTCGGAGTCGAACTGCCTGCCTGTGCGAAGCAGCGTTCCATCCGGAGCGATGAAAGCGCTGATCCCTGTGTTTGTCGAACGGACCGCGTAGCGACCGGTTTCGAGTGCCCGCATCTGTGCAATCTGCAGATGCTGATGAGGCGCTATCGAATCGCCGAACCAGGCATCGTTGCTCACGTTAATCAGGATATCCGCCTCTGGAAACGCGTACAGCTGCTCAGCACCATAGGCATCTTCATAACAGATCGCGACAGCCAGCTGGATATCATTGACCGTACGCAGCAAGGGCTGCACATCGTCGCCTGCGGCAAGATCCGCATGCGGCAGATTCTGCAGCTTCATCCATTCGCGAACGCCTGCCGGAACCGGAAAGTATTCGCCGAATGGCACCAGGTGGCGCTTGCGATACGCCATGCGTTCATCGGTCCCCAGTGTGATCACGCTATTGAACAGCTGGCCTTCTGCGCCGCGATCGTAGCTGAGCTCCAGGATTCCAAACAAAACAGTCTGACCATTGCGCCTGGCATCACGTTCTACGATGTTCAGATAGCTCTGCACCTGGTCATTGCGCGCTGGTATCGCCACTTCCGGCCAAACCACCAGCTCGCTGTCGGGTACGCTCAACGTTGCACCACGATAGAAGTCCAGCGTCGCCTTGCGTTGTTCCGGAAGCCATTTGCGATCCTGCGACACGCCCGCCTGAACGATCGTGGTGCGCACGGCTTTGCCATATGGCTCGGTCCAGTCCACGAAACCGAGGACTGCGCCAGCAATCCAGGGCAACAGGACCAGCGGTAGTGCAATAACCCGATCCCGACCTGGCACCATGATTGCGACCAGGATCGCGGCGCTGCTGAACATCAGCATCACGGACACGCCGTAAACGCCAAGAACGGGCGCCCAGCCTCCCAGGACCGATTCAACCTGTCCGTAGCCATGGGCCAGCCACGGAAAGCCTGACAACACCCACCCACGTAGCCATTCAATGAGTACCCAGGCCGCAGGCCCGACGAAGAAAAGATGCCATGGCTCGCCACTGCAAAGACGTGCCGTCAGCCAGCCAGCCAGCCACAGGAACCCGGCCATAATCAGTGACAGTCCGATCATGAGAAGCAGCGCGATCCAGAGTGCCGCGTTGCCGAAAACATGCACAGAAATATAGATCCAGTAGGTGCCGGTCAGGAACAGACCGAAGCCAAACCAGAAAAAATGCCACGCTGCATCTTTTGGTGACACGGTCAATGTAATGAACAGCAACGGCAACATCAGCAGGGGTGCGAGCAATGACCATTCCGCTGGCGCGAAGACCAGCGTCGTCGCGCAGCCAAGCACGAACGCAAGCAAGCGACTGCTATTGGGCCAGTCGGCCGCAAACAGCATCAGAAAGTGCTGATCTTTACTGGCCATCGATACTAGCCACTATTTCGCTGTACCTGCAGCGAATCGATACGTCGCTTGTCGGCCTTGACGACCGCAAATTCAAAACCGCCAAACTTCACTCGCTCGCCGCGCTTGGGCAGTCGACCGAGTTCGTGCATGACGAGACCGCCAATCGTGTCGTACTCGTCGTCCGCAAGTTCACACTCGAAGAATTCGTTGAAATCCTCAACTCGTGTGAGCGCGCGCACAGCGAAACTGGGTTTACCATTGCGGTCACCGTCAGGACGAATAAAAGCGGCCTCTTCCTGATCATGTTCATCGTCAATCTCGCCGACGATTTCTTCCAGGACGTCCTCGATCGTAAGCAGTCCGGCAACACCGCCGTACTCATCAACGACGATAGCCATATGATTGTGGCTTGCCCGAAACTCCTTCAGCAGTGCGTTGAGTCGCTTGGACTCCGGAATCACTGCAGCCGGACGCAGCAACTTCTTGATCGTCAGATCCATCGCGGCATCGGTGCCGAAGTAGCGCAACAGGTCTTTCGCGAGTAACACGCCGAGAACCTCATCACGATCCTCGCCGATTACGGGAAATCGCGAATGTCCGGATTCAACGATGAGCGCCAGGATTTCGTCGAACTCCTGCTCAATATCGATGCATACCATTTGCGATCGCGGCACCATGACTTCCCGGACCTGGGTTTCAGACACCTCGAGCACACCGGAGAGCATGCTCTTCTCTTCGGCATCGAGTTCGCCTTCGGATTGAATAAAAGTCTGGATTTCATCGCGGCTCCAGGGTTCGCCCGTAATTGCCCGCTTGATGCGCGCAACCAGTCCGGGTGTACCCGAGCCGCTGGTACTTGGAGGTTTGTCGTTCATATCGCCTAAATTGTATCAGTTATCCGATCGCGTCTCTGTATAGGGATTCGCGACCCCGTGAGACGCCAGAATTTCTTTTTCCAGCGCCTCCATTTCGGCGGCTTCGCCGTCGTCTTCATGATCGAAACCCAGCAAGTGCAGCGTGCCATGTACGATCATATGTGCCCAATGATCAGCCAGCGACTTACCCTGGCTGTCTGCCTCCGCTCGAACCACCGCCGCGCAGACCACAATGTCGCCGAGTGGTAGTCCAGCCTCTGCCGGCAGTCCCTCGATTGTGCCGGCCGGAAATGACAAAACGTTGGTCGGTTTGTCTTTCTGCCGGTAGCCAAGATTCAGCTCGCGCATCTCATCGATGGCCACCACCCGCACCGCGAGCTCCGTATCCACCACTCGTCCGGCAGCTTGCAGTGCGCGAGACACCCAGGCCGATATTTCTTCATCGGCGGGTATTTCGTCATCTTTACAGGCGTTCTGAATTTCAACGTGAGCGGTCATCTTTCTCGTAGGCTTCGACGATGCGCTGTACAAGTTCATGTCGCACTATGTCTTTCGGATTGAAGTGCGTAAACGAGACACCCTCAACGTACTGTAATACCTCTGACGCATTTTTCAGGCCAGACTTCTGGCCTGATGGCAGATCGATCTGCGTGATATCGCCTGTCACGACAGCACTGGAACCAAAACCGATGCGCGTCAGAAACATTTTCATTTGTTCGATGCTGGTGTTTTGCGCTTCATCACAAATGACGAAAGACTCATTGAGCGAGCGCCCGCGCATAAACGCAAGCGGTGCAATTTCGATAACATTTCGCTCAATCAATCGCGTGACGCGTTCAGCACCGATCATGTCGTACAACGCGTCGTACATCGGTCGCAAGTAGGGGTCGACTTTCTGTGACAAGTCGCCAGGCAAAAACCCGAGTCTTTCGCCAGCTTCTACGGCCGGGCGCACCAGCACGATACGTCGAACCTCCTCTCTCTCCAGCGCGTCGACGGCGCTGGCAACTGCAAGATAGGTTTTACCTGTGCCCGCGGGACCGATTCCGAACGCGAGATCATGATCACGAATAGCGCGCATGTAAGCCATCTGATTCGCACCTCGCGGCCTGATCAGTTTGCGGCGCGTCTGTATCGTCACCACGTCGTCGTTCGCGACCTCTGCATTGTCAACATTCACTCTAGCTTCTGCATCATCCATTAACGACTCCTGCAGCAACATATGCACGCGCTGCGGATCCAGTGGTTCCTTGTCGGTCATTTCGAACAACGACAATAATACGTCTCCCCCAACTTCCGCAGCGCCGGGCCGCCCCGTAACGCGGAAGCGATTACCATGACTGGCGATTTCAACATTGAGGCGGCGCTCGATTTGCCGCAGGTGTTCATCAAACTGACCGCACAGGTTTGCAAGGCGGTTGTTATCGGCGGGCTCGAGAACTATGTCCCGAGAAATCTGGACAGCATTCAAAATCTGTATTTGTAACCTCGGCGTAGAAGGCCGCCTGTCAGGAAGACAGGGGCTGTGCCATGTCCGTAATCAAGCATGGCGGGAAATCTATCAAGACAATAGACCATTGCGGACAGATTACGCCGCGACTTCCTTGTTCGCAAGTCGCCCACGTAATGAATTTGGTAATGCCTCGGTAATAACGACATCGACAAATTGGCCAATGACGCTTGCGTCGGCGTCGAAATTCACCCACCGGTTGTTCTCGGTGCGCCCGGAAACCTGCTGACCACTCTTCTTGGACAACCTCTCTACCAACACGGTCTGTGTGGAACCGACCATATCTCTGCTGATGTCCATGGCCTGTTGATTGATGCGTGCCTGGAGCAGCTGCAAGCGTTGTTTTTTTACCTCCATCGGCGTGTCGTCGGCGAGACTGGCTGCCGGCGTACCGGGTCGTGCGCTGTAAATGAAACTGAACGACTGGTCGAAACCGATTTCTGCGATCAGATTCATGAGCGCCTCGAAGTCACGCTCGGATTCACCCGGAAAGCCGATAATGAAATCTGACGACAAGGAGAGATCCGGGCGCGCTTCACGCAAACGACGAATCTTCTGCTTGTATTCAAGAACCGTGTGGCCGCGCTTCATTGCTGCCAGCACTCGGTCGGAGCCATGCTGTACCGGCAAGTGCAAATAGCTTGCCAGCTTCGGCACCTCTGCGTATGCCTGGATCAGGCTGTCAGTAAACTCAACCGGATGCGATGTCGTGAAGCGAATACGATCGATACCCTCAACAGCGGCGACGTAGTAAATCAGTGTTGCAAGGTCAGCAATCTGCCCGTCGTGCATCGGGCCGCGGAACGCATTTACGTTCTGGCCAAGAAGATTCACCTCGCGCACGCCCTGCCCTGCGAGACTTGCGACCTCGGCGATGACGTCGTCAAACGGTCGGGAAATTTCTTCACCGCGCGTATACGGCACAACGCAGAAGCTGCAATACTTGCTGCAACCTTCCATGACCGACACAAACGCGGTCGGGCCCTCGGCGCGAGGCTCGGGCAAGCGATCAAACTTCTCAATCTCCGGGAACGAGATATCGACGACAGAATCACTCTTTTGTTCTGAGCTGTCGATGAGTTCTGGCAAACGATGCAAAGTCTGCGGGCCAAATACGACGTCCACATAGGGCGCCCGCTTTGTAATTCCCTCGCCTTCCTGGCTTGCAACACAACCACCAACACCAATCTTCACATCAGGGTTCGCGTCTTTGAGCTTGCGCCAGCGTCCCAGTTGAGAGAACACCTTTTCCTGGGCCTTTTCACGAATCGAGCAGGTATTGACCAACAGCAGGTCAGCCTGCTCCGGCAGCTCCGTCAATTCGTAGCCGTGCGACTCACGCAGTACGTCCGCCATCTTCTCCGAGTCATACTCGTTCATCTGGCAGCCCATCGTTTTGATATATAGCTTCTTGCTCATCGTGTTAATTCTATCAATCAGGCAAAAAAACCGCGCAGGCCACAGGCACAACGCGGTTTCGTGATCCGACTACTGCCGTTTCTAGAACGGAATATCGTCATCAAAGTCATCCGGACCGGGCTGTGGAGGAGCATTTCCACCACCGCTCTGGCCACCACCTTGGTTGCCGCCGCTTTGGCCGCCACCCTGGTTACCACCACCAAAGTTGCCGCCGCCACCGCTGCCGCCACGGCCTCCCAGCATCTGCATCTCGTCGGCGATGATCTCGGTCGTGTAACGGTCATTACCCGATTTGTCCTGCCATTTGCGTGTCCGCAATTTGCCTTCTATGTAGACCTGCGAGCCTTTACGCAGATATTCAGCCGCAATCTCTGCGAGACGATTGAACATCGCTACCCGATGCCACTCGGTGCGCTCTTTCTGCTCGCCCGTCTGCTTGTCTTTCCAGGACTCATTGGTTGCAATCGTCAGATTGGTAACCGCCGACCCGCTGGGCATATAGCGTGTCTCGGGATCCCCGCCGACATTTCCTACGATGATGACTTTGTTTATTCCGCGGGCCATACCGGTCCCCTGTCTTAAGATTCTGTGATTATTGTGACTCGCCGTGGAGCAGCGAGGGGGCACTATTGTAGAGTCTCCCCGGCTAAATGCTAGCCCGATTTCTGGCTGTGACAGGGGTTTTCGGGCCCCAGCGCCCAATTCGGCCTGCTCCCTGCTGTGCCGAGGATACGGCCGACCCCCTCGGCCGTGCCATCGCTATCCTGTTGACCAGCCCGAAAGAACAAACTCCGTCCCGATGCAGATCAGTAGAAACCCCATCAGCTTGGTTGTAGCCTCTATCCCGTTCTTGCCCAGGAAGCGCACGACGGCGCCCGAGCTCCACAGAACCAGCCAACAGATGAACGACGAAATGACGATGCCAGTCGCAACAATTGCGTACCCCGCGATCTTGTTGAACAAGATCTCCTGATCCGACACTTTCGCCGCCATCGCGAGGACCACGGATATCGACCCTGGCCCACACAGCATCGGTAATGCCAACGGCGTGAACGCGAGGCTGCGCGGGTCGCGTTTTGCAGTCGACTCCTGCTCCAGCGGATGTGGATCGGGCGGAAACAGCATGCGAAATCCCATGAATCCGATCACGAGGCCGCCAGCGATCTTCAGTGACTGCAGACTGATTCCGAAGAACTGCATGATGGTCGTCCCCAGCAAGAGGAACACCAGCAGTAGCGCCGCCATATAGATGCAGGAAAGCGTCGCCGTGTGCTTACGCTCAGACTTTTCGACGTGTGACGTCATCGAGATAAATACAGGGGCGCTGCTGAAGGGGTTGACGATCGGGACGATGCCGAGCACTACAATAAAAACGTAGCCTGCGATTTCAAATGCGGTATCCATTATTCTTCCTGCCTGAGAATCCTGATGCCTAGAGTTGAGAAACTAGCGCAATGACCTTTCCGCCCCTAAGTACTTTGAGAAGAATCGCGTCGCCGCGATCCATCATCGCGGCTTTCTCACGAAATTCAGCATTCATGCCGGGTGAAATCGTCACGCCACCAACAGACAGGATGATATCGCCGCCAATAAGCAGATCCTGGCCTGCAATACTGGCCGGAACACGGCTCGGTCTCAGCCCCATCCTCGATGCCGGAGAACTCGAAGCAACTTTCTGTACCAGGTAGCCTGATTCCTGTGGAACGTTCAGGGCTTCCGCCAGTGCACCTGTAAGCAAGACGCCTGTCATCCCCGACCAGGACATCGGGTGATCCAGAAGTGCGTCGACCGCCGTATTCGAGGTGACCGCGAATCCCAGTCCCTCCGATCCGCCAGACTTGCTGCGTATGTGACTCACGATACCAATGACCTCACCGCGCTGGTTGAACATGGGCCCGCCAGAATTTCCCTGATTGATCGCAGCATCCGTTTGGAATGTCTCCGCCCGAATCTCGCCCATGTAGTCGTCTTCATTCTTGTGTCGCGCCGAAATATGTCCGACCGTCAACGTGTGCGACAGGCCGTACGGTGCGCCGATGATGAATATCTCCTCGCCAATGCGCACCTTGTCCGAATCGGCCAGTTTGGCAGGCCGCACTCTTTCCGGTAGCTTGTCCAGCTTCACCAACGCCACGTCCTTGATCGGATCCGACGCCACAACGGAAGCCGTCACCTTCGTCCCGTCAACGAACTCAACCTCAACCAGATCCGCGGTTTGCACCACGTGTGCGGCCGTCATCACGTGCCCTTCGTCGTCGATCAACACGCCCGACCCAAGACCTGGCAGCGCCACTTCGCCCAGCCCGCTTCTGGCATCGACCTGACGTTCGACCGTGTAAATTACGACGACAGACACGTCGGCGTCCTCAAACAGCTTACGATAGTCAGCGGCGCTCGCGGTCCCCGGGAGCACCAACATCATCGAGAGTAGTGCGACGAACTTGCATCCAGATAGATTCATTTCCTACTATCCCTTTTTGGGTTCATTCTCGGCCACACAGCGTGTGTCACGATACCCTATTCGAATTTGACTGGCAGCCCAAGCCCGCTTATTGCGGCGGGAATCCTGCCAGAATGGTCGCTATGGCCGCTTGTTTCGACATCACGATAAGCTTGGTTACTTTCAAAGGACAAGTGCCGAGAGTTCGCGAATTGGATCTGGTCGCTTAGTATTGACTTAAGCGTTGCCCATTCTTTACACGCAGTTCGATTTCTTTCACCTGGCTTAGATCTTCAATCGGGTCGCCGTTGAGCACCAGGAAACTGGCTTCGAAGCCATCGTCAATACGCCCGATCTTTCGCATTGGAAATATGCCTCGCGCGGTCGTTTCACACCACATTGTCAGTATTTCCACGTTGGTGAACACACCCATTTCGCTCAAAACAAAGGCCTCGTGTACTGAGGTATCACGATACGGCATGTCGGACCCGATCAAGATGCGCACGCCGGCATCTTTCAAGCGTTGCAGGTTGCGGGCGTGTTGACCCATGACCTCCTCATAGTAAGCGGGATACTTGTCTCTTATCTTTGTCGTCAAGCTGGCAGTTGTAACCACAGCGATATCTTTTTTGGCTGCGATTTCGGCGTCGCTTAAACGAATGACCTCAATTGCGCGGCTTCCCGGCAAATGGGCGATTTCGTCTACGCCGGCTGCAACCGCATAATGAAAGTCCGCTGCAGTGTCGATATGTGCCGTAATTCGGAGGCCGTTTTCACGTGCAAGTTGCACCAGCCGCGGCATGAGTTCGGGGTCAACACCCTTGTAGCCAAAAAATTCCGGATCATCGCGTCGAAGCGCATATTCCTCTGAGTGGCTCAACATGACTTTGATGAAATCCGGTTTCTGACCGACGAGCCCGGTAAATTTACTCTCGAGGTCTTGCGTGCCGTTGACTTGTGTATAGCCAATTCCCGACATTTCTTCTTTCGTGGAGAAAAACTCGTCGTAATATCCCCGATCAAAGAACAGCTCACGAATTCGAATCGGATGGCCACCGGGCCCTGTAATCGGCGCAAATGCGAAGATTACGTCCAGGCTTTCTGGTGTATTGAAGTGCGGTGACAGCTTTTCAAAGCCCTCTGAAAATGCTGACTGCATCTTTGCGTAAAACACGCCGTCGGAAAGATACTCATCAATCCGTTCTTGCGGATTGAAATCGCTCGTCAGATCGTGATTGTGCGCCTCCGCAAACGGCGGAATTACGAAGCGCCCTGAAAGGTCGTAGGTATTGTCAATTGAGTCTGGAGCTGTGAATCGAATATGCCCGTCCACTACGTAGACGGTTCGCGATACAAACTGTCCGCTCTCAAACCATTTACCATTGACGTAGGCGTCTGCAGCGGTAGCGTAGTTATTGCTGAGTATTGCAAGCAACAAGAAAACTGAGATCAGGAATTTCATTATCGTCCCTTAGCTAATTTTGTACTCTCAGACTTAGATGCTTCGAGCAGCGATTTCGTTTCTAGTGTGGCGATTTCAGCTGAAGGGCTTTGGCCAATTCTACGCAACAATCGACTCAAACTCCTTAACGGTAACCCGCCCAGAACTTACGGTGATAAACGACGCCTCGGGCACCGGAATCCACGCATTCGGCAGACTGTGAAAGGGTTCTGAGACAACGGTGCAGGCATCATCCGAGTACTTGTCCAGTCGATCTCGATACTCATCTGGGATCAGGCTTCTCAGCGCAGCGACAGACTCCGAGTAGTAGAGCGTTCTGGAATTCCTTTCTGATGAATACCTGACAGCGTAAATGTTATCGCCGTCTGTTATTCCCAGCGTCATCTGCAGTGGATGATCAGTGCCGTTCTTCCTTCCCAGGGCCTCGACAAGACCAGTCATTCGCGCTATGCCTTCATAGACATCGTTGGCCATACCGAAATGTAGCGCCGCCAGGAACATGAGCTCAGAGTCAGTTGTGCCACAGATCTCCGGATAGAGTGCCGGGTCTATCGCCATAGCCAGATCCCTCCGGATTTTCTCGAACCCTCGAATCAGGCCATTGTGAACGAACAGCCATTTTCCATATCGAAACGGATGACAATTGCTGCGTTGTATCGCGGTTGCCGTCGCAGCTCGAACATGCGCAAGAAACATCCGCGATCGCGTATGCCGGCACAGATCCTTGAGATTGGTGTCATTCCAGGCAGGTCGAATATGCTTGTACAGGCCGGGCTCATCCTGATCGTCATACCAACCGACCCCAAAACCATCACCATTGGTGGTTTGTATACTTGATCGTGAGGCGAGGCTCTGGTCCACCAGAGAATGCTCAGGGTCAAAAACAAGATCACTGAGCGGGATTGGTCCGCCCGAATACGCCAGCCAACGGCACATGTCACTCCGTCCTCTTAGTTAACCGTTGATCATCAGATGATTAGCAACACCCGCCGTATGGCCAACCGATTAAACATTAGCACTCTCGAAATTAGGCAACAAGAATAGATCGCCTGTAGCGAAACTAAAACCGCTACACTGGCACTGTAAATCATGAAATGTCACTCTCCAGTCACTTCGCGCCAGGGGCTTCAATGCGACGTTCGACCTTCCGTTTTCTAACGCCCTTCTTGCCAATAATTTTCATCATTGCCGGTTGCGCAACGGTTCCTCTCGATGTGCCCAAACAATCAAGCGTCGCTGTTGAAGACAACTCGCATACCGAGTTTGGAGAGCTTGCTGTTGGCTGGACAGAACTCCACGACGGAAAGTCCGGCTTCTTTCCATTTGCATACGGCCTGGATGCTTTGGGCGCGCGGCTTGAAATGGCCGAAAACGCTGAGGCGAGTATCGACCTTCAGTACTTTCTGATGAAAGACGATGCAGCCGGCGCCATTATTTCAGATGCCCTCTGGCGTGCTGCAGAACGAGGTGTTCGGATTCGCTTTCTTCTGGACGACGTTTTTACGACGGCAGCAGACAGCGGGCTTCTCGCACTGAGCGCACACCCCAACATAGAGGTTCGCCTATTCAATCCAATATCTCGAAGAGGGCTGCACGCGCTCAATTTTATCGGCCATTTCCGGCGTGCGAATCGCCGCATGCACAACAAGTCATTCACAGTCGATAACGCAATAAGCATTGTTGGTGGTCGCAATATTGCGGACGAGTATTTTCAGCTCAAAACTGATGCCGTGTTCTCAGACTTCGACGTTCTTGCGTTTGGAAGCATCGTTAAGCAGGTATCAACATCATTCGATTCATACTGGAACCATTCGCTGGCGATTCCAATTGAACAGTTCATCAAGGCCGAGCATTCGAACTCGGCAGGCAGCCCGGGGTTTCGCGACGATGCAGAGACCGCCAAGACGCGCAACGACATTATTGCGAGAGCGACGGGACAGAAATTGATCAGGCAGCTCAGTTCGGGCGAAACGAAACTGTTTGCGGCCAGTGCACGGGTGCTGGCGGACAATCCCGACAAACTGCAGAATGCGGTGAGCGCGGAGAATATGACGCTGGCCACAGAACTCGCGGAAGTTCTTGCCAGGTCCGAGCACGAGCTGATCTTTGTTTCTCCCTACTATGTGCCCGAAGATCAGGGTGTCGAATTTGTTCGAGGAGTCGTCGACAAAGGCGTACGCGTAGTGGTCGTAACTAATTCCCTGGCATCAACGAACCACATCCCCGTGCATTCCGCGTATTCGGGATATCGCCGCGAAGTACTGGATGCAGGCGTCGAGTTGTTCGAGATTCGGGCCAATGCCGGACGCGTAGCTCAGGGCGGCGACGGACCAACACAACTAACTTTGCACACCAAACTGATCGTAATTGATCGGCGCTATTTGTTTGTCGGTTCACTGAACCTTGATCCGCGTTCCATCGAGATCAATGCGGAAATGGGCTTGCTGATTGACTCCCCGGATTTGGCAGAACGAATCGCAACAGGTCTGGAGAAAAACCTTCCGGACTCTGCTTATCGCGTCGTGAAAAACGACCGTGGCACGCTGGAATGGCACACGACTATTGATGGGCGTGCCGTTGTCGAGAAGACTGAGCCACTCTCCTCGCGATGGCGTCGCTTCAAGGCGACGATTCTCAGAATTATCCCAGACGGGCAGTTGTAGGATACGGCCGGCTGCTAGCCGCCCTGGCGACGAATCTGGCCAAATCCCTGTAACGCCAGCCATATCCCTGCCAGCAAGGCGCAAACGAAGAATATATCGCCGGGTCGTCCCTGGCCCAGAAAGCGGCCGCCGATCAGACCGCCGACAAACGCTCCGAAGAATTGCGCTGTTGAAAACACACCCAGCGACGCGCCTCTGACCTCGTCATTCGCAAGAATTGAAAGCCGCGCTGGCAAGCCGGCTTCAAGAAAATTGAAGCCCGCAAAATACAGCACCAGCCCCAGCAGCACCGGCTCCCATGAAAAGCCGAAGAACGTCAGCACCAGCTGTGCCACCAGAATCAGGCATACCGCAATGCCCATCAAGTGTGCGCGGCCACGACGATGATCCTTCATGATCATGGGCACCGTGATCAGCAACGACAGCAAAAGTGCTGCAACGTACATCTTCCAGTGGTCAGTCAGCGCAAGTTCGAGTTTGCGACTAAGCAGGAAAGGCAATGCCACAAATGTCGCTGTCATTATCGTGTGCAGCAGAAACACGTAGAAGTCGACCCGCAGCAAATCTGCCCGAAACGCGGGCACCAGGCTCCAGCTGTCCGCCTTCACAGGCTGTGGAACCTCCGGCAGCAGCTTCAACATGAAGGCCGCGACCAGTGCCAGGACCGCCGCGATCCAGAATAAGGACGCCACACCAAAATTGGCCGCTATCAGAGGCCCGGCAACCATAGCGAGAGTAAACGCTATGCCGATCCCGATGCCGAACACAGCCATTGACTTCGTCCGCACCTCTTCGCGCGTCGCGTCGGTAATGAGCGCACTCAACGTTGCCGAGATGGCACCAGCGCCCTGCAACAATCGTCCTCCGATGACACCGTGAATCGAGTCACTCATTGCCGCCACCACGCTGCCAGCCGCGAAAACAGTCAGTCCGATCAGGATCACAGGTATGCGGCCGATGCGGTCTGATAGCGCCCCCAGCGGTATCTGAAAACCGGCCTGGGTCAGTCCGTAGGCGCCAACCGCCAGTCCAATCAGCAGTGGCGTTGCGCGTTCCAGCTCTGCCGCGTACAGGGACAAAACCGGCAGCAAGGCAAACAGACCAAACATGCGAATCATCGAGATCAGCGCAACCACCGCAACCGAACGACGTTCGGAGGCATGCATGGCGACACCGGATTCGGTGGATTCTGCAGACATTTGTAATGTTCCTTTGCGCCGTGGATGCGCGGCGGCGTATATTAGCAGGTTGGTCGGCGAACACTGCACTCAATTATGAAAACAATTGATATCCGCGGCGCACGGACGCACAACCTCAAGAACATCGATCTTGAGTTGCCCCGCGACCAGCTCATCGTCTTTACCGGCCTGTCCGGTTCCGGCAAGTCGTCGCTCGCGTTTGACACGATCTACGCCGAGGGTCAGCGCCGCTACGTCGAATCTCTGTCGGCCTATGCCCGCCAGTTCCTGTCAATGATGGAAAAACCGGACATCGACCACATCGATGGCCTGTCGCCCGCAATCTCCATCGAGCAGAAATCGACGTCGCACAATCCGCGCTCGACTGTCGGCACGGTTACAGAAATCTATGACTACTTGCGTCTCTTGTATGCACGTGCCGGAACGCCGCGTTGTCCCGACCATGACACGCCGCTCGAAGCCCAGACCGTCGCACAGATGGTTGACCAGGTACTCGCTCTGCCCGAAGGTTCCAAGCTAATGCTGCTGGCGCCCGTGGTCAGCGATCGCAAGGGCGAGCACGTGCAACTCATGGCCGATCTGCAGGCACAAGGCTTCATTCGTGCACGCATAGATGGCGAAATCTACGAGCTTGACCAGCCGCCAGCACTCGACCTGCGGAAGAAACACAATATCGACGCGATCGTCGATCGCATCATTGTTAATGCCGCCAAGGCGGATCAGGGACTGCGACTGCGCCTTGCCGAATCCTTTGAAACGGCACTACGGCTTGCGGACGGTGTCGCCAGAATCGCCTGGATGGATGACGTTGAAGCGGAGGAGATCATCTTCTCCGATCGCTTTGCGTGCAACCACTGCGGCTATAGCCTGACTGAACTGGAGCCACGCCTGTTCTCGTTCAACAATCCGAGTGGCGCCTGCCCGACCTGCGACGGACTGGGCGTGAAACAGTTCTTTGACCCGGAGCGCGTTGTCGTCAATCCTGGTCTCTCGCTCGCGGGTGGTGCAATCCGCGGCTGGGACCGCAAGACGACCTACTACTATCAAATGGTCAAGAGCCTCGCCGACCACTATGAATTTGACATCGAGACGCCGTTTGACGAGCTGTCGAAGAAGCTGCGCAACATAGTCCTTTACGGCAGTGGCAAAGAGAAGATTGAGTTCTTCTATGAAAATACGCGCGGCATGCAGATCAAGAAGCTGCATCGCTTTGAAGGCGTGTTACCGAACCTCGAGCGCCGCTATCACGAAACTGAGTCCAACGCAGTTCGCGAAGAACTCACCAAGTTCCTGAACAGCCAAAATTGTCCGGACTGTGCCGGCACGCGCCTGAACCGCGCCGCCCGGCATGTTTTTATCTGCGAGCGCTCAATACCTGAGATCACGAATCTTTCGGTCGGCCATGCTCGGGAGTTTTTCGAATCGATGTCCCTCGAAGGTTGGCGCGCGACAATCGCCGATAAAATCGTCAAGGAAATCGGTGACCGACTCGGCTTTCTTTCCGACGTCGGGCTTGACTACCTGTCACTGGACCGCAGCGCAGACACGCTCTCGGGTGGTGAGGCGCAGCGCATTCGCCTTGCCAGCCAGATCGGCTCCGGCCTTGTCGGCGTCATGTACATTCTCGACGAACCGTCGATTGGCTTGCACCAGCGCGATAACCAGCGCCTGCTCAGCACGCTGGTTCACCTGCGGGATATTGGTAACACTGTCATCGTAGTCGAACACGACGAAGAAGCCATCCTTGCTGCCGATCACGTTGTTGATCTCGGTCCCGGCGCCGGTGTGCACGGCGGCCAGGTCGTCAGCGCCGGTACGCCCGAGGAGGTCAAGAACGATCCGAAATCGCTCACAGGCCAATACCTGTCCGGCAAGCGATCGATCGCCTTGCCTGACGATCGAACAGCGAATGACCCGGAACGCCAGCTACAGATTCTGGGAGCGACAGGAAACAATCTGCAGGACGTTAATGCATCCATCCCCATTGGACTAATGACCTGCATTACGGGCGTTTCAGGATCCGGCAAGTCCACACTAATCAATGACACTCTTTACAAGGCGGTCGCCGACGAATTGAATCGATCGAATCGCAATCCTGCACCACATAAGAAAATTAGCGGACTCGATAACATTGATCGTGTTATCGATATCAGTCAGAGCCCAATCGGGCGCACGCCGCGCTCGAACCCCGCAACCTACAGCGGCTTGTTCACGCCAATTCGCGAGCTGTTTGCCGGTACACAGGAAGCACGTTCACGTGGCTACATGCCAGGACGGTTCAGCTTCAACGTCAAGGGTGGCCGCTGCGAACCGTGCCAGGGTGACGGCGTCATCAAGGTAGAAATGCACTTCCTGCCCGATGTTTACGTGCCGTGCGACACCTGCCGCGGGCAGCGTTACAACCGCGAAACGCTGGAGATACGTTACAAGGGCAAGAACATCCACGAGGTTCTCGACATGACTGTCGAGGACGCTGCCGAGTTCTTCAAGAACGTACCGGTAGTCGCGAAGAAACTGACGACACTCGTAGATGTGGGTCTGAGCTACGTCCGACTCGGGCAGAACGCAACGACCCTGTCTGGCGGCGAAGCGCAGCGCGTGAAACTTGCAAAAGAACTATCCAAGCGCGATACGGGCAGCACGCTTTACATACTCGATGAGCCGACGACCGGACTGCACTTTTACGACATCGAGCATTTGCTGCACGTACTGCATCGACTGCGCGATCGCGGCAATACCGTTGTGGTTATCGAACACAACCTCGACGTCATAAAAACAGCCGACTGGGTCATTGACCTTGGTCCTGAAGGCGGTGATGGCGGTGGCCAGATCGTTGCTTTTGGAACGCCTGAGCAGGTTGCCTCGACCCGCGGATCATTTACAGGCGAGTTCCTTAAACCGCTGGTCGAACGCGGCGGCAAAACGCGCCGCGGCAGCGCTGTCGGTGCGTAAGTACAACGAAGGCTCAATGAGCTCAAGCTCCATCAACAGGTAGCGGCCGTCCGGACCGCGCACCCAGTCTCCACGACCATAGACTGGCTGCGGCCTAAGATGTGAGAACACTTGCTCGGCCACATCGCGTAAACCGTCACTGGGCATAACGGCCTGTACGTGAGCGCCGTGCTCTTCCTGAACACGAAAATCGCCGGCAGCCGGAGTTTTCTGTATGGCGTGGCTGTATTCGCCATTGAAGAAGAACAACGAGAACTCACCTTCATCCCTTATGTTCTCTACAAACGGTTGCACGACAAACTTGCGACCGGAAAAGGTCTTCACCAAGGAACGCAACATTTCGACTGGTACCGGGTTGCTGAGAACAAACGTGTCCATCGCGCTACCGCCAATCGTTGGTTTGATCACAACTTTGTCGACGTTGTGTTGCGAAAAGAACGCGGGGACGTCTTCCGGCGCGAAGTCGTCGTACCAGAGGCTCGGCACAATGTCGTCACCGTGCGCCTCGATATCTCGCAGGTAGGTTTTTTCGAGATTCCAGCTCACAATAGACAATTCGTTGAGCAGCACCGCACTTGACCGGTCGATGTCCGAGAGCACCCGGCAGAACTCGTCCGCATGTCTTGGATAATCCCACGGCGCGCAAATATACACAGCGTCGAATGCATTCCAGTCCGGTCGGCTTCGCCACACGACTGGCTGCGGTTCCCAGCCAAGCGAACGTATCGGTGCGAAACTCAGACTGTAGTCGGTAACGAAGTCGCCCCGATCTTCCATTACGAGGTACGCTACACGCTTGCTTCTCACCACAAACTTCTACTCGGATGTTGCCGCGAAGCTTCCGGTTCGCAGGAATCGTTTTGTCAGCTCGATTGATTTGCGCATACGCATCATGAAAGCGTGTGAATGCCGAACGACCACGAAGTCGTCCATGCCTTCCAAACGTGTATCCGCGACTGACACCCTGCCATCATCCGGGTTTTCGAGAACGGCCGACGTGACCGGATCAATCGATCGGTTTCCGGCGATAACGCCAAGTTCGAAGTCGGCCGGTCCGAGCCGCAGTGGAACGCTCTCGGCGCCTTTGCCGAGCTGTCGGCCCGCCGGGCCATTAATCCAGTCGAAGCCTGGTACACCACCCAACTGGTCCACGGCTGCGCTGCCCTGGTTTGGCGGCCCGAGCATCACGACTTTCCCAAGCTCATCTATCGAGTTTTCGCTCAAATACTGGCGCACGAGAATTCCGCCGAGCGAGTGTGTAACAAAATGAATTTCCTCAAGATTTTCGGTCTTCCGGCAGGTTTGCAAGCCGTTGTTCACCGCAATGCGCGCGAGTTGTTCAATCTCGAAATCGCGCGACGGGTAATCAACGTTTGCCGTTGCATAGCCCGCATCTTCCAATGCCGTTTGCATCTTGTTCATTGACGAAGCAGAGCGTGCCAAGCCATGCAACAAGACAACACAGTCTCCCGCCAGGACCGCCCCGCTGCAGCCAAACAACATGGCGGCAATTACGAGCCGCATCGTCGCGAATCCTGGCACCACCGTAATTTGCCGCATCAAATGCTGGCTCAGACCGCGGACAAGAAGCCGCGCTCCTGCATTTGTCTGTCGTGGTAACGGCTCAGGAATAACAGTGCACAGACCGCACCTATCAGCGCCAGCCACATATCCGATTGCGTATCCCAAACATAGCCTTGTGTTCCAAGAAACGCATCGGCTGCCTCATCGGAAAGCAACGCAACCCACCATTCGATAAGTTCATAAAAAGCGCTAAACCCGAGGCAGAAGCTGAC
The DNA here is from genome assembly GCA_022600955.1 of Gammaproteobacteria bacterium. Lineage (GTDB taxonomy): Bacteria > Pseudomonadota > Gammaproteobacteria > Steroidobacterales > Woeseiaceae > UBA1847. The sequence goes on from JAHZJK010000013.1 coordinate 145,151, forward strand.
AACGAAGAAGTCGCGCCAGCGCGCAGAGTTGAATACTTGCAATCGAATTGTCAGTTCGCGCGCGATCATCGCTGGTACGAAACCCTGCGCGAAATGGCCGAGCTTGTCGTAGTCGTTGCGATCACCATCGAGCCAGTCTCGTAACCAGTCACCGGCCGGGACTTCAGCGTAAGTATAGTGGCCACCGATCATCAGGATAATGCAGTGGATTAGGATCAGAACGTAGAGCAGCGTAGTGAGCGGAAAGCGCTTCTGCGTCGCCCATATTACGCCGGCACCAAGCACCGCCGGAAAGACTTCCAGCGCCCACGTCACGCCATCTTTCGGGTTGATACCCGACCAGACCAACACGAGTAGAAAAACAGCAATCCAAACGATACGCATACTCATATCCTAATAGTGTGGCGGCCGTTCATCCAGCGGATCGCCCACGTCACCGCCGTCGCCCGCAGCACGCACCCTGTCGATCAGTGACCGACACAGTTCCTCCAGCGCCATAATCCTGGCCTGCTGTGCCGTTACGACTTCATTCAATTCGTGTAACAGCTGGTCCTGGTGCGCGAGCCGCGTCTCCAGGTCGATGAAGCGTTCCTCACTCATTCTAATCCCTGCCGCGTTGTTGATATTCGGTTAGCATACACGGCTTACTCGGCCGGGACTGTCATGTCACTACTGCGATTCGATGCAATTCGACTGGAATTTGGCGAGCAGATCATTCTGCGCGACGCTGACCTGTCGATTGAGCCCGGAGAGCGCATTTGCCTGATCGGCCGCAACGGAGCCGGAAAGTCCTCAACGCTAAAGCTGATAACAGGTGAACTTGAGGCCGACACCGGCGAGATAACCCATAAATCCGGACTCGTCATCAGCCAGCTTCGCCAGACATTACCCGATGCAGAGGACCTGTCGGTCCGAAATGTGGTTCGCTCTGGCCTGCGAGCGACCGAGAAGTTGCTGCGGGAATACGAGGCGATGTCCGTGCGCGAACTGGACAAGCATGGCCTTGCTGACCTGGAGAAACTGCAAACCAGGATTGACGCACTTGATGGCTGGCACGTCGAACAACGAGTTGAATCGACGATATCAGATCTGCAACTGCCGGCCGAAAATCAAATGAGCGAACTTTCCGGCGGTTGGCGACGACGAGTTGCACTGGCACGCGCGCTTGTGCAGAAACCCGATTTGTTACTGCTCGATGAACCGACAAACCACCTGGATATCGCCACCATCAAGTGGCTGGAAGATCGCGTCTATAACTATGCAGGCGCCGTTCTGTTCATTACACATGATCGTGCTTTCTTGCAGAGAATTGCCACCCGGATCATCGAAATTGATCGTGGCAAGCTTACAAGCTGGCCGGGCGACTACGCTAACTTCCTGAGAAGAAAAGAAAAACAGCTTGAGGACGAGGAAACGTCGAATGCCCGCTTCGACAAGAAACTCGAGCAGGAAGAAGTCTGGATCCGGCAAGGCATCAAGGCTCGGCGCACACGCAACGAAGGTCGCGTGCGTTCCTTAGAAAAAATGCGGGAGCAGTTTGCGGGTCGTATCAAGCAGGAACACAAGGCGCGCATGCACATCGAAGAAGCAGACCAGTCGGGACGCAAGGTCATACGCGCGCGCAATATCAGCTACAGCTTTGGCGACGAGAAAGTGATCGACGATTTCTCGATCAAGATCATGCGCGGCGACCGCATCGGATTGATCGGCAATAACGGTGTCGGTAAAACGACCTTGCTGCGGCTACTGCTGGGTCAGCTCGAGCCGCAAAGCGGCACGCTAAAGCTCGGCACCAATTTGGAAATCGGCTACTTCGACCAGCTGCGCCAGTCACTGGAACTCGATAAGTCAGTCGCCTACAACGTTGGCGACGGGCGCACCCACATCACTCTCAATGGCAAAGATCGCCACATTATCGGCTACCTGAAGGGCTTCCTGTTTTCGCCAAAGCGCGCTCAGACAGTGGTTAAGGCTCTTTCGGGTGGTGAACGCAACCGTGTCATCCTGGCAAAGCTGTTTACGCGCGCGGCGAACCTGCTGGTCCTGGACGAACCCACGAATGACCTGGATATCGAGACTCTGGAGGTCCTCGAGCAAAAGCTTTGCGATTACACCGGGACGCTGATCGTCGTCAGCCATGACCGCGAGTTTCTCGACAATGTCGTGACCAGCACCGTCGTATTCGAGCAGGACGGCAGTGTGCAGGAGTATGTCGGTGGTTACAGTGACTGGTTGCGCAGCGGCCACAGGCTTGCCGAGACAGACAATCCCGACTTGCCCGCCATGGACAAACACAACTCTGCACCCGGTGATCGTAGCAAGGCAAAGACCAAATTGAATTACCGTGAGCAACGTGAGCTCGACCAGCTGCCGGCGGAAATAGAAGCCCTTGAGATCGACATCACAAAACTGCAAGCCCACATCGCAGCGCCTGACTTCTATGCGGGTGACAGTGAGAGCGTACAAGCAGAACTATTGAAACTCAGCAATGCAGAGCAACATCTCGAACAACGCACCGAACGCTGGGCTGAACTTGAGACCTTGAAAGACTCGCTGCGTTCAAACTAGCCTAATGTGCGCGTCAGGTAGAGACACTTCTCCGGCATCGGAGCATCTTCCGGATAATCCTGAACCTCGAAACCGACCGACAGGTAGCAGTGGTAGGCAGGCTTGTTATGTTTGTACACAAACAGGCCGCACTCCGGGTGTTCGAGACTCCTGCGAGCCTCATCGAGCATCAACATAATCAGTTGTTTGCCGACACCCCGACCGCGTACCGCAGGGTTTGCTATTAAGCGCGCGAGATGCGCGCGCCGATAGCGTTCGCCCAATTGCCCGAATGCCAGCAATCGGTCGGTATCCCGCAAGCAGAAAGTTGCGAAATCCTGCCAGCGGCAATCTTCGTGAAACGTCTCGCGCGTAAAAGGAAAACGAAACGCGGGACCCCCCCAGATATCGACGGCCGCAGCGTCAGTGAACCAGCCCATGACCTCATCGACATCGTCAGACAGAACGGTGTCGAGAACCAGCGACATTAGTCCGCCTTGGGCAACGTCAGATACAACACCACATATCCCATGGCGCCGGATAGCAACGATCCGAGAATGATCCCAAGCCGCTCATCGAACAACAAACTGGTTTCCATTGCGATGCCCTCAAACGCCAGCGAACCGACGAACAGGCTCATCGTGAAACCCACGCCGCACAGTATCGAAGCACCATACAGACCGCCCCACCCGGTCCCTTCCGGAAGTCGTGCCAGCCCAAGCTTTATGGCAATGAAACATAGCCCGAATATTCCGATCTGCTTGCCGATAAACAGCCCGGCAGCGATACCGAGTGGCACGCTGTGCAACAGATCGGACACACCGACACCGGAGAAACTAATGCCAGCGTTGACGAAAGCGAACAGCGGCAATACACCAAAAGCGACGACCGAATGCAGGTCGTGTTCGAGTTCGCGCAACGGTGAACGGTCGGGGTCTTGCGCGTCGCGCATGGGAATAAATGCCGCCAGTGCGACTCCCGCCAGCGTCGCATGCACACCGGACTTGAGAACGGCAATCCACATAATGATACCGACGACAATATAGGGCGATACAGAACTGACACGTCGCCAGTTCATTACGCTAAGTATGACGAGGCATACCGCTGACATTGCGAGTGCGGAACTCGACAGTTCAGCCGAATAGAACAGCGCGATGATGACAATCGCACCGAGATCGTCAAAAATTGCGAGAGAAACCAGGAACACCTTGAGCGATACCGGGACACGGCTTCCCAGCAACATCAAGATACCAAGGGCGAATGCGATATCGGTTGCAGCAGGAATCGCCCAGCCACGCATGGCGGCAGCGTCACCCGAATTGACGAAAACGAAAATCGCGACTGGAAACACCATGCCACCAACAGCACCTATTGCAGGTAGCAAGACATTGGATGGGCGCGACAACTCGCCATTTAGAACCTCACGCTTCAACTCCAGCCCGACGAGGAAAAAAAACACCGCCATCAAGCCGTCATTGACCCAAAGAATTAGCGGTTTGGCGACTTCCAGGGCCCCAATTCGGACCTCAACCGGTGTATCCAGAAAATACGCGTACAATCCGGCTGCAGGCGAATTGGCGGCGATCAGCGCGAGTACTGCAGCAGCCATCAGCACGATGCCGCCCGCAGATTCCATCTGCAGGAATTCTTTCAGATTCGCTTTCATCTACAGAACTTGCTGAAAACTAACGCTGAGACCACCTGGGGCAACGGCAAAATATATCTTTTCTCCGTGTGCTTCCATTGGCCCCTGCACTTCTATGCCATTCGCTTTAGCGTTTTCGGCAATCGCATCCGCATCGTCAACAACGAGTTGCAACATCAGCCCGGCAGGCATATCGGCGCCTTTCTGCCAGATTTCAACCCAGCTGGCTTCACCCGCCGGCAACACGCAACCGCTAAACGTGTCATCGTCCCCACCAAGGTCACGCTCCGCCAGGCCAAGTCCTTTCGTAAAAAACTGCGCCATGGGAACGGCTTCTTCTGCGACGGCGCAGAATCGAATTCCGAGTAACTTCATTGTTTTCCTCTTATTGACCAGGCATGGTCTCTGCGAAATACCGGTCGAACGCTCTGTGCACTATTTCCGGCGCAATACCCGCCGCACTCATGGCGCGATTGAACTGCTCCATCTCCTCAAACTGACGCTTTCCGTCCGCAGCAATTACCTTCAGGGCCATCAATGCGAACTCTTCTTTGTCGTTGTCTGTCAAAGATTTTGCCAGCTCCGCCAGCAACGTGGCAAGCTCAGGATTCTCGGCCGTCTCGGCCATCGCCCGCGTCACCAACTCAAGCGTTTCCGCACCCTGTAACTTGAAGCGCTCTTCAATCAGGTCGATTATCTTGCCGGACTCCTCAGGTTCGATCTGGCCACTGCCGCGAGCAACGTACACAAGCAGGGCTGCGACCAGGAAACGGGAATCGTACTCTGCAATACCTGCAGCGGTTTCGACGATGAGTTTGCTCCCCTCGAGCCGCGACGCGATGATTTCGTTGGTCACCGCAGCGCTACCAGGTCTTGTAGGTCTTGTTCATATGCTGCACCGACTTTTTGATAAGGCGTTCGAGGACTTTCTCGTCTACATCAGACAATCGCTTAATGTACAAACAGGACCGACCGGTTTTGTACTTGCCGAGCTTGTCCATCTCGGCCTTGAAGTGTGAAAACCCCGGAACGATGTAGACAGTTAAAGCCTGCTTACGTGGAGAATAGCCCGTAACCATGAAGTCACCCTCGCGACCGCTGTCATACTTGTAGTGGTAGTTGCCGTAGCCGACGATGCTGCTACCCCACATTTTCGCCTTTTTGCCGGTCGCTTTACGCATCATCGATGCGACCTTTTTGGCATCTGCACGTTTCTGCTTGTCTTCAATTGCATTTACAAAAGCCGTCACACTCTGCTTCGTTGGCTTTGTCTTGTTTTCGGCCATTCCAGTTCTCCTAATGCGAAGTTCCGAACAAGCGATCGCCCGCATCCCCCAATCCCGGCACGATATACTTGTTGTCGTTCAACAGGTCATCAATTGCCGCAGCATATATCGGCACATCCGGGTGTTGATCTTCAACCAGCGCGACGCCCTCCGGGCACGTGACGATGCACACGACGACGATATTCGCGGCACCGTGTTCCTTTAACTTCTCAATGGCCGCCACGGTTGAGCCACCGGTCGCAAGCATGGGATCGATGATGATGCAGGTACCCCCTTTTATCTGCGTTGGAAAACGCTCGTAGTAGGTTACTGGCAATTTGGTTTCTTCGTCGCGATACAAACCGACGAAACCGACACGCGCTGTGGGCACTAACTCGAGGATTCCCTCGAGCATGCCTACGCCGGCGCGCAGGATTGGCACGACAACCAGGTCGGTATCAATCTTGTGGCAAATCGCCTCGGCAACCGGAGTCTGCACTGAGACCTCACGTGTTTTGATATTCTTCAATGCTTCATAGCAAATAAACTTGGTAATTTCGGTCGCTAGTTCGCGAAACCGTTTGTGCCCGGTATCAACGTCACGAATGATCGCCAGCTTGTGCTGTACGCAGGGGTGATCGATCATTACTGCCATTCTCTAATCTCCAGTATTTGCTTGCATGTTTTCTGACCAGATCGCGTATTCAGTTCCAACCGGATCAATAAAGTGAAACCGTCGACCGCCTGGGAAAGGGAAAATTTCCTGCGAAATGCTCGCACCCAGCTCCTGCACGCGAGCAACGTCGCGTTCGAGGTCCGAGCTGTAAAAAATGAGTACGACGCCGTTCGTCGGCGTCGGCTTCTCGCTAAGCTGGAAGCCGCCGTCGAGACGTCCGTCATTGAAGCTCAGGTAACCATCGCCCCACTCCTGAAACGACCAGCCGAACAAGGCCGTAAAAAACTCTTTGACCTTCTGCAAGTCAGTGACCGGAATTTCAACATAGTCGATCTGTTTTTCTGCACGCACTGGTGACACCTCTGGCAGGCCTCAGGGCCCTTTTAGTCTCAGTAAAGGCCTTTCAGCGTTGATCAACACCGTACCAAACTCGCCGACGATCTCGTAGCAGCCATCTGCCAGGCAGCGTAAGCCCTTGATTGCTCCGTGCTGCAGTGTGCCGACAATCTCAACAGGTGAAGACAATGCGCCACTTTTGCGGCCAATGCCCTCGCAATACGGAAACTCGATTATCGCCGGGCGGATACAGATCTTTTCTGCGGGACGCGGCGTTTCATAGAACGGGTGATTTTGTTCAAGCAACACATCGATGTCGACAAACAGCGTCTCCGACTCAAGATACCAGGAGAGTATAAACGAGCCCGTTAAGTCTACATCCGCAAATTCTCTGAGCTGTCGCCAGTCGATGGCATCTTCCATAACTAGTCACTTCTTCCTGGCGGTTGTGCCTGGTTGTCTGTTTCCTGTCCGGGTGTAATGAAAAGCATTCGAGCAAGTTCCCGGACTCGGGCGGTATGCCACACGCCCTTCGGTACAATGACGAATTCACCGGCATCGCGCAACAGGGTCGACTGATCTCGTCCATCGGTCACCGCCACGACATCCGCTTCGAATGCGTTTCTCATGACGACAAAGTCCGACGCGATTTGCAGAGTCCTGCTCATGACCGTCTACTCACGTTGTTGTTTTTCTGATTATATCTCAACCGAAGGTTGTGGCGACCCACACCCCAATAAAGTGCGACAAGACAATAACCAGGACAGCGATCCCGAGGTGCTCAAGAATAATCATCCAGGGTGACTCATTCTGAGCACGTGCGAGGAAATAACTCAGCACTGTAATGACCAGCATCCCCCAGACTATCGATGCAATTACGGCAGGTCCAAGGGGCAATAACAGCAGAGGGATAGCGAAACTGATCGCAAACACGAATTTCGTAACGAACGTCGAAATTGTCGCGGACCATACATGCTCCTGATCCGTTGCGGGGTCTGCTTCTTCCGCGAGGTGGATCCCGAGTGCATCCGACATCGAGTCCGCGACAGCAATTACCAGGATCCCACCCAGCACTGCGGCCAATGACTGCGTACCCGCATTAAGTCCCGTAATCAGACCGAGCGTCGTGATGACGCCCGATGTTGCGCCGAAAAACAGGCCCGTGCGCGCACCCGCACTTTGCAGGAATTTCTTCATCCCTTTTGAGCAGCGCTGATCGACATGTCGTAGAGACAAATCGCTTCCGTTTCACCGGGCATCGTAATCATTCGATCAAAGCGCATACCCAGTTTTTCGATAAGGCCTATCGATGCCGCATTTTCCGGGGAGACGATCGCGAGCAGTTTGTCCAACTGCAGCGACTTGCTCGCATAATCCAAAACAGCAAAAGAGGCTTCACTCGCCAACCCTTTGCCACAATAGTCCGGCAGTACCGCGAAACCAATATCCGGATCGTCAAGATTCTCTCGTCGAAACAAGCCACAAATACCGACCATGGCCCCATCGGACTTTAGCGACATGCAGTAGGGACCGTAGCCGTAGTCATCAAAGAGTTTCTGCGCTCCGTCTCTGATGGCTTGCAGTGCTTGCGCCTCGGTCCTTATACCTCGGTCAGCCACATTGCGGATGAATGCCGGGTCGTTCCAGACTGCAAGCATGAGGCCCGCATCCTCCACGGTAACCGGTCGCAGGCGCAGCCTGTCCGTCTCAAACAACCACTTCGACATTTCGACCTCCCAAGAACCTGGCGATGACCTCGAGCTCACGAGGATACTCAAAACTTACTGATCCGCTGTCACAGGAGCCTTCGATCATTCGACTTCCTTTGCCGTAGAAATTCGCCTCGCTACGGCGGCTCCCAGTTCCGACTCGGACAGCAACGGAATCGGTTTATCAGGGCCTATCGAAAACACGTATGCCTTCGCCGACTTGCCTCGATACGCAATCTGCCCCCATGGCACCAACATGCATGCAGGTGCTTTTGGTGGCTGTGGGCCATCGTATAAGAGCCAGAGACCTTCGCTATCCACTGCCACATCAAAGTGGGCATATCCTGCCGATTCGATCACTTCTCCGGGAAAATTGCTCGAAACGGGTCTGCGCTGCGTCTCGAAGCGCTGCGCCAGTTTCTTCCAGTTGCCCTGATATCCGCTCGGCCGAAATGAGAACGCGGCAAAGACAACGAAGCCCAAAATAACGATAACAATGAACTGCTCACTCGCAAAATCCATCGGTCAGTGCTCTGTATTCAATGCAGCTCTCGTCGGTACACCGACTACCCCAGTTTTCGAATGCCGATCGCGCTGCGAATCTTGTCCATGTAGGGTGCTGACACCTCGCGCGCGCGCGCAGCACCTTTTTGCAGCTCCGCCTCTACGATTGCCGGATCCGCGATCAGCCGCTCGTATTCTTGTCGTGCTGGCGCGATGTGATCGTTGATGTACTCGAACAACTTCTGCTTCATCGCACCCCACGCAATGCCATCTTTGTAGAGTTGTGCGACCTCGGCTGTCTCTTCCTGCGTTGCAAACGCGTTATACATGTCGTACAGCGTATTACCTGCAATCTCCTTTGGTTCGCCAGGCTCAAGGCTATTGGTCTTTATCTTCATTATCAGCTTGCGCAGCTTTTTCTCCGCAGCGAACACCGGAATAGTGTTGTTGTAACTCTTGGACATTTTTCTGCCATCGAGGCCAGACAGTACAGCTGTCGCATCATCGATAAGCGGTTCCGGGAGCACAAGCACATCGCCATAATGATGATTGAAGCGCTGCGCGATATCGCGTGCCATCTCGACATGTTGCTTTTGATCACGTCCGACTGGCACCTTGGTCGCCTTGAACATCAGAATGTCGGCTGCCATCAGAATAGGATAGCTATAGAGCGCCATCGTAATGCCCTTGTCCGGATCTTTGTCTCCGCCTTCGACATTCGCCTGCACGGCAGCCTTATAAGAATGCGCACGATTCATAAGCCCTTTGGCCGTCATGCTTGTAAGCACCCAGGTCAACTCCGGGATCTCCGGAATATCAGATTGCCGGTAGAAAACGGAATTGTCGGTGTCCATCCCGAGAGCCATCCAGGCAGCTGCAATTTCGAGCGTCGATTGGCTTATTTTGTCCGGATCTTCGTTCTTGGCCAGTGCATGAAAATCCGCAAGAAAATAGTAGTTCTTTTTGCTTGCGTCCTTGCTCGCCGCAATACTGGGGCGAATCGCCCCCACGTAATTGCCTATATGGGGTGTGCCGGTCGTCGTAATACCCGTAAGAAAAATATCCTGCGTCATCCCTAATATCCTGCTGCCTGTCCGTCTTTGCGCACTTCGCTGGCGCCATAGTACACGCCCTGTTGCTTGTCCCACATGATCGCCTGGTAGCCGCCGAAGCTGCCGTTGCTCTCACCAAGCGTATGACCCATCGCTTCGAGCGCAGATCGTGTCGCATCGCTGAATGTTGACTCCATATGCAACACACCGCCATCGATCATGGTCGACCCGGTCGGTTGCGAAGAACCCGTGTGGTTGATTCTTGCCGCATCCCCGGCCTCCTGCAGGTTCATGCCGAAATCCACCATGTTTACTATGATCTGCGCATGTCCCTGCGGCTGCATCGCGCCCCCCATCAGGCCGAAGCTCATCAGAGGTTTGCCCTCTTTCATGACAAATGCGGGGATGATCGTGTGAAACGGCCGTTTGCCGCCCGCGACAACATTGGCATGCCCGGCATCCAGCGAGAACAGCTCTGCGCGATCCTGCAAGACGAAACCAAGCTCGCCGGGCGTCATCCCCGAGCCCATGCCTCGGTAGTTGCTTTGAATCAGGGACACCATGTTGCCGTCTTTGTCGGCAACGGTCAGATAGATCGTGTCGCCATCCTCCAGTGCAGCATCACCGGCGGGCAATCGCTTTGATGCGTTTGCCGGATCGATGAGTTTGCGGCGCTCATCGGCATATTGCTTGGAAACAAGCGTCGCGACCGGTACGTCGACAAAATCCATGTCGGCGTAGTATTTGGCACGGTCTTCAAAGGCCAGCTTTTTGGCCTCAACCAGTGTATGCAGATATTCCGCACTACCAAACCCCATCGCTGCAATATCGAACCCTTCCAGCACATTCAGAATCTGGAGTGCCGCGATTCCCTGGCCATTTGGTGGTAGTTCATAGACATCGTAACCACGGTAACTGGTTGACACCGGGGTTATCCACTCGCTCTTATGAGCGGCGAGATCTGCATAGTTCAACAGCCCTCCCTGCTCCGCCATGTAGGCGTCGATGCTTTTCGCGATATCGCCCTTGTAGAATTCGTCTCGTCCTTTTTCTGCGATTGCCGCATAGGTGTTCGCGAGTCGCGGATTGCGGAACATCTCACCTTTGACGGGGACATCACCCGTTGGCATGAAAGTTTCCCTGAATCCGGGATACTCTCCGATGCGCTTCTTATTTGACTGAAAGTATCGAGCGATGACTTCTGAAACTGGAAAGCCATCGCGAGCGTAGGAAATTGCGGGTGCGAGAATATCCGACATTGGCAATCGGCCATAGCGACCATGCAACTCGAACCATCCATCGACTGCACCAGGAACGCTCACCGGCAACGGGCCGAAAGGCGGAATGGTGTCGATGCCGTTCTCCTGGAAATACTCGAGCGTCATCGCAGCAGGCGCGCGCCCTGACGCATTCAGGCCAACGAGTTCTTCATTCTCAGCATCCCAGACGATTGCGAACAGATCACCGCCGATTCCGCAGCCGGTCGGCTCCATAAGCCCCAGCGCCGCATTTGCGGCGATCGCGGCATCTACGGCGCTACCGCCGGCTTTGAGAATATCGAGCGCAATCTGCGTCGCCAGTGGCTGGCTGGTTGCTGCCATGCCATGCGGGGCAATCACCTCGGATCGCGAGGCATGCGCGCGTCCGGCGACTCTGTCGTAGCCTGGGTCAGGCGCTGCCATTGTTGCCGCCACCGTTGTGAGTAATGTGATACCTAGTGCCCATCTTGTCCGCTTCATCCTTAGCTCCGCCATCACGCAGGGGCGCTAATCATGGCACTCGCCGCCGACCGCGGCAACAGGGTATGATTTGCCCATGACTATCGATTATTCCGACAACAACCCTGCACTTGGCGCCCTCTACCCGGAGCACGTGCAAACCCTTGCAGCGCGGCACGATCACGCCCTTGAACAGGCTGGCGCGAGCCACGCTGTAATCTTTTCCGGCAACCCGAAAATCGCATTCCTTGACGACTACCAGATGCCGTTCAAGCCGAACCCGCATTTTGTCAGCTGGGCGCCCCTGACCACGCTGCCTTTCTCCTACATTGTCTATACGCCCGGCGAAAAGCCCGTATTGATCTACTACCAGCCACACGACTACTGGCATGTCGTGCCCGGCGCACCGGACGGTTACTGGACGCACCAGTTCGACATTCGGGTTGTGCACACTATCGACGAAGTCGCCGCGCACCTGCCTGCGGCTCGTGAGAAATGTATCGTCATAGGCGAAATCGATGACGAGTCTCTGGCATTTGGAATTGAGCGCATAAACCCGACAACGGCCGTGAACATTCTGCACTACGCCCGTGGTTCAAAAACTGCCTACGAACTCGCCGTCATGAGGCTCTCATCACAACGCGGAGCGAGCGGCCACGCGGCCGCCGAGGCCGCATTTCGTAGCGGTGCGTCGGAATACGATATTCACCGCGCTTATTGTAAGGCGGTCAGCCACACTGATCCGGAATTGCCGTACAGCAATATCATTGCGCTCAATGCCCACGGCGCTGTTCTGCACTACACCGATCTCGACCGTACCGCGCCAGCAGAACAACGATCGTTCCTGATTGATGCCGGTGCGCAGGTACACGGCTACGCATCAGACATTACGCGTACCTACTCGTATGGCGACGAGCGTTTTCAGGCGCTGATAGATCGCATGGATGAAATGGAACAGAGCATAGTCAATAAGGTTCAGGTCGGTGTCGATTACCGCGACCTGCATATTGAGACACACATAATGCTCGCCAACGTCCTCGTCGACGCAGAGCTTGCGCACGGCGACGCAGAAACTTTGCTGGAAACCGGTGTAACAGCCGCGTTCTTTCCGCACGGCCTCGGGCACTTGCTCGGCGTCCAGGTTCACGACGTAGGCGGCTTCATGCAAGGCGAATCAGGAACCGTAATAGATCCGCCGAGCGGCCACCCGTTTCTGCGCCTTACCCGGGTTCTGGAGGAGGACATGGTTTTGACTATCGAACCAGGTCTGTACGTGATTGACATGCTGCTTGAAAACCTGCGTGGCACGCCGGCAGAGAGTCATGTCAATTGGGTAACAGTGGACTGGCTACGGCCATTCGGCGGAATTCGGATCGAGGACAATGTTCGTGTGATGAACGGTGGCCGTGAAAACCTGACACGTGTGGCATTTGCAGATCGCGTCTAGCTCTGGTTTTCCGCGACCTTCTGTCGTTTTCGCTCAGCCTTGATGCGGGCCTTTACTCTCGCACCTTTGCGCTCAAGCGACGGCCGCAGTAGTGGACCGAGCCCCGGGAACAGGTAACTCATCATCGTCAGGAATCCGCTGAACGGCGGCATGGACTGTTCGCGCTTGCCATTTCCACACAGGTCAAGAATCACTTGCGCAACTTCGTCTGCCGTACTCAGTGGTTGTGACATCGTCAGATCGGACGTGGAGTCGAGATCCGCCATGATAAACCCGGTATCAATCGGGCCGGGTGAAACTACCGCCAGCTTGATGTTTTCTTCCGCAAGCTCGAAGCCAAGCGAGTACGTGAATGACCGCAATCCCGCTTTGCTCGCCGCATAGGCGGCGCTACCCGGCACCGACGTTCTGCCGGCAAGCGAACCCACATTGATGATCGCACCACCACCTGCCTCACGCAGATAGGGCAGTGCAATTCTGGACAGCATGATCGGCGCCTTGAGATTGACATCAATGATTTTGCCCAAATCGCCGGCCTCAACGGCGTCGACATTGCCGCGCTTGTGATAGCCCGCATTGTTGACCAGAACGTCGACACGTCCGAATTCAAAATGCGCTTTCTTGAAAACGTCAACGCAGGCATCTGCGTCCGACACATCCATCGCAAAGATCTCTACCTGGGTTTTGTCACGCAATTCCTCGGCGATCGCTTCGAGGTTTTTCTTGTTGCGTGCAACCAGCATCAGGTTCGCACCCGCCTCGGCGAACATTCGTGCGGCGGCGGCGCCTACGCCTTCCGATCCGCCCGTGATTATCACGGTCTTGTTATTGAATATCATTCGAAGATTTTACCACTGCGGGCAGGAATTGCCTCACAGTCTGTTCAGCTGACCTAAACGCTGAAGTAGCCTTTGATCTTTTTCCAGAGACTCGGCTCCCAGCCATAGACGTCCAGCTGGTCACCATCAAGAACGGCGACTGGCATAGTCGTATCGGGGGCAACGGCGTCATTGGCAGCCAGATCTGTTGGCCGCAGCTCGAGCTTGCCTTTCCTGTTCTCACCGTCCGTCGTCAGACCGTCGACAGCAAGACTCAGGTAGGGCAATACCTCATCGTCGACGATGTCGTCGTGAAACACAGCGTCGGGATCAAAGGCTTCTTTGCCAAGAATGACGCAATCATCAAAAGGTTTGTTGCTGCTAATGGTCTCTTCCCGCTTTACGAGATGACTGTCACTTTAGAATGGCAGCAGGATTTTCACTGTGAGCCGACTCACATTGTGGAGATTTCCACGCACGTCACAGTTCCGACGATTTTCTCACCTTTTCGTTTAAAAACAATCACCTGGAGAGACAAAAGGCGTTTCCCAGGAACGTAGCCAGCACACAAAAAAACCGGGCAGAGCCCGGTTTTTTCTACAAACGGTTAAGCAGAAAGAGCTAGTCTTCTGTTGCTACCGCTTCTGCTGCCTGATCCGTAAGCATTACTATCGCCATCGGGGCATTGTCACCCGGCCGCGGAGCAGTCTTGAGAATTCGCAGATAGCCACCGGCACGCTCTTTGCAGCGCGGACCGATGTCGGTAAACAACTTCGCAACGACTTCCTTGTCGCGCAGACGACTGAACGCGAGACGGCGATTAGCGACGCTGTCCTCTTTCGCAAGCGTGATCAATGGCTCTACGACGCGACGCAGCTCTTTTGCTTTCGGCACTGTCGTTTTGATCGTTTCGTGGCGAATCATCGACGCGGCCATGTTACGAAACATGGCTTTACGATGAGAGCTGTTACGACCCAGTCGACGACCGGCTTTTCTATGACGCATTTGTCTTTCCTAAATATCTTTGTGATTTACATCACGAGCTCATGCTCGGGACGCAAGCTGGCCGGCGGCCAGTTTTCCAGGCGCATGCCCAGACCGAGGCCATGGCCTTCCAGAACTTCTTTGATCTCAGTCAGAGACTTCTTACCGAGGTTCGGCGTACGCAGAAGTTCAACTTCAGTTCGCTGTACAAGGTCTCCGATGTACATGATGTTTTCAGCTTTGAGGCAGTTCGCAGAACGGACTGTCAGCTCAAGCTCGTCAACCGGACGCAGGAGAATCGGATCCACCTGGTTCTCTGCCTGAGCACCGACGCCTTCTTCCTTGCCCTGCAGGTCAACAAAGACAGACAGTTGATCCTTGAGAATGCTGCCCGCACGACGGATAGCTTCTTCAGGGTCAATCGTGCCGTTGGTCTCGATGTCGATCAGAAGCTTGTCGAGGTCGGTACGTTGCTCGACGCGAGCCGCTTCAACGTTGTAGGTCACGCGAACGATCGGGCTGAACGACGCGTCGAGTTGCAGACGGCCTATCGGACCACCCTGCTCTTCAAACGACGGACGCTGAGTAGCCGGGCGATAGCCGCGACCGCGCTCAACCTTGAGGACCATGTTCAGCTCACCGGCTTTGGTCAGGTTCGCAATAACCAGCTCAGGATTCATGATTTCAACATCATGGTCCAGCTGAATATCGCCAGCCGTAACCGGGCCGGGGCCTTTCTTCGAAACACGAAGCTCTGCGGTATCACGTGTATTCATCGTGACGGCCACTTGCTTCAGGCTCAGAAGAATGTCGACGACATCTTCCTGCACGCCTTCGATACTCGTGTACTCGTGAAGTACGCCTTCGATCTCAGCTTCTGTAATTGCTGCGCCTGGCATGGACGACAACAAAATACGGCGCAACGCATTGCCAAGCGTGTGACCAAAGCCGCGTTCGAACGGCTCGATGGTAACTTTGGCTTGCAGATCGTTGACCGGCGTTACTTTTACAACGCGCGGCTTTAAGAATTCGTGTACAGATTCCTGCATGGGTAATTACCCTCCTGACTACTTCGAGTACAGCTCGACGACAAGGTTTTCGTTGATATCGGGGAGAATGTCTTCCCGATCCGGCAACGACGTCAAAACACCCGCCATCTTCTTGGTGTCGACATTCACCCATTCCGGGAGGCCGACTTGTCCTGCAATGTCCAACGCACTCTGGATTCGCAGTTGTTTCTTCGCCTTCTCGCGAATAGTAATCGCATCACCGGCCTTGAGCTGAGCAGACGGAATGTTAAGGATCTTGCCATTAACTTCTATGCTCTTGTGGCTCACCAGCTGGCGTGCTTCAGCGCGTGTTGACGCGAAGCCCATGCGATAAACAACATTGTCCAGACGGCCTTCGAGCAGGCGCAACAGGTTTTCGCCGGTTGATCCTTTCAGCTGTGCCGCACGCTTGTAATAGTTGCGGAACTGACGCTCGAGCACGCCGTACATACGACGCAACTTCTGCTTCTCGCGGAGCTGCAGGCCGTAGTCCGACAGACGAGGGCGACGTTGAGCCGCGCCGCCTGGAGGTACATCCAGCTTGCACTTCGATTCAAGCGGACGTACTCCGCTCTTAAGAAACAGGTCCGTACCTTCACGGCGGGACAGTTTACATTTTGGTCCTAAATATCTTGCCATTGTTCAGCCTCTACACGCGGCGCTTTTTCGGCGGTCGACAGCCGTTGTGAGGAATAGGTGTTACATCCTCAATACTTTGAATACGGAATCCCAGGGCGTTCAGGGCGCGTACTGCAGACTCGCGACCAGGGCCCGGCCCACGTACACGCACATCAACATTCTTCACACCGAACTCGAGGGCTGCTTTGCCCGCTTTGTCCGACGCAACCTGTGCTGCGAACGGGGTGGATTTACGAGATCCACGAAAACCACATCCGCCAGCCGTTGCCCAGGAAAGAGCATTGCCCTGACGATCAGTAATCGTAATGATCGTGTTGTTGAAGGAAGCATGAATATGCGCAATTGCATCAACTACGTGCTTTTTAACCTTCTTTTTCTTAACTTCAGCCATTTAAGACTTACCTCTTAATCGGACGGCGCGGACCTTTTCGGGTGCGCGCATTCGTACGAGTGCGTTGGCCGCGGAGCGGCAAACCACGCCGGTGACGAATTCCACGGTAAGAACCGAGGTCCATCAGACGCTTGATATTCATCGACGTCTCACGACGCAGATCGCCCTCTACCGTGAAAATCGCGACCGCTGAACGCAGATTCGCAACTTCCGGCTCAGCCAGATCTTTTACTTTCGTATTCGGAGCAACACCGGCGGCTTCGCAAATCTGCTTCGCGCGCGTGTCGCCGATACCGTAGATTGACGTCAGCGCGATTACTACGTGCTTTGCCAACGGAATGTTTATGCCTGCTATACGTGCCACTTAACCTATCCTTATCTATGAACCCGGGCCTAGCCCTGGCGCTGCTTATGCCGTGCGTCAGTGCAGATCACTCGCACAACACCATTGCGGCGAACGATTTTGCAGTTTCTGCAGATTTTTTTGACTGATGCTCTTACTTTCATGAGCTCTCTCCTAAGCGCTGACGAATCAGCGAACTTGTCCACCCCGGCCGTAGTTGCGCAGGTTGGCTTTCTGCATCATGCCTTCGTACTGGTGACTCATTGCATGTGCCTGCATTTGTGACATGAAGTCCATCGTGACCACGACCAGAATCAGAAGGCTTGTGCCGCCGAAACTGAACGGCATGCTCGGGTAGAACATACGTACGAACTCAGGCAACAGGCATACGCCAGCAATATAAATTGCGCCCCAGAACGTCAGTCGAGTCAGAACTCTGTCAATGTACTCTGCGGTCTGCGCCCCCGGTCGGATACCCGGCAGGAATGCGCCACCCTTCTTCAGCTGATCAGCCGTCTCTTTCGAGTTGTACTGCAGTGCTGTGTAGAAGAAGCAGAAGAATATGATCAAGGCTGCATACATCAGGACGTAAACAGGCTGACCGGGTCCGAGGTTGGCACCGATAGTCTGTAACGCCCGCTGTACTGCAGTCGGGTCGGCCGCCTGGCCGAAAAACTGTGCAATCGTCGCCGGGAACATCAGGATGCTCGAGGCGAAAATTGGCGGGATAACGCCCGCCATGTTGATCTTGAACGGCAAGTGAGTGCTCTGCGCCTGCATCATGCGGCGACCCTGCTGACGGCGCGCATAATTGACCGTAATTCGACGCTGTGCCCGCTCCATGTAGGTAACGAAAACAATCGCTGCGATGCCGCCGATCAACATGAGAATTGCTGTGATCGATGCCATCTCGCCGGTTCGAACCAGCTCAGCCGTTCCGGCGATCGCACCCGGCAATCCGGCCACAATACCCGCCAAAATGATCATCGAGATGCCGTTGCCGATACCGCGCTCGGTGATTTGTTCACCAAGCCACATCAGGAATACCGTGCCCGTTACCAGCGTAATACACGCAGTGATCAGAAACGCCGGACCCGGATTCACGACCAGGCCAACCTGCCCCTGCAGCCAGGATGCAGCCGCTATCGACTGAAAACTCGCCAGTGCAACGGTGCCATAACGGGTGTACTTGACGATCTGCCGACGGCCCTGCTCGCCTTCTTTGCGCAGAGCCTCAAGGCTCGGCACGATACGGCTGGCCATCTGCATGATGATGGACGATGAAATGTACGGCACGATGCCCAGTGCAAAGATACCGAATCGCGACAACGCGCCACCGGAGAACAGGTTAAACGTTGCGAGCAAGCCGCCCGACTGCTGCTGGAAAAATTCATTCAGCGCAACCGGGTCCACGCCAGGTACCGGTATATAGGTACCAACGCGATAAACGATCAGCGCGCCGATGAGAAACAGGATACGAATCTTGAGTTCGCCCAGTTTGCTCGCCTGCTTTGCCAGATCGGCCGGATTTTGTTGCTGCTTCGCCATTACTTATTCTTCAATACTTCCGCCAGCTTTCTCGATCTCAGCGCGCGCACCCTTGGTGACGGCCAGACCTTTCAACTTGACTGCTTTCTTGATTTCGCCGGACTTGATGACCTTAACTTTGGTTACAAATGCCGGAACCAGGTTCCCTGCCTTAAGAACATCCATATCGATGACGTCGGCACTCGGGATCTCGAGTTCGTGCAGGCGCAGCTCAGCCGTCAAACGCGCCATGCGCGAACGGAAACCCACCTTTGGCAGGCGACGTTGAAGCGGCATCTGGCCACCCTCAAAACCTACCTTGTGGTAGCCACCGGAGCGCGACTTCTGGCCTTTAACACCACGTCCACTGGTCTTACCCTGACCAGCAGAATGGCCGCGACCCTTGCGCTTGCCTTCTTTTTGGCACCTTTTCCAGGTGCAAGATCGTTCAGACGCATGTCAGGCTTCCTCTACCGAGACCATGTACGAGATGCGATTAATCATGCCGCGGTTCTCGGGTGTATCCAGAACAGTGACTGTCTGACGGATTTTTCGTAAACCCAGTCCAGTAATACAGCCTCTGTGGCTTTTCAACCGCCCGTATTTGCTCTTTAGCAGCGTGACCTTAAGTTCTTTTGGCTTCGCCATGATCTAATCTCTAATTACTATTCGTTGATAATCCCCAGCCTTATCAGGCGAGGATTTCCTTAACTTTCTTGCCGCGCTTCGCCGCGATTGACTGCGGTGAGTGAATCTCCGACAGACCTTTGATCGTCGCACGCACAACATTGATCGGGTTACGCGATCCGTAGCTCTTCGCCAGTACGTTACGCACACCTGCTGCTTCGAAAACCGCGCGCATGGCACCACCGGCAATAACACCAGTACCTTCAGATGCAGGCTGCATGTAAACCAGCGTCGCGCCGTGGCGACCTTTCTTCGCATACTGCAAGGTATCGTTGTTCAGATTAATCGCAATCATGTTCTTGCGAGCAGACTGCATTGCTTTCTGAATCGCGATAGGTACTTCGCGTGCCTTACCGTAGCCGAACCCAACCTGGCCCTGGCCGTCGCCGACAACTGTCAGTGCGGTGAAACCAAATTGACGACCGCCTTTAACCACTTTGGCGACACGGTTAACGGTGACCAGCTTTTCAATAAAGTCATCGTTTGCTTGATTTTGATCGTTTCTTGCCATTGTCAGGTCCTTAGAACTTCAGTCCGGCTTCACGAGCCGCATCAGCCAGCGCTTTAACGCGGCCGTGGTAACGGAAACCGGAGCGATCGAACGCTACAGTGTCAACGCCAGCCGCCTTTGCTTTCTCGGCGATACGTGCGCCAACAATCGCTGCTGCCTCTACGTTGCCGCCATTTTTGATCCCCTTGCGAACCTCAGCTTCAAGCGTCGACGCGGCAGCCAGCACCGTGCCTCCATCAGCGCCGAGAACCTGGGCATAAATATGCTGTGGCGTACGGTGAATGCTAAGGCGATTTGCCTCGAGTTCACTGATCTTGGCGCGGCCTCTTCGGGCGCGACGTAAACGATTTTCTTTCTTGCTCAGCTTCATGGGTACTTACCTAATTATTTCTTCTTCGCTTCTTTCAGAACGACACGCTCATCGGCATATCGAACGCCCTTGCCTTTGTAAGGTTCAGGTGGACGGAAGCGGCGAATTTCTGCAGCGACCTGACCAACTTTCTGTTTGTCAGCGCCCTTGATAACAACTTCGGTCTGGCTCGGCGTTTCAATCGAAATACCATCCGGTGCTGCATAAACAACCGGGTGAGAAAAACCGAGTGACAGGTTCAGCTTGCTGCCCTGTGCCTGCGCGCGATAACCAACACCAACCAGCTCCAACTTACGCTCAAAGCCTTCTGAAACGCCCTGCGCCATGTTGGCGATAAGCGACCGCATCGTGCCTGTAATGGCGCTTGAAAAACGCGAACCGGAACGTGGTGCCAGCTTGATCTCACCTTCTTCCTGCGACAGCGTAACTTCCGAGTTCAATTCCATAGACAGCTCACCCTTTCCGCCCTTCAGCGTTATTCGGTTTCCGTCTTGCTTGAACTCGACGCCTTTTGGCAGTTCAACCGGTACTTTTGCAATTCTTGACATAGTCCTGTCTCTTCTTAGATGAGGTTAAGCGTTACGAAACGACGCAAAGAACCTCACCACCAATACCTTTTTCACGTGCCTGGCGATCACTCATCACGCCAGCCGACGTTGAAACGATGGCCACACCGAGCCCACCCAATACTTTCGGCAACTCACTCTTGGCGCGATAAATACGCAGACCAGGCTTACTGGTTCGCTGGATCGTCTCAATTACCGGCGCACCTTCGAAATACTTCAGTTCCACTGTGAGCTGTTTCTCCGCGCCTTCACCTTCCGTCGCGAAACCCACTATGTAACCTTCGTCCTGCAATACTTTAGCGACCGCCTCTTTCGCTTTCGAAGCGGGCATCGTGACGCTTACTTTGCGTGCACTCTGGCCGTTGCGAATACGAGTCAGCATGTCTGCAATGGGGTCAGTCATAGTCATGTTGTTTTCTCCACCTACCAGCTGGCTTTCGTCAGCCCGGGGATTTCGCCATTCATGGCTG
The DNA here is from genome assembly GCA_022600955.1 of Gammaproteobacteria bacterium. GTDB lineage: Bacteria > Pseudomonadota > Gammaproteobacteria > Steroidobacterales > Woeseiaceae > UBA1847. The sequence goes on from JAHZJK010000013.1 coordinate 166,405, forward strand.
CTTCACGGAGCTTGTTACGGCCGAGGCCAAATTTGCGATAAACGCCATGCGGACGACCGGTAATAGCGCAACGATTTCGCTGACGCGTCGGGCTTCCATCACGCGGCAAGCTGTTCAGCTTCGCCTGTGCAACAGCGCGCTCATCATCAGAGCTGTTGATGTTGCGGACGATCGCTTTCAGCGCCTTGCGCTTCTCAGCTTGCCGAGCTACCAGCTTGGCACGCTTTTGTTCGCGCATAATCATCGACTTCTTAGCCATGTGTTCTCTCTATTTCTTAAACGGGAAGTTAAACGCTTCGAGAAGCGCCTTGCCTTCCTCGGGGTTGCGCGCCGTCGTAGTAATGATGATATCCATACCACGCAGTGCATCAATTTCGTCGTAGTTGATCTCAGGAAAAATAATCTGTTCCTGAACGCCCATGCTGTAGTTGCCCTGGCGATCGAACGACTTCGGGTTTAAACCACGAAAGTCACGAATACGCGGAATTGCAATATTGACGAGACGATCCAGGAATTCGTACATGCGTTCACGACGCAATGTGACCTTGCAGCCGATCGGCATGCCGTCGCGAATCTTGAACCCGGCAACCGACTTGCGTGCAAGTGTTGTTACCGGCTTCTGACCTGCAATCTTCTGCATGTCTTCACGTGCCTTTTCCATGATCTTCTTGTCAGCAACCGCTTCACCAACACCCATGTTAATGGTGATCTTGGTGATCTTCGGTACTTCCATCGGATTTTCCAGACCGAGCTTTTTCTGGATTTGACCAGCGAGCTCTGCTGAATACTGTTCCTGTAAACGTGCCATCTCGATTCTCTTAAATGTCGACTACGTCGCCGCTCTTGAAAACGCGTACTTTCTTGCCATTTTCAATGCGGAAACCGACTCGTTCGCCCTTTTTACTTTTTGGGTTGAAAACGAGTACGTTCGAAATATCCATCGGCATCGCCGTATCTTTGATACCGCCTGCCTCGCCAATATTCGGGTTAGGCTTAACGTGTTTCTTTGCGAGGTTAATGCCTTCAACCTTCACACGATCATCGTTAAAGATCTCAAGCACCGTCCCACGTCGGCCCTTGTCTTTGCCGGCCGTGACGATAACTTCGTCGCCTGTTCTAATCTTGTTCATAGCTAAATTCCGTACTAACTCAGTTCCTAAAGAACCGCCTTTAAAGAACTTCTGGGGCCAGCGAAATAATCTTCATAAATTTGCTGCTGCGCAGTTCGCGTGTTACCGGTCCAAAAATACGTGTACCGATCGGCTCGAGACGTGCGTTTAGCAGTACGGCCGCGTTGCCGTCGAAACGAATCAGCGAACCGTCTTTACGACGTACACCCTTACGGGTACGCACAACAACGGCGTTGTAGACCTCACCCTTCTTGACCTTGCCACGCGGGATTGCGTCTTTAACGCTTACCTTGATGACATCGCCAACACCGGCATAACGACGCTTGGATCCACCGAGCACCTTAATGCACTGCACACGGCGAGCACCGGAGTTGTCGGCTGCGTCCAAAACTGTCTGCATCTGAATCATGACTGCATCCTAAGTATTGTTACTTGTCCGCCGCGCGTTCAACAACGTTGACGACTGACCAGGACTTGTTCTTTGAAATCGGACGACACTCCGAGATAGCAACGCGGTCGCCCGCTTTGCACTCATTCGCCGCATCGTGTGCCATCACCTTGGTGGTACGGCGAATGTACTTACCGTAAACCGGGTGCTTAATTAGGCGTTCGATAGCGACGGACACAGTCTTGTCCATCTTGTCGCTAACAACACGACCTGTAATCGTGCGTTGTACCTTTTTCTCTTCACTCATTTCGCTTCACCCGCTGCACGGCTCAACTCGTTCATAACGGTCTTGACGCGCGCGATATTTTTTCGGACACGGCTGTGCTCATGAATCTGTGCGAGCTCACCGGTTGACTGCTGCATACGCAGGTTGAACTGCTCACGACGCAGAGCGACAAGCTCTTCGCCGAGTTCTTCAACCGACTTCTTGCGGAGGTCTGCTGCATTCATTACATCACCTGCCGTTTCACAAACGTGGTTCCAAATGGCAGCTTCGCAGCAGCCAGGCGAAACGCTTCACGAGCGATTTCTTCGGAAACACCTTCCATCTCATAAAGGACGCGGCCTGGCTGAATCTGGCAAACCCAGTATTCAACGTTACCTTTACCCTTACCCTGACGTACCTCAAGCGGCTTCTTGGAGATCGGCTTGTCCGGGAAAACCCGAATCCAGATCTTTCCGCCACGCTTGATGTGACGTGTCATTGCCCGGCGAGCAGCCTCAATCTGACGTGCAGTCAAACGACCGCGATCGGTCGCTTTGAGTCCGTACTCACCGAACGAAACATTACTTCCGCGCAGTGCCAGGCCACGATTGCGCCCCTTAAACTGCTTGCGAAATTTTGTTCTTTTTGGCTGTAGCATTGTTGTCTTCTCTTACGAACGTGCGCCAGCAGCTGCTTCACTAGCTTCAGCTGGTATCGCTTCGGGCTTGTCAAAAACCTCGCCCTTGAAAATCCATACTTTCACGCCGATCACACCATATGTCGTGTGTGCTTCAGCCGTGCCGTAGTCAATGTCCGCCCGCAGCGTGTGCAGTGGAACACGACCCTCGCGGTACCATTCAGAACGAGCAATTTCTGCACCGTTCAAACGACCGCCTACTTTTACTTTGATGCCCTCAGCACCGACACGCATTGTGTTGGTAACTGCACGCTTCATAGCGCGACGGAACATTACGCGGCGCTCCAGCTGCTGCGCGATACCTTCGGCCACCAGCTGTGCGTCAAGCTCTGGCTTGCGAACTTCGTTGATATTGATCCGAACTTCACCAATATTCATGCCGACCATCTTCGCCACTTCAGCGCGCAGCTTTTCGATGTCCTCGCCCTTCTTGCCGATGACGATTCCCGGTCGTGCCGTGTGAATCGTGATGTTGCATTTCTTGGACGGGCGCTCGATAGCGATGCGGCTAACGGATGCGTCCTTCAACTTTTTCTTGATGAAGCCGCGAATCAAATGGTCCGCGCGAATGTGCTCCGGAAACGTCTTGGTGTCGGCATACCATTTAGATGCCCAATCCTTGACGATACCGAGGCGAATTCCTGTTGGATGTACTTTCTGACCCATATTAGTTCTCGTCCCCGACGCGGATCGTGATGTGGCTATTCCGCTTGATAATCCGTGCGCCACGACCTTTTGCACGAGCACGAAAACGACGTAATGTCGGTGCTTCGTCAACTTCTATAGTCGCGACTTTCAATTCGTCGATGTCCGCACCGTGGTTGTGCTCTGCGTTAGCGACTGCCGACTCCAGAACCTTCTTTACGATACGAGCGCTTTTCTTCGGTGAGAAAGTCAAAGTACGCAATGCTTCGTCGACAGTCTTGCCGCGGATGACATCAGCCACCAGCCGGCATTTCTGCGGCGATACTCGTGCGTATCTCAGTTTTGCTGCAACTTGCATTAACCAGCTCCCTACTTCGTCTTCCGATCACCGGAGTGACCGCGGAAGGTACGTGTCATCGCAAACTCACCGAGCTTGTGACCAACCATGTTCTCGGAAATCAAAACCGGCACATGTTGACGACCGTTGTGAACGGCGATGGTCAAACCCACCATGTCAGGCAATACCATTGAACGACGCGACCAGGTCTTGATTGGCCGACGATCATTCGCCTTGGCTGCTACGGCTACCTTCTTCGTCAGGTGGTTATCGACGAATGGGCCCTTTCTTACGCTACGCGGCATTATCGAAATCCTTTACTTACGCTTCTTGTTACGGCGGCGAACAATCATGCCGTCCGTACGCTTGTTTGAACGCGTCTTCGCGCCCTTGGTCGGCGTGCCCCAGGGGCTAACCGGATGACGGCCACCTGATGTGCGACCCTCACCACCACCGTGCGGGTGATCTACCGGATTCATCGCGACACCGCGAACCGTCGGACGTACACCCCTCCAGCGCGTCGCGCCGGCCTTGCCGAGCTTGCGGAGGTTGTGTTCGCCATGACCGACTTCGCCAATCGTTGCACGGCAGTCGATATGAATTTTACGTGTCTCACCAGAGCGCAAGCGAACCGTTGCATACGCCCCTTCGCGAGCCGCGAGTTGAGCTGAACCGCCAGCAGAGCGAATCAACTGCCCGCCTTTACCCGGCTTCATCTCAATATTGTGAATCGTGGTACCAACCGGAATGGCGCGAATTGGCAACGCATTGCCTGGCTTGATCGGTGCATCTTCACCACTGATGATCGGTGCGCCTGCACGGACACCCTTAGGTGCCAGAATGTAGCGACGTTCGCCGTCAGCGTATTTGATCAGAGCAATGTGCGCGCTGCGATTCGGATCGTACTCGAGACGTTCCACTACGCCAGGAACGCCGTCCTTGTCACGCTTGAAATCCACCAGACGGTAGTGCTGCTTGTGACCACCACCCTGATGTCGCACCGTGATGCGGCCATTATTATTGCGGCCGCCCTTGCCTGACTTCTTCTCGAGAAGCGGCGCATGTGGCTTGCCTTTGTGCAACTCCGGCGTTTTGACGGCGACAACGAATCGGCGTCCTGCGGATGTCGGTTTGGCTTTATGCAATGACATGTCTGGTAACCCTTATTCTGTGCCGAAAAGCTCTTCGACGGAGCTTCCGTCAGCGAGCTTCACGTAAGCCTTCTTCCAATCCGGACGTTTGCCTTTCGTCGCCTGGAATCGCTTGCTCTTGCCGTTAACGTTAACGACCTGAACAGCATCTACCTTGACTTCGAAGAGCAGCTCAACTGCCTGCGCTACTTCTTTCTTCGTAGCGTCAGTCCGAACCTTCAATACAACCTGGTTATTCTCAGCAGCCATATGCGCCTTTTCAGAAAGGTGCGGACCACGGATAACCGTCAATAATCTTTCCTGGTGCAGAGCTCGACTCATGACAGGCGCTCCTCGATCAGCTTCAACGCCGGCAGCGTCACCAGTACCTTCTCAAAGCGAATCAGAACGACCGGATCCATCGAAGCGACGTCGCAGATACCAACATTTGGCAGGTTGCGCGCAGCGAGAAACAATTTCTCATCAAATGCTTCGTTCAGAACCAAAACGCTGTCGAGATCAAACTCTTTCAACTTCGTTGCCAGAAGCTTTGTCTTCGGCGCCTCAAGGGCAAGCTCGTTGACGATAACGAGACGATCCTGACGAATCAGCTCAGAAAACACCGAGCGCAATGCGGCACGGTACATTTTCTTGTTAACTTTCTGGTCATAGCTACGCGGCTGTGCAGCGAATGTACGGCCACCACCTACCCAGATAGGACCACGAGTGGTACCAGCACGAGCACGACCGGTGCCTTTTTGATTCCAGGGCTTTGCACCACCACCACGTACGGCCGAGCGATTCTTCTGAGCTTTGGTGCCAGCGCGTGCGCCTGCGAGGTATGCCGTAACAACCTGGTGAACCAGAGCCTCATTGAATTCAGCACCGAATGCCGCTTCTGCGACATCAACCGAACCTTTGTCTTGTAATTTCAGTTTCATTGCCGCGCCCCTTACTTCTTGGCCTTGATTGCGGGGCGAACAACGACACTGCCACCGCGATGACCCGGGACAGCGCCCTTGATCAGGAGAAGATTACGTTCGGCATCGACGCGTACAACCTCGAGGTTTTGTACGGTACGGCGAACGTTACCCATGTGACCCGACATTTTCTTACCTTTGAAAACACGGCCCGGCGTCTGGTTCTGACCAATAGAACCTGGAGCACGATGCGCGAGCGAGTTACCGTGCGTCGCATCCTGCATGCTGAAGTTGTGGCGCTTGACGGTACCGGCGAAGCCTTTACCAATCGAGGTGCCGATCACATCAACCTTCTGGCCTTCCTCGAAGAGGTCGACCTTGAGCTCGTTGCCAGTCGCGAATTCACCATCATCAGCGTCTTCAAGGCGGAACTCAGTAATAAGGTCGCCGGCTTCAACCTTTGCTGCTGCAAAGTGGCCAGCTGCAGGCTTAACCACCCGGGACGCTTTACGACTGCCCGCTACAACCTGCAGCGCGCGATAGCCGTCCGTCTCCATGGTTTTCACCTGAGTGATTCGGTTCGGTTGTGCCTCAATTACGGTAACTGGAATCGAAACTCCGTCGTCCGTAAAGACACGTGTCATACCGCATTTGCGGCCAACAAGACCCATCGTCATCTTTAAAACCTCGCACCGACTTCGTTTGGTCAGTGACAATCTCTAAATTTACTGTTGCACCGTGGTCACTTCGATTGGCGACCACTGCTTTTCATTCTTCTCAGACATGCGAAAGGGCCAGCCATCGCTGAGGACCTTGTCCTCTATGCTCTGGGGCTGACCCAAGCTCCGAACCGATCATTCAGCCGGTCCGGCAATTCCGGGATTTGCCGTGTCGCCCTCGGTTGCCTGGCGACTGGTAATACTTAAACTGCGTCTGGCCGACTCCCGGTCCGGCCAATTGCAGCGAGCCCGCAATTATACGACTTGAAACCCTTATTACAAGCGGATTCCAGACTTTTTTGCAGTATTTTTTATGCTTAAATCAAGCTAATAAAATCAATCACTTAGCGAACCTTCGCGGGCGGACGAGATCATTGTTTCCAGGAAACAAAGCGCAGCGCAGCGAGCCATTCCAGGAAACAATGATGTCGGCCGACGATGCACGGCCGCTTATCGTTGTTAATTCAGCTTGATTTGAACGTCAACGCCCGCAGGAAGCTCAAGCTTCATGAGGGCATCAACAGTCTTGTCCGTCGGATCAACGATATCCATCAAACGCTTGTGGGTACGGATTTCGTACTGGTCACGAGCATCCTTGTTCACGTGCGGTGAAATCAGAACGGTGTAACGCTCTTTTCTCATCGGCAACGGAATAGGGCCCTTGACCGTGGCACCCGTGCGTTTGGCGGTGTCGACGATCTCGCGCGCTGAGTTGTCGATCAAGCGATGATCAAACGCTTTCAGGCGGATACGAATATTCTGGTTAGTTGCCATATCTATTACTCAATAATCTTAGCGACAACACCGGCGCCTACAGTACGACCACCTTCGCGAATAGCGAAGCGCAGACCGTCTTCCATAGCAATCGGTGCAATCAGTTCAACAACCATCTGGACGTTATCGCCCGGCATGACCATCTCGGTGCCTTCCGGCAGCTCGCACGCACCCGTTACGTCCGTGGTACGGAAGTAAAACTGCGGACGGTAGCCCTTGAAGAACGGTGTATGACGACCACCCTCGTCCTTGGTCAGAATGTAAACCTCTGCCTCGAACTTGGTGTGCGGTGTAATGGATCCCGGCTTCGCCAGTACCTGGCCACGCTCAACGTCTTCACGCTTCGTGCCACGCAAAAGTACACCAACGTTATCGCCAGCCTCTCCACGATCCAGCAACTTGCGGAACATCTCAACACCGGTGCAGGTCGTCTTCTCGGTATCCTTGATACCAACAATCGCCAGTTCGTCACCAACATTAACAACACCGCGCTCGATACGGCCGGTTACAACCGTGCCACGACCCGAAATTGAGAACACGTCCTCAACCGGCATCAGGAAGTCACCATCAATGGCGCGTTCCGGCAGCGGGAAGTAGCTGTCCATCGCTTCAACCAGCTTCACAACTGAAGGAACACCGATATCAGACGTATCGCCTTCGAATGCCTTCAGTGCAGAACCGGTGATGATCGGTGTGTCGTCGCCCGGGAACTCGTAGGTCGACAGAAGATCACGGATCTCCATCTCAACCAGTTCCAGAAGCTCTTCGTCATCAACCTGATCGGCCTTGTTCATGTACACAACGATGTGCGGCACACCAACCTGGCGGGCCAGCAGGATGTGCTCGCGCGTCTGTGGCATCGGGCCATCAGCCGCTGAACACACCAGAATAGCGCCGTCCATCTGCGCCGCGCCCGTGATCATGTTCTTCACGTAATCCGCGTGCCCCGGGCAATCCACGTGAGCGTAGTGACGATTGACACTCTCGTACTCAACGTGCGCCGTCGCAATCGTGATACCGCGCTCGCGCTCTTCCGGCGCATTATCGATCTGGTCATAGGCCGAAACCTCACCACCGTGAGCTTCTGCCATGCACTTCGTCAGTGCCGCCGTCAGCGTCGTCTTACCATGATCCACGTGACCAATCGTGCCAACGTTTACATGGGGCTTATTTCTTTCAAATTTCTCTTTAGACATGAGACTTTCCTGCGTATCTAAAAATAAAAAAACCGGTTACAAACACTTTTCAATCTTTGGAGCCCACACCCGGATTTGAACCGGGGACCTCTTCCTTACCAAGGAAGTGCTCTGCCCCTGAGCTATGTGGGCAATTCTCTCGCCGACTGCCGTCCTTCTGGCTACAACACTTCCTTCCAAATTTGGAGCGGGTGATGGGAATCGA